>NZ_JAOWFV010000035.1:0-434532 GCF_030333505.1 Citrobacter sp. CK189 | reverse complement strand
CTCGTTCAGGTTGAGAAGGTATAAGGAGTAACCGATGACAACCCAATATGGATTTTTTATTGACTCCAGTCGTTGCACCGGTTGCAAAACCTGCGAACTGGCCTGCAAAGACTACAAAGATTTAACCCCGGACGTCAGCTTCCGTCGCATCTATGAATATGCGGGCGGCGACTGGCAGGAGGACAATGGCGTCTGGCACCAGAATGTCTTTGCCTACTATCTTTCCATCTCCTGCAACCACTGCGAAGACCCGGCCTGCACGAAAGTGTGCCCGAGTGGCGCGATGCACAAACGCGAGGACGGTTTTGTGGTGGTGGATGAGGATGTCTGCATCGGCTGTCGCTACTGCCATATGGCCTGCCCGTACGGTGCGCCGCAGTACAACGCCGCCAAAGGCCACATGACCAAATGCGACGGCTGTCATGACCGCGTTGCCGACGGCAAAAAACCGATCTGCGTCGAGTCCTGCCCGCTGCGCGCGCTGGACTTTGGCCCGATAGAAGAGCTGCGGAAGAAACATGGCACGCTGGCGGCCGTTGCGCCGCTGCCGGGTGCGCACTTCACCAGACCGAACATTGTGATTAAACCCAACGCCAACAGCCGCCCGACCGGGGATACCACGGGTTATCTGGCAAATCCGAAGGAGGTATAAAATGGGAAATGGATGGCATGAATGGCCGCTGGTGCTGTTTACGGTGTTCGGTCAATGCGTTGTCGGCGCATTGATTGTCAGCGGTCTGGGCTGGTTTGCGGCGAAAGACGATGCGGCCAGCAGACGGCGTATTGTGCGCGGCATGTTCTTTTTATGGGTCGTCATGGGGCTGGGTTTTCTGGCGTCGATCATGCACCTCGGCTCGCCGTTCCGCGCGTTTAACTCGCTTAACCGGGTGGGCGCTTCCGCGCTGAGTAATGAAATTGCCGCTGGCTCTGTCTTTTTTGCCGTAGGCGGTTTCTGGTGGCTGGTGGCTGTGCTCGGCAAGATGCCGGAAGCACTGGGCAAAATCTGGCTGCTGGTCAGCATGGTACTCGGGGTGGTATTTGTCTGGGCAATGACGCGAGTCTATCAGATCGATACCGTTCCTACCTGGTATAATGGCTACACGACGCTGGCGTTCTTCCTGACGGTGTTCCTGAGCGGGCCGCTATTTGCGGCGCTGATATTGCGCGCCGCGCGCGCCAGATTCAACGGCACGACGTTCGCAAGCATCAGCGTGCTGGCGCTGTTAGTCTGCGCGGCCGTAATCATCATGCAAGGCATGTCGCTTGGGGCGATCCACAGCTCCGTGCAACAGGCGAGCGCGCTGGTTCCAGACTATGGCCGCTTACAGGTCTGGCGCGTAGTGCTGCTTGCTGCCGGGCTGGGTTGCTGGATATGCCCGTTAGTGCGCCGCAAAGAACTGCACGTCGCCGGATTGTTGCTGGGGTTAATCCTGGTGCTTGGCGGCGAAATCATAGGTCGCGGATTGTTTTACGGCCTGCATATGACAGTCGGAATGGCCGTTGCAGGTTAACTTACGCGTGCGGGGAAACCCGCACCTTTCAGGATGGTTTCATGACTTCTTTTTCACAACGTGACGATTTTTCTATGGCTGCACGCGTGCTGGGCGCGTTGTTTTATTATGCGCCAGACAGTACCGAAGCCGCCCCGTTGGTTTCAGCGTTAAAAACCGACGGCTGGCAGGCGCAGTGGCCACTTTCACCGGAGGTTCTGGCGCCGATTGCGGCGGTTTTTCAGGCCGACATCGAGGAGCCGCTCCCGCAAGCCTGGCAACGTCTGTTTGTCGGTCCCTGGGCGCTTCCGTCGCCTCCCTGGGGATCGGTCTGGCTGGACCGTGAAAGCGTGTTGTTTGGCGAGTCTACGCTGGCATTACGCCAGTGGATGCGGGACAACGGCATCCAGTTTGAGATCCAGCAAAATGAACCGGAAGATCATTTTGGTTCCCTGCTGCTGTTGGCTGCCTGGCTTGCGGAAAATGGTCGTCATAGCGAATGCGAACAATTGCTGGCCTGGCATCTGTTGCCGTGGTCTGCGCGCTTCCTGGCGGTTTTCATCGAAGGCGCAAACCATCCATTTTACCAGGCGGCAGGTGAGCTGGCACAGCAAACGCTGGCGCAGTGGCAGTCTCAGTTGCTGATCCCTGTCGCCGTAAAACCGCTGTTTCGCTAATGCTTTTTCAGGCAGGGCGCGCCCTGCCTTTATCGTCAAAAACCGGTTGTTTCCCCTTCCCGATAAGTGACAACGTCACTTTAACTTTCCATTTTTAAGACAATTCTTCACATTCGCGCACATCCTTAGCCCTGTAAGGGCAAATGAGCAACGGGCATGCATAGCCTGCTAATTTAAATACCTGTCTCGCTGGAATCCTTCCCGACGTGTTGCTATAGCTCAAAACACCCTGCCGCTACATGGCATAACAACACGCAACGTCTCTTTCGTTGCCATAACGCATGCAAACAGGGAGACACACCGCAATGCACACTTTTACGTTAAAACGCGTGCTCGGGTTTACTGGCGCGATCGCTCTTGTGCTGGCGCTGCTGGTTTGGGGAGTGGGTCTGGAAACCATTAAAGCGCGTCAGGTTGATCTGCTTTATTTGGGCAAACAGCATTTACTCCTCGTCTTTACCTCCATGTTCTTCGCCTTAGTTATCGGTATTCCCAGCGGCATTTTACTGAGCCGTCCGGCAGCCAAAGGATTCGCCGAATACGTAATGCAGCTCTTTAATGTAGGCAATACTCTGCCGCCTCTGGCCGTACTGGCACTGGCGATGGTGATTATCGGCATTGGCGACGTTCCGGCGATTTTCGCGCTGTTCCTCGCCTCGCTTCTTCCTGTCGTGCGCAATACCTACGCCGGGCTTTGTTCTGTTCCCGCCTCCCTGATTGAAGCCGCAAACGGCATCGGTATGACGAAATGGCAGCGTCTGCGTCAGGTTGAGCTGCCCAATGCCTGGCCGGTGATGCTTGCAGGGATTCGGATCGCGACGGCGATTAATGTGGGTACGGCCCCGCTGGCGTTCCTGATTGGGGCCAGCAGCTACGGCGAGCTGATTTTCCCCGGCATTTACCTCAATGACTTCCCGACGCTGATTCTGGGCGCAACGGCAACCGCTCTGGTGGCGCTGATTCTCGACAGCCTGCTTGCCCTGCTTGGCCGCATCCTCAGTCCGCATACGGCCTGATACAACGATAAGAATAAGGAGCGCTGAATGACATTAAAAAAACATCTGCTGGGATGGCTTGCCGCCGCGTTGCTCGTTACCGGACAGGCTCAGGCGGCCCCGTTGATCCTTGCAACCAAAGGTTTTACCGAACAACACATCCTTTCCGCCATGACCGTGCAGTACCTGCAAAAAAAGGGTTTTCAGGTTCAGCCGCGCACCAACATTGCGGCGGTGATTTCACGTAATGCCATGGTGAATAAGCAGATTGATATCACCTGGGAATACACCGGCACGTCCCTGATCATTTTTAACCACATTGATAAACGGATGAGCCCGCAGGAATCCTACGATACCGTCAAACGCCTGGATGCGAAGCTCGGACTGGTATGGCTAAACCCGGCGAATATGAATAACACCTACGCGTTCGCCATGCAGCGCAAACGCGCCGAAGCAGAGAACATCAACACCCTGTCGGAAATGGTGGCGAAAATCGAACACATCCGCCAGACCGACCCTGACAATAACTGGATGTTAGGTCTCGACCTTGAGTTTTCCGGGCGCAGCGACGGGATGAAGCCGTTGCAGGATGCCTACCAGATGCAGCTTGACCGTCCGCAGATTCGGCAAATGGACCCGGGTCTGGTCTATAACGCCGTGCGCGATGGCTTTGTGGACGCCGGTCTGGTGTACACCACGGATGGCCGGGTGAAGGGTTTTGACCTCAAGGTGCTGGAAGATGATAAAGGCTTCTTCCCAGGTTACGCTGTCACGCCTGTCGTCCGTAAAGAGATACTGGATGCTCATCCGGGGCTGGATGATGCGCTGAATACCCTTTCCGGGCTGCTCAATAACGACGTCATCTCGACGCTTAATGCGCAGGTCGACATCGATCACCAGTCACCCCAGCAGGTTGCGCGCACATTCCTGCAACAAAAAGGTCTGCTGTAAGGAGCGCTTATGGATACGATTCATTACATGATGGATAACGCGGGTTATCTGACGAGCCTCACTCTTCAGCATTTGTGGCTGGTTGCGCTGGCCGTCGGTCTGGCGATTATCATTGGCGTGCCGCTGGGCATTCTGATTGTTCGTCATAAATGGCTGGCTACGCCGGTGTTAGGGGCGGCGACGCTGCTGCTCACTATCCCGTCCATCGCATTATTTGGTTTGATGATCCCGCTGTTTTCGCTGATCGGTCAGGGGATTGGCGCCCTTCCCGCAATTACCGCCGTTTTTCTTTACTCGCTGCTGCCGATTGTGCGCAACACGCACACCGCGCTCGACAGTTTACCGCCGGGCTTGCGCGAAGCGGGACGCGGAATTGGCATGACGTTCTGGCAGCGTCTGCGCTGGGTAGAAATTCCGATGGCCCTGCCGGTGATTTTTGGCGGGATTCGCACTGCCGTCGTCATGAATATCGGCGTGATGGCCATCGCCGCCGTTATTGGCGCTGGCGGCCTGGGGTTACTGTTACTGAACGGCATCGGCGGGAGTGACATCCGCATGTTAATCGCCGGTGCGCTGATGATTTGTCTGTTGGCCATTGTGCTCGACTGGTTGCTGCATCGCCTGCAAGTCGTACTGACACCTAAGGGGATACGATAATGATAAAACTGGAAAACCTCACCAAACGCTTTTCACAGAAGAACGGCCAACCGCTTAACGCCGTTGATAACATCAATCTGAACGTGCCGGAAGGTGAAATGTGCGTGCTGCTTGGGCCGTCAGGCTGCGGCAAGACCACCACCCTGAAGATGATCAACCGGCTGATCGCGCCCAGCAGCGGCAATATTTTCATTAACGGACAAAACACCAGTGCGATGGATACCGTCACGCTACGGCGCAACATTGGCTACGTGATCCAGCAAATTGGCCTGTTTCCCAACATGACCATCGAAGAGAACATCACGGTTGTCCCGCGTATGCTGGGCTGGGATAAAACCCGCTGCAAACGTCGTGCGGAAGAGTTAATGGACATGGTGGCAATGGATGCGAAAAAGTTTCTGCATCGCTACCCGAAAGAGATGTCTGGCGGTCAACAACAGCGCATCGGCGTGATCCGCGCGCTGGCGGCCGATCCCCCGGTACTGTTGATGGATGAACCTTTCGGTGCGGTGGACCCGATTAACCGCGAGGTGATTCAGAATCAGTTTCTTGATATGCAGCGGGCGCTGAAAAAGACGGTGATGCTGGTCAGCCATGATATTGATGAAGCGCTGAAACTGGGCGACAGGATTGCCGTATTCCGCCAGGGCCGCATTATACAGTGCGCCAGCCCGGATGAATTGCTGGCAAAACCGGCGAATGAATTCGTCGGCTCATTTGTCGGTCAGGATCGTACGCTAAAACGTCTTCTGCTGGTTTCGGCGGGCGACGTAACCGACCAACAACCCACCCTGACCGCCCGCACCGCCACCTCGCTGGCAGAGGCGTTCGGCATCATGGACGATAATGATATTCGCGCGATCACCGTTGTCGACAGCGACGGCAAGCCGCTTGGCTTTGTGAAGCGTCGTGAAGCCAGGAACGCCAACGGCACCTGCGCGGATATAATCCACCCGTTTCGCGTCACCGGAAAAGCGGAAGACAACCTGCGTATTGTGCTGTCGAAACTGTACGAGAGTAACACCAGCTGGATGCCCATTGTCGATGAGGAAGGACGCTATAACGGCGAAATCTCGCAGGATTACATTGCCGATTATCTCAGTTCAGGCCGCACCCGTCGGGCGCTGAATATTCACGAAAGTAGCTAAACGCCGGATGGCAGCTACGCTTTACCTAGCCTACGGAGCACATTCTTGTCGGGCCGGTAAGCGAAGCGCCATCGGGCAGTTCCCCCTGCGCACGCAGTGCTTTTGCGTCCCGCGCTGTTTACCCGCAAAATAGACACTCCTGAAAATGCCTGTGTGGTCTGCCCATGCACCGCCTACATACATACCCTGACCTGCGAGCGATGTTTCGCCGCCTGTTAATCGCGACAATAATTGGCATCCTTGCCGCACTGGCGGTAGCCGGGTTTCGTCACGCCATGCTGGTGCTGGAATGGCTTTTTTTACGTAACGATACGGGAAGCCTGGTGAATGCCGCGACAAACCTTTCTCCCTGGCGACGACTGATCACCCCCGCCGTGGGCGGCCTCGCGGCAGGTGCGCTGCTCTGGGGCTGGCAGAAAATGAATCAACAACGCCCCCATGCCCCCACCGACTACATGGAAGCCCTGCAAACAGATGGGCAATTCGATTACGGGGCAAGTCTGGTGAAGTCCCTTGCTTCGCTGCTGGTCGTCGCCAGCGGTAGCGCCATCGGGCGCGAAGGGGCCATGATCTTACTGGCAGCGCTGGCGGCATCCTGTTTTGCTCAGCGTTGCACCCCGCGTGAAGAGTGGAAATTGTGGATCGCCTGCGGCGCTGCGGCAGGGATGGCCAGCGCGTATCACGCCCCGCTGGCGGGCAGCCTCTTTATCGCGGAAATCCTGTTTGGCACGCTGATGCTGGCGTCGCTGGGCCCCGTTGTGATTTCCGCCGTCGTGGCATTACTGACCACCCATTTGCTCAGCGGCGGTAATGCCCTGCTCTATACGGTTCACCTGTCGCTGGATTTACATGTGCGGGAATATGCGATGATTATCAGCACCGGGCTGGTGGCTGGCGTCTGCGGGCCGCTGTTTATGTGGTTAATGACCACCACTCATAACGGTTTTATTCGGCTGAAATTATCGCCTCCGTGGCAACTGGCGCTGGGCGGATTCATCGTTGGCTTGTTATCCCTGCTGACGCCGGCCGTCTGGGGAAATGGCTACAGCGTCGTGCAGTCATTTTTGCTCTCTCCGCCGCTGCTCTCCGTGATCGCCGGGATCTTCATCTGCAAATTACTCGCCGTACTCGCCAGCAGCGGTTCCGGTGCGCCCGGCGGCGTCTTTACCCCCACGCTGTTCATCGGCTTGTCGATTGGTATGTTATACGGTCGGATGTGGGGATTCTGGCTTCCGGGAGCGGATGAGATGGCAATATTGCTGGGATTAACAGGAATGGCGACGCTGCTGGCGGCAACAACACACGCGCCGATGATGTCGACGATGATGATCTGTGAAATGACCGGGGAGTATCGACTACTCCCCGGATTACTGATTGCCTGCGTAGTGGCGTCGGTCTTATCGCGAACGTTACGCGAGGACTCGGTCTACCGACAGCACACTGCCGAGCATTGACAGACGGATATATTGCCCCAGCTCGCGTTGTTCGGCACGCGGCAAATAAGGCAGTTCGCCAATCAGCGGCGCAGGCAGTTTTTTGCTTAACACATCAATGATTTCGGCATAATGCGCCAGTCCGGGATTGATGCGGTTCGCCACCCAGCCGATCAGCGGTAATCCGTCATTGGCGATAGCCTGTGCGGTCAGCAGCGCATGGTTAATGCAGCCTTCCTGAATCCCCACCACCATCAGCACCGGTAACTGCTCCTGCACGACCCATTCAGATAACGGACGCAGGTCGTTCATCAGGCTGCGCCAGCCGCCGGTGCCTTCCACCACGACGTGGTCAACCTTTTCGCTCAGGCTGGCAAGCCCGTTGGATAACAGGGTGTAATTGATCGGACAGCTATGCGCCACGCTGCTTTCGTCTTCGCTCAGCGCAATCGGATTGATCGCCTCATAAGGCAGCTCAATAGAAGAGACGCTCTGCAACACCAGCGCATCTTTATTGCGCATGCCTTCCGGCGTCTCTTTGCTGCCTTTCGCAACGGGTTTATAACCTGCGACGCTTTTGTTCCCTGACGCTAACGCTTGTAGTAATGCGCGGGAAACCACTGTCTTCCCAACAGAAGTGTCTGTACCTGTAATAAAGAAACGCTTCAGCATCACTAACTCCACCGTTATGCTTCGAAAATATAAGCCAGGAAAATAATACAGTGGAGAAAGTCTAAGGTATGACAATCGCGATCAGCTTGCGTTAGCGCAAATTTTCGTACGACAGTTAAAAAATGTTAACCCTGTAATAGACGAATCAACAAAGAACCGTTATACATCGCGTCTTTTACCAGTGCGGCACCCGCCATTGTCCCTTGATTGGAAAACTGCGTGCTTTCGACGGCGATATGTTTGCTATACGCCGGCAGCGCCTGTTGACGGATGCTGTCCGCAATTGCCGGAAAAAGGATTTCCGCCGCTTTGCTCAGCGGCGAACCGATCAGAATTTTTTGCGGATTAAATAAATTCACCATGATCGCCAGAATGCGGCCAACATGCATCCCGACGCCGCTAATGATATCTTTCGCCAGCAAATCCCCCTGCACCGCCGCCTGGCACAGCGAATCCACCGTCAGCGGCTGCCCGTGCAACGAAGAACTCATTGACTGATTGAGTCGCAGTTGCGCCAGTTCAAGCACGCTGTCCACGCTGGCGATCGTTTCCAGACAGCCGTGGTTCCCGCAGTAACAACGTTTACCGTAGGGGTCGACCTGCGTATGGCCGATCTCCACCAGACTGCTGCTGCCCGCATGCAGTAAGTGGCCGTCGGTAATCACGCCAGCCCCAACGTTGTGATCAATCACCACCTGAATAACATCTCGCGCGCCGCGCGATGCGCCAAAAAGCGCCTCGGCCATCGTCCAGGCGCTGATATCATGCTGAATATAGACCGGTACGCCGGTGTGGTGTTCGAGGGTTTCCCCCAGCGGCATCTCTTTGACATCGTCGTAAAACGGCATGCGGTGCACAATGCCATTCTCAGTATCAATAATACCGGGTAAGGTGATGGCGATAGAGGTCAGGCGTTCGAGTTTTTGCTGGTGACGGATAAAAAACTGATCGACCATAAAAATGATGCGTTCAAGCAGCGGAGTCTCAGAAACCAGCGGTAGCTCAAGGCACTCCTCCACTACCAGCTTGCTGCTCAGGTCACGCAGGGCGAGAAAAATCTCGCCACGGCTGATACGAATAGACAAATAGTGCCAGGCCTCTGTTTCCACCACCAACCCGACCGCCGGGCGACCTCGGCTTCCCGCCTCTTTGATCTCCAGCTCCTGAACTAAATGCGCTTCGAGCATTTCGCGAACAATTTTAGTGATACTGGCAGGCGCCAGTTGCGCCAGACGAGAAAGATCAATTCGCGACACGGGGCCCAGCTGATCAATCAGGCGATATACCGCGCCAGCATTGGTCTGCTTGATTTGATCGATATGCCCTGGCTGACTATCAGCAACCACCTCTGACTCCCTTTATTTTCGCGCTCCGAAATAATCTGTGGGCTATGGTGAATGACTTCAATAGTTGTCGTCAACTTTTTACTTAGCCGTGTGATTTACTGCACATTTTCATCCCTTTTTAAACTAAATTAAGCGCGCTTTGCGGCCGTTAAAAGTTGATGGCGAAATCGTTGCGCAGCGTGACTTTGTTCATGATGTTTCGGCCATACCAGCCACATTTCCGACACGGCGTCCGCTTCGGCAATGGGCACCCAACGCATTTCATCAAGCTGTACCCGTTTAAACGAGGCGGGCAGGATCGACACCCCCAGTCCTGCGGCTACCAGCCCGATAATTGTCATCGCCTCTCCAACCTCCTGAGTAATCGCCGGAGTGAGATGGTAACGGCGCATCAGGCCGAGAATATCGTCATACAACCCCGTTCCGACATGCGGATCAAAAAAGACAAACGGTTCTTTCGCCAGCTCCGCCAGCGTCACGACCGGCTTTTGCGCCAGCGGATGTTCACGGGGGATCATCGCCAGCAACGGTTCATGCAGAATCACTTCCCAGTCCAGCGTATCCGGCAATGAGGTATTGCGCAGTAACCCCATATCCAGCGCGCCTTCATTAAGCGGCGCAATCTGCTCGCGGGTGTTCATTTCACGGGTCTGCATATGCACATCCGGGTAGTCCTGGCGAAACAGAGACAGCGTATCCGAGACGGCTTTGATAAACGGCGCGGATGAGGTGAAGCCAATGCGCAGCTCGCCGGTCTCCCCCTGATGCAAGCGTTCCGCGCGGGCTGCGGCCTCATTCACCAGCCCAAGGATCTGCCGACTGTCTGCCAGAAACTGCTTACCCGCCGCCGTCAGCGCAACGCTCCGGTTGGTTCGCGCCAGCAGCCGCGCGCCAATCTGCTGTTCAAGGGTCTGGATCTGCTGGCTTAGCGGAGGTTGAGAGATGTTCAGCCGCGCAGCCGCCCGGCCAAAATGCAACTCTTCCGCAACCGCCACAAAGTAGCGTAGATGACGAAGTTCAATATTCATATTTTATAAATATTATTTGAGATTATTAATATATTAGACAGAATATTTTGATTTTCCTACTCTTAGCACTGAGGTCATACCCGTCACCATAATCACGGGGATGTTGAGCAAGGATTTCAAGTGAGTCGTATTACTGCTGTCGACACCGCAACGGCGAGCGATGTTGATGAACACATTATTTCCCAGCCGGTTCAATATATAAAACGTGGTACATCCCAGTTTATGCGCGTTACGCTGGCGCTATTCTCCGCCGGGCTGGCGACGTTCGCCCTTCTCTATTGCGTACAACCGATACTGCCTGTGTTGTCCCATGAATTTGGCGTCTCTCCCGCCAGCAGCAGTATCTCGCTTTCCATCTCCACCGGCATGTTAGCCATCGGGCTGCTGTTTACCGGCCCGTTGTCCGACGCGATCGGCCGCAAACCTGTAATGGTGACAGCGCTACTGCTGGCCTCCTGCTGTACGCTGCTTTCCACCATGATGACCAGTTGGCATGGCATTTTAATCATGCGCGCGCTGATTGGCCTGTCATTGAGCGGCGTCGCCGCGGTAGGCATGACCTATTTAAGTGAAGAGATCCATCCCAGTTTCGTCGCCTTCTCAATGGGGTTGTACATTAGCGGCAACTCGATTGGCGGCATGAGCGGGCGTCTGATCAGCGGCGTATTTACCGACTTTTTTAACTGGCGCATCGCACTGGCGGCGATCGGCTGTTTCGCGCTGGCGTCCGCATTGATGTTCTGGAAAATCTTGCCGGAATCCCGCCATTTCCGACCGACCTCATTACGCCCCAAAACGCTGTTCATCAACTTCCGCCTTCACTGGCGCGACAGGGGTCTGCCGCTGTTATTCGCAGAAGGCTTTTTGTTAATGGGGTCGTTTGTCACGCTATTTAACTATATCGGCTATCGGTTGATGCTTTCGCCCTGGGAACTCAGCCAGGCCATTGTGGGGCTTTTATCGGTGGCTTACCTGACGGGCACCTGGAGCTCGCCTAAAGCAGGCGCCATGACGACGCGTTATGGTCGCGGCCCGGTGATGTTGTTCTCAACCGGCGTGATGTTGTTCGGGCTGTTAATGACGCTGTTCACGTCGCTATGGCTGATTTTCGCCGGAATGCTGCTCTTCTCCGCCGGATTCTTTGCCGCGCATTCGGTGGCAAGCAGCTGGATTGGCCCACGCGCGAAACGCGCCAAAGGCCAGGCATCTTCCCTGTATCTCTTCAGCTATTACCTGGGTTCCAGCATTGCCGGGACGTTAGGCGGGGTATTCTGGCACAGCTATGGCTGGAACGGTGTGGGCGGGTTTATCGCGCTGATGTTGCTTCTGGCGCTGCTGGTTGGCTCCCGCCTGCATCATCGTCTGCACGTTTGATAAAGAGAAGCCCGGGTCGAGCCCGGGCATTCTTTACAGCTCAACCAGCGCTTTGGATTACCACAATCCCAGGATGGAAGAAGCCCCCATCAATTCCCTGACGGCATCCAGTGCCAGAAGAGCAAAGATAACCCAGATAATTGGATTCATCATGCTGTGTGTATTTATTTTTATTGTTGAGGTTTGACTTTACCCCGCGCGATACCCAAAAGCGAGACCGGAAGATAAAACTACCTGTAATGGTGGGCAACACTGACGATATCGCTTCCGAATGCCGTAAATATCACCCGGAGGATAATAAGACCTGAACGCCATATTGTATCCCGATCACCGTCGCATTCATTAATATATGCAGGGTAACAGGCATTAATAACCCTTTAGATTTGACTCTGGCGACAATAAGCACCTGCGATATTAAAAATAACATCAATAATGTTCTGATATCGGCGTATTGCGTATGCATCAGCGCAAACAGCGTTGAAACGGCAAGCGACGTCGCCCACACCTTATCATTGAACCAGTACTGAAAGGCGTTGAACAGACACCCTCTGAAGACGATTTCCTCGTAGACCGGGACGAGGAAAATCAGTGACAGGTTGGTCAGCCAGAAAGCGTAGTTATGCAATGAAACCTGCGTCATGACCCACGCTTCTGTTTTTCTCATCCCCAACATAGCAGGTAAAAGAAACTGGATGATCAGAATGGCGCCAAACAAAATAACAAACCACTTTGCGCTCAATGTGCCTTTTCCCAGACCGTCTCTTTTTCTAAAAAAGAGATAATACAGCGGGACCAGAATAAGAAACTCCAGCACAAACATCAGCGGTAAAAGTAACCCACTTTCCATTAATTGCGCACTGCGGGTAAAAAACAGTGGCGTAAATGTAATACCAAACATCAGCATAAACATAGAAAAACAGCCTGACACTGCTTTTGTCCTGACAATATAGGCGTTATTGATTTCCTGTTGCATCCCTGTTCCCTGTTAATATTTCACCAGTGTGCTTCACGACACCGCTATTTATGATAAGAAGTATCATTATCACTTACAACCTACCAACATTTCTGCCATCGTTGCCATCAGCGCATAAACATGTATGAATCAGGGTAAACTCCTCACATTCGCAGAACACGACGGGAACACAACAATGTCCAACAAGAGCCACTACCAACAACTCACCCGCACTTTCCAGCGCCTCTCCCGCTTTTCGCATCTCTCCGCTATCGCCAGTTGGGATATGTTCACCATGATGCCTCCCGGTGGAAGCTCCGCGCGAGGCGAAGCGCTGGCCGAGCTGAACGTGCTGGAACATCAGTTACTGACTGACCCGAAGGTTGCGCAGTGGATAGCCGCCGCCGGGCAGGAAGATTTGAACGATGTTGAGCAGGCGAACCTGCGTGAAATGGCGAGGCGGCACCATCAGGCGGCCCTGCTGCCTGAGTCACTGGTGGAGGCGAAATCGCTGGCGGGGAGCCGGTGTGAACACGCATGGCGGAGTCAGCGTCCGGCGAATGACTGGCAAGGATTTGCGCAGAATCTGAAAGAGGTTGTGAAATACAGCCGTGAAGAGGCAAAACTTCGCGCCGAAGCTAAAGGATGTTCGCCCTACGATGCCCTGCTGGATATTTTTGAGCCCGATATGACCAGCGCCCAACTGGATGTTCTGTTTGCGGATGTCAAAACCTGGCTTCCCGATCTGTTAAACCGCGCGGTGTCAAAACAGTCGCATCAGCCGCTGATTGCGCCGGTCGGCCCGTTCCCGACGGCGCTACAGCGTGAACTGGGACTGGAAACCATGTCGCAGTTAGGGTTTGATTTTAACGCCGGTCGGCTGGACATCAGCGCCCACCCGTTCTGCGGCGGTGTGCCGGAAGATGTGCGCATCACCACGCGCTATGATGAAAATGAATTACTCAGCGCGCTCTTTGGCGTGATCCACGAAACGGGGCACGCCCGCTATGAACAGAATCTGCCCCACGCCTGGCAGGGTCAGCCGATCGCGTTTGCCCGCTCCACGGCCATCCATGAATCCCAGAGTCTGTTTTTCGAGATGCAACTGGGTCGCAGCACGGCGTTCCTCAAACGACTCATTCCCGCCGTTAAACGTCACTTTGGCGATCAGCCCGCTTTTGAAGAAGCGAATTTCATTGCCTGGAATCAGCGGGTGAAACCGGGCCTTATCCGCGTGGATGCCGACGAAGTGAGTTATCCTGCCCATGTTATCTTACGCTATGACATTGAACAGGCGCTGATTAACGGCGACATCGAAGTGGATGATATTCCCGCGCTGTGGAATGAAAAAATGCAGGCCTGGCTGGGGCTGTCAACCGCGGGAGATTACCGTAACGGCTGTATGCAGGACATCCACTGGACCGACGGCGGCTTTGGCTACTTCCCGTCTTATACGCTGGGCGCCATGTATGCCGCACAGCTGTTTAGCGCCGCCCATAGCGCATTGCCGGATCTGCATAATCAGATTGCGCAAGGCGATCTCAGCGCCTTGTTTGACTGGCTGCGACAAAATATCTGGCAGCACGGCAGTCGCTTTACTACCGCGCAGCTGATCGCTCAGGCCACCGGAGAACCGTTGAGCAGCCGTTACTTCCGGGCGCATCTGGAATCACGCTATTTGTCATGATGTCTCTTGTTTGCCCGATAGCGTCAATCTGTCGGGCCGGTTGTACATACCGTTACACGCCGATACCAATGACTCACGGAAGCCCTCGATTTACAGCGATATAGTGATTTCACCGGCCCCGCAGTGGGGTTGAATAAAAAACCAAATCGAGGGTATCAGAATGAAAAAAGTATTAGCTCTGGTTGTTGCCGCTGCTATGGGTCTGTCTTCTGCTGCATTTGCTGCTGAAACGGCAACGTCCACGACGGCTCCGGCTGCGGCACCCGCTAAAACCGCACCGGCAAAAACCACGCATCACAAAAAACACCACAAAGCAGCGGCTCAGAAAGCGCCTGAACAAAAAGCGCAGGCAGCGAAAAAACACACCAAAAAAGCGGTAAAACATACTGCGGCTAAACCGGCAGCTAAACCGGCGGCATAAGGTACTGGCGAGTTCTATGGCGCTCCCCCGCGCCATAACACACGGCGCTAAATCATCGGGTTTAGCGCCGTTTCTTCGGAGGGTTAACGTGTTTCGTTACCGCTTTGAGTTGATTCTCACCATGCTTATATTATGCGCCCTTATTGCCACGCATTTTTATATTTCCTGAATGTAGTTATCTGATTTTACTCCCACTTTCCTGCCGTCACGTCTATAGTATTCACTGAGGGTTTGCTTTTAATAATCATAATTACCCACACAGAGTGTGATATGCATAAAACCATTGCGGTATTACTGGGCGTAATTTGTCTTTCCCCTGTTGTTGCTCATGCGGATGAGGCTGATACCACCACGGATACCCGTGAAGCCAAAACGTTATTTTTTGACCATGACGATCGGGTCAAGGTTGAAGATCCGACGCAGTCGCCGTGGGACGCTATTGGTCAACTGGAAACCGCCAGCGGCAACCTGTGTACCGCCACGCTCATTTCATCTCATCTGGCGCTCACCGCCGGACACTGCTTGTTAACGCCGCCGAAAGGGAAGCCAGATAAAGCCGTGGCTTTGCGTTTCGTATCGCAAAAAGGTCTCTGGCGTTATGAAATTCACGGTATTGAAGGTCGGGTCGATCCGTCGCTGGGAAAGCGCTTAAAGCCTGATGGCGATGGCTGGATTGTCCCTCCGGCCGCCGCGCCGTGGGATTTTGGTTTGATTGTGTTGCGTTATCCGCCGTCCGGCATTACCCCACTGCCCTTATTTGAAGGCGATAAAACCGCGCTAACCGCTGCCCTGAAAACCGCCGACCGCAAAGTGACGCAGTCAGGTTACCCGGAAGATCATCTTGATACGCTTTACTCGCATCAGGATTGCCTGATTACCGGCTGGGCGCAAAACGCGGTGCTCTCTCACCAGTGCGACACGCTGCCCGGCGACAGCGGTTCTCCGTTAATGCTGCATACCGACGCTGGCTGGCAGTTGATTGGCGTACAAAGTTCCGCTCCGGCGGCAAAAGATCGCTGGCGGGCTGACAACCGCGCGATTTCCGTCACCGGCTTTCGGGACAAGCTGGAAGCGCTGGCTCAGGAATAGATGATGGTTCCCGTGCGCTGCCCGCCGTAACGGGCAGCATAGCTGTCAGGCCAGTTTTATCATGATCATGCCGATAAGCAGCAATACCACGCCTACCCAGCCTTTGTTGTTCAGACGCTGTCCAAAAAGCACCCACCCGGCTGCCAGCGTGGCGGCGATACCAAATCCGCCCCACAACGCATATGCCACCGAAAGATCAATGCCTTTTACCGCCTGAGAGAGCGCGCTGAAGGCCGCCAGCACCGCGGCCAGCGACAGAATGCCATAGAACTTGCGACGAAAGCCGTCAGAAAACTTCAGGAACACGTTAGCGACGATTTCCAGAACGATCGCCATCGCCAGCCACGCGGCATGAACCCACTCAAACTGCGGCATGCGTCGCCTCCTTCGCGGCGTTTACTGGCTTGCGCGTACCCGATTTAATCAGCGCGATCCCGAATACCAGCGTAACCAGACCCGCAATTTTCATGGCCGATAAGGCTTCGTCAAATAACAGCACGCTAAACAGCGTAATAAATAAAATACCGATGCCTTCCCACAAGGCATACGCCACGCCAAGCGCAATTTTTTTTACGGCAAAAGAGAGAAAAATATACGACAGCGTAATCATGACCAGCATTAAAATAAAACCCGTGCTGCCATTGCTTACGCTTGCCCATTTCATCGACAGCGTTCCGGTAATTTCAGCCGCAATGGCAAGGGCTAATAAAATCCAGTAAAACATGGTGCTTCTCCTGCTTGAGAATATAGTCCTTCGGGCCTGCCGCATGCAGCAAACCAAAAAATAAAATGAATTAGCCAGGCGCGTAACGCCAGCTCAGGCAGAAGTAAGGGACTAAAGCGCGTTGCGCCAGTGCTGCTCACCAGCAAGCAGGAAAGAGGAGGAAGTGCGAAGAAGTACGGTCTGTGTAGAAAAAAACGTCCTGAACATATTGTCCATAATATTACAATTATCCGCAGTGTTGCTTCTCGTCATCGCGGATGAAAATTGTCCTCGGTAGTTAAACACGTCTGATTTGTACCACAGCCTTAGAATTAACTCAAAACCTTTTCACTTCTTTACCCGCGCCGTTTGATTTTTGTTAGCACAGCCCGACAAAAATCACATTATTATAAAGAGTAAGAACAAAAATTCAGGAATTATCATGGCAAAACCGATCATCACGCTTAACGGCCTGAAACTCGTAATCATGCTGGGAATGCTGGTCATCATTCTCACCGGTATTCGCTTCGCTGCCGATATTATTGTGCCGTTTATTCTGGCGTTATTTATTGCGGTGGTACTGAGTCCGCTGGTGCAGCGCATGGTCAGGCTTCGCATCCCGCGCGTTTTGGCCGTATCGATACTGATCGGGATTATCGTGATGGGCATGGTGTTGCTGCTGGCCTATCTCGGCACATCGCTAAATGAGTTAGCCCGCACGCTGCCGCAATACCGCTCATCATTGGTTGTGCCGCTGAAAAACATTGAACCGTGGCTACAGCGCCTGGGTATCGGCGTCTCGGTGGATGAACTGGTGAAATATATCGACCCTAACGCCGCCATGACGCTGGTGACGAATTTGCTGGCGCAGCTGTCTAACGCCATGTCATCCATTTTCCTGCTTTTGTTAACCGTGGTCTTTATGCTACTGGAAGTTCCGCAGTTGCCCGGTAAACTCCAGCAGATGATGGCCAGGCCGGTTGAAGGTATGGCCGCGATTCAGCGCGCAATCGACAGCGTATCGCATTATCTGGTGCTGAAAACGGCGATCAGCATTATCACGGGCGTTGTGGTCTGGGGAATGCTGGCGCTGCTGGAAGTTCGTTTCGCATTCGTCTGGGGACTGCTGGCTTTCGCACTTAACTACATCCCCAATATTGGCTCGGTTCTGGCCGCAATCCCGCCTATTGCGCAGGTTCTGGTGTTCAGCGGCCTTTATGACGCGCTGGTGGTGCTGACGGGGTATCTGATTATCAATCTGGTGTTCGGGAATATCCTTGAGCCCCGCATCATGGGGCGTGGATTGGGCCTTTCCACGCTGGTGGTTTTTCTCTCCCTGATCTTCTGGGGGTGGTTATTAGGCCCTGTCGGCATGCTGCTTTCCGTGCCGTTGACGATCATCGTTAAAATCGCGCTGGAGCAAACCTCCGGCGGGCAAAGCATTGCCGTCCTGCTCAGTGATTTGAATAAAACCTGATCTCTTCAGATGCAAAAACGGCCTCCTGAGAGGCCGTTTTATGACTTGCGCCGGTAAAGATTAAAGCGCTTTCAGAATCGCATCCACGCTGGCTTTCGCATCGCCAAACAGCATATGCGTGTTGTCTTTAAAGAACAGCGGGTTCTGCACCCCGGCATAGCCGGTATTCATCGAGCGTTTAAATACGATAACGTTTTGCGCTTTCCAGACTTCCAGAACCGGCATACCGGCAATCGGGCTACGCGGATCGTCCTGCGCCGCCGGGTTCACCGTGTCGTTCGCGCCGATAACCAGCACCGTATCGGTGTCAGCGAAGTCGTCGTTGATTTCGTCCATTTCCAGCACGATGTCATATGGCACTTTCGCTTCTGCCAGCAGTACGTTCATGTGACCAGGCAAGCGCCCCGCAACCGGGTGGATGCCAAAACGTACCTTGATACCGCGCGCGCGCAGTTTCTCGGTGATTTCCGCCACCGGGTACTGCGCCTGCGCAACCGCCATGCCATAGCCAGGGGTAATGATGACCGAGTGCGAATTTTTCAGCATGTCAGCCGTGTCTTCCGCCGTGATCTCACGGTGCTCGCCCGCGACCTGATCGTCGCCAGTAGAAGATCCATCGCTGCCGAAACCACCCGCGATAACGCTGATGAAAGAGCGGTTCATCGCCTTACACATGATGTAAGACAGAATCGCACCCGAAGAACCGACCAACGCGCCGGTGACGATCAGCAGGTCGTTGCCCAGCATAAAGCCTGCCGCCGCCGCTGCCCAACCGGAATAGGAGTTCAGCATGGATACCACAACCGGCATATCCGCCCCGCCAATGGACGCCACCAGGTGCCAGCCGAAAGCCAGCGCAATAATGGTCATCACCAGCAGCGCCAGAACCTGCAAGCCAACGCTTTCGGTACGTACAAACACCACCAGCAGCAGGAAGGAAACCACCAGCGCCGCCAGGTTCATTTTGTGACGATTCGGCAGCATCAGCGGTTTGGACGAAATCTTACCGCACAGCTTGCCAAACGCCACCACGGAACCGGTGAAGGTAACCGCGCCAATGAAGATGCCGAGGAACACTTCCGTCAGGTGAATATTCACCAGAATCGGTTCCAGACCCGCCTCGTGGTACAGGTAGCTGTTAAAGCCCACCAGCACCGCCGCCAGGCCGACAAAGCTGTGCAGAATCGCCACCAGCTCCGGCATTTCGGTCATTTCAACGCGTTTCGCCAGACGGATACCGATCGCCCCACCGATAATCATCGCCACCAGAATCCAGGCAACGTTGCCGGTATCCGGGCCGAAGATCGTCGCCACCAGCGCAATCGCCATCCCGGCGATACCAAAGTTGTTACCCTGTCGGGACGTCTCATGCTTAGAGAGCCCGGCCAGACTGAAGATAAACAGGATCGCGGCAACAATGTATGCAGCTGTAACTAATCCTCCAGACATGTGTTACCCCTTAGTTTTTCCTGAACATTTTCAGCATACGCTGAGTCACGGTGAAGCCACCGAAAATATTAATGCTGGCGATAAGCACCGCGATAAAGCTCAGGAAACTCACCCAGCCTCCCTGGCCAATCTGTAACAATGCCCCGACAACGATAATCCCTGAGATGGCGTTAGTCACAGACATCAACGGCGTATGCAGCGCGTGCGAAACGTTCCACACCACGTAGTAACCCACCACGCAAGCAAGTGCGAAAACGGTGAAGTGGCCGAGGAACTCTTTCGGTGCCACGTCAGCCAGCCAGCCAAACAGAATGATCGCCAGAGCCATCAGCGCATATTTACGCCACGGTGAAGCCGGTTTTTCCGCTTCTTTCGGCGCTGGAGCCGCTTGCGGCGCAGCTTGCGGCTGAGCAGACACCTGAATCGGCGGCGCGGGCCAGGTAATTTCACCGTCACGTACGACCGTTACGCCGCGCACAACCACGTCGTCAAAGTCGACGTCGATATTGCCGTCTTTCTCTTTGCACAGCAGTTTGAGCAAGTTGACCAGGTTGGTGCCGTAAAGCTGGGAGGATTGCGTCGGCAGACGACCCGGCAGATCGGTGTAACCGATAACCTTCACGCCATTGTCGGTCGTGCTCACCTGACCGGCGACGGTGTATTCACAGTTACCGCCGTTTTGCGCGGCCAGATCGACAATCACGCTGCCGGACTTCATGGAATCAACCATCTCGCGCGTGATCAGCGTCGGCGCAGGTTTACCCGGGATTAGCGCGGTCGTGACGATAATATCGACCTCTTTCGCCTGCGCGGCAAAGAGTTCCATTTCCGCTTTAATAAACGCTTCGGACATCACTTTGGCATAGCCATCGCCGCTGCCCGCTTCCTCTTTAAAATCCAGTTCGAGGAATTCAGCGCCCATACTCTGAACCTGCTCTTTTACCTCTGGACGGGTATCAAACGCACGTACAATGGCGCCGAGGCTGTTTGCCGCGCCAATGGCCGCCAGACCTGCGACGCCCGCGCCAATCACCATCACTTTCGCTGGCGGCACTTTGCCCGCAGCGGTAATTTGCCCGGTAAAGAAACGACCAAATTCATGTGCGGCTTCCACAATCGCGCGATAACCGGCGATGTTGGCCATTGAGCTCAGGGCATCCAGCGACTGCGCGCGCGAAATACGCGGCACGGAGTCCATCGCCATCACGGTTACATTGCGTTCCGCGAGTTTTTGCAATAACTCAGGATTCTGCGCCGGCCAGAGGAAACTCACCAGCGTCGTGCCCGCATTCAGTAAAGGAATTTCATCGTCTTCCGGCGCATTGACCTTCAGGATGATCTCTGACTGCCAGACCGCATTTCCCTCTACAATTTCTGCGCCCGCTTCTGTAAATGCCTTATCGTCAAAACTTGCCAGTTGACCCGCGCCGCTTTCAACCGCGACGGTAAAACCCAGTTTCAGCAGTTGCTCAACCGTTTTTGGCGTTGCTGCGACTCGGGTTTCATTGGTTAACCGCTCTTTTGGTATGCCAATTCGCATAATGTTCCCTTCCATCGGTTTTTTTGATGATGGTTTGTCAGTGATCGCAGGATGCATACGCACGCCTGCGTAAGAGGTAAGTGCTACCCCGGAAAAATAAAACAGTAACAAACTCTCTATAACCTACTGAAAATAGCGCCTGTGATCTAGCGCCAAAAAACAGTATTTATTATGAAATTTGCAAAATATGAACGATTCAGCCCACAAACAGGAATAATGACCTTGAAATCACCTTCAGTGACCGATAATTCGCTCAAGCGAAGCGGCAAAACATGATTTAGCGCCATCGACATTCAATCGTTTAACATTAAATTAACTTATAAAATGCGTATGCTTTATCAGTTTTGCCGGTCAAGCGCCTGTTTTTTAGACATATCACCAAATGTTATCATTCTTGTCACTTCAGGCGGTACGATGAGTGAAAAATGACGCAGACATTTGCAGGGTTTAAATGCAATAATCAGCCACGTTTCTAGTCAATAACAATACCAGTACCTGGTTTGCGCAAGGCGAAGGATTATTTTTATGAAGCTTAAGAACACTCTCCTGGCGTCCGCACTGCTTTCTGCGACTGCTTTTTCCGTAAATGCAGCGACAGAACTGACGCCGGAGCAAGCGGCAGCACTAAAACCTTATGACCGCATTGTGGTCACCGGGCGTTTTAATGCCATTGGCGATGCGGTAAATGCCGTATCCCGCCGCGCAGATAAAGAAGGTGCAGCCTCTTTTTATGTTGTTGATACGTCCGATTTTGGCAACAGCGGTAACTGGCGTGTCGTGGCTGACGTTTATAAATCAGACGCGCCAAAATCCGACACGCCTCAAAACCGTGTAATTAACGGTATCGTCGAATTACCGAAAGATCAGGCCGTGCTGCTGGAACCTTACGACACCGTAACGGTGCAGGGTTTCTACCGTAGCCAGCCGGAAGTGAATGACGCCATCACCAAAGCAGCAAAAGCAAAAGGCGCCTACTCGTTCTACATTGTGCGTCAGGTCGATGCCAACCAGGGCGGCAACCAGCGTATTACCGCGTTTATCTATAAAGAAGATGCGAAGAAACGCGTCGTCCAGAGCCCGGACGTTATTCCTGCTGATTCCGATGCGGGTCGTGCAGCGCTGGCCGCCGGCGGTGAAGCAGCGAAGAAAGTGGAGATTCCGGGCGTCGCGACGACCGCTTCTCCAAGCGCTGAAGTCGGACGCTTCTTCGAAACGCAATCCTCAAAAGGTGGACGTTACACTGTCACTCTGCCTGATGGAACGAAAGTCGAAGAGCTGAACAAAGCGACCGCTGCGATGATGGTGCCGTTTGACAGCATCAAATTCACCGGCAACTACGGCAACATGACGGAAGTCTCCTACCAGGTTGCCAAGCGTGCGGCGAAGAAAGGCGCGAAATATTATCACATTACCCGCCAGTGGCAGGAACGTGGTAACAACATGACGATCAGCGCCGACCTGTATAAGTAAAGTACGCTCCCGCCATCCGGTGTTGTCATAACGCCAGATGGCGAGACCAGGCATCTTATCCGGCCTACGTGTTAGTAGGCCTGATGAGCGTAGCGCCATCAGGCGCCAATACGATGCTGCCCTATGTGAAATCTACCCGCCTTTAGCATTTTTAGTCACAAATGTTTCAGAGATCATTGCATGCGGTCTCTTCTCTCCGTAAAATCCCGCGCCTTAGTGGCTTTCACCATTTTTATGCGTTTTGCCAAAATAATTATTCTCCCACTCTCGTTTTTATAACTGGATACCGATGGAAAAGAAACTGGGACTGAGCGCGCTGACCGCGCTGGTTTTAAGCTCAATGCTTGGCGCAGGTGTGTTTAGTCTGCCACAGAACATGGCGGCGGTGGCCAGCCCGGCAGCGCTGCTGATTGGCTGGGCGATTACGGGCGTCGGGATACTGCTGCTGGCTTTCGCTATGCTGATCCTGACGCGCGTTCGCCCGGAACTGGATGGCGGGATTTTCACCTACGCGCGCGAAGGTTTCGGCGAACTGATCGGTTTCTGCTCCGCCTGGGGATACTGGCTCTGTGCCGTTATCGCCAACGTCTCTTATCTGGTTATCGTTTTTTCTGCCCTGAGCTTCTTTACCGATACGCCGGAACTCCGCCTGTTTGGCGACGGCAACACCTGGCAGTCCATCATCGGCGCGTCGGTACTGCTTTGGGTGGTGCACTTCCTGGTGCTGCGCGGTGTGCAAACCGCTGCCAGCATCAACCTGGTCGCAACGCTGGCGAAGCTGTTGCCGCTGGGGTTGTTCATCGTCCTGGCTATCATCATGTTTAAGCTCGATACGTTCAGCCTGGATTTCACCGGTCTGGCGCTGGGCGTTCCCGTCTGGGAGCAGGTTAAAAACACGATGCTCATCACGCTGTGGGTGTTTATCGGCGTGGAAGGCGCGGTTGTCGTCTCCGCCCGGGCGAGAAATAAGCGTGATGTCGGACGTGCGACGCTGCTGGCGGTTCTCGCCGCATTGGGCGTCTACCTGCTGGTGACGCTGCTCTCTTTAGGCGTCGTCGCCCGCCCGGAACTGGCGGAGATTCGCAATCCGTCAATGGCGGGTTTGATGGTGAAAATGATGGGGCCGTGGGGCGAAATCATTATCGCGGCGGGTCTTATCGTTTCAGTCTGCGGCGCTTATCTGAGCTGGACCATTATGGCGGCGGAAGTGCCGTTTCTGGCCTCAACGCATAAAGCCTTCCCGCGCATTTTCGCCCGCCAGAATGCGCAAGGCGCGCCATCGGCTTCGCTGTGGCTCACCAACGCGTGCGTTCAGATCTGTCTGGTGCTGATCTGGCTCACAGGTTCGGACTACAACACGCTGTTGACGATTGCTTCAGAGATGATTCTGGTACCCTATTTCCTGGTCGGCGCGTTCCTGCTGAAAATCGCTGCGCGCCCTCTTCATCAGGCGGTAGGTGTCGGGGCCTGCATTTATGGCTTATGGTTATTGTATGCGTCCGGCCCGATGCACCTGTTGCTGTCGGTGGTACTGTATGCGCCGGGATTGCTAGTTTTCCTCTACGCACGCAAGACGCATACGCACGATAATGTCCTGAATCGTCAGGAAGTGATGTTGATCGGTCTGCTACTCATCGCCGCTGTTCCGGCTACGTGGATGTTGGTGGGGTAATCGTCGCCCCATTGTTTGATGCCAAAGGAGACTACAATGGGTAAAAACCAGCCCTTGCCCATCCTTATCACGGGAGGAGGCCGCCGCATCGGCCTCGCGATCGCGTGGCACTTTCTCAATCAAAAACAGCCGGTGATTGTCAGCTACCGGACGCACTATCCGGCCATCGACGGCCTGACGCAAGCGGGCGCGCTGTGCATTCAGGCCGATTTTTCCACCGATGACGGCGTCCTGGCATTTGCTGAGAAGATAAAAACCCATACGCCAGGCCTGCGGGCTATTTTGCATAACGCCAGTGCCTGGATGGCCGAGGCGCCTGGCACCCCGCTCTCTGACGTGCTGGCATGCATGATGCAGATTCACGTCAATACGCCCTATCTGTTAAACCATGCGCTGGAAAGACTGTTGCGCGGCCACGGACATGCGGCCACCGATATCATCCATTTTACGGACTATGTTGTGGAACGCGGCAGCGACAAACACATCGCCTATGCCGCCAGTAAAGCAGCGCTGGATAATATGACCCGCTCCTTTGCCCGCAAACTGGCCCCGGAAGTGAAAGTCAACGCCATCGCCCCGTCGCTGATCCTGTTTAACGAAAACGACGACGCCGAGTACCGTCAGCAGGCGCTCAATAAATCCCTGATGAAGACAGCGCCCGGCGAGAAAGAGGTAATCGACCTGGTGGATTACCTTCTCACCAGCTGCTTCGTTACCGGCCGCAGTTTCGCCGTGGATGGCGGCCGGCACCTGCGTTAATGCAATTTGATCCAGCAAAATATCAGCAGCCATGCGCTCAGGCCCCAGCACACCACCGCCCCGCCGAGCGCAACGGGCAAACGCAGAAAACCGGTGAAATACCAAAGCGTGGCGAGGTAGACAAAATAAGGGATGATTGACCACATACTGAATACAATGGTCGTGCGTAACGCGTCAATTCCGCGCTCGCTGGCGACAATATAGTGGGCAATCAGTGCAAATGTCGGAAAAAGCGGAATTAATCCGGCGATATAGTAATTTTTTGTTTTTGCCAGCAAACCAATCAATACCACCACCAGCGCACCCAGCGCGGCTTTTATCACGAGTCCCATTTCGATGCCTTAACACATCAATAACATTGAGGCTGTAGCATAACGGAAGCGCTCTCGTTTAGAAAAGATTAATGGAAGGGAAAACGGAGGCGGTGTATGTTGGCGTTTTCTCCGCGTAATGAACGTTATGAACACCATCGTATTTGTTGAGGATGACCCTGAAGTTGGCTCGCTGATTGCCGCTTATCTGGCGAAACACGATATTGAGGTGCTGATTGAACCTCGCGGCGATCTGGCTGAAGAGACGATCCTTCGCACACAACCCGACCTGGTGTTACTGGATATCATGCTGCCTGGCAAAGACGGCATGACCATTTGCCGCGATTTGCGAGGCCGCTGGCAAGGGCCGATTGTCCTGTTGACCTCGCTGGACAGCGACATGAACCACATCCTGGCGCTGGAAATGGGCGCCTGTGACTACATCCTGAAAACCACGCCCCCTGCCGTGCTCCTCGCCCGTCTGCGCCTGCATTTACGGCAGAATGAACTCACCGCGCAGGCAAAAGGCATTCAGGATACGGCAATGACCCCGCATAAAACGCTGCGTTTTGGCGCGTTGATTATTGACCCGGTCAATCGTTCAGTCGCACTCTCCGGCGAACCGGTTTCGCTTTCCACCGCCGATTTCGAATTACTCTGGGAACTGGCAACCCATGCCGGGCAGATTATGGATCGCGACGCGCTGCTGAAAAACTTGCGCGGCGTCAGCTACGACGGCATGGACCGCAGCGTGGATGTCGCTATCTCAAGGCTGCGTAAGAAATTGCAGGATAACGCCACCGAGCCCTATCGAATCAAAACGGTTCGCAACAAAGGGTATCTGTTTGCCCCCCATGCGTGGGAAGAGAGTCAGCGTGATTAACCGGGTGCATCAATGAAAAAACTGTTCGTTCAGTTTTATCTGCTGCTGTTTGTCTGCTTTCTGGTCATGACCCTGTTGGTCGGGCTGGTGTATAAGTTCACCGCAGAACGCGCAGGCAGACAGTCGCTGGATGATTTGATGAAAAGCTCGCTGTATTTAATGCGCAGCGAATTGCGGGAGATCCCTCCGCGCGACTGGGGGAAAACCCTCAAAGAGATGGATCTTAATCTCTCTTTCGATTTGCGCGTAGAGCCGCTCAATAAATACAAACTCGACGCGCTTACCACACAGCGGCTGCGCGAAGGCGACATCGTCGCGCTGGACGATCAGTATACGTTTATCCAGCGCATCCCCCGCAGCCATTACGTGCTGGCCGTCGGGCCGGTTCCTTATCTCTATTTTCTTCACCAGATGCGGCTACTGGATATCGCGCTGATGGCCTTTATCGCCATCTCCCTCGCCTTTCCGGTGTTTATCTGGATGCGCCCGCACTGGCAGGAGATGCTGCGCCTGGAGGCCGCCGCTCAGCGTTTTGGCGAAGGGCACCTCGCAGAGCGCCTTCACTTTGACAACGGTTCCAGTTTTGAACGTCTCGGAATCGCCTTTAACCAGATGGCGGATAACATCAACGCGCTGATCGCCAGTAAAAAACAGCTTATTGACGGCATTGCCCACGAACTGCGTACGCCGCTGGTGCGTCTGCGTTACCGGCTGGAGATGAGTGAAAATCTCAGCGCACAGGAGTCGCAGGCGCTGAATCGCGATATCGGCCAACTGGAAGCGTTAATCGAAGAGTTACTGACCTATGCGCGGCTGGACAGGCCGCAGACTGCGTTAACGCTCACCGTTCCCGACCTCCCCGTGTGGCTGGCAAGCCACCTGGAAGACGTACAGAGCGTCAACCCCGGGCGCACGGTGCGGCTCAGCCAGCTTACGCCTGGCGATTACGGCGCGCTGGATATGCGGCTAATGGAGCGTGTGCTGGATAATCTGCTCAATAACGCGCTGCGTTATTCCCATTCCACCGTTCAGGCCAGCCTGTTGTTAAGCGGCAATCAGGCGACCCTGATTGTTGAAGACGACGGCCCCGGCATCGCGCCAGACGCGCGCGAACATGTGTTCGAACCCTTTGTGCGCCTCGATCCCAGCCGCGACCGCGCTACCGGAGGCTGCGGGCTGGGATTAGCCATCGTGCGCTCCATCGCCCTGGCGATGGGTGGAACGGTAAACTGTCGCGAAAGTGAACTGGGCGGCGCCAGATTCACCTTCAGCTGGCCCGTCTGGCACAACATCCCCGAATTTCCCCCTGCCTGACGCATAGCGCACGATGGTCAGGCCGGGTATGATGTGATATACAGTAAGTATGTTGTAACTAACATCCTTCTTTCTGCGACACTGAAATGGTGGTGATATGGCCCGTTACGATCTTGTCGAACGTCTGAATGGTACTTTTCGCCAGACAGAACACGCCCTGGCAACCCTGACAGAAAATCTCGAACAGCAACCGCTGCTGATTGCCCGCGTCTTCTCCCTCCCCGAAGTGACCAAAGAGGCGGAGCACAACCCTCTGGCGACCATTGCGGTGGAGCAGCATCTGGGAAAAGAGGCCGAATCGCTGGCGCTGCGCCACTATCGCCACCTGTTTATTCAGCAACAGTCTGAAAATCGCAGCAGCAAAGCGGCGGTTCGCCTGCCCGGCGTATTGTGCTATCAGGTTGATGATGCCACGCAGGCCGCGCTGGAAAACCAGATCCAGCACATCAATCAGTTAAAAACGACATTTGAGCGTATTGTGACGGTGGAATCAGGATTGCCGTCAGCGGCGCGTTTTGAGTGGGTGCATCGCCATCTGCCCGGTCTTATCACGTTGAATGCCTACCGCGCGTTAACGGTGATCAAGAATCCCGCCACCCTCCGCTTTGGCTGGGCCAACAAGCACATTATTAAGAATCTGCGCCGGGATGAGGTGCTGGCACAACTGGAGAAAAGCCTGAACACGCCGCGCAGCGTGCATCCCTGGACGCGCGAAGAGTGGCAGGCCAGGCTGGAGCGCGAATATCAGGATATCGCCGCCCTGCCGCAACAGGCGCGGCTGAAGATTAAAAGACCGGTGAAGGTACAGCCGATTGCCCGCGTCTGGTACAAAGGGCAGCAGAAACAGGTTCAACACGCCTGCCCGACGCCGCTTATCGCGCTGATCAATACCGATAAAGGCATGACCGTGCCGGATATCGGCGAACTACTGAATTACGATGCGGACAATGTTCAGCACCGCTTTAAGCCCCAGGCGCAACCGTTGCGACTTATCATCCCCCGGTTGCACCTGTATGTGGCGGATTAACGGCCGGGCTTCATGCTGCCCACCATCAGTTCCGGGCGCACCCAGCTATCAAACTCGGCTTCAGTGAGATACCCCAGCGCCAGGGCGGAGGCTTTTAAGGTCAGCCCTTCCTTGTGCGCTTTTTTGGCGATCTCCGCCGCTTTGTCATAGCCGATGTGCGTGTTGAGCGCGGTGACCAGCATCAGCGATTCATTGAGCAGTTGATTAATACGCTCACGGTTTGGCTCAATACCGACCGCACAGTGCGCATTAAAGCTTTCCATCCCATCCGCCAGCAGGCGTACCGATTGCAGGAAATTATGGATAACCATCGGGCGATAGACGTTAAGCTCGAAATTTCCCGACGCCCCGCCCATATTGATAGCCACATCGTTGCCCATCACCTGACAGCAGAGCATGGTCAGCGCCTCGCACTGGGTCGGGTTCACTTTACCTGGCATAATCGAACTGCCCGGCTCGTTCTCAGGAATGGCAATTTCACCAATACCGCATCGAGGGCCAGAAGCCAGCCAGCGAACGTCGTTGGCAATTTTCATCAGCGACGCCGCCAGCCCTTTTAGCGCGCCGTGCGCATGAACCAGCGCATCACAGGTCGCCAGCGCTTCAAACTTGTTCGGCGCCGTCACAAATGGCGCGCAGGTGATCACCGCCAGCTCATCCGCCACGCGGCGGGCAT
This sequence comes from Citrobacter sp. CK189, assembly GCF_030333505.1. Taxonomy (NCBI): domain Bacteria; kingdom Pseudomonadati; phylum Pseudomonadota; class Gammaproteobacteria; order Enterobacterales; family Enterobacteriaceae; genus Citrobacter; species Citrobacter sp. CK189. The sequence goes on along the minus strand of NZ_JAOWFV010000035.1, from coordinate 405,331 downwards.
ATTCAGGATGGGTGTTCAACCCTGTGCCCACCGCCGTGCCGCCCAGCGCCAGCTCCGCCACATGCGGCAGGCTATTTTCAATATGTTTGAGATTGTGCTCCAGCATCGCCACCCAGCCGGAAATTTCCTGACCGAGCGTCAGCGGCGTCGCATCCTGCAAGTGCGTGCGGCCAATTTTCACAATGTCGGCAAACGCATGGGACTTTTTGCGCAGCGTATCGGTCAGGACATTAAGCTGCGGGATGAGATGCTTGCGTAGCGCCAGCAGCGCCGCAACGTGCATCGCGGTCGGGAAAACGTCGTTCGAACTTTGGCTTTTATTGACGTCATCGTTCGGGTGAACTTTGCGCTCCATGCCGCGAACGCCGCCCAGCAGTTCGCTCGCGCGGTTCGCCAGCACTTCGTTCATGTTCATGTTGCTTTGCGTGCCCGACCCGGTCTGCCAGATCGCCAGCGGAAATTCGTCGGGATGTTTATCGGCCAGCACTTCATCAGCCGCCTGCATAATGGCGGAGGCTTTTTCCGCCGACAGCAGCCCTAAGTCCTCGTTAACTTTGGCTGCCGCACGCTTGGTCAGCGCCAGCGCATGGATCAGCGAGACGGGCATTTTCTCCGTGGAGATACGAAAATGCTCCAGCGATCGTTGGGTTTGCGCTCCCCAAAGTTTATCTGCCGGAACATCAATCCCGCCCATCGAATCTTTCTCGCAGCGTACCGTCGTCATTACTTTCTCCTTGTTAACAATGAAGTTGAGGACATGCTCACACACCTGTCAGGATTAAGTATTGATTGCTTCATAAATACTGCATGGCGCTTTGTGCGCTTCTGAAATGCCGGGCGGCACAGCGCCTTACCCGGCCTGCAAATGTACCTTCTTATTGTCTTACTTCACGCAGCGCGTGCACTGCGAAGTCTGAATTTGCTGGAAGAAATCATTGCCTTTGTCATCCACCAGGATAAAGGCCGGAAAATCTTCCACTTCAATTTTCCAGATCGCTTCCATCCCCAGTTCAGGGTATTCCACGCATTCCAGACTCCTGATGCTGCCCTGCGCCAGCACAGCGGCAGGCCCGCCAATGCTGCCCAGATAGAAGCCGCCGTGTTTATGGCAGGCATCGGTCACCTGTTGGCTACGGTTGCCTTTGGCCAGCATGATCATACTGCCGCCCTGCGACTGAAGCTGATCGACGTAAGAGTCCATACGCCCTGCGGTCGTTGGCCCCAGCGAACCGGACGCGTATCCTTCAGGCGTTTTTGCCGGCCCCGCGTAGTAGATCGGATGATCTTTAACATACTGCGGCAACCCTTCGCCACGGTCCATCCGCTCTTTCAGTTTGGCGTGCGCGATATCACGTCCCACAATAATCGTCCCGTTCAGCGACAGACGAGTCGAAACCGGATACTGCGACAACTGTTGCAGGATCGCTTTCATTGGCTGATTGAGGTCAACGCGAACCGCCTCGCCTTCGCCTGCCTGGCGCAATTCTTCGGGAATATATTTACCCGGATTATGTTCCAGTTTCTCGATCCAGATACCTTTGCGGTTGATCTTCGCTTTAATGTTGCGATCCGCAGAGCAGGAGACGCCCATCCCGACCGGACAGGACGCGCCGTGACGCGGTAAACGAATGACGCGGATATCATGGGCAAAATATTTACCGCCGAACTGAGCGCCTAACCCGAGATTCTGCGCTTCCGTCAGCAACTCTTTTTCCAGCTCCACGTCGCGGAATGCCTGACCGTGTTCGTTCCCTTCCGTCGGCAGTTCGTCATAGTATTTTGCGGAGGCCAGCTTAACCGTTTTCAGCGTTGCTTCCGCCGACGTCCCGCCGATCACGAAGGCGATGTGATACGGAGGACAGGCCGCCGTCCCCAGTGTGCGCATTTTATCGACCAGGTAATTTTTCAGTTTGCCCGGCGTCAGCAGCGCTTTGGTTTCCTGATACAGATAGGTTTTGTTGGCGGAACCGCCGCCTTTGGCGATACACAGGAATTTGTATTCATCGCCATCAACGCTGTAGAGATCAATCTGCGCGGGCAGGTTGGTGCCGGTATTGACCTCTTTATACATATCCAGCGGGGCATTTTGCGAATAGCGCAGGTTATCTTCGATGTAAGTGTTATAAACGCCGCGCGCCAGCGCAGCCTCATCACCGCCGCCGGTCCAGACGCGCTGGCCTTTTTTGCCAACAATAATGGCCGTACCGGTGTCCTGGCAGGTTGGTAAAATCCCTTTTGCGGCAATGTCCGAGTTGCGCAGGAATTGCAGCGCGACATATTTATCGTTTTCGCTGGCGTCCGGGTCGCGCAGGATATCAGCGACCTGCTGTTGATGCGCAGGGCGCAGCATAAAGGAAGCATCGTGGAATGCCTGACGCGCCATCAGCGTCAGCGCTTCAGGAGCGACCTTAAGCACTTCCTGCCCTTCAAATTCGGCAACGGAAACGTGTTCACTGGTCAGCAGGTAATATTCGGTATCGTCCTTTTTGAGGGGAAAAGGAGCCTGATAATGGAAGGGTTTGTTCGACATTGTTCTCTCACTTACTGCTCGGTCTGGTTATTCTCTGGGCAGATGTTCCATTGCCCTGCTTACCCGTCACGCCTCCAGCGGCAGACATGTTATTGTCCTGCAACCCGAATGCGTCAGGGTGTAAAAAGCGAGTTACACTATCCTACACAATTTTTTAACAAAAACTGAGACAAGTACGACTTTTTGCGCGCAGAGGTTACTTCCCGCGGGTTTCTTGGTTTAATACGCGAATTAATTTCCATATTGAAACAGGGCTTGATAATGCAAAAACTCATCAACTCAGTGCAAAACTATGCATGGGGTAGTAAAACTGCGTTAACGGAACTCTACGGCATTGCGAATCCGTCTCAGCAGCCAATGGCCGAGCTCTGGATGGGCGCCCATCCCAAGAGCAGCTCCCGAATTGAAGGTGCTGACGGGCAAACCGTCTCGTTACGCGACGTGATTGAGCACGATAAAGCCACACTGCTGGGCGAGTCTGTCGCAAAACGTTTTGGCGAGCTGCCCTTCCTGTTTAAAGTGCTGTGTGCCGCGCAGCCGCTTTCCATCCAGGTTCATCCGAATAAACACAACTCAGAAATTGGTTTCGCGAAAGAGAATGCGGCCGGTATTCCGATGGATGCCGCCGAGCGTAACTATAAAGATCCGAACCACAAGCCTGAACTGGTCTTTGCCCTGACGCCGTTCCTGGCGATGAACGCATTCCGCGAGTTCTCTGAGATTGTCTCCCTGCTGCAACCTGTTTCCGGCGCGCATACCGCCATTGCCCACTTCCTGCAAGAGCCGAATGCCGAACGCCTGAGCCAGCTGTTCGCCAGCCTGCTCAATATGCAGGGCGATGAAAAATCCCGCGCGCTGGCGGTACTGAAAGCGGCACTGAACAGCCAACAGGGTGAACCGTGGCAGACGATCCGCGTCATATCCGAATTTTACCCGGATGACAGCGGCCTCTTCTCTCCACTGCTGCTGAACGTGGTCAAGCTGAACCCTGGCGAAGCCATGTTCCTGTTTGCCGAAACGCCTCATGCCTATTTGCAGGGTGTGGCGCTGGAAGTGATGGCGAACTCCGATAACGTCCTGCGCGCCGGGCTGACGCCGAAATATATCGACATTCCTGAGCTGGTCGCGAACGTCAAATTCGTTGCCAAACCAGCCGATCAGCTGCTGACAACGCCGGTAAAACACGGTGCGGAACTGGACTTCCCGATTCCGGTGGAAGATTTCGCGTTTTCGCTGCATGACCTCTCCGCTCAGGACACGGCCATCAGCCAGCAGAGCGCCGCCATTCTGTTCTGCGTGGAAGGCGAAGCGGTGCTGAGCAAGGGCGAGCAGCGTCTGGTGCTGAAACCCGGTGAATCCGCGTTTATCGGCGCTGATGAGTCTCCGGTCAACGCCAGCGGCGTGGGCCGTTTGGCCAGGGTTTACAACAAGCTGTAGCAACATACTGAATTTTTTAACAACTCTTGCTAAGCTAGTTAAAGGCTCACAACTTCTCCAGGCGGTTTAATCCGCCTGGTTTCATTTTTATGGATAATCGATATGAAAAAATCGCTGGTAGCTACAGGTGTGATCGTCGCCCTGGGCGTAGTCTGGACAGGCGGGGCCTGGTACACCGGGAAAAAACTGGAAACGCATCTCGCACAGATGGTGAATCAGGCAAATGAGCAGCTTAAACGCACGGCGCCTGAAGCCGCCATTGAGCTGAGCTATCAAAACTACCAGCGCGGCATTTTCAGCAGCCAGTTACAGCTGGTGGCGAAGCCTGTCGAAGGCAAGGAAAACCCCTGGCTGAAACCAGGACAAAGCGTCGTACTGAACGAAGCGGTGGATCATGGCCCTTTCCCGTTCGCACAGTTGAAATCGTTTAACCTTATCCCTGCGATGGCCTCGGTGAAGACGACCCTGGTCAACAACGACGTCACCAGACCGTTGTTTGATATCGCAAAGGGCGAGACGCCGGTCGAGATTAATTCCCGGATTGGTTATGGCGGCGATACCCGCTCAGATATCTCCCTCAAGCCGTTGAATTATGAAAATAACGGTGAAAAAGTCGCCTTTAGCGGCGGGGAATTTCAGCTGAATGCCGATAAAGACGGCAATGTTGTTTCACTGTCAGGCGAAGCGCAAAGCGGCCTGGTGGATGCCGTCAACGAATATAACCAGAAAGTCCAGATTACTTTTAATAACCTGAAAACCGACGGTTCCAGCACCCTGGCCAGCTTCGGCGAGCGTATTGGCAACCAGACGCTGTCGCTGGAAAAAATGACGGTATCGGTAGAAGGTAAAGAGATGGCCGTGCTGGAAGGCATGGTGATCGACGGTAAGTCCGATCTCGTCAACGACGGCAAAACCATCAATAGCCAGCTGGATTACTCGCTGAACAGCCTTAAAGTGCAGAATCAGGATCTGGGTAGCGGCAAGCTGACGCTGAAAGTGGGACAGATCGATGGCGAAGCCTGGCACCAGTTTAGCCGCCAGTATAACGCTCAGACTCAGGCGCTGATGACGCAACCCGAGGTGGTGCAAAATCCTGAGCTTTATCAGGAGAAAGTGACCGAAGCGTTCTTTGGCGCCCTGCCGCTGCTGATGAAGGGCGAACCGGTGATTACCGTCGCGCCGTTAAGCTGGAAAAACGCTAAAGGCGAGACCGCGCTGAACCTCTCCTTGTTCCTGAAAGATCCGGCCGCGACCACTGAAGAACCGCAAACGCTGACTCAGGAAGTGGATCGTTCCGTTAAATCTCTCGACGCGAAGCTGACGATCCCGATGGATATGGCCGTTGAGTTTATGACCCAGGTCGCCAGACTGGAAGGTTATCAGCAGGAAGATGCCGATAAGCTGGCGAATCAACAAGTCAAAGGGTTAGCCGCGATGGGGCAAATGTTCCGCATCACCACGTTGCAGGATAATACCATTGCCACCAACCTACAGTATGCCAATGGTCAGGTAACGCTCAACGGGCAAAAAATGACGCTGGAAGAGTTTGTCGGCATGTTTGGTATGCCTGCGCTCTCCGTGCCGGACGCTCCGGCGATTCCTCAGCAGTAAGTTTTCTGTACGCCCCGCGCCCGGCGGGACTTTCCCGTCGGGCCGCTATTCAAACACCTGTCCCGCTACGCTATTTTTGCGTCACCAGACGAGCGGAAATGGTCTGGCTGCGCGAATGGCTCTCTTCATGACCAATCCGTTGCAGGATGCGCTCCGCAAGGGTATAGCCAATTTCGCGGGCTGGCGTGCTGGCCCAGATGATCGGCAGATCGTCCAGCGCGTTTTCCGCCACATCAGCAAACGCCGCCAGCGAGATCTGTTGTTCAAAATAGCGATCAACGCCAATTTCACCACTCTGCCGCCCCGCTTTCATCAGGCCAAACCATGCTCCCATCGCAATGGTTTCGTTGTAGCACACCACTGCGCTGATGGTCGGGTTATGCCGCAGTAATGCGGTAATGGCTTCGGCGGCCTGCTTCTGACTGGATGCGCACTCCAGCACCCAGTCGCTGTGAAAAGGCAACCCAAACTTCAGCAGCGTCGCGCAATAGCCGCCGACGCGCTCCGCGCGCGTTAATGAGGAGCTTTGCCCTCCCAGCCACGCGATCCGCTGATGCCCAAGGCGAATCAGATGTTCCGTCAGTAGCTGCGCCGCCTGCATGTTATCCGGCCGGACAGTATCCACCTCTTCCAGATAACTGGCGCGCGAGGCAAACACCACCGGAATCCCTTTTTCTTCTGCCCGTTCCCGGAGCGCATCGCTGTTACCCGCCGCTCCGGCGATCACCACGCCATCCACCCCCTGATTAAGGAGCATAGCGAAGCGCTGACTCAGCTGTTCGCCATCCTGACCGCCGTGCAACAAAAAGACCATACGCCCCTGCGCCTCCAGCGCCTCTGTCAACCCGGCCGTGAGTTCCGCATAAAAAGGCGCAGACAGATCGCGCACAATCAGCCCGATGACGCCGCTCTGCCCACCGCGAAGCGCCGATGCCTGGCGGTTACGCACAAAGCCCAGCTGTTCAATCGCCGCGTTAACCCGCTCGCCGGTGGCTGACGAAATCCGCCCTTTGCCACTGAGCACTAATGAGACGGTACTGACGGAGACGCCAGCCGCCAACGCGACATCATGGATGGTGGTTTTTTTGGCTATAGCCATGAAAAAAGAAAGCTCCCTGATAACGTGACAGATAAAACGTTTTATCAATCACTTATATTTATACGCTTTATTATCGTTCGATAATGTGATTTGCGCCGCACTAAAATTAGGTAAAACGTTTTATCTTCTCGCTCAAATAATTGACCACAGCCTTCTTTTTCACGAGGAGTCGTTAGATGACGACGAAGACAACACCAAAAATAACATTATGGGAATTTTTCCAGCAGTTGGGTAAAACGTTTATGCTGCCCGTGGCGCTGCTCTCTTTCTGCGGGATCATGCTGGGGATCGGCAGCTCGTTAAGCAGCCACGATGTCGTCACCCTGCTCCCGGCGCTGGGCAACCCGGTGCTACAGGCCATCTTTACCTGGATGAGTAAAGTCGGCTCGTTCGCTTTTAGCTTCCTCCCGGTGATGTTTTGTATCGCAATTCCGCTCGGTCTGGCGCGTGAAAACAAAGGCGTCGCCGCGTTTGCCGGTTTCGTCGGTTACGCCGTAATGAACCTTGCCGTGAACTTCTGGTTAACGGCGAAAGGCATTCTGCCGACGACTGACGCCGCCATTCTGAAAGCCAATAACGTACAGAATATCCTCGGGATTCAGTCTATCGACACGGGGATTCTGGGGGCGGTGATCGCCGGTATCGTTGTCTGGATGCTGCATGAGCGTTTCCACAATATTCGTCTGCCCGATGCGCTGGCTTTCTTTGGCGGTACGCGTTTCGTGCCGATCGTCTCTTCCGTGGTGATGGGACTGGTCGGGCTGGTCATTCCGCTGGTATGGCCTGTTTTTGCAATGGGCATCAGCGGTCTGGGCCACATTATCAATAGCGCGGGTGATTTCGGTCCGATGATCTTTGGTACGGGTGAACGCCTGCTGCTGCCGTTCGGCCTGCACCACATTCTGGTCGCGTTGATTCGCTTTACCGAAGCGGGCGGTACGCAGGAAGTCTGCGGCCATAGCGTGAGCGGCGCGTTGACCATTTTCCAGGCGCAGCTGAGCTGCCCGACAACGCACGGCTTCTCTGAAAGTGCGACCCGCTTCCTGTCTCAGGGTAAAATGCCTGCCTTCCTCGGCGGCTTGCCGGGCGCCGCGTTGGCGATGTACCACTGCGCGCGTCCTGAAAATCGTCACAAAATTAAGGGGCTGCTGATTTCTGGTCTTATCGCCTGTGTCGTTGGCGGTACCACAGAGCCGCTGGAATTCCTGTTCCTGTTCGTCGCGCCTGTGCTGTATGTGATTCATGCCCTGCTGACAGGTCTGGGATTCACCATCATGGCGATCCTCGGCGTCACCATCGGCAACACCGACGGCAACATCATCGACTTTGTGGTATTCGGGATCCTGCACGGTCTGTCGACCAAGTGGTATCTGGTTCCGGTGGTCGCCGCCGTCTGGTTCGCGGTGTACTACGTCATCTTCCGTTTCGCTATTACGCGCTTTAATCTGAAAACGCCGGGCCGCGATACCGAAATCGCCAGCAATATTGAAAAAGTCATGGCGGGCACGCCAGGGAAATCAGGCTATAACGTCCCGGCGATTCTGGCCGCGCTTGGCGGCAGTGAAAATATCGTCAGCCTGGATAACTGCATTACCCGTCTGCGCCTGTCGGTGAAGGATATGTCGCTTGTGAATGTACAGGCGCTGAAGGACAATCGCGCTATCGGCGTAGTACAGCTGAATCAACATAACTTACAGGTGGTTATTGGCCCTCAGGTACAGTCCGTTAAGGATGAAATGGCGGGTCTGATGAACACGGTTGAGGCATAAGGACAACGATATGTTCGATTTTTCAAAGGTGGTGGATCGTCACGGTACGTGGTGCACGCAGTGGGATTATGTCGCCGATCGCTTTGGCGCCCCTGACCTGCTTCCGTTTACGATCTCGGATATGGATTTCGCTACCGCGCCGTGCATCCTGGAGGCCATCAACCAACGTCTGGCGCACGGCGTGCTGGGTTACAGCCGCTGGAAAAACGATGAGTTTTTAGGGGCGATCGCCCACTGGTTCGCAACCCGTCACCACACCACGGTCGACCCGCAGTCGATCGTGTACGGCCCCTCCGTGATCTACATGGTGTCGGAGCTGATCCGCCAGTGGTCATCCGTCGGTGAAGGGGTGGTGATTCACACCCCCGCTTACGATGCGTTCTATAACGCCATCGAAGGCAACCAGCGTACCGTTATGCCGGTTGCGCTACAGAAAAACGCGGACGGCTGGCACTGCGATATGGCCGCGCTGGAAGTGGTGCTCGCCCGGCCAGAGAGTAAAATTCTCCTGCTGTGCAGCCCGCAGAACCCTACCGGAAAGGTATGGACGCGCAATGAACTGGAGACGATGGCTGAGCTATGCCATCGTCACGGCGTGCGGGTCATCTCCGATGAAATCCACATGGATATGGTATGGGGCGCGCAGCCGCATATCCCCTGGAGCAATGTGGCGCGTGGTCGTTGGGCGCTGCTGACCTCCGGGTCAAAAAGCTTCAACATTCCGGCGCTGACCGGCGCCTACGGGCTCATCGGCGATGAGGAAAGCCGCAATCGTTACCTCAGCGTATTGAAGGGGCGTGACGGGCTGTCGTCACCCGCCGTTCTGGCGCTTAGCGCGCATATTGCCGCTTATCAACAGGGCGCGCCGTGGCTGGATGCCCTGCGCGAGTATCTTGCTGATAACCTGAATTATATCGCGCATGCGTTAAACACCGCGTTCCCGACGCTAAACTGGCAGGTTCCGCAATCGACCTATCTGGCCTGGATTGATCTGCGCGCGCTAAATATTGACGACCACGCCTTACAGGATGCGCTGATTCATCAGCAGAAAGTGGCCATCATGCCCGGGTATACTTATGGCGAAGAAGGTTGCGGGTTTGTTCGTCTAAATGCCGGTTGTCCACGTTCGAAACTCGAAAAAGGCGTTAACGGCCTGATCAACGCGATCCGCGCTATACGCTGACAATGATTGCGCAATAAAATTATTTATTGCGCAACATAGATTTTACGCCCGTTTTATTTTTATAATGGCGAGCACTTTTATATTAAAAAAGAGTGCGACCATGATTGATACTTCCCTTCCGTTAACTGACGTTCATCGCCACCTTGATGGCAACATTCGTGCCCAAACTATTCTTGATCTTGGCCGCCAGTTCAATTTAGCCCTTCCGGCACAAACGCTTGACGCGCTCATTCCGCATGTGCAGATCACTTCAACGGAGCCTGACCTGGTCAGTTTTCTGGCAAAGCTCGACTGGGGCGTTAAAGTTCTGGCGTCGCTGGATGCCTGTCGTCGCGTGGCCTTTGAAAATATTGAAGATGCCGCCCGCAACGGCCTGCATTATGTCGAACTGCGTTTTTCTCCGGGTTATATGGCGATGACGCACCAGTTGCCTGTGGCAGGCGTGGTCGAAGCGGTCATCGCTGGCGTACGTGAAGGGTGCCAGACTTTTGGCGTTGAAGCTCGTCTGATCGGCATCATGAGCCGTACTTTCGGCGAGGCTGCTTGTCAGCAGGAACTGGAAGCGCTGCTGGCGCACCGCGATCACATTACCGCGCTTGACTTAGCGGGCGATGAACTTGGCTTCCCGGGCAGTCTGTTCCTCTCTCACTTTAACCGCGCGCGTGATGCGGGCTGGCATATTACCGTACATGCTGGCGAAGCGGCGGGACCGGAGAGCATCTGGCAGGCCATTCGCGAACTGGGCGCCGAGCGTATCGGTCATGGCGTGAAGGCCGTGGAAGATCGCGCGCTGATGGATTTTCTGGTCGAACAGCGAATCGGTATCGAATCCTGTCTGACGTCTAATATCCAGACCAGCACCGTTGCCTCGCTGGCTGCGCATCCGCTGAAAACGTTCCTTGAGCATGGCGTGCTGGCAAGTTTGAATACGGATGATCCCGCGGTACAGGGTGTGGATATTATTCACGAATACACGGTAGCGGCGCCGGCGGCAGGATTAACCCGCGAGCAGATTCGTCAGGCGCAGATCAATGGTCTGGAAATGGCGTTTTTAAGCGAAGCGGAAAAACGCGCATTGCGTGAGAAAGTCGCAGCGGTTTAAGCACGCAACGCCTGATGGCGCTGCGCTTATCAGTCCTGTAACGACACAACCGTAGGCCGGATAAGGCGTTTACGCCGCCATCCGGCAACACGCAAGCCTGATGGCGCTGCGCTTATCAGTCCTGTAACGACACAGCCGTAGGCCGGATAAGGCGTTTACGCCGCCATCCGGCAACACCCAACGCCTGATGGCGCTGCGCCTATCAGTCCTGTAACGACACAACCGTAGGCCGGATAAGACGTTTACGCCGCCATCCGGCAACACCCGGCGCCAGAAGAGTACACCGTCATCACGCGAGGCACAGCGTAGAGCGATGCTTCGCTGATTCAATCCCCAGCTCAATCAACTCCATAATCTGGATCGCCTGGCTCGCCGGAACCGGGTTTTCACCGTTGCCATTCAGCGCGTCACGGATGCCCGCATAATAAGCCGGATAATTACCCGGCACCGTCAGCCAGGTCTCTTCCACACGGTCTTCGCCTTCCACGCGCGTCAACACGCCGTCACGCATGTCGTAACCCCAGTCTTCCTGCGGCAGTCGCTCACCGTTTTTCAGCCGCTCCTCTTGTGGATCGAGGCCATATTTCACGTAACTGCCGCGCGAGCCATGCACGATATAACGTGCTGATTCTGCCGCTGCCAGCATCGTACCGTGCAGAATCACCCGACGCTGCGGGTAGGATAATATCGCGTGGAAATAATCCGTCGACTGCGCGCCAGGACGAAGCTGCGCCAGATCCACCGTCATGCTGACCGGCAAACCGAACAGATTGATCGCCTGATCCAGCAGATGCGGCGCCAGATCGTACCAGATACCGCTGCCAGGGCCGCCCTGTTCGCGCCAACGATCGCGTACCTGCGGGCGGAAACGGTCGAAATGGGATTCAAAGTAAGCCACTTCCCCCAGAACGCCATCGGCCAGCAATCCTTTCAGCGTCAGGAAATCACTGTCCCAACGGCGGTTATGGAACACAGAAAGCACGCGCCCCAGGCTGCGCGCCAGGGCGTCGAGTTCACGGGCTTGTGACAGTGTCACGGTAAAGGGTTTATCCACAACCACATGTTTTCCCGCTTCAAGCGCGGCTTTCGCCAGCGGAAAATGGGTGTCGTTGGGCGTAGGAATGACGATAAGGTCGATATTCGGATCGTTAAAAAGATGCTTAGGCTCTGAGACAACCGCCACAGAAGGCCAGTCCGCCTTCACTTTTGTTTCATCACTACTGGAAACCGCCGCCAGTTCCAGACCCGGCGTCCCTACGATTAAGGGCGCATGGAAAGTCTTGCTGGCATAACCATAACCAATTAGCCCTACCCGGATGTTGTCACTCATGTCTTTGCCTCTCATGTCAGAACGGAGTCATTTCACACTATCCCTTAACCACTCACAATAGTTTAATAACCGCCAGGTTATAAAGGTTGTTGCTTAACTTAAGTCAAACATCAGTGACTTTGGGCTCTCCTGCGGCGAAAAAGTCGCTGAAATCGTTCCCGACACCCTTGCCGTCTTATTTATTGATGAGTAACATTTGCATCCTGTGTTTATGGATAAATCAAAGCAAAAAAATGTCGTCAGTAATGAATCGCCTTATTGAATTAACCGGTTGGATTGTTCTCGTTGTCTCAGTGATCCTCTTAGGCGTCGCCAGCCATATCGATAATTACCAGCCCCCTGAACCGACGGCCTCCGTTCAGAAAAAATAAGCGTGTTCTGGCCAGTTGCGGCATAGCCGCATATCGTCAGAAATGGTTTCGGTTTACAGCCAGAAAAATCAGGAAAAGATGAAAAGCGGCAAAAAAAGCGAAATATGCCGTCTGCTGGCCGCACGCTTATTGCCAGTTGTCATGAAGCGCGTTACCCTTCCGGCAGGTGCTCTGCTCACCTGATTCATGACACGTAAGAATACGCTTATTTACCCTTGCGCGCCGATTATTCTTTTCGGTGTCGTTTTGTTTATTTTTATATTCACTACTCCGTTGGTGTTATTTGTTTAATATGGATCGCTATTTATGACAGTTCAGGATTATTTATTAAAATTCCGCAAAATCAGTTCGCTTGAGAGCCTGGAAAAACTGTTTGATCACCTTAACTACACCCTCTCTGACGATCGGGAGATCATCAATATGTATCGCGCAGCAGATCATCGTCGCGCGGAGCTGGTCTCGGGCGGTCGTCTGTATGATGTCGGTCAGGTGCCAAAATCAGTCTGGCATTACGTACAATAAAGAAAGTAGCGATCGGCGTTAAAAGCTTTATAATACTGGCCCCAAAATGAAATAGTCTGCCTGTTCGCGCTGGCAAATCTGGAGAAGATATGACCACAACACCGGCACAACGCATCGGGGGCTGGTTGCTTGGCCCACTGGCCTGGCTGTTAGTCGCGTTGCTGAGCGCCTCGCTCGCGTTATTGCTCTATGCTACTGCGCTGGCTACGCCGCAGACATTCCATATGCTCAGTGAGCAAAGTACCGGCAACCTGTTGTTATGGGGCGTTTCGTTTATTACCGCCATCGCAATGTGGTATTACACCTTATGGTTGACCATCGCCTTCTTCAAGCGCCGCCACTGCGTGCCTAAACATTATATTATCTGGCTGCTGGTGTCCGTCTTGCTGGCAATTAAAGCCTTTGCCTTTTCGCCAGTCTCAGACGCGTTTGCGGTTCGCCAGCTGTTGTTCCCGTTACTGGCGGCCGCGCTGATCGTACCCTATTTCAAACGCTCGGCGCGCGTTAAAGCAACGTTTGTGAACCCGTAATACCCTTACAGTTAACCTGTTGTCGCCTGCTGTAGATTGACAGATAATAGGCGGCTTTTTTATTTCAGGCCGAAAAATGACTGATTACCTGCTGCTCTTTGTCGGAACTGTACTGGTCAATAACTTTGTACTGGTCAAGTTTCTGGGTCTCTGCCCGTTTATGGGGGTTTCCAAAAAGCTGGAAACCGCAATGGGTATGGGGCTCGCCACCACGTTTGTGATGACGCTGGCGTCTATCTGCGCCTGGCTGATTGACACCTGGATTTTGATTCCGCTCGATCTCATCTACCTGCGGACGCTGGCGTTTATTCTGGTCATCGCGGTGGTAGTGCAATTTACTGAGATGGTGGTGCGTAAAACCAGTCCGGCATTGTACCGCCTGCTGGGGATCTTCCTGCCGCTCATCACCACCAACTGCGCGGTGCTTGGCGTGGCGCTGTTGAACATTAACCTCGGTCATAATTTTTTGCAGTCGGCGTTGTACGGTTTCTCCGCCGCCGTCGGCTTCTCTCTGGTGATGGTGCTGTTCGCGGCGATTCGCGAGCGCCTCGCCGTGGCAGACGTCCCTGCCCCTTTTCGCGGTAACGCGATTGCGCTGATTACCGCAGGTTTAATGTCTCTGGCCTTTATGGGCTTTAGTGGTTTGGTGAAGTTGTAATGAATGCTATCTGGATTGCCGTAGTCGCCGTGAGCCTGCTGGGCCTGGCATTCGGCGCCATCCTGGGGTACGCCTCCCGCCGGTTTGCCGTGGAAGACGATCCCGTTGTCGAAAAAATCGACGAAATTTTACCGCAGAGCCAGTGTGGGCAGTGCGGCTATCCTGGCTGCCGCCCTTATGCTGAAGCCATCGGTAGTCAGGGTGAAAAAATTAACCGCTGTGCGCCGGGCGGCGAAGCGGTGATGTTGAAAATCGCAACGTTACTGAACGTCGATCCGCAACCTATCGACGGTGATGAACAAGAAGTTGCGCCAGTGCGTATGCTGGCGGTCATCGATGAAAACAATTGCATCGGCTGCACTAAATGTATTCAGGCATGCCCGGTGGATGCCATTGTGGGCGCCACGCGCGCGATGCATACGGTCATGAGCGATCTCTGCACCGGCTGTAACCTGTGCGTTGACCCGTGCCCGACGCAATGCATTGAATTACGCCCGGTAGCGGAAACACCTGACAGTTGGAAGTGGGATTTGAACACCATCCCCGTTCGTATCATTCCCGTGGAACAACATGCTTAAGTTATTCTCTGCATTCAGAAAAGATAAAATCTGGGATTTCGATGGCGGCATTCATCCGCCGGAAATGAAAACCCAGTCAAACGGTACGCCTCTGCGACAGGTTCCACTGGCGCCGCGCTTTATCATTCCTCTTAAGCAGCATATTGGCGCTGAGGGCGAGCTGTGCGTTAACGTTGGCAATCGCGTCCTGCGAGGCCAGCCGCTGACCCGTGGTCGCGGCCGCATGCTGCCCGTCCATGCGCCGACGTCCGGGAAGGTTATCGCGATTGCCCCCCACTCTACCGCGCACCCGTCGGCCCTGGCTGAGCTTAGCGTGATGATTGATGCCGATGGCGAAGATCGCTGGATCGAACGCGACGGCTGGGCGGATTATCAGCGCCGCAGCCGCGAAGAGCTAATTACCCGAATTCACCAGTTCGGCGTTGCCGGGCTCGGCGGCGCGGGGTTCCCGACCGGCGTCAAATTACAGGGCGGCGGCGATAAGATTGAAACGCTGATCATCAACGCGGCGGAGTGTGAACCCTATATCACCGCTGATGACCGCTTAATGCAGGATTGCGCCGCGCAGGTGGTGGAAGGCATCCGTATCCTTGCCCATATTCTGCAACCGCGTGAGGTCCTGATAGGTATCGAAGATAACAAGCCGCAGGCCATTTCAATGCTGCGTGCCGTTCTGGCCGATGCGCATGATATCGCGTTACGCGTTATCCCAACGAAATACCCTTCCGGCGGCGCAAAACAACTTACCCAGATCCTGACCGGGAAACAGGTTCCGCACGGTGGTCGCTCTTCTGATATCGGCGTGCTGATGCAAAACGTTGGTACGGCTTATGCCGTCAAACGCGCAGTGATTGACGGGGAACCGATCACCGAGCGCGTTGTGACCTTGACCGGAGAGTCCGTCAGCCGTCCCGGTAACGTCTGGGCCAGGCTGGGGACGCCTGTCAGCCACCTGCTTAATGATGCGGGCTTCTGTTCTTCAGCCGATCAAATGGTGATTATGGGCGGCCCGCTGATGGGCTTTACCCTGCCCTGGCTTGATGTTCCCGTCGTGAAGATCACTAACTGCCTTCTCGCGCCTTCCGCTACGGAAATGGGCGAAACGCCGGAAGAGCAAGGTTGTATCCGCTGTAGCGCCTGTGCCGATGCCTGTCCCGCCGATTTGTTGCCCCAACAGTTGTACTGGTTCAGCAAAGGCCAACAGCACGATAAAGCCACCGCGCATAACATTGCCGACTGCATTGAGTGCGGCGCTTGCGCCTGGGTATGCCCCAGCAGCATTCCGCTTGTGCAGTATTTCCGTCAGGAAAAAGCGGAGATTTACGCGATCGCGCAAGAAGAAAAACGCGCGGCTGAAGCGAAAGCGCGTTTTGAGGCCAGACAGGCGCGACTGGAGCGTGAGAAAGCCGCACGCCTTGAGCGCCATAAAAATGCGGCCGCACAACCTGCGGCAAAAGATCAGGATGCCATCGCCGCAGCGCTGGCGCGCGTAAAAGAGAAACAGGCACAGGCGACTCAGCCTGTTGTCATCAACGCGGGAGAGAAGCCGGATAACAGCGCGGTTATTGCTGCCCGTGAAGCGCGTAAAGCGCAGGCGCGCGCCAGACAGACGGAGAACGCCGCTGCGGAACCCGCCGAGCCGGTCGACCCGCGCAAAGCCGCCGTCGAAGCGGCAATTGCCCGCGCCAAAGCACGCAAGCAGGAACAGCAGGCCGCTGCGGAACCCGCCGAGCCGGTCGACCCGCGCAAAGCCGCTGTCGAAGCGGCAATCGCCCGCGCCAAAGCGCGCAAGCAGGAACAGCAGGCCGCTGCGGAACCCGCCGAGCCGGTCGACCCGCGTAAAGCTGCCGTCGAAGCGGCAATCGCCCGCGCCAAAGCGCGTAAGCAGGAACAGCAGGCCGCTGCGGAACCCGCCGAACCGGTCGACCCGCGCAAAGCCGCTGTCGAAGCAGCAATTGCCCGCGCCAAAGCGCGTAAGCAGGAACAGCAGGCCGCTGCGGAACCCGCCGAACCGGTAGATCCGCGTAAAGCCGCCGTCGCAGCGGCGATTGCCCGCGTTCAGGCAAAAAAAGCAGCACAGCAGCAGGTTGTTAACGAGGAATAAATGGTATTCAGAATCGCAAGCTCGCCTTATACCCATAACCAGCGCCAGACATCGCGTATCATGATGCTGGTGTTAATCGCCGCGCTGCCGGGGATTGCCACCCAGCTATGGTTTTTCGGTTGGGGCACATTGTTCCAGATTATACTGGCCGCAGTCAGCGCGCTGGCCGCAGAAGCCGCCGTGCTTCAACTGCGTAAACAGCCGATCGCCGCTATCTTAAAAGACAATTCAGCATTGCTGACCGGTTTACTGCTCGCTGTGAGCATACCGCCTCTCGCCCCGTGGTGGATGGTGGTATTGGGCACCGTATTTGCCGTCATTATCGCCAAGCAGCTTTACGGCGGTCTGGGGCAAAACCCATTCAACCCAGCGATGATTGGTTATGTCGTTCTGTTGATTTCATTCCCGGTACAGATGACAAGCTGGCTCCCGCCGCATGACATCGCCGCAACGGCGCCAGGCCTTCTGGATGCGTTGCAGGTCATCTTCACCGGACACACCGCCAGCGGTGGCGACATGAATACGTTACGCATGGGCATTGACGGCATCAGCCAGGCTACGCCGCTCGATACGTTCAAAACCTCGTTACATGCCGGGCACGCTGTTGAACAGATTATGCAGTACCCCATCTACAGCGGCATGCTGGCCGGTGCTGGCTGGCAGTGGGTAAACATCGCCTGGCTTATTGGCGGCGTGTGGCTGCTCTGGCAAAAAGCGATCCGCTGGCACATTCCGGTCAGCTTTTTAGTGACGCTGGCTGTCTGCTCCACTCTGGGATGGGCATTCGCCGGGGATTCACTGGCGTCTCCGCAGTTGCATCTGCTCTCTGGCGCGACAATGCTGGGCGCGTTCTTTATTCTGACCGATCCTGTCACCGCCTCGACAACCAATCGTGGTCGTCTGATTTTTGGCGCGCTGGCGGGTTTGTTAGTGTGGTTGATTCGCAGTTTCGGGGGATACCCGGACGGTGTGGCGTTCGCCGTACTGTTGGCGAATATCACGGTGCCTTTGATTGATTACTACACCCGACCTCGCGTCTACGGGCATCGCTAAGGACACCCCATGCTGAAAACGATTCGTAAACACGGTATCACGCTGGCGCTGTTTGCCGCAGGCTCGACGGGACTGACGGCGGCCATTAACCTGGTCACTAAATCGACGATTGCCGAGCAAGCGGTTCTCCAGCAAAAAGCGTTATTTGATCAGGTTCTGCCTGCCGATCGCTACAATAATACCTTGCAGGACAGCTGCTTTCTGGTGAATGCTCCGGCGCTGGGCAAAGGTGCGCACCGCATCTATATCGCCCGTCAGGACGATAAGCCCGTCGCCGCCATTCTTGAAGCCACGGCGCCGGACGGCTATTCTGGCGCCATACAGCTCCTGGTTGGCGCTGATTTCAGCGGCACGGTGCTGGGTACACGCGTGACAGAACATCATGAGACGCCTGGCCTGGGCGATAAAATTGAGCTGCGCTTATCCGACTGGATCACCCACTTCAGCGGGAAGACCATCGGCGCTGAGAACGATGCTCACTGGGCAGTGAAAAAAGACGGCGGTGATTTTGACCAGTTTACCGGCGCAACCATTACCCCCCGGGCAGTGGTCAACGCGGTGAAGCGTGCGGGCCTGTACGCGCAGACCTTACCGGCGCAACTTCCTCAACTTACCGCCTGTGGAGAATAAACCATGAGCGAAATTAAAGACGTTATCGTTCAGGGCTTGTGGAAAAACAACTCAGCGCTTGTACAGCTGCTTGGCATGTGCCCGCTACTGGCTGTGACCTCCACCGCCACGAATGCATTAGGCCTCGGCCTCGCCACCACGCTGGTGTTGACGCTGACCAACCTGACAATTTCCGCCCTGCGCCGCTGGACGCCAGCGGAAATCCGCATCCCAATCTACGTAATGATCATCGCGTCCGTGGTCAGTGCAGTACAGATGCTGATCAACGCTTATGCCTTCGGTTTGTATCAGTCGCTGGGGATCTTCATTCCGCTGATTGTGACCAACTGCATCGTTGTGGGGCGCGCAGAGGCTTTTGCCGCGAAAAAAGGCCCGGCGCTGTCCGCGCTGGACGGTTTCTCCATTGGCATGGGAGCGACCGGTGCCATGTTTGTCCTCGGCTCCATGCGTGAAATCATCGGCAATGGCACGTTGTTTGATGGCGCTGACGGTCTGCTGGGCGACTGGGCGAAAGTGCTGCGCGTGGAGATTTTTCATACCGACTCGCCTTTCCTGCTGGCGATGCTGCCGCCCGGCGCTTTTATTGGTCTGGGGCTGATGCTGGCCGTGAAGTACCTTATTGACGAGAAAATGAAAAAACGCCGCGCCGAAGCCGTTGCCGCTGAGCTTCCGTCAGGTGAAACAGGGAATGTGTAATGAACAAAACAAAACGACTGGAAATATTAACGCGCCTGCGTGACAACAATCCGCACCCCACAACGGAGTTAAATTTCACCTCGCCGTTTGAGTTACTCATCGCCGTATTGCTGTCAGCACAGGCCACGGACGTCAGCGTGAATAAAGCGACCGCAAAGCTTTATCCCGTCGCCAATACCCCGGCGGCCATGCTGGAGCTTGGCGTCGAGGGCGTAAAGTCGTATATCAAGACTATCGGCCTGTTCAACAGCAAAGCGGAGAATGTGATTAAGACCTGCCGGATGTTGCTTGAACTGCACAATGGCGAGGTTCCAGAGGATCGGGCGGCTCTGGAAGCGCTGCCCGGCGTCGGGCGTAAAACAGCCAACGTGGTGCTCAATACCGCATTTGGCTGGCCAACTATCGCCGTCGATACGCATATTTTCCGCGTCTGTAACCGGACACAGTTCGCCCCCGGTAAAAATGTCGAGCAGGTGGAAGAAAAACTGCTCAAGGTCGTTCCAGCGGAATTTAAAGTCGATTGCCACCACTGGTTAATTCTGCATGGCCGCTACACCTGCATTGCCCGTAAACCACGCTGCGGCTCCTGCATTATTGAAGATCTTTGCGAATACAAAGAGAAAGTCGATATCTGATGCGCCAGGGGCGACGCCGTACGCCCCGACGTATAACAATTTGTTATCCACTTCGGTTCACCTGTTTACCCGACTATGATACCGGCCTACTTCGCTTTCTTAATGCAATGTTCTTTTGATTTAACACTTCACCAGGTTAATCGTTTTTTTAGAAACTGAAATTTCTATCTATACGTGATCCAGATCACATTGATAACTTCGTGTAAAATTTTTTATCAAATACGGTTAAAATTACAACCAGATGACCTGATGATGCCTTTTCAATACAAAACATTACACTGGCTATTTTTAAGATAATGGCCTATATCACTACTTTAAACCTCAAATAGCAGAACATATCGCCATCATCCGCTTTTTCGCCCCTCCCTGTAGTGTAAAAAACTGCCATTTTACAAATGAAGAAATTTAACGCTACATAACATTTCTCAGTCCCGATGATTCCACCATGCAAGATATATGTAACAGAGTATTACAAACCCCTTGTATGGAAGGGAAAGATAGTGAACATTACTTGCCGTTTCCCCTCCCACTATAACAATCGGACGGATGAACTTGACTCATCACGCGCCAGAACACCCCCGTTAATATGGGATGTAAAAAAAGAGGTAAAAGTGTCTACTGCAAACAATAAACCAACTGAAAGCGTCAGTTTGAACGCTTTCAAACAACCGAAATCGTTCTATCTCATTTTCTCTATTGAGTTATGGGAGCGTTTTGGTTATTACGGCCTGCAAGGAATTATGGCCGTCTACCTGGTTAAACAACTGGGTATGTCAGAAGCGGATTCCATCACCCTTTTCTCTTCCTTTAGCGCCCTGGTGTATGGTCTGGTCGCCATTGGCGGCTGGTTAGGGGATAAAGTTCTGGGCACCAAACGCGTCATTCTGCTGGGTGCTATCGTACTGGCGATTGGTTATGGCCTGGTCGCCTGGTCCGGTCATGATGTTGCGATCGTCTATATGGGGATGGCGACCATTGCCGTAGGTAACGGTCTGTTCAAAGCGAACCCGTCTTCTCTGCTGTCGACCTGCTATGCCAAAGATGACCCGCGTCTGGACGGTGCATTCACCATGTACTACATGTCCATCAACATCGGTTCCTTCTTCTCTATGCTGGCGACGCCGTGGCTTGCCGCAAAATTCGGCTGGAGTGTGGCGTTTGCCCTGAGCTTCGTCGGTATGCTCATCACGGTGGTTAACTTCCTGTTCTGCCGCAGTTGGGTTAAAGATTACGGCTCAAAACCAGACTTCGAAGCGGTACATTTCGGTAAATTGCTGGCGACTATCGCAGGCGTTATCGTGCTGATCGCTATCGCGACCTGGCTGCTGCACAACCAGGGCATTGCACGTATGGTTCTGGGCGTGATCGCTCTGGGTATCGTGATTATCTTTGGTAAAGAAGCGTTCGCGATGCAGGGCGCGGCACGTCGTAAAATGATCGTCGCATTCATCCTGATGCTGGAAGCGATTATCTTCTTTGTGCTGTACAGCCAGATGCCGACGTCACTGAACTTCTTCGCAATCCGTAACGTTGAACACACAATCCTCGGTATCGCGGTTGAACCGGAGCAGTATCAGGCGCTGAACCCGTTCTGGATCATCATTGGCAGCCCGATTCTGGCGGCCATCTATAACAAGATGGGTGATACGCTGCCGATGCCGACCAAATTCGCTATCGGTATGGTTCTGTGCTCTGGCGCGTTCCTCGTTCTGCCGCTGGGCGCGAAATTCGCTACAGATGCAGGCATTGTGTCTGTTAACTGGCTCATCCTCAGCTACGGTCTGCAAAGTATCGGTGAACTGATGATCTCCGGCCTGGGTCTGGCAATGGTTGCCCAACTGGTTCCACAGCGTCTGATGGGCTTCATCATGGGTAGCTGGTTCCTGACTACGGCGGGCGCCAACCTGATTGGTGGCTACGTGGCTGGCATGATGGCGGTGCCGGAAAACGTTACTGACCCGCTGATGTCTCTGGAAGTCTACGGTCGCGTATTCCTGCAAATCGGTGTCGCCACTGCGGTTATCGCCGCGCTGATGCTCATCACCGCGCCGAAACTGAATCGCATGACTCAGGATGATGAAGAAAACGCGAAGGCCGCCAAAACCGCTACCGCGTAATTTTCAGGGAAACTGATATTCAGGCCGCTAACGTGCGTTAGCGGCTTTTTTTTTGCCTGATGCCGCACTACCATACGTTAAACCTCAGCAAAAAGGAGTTACCGATGAAACTGTTCTACAAACCGGGCGCCTGTTCTCTTGCTTCTCACATCACCCTGCGGGAAAGCGGTATTGACTTCACGCTGGATGGCGTTGATCTGGCGAAAAAGCGTCTGGAAAACGGCGATGATTATTTCGCGGTAAACCCAAAAGGACAGGTTCCGGCTCTGCTGCTGGACGATGGCACCTTACTGACCGAAGGCGTTGCGATTATGCAATATCTGGCAGATAGCGTGCCCGATCGTCAGCTGTTGGCACCGACAGGCACCATCTCCCGCTACAAGACGCTGGAATGGCTCAACTATATTGCCACGGAGCTGCACAAAGGTTTTACGCCACTCTTCCGCCCGGATACGCCAGAGGAATATAAACCGATTGTCCGTACGCAGCTGGAGAAAAAATTGCGCTACGTGAATGACGCGCTCCAGGAAGGCCAGTGTCTTTGCGGCCAGCGTTTCACGATCGCAGATGCCTACCTTTTTACCGTGTTGCGTTGGGCGAAAGCGGTGAAGCTGAATATGGAAGGATTAAGCCATATCGACGTTTATATGGCGCGGGTCGCTGAACGCCCCTGCGTGGCGGCGGCGCTGAAGGCGGAAGGTTTGAACTAATGGTTGTTGCGCCGGATGGCGGCTACGCCTTATCCGGCCTGTAAAACAACCCGTAGGCCCGGTAAGCGTTAGCACCACCGGGCGCTTCGGTAAAACTCACAGCTGCGTCGCGCTGAAATAGTGTTCAGGTTTAGCAATGCGATCCTGCGCGGCCACCACCTGCAACTCGTATTCCTGCATATTTTTCGTGGCGATCATAATTTCATATACTGCCGCAGTAACGTGTTCAAGCGCTTGCTGCAACGTTGCGCCCTGCAACAGTTTTACCAGCAACAAACCGCTGGTCACATCCCCGACACCCACCGGCTGACGCATCCCGAAATCAACAAGCGGACGGCTAATATGCCAGGCTTCATCCGCCGTCACCAGCAACATCTCAAAGCGGTCGGGGCTGTATCCTGCCCGGGCGAGATGTTTAACCAGCACGACTTGCGGCCCTTCAGCAATCAGCTCCCTGGCAGCCAGTACAGCTTCATTAACATTATTGACCGCATGTTCACAGAGAATTTCCAGCTCCACCAGATTGGGCGCGATAATGTCGCTGGCCGGGAGCGCATGGCGAACGTGGAACTCAGCGACGCCAGGCGCCACGATGCACCCTTTTTCAGGATGACCCATAACCGGATCGCAGAAATATTTCGCCTGTGGATTCGCCGCTTTTACTTTACGGACAATCCCCAGAATATGCTCACCCTGCTCTGCGGAACCCAGATAGCCGCTAAGAACCGCATCGCACGTCTGAAGTTTATCAATATCCGCAATACCCTGAACAATTTCAGTCAAATGTTCGGGCGGCATAACACACCCTGCCCACTTGCCATACTGCGTGTGGTTAGAAAACTGAACGGTATTCAGCGGCCAGACATTTGCGCCAAGACGGCGCATCGGAAATTCAGCAGCACTGTTGCCCGCATGGCCGAACACAACATGCGACTGGATGGCGAGGATATTCTTCATGTTTACCATAACCCTAAAATAATAAAGGGGCGTGGTTTCCCACGCCCCTGCTGACTTTTTATTATTTCCAGCAAATCAGACAGTAATTCTTTTTACCACGGCGCAACAGCGTGTAGCGCCCGAATAAAATGTCGCTGTCCTGGAAGAAATATTCCGGGTCTGACTGTTTTTCACCGTTGATGGTCACCGCATTAGAGGCGATGGTTTTACGTGCCTGACCACGAGACGGTTGCAGTTCGGAATCCACCAGCGCCTGCATCAGATCGGCGCCTTTTTCCATCTCGATCATCGGCACGCCATCCTGAGCCAGTTGTTCGAAATCGGCTTCGCTGAGATCGCTCAGATTACCGTTGAACAGGCTTTCAGTGATACGTTTCGCCGCAACCAGACCATCTTCGCCATGCACCAGGCGCGTGACCTGCTCTGCCAGCACATACTGGGCACGCGGCGCTTTACCGCTGTGCTTATCTTCTTCTTCCAGCGCATTGATCTCGGCAATGTCCATGAAGGTGAAGAATTTCAGGAAGCGGTACACGTCAGCATCTGCGGTGTTGATCCAGAACTGGTAGAACTTGTACGGACTGGTCTTTTTCGGGTCCAGCCATACCGCGCCGCCTTCGGTTTTACCAAACTTGGTGCCATCTGCTTTGGTGATCAGCGGTACGGTCAGGCCGAACACCTGGTTCTGATGCAGACGACGGGTTAGATCGATACCGGAGGTGATGTTGCCCCACTGGTCAGAGCCGCCAATTTGCAGCGTAACGCCGTGCAGTTTATTCAGGCAGGCAAAGTCATAACCCTGTAACAGGTTATAGGAGAACTCGGTAAAGGAGATGCCCTGATCGTCACGGTTCAGACGTTGCTTCACCGCTTCTTTGTTGATCATCTGATTGACGGAGAAGTGCTTGCCGATGTCGCGCAGGAAGGTCAGCACATTCATGCCGCCAAACCAGTCGTAGTTATTCGCGGCAATGGCGGAATTGTCACCACAGTCAAAATCGAGGAACGGTGCAACCTGCTTGCGGATTTTATCCACCCACTCCTGCACAGTCTCTTCGGTGTTCAGTTTACGCTCAGCGGCTTTAAAGCTCGGGTCGCCAATCAGACCGGTCGCGCCACCTACCAGCGCAACAGGCTTGTGACCTGCCTGCTGGAAGCGTTTCAGGCATAACAATGGAACAAGATGCCCCAAATGCAAGCTGTCAGCGGTAGGGTCGAAGCCGCAATAGAGCGCGATCGGGCCTTGCGCCAGTCGCTCTGCTAACGCTTCCTCGTCCGTTACCTGGGCCACCAGCCCCCGCTCTTGCAATTGTTTAATCAAGTTACTGCTTGCCATCAAAATCTCCATGTATAAAACGACTGCACCTTTGCCGGTACACGACTTTTCGCCAGACGCGAAAGGTATATAGAATAAAGCGCTGACGCACGCAGCGCTAGCGCTTAACACAACAAATTTCGGGGTTTAAGGAGCAAGCCGGTCAATTTTCCACGCGTTGTTTTCGCGCTGGTATAAAAAGCGGTCGTGTAAACGGTGTTCGCCGCCCTGCCAGAACTCCATCTGTTCAATATTGACGCGGAATCCGCCCCAGAAGCTGGGCAACGGGACTTCCCCTTGCTGGAACTTCTGCTTCAGCTCAAGAAACTTGCTTTCCAGAATGCCGCGCGCAGAGATTCGGCTGGATTGTTTAGACACCCAGGCGCCAATCTGGCTGTCGCGCGGGCGGCTGTGGAAGTATTTCACCACTTCAAGCGTGGAAAGGCGTTCCGCTTTGCCAGTCACCATCACCTGCCGCTCCAGCATATGCCACGGGAACAACAGACTGATGCGCGGATTATTTTCGAGGTGATGCGCCTTACGGCTGCCCAGGTTGGTGTAAAACACCATCCCTTTTTCATCGTAATGTTTAAGCAGCACAATGCGTTGATAAGGCTGGCCGTTTTCATCGACGGTGGCGACCACCATCGCGGTCGGGTCCGCCAGTCTGGCATCACATGCCTGACCCAGCCAGCGTTCGAAAAGGGTTAACGGTTCAGCGGGAAGATCGTGGCGACGCAGGCCGCCTCTGGTGTATTCACGGCGCAGATGCGCGATTTGCTGCAATTCGTCGTTATCAGACATGGTGTTCGCTACGGATTGTCAGTGGGTGGCGCTATTGTGCGCCGCCCAGGTGAAAATCTCAACGCTTCGGGTTTTGTAACTGGCAGTTATTCAGCACAATTCTGTCGCGTTTATAGACCGTTGCGCCATCGCCTTTTGACCAAAAGACGTAGATGCCGTCCGTGTAACGTGCTCCCGACGCAGACATGCCCTGTTTGAGGTTCAGCAGTTTATTGTCGTAAACAAAATTCACCTCTTGCCGGGTATTGTTCATTTTTACGGTAAGCGGTTTTTCATCACACTGATATTCCAGCGTGTCCGTTTGCATACGCTCAAGCAATTGGTTGTAGACGCTACAACCGCTCAGGAGCACAGGCAGACATACAATGAGCAGTTTTTTCATAGACATATCCCGAAGACTTTCCTGGTCCGAAGGGCAAATACGCCCTTCCTAACCCTTTCAGTTTAACGGCAGACAGGCCCGGAAAAATTCAGTTAACTCTGAGTTCGTGGGTTCGCCGGGAAAATGGCCCCCAGAATGCTGGATTCTGTGGCCCCCGTCACCGAAGGGAGGTTCCCCGGCAACCCGGCGAGCGTGCGCCACGCCAGCCAGGCAAACGCCAGCGCTTCCATATCATCGCCACTGATCCCGGCTTCATCCGTGCTGGTAACTTCCGTACCCGGCAGCAACCCGGCCAGACGCGCCATCAGCAAAGGGTTACGACTCCCGCCGCCGCACACCATCAGCCGCTCGCAGCCGCCGCTTAACAGAACCTGTTCAGAAATTGTCACTGCGGTCAGCTCAGCCAGCGTTGCCTGAATATCGCGGGGAGCGAGGCCAGGAAAGGCCGAAAGGTGGCGTTCTATCCAGCCATAGTTGAAATACTCACGCCCGGTGCTTTTCGGCGCGGGCGCTGAAAAATAGGGATCGCTCAACATATTTTGCAGCAGCGGAATTATCACTTTCCCTTCACTGGCCCATTGCGCGTCTTTATCATAAGGTTTACCGCACTGCCGCCAGATCCAGGCATCCATGAGCATATTGCCTGGCCCGGTATCGTACCCTCTTACCGGTTGACCCGGTATGAGCAAAGACAGGTTGGCGATACCGCCAATGTTCAGCACCATCCGACGCTCTGTCGGGTGCGCCAGCAGCGCCTGGTGGAACGCGGGAACCAGCGGCGCGCCTTGCCCGCCCAGCGCAATATCGCGACGACGAAAATCACCGACAACCGTTATCCCGGTTCGCGCGACAATTTGGTTGTTATCACCGATTTGTAAGGTATGCGGCGCAGCGCCGGTAGGTTCATGCCAGACCGTCTGACCATGACAGCCGATGGCGACAATATCCCGCGGCCGCAGTTTTTCCTGCGCCAGCAGCGCGTTCACCGCGTCGGCAAAAAGCTGCCCAAGCTGCGTATCCAACTGGCCAAACTGGGAAAGCGTGAGTTGTTGCCCCTGGCAAATATCCAGAATGGCTTGTTTAAGATGAACGGGGATGGGCCAGGTCAGGCTCGCCTGCTGTGCGACCATCGTTTCATCAATTGCCGCCAGCACAACATCGACGCCATCAAGGCTGGTTCCAGACATAACGCCGATAAAACGGCCCGATTTCATACATCTTCCTTTTAGCGTGTTAAGCATGATTTTAGCGTTACCACTCAACCACAAAGTTTCCGCTAATACCATGCTTCATTAAGCATTTTTACCCTTCGATGCAGACGCTGACACTCTGTTCTGATAAATCTCATGGATGATTCGTTTATACTTGGTTAACCCAAATCTGATTATGATTTTCACATTGTTCCAGCAGAACATGTGCCTTTACGGTCGTATATGCCATATAATTTAACCATGAGGGATGCTTTGTGGCGTTTCATGGTGAACAGGAGATTTATAGATGATTAAACGTGTGCTGATCGTTTCACTGATGGGCTTATCTTTAGCGGGTTGTGTGAATAACGATAGCCTTTCCGGTGATGTCTATACCGCGTCCGAGGCGAAACAAGTGCAGAATGTCACATACGGCACTGTCGTTAACGTTCGTCCGGTGCAAATCCAGGGCGGTGATGACTCCAACGTGATCGGCGCTATCGGTGGTGCAGTGCTCGGTGGTTTCCTCGGTAATACCATCGGTGGCGGGACGGGTCGTTCACTGGCGACGGCCGCTGGCGCAGTCGCAGGCGGCGTAGCGGGACAAGGCGTCCAGGGCGCGATGAACAAAACTCAGGGTGTGGAACTGGAAATCCGTAAGGATGACGGCAACACCATCATGGTGGTACAGAAACAGGGCGATACCCGTTTCTCCGCAGGTCAGCGTGTTGTTCTGGCCAGCAACGGCAGCCAGGTTACTGTTTCTCCGCGCTAATCCAACAGACGTGTGGTCAGCCTCTGGCCACACGCCTTTCTTCTGCTCTTAGTTCTGAGACTGCAACTCAATAATATTGTGCTCAAGTTTCGCAATCAGCTTAATTAACAGCTCAAGTTCCTGCGGCGAAATCCCTTCCAGAATCTCTCCACGCGTTTTATTGATCACGGCTTCCATCTCTGTGATGAGCGGTTCCGCCTTCTCCGTCAGCTTAATTCGCTTGGCGCGACGATCGCTGGCGCAGGTTTGTCGTGAGATAAGCCCTTTGTCTTCAAGCTGATCCAGCGTACGCACCAGAGACGGTTGTTCAATGCCAATCGCTTTGGCTAACTGTATTTGCGACTGATCTGGCGGAAGTTGGTGAATATTATGCAGCGTTACCCAGTGTGTCTGCGTCAACTCCAGAGGTTTCAGGCGATGGTCAATCAGAGCACGCCAAATGCGCACCAACCGTGCCAGATCAGAACCTAGTGGCGATTCCAATTTCATCTCCTTATAATTAGCTTGCTAAGATATTATACTGATTTTAGAATAGTGTGCAGCATTTATATGCTCAAAACAAATGTATTGCTAAATTTGCTTACAGGTAGACATTTTTTCAGACATTATGCGGAAAAGACGTGCTGTACCTCGGTTTTTACTAAACCTATAGCAACGCTGTTTAACGCAAAGGATTCTTGCTTGTGACGTTTATACCCACTGCAACAGGATTGCCCCTACAAGATCTGGTGATCGGCGCATCTGTCTATTTCCCTCCGCTTTTCAAAGCATTCGCGCTTGGATTTGTTATCTGGCTGCTGGCGCATCGCCTGCTACGCGACTGGATTTACTCGGGTGAAATCTGGCATCCCCTGCTGATGGATCTGTCGATATTTGCACTTTGCGTGTGCCTGAGCCTTATTTTGCTGATTGCGTGGTGATTATGTCGCTTAAAACAATGAAATACTTTTCAACGATTGTGGTTGCGGCCATCGCGGTTCTGGCCGGTTGGTGGCTATGGAATTACTACATGCAATCTCCGTGGACGCGCGACGGTAAAGTACGGGCGGAACAGGTGAGCATTACGCCTCAGGTCTCCGGCAGCATCACCGAACTCAATATAAAAGATAACCAGTTCGTGAATGCAGGCGATCTGCTCTTTTCTATCGATAAGACCCCTTTTCACATCGCTGAGCTTAATGCGCAGGCAGAACTGGCTAAAGCCCGCTCCGATTTAGCGAAAGCCAATAATGAAGCCAACCGTCGTCGCCATTTATCACAAAATTACATCTCTGCCGAAGATATGGACACCGCAAACCTGAACGTTAAAGCGATGCAGGCCAGCGTCGAAGCGGCGGAAGCGTCATTAAAACAGGCGCAATGGCAATTAGCCCAGACCGACGTTCGCGCGCCGGTCGCGGGCTGGGTGACAAACCTCTCAACGCGCACGGGGGATTACGCCTCCACCGGCCAACCGCTGTTTGCGCTGGTCGACAGCCACTCGTTCTACGTCATGGGATATTTCGAAGAGACGAAACTGCGCCATATTCGCGAAGGCGCTCCGGCGCAGATCACCCTCTACAGCGGCAACGTAAAGTTACAGGGTCACGTCGCCAGTATTGGCCGGGCGATTTATGATCAAAGCGTGGAGAGCGATTCCGGCCTGGTCCCTGACATTAAACCTAACGTTCCCTGGGTTCGTCTGGCGCAGCGCGTACCGGTGCGTATCGAATTTGATGCGTTACCCCATGATGTCACGCTGGTTTCGGGCACAACATGCAGCGTGGCTATCGGTCAGCGCTAATGAAGCTCCCTCACCTGACCTGGCGCGATACGCCCTGGTTCAAAGCAACCTCTGGGCAATGGCGCTATGCATTGCGCAATACCCTCGCCATGTGCCTGGCGCTGACGTTCGCCTACTACATCAACCTGGATGAGCCATACTGGGCGATGACCTCTGCCGCCGTGGTAAGTTTTCCGACGGTAGGCGGCGTGATCAGTAAAAGTCTGGGGCGTATTGCCGGGAGTTTACTTGGCGCCACCGCCGCGCTCATCATCGCAGGTCACACGCTAAACGAACCCTGGCTCTTTTTATTAAGCATGGCGGCCTGGATTGGCTTTTGCACCTGGGCCTGCGCCCATTTCACCAATAACGTCGCCTACGCCTTCCAGCTGGCGGGTTACACGGCCGCCATCATTGCCTTTCCCATGGTCAACATCATCGAGGTCACACAGTTGTGGGATATCGCCCAGGCCAGGGTCTGCGAGGTGATCGTCGGTATTCTTTGCGGCGGCATGATGATGATGATCCTGCCCAGCACCTCTGACGGCACGGCGCTGTTGACCGCGCTGAAAAATATGCACGCACGGTTGCTGGAGCACGCCAGCCTGCTCTGGCAGCCGGAAACCACCGATGCGATACGTTCTGCCCATGAAGGGGTTATCGGCCAAATTCTGACGATGAACCTGCTGCGCATTCAGGCATTCTGGAGTCACTACCGTTTTCGTCGCCAGAACGCGCTGCTTAACGCTCTGCTGCATCAGCAGCTTCGCCTGACCAGCGTCATTTCCAGCCTCCGCAGGATGTTGCTGAACTGGCCCAACCCGCCGGAGCAGACCCGCGATGTGATTGAACAACTGTTGGCCGCGCTGGCTAATCCGCGTACCGACAGTTATACCGTCGCGCGCATTATTGCCCCGCTACATCCGAAAAACCGACAGGATTACCGCCACGTCGCCTTCTGGCAGCGATTGCGCTATTTCTGCCAGCTCTACTTACACAACAGCCATCAGCTACGGTTGCTGGAAAACGGCGCCGCAGTCGATGAGATCAAAGTAACGCACAGCCCCGGTCTGGCCCGCCATACGGACAACGCCGAAGCGATATGGAGCGGATTGCGCACATTTACCACCCTCATGGTGATTGGCGCGTGGAGTATCGGTTCACAATGGGAATCCGGTTCAGGGGCATTAACGCTGGCGGCCATCAGTTGCGTGCTCTATTCCGCCGTCGCCACGCCGTTTAAATCACTCTCTTTATTGATGCGCACGCTGATTCTGCTCTCGTTATTCAGCTTCGTCGTCAAATTCGGTTTGATGGTGCAGATAACCGATCTCTGGCAGTTTTTGCTGTTTCTGTTTCCTTTGCTGGCCACGATGCAACTGCTGAAGCTGCAAATGCCGAAACTCGCCGGACTTTGGGGGCAGTTGATCGTTTTTATGGGATCGTTTATCGCCGTCACCAATCCCCCCGTGTATGACTTTGCTGATTTTCTTAATGACAATACGGCTAAAATTGCCGGGGTCGCGCTATCGTGGCTGGCGTTTGCGATCCTGCGTCCGGGTTCGGATGCCCGCAAAAGCCGTCGCCATATCCGCGCATTGCGCAGAGATTTTGTCGATCAGCTCAGTCGTCATCCATCACACAGCGAGAATGAGTTTGAATCGCTGACCTATCATCACGTCAATCAACTCAGCAATAGCCAGGATGCGCTGGCGCGACGCTGGCTGTTACGCTGGGGAGTGGTACTGCTGAATTGTTCACATGTGGTGTGGCAACTGCGTGCCTGGGAAACCCGCTCCGACCCGCTTTCGCGCGTCCGGGATATCTGTATTGCCTTGTTGCGCGACGTGATGAGTGAGCGCGGCGTACAGCAACGACCGCTGGCGGCCACGCTCCAGGAGCTACAGCGTATTTGCAACACGCTGTCGCATCATCATCAACCAGCAGCTCAGGAACTGGCGGCGCTCATCTGGCGATTACACTGCTCGCTGTCACAGCTTGAGCAAGCGCCGCCGCAGGGTTCACTGACGTCCTGACTATTTGATGACGCCGCAGGCGTAACGCTCGCCACCACCGCCAAGCGGTTTCGGCTGATCGGACATGTTATCGCCGCCGACGTGGATCATCAGCGCTTTATCTTTGATTTCATCAAGAGATTTCAGGCGCGGCGCAGTAACAGGCGTGGTGGCTATCCCGTCATTATTGACCACCAGCACGGGAAGATCGCCCATATGTCCGGCGCCTTCCGGCCCCTCGTGCTTCCCGGTATTGTGCGGGTCGAAATGCCCGCCCGCAGCCTCTGCCGCCGAGGCTTTACCCTCTTTAATCGCAGGCTGGCAACTGCCGTTAGCATGGATATGAAAACCATGTTCGCCCGGCGGCAGCGCTTTCAGATCGGGAGTAAACTCCAGCCCTTTATCCGTTTCGGCAATGGTTATGCTGCCAATCGACTGCCCGACGCCTTGCGAAGTCACCAGATTCATCGTCACTTCTTCACTGGCGGCCTGTGCACCCGCACAGGCCAGCAGGGTTAGCATTGCCAGACTCAAACGCTTCATAAGACCTCCGTCAAATGTGTTTACCCGGTTAAGTGTAAACCAGTGACACAATTTTGAACGGAAAGCCGAAAACGGAGCATTACGGCACGTCGTAACCTAACGCCGCTTTGCGGATACGGAACCATTGCTGACGCGACATCGTCAGAGACTCCGCCTCAATCGCTGCGCGTACGCGCTCAATTTTACCGGAGCCGATAATCGGCAACGGCTGAGACGGCAGGCGTAAAATCCACGCATATACCACCTGCTCAATCGTGGTCGCGTTCAGCTCTTCCGCAATCGCGGCGAGTTCGTTGCGCAGCGGCGCGAATTCATCATCATTAAACAGACGACCGCCGCCAAGACAGGACCACGCCATCGGTCGAATACGCAGTTGCTGTAGCTGATCCAGCGTGCCGTCCAGTAGCAGCGGCTGATGAACCGGTGAAATCTCAACCTGGTTCGTGGCAAGGGTAAACGGCAGACGCGATTGCAGTAGCGTAAACTGGGCCGGGGTAAAGTTAGAGACGCCAAAATGGCGCACTTTTCCGCTCTGGTGGAGATGCTGGAATGCTTCCGCGACGTCGTCCGCATCCATTAGCGGGTCGGGACGATGGATGAGCAGCAGATCAAGACGGTCGGTCGCCAGATTTTTCAGGGACTGCTCAGCGCTGGCGACAATGTGGTCGCGGTCAGTGATGTAATGGCCGAGTACATTTTCAGCCCGGGCGGTCGTGGCGATACCACACTTCGTTACGATCTGCATCAGCTCACGCAGGTGCGGCGCCAGTTTCAACGCTTCGCCAAACGCGGCCTCACATTGATAACCGCCGTAGATATCCGCATGGTCAACGGTCGTGACGCCCAGATCAAGATGCTCTTCAATAAAGCTGACCAGCTGACGCGCAGACATATTCCAGTCCATCAGACGCCAGTAACCCATCACGAAGCGCGAAAATTCCGGGCCTTGCGGGGCAATAGTGATACGCTGAACCATAACCGCTTCCTCATATATAGATGTTTAGCGAGTATACGCAATTACGGTTTCAAAAGAGTGAGGGTTGTTGAGGTTCTTCCTGCGGGTTCGGTTTGTTTGCGCGTAATTTGCGCATAAGACGCTGACGACAAAGCCGCAACACGTTCTGCTTCTCGGCGTCGCTCATTTTTTGCCAGTTGAAACGCTCATCCCGACTGCGCAGACAGCCGCGACAAAATCCGCGCTCATCCGACTGACAGATCCCCCGGCACGGGCTTGGGACGGGAAAAAACTCTAACTGCTCGGCCACACTCTCTCCTCAACGAAAGCACTTATGCTTATTGAAGACGCTAACTGGCTTTCTGGCAACCTGACTTGCATTAGACCGATTGGTCTATTACACTCTGCGGCATGAACAAACAGACTGAACATGATACCCGCGAACATCTTCTGGCTACCGGCGAGCAGCTTTGTATGCAGCGTGGCTTCACCGGAATGGGATTGAGCGAGCTGCTCAAAACCGCCGAAGTGCCGAAGGGGTCGTTTTATCACTATTTTCGTTCCAAAGAAGCGTTTGGCGTCGCCATGCTGGAACGGCATTACGCCGGATATCATCAGCGGCTGGCAACGCATTTTGACGCCGGTGCGGGCAACTACCGTGACCGCATTCTGGCTTACTATCAGGAAACCCTGAATCAGTTTTGCCAGCAAGGCACTATCAGCGGCTGTTTGACCGTAAAGCTGTCCGCCGAAGTGTGCGATCTCTCAGAAGATATGCGCACTGCGATGGACAAAGGCGCGCGGCATATTATTACGCTGTTAGCGCAAGCGCTGGAAAAAGGACGCGAAGCCCGCTGTCTCTCTTTTGCTGGCGAGCCGCTGCAACAGGCGCAGATCCTGTATGCGCTGTGGTTAGGCGCGAATCTGCACGCCAAAATTTCTCGCAGTGCCGCCCCGCTTGAAAGCGCGCTGGCACATGTAAAAACGATTATCGCAACGCCTGCGGCTTAACGGGCGTTTTTATTTTCCTTATCACTAGACGACCGGTCTACTTATACCAGGAGCCATTATGTCATCTGAGAAACTGTTTACCCCGCTGAAAGTGGGCGCAATTACGGCAGCAAACCGTGTGTTCATGGCCCCTCTGACGCGTTTGCGCAGCATTGAACCGGGCGACATTCCCACCCCGTTAATGGCCGAGTATTATCGTCAACGCGCCAGCGCCGGGCTAATCATCAGTGAAGCGACGCAGATCTCCGCACAGGCGAAAGGCTATGCGGGCGCGCCGGGTCTGCACAGCGCGGAACAGATCGAGGCATGGAAAAAAATTACCGCTGGCGTTCATGCCGAACAGGGGCACATTGCTGTTCAACTCTGGCATACCGGTCGAATCTCTCATTCCAGCCTGCAACCCGGCGGCCAGCCCCCTGTCTCCGCGTCTGCGATCGGCGCTGGCACCCGTACCTCGCTGCGCGATGAAAACGGTCAGGCCATTCGTGTCGATACCTCAATGCCGCGTGCGCTGGAAACCGACGAGATCCCAGGCATCGTCAACGATTTCCGTCAGGCTATCGCCAATGCGCGTGAAGCCGGTTTCGACCTGGTAGAACTGCATTCCGCCCACGGCTATCTGCTGCACCAGTTCCTTTCCCCGACGTCAAACCATCGTACTGATCAGTACGGCGGCAGCGTTGAGAACCGCGCGCGTCTGGTGCTGGAAGTCGTCGATGCCGGTATTCAGGAATGGGGGGCAGATCGAATTGGTATTCGTGTTTCCCCTATCGGCACATTCCAGAATGTCGACAATGGCCCGAATGAAGAAGCCGATGCGCTCTATCTGATTGAGGAACTGGGTAAACGCGGCATTGCCTATCTGCACATGTCCGAACCTGACTGGGCTGGCGGCGAACCGTATACTGACGCCTTCCGTGAGAAAGTTCGCGCCCGCTTCCACGGCCCAATCATTGGCGCGGGCGCCTATACGCCGGAAAAAGCGGAAGACCTGCTCAATAAGGGCCTGATCGACGCCGTCGCGTTTGGCCGGGCGTATATTGCTAACCCGGACCTGGTGGCTCGTCTGCAACGCAAAGCAGAACTGAACCCACAACGCGCAGAAAGCTTCTACGGCGGCGGCGCGGAAGGTTACACAGACTATCCTACCCTGTAATCCTGCGTTGGTAGCGGCGTAAAAACGCCGCTATACTAGAACAACATTTTGAATGTATTGACCATTCAGCACTTTTGAGGGGAAAAAGATGCGTTTACTTCATACCATGCTGCGTGTTGGCGACTTGCAGCGTTCCATCGAATTCTACACCAACGTACTGGGCATGAAGCTGCTGCGCACCAGCGAAAACCCGGAATACAAATACTCTCTGGCATTCGTGGGTTACGGCCCGGAAAGCGAAGAAGCGGTGATCGAGTTAACTTACAACTGGGGCGTTGATAAGTACGAGCTGGGTACGGCCTATGGCCATATCGCCCTGAGCGTCGACAATGCTGCCGAAGCCTGCGAGCGCATTCGCCAGAACGGCGGTAACGTCACGCGTGAAGCGGGTCCGGTAAAAGGCGGCTCCACCGTCATCGCGTTTGTTGAAGATCCTGATGGCTACAAAATTGAGCTGATTGAAGCCAAAGACGCCGGTCGCGGTCTGGGCAACTAATCTCCCGCCGGGCGCAGACTCTCTGTGCCCGTTGTTTTACTGCATCTCAGCGTAAAATTTGCCATAATGCGCGCTGCAATTTTCCGTATTAAGAGATCCAGATGTCCGATAACGCTCAACTTTCCGGTCTGTGCGACCGTTTTCGTGGTTTTTATCCTGTCGTCATTGATGTCGAAACGGCGGGATTCAATGCCAAAACCGATGCGCTGCTTGAGGTTGCCGCCATCACGCTGAAAATGGATGAACAAGGCTGGCTGATGCCGGACACGACGCTGCATTTCCATATTGAGCCGTTCGAAGGCGCAAACTTACAGCCTGAAGCGCTTGCCTTTAACGGAATCGATCCTTCTAACCCGCTGCGCGGCGCGGTCAGCGAGTACGATGCGCTGCATGCTATTTTCAAAATGGTGCGCAAGGGAATTAAAGACAGCGGTTGCAATCGTGCGATCATGGTGGCCCATAACGCCACGTTCGATCACAGTTTTATGATGGCCGCCGCTGAGCGCGCTTCGCTGAAACGTAACCCCTTCCACCCCTTCGTGACCTTTGACACTGCGGCCCTGAGCGGCCTGGCGCTGGGACAGACCGTACTGTCAAAAGCGTGTCTGGCGGCGGGAATGGCGTTTGATGGAACGCAGGCGCACTCTGCGCTATACGACACCGAACGAACGGCCGTTCTGTTTTGCGAAATCGTTAACCGCTGGAAGCGTCTTGGCGGCTGGCCGTTGCCGGTACCAGAAGAGGCATAATCGTGTCGGGTGGCGGTGCCCGCGCGTCCTGATAAGCGACGCGCCATCAGGCAACCGCGTTTTCAGCAAAAAAAAGCGACCAGATGGTCGCTTTTTTATTTCAGCTGAATTACTCAGCGTCAGGCTCTTCGGTTTTGTATTTTGCCGCAGTCTCTTTGATCAACTGCTGCAACTCACCGCGCTGGTACATTTCAATTAAGATATCGCAGCCGCCAACCAGCTCACCGTCCACCCACAGTTGCGGGAAGGTCGGCCAGTTTGCATATTTCGGCAGCTCGGCGCGGATGTCCGGGTTTTGCAGAATATCGACATAGGCAAAACGTTCACCACAGGCAGAAAGCGCCTGAACAGCCTGCGCGGAAAAACCACAGCTTGGCAGTTTTGGAGAGCCTTTCATGTACAGGAGAATCGGGTTTTCAGCGATCTGGCGCTGGATTTTTTCGATAGTGGTGCTCATTGTCTTGCTTCCTTAAACTTCTTTACGGCAGTAGTCTGACATTGTAGCGGGTCAGGCTGGCAACGGAAAATAACATTTTCATCACGCTTTACTATTTTATCGTCTGAAGCCTGAAGTTGCATTCTAAATATCTCTTATCCACTTAAACAGTATGGAATTGTTTATCTGTTGACCCGTTTCCGCTTTTGTTGCTGCTTTTTTTTGCACTCAATAACGAAACGCGATTTTAGATGACAAAAGCTATTAACTTCCGGGGATTTTATAGATTAGAATCGATGCGTTTTGTAAATCATACGCAGGCATGAATTCGACCTGCCCTTAACCAGAGGATTGCTCAGTGGCGCGGATAAACCGGATCTCGATCACGCTCTGTGCTTTGCTTTTTACCACGCTCCCTTTTACGTCAATGGCGCATGCCTCCCGGCAAGCCAGGGCGACGCCTGCCGCGCATGTCACGAAAACGGCAGATAAGCAGAAGAACACCGCGACCAGCAAGAAAAAAACGAAGACTGCAAAAAAAGCCGTGAGTAAAACCCAAAGTAAAACGGCCTCCACATCGAAAAAACGCATTGCCTCCCCTGCGAAAACCACCAAAACCGCAAGCCGTCGTAGCAAACCCGCCACCACACAAACCGCCGCCGTAACCTGGACGGAAAAATGTACGCCGCGCAAGGGTCGTAAGCCGCATTGTGTCAAAGTAAAAGGCGCCCCGCTTGCCATTGCCGATGCGCATAAAGCGAAAATGCAGAAAGCCACCAACACGGCGATGAATAAATTAATGAATCAGATTGGCAAACCATATCGTTGGGGCGGAACG
Organism: Citrobacter sp. CK189; assembly: GCF_030333505.1. Classification (NCBI taxonomy): domain Bacteria; kingdom Pseudomonadati; phylum Pseudomonadota; class Gammaproteobacteria; order Enterobacterales; family Enterobacteriaceae; genus Citrobacter; species Citrobacter sp. CK189. The sequence goes on along the minus strand of NZ_JAOWFV010000035.1, from coordinate 367,282 downwards.
TCTCCACGAACCGGTTTTGATTGCAGCGGTCTGGTTTATTACGCGTATAAGGATCTGGTGAAATTCCGCATCCCGCGTACTGCAAATGAAATGTACCATTTGCGCGATGCCGCGCCGATTGAACGTGGCGAACTGAAAAATGGCGATCTCGTGTTCTTCCGTACTCAGGGTCGTGGTACCGCCGATCACGTTGGCGTTTACGTTGGCAACGGCAAATTTATTCAGTCTCCGCGCAGCGGTCAGGAAATACAGATTACCTCTCTTAGCGAAGATTACTGGCAGCGCCATTACGTGGGCGCACGCCGGGTCATGACGCCGAAAACCATTCGATAAAACGTTACCCTGTAGTATGACTACAGGGTAAGTTCTTCTTTTGTATCACCTTTCAATTTGCTACCCTATCCTTACGTACAATAAGGTTATTGTGCGCACCTAATATAAATATAAGGAGAGAAGCAATGTCGTTTGAATTACCTGCATTACCGTATGCCAAAGATGCTCTTGCACCGCACATTTCTGCTGAGACGCTGGAATATCATTACGGCAAACATCATCAGACCTATGTGACCAACCTTAACAACCTGATCAAAGGCACGCCGTTTGAGGGGAAATCACTGGAAGAGATCGTTCGCAGCGCTGAAGGCGGCGTCTTCAATAACGCGGCCCAGGTCTGGAACCACACCTTCTACTGGAACTGCCTGGCGCCTGATGCTGGCGGCGAACCAACGGGTAAACTGGCTGACGCCATTGTCGCGTCCTTCGGCAGCGTTGCCGATTTCAAAGCGCAGTTCACCGACGCCGCAATTAAGAACTTCGGTTCCGGCTGGACCTGGCTGGTGAAAGGGACGGATGGGAAACTGGCTATCGTCTCTACGTCGAATGCCGGTACGCCGCTGACCACCGACGCCACGCCGTTGATGACCGTGGATGTGTGGGAACATGCCTACTATATCGACTACCGCAATGCCCGTCCTGGCTACCTGGAGCACTTCTGGGCGCTGGTAAACTGGGAGTTTGTGGCGAAAAACTTCGCGGCATAAAGAGAATAACGCAGAAGGGAGTCCCTTCTGCGTTTTAATGCTGCGCTTAGTTCGCCACGCAAACGTCTTCAGGCTGTCTGCGCGCAGAGACAAAGACCAGCAACAGCGCAAGCCCTGCCACAATCGCCCCCATCACCGGTACGAAGCTGTAGCCCAAACCACCGGAAATCACTGCGCCCCCCGCCGCTGCGCCAAGCGCATTACCGAGATTAAAGGCACCGATATTGACCGATGAAGAGAGGCCTGGCGCTTCGCTGGCAACCCGCATAACGCGCATTTGTAAAGGCGGAACCACCGCGAATGTCGCCGCCCCCCATACCACCATGCTGATAGCGGCGCCCACTTCATTGCGCGCCAGGAACGGGATCGCCAGCATAATCACCATCAGCAGCAGCAAAAATCCTTTCAGGGTGCCGTTAACCGAACGATCCGCCAGTTTTCCCCCCAGGTAGTTGCCGATAGAAAAGCCAACGCCAATCAGTACCAGCATACCGGTAACGAAAGCAGGCGTTGCATGCGTAATGCTGTGCAGCACCGGGGCGATATAGGTATAGAGCGTAAACATCGCGCCTGCGCCCAGAACGGTGGTCAGTAATGCCGATAACACCTGTGGTCGCAACAGCACCGCCAACTCTTTGCGCACCTCAGGGCGCTCTCCCGCACCGCCTTTCGGCAACGAGAAAAAGAGGCTAATCATTGAAATTACGCCCAGCCCTGCCGTCGCCATGAAGGACATACGCCAGCCAATGGTTTCCCCCAGCCAGGTCGCCGCAGGAACACCGCCAATATTAGCGATCGTCAGCCCCATAAACATGGTGGCGACCGCGCTGGCCTGTTTATGTTTGGGGACGACGCTGGCCGCCACCACCGACCCCAGACCGAAGAAAGCGCCGTGATTCAGGCTGGTCAGAATCCGCGACAGCATCAACGTAGTGTAATCCGGCGAGATGGCCGACAGCACATTTCCGAGAGTAAAAATCGCCATCAAAAAAATAAGCGCATTACGACGTGCGCGATGGGAAAGCAGCAGCGTCATCAACGGCGCGCCGACCATCACACCAACGGCATACGCGCTGATTAGCATTCCGGCCGCAGGAATCGAGACATCCACGCCGCGAGCGATAACGGGCAACAAGCCCATAGGAGAGAACTCGGTGGTTCCAATACCAAATGCGCCAATTGCCAGCGCCAGTAAGGGATAATTTATTTTCATACATCGACTCCGCAGCTTCGTGCCGTCACGGGGCACGCAAAAGAGTCAAAAGCATGACATCAATCACAAAACTAATAAAGTAAGCAAAATAGCAAAAGACTTTTACGATTTGGTTAAAAATGAGGAAGAAGAGAGAGGAAAGACAGAGGGAGAATGCTCTCCCTCAGAGGTAAATCAGTTCAGTGCGGCAGTCAGACCGCCTGCGACAATCAGGCCCAGCACAATAATGGTGGTCACTAACGAAAATTTCAGATCGGTGCTCATCAAGTTTTCTCCTTTTTATTCCCACACAAAAAGTGATATTGCGCATTTTTACACACTTGAATGCAAAAATCTCCCATGATTTATATTGATAAGCGCTTTTAACTCTTCCCCTTTTCGTCAAGATCAGACAAAATTCCACGCTTACTTGATTAGCGTACCGGCCATTGCCCCCTTCCTGATGTTCCGTGTCGTTTTCCCGGCGTGCCGCAACCCTGACGTTGCGATCAAGGTGTGTAAAGGCAAACGTTTACTTACAGTATTTTCAGGAGTTCAGGATATGGTCTGGAGTGAGATGTAATGGCAACAATTAAAGATGTGGCGAAGCGAGCAAACGTTTCCACTACAACCGTATCACACGTAATTAACAAAACGCGCTTCGTTGCGGAAGAGACGCGCAACGCGGTATGGGCAGCCATTAAAGAGTTGCACTACTCTCCCAGCGCGGTTGCCCGCAGCCTGAAGGTTAACCACACCAAATCGATTGGTTTGCTGGCGACCAGCAGCGAAGCCGCCTATTTTGCTGAAATTATCGAAGCCGTTGAAAAGAACTGCTTCCAGAAAGGATATACGCTGATTCTGGGCAACGCCTGGAACAACCTGGAAAAACAGCGCGCGTACCTCTCTATGATGGCGCAAAAGCGCGTGGATGGCCTGCTGGTCATGTGTTCCGAATACCCTGAGTCCCTGCTCTCTATGCTTGAAGAGTATCGCCATATCCCGATGGTGGTGATGGACTGGGGCGAAGCCAAAGCGGACTTTACCGACACGGTCATTGATAACGCCTTTGCAGGCGGCTATATGGCCGGTCGTTATCTGGTTGAACGCGGCCACCGTGAAATTGGCGTGATTCCCGGCCCGATGGAACGCAACACCGGCGCAGGTCGTCTGGCTGGCTTTATGAAAGCGATGGAAGAAGCGTTGATAAACGTGCCGGAAAACTGGATCGTTCAGGGTGATTTCGAGCCGGAATCAGGCTACCGCGCGATGCAGCAAATGATCTCCCAGTCTCACCGCCCGACGGCCGTATTCTGCGGTGGCGACATTATGGCGATGGGCGCGTTGTGCGCCGCTGACGAGATGGGGCTGCGCGTACCGCAGGATATCTCGGTCATCGGCTACGACAACGTGCGCAACGCGCGTTACTTTACGCCTGCGCTGACGACGATTCACCAGCCGAAAGATTCTCTGGGTGAAACGGCCTTCAATATGCTGCTTGACCGTATCGTCAATAAACGCGAAGAGTCGCAGTCCATTGAGGTGCATCCGCGTCTGATTGAGCGGCGCTCTGTCGCCGATGGCCCGTTCCGCGACTATCGCCGTTAATCCCCTTCTGCGGGAGCCTCTTCCGGCTCCCGTAACCACTCTTTATTCAGCGTTTCGCTGTCGCCCAGATAGTCCAGTAGCCAGGCCAGCGCGGGCGACGTGTCGTTCTGCTGCCACGTCAGACAGCACGCCGCATCAGGAAACGGATTCTCAAGCTGTAGCGCCACCCATTTCCCGCTGTCGATCCACGGCTTAGCAAAGTGGGTCGGCACCATTCCCACACACAGTCCCGCGGAAAGGCAGGTCGCTGAAGATTCCCAGTCCGGCACCACCACGCGTTTTTGGTTATCCAGCAGCCAGGTGATGCGCTTCGGAAGCGTACGCGAGGTATCCTCCCGGACCAGCGACGGCCAGTTGCGCAACGTGTCGTCACTGAGCGGGCCAGCCATTGACGCCAGCGGATGATGGCGGGCGACCACGCAGCTCCAGCTCAGCATCCCCATATCGCGAAAGGTGTAGCGTCCTCCAACCGGAATGGCCTGCGTCGCGCCGATAGCCAGCTCCACGCGACCGTCCGACAGCGCATCCCAGACGCCGTTAAATACTTCCTGAAAGACCAGCAATTCCACATCATCAAAATGACGATAAAAATCAACAATCATCTGCCGGGTGCGCTCCGGTTTAACAATATTGTCGACCGCAATCGCCAGTTGCCCCCGCCAGCCGTTGGCTATCTGCTGGCACTGCTGCCGGGTGATCTGCATTTTTTTGATAACAGAGCGCCCTTCCTTTAAAAACCATGCCCCGGCGGGGGTCAGTTCAACGTCCCGATGGCGTCGTTCGAAAAGCGGCACCGCCAGCCACTCTTCCAGTTGACGGACGGTGTAGCTCACCGCAGAAGGCACGCGGTGCAACTCCTGCGCCGCAGAACTAAAGCTGCCATTACGGGCAACGGCATCAACCACTTCGAGTGAATATTCTGACCACATATTCTGCCTGCAAAAATTTTGAATCCAGTAGCCAAATATTAGCGTTTCACAAGCAGAATTTCACTCCCTACACTCAGCGGCAATGTCTTACTTCTGGAAAAGAGAAACAATTATGCAACCCGGAAAAGGTTTTTTAGTCTGGCTGGCGGGTCTCAGCGTGCTGGGCTTTCTGGCAACAGATATGTATCTGCCTGCGTTCGCGGCAATTCAGGCCGACCTGCAAACACCGGCGGCGGCTGTCAGCGCCAGCCTCAGTCTGTTCCTGGCCGGTTTCGCCGTCGCGCAACTGCTGTGGGGGCCGCTGTCAGATCGTTACGGGCGTAAACCCATTTTGCTGCTGGGTCTCTCCATCTTTGCGCTGGGCAGTCTGGGGATGATGTGGGTCGAAAGCGCTACCGGACTACTGGTACTGCGTTTTATTCAGGCGGTGGGAGTTTGTGCCGCTACGGTGATCTGGCAGGCGCTGGTGACGGATTATTATCCAACGCAAAAAATTAATCGCATCTTCGCCACCATTATGCCGCTGGTCGGTTTATCGCCCGCCCTTGCGCCTTTACTCGGCAGTTGGATCCTGACGCATTTTTCCTGGCAGGCCATTTTTGCCACGCTGTTCATCATTACGCTGATATTGATGCTGCCCGCCTTACGCTTAAAGCCAACAACAAAAGCACATGACCACAGCCAGGAAAAACTGACCTTCGCCAACCTGCTACGTTCACAAACTTATCGCGGCAACGTCCTGATTTACGCCGCCTGCTCCGCCAGCTTTTTTGCCTGGCTGACGGGTTCCCCGTTTATCCTCAGCGAAATGGGCTATAGCCCGGCGGTGATTGGCCTGAGCTATGTACCGCAGACCATCGCGTTCCTGGTGGGCGGTTACGGTTGCCGCGCGGCGCTGCAAAAATGGCAGGGCCAACAGCTGTTGCCCTGGTTACTGGTTCTCTATGCGCTGAGCGTGGTCGCCACTTGGGGCGCCAGCTTCATCAGCCATGTTTCGCTGACGGAGATCCTGATTCCATTCTGTGTGATGGCTATCGCGAACGGCGCGATCTACCCTATCGTGGTCGCCCAGGCGCTGCGCCCCTTCCCGCAAGCGACCGGACGCGCAGCAGCCTTACAGAACACGCTGCAACTGGGTCTGTGTTTCCTGGCAAGCCTGGTCGTTTCGTGGCTGATCAGCACGCCGCTGCTTACCACCACCAGCGTAATGCTGTCGACGGTGGCTCTGGCGGCGCTGGGATACTGGCTGCAACTTCAGGCGCAGGAACCGGCCGCGCGCGCAGCAAACACCGAAGTTGCGCACAGCGAATCTCACTAAAAATGTTCAACAACAGGTAATTAGCTCGCTAACAATTTTCGGTTGTATCATCGAATTTTGAGGCCTATACTAAATTTCGGTTGTTAATATTACGATAATTATTATGCGTTAACGGGAACCGGAGCGTTCCCGTTTCACCACGGATGGCCTTTTCGGTAAGGGTTCCTCCCTTCCTCTGTTCTACGTCGGATAATAGACTCGCGGAATTATTCCGTGAGATTTCTCACAAAGCCCAAAAAGCGTCTACGCTGTTTTAAGGTTCTGATCACCGACCAAGTGATGGAGAAGCTATGAGTTCATCGTGTATAGAAGAAGTCAGCGTACCAGATGATGACTGGTATCGTATCACCAACGAATTGCTGGGCCGTGCGGGTATCGCCATCAATGGCACTGCCCCGGCGGATATTCGTGTTAAAAACCCCGATTTTTTCAAACGTGTATTACAGGAAGGATCGCTGGGGTTAGGTGAAAGTTATATGGATGGCTGGTGGGAATGCGACCGACTGGACATGTTTTTTAGTAAAGTCTTACGAGCCGGGCTCGAAAACCAACTCCCCCACCATTTCAAAGATACGCTGCGTATCGCGGGCGCGCGCCTGTTCAACTTACAAAGTAAAAAACGCGCCTGGATAGTCGGGAAAGAACATTACGATCTCGGCAACGATCTTTTCTCCCGCATGCTCGACCCGTATATGCAATATTCCTGCGCTTACTGGAAAGATGCAGACACACTGGAATCCGCCCAGCAAGCGAAGCTGAAGCTCATTTGTGAAAAATTACAGTTGCAGCCGGGTATGCGCGTGCTGGATATCGGATGCGGCTGGGGCGGCTTGTCCCAGTTTATGGCGTCCAATTATGACGTCAGCGTCGTTGGCGTCACGATTTCCGCCGAGCAGCAAAAGATGGCCCAGGAACGTTGCGCAGGTCTGAACGTTTCTATTCGGCTACAGGATTACCGCGACCTTAACGAGCAGTTTGATCGCATTGTGTCCGTTGGTATGTTTGAGCACGTCGGGCCGAAGAACTATAAAACCTATTTTGAAGTGGTCGACCGTAATTTGAAACCGGACGGTATTTTCCTGCTCCATACTATCGGTTCCAAAAAGACGGATAATAACGTCGATCCGTGGATCAATAAGTATATTTTTCCGAACGGGTGCCTGCCGTCTGTTCGCCAGATTGCGAATGCCAGCGAATCGCATTTCGTGATGGAAGACTGGCACAATTTTGGCGCAGATTACGACACCACCCTGATGGCCTGGTATTCTCGCTTTATCAACGGCTGGCCGGAAATTGCAGATAATTACACCGAACGGTTTAAACGCATGTTCAGTTATTATCTGAATGCATGCGCCGGGGCGTTTCGCGCCCGTGATATACAGCTATGGCAGGTGGTTTTTTCTCGCGGCGTCGAACACGGCCTGCGTATTCCCCGCTAATCCTGATAACCCCCGCGCTGCGGGGGTTTTTACGTCGGGTTACGCGTCGCCTGTATGCAGGTTCGCCGCGCTTTCCCGTGCCGCCAGCACGCGCTCGACGGTGTCAACAACCGCCTGGGTTTGCGGATCAATTTCGATATTGACGCGAGCGCCCAGTTTTTTCTTACCCAGCGTGGTGCGTTCCAGCGTTTCCGGGATCAGATGAACGCAAAAGCGCGTTGGCGTCACTTCCCCTACCGTCAGACTGATGCCATCGATGCCGATGAATCCCTTATACAGGATATATTTCATCAGCTGCGGGTCCTGAACTTTAAACCAGACCTGACGATTATTCTCAGAGGTCAGAATTTTCGAAATTTCAGCCGTGGTCATAATGTGACCCGACATTAAATGCCCGCCAATCTCATCGCTGAATTTCGCCGCACGCTCCACGTTAACGAGATCGCCGACGCTCAGATCGCCAAGATTGGTAATGCGTAACGTCTCTTTCATCAGGTCAAAGCTGATCTGATTACCGTTTATTTCAGTGACGGTCAGGCAACAGCCGTTGTGCGCCACCGATGCGCCCGTCTCCAGCGCGTCCAGCATGTGTTCAGGTAATTCCACGACATGCGTGCGGAAATTCGGTTTTTCATCAATCGACACCAGTTTCGCGGTGCCCTGCACAATACCTGTAAACATACCTGCAACTCCTGAAATCAGTTAATACATCTCTGCCCAGCACAATAGCAGGTGGAAAATCAGGTTGCCAGCAAAGCGCTAAAAGCACCTGTTTTTTCACTGGAGAATTACGTATTCCTCGCTACAATAGACTGAAATTTCCCCTGCATTTTCTTCTTGCTGCCATTTAAGGCGGCTTTTTTAGTCTCTCAAATAACAACAAATAATGGTGTATACGTGCAAAAGTATATCAGTGAAGCGCGTCAGTTATTGGCTCTGGCAATACCGGTGATTCTTGCGCAAATCGCCCAAACCGCGATGGGATTCGTCGATACCGTGATGGCTGGTGGGTACAGCGCCACGGATATGGCTGCCGTCGCTATCGGCACATCTATCTGGCTGCCCGCCATTCTGTTTGGTCATGGGCTGTTACTGGCTCTGACCCCGGTTATCGCGCAGCTCAACGGCTCTGGCCGCCGCGAACGCATCGCTCACCAGGTGCGACAAGGCTTCTGGCTGGCGGGCTGTGTGTCCGTTCTCATTATGTTTGTGCTATGGAATGCCGGATACATTATTCGTTCTATGCATAACATTGATCCTGCGCTGGCGGATAAAGCCGTGGGCTATCTTCGCGCGCTCCTGTGGGGCGCGCCGGGATACCTGTTCTTTCAGGTTGCGCGTAACCAGTGCGAAGGTCTGGCAAAAACCAAACCCGGCATGGTCATAGGCTTCCTTGGCCTGCTGGTCAACATTCCGGTGAACTATATATTCATCTATGGCCACTTCGGTATGCCGGAACTCGGCGGCGTGGGCTGCGGCGTTGCCACGGCGGCGGTCTATTGGGTGATGTTTATCGCGATGGCCTCGTATGTGAAACGTGCGCGTTCAATGCGCGATATCCGCAACGAGCGCGGATTCAGCAAGCCGGATACGGCGGTCATGAAACGTCTGGTACAGCTAGGTTTGCCGATCGCCCTGGCGCTGTTTTTTGAAGTCACCCTGTTTGCCGTGGTGGCGCTGTTGGTTTCACCGCTGGGTATTGTGGATGTCGCAGGCCACCAGATTGCCCTGAACTTCAGTTCGCTGATGTTCGTATTGCCGATGTCGCTGGCGGCTGCGGTTACCATCCGCGTGGGCTATCGACTTGGCCAGGGCTCAACGCTGGATGCCCAGACAGCCGCCAGAACAGGGCTGGGCGTCGGGGTTTGCATGGCCGTTATCACCGCAATTTTTACCGTGACGCTGCGTGAGCCTATCGCCCTGCTCTATAACGACAATCCTGAAGTGGTCACGCTCGCCGCGCAACTGATGCTGCTGGCGGCGGTGTATCAAATTTCCGATTCGATCCAGGTTATCGGCAGCGGTATTTTGCGTGGTTATAAAGATACGCGGTCGATTTTCTTTATTACCTTTACAGCTTACTGGGTGCTGGGATTACCGAGCGGTTATATCCTCGCGCTGACCGATCTGGTGGTGGATCGCATGGGACCGGCCGGGTTCTGGATGGGCTTTATTATCGGCCTGACGTCTGCGGCTATTATGATGATGCTGCGTATGCGATATCTGCAACGCCAGTCATCAGCGATTATTTTGCAGCGCGCTGCGCGATAAATCAGCAATAGCCGCCGAACGGCGGCTATTCTCTCGACATTTTGCGCGTTTCCTCTGCAATCGAGTGAAATCAGGAAGAAAATTACGTTTTCCCTCTTGCCTCATTCCGGCTCTGCCGCTAATATTCGTCCCCGTTGTCACCTGCAACATTGCGTTCATAGCTCAGTTGGTTAGAGCACCACCTTGACATGGTGGGGGTCGTTGGTTCGAGTCCAATTGAACGCACCATCCTGCGTCTGTAGCTCAGTTGGTTAGAGCACCACCTTGACATGGTGGGGGTCGATGGTTCGAGTCCATTCAGACGCACCATTCTTTATCCACACAGCACACTGTTCCCACAGCGCATTGTTCCCACAAATCTTTCCTGAATTCATGGTTTGACCGTTGTACAGACCAACAACCGCAACTGTCCCTTCACCCCTGCTGCCCTGATATTAATTATCTTACTGATTTTATTCTATTTAATAACCTGAAATTGCCGCTAACGGCAGCGCGCTCGCACGACTAAAAATGTAAATGATAATCATTATTGTGTTGCAAATGAGAAATATTGCTAATAAGTTATTTCACGCAATTTCTCTTTTAACAATGGCAAGTGATTAATATCATGATAAAAAAGGCATATAAATTATCGCTTTTGAGTTCGCTTATTGCAGGGAGTCTGGCGATTCCTGCGGTACAGGCTGACGACATCAAAACAGCGGCAAACCAGAAAGCAGAACAAACAAACGCCAGTAACCCACCTGAGAAACAGGCTGCCCGCGACAAAGAAATAAACAGCGGCGAAACCATGGTCGTGACGGCCAAAGAACAGACGCTCCAGGCCCCCGGCGTCTCTATCATTGACAGTGAGGCCATTAAAAAACGGCCAATACAGCGCGACGTCGCTGAGATCATTCGCACCATGCCGGGCGTCAATCTCACCGGGAACTCTAACAGCGGACAACGCGGGAATAACCGCCAGATTGATATCCGCGGCATGGGGCCGGAGAACACTCTGATTCTGATTGACGGTATGCCTGTCTCCAGCCGCAACTCGGTGCGCTATGGCTGGAGCGATGAGCGCGATACCCGTGGCGACACCAACTGGGTGCCGCCAGAAATGATCGAGCGCATTGAGGTCATCCGTGGCCCGGCCGCCGCGATGTACGGCAGTGGCGCAATGGGCGGGGTCGTCAATATCATCACCAAACCGGCGACGGACGAATGGCACGGCAGTTTAAATACCTATTACAACTTTCCACAGCACAAATCCGAAGGCAGCACCAAACGCTATAACGGCAGTTTAAGCGGCGCGCTGGCGGATAATCTGACCCTGCGAGTCTACGGTAACTGGAATAAAACGCAGGCTGATGCCCAGGATATCAACGAAAACCACACGACCCCGCGTATCGGTTCTTATGCCGGTAGCTACCCCGCTGGCCGTGAAGGTTTTATCAATAAAGACATCAATTCAGCTCTGCGCTGGGAATTTATGCCGATGCAGGCGCTGGAACTGGGGGCCGGCTACAGTCGCCACGGCAACCTGTATGCCGGTGATACGCAAAACACCAACAGCAACGCGCTGGTAAAAAAATATTATGGCAAAGAAACAAACGTTCTCTACCGCCAGACGCTCAGCCTGAAATATACCGGCGCCTGGGACAGCGGCGTCACCACCAATAACTATGTACAGTTTGAAAAAACGCGTAATACCCGCCTCAATGAAGGCCTCTCTGGCGGCATCTCGGGGATTTTCAGCCCGTCAAATGAAGGGTTCTCGACCATTTCGTTGTATGACACCAACCTGCACTCGGAAGTGAATATCCCGCTTGACCTGTGGGTTAGCCAGACGCTGACCTTTGGCGCGGAATTTAACCACCAGGCGATGAAAGATCCGTCGTCAAATACCGAATCCACCACCGGCGGAGGCTCGGTTCCGGGGATTGCCGATACCGGGCGCAGCAAATACAGCTCAGCGGATATTTACGGCATCTTTGCGGAAGATAACCTTGAACTGACGGACAGCACCCGTCTGACCCCTGCCATTCGCTTCAACCACCAGAGTATTAGCGGCAGTAACTGGAGTCCGTCACTGAACCTCTCCCAGGAACTGGGCGGTGACTTCACGTTAAAACTGGGTATTGCCCGCGCATGGAAAGCACCAAACCTGTATCAAACCAACCCCAACTACCTGTTATTCAGTAAAGGCCAGGGATGCTACGGCGGCGGCGCCTGCTATCTGCAAGGCAACCGCGATCTGAAAGCAGAAACCAGCGTCAATAAAGAGGTAGGGATTGAATATAATCATGATGAAGTGCAGGCCGGGCTGACCTGGTATCGCAACGACTACCATGACAAGATCGCAGCCGGTGACTCGGTTGCGGGCAAAGCCACCTCCGCAAATATTTATCAATGGGAAAACGTGCCAAAAGCCGTCGTTCAGGGGCTGGAAGGGACGTTCAATTTCCCGCTTGCCGATACGCTGAAGATGAAAAATAACTTCACCTATATCATCGAGAACAAGAATAAGAAGAGTGGAGATTACCTGTCGGTTATTCCCAAATACACCATCAACTCAACGCTGGAGTGGCAGGCCGCTAACGATCTGTCGGTGCAGGGTACGCTGACGTGGTATGGCCGCCAGAAACCGAAAAAATACACTTATCAAGGGAACCCCACTTCGGGCAGCGAAACCCGACAGGTATCGCCTTATGCGCTGGTGGGCATGAGTGCGACTTACGCGGTGACGAAATATGTGGATGTAACCGCAGGGATCGATAACCTGTTCGACAAGCGCCACTTCCGTGAAGGAAATGCCCAGACTACCGGTAACGCCACCACGGGCGCGTATCTGTGGGGAGCCGGTGCGAACACCTATAACGAACCTGGCCGCACCTACTACATGCAGGTGGGACTGCACTTCTGACGACCACCAGACTCGCATCATAGCGTAATGGCTAAGGGCGGCTTCCCGCCGCCCTCTTCACTCACTGCCCGGTTAATCGCAGCGCGCTGCCCCGGGAGTCTCCTCCGCGCTCATATTCAGTAATGCACTCTGAAAAGAGGCGGTGAACATCGGCCCGTGCGTCAACCCCGGGTAATTCCACCAGGCAACCGCAAGCCCGTCTTTTTGCAGGGCGGAAACGGCGTCGCGGGTTTTATTCAGGATACCGGAAACCGGAGTCTGCGCATTTTTCCCCGGTGAAGCGGAACCTTCCATGAAAAATAAACGCTTATGGCAATTTTTTGCGGCATCCATTGTGGTTAACCGGGTTAACAACGAGGAATTGTCTCTTCCCAGCGATGGGCTGGCGCTGTAGTAAAACTGAAAAAATGACGACGACAGCCACGAATCAAGGACGAATAAGCCGCCGTAGGAGTGTCCCCATACGCCGCGTCGTTCAGAATCGATGTTGAGTCCTTGTTCCGTTTGCGGCGCGATACGCGTCTCCAGCAGTCGACGGAAGTCCCCACTGCCGCCACCCAGTCGACGATAGCGCCCCTCCGCCCCGCTTTTCACTTCCAGCGCGGGCGTATAATCATAGGCTCTGCCGTTCAGATCAAAGGGTAAGTGGGTCTGGTAGCCGATGGCGACAATAACGGGGGGCGTTTTTTCCGCCAGTTGTTTCAGCAAGTCCTCCGTCAGGCGGTCCATCACCGCGTTGCCATCCAGCATATACAGAACCGGATAACCCGACGCTGGCGGCGTTTTATCAGGAATGCCGGTCCAGACCTTGTAATGCCTTTTTCCGTCGGCGGAGTCGAAATTTTCAACCCTGAAATGGTAAAACGCGGAACCCCGATCGGCGATATTCGGTCCCAGCGGCTCCATATCCGGCCTGGCATACCCTTTCGCGCCATACAGCAGAGTAATGCAAGAGATTGCTAAAAACAGCGCCATGCGACGACGCCCGTTTCGATACTCACGGCCATACATCTCTTCGTTATTCCTTTTTTACAGGTGAAGTTCAGATTTTTACAACATTACATACAGTTACCCGAAAGGCTCTGCGGGTCAAGTAAACCGTTACGGCCTTCATTCACATTTAAAATTCTGGTGAATGTACTTTAATCACTTATTTCGCAAAACAATATAAGTTTGTGCAAAGTCTCACAGTAACCTATTTTTATGCGCGTTATAGTGGCGACAACAGCAAATAAACAAGGCCTCTATTCGTTATGAAAAACATCTTTACACTGACATTCCTCGCGCTAAGCTGCCTTTCCACGCACGCTATAGCCAGTGAAAAACTTGCCGGTAATGAAATTCTCGCCGTTCAGAAAGGCGGTGTCCCGGATAAGATTTATGAAAATAACAAGCCTCATTTAAGAATTGCGACCTATAACATCGGCAAAAATGAAGCGTCCGAAAATGTAGCTGATTTCACGTCGCTTAACGCCGCTATCAAAAAAATTGCAGCCGATATCATTGCGGTTCCAGAGGTTGATAATAAAACCGCAAGAAGCCAAAAGATTGATCAATTGAAAACGATCGCCGATGCAAATAACTATCACTATGCCTTTGGTAAGGCGCTGGATTTTGACGGTGGTGAATACGGACTCGGCATTTTATCGAAATACAAAATTCAGCATACTCAGGTTATCAATTTACCCTCAGGCGATGCAGAACAACGGGTAGCATTACTGGCGCAAATTGAGGTTCCGGGTTTCGATACGCCGGTACTGGTCATGGTTACCCACCTTGACTGGCAAAAAGATCCCACCATGCGAATTGAGCAAGTCCGCCATCTGCTGGATGTCAGTATTGGCGATGCGTCATCCGATTTTAAAGATATCGCCTCTTCAATAAAAATTCTGGCTGGCGATTTCAACTCTACCCGTGACGAACAGCCGTTAAAAGAAATTGGCTATTTCTTTAATCCGGTTGAGAAACAGGGGACGGATTATCGTACATGGCCTGCGGTTAACCCGGCGATTGATATTGACCACATCTTCACTTTCAAGGGGCAAAAATGGGATGTGAAGAAAATAGAAATTCCGCATAACTCCCCTGCTTTCACCTGGTCGTCGGCAAGCGACCATCTCCCCTTTATCGCGGATATGGAACTCACCGAGCAGTAACCTATTGGCAGGGATGGCGGGATTTCCGCTTTCCCTGCTGGCAACCGCACCGATCGCCAATAGCGCAAGGTGCATCAATCACAGATTTTGCCCTATACTGGAAAGCTGACAAACACTGAACTAAACAGGTGATTGATGGATATTGATCTCGACAATCTGGTCTTTGACGGGCTGGAGGAAGCGCAAAAGCGTAACGCTGAACGTCTGGAAGACGCAGATAAAAAAGCCCAGGCGGTTATTGCGGATGATGACTGCGGCGATGCCTGCAAAATATAACGACAGAACCGGCGTGATGCCGGTTTTTTTTATTCAGGATTAAGCCGCAGAAAGCGCGCAGATTTCGTTCCAGTATGCCTCGCGCGTTTGTCGATGTTCAGCGTTCTGTTTTATCACGGAACCACTCCGGATCAATGTTGGCGATATCCACGCCATACAGGCTGGCGACAGGAAGAACAGACTCAACAATACGCTGAAGATGAGGCTCCGCATCGTACTGTCGGGTCTGTGGACGTGCCTTCACCACAGTATGCCAAAGACGTTTAAACCCATTCATCTTCTCCGCCCCTCTGTCTGTATGCTGGATGCGTTTTATTGCAGCGCATTCGCGTGAAAAAATGAAATACGAAATCCTGCCATCCTTGTGCATTTATTGCATTAGACCATCCCATCTTAATTCACCGACCATTAACATCTGTTTTACTAATATCTTTTTGTATATAGATAAGAATCTTTTCTTATTTGGTGACGACGGCGAGTTGTGGGAGCGTAAAAAGACAAACCCAATCATGTCGCGAATGTAGCGGCCTTTTTGATCGCGACATGAATTATTTAGCGTCTCTACAGGGATATCAAAGAAGATGATGGCAACGACAATTCACAGCACTAAAAAAACATTACTGGCATTAAGTGCGCTATTCGCATCCGGTATTGCCGCGTTACCCGCCCAGGCCGATCAACTGGCGGATATTAAAGCCGCCGGCGTAGTGAAAGTGGCCACGTTCGATGCGAACCCGCCGTTTGGCTCCGTCGATCCGCAAACGCATAAAATCGTTGGCTACGACGTTGATTTTGCCGAAGCGCTGGCCAAATCGTTGGGAGTCAAACTGGAACTGGTCGCCACCAACCCAGCCAACCGTATCCCGTTACTGCAATCGGGTAAGGCCGATCTGATCGTCGCGGATATTACCATCACCCCGGAGCGCGCCCAGGTTATCGACTTTTCCGTTCCCTATTTTGTCACCGGGCAACAATTCCTGGTTCCGGCGACCTCCCCCGACAAGCTGGATGAGTACAGCCGCGCGCGAATTGGCGCGGTGAAAGGAACAACGGGGGAACAGGCGCTGCACCAGCGTTTCCCTCAATCCCGCGTGCTGGCCTATGATGATATCCCGCTGGCGCTGACCGCGCTGCGTAATGGCAACGTTCAGGCGATCACCCAGGACAGCACCATTCTGGCGGGCCTGTTAAGCGGGGCGCCGGACAAAGCCAACTTTAAAATCCTACCCGATCTGCTGAGCAAAGAGGAAATCGGCGTCGGGGTGAAAAAAGGCGAACCCGCGCTGTTAAAGGCGGTGAACGATGAACTGCTGAAGCTCGAGTCCACCGGACAGGCGGCTAAAATCTATGACGTCTGGTTCGGCCCCGAAACCAAAAATCCACAGCCGCGCGCCTTTAAAATAGAAGCGAAGTAATATGCTCTCAGGTTTGTTTACCCGCTCCGCAGCTTCGGCTGCGGATTTTACGCATTTGCGTCAGGCGCGCGTTGAACTGCGCGATGTGATCAAACAGTACGACGGGCACCGGGTATTAAACGGTGTCAATCTGACGGTGGAACCCGGAGAAGTCGTTACCATCCTTGGGCCATCCGGTTCGGGAAAATCCACGCTTATTCGACTCATCAACCAGCTTGAGTCATTAAGCGGCGGCGATATTTTTATCGATGATAAGCCCATTGGTCAGCTCAAGGGCGCAGCGCTGCGCCAGTTACGCAGCCGCATTGGATTCGTATTCCAGCAATTCAACCTTTACGCCCATCTGACGGCGCAGCAGAACATTACGCTGGCGCTGGAATATGTGCATGGCTGGAATAAAGAGGCCGCCCGGCAGCGGGCCCGCGAGTTGCTGGACCAGGTGGGTCTGGCTGAAAAAGCCGACGCATTTGCCGCCCAGCTCTCTGGTGGACAGCAGCAGCGCGTCGCCATTGCCCGCGCGCTGGCCTCCTCTCCGCAAATTATCCTTTTTGATGAGCCAACATCCGCGCTGGACCCGGAAATGATCGGCGAAGTCTTACAGGTAATGAAGAACCTTGCCCACAGCGGGATCACCATGATCGTCGTTACGCACGAGATGCACTTCGCGCGCGAAATTGCCGACCGTGTCGTGTTTATCGACGGCGGCGATATTCTGGAAGTCGCCTCGCCTGAAGCATTTTTTACCCGTCCGCAGCACCCCAGAACCCAGCGCTTCCTGAAGAAAGTGCTCGATCCGTTACACCAGGAGTCATCGTTATAATGCTTACTCTGGACTGGCAGGGGGTGCTGAGCGAGCAACCTCTGCAATGGGTCATCTCGGGTTTTTTGACCACGCTCTGGGTAACGCTGGCAGGCGTTTTGCTATCGACACTGCTGGCGATTATCCTGCTCGCGCTACGTCTCTCCGGCAACGCATTCGGTCGCCGTCTGGTCGCCGCCTGGGTCTCGCTGTTTCGCAATACGCCTCTGCTTGTGCAGTTGATGTTCTGGTACTTCGCAGCGTGGAATTTTCTGCCCCGTGGCGTGATTGATTTCGTTAATACCGATCATTTTTGGTCGATCCTGCCTGGCGATGTCTGGTGGCTGACGCCAGAATTTCTCTGCTCCGCATGGGGGCTGGGGGTATTCACATCGGCCTTTCTGGTTGAGGAGATCGCATCGGGGTTGCAGGCGGTATCCGCCGGGCAGCGAGAGGCCGCTGTATCGCAAGGTTTTTCCGCATGGACGACCCTCCGCCATATTCTGCTCCCCCAGGGGCTGGCAAACGCCTGGCAACCCATCGTGGGGCAATACCTTAACCTGATGAAACTCTCATCGCTTGCCAGCGGTATCGGCTTTGCCGAACTGACCTATCAGGTGCGACAAATTGAAAGCTATAACGCCCATGCTCTGGAAGCCTTTGCCGTCGGCACCGCGCTCTATTTGCTGACCGGCATTGTATTGGGTCTGCTACTGGCGCGGCTAAACCCCGCCCCGGCCAAAAGAGTGAAGCCCAAAACGCGTATTTTCAGCCTCAGGAGTCCACACCATGATCGC
Source organism: Citrobacter sp. CK189 (assembly GCF_030333505.1). NCBI lineage: Bacteria > Pseudomonadati > Pseudomonadota > Gammaproteobacteria > Enterobacterales > Enterobacteriaceae > Citrobacter > Citrobacter sp. CK189. The sequence continues at coordinate 349,134 of NZ_JAOWFV010000035.1, read as the reverse complement.
TAATATTTCGGTCATTACCGACAATCTGGATTACCTACTGTGGGGACGCGCTGCTGATGGTCAACCCGGCGGCGTGCTTCTCACGTTGTTGATGGCGCTGGGTGCTGGCGTGCTGGCGCTTCCCGGCGGGGTGGTTCTCGCCTGTCTTGCCTGGCGATTTCCGGGCGTTATCCGTAATGGGCTGTTTCTCTGGGCGGAATTTATTCGCGGCATTCCGCTGATCTTCGTGATCTTCTGGATGTGGTATTTGCTGCCAATGCTTACCGGAAGCGATCTTCCCGGCGCCGTTACCGTCACGCTGGCGCTGGCCTGGTTTACTGCGGCATCGGTGATGCACTCCGTTTATGCCGGCATAAACGCGCTTCCTGCCGGGCAGTACGACGCCTCGGTAGTGCAGGGATTTCGCCCGTTTCAGGCATTATGGCTCATTCTGCTTCCCCAGGTGCTACGCAATGTAATGCCGTCATTGACCGGCATTTTTATCGGCCTGCTGAAAGACACATCGCTGGCGTTTATCGTCAATGTTCCTGAACTGACTACCGTCGCCGGTCAGGTGAATAACCGGGTACAGATTTACCCGGCGGCCATTTTTATCTTTACCGGACTGGTCTATTACCTGCTCTGTTTTGGCCTGGAGAGATTCACCCGTCGACGATTCGCCATCCGATAAACGGCTCAACATTCAACAAACTGATGTTGTTCGTTGAGGCGATATTTTACCCCGGCGCGTATGTTGTTCTCGCCTTCAATGGCAACGGCGAAACGGGTACGTTCACCATCGTGGTACGCCAGCGCGGCACAGCCGCCGGGCCCCAGTATCAGGGAGTCAACGTGCCCGGTGCTGGCGATAACCGCATTGTCACCGCTGGTAACGAGATGGACATTCTCTCCGCTGTTGGCAATTCTGGTATTGGCGCCAAAGCTGACAACCTGCGCCAGATCGCCATTGCTGGCAATATTGCTCCTGTCACCCAGCGTGCTGATGCGCACCCGCATTCCCGCGCTGGCAATACGACTCCCGTCACCGGCGCAGCTTACGCGGGTTGAGTTCCCTGCCACCGCCACCCGCGCGCGATCGCCGGAACAGCCTATATGCGTGTTGTAGCCTGCGCTGCCAATGCGCGCGCAGTACCCCGCGCTGGCAATCTGCGAAGCGTACCCCACGCTGGCAATTTTGACATTATCGCCCGCACATCCCAGATGAACGTTATCGTCCGCGCAGGCAATGTGTTCGCTATTACCGTGGTGCGACTGCGCATTCACCAGGCTGTCCATCGCGCTGATATCCTGACGCGCAAAGCTCTCCTCATCCAGCCAGCGCGACCAGGCATATTCCACCAGGCTATTTGCCCAGTCGAGATAGCCTTCACTGCTCAGCGCCCGATGCACGTCGGCGTAGCTGCCGCCATTCGGAAAGCGACGGACAAACCAACGATACATGACGGGCCCGACTCGCCAGGTACGTAAATCCTCTCGCGTAATGATCATCCGTTAGTGCCGATGATAGCCATCAACCATGCAGCGGAAGGTCTCACCGGGCGTACGACCTGTCGTGCAAAGGTAAAGATGACCGAAGATAAAAAAGAGGCTAACGATCGCCAGCGCGAAATGCGCCTGCAACAGCCAGTAACGCACGCCGGGGAACAGATCGCCCGCCGCCTGCGGATAAAGCGACAGTAGTCCGGTTATCAGCAACAGCGGCACCAGGCCGTACATCATCCCGAGATAAGCGGCCTGCTGTAACGGGTTGAATTTAGACTGCGCGGTGGCGGGAAACGGATGTTCCTCCCCCTGCATAATGCCAAACAGATAGAAGCGGGTCTGCTTCATCGCCCGGCCAATCCAGCCCTCGCGGCGAATAATATAATGGTGTCCGTTGCCGCCCAGCATGTTGATCAAAACAAAACCCAGCCAACACGCCAGCAGCAGAAAACCGCAGATCTCATGCACCGTCAGCAGGCTCTTCATCACCGACGCGCCAACCAGCGAGAAATGATTGATCAGCCCGCTGCCGAGCAGGAGCACAAACAGTAGCGCGTTCGACCAGTGCCACAATCTCACCGCTTTTGAGTACAGGTAAACCTTTTCACCGTGACCGGCCGCGGCTTTGTTGGCGGCGCGAAACCGCAGCATGGCATGCAGCCCCAACACCAGCCACATCGCTACCAGCATCAGTCCGGCGATGACTAACCAGACAGGCCAGTATTCGGGAGAAAACACGGGGACATAGTTCGCCAGTTGGGCATGGAACTGTTCAGCATTCTGCGACGCGTTCATACATTTTCCTTTTTAATCAAATGTTGACCGAACCGGCGATACAGATGCGGTTTTCCGGCGCCTGCGAGTTGGTGTTGATAGAATTTGTTCTCCTTCAGCCAGGTCTGAATTTCCGGGCTGTCTTCACGACCAAAAATCAATGCGTGCTCCGGGCAGGCATTCACGCAAATCGGCGGGAACCCCTTTGCCAGGCGAGATTCGGCGCAAAAGTCGCATTTATCCGCCACTTTGGTTTGTGGATTGAGATAACGCACCTGATACGGACAAGCGCCTATACAGTAGCTACAGCCGATACAACGCGATTCATCTACCCGCACAATACCGCGCTCATCACGCCAGGAGGCGCCGGTCGGGCAAACATCAATACAGGGCGCATTTTCACAGTGCTGGCAGGACTGGCGGAAATAGTGATAAACGGTTTCGTTTTCATTATCCGAAACAGGAATATGCGCGATGGATAAACGACTGCCCTGAGCCGGAACATGGTTGGTCTTGCGACACGCCCGGGCACAGAGATTGCAGCCGTTACACCGGGATTCGTCATGAATCATGGCATAACGCACCGCTTTGCTATTCTTCGTGTTCGCTAACAAATTTTGGCCGGGCCCGCTGAAAAAAATCACCGTCCCCATACCAAGCACAAATTTTCGTCGAGTGAAGGACATCTGGTTATCCTCTAATCCGGTGGCAGCGATCGCCCACGCTTTCCATGACATCACCCTGAACAATCAGGGATTCTGAAACTGCTCAACCTCAAGCCATTCGCATAAGCCATATGCCTTGCCGTAGCTCATAAAACGTTCGCTAAACAGATACGGCACGTCGTTGGACGACGCCACACGGCGAATATCCGCGTAATCCGGGTGCGTGTCGATCGCGGCAAGGGCTGTCTCTATTTGCTGCGGCGCAAAGCGGTATGGCGGTTGTTCCAGCATGGCGACCTTGTAGGGTCGCGGATAGGTCTGGCAATCAAAACGCACCGCCTGTGCGATAGCCCGGCAAATATCGTTCTCCACCACCTGCACGCACATGTCGGCATAGTTAGCGGTCATGGTTTGCGTCGAGTAGTAATAATCATCCTGAGCACCCTGCACGCTGGCGATATCCGCCCCTGTCTCGCTCTGAAGCAGCGTCTCCAGCAGCGGCATTAACGCCTCTTCCTCCACTGAATACGGCGGTTGCAGGAAAAGCGCGCGAGCCACCAGCTGGCCTGAAGCAGAATGCTGGCGGATGAACTCCGCCATGATCTCTGCCGGACTCGCGGGAGGCGCCGATTCATCCACTCGCCTTTCATGCTGATGTAAGCCTTGCAGCCACTGCCGCTTTTCAATATCCACCTCAGGCGTGGAGTGTTCGCCCTCTGAATGACTCATCTCACCTTCCTTACGCTGGCAGCAGATTCTGCGCGGCCAGATCGGCGGCGACATCCTCAAGACCGAGGCGATGCAACGTTTCTCGCGTCGGGCATCCCAGTTCAGGGTCCCAGCCCATCTCGGTATAAAAGAGCGTCAGGGATTCACGCATATCGTCGCGATCCATTTTGTCAGTCCCTTCAGTGAACACCGGAATGTTGGGGTCCTTGTCAAAAACCCACGAACAGATGAGATCGTGTTCATTGCGCATGTCTTTGGTCTGCATCAGTTTTACGGTATAGGCGCGATGGAGCGTGAAGATACGTTCTGCGGCTAAATCAAGGCTCGCCTGGGTGGTTTCATCCCCGGTCACCGCCTGGAAAAATTTCGCTTCCAGGTCCAGATCCCCACGATAATTTCGGCTCTTCAACGGCGAAACGGTCATCGGCCAGACCCAGTTGCACAGCGTCACGGCGTTATGCAGGCAAACTTTGAGCAGCGTCCATTTGGCATACTTGATTTTCGCCGCGTTGATCGGCGTGTAATTTTTAGTCTCGTCGTAGGCGTCTTCAGAACCAAACAGTTCCGCCGCGACCTCTCGCTGTAGCTTCAGCGGTAAACCAGAACCAATAAAGTTGATGTGGGTGTGGGTCATGCAGTCACGGTTAAACATGCAGTTGGTAATTGCCCCCACCTGCGCCGACGCTTCGTTAGCATGGTGTACCGGATAGCCAAACGGCGACCACAGTTTGTTTTTATCGTACGCCCAGTATTCCTCACCCAGATTCCAGCGCTCGGCAATGGCGTATGAACCATCCGCAAGATGGCTCAACTCTCCTTTGCGATGCGCCAGGCGATAGTAGAAATCCTTAATAAAGTTGGGATCGCCCGCTTCCAGTTGATCCCAGCGGATCTCCGCATATTCCTCAGCCGGCAGCACGCGCTTGAACACGCCTTTGCTGTAGCAATACGTGAAGTCACGGTGCAACTGCCCGTAGTTACACCAGATACCGTAGTCGTCAAACAGGTTCAGGCCGATCAGATTGCCGATAACGCGGCCATCGTCCTTGTCGTCAAAATCTTTCGGGCCGTGCGGGAAGATCGTGGTATGGACAAAGTTTGCCACGCAGGTATTCCCCCCGGTGCTCGGTACGCCAAAATCCTTTACCCGTGGAATATTGAGCTGCGACATGCAGCGGATCGGACATGAGTGGCAACCGCTCATTTTCACGGTGTATTTTTCAGCCGCCGGACCTAAGTCAAACACGGATTTATAGGTGCGAAAGCCGACCGTATTTTGATTACCCGGCGGGATCTCGCCGGTTTCAACAGGCCCGCCCTCTGCGGCCCCCCAGAACAAGCCTTTACGCGCCGTCCAGCGCGAGGCCGGTGAGGAAAATTCCGCCCATGCCTGCGGGGTGCTCGGCACAACATGATTATTATTGGCGCCAATCAGCTCCGTCATCATGTAGTCATTCAGCCGCTTCATCTCTTTGCGATCGGCAATATTGACCCCTTTGGTGCCTTCAACGGCAATGGCCTTGAGGTTTTTCGACCCCATCACCGCGCCGGTTCCCGCCCCGCCGCTGTGGTTACGGCTGTTGAGCATACAGGAGAGCGGCACCAGGTTTTCACCCGCCTGACCAATGGCCGCCACGCAGGTCTCCGGGCTGGTCATACGGCAGATCTCTTCGGTCGTGGCGCGCGTCCCTTTGCCCCACAGAAAATCTGCTTTTTCGAGGCTGACCTTGTCATCTTTAATATTGATCCACACAGGCGAAGCGGATTTACCCTCAATAATAATCGCGTCGTACCCGGCAAATTTCATTTGTGCCGCAAAGAAGCCGCCCATATGCGCATCGACGACCAAATTACCTTTAGTAAACGTAGAGAGCGAAGTGATATTGACGCGGGAACTACAGGGCGCGCCAGATCCGGTCAGCGGGCCGGTGGCAAATACCAGTTTATTTCCTTCATCGAAAGGTTTCGTGCCAGGTGGGACTTCGTCATACATAATTTTGTAGCCGAACCCCATTCCGCCGACAAATTTTTTATATTTACTGGAATCTTCGAGGGTAATATCGCCTGTTGTAAGATTGACCCGTAATATATTACCTGTCCAACCGTTAGCCATAATGTTTTCCTTTGCAAGATTCAAACAGTAATATCTTTCCACTCGATAACTTTCAGCGCCCCTGTTGGACAGGCGCTGGCGCACTCGCCGCATAAAACACATTTTGACGATTTTTTCGTTTCGCTGTTTACGGTAGCCATCATCCAGGGGCAGGCAGTGGTACAGGCGCTACAGCCAATACATCGCTTATGATCAACCGCGATGCAGCCATCGTCCTGTTTCCAGGTAATTGCGCCGATTGGGCAGACCTTCATGCACTGCGGGTCCTTACACTGGCGACAGGTATCTGCGGTGTAGTTTAAATCGCCGTACAGGCCGCCGCCGGAGCCGACGCCATTGTCGCCAAAGAAGTAATTACGGTGAATCTTAATGCGGGAGAAGAACGAGCCCACGGCGCCATCGTTGTAATTGGTGCAGGAGATTTCGCAGCGATGGCAGCCTGTGCAGCGGGCGCGTTGGGTCACTAATACCCCTTTGGGCGTGTTTATCAGTCCTACCGTACCGCTATCAACGTCTTCCTGTTTGCAGCCAAAAAGTGACAGCAGCGCGGGAGCGATAGTTAATCCTGCCAGACCCTTTCCTGATATACGCAGAAATTCGAGCCGCGTTAAGCCAAAATCTAATATTGGACGTTCGACCTGGTTCATTTATTTCGCATCCTCTTCGCAAACACAGTGCTGACAACACCCGATGTTTTGCCCTAACCGGATCGCATACGTCATATCATTAAATACAAATAGACTAATCCTAAAGAGTTAGGCACATAAATAATGTGGTTATTCAGTGCTATTAACTTTGATCGTTATCAATTAAAAACCGGAAGTGAAATAATAAAAGCGGAGTGATATTTATTATCATTTAGAGGATATAAAACACGGCAATCTATTAATAATTATAAATGTGACCTCGTTCCCATTATTAATATCAATTGCCTTCGTTATATATTAATATACATATCGATATTAATATAAACGCGATATCTGATTATTTACAAGGTGAAGAATTTAAATACCGGGAATAAGGGATGACGAAGCGAGCGCCATCCCTGAAAGAATTATCCTGCCAGGGCTTTGATAACCGTTTCCATCGCCTGTTTTTCAAGTTCGCTGCGCTGGAGTCGCTGGTTCGCCATGGCGGTTCGTAACACTCCCGCAATCACGATATGCTTCGGCTCTTGCCCCAGGTCGCGCATCTCCAGAACCACTTTGCCAACCACTCTGCACATCTCACGGTACAGTTCGTCGTCTTTTGTCAGGTTTCCCATTATTGTCTCTCATCGCCAGCACAAACAAACAGCATATATCACTCTAACGATGAAGACAAAACTCAAATAAATCAAACAAATAAACAGAGTGACTATTCAACTTAACCAATATCCGTCACCTCACACTCTGTAACTTGCTCACCCGTTCGGCCAGGCTCTTTTATAGGCCGGATAAGCGTCACGCTATCCGGCACTACGTGGTATTAGTTATTGACCGGAATCACCGCGCCTTTGTACTTCGTGCGGATCCAGTCCTGAATCTCTTTTGAGTGCAGAACGTCAACCAGCGCCACGATGTCTTTTTTCTTCTCGTCGCCACGGTGTACGGTAATGATGTTGGCGTACGGATTGTTTTCTCCGCTCTCAACGGCGATCGGATCGTTAACCGGGTCCAGACCTGCGTCGATAGCGTAGTTGGCGTTAATCACCACCGCATCGCCTTCATCGTTGTTGTACATCTGTGGTAACAGCGCCGCTTCCACGTTCGGCAGGAACTTCAGTTTTTTCGGGTTATCCACGATGTCGCTGATGCGCGCGCTGACCTTATCCACGTCCGGCTTCAGTTTGATCACGCCCTCTTTTTCAAAGATCGACAGAATACGTCCCTCTTCAGAGACCGCGTCACGCATAATGATCCTGCCGCCTTCCGGCAGATCTTTCAGCGATTTGTATTTTTTAGAGTAGATGCCGATCGGCTCAATATGAATCGCCCCGGCGCTGACGAAATCATAGGTTTTATCACCTGCATGATCTTTCAGCACGCTATTCAGGTACGGGATATGCTGGAAGTAGTTGGCGTCGATTTCACGACCGGCCAGCGCGGTATTCGGCAGAATGTAATCCTGGAAAGGTTTAATCTCCAGATCGATCCCCTGTTTCGCCAGAATCGGTTTCGCCTGCTCAAGGATTTCCGCATGCGGTACGTTAGAGGCGCCAACGGTCAGCGTATCCGCCCAGGAGGCGAAGCTCAGGGCGCTTAAGGTTGCTGCGGCGAGTAATGTCAGTGATTTTTTCATGATAATGGTTTCCGTATTTTATTAGCGTTTATCTAACAGAGAGGTGATCACATCGCCGCAGAACTGGATAATGAAGACGATGATCAGGATAGTCACCGTCGCCACCAGCGTGACGTCGTTGTGGTTGCGCTGGAATCCTTCCAGATAAGCCAGGTTCCCTAAACCGCCTGCCCCAATCACTCCGGCCATCGCGCTGTAACTGACCAGCGCAATTAGCGTCACGGTGATCCCGGACACCAGTGCGGGTGATGATTCAGGCAGTAAAACCCGAAAAATAAGTGTGCTGAGACGTGCGCCCATCGAACGCGTGGCTTCAATCACGCCTCTGTCAACCTCGCGCAGTGCGATTTCAACCAGACGCGCATAAAACGGCGCCGCCCCGACAATCAACGCTGGCAGCGCAGCGTTCGCGCCGAGAATGGTGCCGACCAGCGCTTTGGTAAACGGGATCAGCAAGACGATCAAAATGATGAACGGGATCGAGCGAAAAATATTCACCACCAGCGAAATGACGCTATACAGCGTGCGGTTCTGAAACAGCCCGCCGCGCGCGGTCAAAAACAGCGCCAGCCCCAGTACAATCCCCAGCACAAACGTCGCGATACCGGAAAGCGCCGTCATATAGAGCGTTTCCTGCGTTGCCGCAAAAAGTTGTTCCCATTTCAGATGGGGAAACAGATTCTCAACCATGTTGTACTACCTCACCTTCAATATCGCTCTGCCGCAAATCCGCCAGAATATTATTCAGTTGTTCTTCCGTCGCCACGACGTGCAGCCACAGTTGGCCAAACACGCCATGCGCGGTTTGCGTCATCTTGCCGTGTAAGATATTGAAAGGCAGGCCGTAACGCAGGGTAAGCTCCCCTACGATCGGCTGATGCGTACTGTGCCCGGTGAAGGTCAGCTTAATCACCGTCCCGCCCAGCTCGCTCGCCAGCTGCGGGTTAAACGCTTCCTCTTCGGCATACTGACTTACCTGGCGGACAAACTGCCGGGTAATCGGCTGTTGCGGATGAGTAAAGACGTTCAGCACATCGCCTTCCTCCACCACTCTGCCGTTTTCCATCACCGCAACGCGATCGCAGATTTTGCGCACCACATGCATCTCGTGGGTAATAAGCACAATCGTGAGCTGGAAGCGGCGATTAATATCGAGCAGCAGATCCAGAATCTGATCGGTGGTTTGCGGGTCCAGCGCGGAAGTCGCCTCGTCGCAGAGCAGCACATCCGGGTTATTTGCCAGCGCACGGGCAATCCCCACACGTTGCTTTTGCCCGCCGCTCAGCTGGGATGGGTAAGCATTCTCACGCCCGGTTAATCCCACCAGGTCGATCAGCTCCGCCACCCGCGCCTTGATTTTTGCTTTTGGCGCGCCCGCGATTTGCATAGAAAAAGCGATGTTTTCGCTGACGGTACGCGACCACAGCAAATTGAAGTGCTGAAACACCATGCTGATTTTCAGCCTCGCCTGGCGCAGGGATTCTCCTGTCGCCGCTGAAATATCATGACCATTGATGGTCACGCTGCCCACGGTCGGTTTTTCCAGACCGTTCAGCAAACGAATCAACGTACTCTTTCCGGCGCCGCTGTAGCCAATAATCCCGTAAATTTGTCCCTGTTCAACCGTCAGATTAACGTTATCCACTGCGGTAATGGACAGCTTGCCGGGCGTAAAAACTTTCGAAATATTTTTCAGGACGATCATATCGTTATCGTATCCGCTGCTGCTTATGGTTATCCTGCCAGTGCTTTTAGCTGTTTAGCAGTATGGATGTCCAAACGAGTGTAATCAGGGTGTTTCTGCTTTTAAATGACCAAAAAGGAATTTGATATATCCGCAAGGAATAAGAGAGGCGCAGCGCGGGAAAATGGCTTTAGTACAATTTCGGCAACCTTTATGCGGGGAGCGGCATTATCCTTAACGCGAGCAGCGTAAACTGTTGAATTAATCGACAAAAACAGGGTCATTCGGCCATCAACACTGCCAGACGACTGCACGGCTAAACGTCCTGCCATCCAAATAGCGTTTTATATTCCATTCTGTTCTTATTCACAGACAAACATTCTTTAGGCGTGCATTTTGGCAACCCTATTATTTCGTCATGTTATTCACTGACGGATATTCACCATGACAACGTTTCACTCCGTAACGGAACTGATTGGCAATACGCCGCTGCTTCAGTTGCATAAGCTGAATAGCGGCGTAAGCGAACTCTTTTTGAAACTGGAGAACCAGAATCCGGGCGGTTCGATTAAAGATCGCGTCGCGCTTTCTATGATCAATGAAGCGGAAAGACAGGGGCTGCTAAAACCCGGCGGCACGATTATTGAAGCGACGGCGGGCAACACCGGGCTGGGGCTGGCGCTGATCGCCGCGCAAAAAGGTTATGCCCTGACGCTGGTCGTGCCGGACAAAATGAGCCGTGAGAAGATCTTCCATTTACGCGCGCTTGGCGCACAGGTGGTATTAACCCGCTCAGACGTCAACAAAGGTCATCCGGCCTATTATCAGGATTACGCACGCCGTCTGGCGCAGGAGACACCCGGCGCCTTCTATATTGATCAGTTCAACAACGCCGCGAACCCGCTGGCGCATGCTTCCACCACCGCCCCCGAATTGTTTGCCCAGATGGATGGCCGCATTGACGCCATCGTGGTCGGCGTCGGTTCCGGCGGCACGCTGGGCGGTTTACAGGCATGGTTTCGCGAACATTCCCCGCACACGGAGTTCGTGCTGGCCGACCCCGCCGGTTCAATCCTTGCCGATCAGGTCGAGACAGGCACATTCGGCACCGCCGGTTCCTGGCTGGTTGAAGGGATTGGCGAGGACTTTATTCCGCCGCTCGCCCACATCGAATCCGTTTTACAGGCCTTTCGCATCAGCGATAAAGACGCCTTCGCCACGGCGCGCGAGTTGCTCAGAACCGAAGGCATCCTTGCCGGTTCATCGACCGGTACGCTGCTCGCCGCCGCCCTGCGCTACTGCCAGGCGCAGACGCAGCCAAAGCGCGTGGCGACCTTCGCCTGCGATAGCGGCAACAAGTATCTCTCGAAAATGTTTAACGATGACTGGATGCGCCAGCAAGGGCTCATCACCCGGCCACAGGCTGGCGATCTGAGCGACTTCATCGCCTTACGTCATGACGAAGGGGCAACCGTGACCGCCGCGCCGGACGATACGCTGGCGACCGTGCTGGCGCGTATGCGCCTGTACGATATTTCGCAGTTGCCGGTTCTTCAGGAGGATCAGCTTATCGGCATTATCGACGAATGGGACCTGATTACGCATATTCAGGGCGATAACCCGCGTTTTTCCCTCCCGGTAAAAGAAGCAATGACGCGCGAGGTAGTCCGGCTTGATAAACGCGAACCGGAAAGCGCGCTGAAACCTATTTTTGATCGCGGCCAGGTGGCTGTGATTGTCGACAACGACCAGTTCCTCGGTCTGGTCACCCGTAGCGATGTGCTCACCCACTGGCGCAACCGCCTGGATAAATAAGGAACTCTCATGAAATCGTATTCCACACTTAGCGTCCATAGCGGAACCTTTTCTGACGCGCACGGCGCCGTTATGCCGCCGATTTATGCGACATCGACGTTTGCGCAACCCGCGCCGGGTCAGCATACCGGATATGAATATTCACGCAGCGGCAACCCAACGCGCCATGCGCTGGAAACCGCCATTGCCGAGCTGGAAGGCGGTACGCAAGGTTATGCCTTCGCGTCCGGTCTGGCGGGCATCGCTACCGTGCTTGAACTTCTCGATAAAGACAGCCATCTGGTGGCGATTGACGATGTCTATGGCGGCACCTATCGACTGATTGAAAATGTGCGCCGTCGCAGCGCCGGACTACAGGTTAGCTGGGTAAAACCTGACGATCTGGCCGGTATTGAAGCCGCGATTCGTCCTGATACCCGCATGATCTGGGTAGAAACGCCGACAAATCCGTTACTAAAACTGGCCGATCTGGCGGCCATTGCCGATATCGCGCGTCGCCACCAGCTTATCAGCGTGGCCGATAACACCTTCGCTTCGCCGTTGATCCATCGTCCTCTTGATCTGGGGTTCGATATCGTGGTGCATTCCGCGACGAAATACCTGAACGGCCATTCAGACGTCGTCGCCGGACTGGCGGTCGTCGGGGACAACCCGGCGCTCGCACAACAGCTGGGTTATCTGCAAAACGCCGTCGGCGGCGTACTGGACCCATTTAGCAGTTTTCTGACATTACGCGGTATTCGCACGCTGGCCTTGCGAATTGAGCGGCACAGCGGCAATGCGCTGACGCTGGCGCAATGGCTGGAAAAACATCCGGCGGTAGAACACGTCTGGTATCCGGGGCTGGCGTCGCATCCTCAGCATGCCCTTGCGCGCCAGCAGATGTCACAGTTCGGCGGGATGATCTCCATCGTCATAAAAGGCGATGACCAGCGCGCCACTGACGTTATCACGCGGCTGAAATTATTCACCCTGGCGGAAAGCCTGGGCGGTGTTGAAAGCCTCGTCAGCCAGCCGTTTACCATGACTCACGCCTCTATTCCGCTTGAGCAGCGTCTGGCGAATGGCATCACCCCGCAATTGATTCGCCTGTCAGTGGGCATTGAAGATGTTCAGGATTTGCAGGACGATTTAGCTCAGGCGCTCGCCGGGTAGTTGCGCAACGCCGCCCTTTCCCGGGCGGCACAACGCAAGGATCATAATTAACGCTTTAATAACAATTTGTTGTGAATCTGCACAGATGTTTTTTGAAACGCTGTTTTCATTTTCCTTTTGTGTAAATTTCAGCGTATAATGCGCGCCAATTGTCTCTTGAATGGTTTCAGCGCATTGGACTGCAAAACTCAACGACTAAAAAACACGCCATCCCGTTGGGCTGAAACACGAGCACACATTCCTCTGCACGCTCTTTCGATGTCACCTATCCTTAGAGCGAGGCAACACCACTTTCGCAACACAGGTTTAGCTTCAAGGCCGTGCGCCCCTGAAGCCAGATTTCCATATCCTTCTCAACTTAAAGACTAAGACTGTCATGAAAAAGACGAAAATTGTTTGCACCATCGGTCCGAAAACCGAATCTGAAGAGATGTTAACCAAAATGCTGGACGCAGGCATGAACGTTATGCGTCTGAACTTCTCTCACGGTGACTATGCAGAACACGGTCAGCGCATCAAGAATTTGCGCAACGTAATGAGCAAAACCGGTAAAAAAGCCGCAATCCTGCTCGATACCAAAGGCCCGGAAATCCGTACCATTAAGCTGGAAGGTGGTAATGACGTCTCCCTGAAAGCGGGCCAGACCTTCACTTTCACAACGGACAAATCCGTTATCGGCAACAGCGAAATGGTTGCCGTCACTTACGAAGGTTTCACTTCTGACCTGTCCGTAGGCAACACCGTACTGGTTGACGATGGTCTGATCGGCATGGAAGTCACCGCGATCGAAGGTAACAAGGTTATCTGTAAAGTGCTGAACAACGGCGACCTGGGCGAAAACAAAGGCGTTAACCTGCCGGGCGTTTCCATCGCGCTGCCAGCACTGGCTGAAAAAGACAAACAGGATCTGATCTTCGGCTGCGAACAAGGCGTTGACTTTGTTGCCGCGTCCTTTATCCGTAAGCGTTCTGACGTTGTTGAAATCCGTGAGCACCTGAAAGCGCACGGCGGCGAGAACATCCAGATCATCTCCAAGATCGAAAACCAGGAAGGCCTGAACAACTTCGATGAGATCCTCGAAGCGTCTGACGGCATCATGGTTGCTCGTGGCGACATGGGCGTTGAGATCCCGGTTGAAGAAGTTATCTTCGCGCAGAAGATGATCATCGAAAAATGTATCCGCGCACGTAAAGTCGTTATCACCGCGACTCAGATGCTGGATTCCATGATCAAGAACCCGCGTCCGACCCGCGCAGAAGCTGGCGACGTGGCGAACGCCATCCTCGACGGCACCGACGCAGTGATGCTGTCCGGCGAATCCGCAAAAGGAAAATACCCGCTGGAAGCCGTCACCATCATGGCGACCATCTGCGAGCGTACTGACCGCGTGATGACCAGCCGTCTGGACTTCAACAACGACAGCCGTAAACTGCGCATCACCGAAGCGGTGTGCCGCGGCGCGGTTGAAACTGCCGAAAAACTGGAAGCGCCGGTCATTGTCGTTGCGACTCAGGGCGGTAAATCTGCTCGCGCAGTGCGTAAATACTTCCCGGACGCTACCATCCTGGCGCTGACCACCAACGAAGTGACCGCGCGTCAGCTGGTGCTGAGCAAAGGCATTGTGCCGCAGCTGGTGAAAGAAATTAACTCTACTGACGACTTCTACCGTCTGGGTAAAGAAGTCGCTCTACAGAGCGGTCTGGGCCAGAAAGGCGACGTTGTGGTCATGGTTTCCGGCGCGCTGGTACCGAGCGGCACGACCAACACCGCATCTGTTCACGTCCTGTAATAATTCCTGTGTGAATTAATTTTCTGAATAAAAAGCGCCCTCGCGGCGCTTTTTTTATTTAATCGATAGCCACTCTTAATAAAAAATCAAATCGGATTTCACTATCTAATCGCAGATTATCTAAGACGAATCCGATGGAAGGATTCTGTTTTCACTCGGTTTTTTAGCCATTTTAGCTCAATTCGATGCTTCTTTGAGCGAACGATCAAAAATAAGTGCATTCCCGTCAAAAAAATATTCTCAACCTAAAAAAGTTTGTGTAATACTTGTAACGCTACATGGAGATTAACTCAATCTAGAGGGTATTAATAATGAATCGTACTAAACTGGTACTGGGCGCGGTAATCCTGGGTTCTACTCTGCTGGCTGGTTGCTCCAGCAACGCTAAAATCGATCAGCTGTCTTCTGACGTTCAGACTCTGAACGCTAAAGTTGACCAGCTGAGCAACGACGTGAACGCAATGCGTTCCGACGTTCAGGCTGCTAAAGACGACGCAGCTCGCGCTAACCAGCGTCTGGACAACCAGGCTACTAAATACCGTAAGTAATAGTACCTGTGTAATAAAAATGGCGCACATTGTGCGCCATTTTTTTTGCCTGTGTTTTCCCTTCTCTGCTACTGCGTTGCCTGGGTTTCAGCGCCGCTCCCGGGTTGGCTGTTTTGCGCGGACTCCACCACTGAGCGACCAGAAGCTACCGGTGCCTGCCCTGATGTAACGGCAACCGGATATCCCGCCCGGCGATACAGCGCGTTTTCCACCAGACGCTCATCCACCTCCTGAGTCGCCTTAAACTGCGTAAAGCCTGCTGGCAGCACATACGGCATCGTCTGTACGTTTTGCTCCTCTTCAGGCGACAGCGGGCGATGTACTTCAACGTAACGCATTCCATTTGGTTCCACGGCGAATTTCACCGGTTCGTTAATCACCCGTACCGGCGTTCCCGTTCTGACCTGCGCAAACAGAGCTTTAATGTCTGGCGCGTTCATCCGAATACAGCCGGAACTGACGCGTAACCCGACGCTGTCCGGGGCATTGGTGCCGTGAATGAGATACTCACCGTTGCCGTATGCCAGGCGCAGGGCGAAGCGTCCTAACGGGTTATTTGGCCCGGCGGGCACCACCGGCGGCAGCGTAATGCCGCGTTCAAGCGAGCGTTTGCGGATACCTGCCGTCGGCGTCCAGGTCGGATTCGGGATTTTTTGCCCGACGCGCGTCGCCATTACCGGCGTTTCCAGCCCCTCTAAACCAATACCGATAGGGTAAACCTGAACACTATTTTCACCCGGCGGGAAATAATAGAGTCGTAACTCCGCCAGGTTCACAATAATGCCTTCACGCGGCGCATCGGGTAATAACAGTTGAGATGGAATGATAATCGGCGTCCCCGGTTTAGGGACCGGCGCGATGGTATTATTTGCCTCCAGGATCAGCATTGCGGCAGTATCAAAACGCCGGGCAATCGCCTGTAAGTTTTTATCCCCCGCTTGCACGGTATAGGTTTGATTCTGCCCGACAAGGCGACTGTTTGCTGGCGGCAAGGGGTAATCCACTGCCCAGGCCGTCTGAAATGCGCTGTAAGCGCCGAAAAGTGTAACTGCAATGAGAGACGCACGTTTCATATCCACCCCCCTGGCGTTTTGCCGGATGGCGGTTAAATGCCTTATCCGGCCTACGAGTCACGTAGAGCTGTACGCCATCTGGCGTTCTACGTCTTTTCAGTTTAGCTAAGAGTTGCGGCTCTGGCGCGGATCGCGCGAATCATAGCTTCCAGTCCTTGTGAACGGGAGGGCGTGAGATGTTGCGTCAGCGCCATTCTTTCAAACCACGGCCGCACATCAAAATTCACAATATCCTGTGGCGTCATCTGATGATACAAAATGAAGACGATGGCAATTAACCCTTTTACTATTGCTGCATCGCTGTCGCCCTGCAATTCAATAACGCCGTCAGCGTTCTGACGCATAACAATCCATACCTGACTCTGACATCCCTGAATACTATTTTCCGGGCGACGATCCTGCTCATTTAATTCCGCCAGACGCTGCCCCAGTTCAATAATGTACAGATACTTTTCTTCCCAATTGGCGCAACGCTGAAAATTACGCAGCAATCTTTCTTTATCTGGTAGCGCAGCCATAGCGTCTCCCTGTTATCCCAGTAAGCGATGAATACGTTTTAGCCCGGTTGCCAGACGATCCACTTCTTCATGGGTGTTATACATTGCTATCGACGCCCGGCACATGGCGGGAACGTTGTAATACGTCATCAGCGGCATTGCGCAGTGATGGCCGGTTCGTACGGCGATACCGTAATTGTCGAGGAAGCTGCCCACGTCATAGGCGTGGTGTTTGCCCAGATTAAAGGCGATGACCCCCAGCCGGTTAGCCGGGCCATATAGCGTCAACTCCGGCACGTCCGCCAGCTGTTCCAGCGCATAGTGCATCAGGTTTTGTTCATATTCGCTGATTTCCGCCAGCCCTAACGCGCAAACGTATTCAATGGCGGCGCCCAGGCCGATAATTCCGCCCGTGTTCGGCGTCCCCGCCTCAAAACGCCAGGGCGCTTTGGTCCAGGTCGTCCCTTCCGTCAGACTAACGGTCGCAATCATCGAACCGCCGCCTTCCCACGGCGGCATATCCTGAAGCAGGTCCTCCCGGACATACAGCACGCCGATACCAGTGGGGCCATACAGCTTATGCCCGGAGAAAACGTAAAAATCACAATCCAGCGCCTGAACATCCACCGCATGGTGCATTACCGCCTGCGCGCCATCGACCAGCACTTTCGCGCCATACTGATGCGCCAGCGCGATCATTTCAGGAAGCGGGTTTTCCGTTCCCAGCACGTTCGACACATGCGCGATAGCCAGCAGTCGGGTACGCTCATCAAACAGCGACGGGAGTGTATCCAGCTGCAACGTGCCGTCCGTATTGAGCGGAATGACGCGCAGTTCCGCCCCTGTACGCGCGCACAGCATCTGCCAGGGGACGATATTGGCGTGGTGCTCCATCTCGCTGATGATAATGTTATCACCAGCCCGAACATTCTCCGGCCCCCAGCTGTTGGCAACAAGGTTGATGCCCTCTGTCGTCCCGCGCACGAACACCAGCTCTTCCGCTGAGCGGGCATTAATGAACAGCGATGCCTGTTTACGCACATTTTCCATCTTCTCGGTGGCCTGCGCGCTCAGCGTATGGATGCCCCGGTGCACCGCCGCATAGCCATGACGGTAAAACTCCGCCTCAGCGTCAATCACCTGGTTGGGCTTTTGCGCACTGGCCGCGCTATCCAGATACGCCAACGGCAGCCCGTTGACTTCACGCGTCAGGACGGGAAAATCAGCCCGCACTTTTTCGATGGGAAATGTCATGCTATGCCTCCCGGCAGGCGAAGCCCTATTCGCGCCAGCACCTGTTGTTTAAGCGCGTCATCGCCGAGGGCTTCCGTCAACTCAGCGGCAAACGCGTAGAGAATCATCTGTCTGGCATCCTGCTCTCCAATCCCGCGTGAACGCAGGTAGAACATCTGCTCGTCATCAATCCGTCCTACCGTCGCCCCGTGGCTGCATTTCACGTCATCGGCGTAAATCTCCAGCTGCGGTTTGGTGTCCACCTCGGCAAGTTTACCGAGCAGCAGATTGTTATTGGTCATTTGTCCGTCGGTTTTAATGGCGTGCTGCGCCACGTTGATCAAGCCATTGAATACCGCCCGACCTTTATCGCTGACAATGGTTTTATGCAACTGACGGCTGTTGCAGTAACCCTTGTTGTGCTCCAGCCACGTACGGGTATCACACACTTCGTTTTTCACCGGCATCGCCAGGCTGTTAATCCGCAGCGTGGTGTTTTCACCGTTTAACTGGGTGCTGGTGTTATGTCGCAGCACGGCATCGCCCAACAGGAAACTGTGGCTGTGCGCGCTTGCATCCGCCGCCAGCAGAATGTCGTTATGGGCAAAGTGGTGGCTCACCGGGTTTTCAAACGCCAGTTTGATGTGGTGCAGATGCGCATTCGCCGCCACGTTCATGGTCAGACGCGCCCCGGTAAAGTGTCGTGCCGCGTTAAGGCTGACATAGTGCTCTATCACCGTCGCCTCTGCCCCTTCCTCCAGTTCCAGGTGGTGGCGGTAGTGCGCAGTGTTGACCTCATCGCCTTCCAGCCCCTGCGTGATGTGCATCAGCAGCAACGGCTTAGAGGGCCGCTGGTTGCGCTTAACGCTGATGTGCGTCACGCTCTGCGCCAGGCTTTCCGTCAGATGCAGGAAAACCTCCGGCTGAATCGGTGCGGCCAGCGCCTGACGTTCGTCGTTGATCGCAATGTCGAAACCGCTGTCTGTAGCGCTGTCGCTAAGCTGCGGGCTGAACTGGCCGTCAATAAACACCAGACGCACAGCGTCGATATCCAGCGCCAGCGCGTCGCGCTGTTCCTGAGTAACCTCGGCAAAACGGCTGACAAACTGGCTACTGACCAACCCTTCCAGCGGCGTGTATTTCCAGTTTTCATGCTTACGCGTCGGCAGCCCCAGGCGCAGCATCTGTTGTAAATGCTGCTGCGCGTGCGCCGAGCGGGATTCGCCCTGCGCCTCAAACAGATGGTGCCATTGTTGCAGCGCGTTACTGCTGTTCGGTAAGCCAGCCATATCCTTGCTCCTCCAGTTGTTTGACCAGAGTGAAATCGCCGGACTTCACAATCCGCCCCTGATACAGGACGTGGACGTAATCAGGTTTGATGTAGTCCAGAATACGCTGATAGTGCGTCACGATAATGAACGAACGTTTACCGTCACGCAGCGAGTTGACGCCTTCCGCGACAATTTTCAGCGCATCAATATCCAGCCCGGAGTCAGACTCATCAAGAATGCACAGTTCCGGCTCCAGCACCGCCATTTGCAGAATATCGTTACGTTTCTTCTCACCACCGGAGAAGCCCACGTTTACCGAACGGGTCAACAAATCTTCCGGCATCTTCAAAAGCGCGATTTTCTCTTCCATCAGATCCTGAAAATCAAAACGATCCAGCGACTCCTGACCACGATAGCTGCGCACGGCATTCAGCGCTGTTTGCAGGAAAAACTGGTTGCTGACGCCAGGAATTTCTACCGGATACTGGAACGCCATAAAGATGCCTTCGCCCGCCCGATCCTCTGGCGACAGTTCCAGTAAATCTTTGCCTTTAAATTCGACAGAGCCGCCAACCACTTCATAATCTTCACGGCCCGCCAGCGTCGCGGAAAGCGTACTCTTCCCGGAACCGTTCGGCCCCATAATGGCATGCACTTCTCCGGGTCTGACGTCGAGGTCCAGACCGCGCAGAATCGCTTTATCTTCCACACTGACCTGTAAATCTTTAATGCTTAACATGTGCTTTCCTTAATACTTAACCGACGCTGTGTTCAAGGCTGATTGCCAGCAATTTTTGCGCTTCAACGGCAAATTCCAGCGGCAGTTCAGAGAAGACGTCTTTACAGAAGCCATTAACAATCATCGAGATGGCATCCTCTTCGCTGATGCCGCGTTGCAGGCAGTAAAAGAGCTGATCTTCACCGATCCGCGACGTCGTCGCCTCGTGCTCAAGCTGGGCGCTGTTATTACGACACTCGACATACGGGAAGGTGTGCGCGCCGCAGTCCGCGCCAATCAGCATTGAGTCGCACTGGGTAAAGTTACGGGCGTTGGTTGCTGTCGGCATGATCTTCACCAGCCCGCGATAGCTGTTCTGGCTATTCCCGGCGGAGATCCCTTTTGAAATAATGGTTGATTTGGTGTTCTTACCGATGTGGATCATTTTGGTGCCGGTGTCGGCCTGCTGATGACCGCTGGTCAGCGCCACAGAGTAAAACTCACCGATGGAGTTATCGCCGCGCAGAATGCAGCTCGGGTATTTCCAGGTGATGGCCGATCCCGTTTCGGACTGCGTCCACGACATCTTGCTGTTTTCACCTTCGCACAGCGCGCGCTTGGTGACGAAATTCAGAATCCCGCCGGTGTTGTTATCGCCGGGGAACCAGTTTTGCACGGTGGAATATTTTACTTCGGCATCTTTGTGGATGATCACCTCTACCACCGCCGCGTGCAGCTGGTAGCTGTCGCGCACTGGCGCAGAACACCCTTCGATGTAGCTGACGTAGCTGCCCTCATCCGCCACCAGAATGGTGCGTTCGAACTGCCCTGTTTTTTCCGCGTTGATTCGGAAATAGGTTGACAGCTCCATCGGGCAACGAACGCCTTTCGGCACATAAATGAAGGTGCCGTCAGACGCTACCGCAGCGTTCAGCGCAGCAAAAAAGTTGTCATTACCCGGCACCACGGTGCCCAGATATTTCTTCACCAGCTCAGGGTGATCGTGAATCGCCTCGCCAAACGAACAGAAGATGATGCCCTGTTCCGCCAGCTTTTCCCGGTAGGTGGTGGCAACGGAAACGGAGTCGAAAATGGCATCCACCGCCACCTCTTTACCCTCACGTACCGGTACGCCAAGCTGTTCGAAGGCGTCTTCCACCTCTTTGCTGAGAAACGCATTCGCACCGGTTTGCTGTACTGCACCCGGTTCTGACGCGCACGTCTCATCGCAGTTACCGCACGATGGCGCAGAGTAATAACTGTAATCCTGATAATTCAGCTTATCGTAGTGCGCTTTCAGCCAGTGCGGCTCTTCCATCTCAAGCCAGGCTTTGTACGCATTAAGGCGAAACTCCAGCATCCACTCCGGCTCATTTCTCTTGGCGGAAATCGCACGCACGACCTCTTCGCTGATGCCTTTTGCCAGCTCGTCAGTCTGTAACTGGGTGAAGAAGCCTTCTTTATAATTCAGTGGACCACCGGTCCAGGTTTTGACATCGTCAGTTGCTTCAGTATTACGAGACATAGTACCGCCTATACCCCGAAGCTTTCGCCACAGCCGCATTCGTTCTGGGCTTTCGGGTTATGAAATTTAAATAACTGGTTTAATCCTTCGCGCACATAATCGACCTCTGTCCCGTCAATAAACGGCATGGCCTGAAGCGGCACGTACAACCTCGCGCCCTCCGTTTCAAATAACAGATCGTCCTTTTCCGGCTCGCTGACGGTATCCAGCACGTAACCAAATCCCGCGCACCCCGTCTGCTTCACGCCTAAACGCACGCCAAGCATGCCGGGTTGCTTCGCGACCAGGTCACGAATATGCGCCGCCGCCTCAGGCGTTAGCGTCAGACCACGCCATGCAAAATCGTCTGGATTAAATGTTCCTGAATGCAATTCCATAGGTCCACCTCGTGTAATAAGCCACCAGGGCATAACACCATGTTAGTGATAATGATTATCACTTCAACCCTCTGACAGAAGGGTCATTCGGGTTAACCGCCCTTTTTGACCACTTTTACTAAGCATAGACCCTGTTTCGAGGGTTATCAGTGATGGATTATTTTATTCAATACATTGATAGATAAAGCATTTAAGAAGAGTAAACAGCGCGGCAGGTTAAAAAATTAAATATGTATCGAAAATGCCTATTTTTGAGATAGGGTTATCAATAAAAATGGGGGTCAAAAGCGGACGATGACGGTGCTAAACAATAGCTCAAACAGTCGTCGGATTAGCAAATCCACTAACGTGAAAAAGAAAGAACAGAAAGAACGGAGTAATTAACAACGAACGATCGGTATTGTATGAATAACACCGATCGTTCGTTGCCCCACCCGGCGCTTATCTCCGGCACTCATTTCAGGCTTAGCTCTTGAAGGGGTGTAAGAATATTCTCATAAGTTTGCATCGCGTATTTAACAGATCTTGCTTTCTGCACAATTTTTATACGCCTTATGGCTGCGTCAGGAACAGGCTTCACCGTCGCGCATCGCGCCCTGCACCGCCTCAAGGAACAGGCGTAGCGCGGCGGGCTGATGCTCACGGGAAAGGTATAACCCGTATACGGCCAATTGCCGCGGTTGTAGATGGGGCAACAAGCGAACCAGTTTCTCCTGCGCCAGCCCCTCTCGCGCCTCTTTTTCCGGCACCAGCGCAATCCCCATCCCTGCCAGCGCCGCTTCACACAAAAGTGAAGAGATTCCGGCGCTCAGGTTGCCCTTGATCGCAACAGAGAGCGGTTCTCCCTGCTCATCCAGAAAATGCCAGGATTTTCCAGCAAATCCGCTGTAATAGAGGCAATTGTGTTGCGCCAGCGCCTCCGACGTCTGCGGTGTGCCATAGCGATGCAGATAGTCAGGAGACGCGCAGAGCACAGACTCACAGTCACCAAGCCGACGCGCAATTGTCCCTGGCTCAGGGTTATCGGTAATGCGTATCGCCACATCAATACGCTCCCCCACTAAACTGACAGGCTGATTATTAATCTCCACTTCAATGCGCAATTCAGGGTAACGCGCTAAAAAAGCGGGCAGCATCGGGGCAAGAATATGCATCGCGGTGAAATGGGCGCAGGCGACGCGCAACGTGCCGGACGGCACCTCTCGCCCGGTCGCCCCCGCAATATCCAGGGAAAGCCGCGCCAGCGTTCGCGTTTTCATCAACGCGTCTTCTCCGGCAGGCGTGATCGTCAGGCGGCGCGACGAACGATGAATAAGTCTGGCTCCGGCCCATTTCTCCATTTCATCCAGATAACGGCTCACCATCGGCCTGGAGATCCCTAATGCGCGCGCAGCCGCGCTCAGGCTACCCAAATCGCAGATATGGTTAAACACCGTTGCCGCCATCACTCTGTCCATAACCTTCCATCCGATCGTTTTATGAAACTCAGCATGTCCTGATAGGGGAATTTTAACAGATCGAGATTTGCTTAAAATAAGCCACGTAAATAAATCAACATCATCTGCCGATAAGGTCACTCAGAATGAAAATCAAAACGCTGGCACTTCTGCTGTCGCTGACTAGCGCGCCATTGTTCGCCGCCCCGCTGCAACTCGACGTTTATAATCCGCAGGAAAACGCGATTTTCCCGGTCTCTTCCACGCTGGTCTCTGGCCCTAAAGAAGCCATTTTATTCGACGCGCAGTTCAGTACCAAAGACGGGGAAAAGCTGGTCGAAATGATTAAAAAGAGCGGCAAGTCGCTGAAAGCCATTGTGATTACCTCCGGCGATCCAGATTTCTATTTTGGTCTGGAACCGATTGTAAAAGCCTTCCCGAACGTGAAAGTTCTGGCGACGCCGCATGTGGTGGAACACATTCGCGCAACGAAAGACGCCAAACTGCAATACTGGGGCCCGCAAATGAAAGATGGCGCGCCAGCGGCGCTCACCATCCCGCAGGCAACCACCGAGACACAATTTACGATTGATGGGGAAACGCTGGAACTGCGCCACCCGAACGATTACGCCGCTTACGTCTGGGTCCCGGCGAACCGCGCAATACTTGGCGGAACGGGAATCGCATCCGGTATCCATGTCTGGACGGCGGATACCCAGTCTCCTGAGCAGCGTGCGGCCTGGCGTCATGTGTTGACAGAGATGCACAGTTTGCAGCCGACCCAGGTGATTCCGGGTCACTATATCGGTGAACGTCCAGCAGGCGACGCCGCTATACGCTTCACGCAGGATTACCTGCAATCCTTTGAGCAAGCGCTTGAGGCGAAAAAAGGGTCAGAGTATGTCATCAAAACGATGACCGTCGCCTGGCCTGGCCTCGCTGACGAAAGTTCCCTGACGCTGAGCGCGAAAGTGAATACCGGTGAAATGAAGTGGTAAACCGCCGCTCATAGCCCAAAAAATAACCCCGGCAGGGCGTGTCGGGGTTTTCTGTTGGTGTTAATTCACCGAGCGATAAAACAGTGCGGAATCAATGAACGCCCAGACGCCAGGCAAAGTAAATCTCTTCTTTTAGCTCAGAGGAAGAGAGCGTGAGTAAATCGGCAAATTCCAGCTCTAATTGTTTTAAACGCTTCAAATACTGGGCTGGAGAAAGCTCGGTTTTATCACGGCGTAAAAATTCAATTGCCAGTTGGGTTGGGTCTAAATCGGTAGACATATCATCCTCGCTTATGTTCAAAACGTGCACAGTATAACACTTTTTTCTGCACACATTTTG
This sequence comes from Citrobacter sp. CK189, assembly GCF_030333505.1. Classification (NCBI taxonomy): domain Bacteria; kingdom Pseudomonadati; phylum Pseudomonadota; class Gammaproteobacteria; order Enterobacterales; family Enterobacteriaceae; genus Citrobacter; species Citrobacter sp. CK189. Next base: position 324,632 of record NZ_JAOWFV010000035.1, on the reverse strand, counting down.
ACCAAAAGCAGTCTGCGATAAAGATATTTTGTGACAACGTCACACAACGGCGGTTGTCAGACGTGAAGAACAGCACAGCCGCCCTTGCTCATCAAAAATATCGATCTGCCAGACCTGATGACGAGAGCCGGTATGCAGCGCTTTGCACACCCCTCTGACGCGCCCTTCACGCGCTGAGCGAACGTGGTTGGCATTCACCTCCAGCCCCACGACTTTCTGTTCGCCCTGCGTGCACAGATAGCCCGCAACCGAGCCGATACTTTCAGCCAGCACAACGGACGCGCCGCCGTGTAGCAGACCAAAAGGTTGCTTTGTGCGGCTATCCACCGGCATCGTTGCTTCCAGCGTATCGTCGCTAATATGCTCAAAGCGAATATCCAGTAGCCCCACCATGTTCCCTTCGCCCAGAGCGTTCAGCGCTTCGAGCGTGACTTTACGTTTCCAGATCATCCAATAATCTCCAGTAGTGCCTGTAACGGATGGCGAACCCCGGTGCCTTCAACGCGTTTTACCTGGCTGCGGCAAGAGTAGCCGGTCGCCAGGCAGCGATTGCGCGGCAGTCGCGCCATCGCCTGTTGCCACGACAGCGCATAGATCCCCAGCGAATTTTCATGATTTTTCACTTCATGGCCGTAAGTACCCGCCATGCCGCAGCAGCCTACGCTGACGCTCTCCAGCTTCGCCCCTAAGCGTGCAAAAATGGCCGCCCACTGCGCCGGTGCGCCAGGCAATGCCGTCACTTCGGTACAATGCCCAAAGAAATACCAGGGCTCACCGCTCACGGCAAGAGGCTGTCGGGACGCCAGCACCGTCGGCAGCCACTCATTCACCAGCTGTACGTGGAAATCACCACGCTGTTCGCCGAGGGTTTGTTTGTATTCATCACGATAGCAAAGCACCAGCGCCGGGTCGACACCGACCATCGGGATACGCAACTGCGCCACCCGATTGAGAAATTCGGCCGTTTTCTTCGCCGTCTTCGCAAATCGGTTAAGGAACCCTTTGATGTGCTGGGCCTTGCCATTTGGCGAGAACGGCAGCAATACAGGCTGAATGCCGAGCTTTTCTACCAGCCGGATAAAATCCGCCACCACCTGCGCATCGTAGTAACTGGTAAACGGGTCCTGCACCACCAGCACCGTACGCTCTTTTTGCTCCTGACTCAGGAGTTCAAGCTGCTCCAGCGTCATATTGGCGGAACGGTGCCCGACCATTTGCTGTTGCAGCGACGGCGTCGAAAGTAGCGGTAAATCCACCATGCCGATATGTTTCTTCGCGAGGTTTCGCACCAACGGCTGATTGAGAAAGAAGTTAAAGGTTTTCGGCGCCCGCGCCATTAATGGCGCATAGCTTTCGACCGTCGCCACCATATGATCGCGCAGAGGACGCAGGTAGCGCGTGTGGTAAAGCGCCAGGAAGCGTGAGCGGAACTCCGGCACGTCTATTTTAATCGGACATTGTGTCGAGCAGGCTTTGCACGCCAGGCAACCCGACATCGCCTCCTTCACCTCATGGGAGAAATCATATTCGCCTTTACGAGCGTGCCAGCTGTTGCGGGTACGGGCAATTAACGTCCGCAGACTGGCGCGTTTTTCCGGCAGCTCTTTTTCCAGCTGTAGCGGATCAACCCCACGGTCGGCCAGCAGGCGCAACCATTCACGCACCAGCGTCGCACGCCCTTTGGGAGAGTGAATGCGATTCAGGCTGATTTTCATTGACGGACACATCGGGCTTTTGGCGTCAAAGTTGAAGCACAGGCCATTGCCGTTACACTCCATCGCCCCGCGCCAGACCTGACGCACCGCCAGTGGAATCTGCCGATCGTAAGTACCGCGTTTCACCGCATCGACCTTCATCATCGGCGCATCAATGCCTTCCGGCGGACAAATTTTTCCGGGGTTCAGGCGGTTTTGCGGGTCGAACGCCGCCTTCACTTTGCGTAGTTCGCCATAAAGCTGCTCGCCAAAAAACGCCGGGCTATATTCAGCGCGAAAACCTTTACCGTGCTCGCCCCACAGCAGACCGCCATATTTCGCGGTGAGCGCCACCACATCATCGGAAAGACTCTTCATCAGAATTTCCTGTTGCGGATCGCACATATCCAGAGCGGGTCTGACGTGCAGCACCCCGGCATCAACATGCCCGAACATGCCATAACTTAAGCCATGACCGTCGAGCAACGCGCGGAATTCAGCAATATAGTCGGCCAGATGCTCCGGCGGCACGCAGGTATCTTCCGCAAATGGAATCGGTTTGGCCGCGCCTTTGGCATTACCCAACAGACCAACCGCTTTTTTCCGCATGGCATAGATACGCTCCACGCCCGCCAGCTCCGCGCACAGCTGCCAGCCGATCACTCCGGCTTCCTGGCGAGCAATCAGCTCATCCAGACGCTGGCACAACGCGCTCACCTGAGCATCAATAGCCGCTTCGTCATCCCCGGCGAACTCGACGATGTTCAGGCCCAGCATCTCTTTATCAGGCACATCGGTAATCAGCTCACTGACGGAATGCCAGACGATGTCCTCCCGCGCCAGATTAAGCACTTTAGAATCGACGGTTTCCACCGAGAGCGCCCGCGCCTCGACCATAAAGGGCGCGTTACGCAACGCGGAATCAAAAGAGTCATATTTGACGTTCACCAGACGGCGAACTTTAGGCAGCGTAGTAATATCCAGACGCGCTTCCGTGATAAACGCCAGCGTGCCTTCAGAACCGGTCAGCACGCGCGTTAAGTCGAACTCCGTCATCTCATCGTTAAAGACATGGCGTAAGTCGTAGCCCGTTAAGAAGCGGTTGAGTCTGGGAAACTTATCAATAATCAGCTGTCGGTTTTCCCGACAACGCTGGTATACGGTGTTATAGATGCGACCGATCGCGGTGTTGCTTTTACCGAGCGTTTCCGCAAGTTCGACCGGCATTGCCTGGGTATCCAGAATATCGCCACCCAGCAGTACCGCGCGAACGCCCAGCACATGATCGGATGTTTTACCGTAAACTAACGACCCCTGACCGGACGCATCGGTATTGATCATCCCCCCGAGGGTCGCACGGTTGCTGGTCGAAAGCTCCGGGGCAAAGAAATAGCCATACGGCTTCAGATACTGATTGAGTTGATCTTTGATCACCCCGGCTTCGACCCGCACCCAGCCCTCTTCCGGGTTAATTTCAATAATGCGGCTCATATAGCGGGACATATCAACGATAATGCCCTGGTTCAGCGCCTGACCATTGGTGCCGGTGCCGCCGCCGCGCGGGGTAAAAATCAATGAGGCGAAGCGCGACTCTGCCGCCAGACGGGCGATAAGCGCCACATCCGCCGTTGAACGCGGGAAAACCACAGCATCAGGAAGAAGCTGATAGATACTGTTATCTGTCGACATTGTCAGACGATCGGCGTAATTCGTTGCCGTATCGCCGGTAAACCCTTGCTGCTCCAGCGCCTGCAAAAAATTGAGCACCAGCTGAACGACGCCAGGTGCCTGAGAAATCTGTGGAATCATTATAGTGACCCTTTCCTGCGGTCTGTATTGTGAATTTAATCGTTTGCGTGTTGCTCTGTTTGTTGTATCACATTTTTTTCTTACACGCCCAGCAGAATTACAGGCAGAATCCGCCTGTTAAAAACCGCTGAAATTGCTCATCATTATGGGGTAAGGTTCGCGTGTTCGCGTCGCGTCAACGTTCTGACGCACAGAAAAGGTGAAAAGGTATTTATGGTAAATCTTCGTCAGCCCAGGGATATCGCGCAAGTGCTGCTGTCGGTGCTGTTTTTAGCCATCATGATCGTGGCCTGCTTGTGGATTGTGCGTCCCTTTGTCCTTGGTTTTGCATGGGCGGGAACGATCGTTATTGCGACCTGGCCCGTTTTGTTACGTTTACAGAAAATACTCTGGGGCCGCCGTTCTCTGGCCGTTCTGGTTATGACGCTATTGTTGGTTCTGCTGTTCATTATTCCCATCGCCCTGCTGGTCAACAGCATCGTGGACGGTAGCGGCCCGCTCATCCACGCCGTCACCGCCGGCGACATGACGTTGCCCGACCTGGCCTGGTTAAACAGTATTCCGCTGATTGGCGCCAAATTGTATGCCGGGTGGCACAACCTGCTGGATATGGGCGGCACGGCGATCATGGCGAAAGTGCGTCCTTATATTGGCACCACCACGACCTGGTTTGTGGGTCAGGCCGCGCATATCGGTCGCTTTATGATGCACTGTGGTCTGATGCTGCTGTTCAGCGCCCTGCTGTACTGGCGCGGCGAACAGGTGGCATTGGGCATCCGCCACTTCGCCAGTCGTCTGGCCGCGAAACGCGGCGATGCCGCCGTGCTGCTGGCGGCTCAGGCCATCCGCGCCGTTGCATTGGGTGTGGTTGTCACCGCGCTGGTTCAGGCAATTCTCGGCGGGATTGGCCTCGCCATTTCCGGCGTGCCTTACGCAACGCTGCTGACGGTCGTCATGATCCTCTCCTGCCTGGTGCAACTGGGGCCGTTACCGGTGTTAATCCCGGCAATCATTTGGCTGTACTGGACGGGCGATACGACCTGGGGCACGGTGCTGCTGGTGTGGAGCTGCGTGGTCGGTACGCTGGATAACGTGATTCGCCCGGTATTGATTCGTATGGGCGCTGACCTGCCGCTGATCCTGATTCTCTCTGGCGTTATCGGCGGGCTGATTGCCTTTGGAATGATCGGTCTGTTTATCGGTCCGGTATTGCTGGCGGTTTCCTGGCGTCTGTTCTCCGCATGGGTGCATGAAGTGCCCGCGCCGGGAAACGACCCTGACGAACTCCTCGAAGAACTGGAGGAGATTGAGGACAGCCATAAATAACCCCCATCGGCCGATCGACGCATTCGGTCGGCCGATACTTTAGCATTGCTCATCAATTAGCATCCTGACCAACCTGCCTTATGGCGTAATCCTCCTTACGTAATTCATTTACGTCGCAAATTCTTCATAGTTTTTAAACTATTGGGACGAATCTGATCGACGCAAAAAATCTCCACGCCTACTATTAGAGCACGGTTATAAATCAACGCCTTGATTTATAAGCATGGAAATCCCCTGAGTGAAACAACGAATTGCTGTGTGTAGTCTTTGCCCATCTCCCACGATGGGCCTTTTTTTAAGTGCCTGCCCTCACACCCCTTTTCTCCACCGCCAACAATTCTGATATGCCCACGCATAACGTCGGGTGTGATAGCGCGTATCGCAAAAAAAACGGCTCCTTTTTACGGGAGCCGTTGCGGATTAGAATCAGCGCTGACGCTTATTTTTTCAGTTCAGCCAGACTCAACCAGGTCTGTACGACGGTGTCCGGGTTCAGCGACAGGCTGTCGATTCCCTCTTCCATCAGCCAGGCGGCGAAGTCCTCGTGATCGGACGGCCCCTGACCACAGATGCCGACATACTTGCCTTGTTTCTTCGCCGCGCGGATCGCCATCGACAGCAGCGCTTTCACCGCCTCGTTACGCTCATCGAACAGTTCAGAAACCACGCCGGAGTCGCGATCCAGACCCAGCGCCAGCTGCGTCATGTCGTTAGAACCAATCGAGAAGCCGTCAAAGTGCTCCAGGAATTGTTCAGCCAGCAGGGCATTGGACGGAATCTCACACATCATGATGATCTTCAGCCCGTTCTCACCCCGCTTCAGCCCCTGACGCGCCAGCTCGTCAACTACCGCTTTCGCCTGCTCAACGGTACGTACGAACGGGATCATGATCTCCACGTTGGTCAGTCCCATATCGTTGCGCACGCGTTTCACCGCTTCACATTCCAGCGCGAAGCAATCGCGGAAGCTGTCGGAGACATAGCGACCGGCGCCACGGAAGCCCAGCATCGGGTTCTCTTCATCGGGTTCGTAACGCTCGCCGCCCACCAGGTTGGCGTATTCATTCGATTTGAAATCCGACAGGCGCACGATAACGCGTTTCGGATAAAATGCCGCGCCCAGCGTCGCAATGCCCTCTGTCAGACGACCGACATAGAACTCACGCGGTGAATCGAAGCCTTTCATCATCTCGCGGATTTCGTTTTGCAGTTTCGCGTCCTGGTCATCAAATTCCAGCAGTGCGCGAGGATGCACGCCAATCATTCGGTTGATAATAAATTCGAGACGCGCCAAGCCAACGCCTTCATTCGGCAGGCAGGCGAAGTCAAAGGCGCGATCCGGGTTACCGACGTTCATCATGACTTTCAACGGCAGATCGGGCATGGTGTCCACGCTTGAACTTTTGACGCTGAAGTCGAGCAGGTCTGCATAGACATAGCCGGTATCGCCTTCGGCGCAAGAAACGGTGACGTTTTCATCATCCTTCATGCGTTCCGTCGCGTCGCCGCAGCCGACAACCGCCGGAATCCCCAGCTCACGGGCAATAATGGCCGCGTGGCAGGTACGACCGCCACGGTTGGTCACGATGGCCGCCGCTTTCTTCATGATCGGTTCCCAGTCCGGGTCGGTCATGTCAGTCACCAGCACGTCACCAGGCTGGATACGGTTCATTTCGCTAATGTCGTGGATGACTTTAACCGCCCCCGCGCCAATGCGATGTCCGATGGCGCGGCCTTCCGCGACCACTTTCCCCTGCGCATGCAGCGTGTAACGCTCCATTACCTGACCACGAGAACGGACGGTTTCCGGGCGAGCCTGTACAATAAACAGTTTGCCGGTATGGCCGTCTTTCGCCCATTCGATATCCATCGGGCGACCGTAGTGTTTCTCAATCTGTACGGCCTGTTTCGCCAGTTCCTGCACTTCTTCGTTGGTCAGCGAGAAGATGTCGCGCTGTTCCTGCGGCACATCTTCAATTTTGACCTGCTTGCCGTGCTCCTGGGTTGGCGCGTAAACCATTCGGATTTTTTTCGATCCCATCGTGCGACGAACGATCGCCGGGCGATTCGCCGCCAGCGTCGGTTTATGCACGTAGAATTCATCCGGGTTGACTGCGCCCTGCACTACCATCTCGCCCAGACCCCAGGCTGAAGTGATAAACACCACCTGATCGAAACCGGACTCGGTATCAATAGAGAACATAACCCCGGACGAGGCCAGGTCGGAGCGCACCATCCGCTGTACGCCAGCGGAGAGCGCGACGCCGCGATGGTCATACCCCTGGTGAACGCGATAAGAGATAGCGCGGTCATTAAACAGCGAGGCAAAAACATGTTTCACCGCCACCAGCACCGCATCGAAACCCTGCACGTTGAGGAAGGTTTCCTGCTGGCCGGCGAAAGAGGCATCCGGCATGTCTTCAGCCGTTGCGGACGAGCGCACGGCGAAAGACGCCTGCGCATCATCCGCAGAGAGCTGTGCATAAGCATCGCGAATAGCGTTTTCCAGCTCTGGCTGGAAAGGAGTGTCGATAATCCACTGGCGGATCTGCGCGCCGGCCTTCGCCAGCGCGGTGACATCGTCAATATCCGTTTGATCCAGCAGTTCATAAATACGCTGGTTTACGCCGCTTTGATCCAGAAACTGGTTAAACGCATCGGCGGTCGTTGCAAAACCATTCGGTACGGAAACACCCATACCGGAAAGGTTAGTAATCATTTCACCCAGGGAGGCATTTTTGCCCCCAACTCTGTCTACATCATTCATGCCGAGTTGGTTATACCAAAGCACCAGCGGTGACGAGCCATTGTTGGACATCGAACAATCCTTTTGTGATAAATGAACGAGTTTAGAAACTACATTATTGCGTATTTATCTTTGCATATTTAAACCCCTGAAAAAAACGGTGAATCGTTCAAGCAGATTTATTTTTTATTTTTTCAGATTGTTTACGCATTTGCGCAAACCCGCGGACGACGGGCGATCTCCCCAAAAACTGTCGGTATAAACATAAGTTCCGAAAAATGAAATGCACTTTTCACTTAATATAAAAATAGCGTTTCATTTTATAAAATAAGCATCGTGATATACGCTTCTGGCAAATTTTAATTTATGCTTTCAGATAATTATGTTTGCTCCTCAGGATAAACAAAATGGATAATGTTGTTGATCGCCATGTTTTTTATATTTCCGATGGTACGGCCATCACCGCCGAGGTTTTGGGTCATGCGGTGATGTCGCAATTCCCTGTGACCATCAGCAGCATTACGCTGCCGTTCGTTGAAAACGAGAGTCGCGCCAGAGCCGTGAAAGATCAGATCGACGCGATTTATCAGCAAACTGGCGTGCGTCCGCTGGTGTTCTATTCGATTGTTCTGCCGGAAATTCGCGCCATCATCTTACAAAGCGAAGGGTTCTGTCAGGACATCGTGCAGGCGCTGGTGGCGCCGCTACAGCAGGAAATGAAGCTCGACCCAACGCCAATCGCGCATCGCACCCACGGGCTTAACCCCGGCAACCTCAACAAGTATGACGCGCGTATCGCGGCAATCGACTATACCCTTGCGCACGACGATGGGATCTCCTTGCGCAATCTGGATCAGGCGCAGGTGATCCTGCTGGGGGTTTCACGCTGCGGAAAAACGCCGACCAGCCTCTATCTGGCGATGCAGTTTGGCATCCGGGCGGCGAACTACCCCTTTATTGCTGACGATATGGATAACCTGGTGTTGCCCACGTCGCTTAAACCGCTACAGCATAAGCTTTTTGGCCTGACCATTGACCCGGAACGTCTGGCGGCAATCCGCGAGGAACGCCGTGAAAACAGCCGCTACGCATCGCTACGCCAGTGCCGGATGGAGGTTGCGGAAGTTGAAGCGCTCTACCGTAAAAATCAGATCCCTTGCCTGAACAGTACTAACTATTCGGTAGAAGAAATTGCCACCAAGATTCTCGACATCATGGGGCTGAATCGTCGAATGTACTAACAAACTAGTGCAAGAGTTCAATTTTTTGCTATCATGCCGCTCTGCTTGCGAGGTGTGAAACGCCTCGCATTTGAAATCAGCAGGTGAAGGTTGAAGTGTGTTATTGTGATGCCCATCACTTCCCGGTAGTCCTGCCGTTGAAGCAACAAATTTCTGAGACTTGTCATGAACAGAACCGACGAACTGCGTACCGCGCGTATTGACAGCCTGGTCACCCCTGCTGAGCTAGCGCTACGTCATCCTGTATCATCCTCCGTCGCCAGCCACGTTACTGACTCCCGACGCCGGATTGAAAAAATATTAAATGGTGAAGATCGCCGCCTGCTGGTGATCATCGGCCCCTGCTCGATTCACGATCTGGACGCTGCGATGGAATACGCAACGCGCTTGCAAACGTTGCGCAACACGCATCAGGCACGTCTGGAAATCGTTATGCGCACCTATTTTGAAAAACCGCGTACGGTTGTGGGCTGGAAAGGCCTCATCTCCGATCCCGATTTAAATGGCAGTTACCGCGTAAATCATGGCCTCGAACTGGCGCGCAAGCTGCTGTTGCAGGTCAATGAGCTGGGAGTCCCCACCGCCACCGAATTTCTCGACATGGTCACCGGCCAGTTTATTGCCGATTTGATCAGCTGGGGCGCCATTGGCGCGCGCACGACGGAAAGCCAGATTCACCGTGAAATGGCTTCCGCGCTCTCCTGCCCGGTTGGGTTTAAAAACGGGACCGATGGCAACACGCGCATCGCCGTTGATGCGATTCGCGCGTCGCGCGCCAGCCATATGTTCCTCTCGCCGGATAAAACAGGCCAGATGACGATTTATCAGACCAGCGGGAACCCGTACGGCCATATCATCATGCGCGGCGGTAAAAAACCGAATTACCACGCGGAAGACATCGCTGCCGCCTGCGATACGCTGCATGAGTTTGGTCTGCCGGAGCACCTGGTGGTGGACTTCAGCCACGGTAACTGCCAGAAGCAGCATCGCCGCCAGTTAGAGGTTTGTGATGATATCTGCCAGCAAATCCGTAACGGTTCTACCGCAATTGCCGGGATCATGGCCGAAAGTTTCCTGCGTGAAGGTACGCAGAAAATCGTCAGCGGTCAGCCGCTGGTGTACGGTCAGTCCATTACCGACCCTTGCCTGAACTGGGAAGATACTGAATTACTGTTAGAAAAACTTGCCTCAGCGGTTGATAGCCGTTTTTGACATCATGCCCATCCTCGCGGGGATGGGCGCGCTTCTTTCCCCTCCACGCATTCCCCACTCGCCTGATTTGCTACCAGAATTAACACTTGCTGTCGCCATACACAATATTGATAATAATAATCATTGTTAAACTGATTATTATTAATTAGCGATATGCCACATATGGACGACATTGAGTTACTTCATTTTAAGGAAAGAGACAGCGTGCCCCCTTCCCCTGCTGCCGAGCGGCGTATCAGCAGCCAGACATTGTTAGGCCCTGAAGGCAAAGTCATCATCGATCATGACGGCCAGGAATACCTGCTGCGCAAGACGCAGGCAGGTAAGTTGCTGTTGACCAAGTAGCAATCAGCTTGAGCAACTGACTTCCAGCCGTTTACCCCAGTCCGGCGGACGGTTGACATAATCGTCATCTCTGTCGGTAAAGGGGTCGCGCAGAACCTGATGCAGTTGATGTAATTCGCCCATATCCCCCTGCTCAGCGCTGGCTATCGCGCGTTGCGCCAGCCAGTTGCGCAGCACCACCGCAGGATTCACGCGCTGCATGTGCTGTTGACGCGTTGCGTCATCCACCTGCTCCTGCTGTAAACGCGCCCGGTAATGGCTGAACCAACCGTCAAAGGCCGCGCGATCGATAAATTCGTCACGCAGCGGCGATGCCGCGCTCTGTTGCTCAGTCTGACTCAACATACGGAACGTTCGGCTATAATCGCTGCCTTCGCGCGCCATCAGGGCGAAAAGCTCGTTGAGAAGCGCATTGTCCTCTTTTTGCTCGGTAAAGAAGCCCAGTTTTTGCCGCATGCGCTGCCCGTAGCGCGTGAGCAGCGCCAGCTGATAGCCATCCAGCGCATCATTCAGCGTATCGACCGGCATAAACGGCGACAGGGTTTGCGCCAGGCGTTGCAGATTCCACAATCCGACAGCCGGTTGATTATCGAAGCTATAGCGCCCCTGGTGATCGGAGTGGTTACAGATAAACCCTGGCTGATAATCATCCAGGAAACCGAAAGGACCATAATCTATCGTCAGCCCCAGTACAGACATGTTATCGGTGTTCATCACGCCATGCGCAAAACCTACCGTTTGCCAGTCAGCAATCAACCTCGCCGTGCGCGCCACAACGTCCCGGAACCAGAGCGCATACTTGTCCTCTTCCGCCTGAAATTGCGGCCAGTAATGGCGAATCGCAAAATCGGCCAGCTGACGGACTTTATCCGGCTCACGCCGATAGTAAAAATGTTCGAAATGACCGAAACGCATATGGCTTTGCGCCAGACGCATGAGCATCGCGCCGGATTCAACCGTTTCCCTGTAAACAGGCGTGTCGCTGGTGACGATAGACAGCGCCCGCGTTGTGGGGATGCCAAGATAGTGCATCGCCTCGCTGGCCAGACTTTCACGGATCGTTGAGCGCAGCACTGCTCGCCCGTCGCCCATGCGGGAGTATGGCGTTAGTCCGGCGCCTTTCAGGTGCCAGTCAAGCGTACTGCCGTCCGCCAGCAGTTGTTCGCCTAACAGAATACCGCGTCCATCACCGAGCTGGCCGGCCCAGACGCCAAACTGATGGCCGCTATAAACCTGAGCCAAAGGCGACATGCCGGGCAGTAATGACTCGCCGCCCCACACGCCTGCGCCGTTTTCCATATCAAACAACGAAGGTGGTATCGCCAGCTGCTGCGCCAGCGCATCGTTATGCCAAATCAGGCGGGCATGACTCAGAGGAGTTGGAGAAAGTGCTGTATATGTGGCTGGCAGTTCGTCACGCCAGCGGGATGTAAAAGACAGGGTCATAGAGCCTCCTGCCTGTAGTGTAGACGGTTAATACCCGCTTAAACACCAGCAAATAAAAAGGTTATCCCTGAACCAGCGTCGTAACCTGGCTCGCTGGCACGGCAGGCCATAAACATCCTTGCAGCGCGCTAAATCCCATTGATGATATCCGCGCCAGCATCTCTTCAGTATCAATACCCGCAATCATTATCGAATCACAGCACGGTGATATCTGCGAAATAATAGCCTGCATAAAGGGTTCAAAAGAAAGACTTGCGGATCTTTGCTGGACAAAGTTTTTATCCAGCGCGACGCGTTTGAAGAGACCATCAAAGATCGCTTTTATCGATGTATCGCCAGCGCCGAAATTGGCAAGGATGAGGGGAAATCGTCCGGCTAACTCAGCCAGAATTTGATTCTCTTTCCCAAGACTTAATTCAGGATAATTCTCATTAATCATCAGTTCCAAAAATGGAAAGCGCCTTACATGGGATACAAACTCGCCGTCCGATAATAATGATGCGACGACGGCTGGCGTTAAATTAATCCAGGCAATAAGTTTATGTTGAATAAAAAAATGTTGGCACGTTTCCAGCAATGCGAGTTTTTCTTCGAACAGACAACGCTGTTCTTCTGCTGACAGGCGCGGCATGACCAGCTCCGTCGGCATACGGACATTACCGTCTTCAGTGACAAAGTTTGCAACAATCTCCAGGCCGACGAGTTTCTCTTTCTCGGTTCGGGCAGGAACAAAATAAAGGTGAGAATGATAAAAGTTATCCAGTGAAACAATCATTGTGCCAGCCCCGCTGCATGGGTGTAATCCGGCATCCTGTAAGAAAGAACGAAGAAAGATGTCATTTCTGATACGACTGGAGGTGCTTTCATTTTTTCCTTTTTAGCCGGTAAACCGGGTCCTTTTTTTAGCTTATCTCGATTATAAACCAATATCCAGTTTTGCATTTTCCGCAAGACACCGGATAAATCATTTTGACTAAAAATACTTTTGCAAAATGTAGGGTTAAAACTATTTCTGATAACTCACGATAGCCCTGGCATTCAGACAATGAGAAATCAATTTCTTAAATATAGATGATGAAGCGGCCGCTGGGTATCCGCTTTACCATCGATAGCATTAAATACGTCTCGCCTGCCAGAAATTTTTCCGCCAGTAGACATTGTCGAGCGATGAGCGCATCACGCCGCGGCTGGTAGACGCATGAATAAATTGATTGTTGGTATCATAAATGCCGACGTGCAAACCACTTTCCCCCGATCCGGTTTTAAAAAAGACCAGGTCGCCGGGCAGCAGTTCATCTTTGTCGATTTCCGTACCAATTTTTGACTGTTGGCGCGTTTCACGCGGCAGTTGTAAATCAAATTTGTCGCGCATCGTCATCAACACAAACCCCGAGCAGTCCACCCCGCTACGGCTCATTCCGCCATAGCGATACGGTGTACCTCTCCAGGACTGTAGCTGATCGTTCAGGCCCGCGATAACCATAATGGAATCCGAAAGCCTGGCGTTAGGTGCTGGCGCACGATGGCTGCTACACCCTGCCAAAAACAGTGCTGCGATAAGAAGAAGCCAAAAGCGCATTCAGGACGAATCCTCTATCTTTTTATTCTTGCTTCTATTTAGCGTGGAAATTATGTGTTTTTCAAGAACCCATTTAACTTAAGTGGTTGATATGAGCATTCTGTGGCCTTCAACGTCCAGTCGACGGAAGTTCATACCGTATGCCCGGGCCAGATTTTGCGGCGTCAGCACCTCGTCACGCCGCCCGCTGGCGATCAATTCCCCCTGTTTCAGCAACCAGGCGCGATGCGCGTGGCGCAGAGTATGGTTAAGGTCATGGCTGCTCATCACGATGGCGATACCCTGGCTGCATAGCTGGCTCAGCAGCCTATCCAGCGCGTTTTGTTGCGCAACGTCCAGACTGTTCATCGGTTCATCCAGTAGCAGAAGCTGCCCGCGCGGGTTAGCGTGAGGGTGAATTTGCAATATCACCGCCGCCAGACGTACACGCTGCCACTCGCCACCGGAGAGTTGATTCGCGCTCCGCCCCAGCTTGTCGCTCAGCCCAAGCGCCTGCGCAACGTCATTCAGCAGGTTCGTTTGCGTTTTATCAGGTTGATGCAGCGTCAGGAAATGCCAGACCGGCATTGAAAATGGGGGATTCTGCTGCTGCGCGAGATAGGCCCGATGTTGAGCCAGTTTCGCCGCAGGCCATGTCTCCAGCGACGCGCCGTCGAATATGACGGTGCCTTCCCCGAAGGTTAAGCCCGCCATACGCGCCAGCAGCGTACTTTTCCCTGCCCCATTCGGCCCCACGAGGTGAAGAATCTCGCCAGGCTTAACGTCGCCGGAAAGCGGCCCCAGACGCGTCGTTTCGGCAACATCCTGTAACTGCATCAACGAGATCATTATTTTGCCAACGCGATTTTGATACTTTCCACCATACCCGGATCTTCAGGCGTCATGTCCGGTGAGAAACGCTGTACGACCTGTCCATCCCTGCCGATTAAAAACTTCTCAAAGTTCCACAAAATATCGTCCGGGTAAAGCGGCGCGCGGCCTTTACTCGCCATGCGCTCATAGAAACCGCTACCTTCCGGCGCAACGGCGGCAGGCGCTGCGGCAATCAACTTCTGATACAGTGGATGGCGGTTCTCACCATTGACGTCAACCTTGCTGAACATCGGGAATGTGACGCCCCAGGTGGTGCTGCAATAGGTTTTAATCTCCTCTTCAGTGCCAGGTTCCTGACCAAGAAACTGGTTGCAGGGAAAACCTAACACCGTAAGGCCCTGATCGGCCCAGGCTTTCTGAATATTCTCCAGCTGTTCGTATTGTGGCGTTAAGCCACATTTCGAGGCCACATTAACCACCAGCAGTACGTTTCCGGCGTACTTCTCAAGCGTGGTGACATCCCCGTCGATCGTCGTCACTTCAGTGTTGAGAATGGTATCTTGCATAGCGTCTCCCATATAACAGGCGGATGTGAGTGATCAAATATCAGCTTTTAATCATAGACTGCGAGTGTTGAAAACAGCGACTCCCCGATGCGGACAATCGCGGCGTCACGCTGCGCCATTGTCGCCGGAGTTTGTGTAATATAGATAACCACGAGCAGAGGTTTTTGTGATGTCGGCCAGACAACGCTGACAATAGAACGCGAGCCGTTGTCGCCCGCCCCGGTTTTATCCGCGATTTTCCAGCCGTCCGGCAAGACCGAACGCAGCAGACCGTCGGCCACTTTGTCGTCCCGCATCCACTGCATAAGCTGCTCTCTTGAGGATGGCTGCAACACATTCCCCAGCAGTAGCGTATTGAGCGTCTGCGCTATCGCGACAGGCGTCGTGGAATCGCGTTCATCGCCGGGAATGGCGCTGTTCAGTTCAGGCTCATAGCGATCGAGGCGGGTTATTGTATCCCCCGAATCACGCAAAAACTGCGTGACGGCCTGCGGCCCGTTGAGCTTCCTGGCGATGAGATTGGCGGCCGTGTTATCGCTGTAGCTTACCGCCGCGCTGCACAATTGCGCCCAGCTCATGGCGTCTGGCGCCACATGTTTTTCAGTAATCGGCGAATACTCCACCAGTTGTGAGGGTTCAAACTGCGTTGAAGCAGAAAGCGCCAGCGCCTTCCTGTCGACTTCGCGTAATAACGCTGCGCATAACAGCGGCTTGTGCGTACTGTTTAACGGGAACCGTTCTTCTCCCCGATAATGGGTGATACTGTTGGTCGCCGTATCAAGTACCGCAATGCCAATCCGGGCATGAAGACGCTGTTCTTCCTGCGTCGCGATAGCCGACACGTATTGCGCCGTCAGCGGTGCGGCCATCGCAGAACCGCTGAGTGCCGCCAGCACACACAGACCCCATTTCATCCGTTGCCACATACTAATGACTTCCTCATTTCTCATTTTGGCTAGCGCCTGGATTTTAATAATAGCCAGATGAAGACCGGTGCCCCCATCGTCGCCGTCACTACGCCGATAGGCAGTTCCGCCGACGCCAGCGCCAGACGGGCGATAACATCCGCCAGCAGCAGAGCTATCGCCCCCGCCAGCGCGCAGCCCGGCAGCAAAGCGCGATGATCGCTCAGACCGCAAAGCCGTAATATATGTGGGATCACCAGGCCGATAAACCCAATCGAACCCGCAAGCGCAACGCTAACGCCGACCATCCAGCCCGTGGCGACCACCAGCAAATTGCGCCAGAACCACAGCGGCAGCCCCAGTTGACGCGCGGACGTTTCGCCCAGCGCCAGAATATTCATCGGCTGCGACTGGCAGCAAATCCAGAGTGAAACCGGGATCAGGGCAATCATCAGCCAGGCCTGCTGCCAGTCCACCCCGCCGAATCCGCCCATCATCCAGTACATCAACTGGCGCAAGTCGAAGGAGGTTGAAAAATAGATGGCCCACGTCATCATCGCGCTGCAAATAATGCCAAGCGCAACGCCCGCCAGCAGCAGGCGGCTGGTTGATAAATGTCGACGGGCAAATCGCAGGAGAATAAGTGTGATGATAAGCGCGCCGGCAATGGCGCAAAACCCCAGCGCCCAGCCGGGTAACTGACCTTGCCCCAGTAGCACCGCGGCAATAAGGCCCACGCCAGCGCCGTTGGAGACGCCAAGCAATCCGGGCTCGGCAAGCGGGTTTTCAAATAACGCCTGCATTACCGCGCCTGACAGCGCCAGCGCGGCGCCTACCAGCAGAACAGCAAGCGTGCGAGGGAGCCGTATCTGCCAGACAAACAGTTCACCACGGGCGCTGAACCAGTCGCCAGGGGCTATCCACTGATCTCCGGCGCACAGGCTTAATACCACTGCCAGCAGCATAAGCACCGACAGACTGGATAACCAGCGCACATTGCGGCGCTGTTGTTGGCAGGCAAAAGTCAGCATGTTTTCCATTCAGCTGAAAAGGGATGATGTTGATTTTACGGTGCGTAACCATCGCAGGAAAGAAAAAAGGCCGCAAAGCGGCCTTTTTAGTTAGATCAGATTACTCTTCTTTGGGCGAAGCGTTTTCAACCCGGCTTTTCAACTTCTGTCCGGGTCTGAAGGTCACCACGCGCCGTGCTGTAATGGGAATATCTTCGCCCGTTTTCGGGTTACGTCCCGGACGTTGATTCTTATCACGCAGATCGAAGTTACCAAAACCAGAGAGTTTCACCTGCTCACCGTTTTCCAGAGCACGACGAATTTCCTCGAAAAACAGCTCGACCAGTTCTTTGGCATCCCGCTTGCTAAGCCCAAGCTTATCAAACAGATATTCTGACATTTCAGCTTTTGTAAGCGCCATAGGTTCAATCCCTCAATGATGCCTGGAATCGCTCTTTTAATGCCTCTACACATTTGGCGACGGTAGCGGCAATCTCCTCTTCTTCGAGTGTACGGCTGGTATCCTGAAGGATCAGGCTGATAGCGAGGCTCTTATAACCCTCCGCAACACCCTTACCGCGGTACACGTCAAATAAGTTTACGCCAACTACCTGATTTACGCCAACTTTCTTACACTCGGATAAAATATCCGCTGCGGGAACGTTTTCTGCGACCACCACCGCGATGTCGCGACGGTTAGCCGGGAAGCGCGAAATCTCGCGCGCCTGAGGCACCACGCGGTCTGCGAGCTTATTCCACTCCAGTTCAAACACCAGAGTGCGACCGTTCAGATCCAGTTTACGTTCCAGCTCAGGATGAACAACCCCAATAAAACCAATGCGTTCACCTTTCAGATAAATCGCCGCGGACTGCCCAGGATGCAGCGCCGGATTCGCTTCCGCCCTGAACTGAATGTCGGCCAGTTTGCCGGTGAGATCCAGCACCGCTTCCAGATCGCCTTTCAGATCATAGAAATCAACGGTCTCTTTCGCCAGATTCCAGTGCTCGTCATAACGGTTGCCGCAAATCACCCCTGCCAGCATCAGATCCTGACGAATGCCCAGATTTGCCTGGGTATCCGGCACGAAACGCAGACCGGTTTCAAAGATACGCACGCGGTTCTGCTGACGGTTCTGGTTATAGACCACCGTTGACAGCAGGCCGGTCCACAGTGAGAGACGCATCGCCGACATCTCAATGGAGATCGGACTTGGCAGCAACAGCGCTTCTTCGCCCGGATGCAGCAGTTGCTGAACCTTCGGATCGACAAAGCTATAGGTGATCACTTCCTGGTAGCCTTTGTCATTGAGCATGGTTTTCACACGCTTCAGCGACAAGTTGGCTTCACGGTGAGTCCCCATGATTAAACCCGCCTGAATCGGCTCATCAGGAATGTTGTTATAGCCATACACGCGGGCCACTTCTTCGACCAGATCTTCTTCAATCTCCATGTCGAAACGCCAGCTCGGCGCGACCGCTTTCCACTCGTCCTGACCTTCAGTCACTTCGCAGCCCAGACGACGCAGAATATCGCTCACCTGCTCATCGGCAATGTGATGCCCGATCAGACGATCCAGCTTGCTACGACGAAGCGTAATGGTCGCGCGTTTCGGCAGCGTGGCGTCATTCGTGACGTCGATAACCGGACCGGCTTCGCCGCCGCAAATGTCGATCAACAGGCGGGTGGCGCGCTCCATTGCTTTGTACTGCAACGCCGGGTCCACACCACGCTCATAGCGGTGGGAAGCATCGGTATGCAGACCGTGGCGACGCGCACGACCGGTAATAGACAGCGGGCTAAAGAACGCGCATTCCAGCAGCACGTTTTGCGTTTCCTCATTCACGCCGGAATGCTCGCCGCCAAAGATACCGCCCATCGCCAGCGCTTTGTGGTGATCCGCGATCACCAGCGTATCGGTGCTCAGCTTCGCTTCTGTGCCGTCCAGCAGCACCAGGGTTTCGCCCTCTTTGGCCATACGCACGACAATACCGCCTTCAATACGGTCTTTGTCAAAGGCATGCATCGGCTGACCCAGTTCAAGCAGTACATAGTTGGTGACGTCAACGACAGCGTCAATGGAACGAATGCCGCAGCGACGCAGCTTCTCTTTCATCCACAGCGGCGTAGGCGCTTTAACATTAATGCCTTTCACCACGCGACCCAGGTAGCGCGGGCAGGCATCCGGCGCTTCAACCGCGATCGGCAGCGTGTCATTGATGGTGGCTGCAACAGGTACGATCTCCGGCTCAACCAGCGCGATTTTGTTCAGGACAGCGACATCACGCGCCACACCGATGATCCCTAAGCAGTCGGCGCGGTTCGGCGTCACGCTGATTTCAATGGTGTTATCGTCAAGCTTCAGGTATTCGCGGATATCGGTTCCGATCGGCGCATCCGCCGGCAATTCGATGATGCCGCTATGGTCGTCGGAAATCCCCAGTTCGGAGAAGGAGCACAGCATCCCTTCCGACGGCTCGCCGCGCAGTTTAGCGGCTTTGATTTTGAAATCGCCCGGCAGAACCGCGCCGATAGTTGCAACGGCTACTTTCAGCCCCTGACGGCAGTTAGGCGCGCCACAGACAATATCCAGCAGACGTTCGCCGCCCATGTTCACTTTCGTAACGCGCAATTTATCTGCGTTCGGGTGCTGGCCGCACTCCACCACTTCACCCACAACCACGCCGTTGAACTCACCGGCGACGGCGTCAACGCCATCCACTTCCAGACCCGCCATCGTAATCTGATCCGACAGCGCATCGCTGTCGATTGCCGGGTTCACCCATTCGCGTAACCACAGTTCACTGAATTTCATTGTTTTACCCTGCCTTTATTTAAACTGTTTGAGGAAACGCAGATCGTTTTCGAAGAATGAGCGCAGATCGGTCACGCCATAACGCAGCATGGTCAGACGCTCCATCCCCATACCAAACGCGAAGCCAGAGTAGATTTCCGGGTCGATGCCCACGTTGCGTAGAACGTTCGGATGCACCATCCCGCAACCCAGCACTTCCAGCCATTTGCCGTTTTTGCCCATTACATCCACTTCTGCGGACGGTTCCGTGAACGGGAAATAAGAAGGACGGAAACGGATTTGCAGATCTTCTTCAAAGAAGTTACGCAGGAAGTCGTGCAGCGTGCCTTTCAGGTTGGTGAAGCTAATGTTGGTGTCAACAATCAGCCCTTCCATCTGATGGAACATCGGGGTGTGCGTTTGATCGTAGTCGTTACGGTACACTCGGCCCGGCGCAATAATACGGATCGGCGGCTGCTGTTCTTTCATGGTACGAATCTGCACGCCGGAAGTCTGCGTACGCAGCAGACGGGTGGCATCAAACCAGAAAGTGTCGTGGTCAGCGCGGGCCGGATGATGGCCTGGAATGTTCAGCGCATCGAAGTTATGGTAATCGTCTTCGATCTCCGGGCCAGTCGCCACGGTAAAACCAAGCTCACCGAAGAAACTTTCAATACGATCAATGGTACGTGTTACCGGATGCAGACCACCGTTCTCAATACGACGTCCAGGCAGAGAAACGTCGATGGTTTCCGCCGCCAGACGTGCATTCAGCGCCGCGTTTTCTAAATCCGCTTTGCGCGCGTTCAGCGCTTGTTGTACCTGCTCTTTTGCTTCATTGATAACCGCGCCGGCTGCCGGACGCTCTTCTGGCGGCAATTCACGCAGGGTCGTCATCTGAAGGGTTAAATGCCCTTTCTTGCCCAAATATTCGACGCGTACATTGTCTAACGCGGCAACATCTGACGCCTGGTTAATGGCTGCCTTCGCACTGGCAACCAGCTCTGCGAGATGTGACATGGTTTTCCTCATTGTGTCGGTGAAGACACCGGTTCGTTGGACTTAATCTCTCGATTTCAGGTACAAAAAAAGCCTCCATCAGGAGGCTTTTTCGCGCTGTTTTTCGTTTCTTCTTTCACGCGCTAGCCTCCTGGAGTCAGGTGCTAAAGTAAAAAAAGAAGCGGAAAATAGCAGCATTCATGCTTGCGTTACCTTGTGTGGTAAAACCGGACAACCTTTATTGAAAAGGGTTACGGATAAATTGTCAACTGATTGATTGCACTACAAATAAAAGAGAGGGAGCCAGGCTCCCTCTTTTCACTGGCTTATGCCAGAGCTGCTTTCGCTTTTTCAACCAGAGCGGTGAACGCTACTTTGTCGAATACTGCGATGTCAGCCAGGATCTTACGGTCAATTTCAACAGAGGCTTTTTTCAGGCCGTTGATGAATTTGCTGTAAGAAATACCGTTCTGACGTGCTGCTGCGTTGATACGCGCAATCCACAGTTGACGGAACTGACGCTTACGTTGACGACGGTCACGGTAAGCATACTGACCAGCTTTGATAACTGCCTGGAAGGCAACGCGGTATACGCGAGAACGCGCACCGTAGTAGCCTTTGGCTTGTTTCAAAATTTTCTTGTGACGTGCGCGTGCAATTACACCACGTTTTACGCGAGCCATAGTGCTCTCCTGTATCTATTCTGATTCGCCCTTCATCTTTCACATTTTCGCGACGTTAACCGCCTTGCGACATGCGAAATCTATTGGGCATAAAAAAGTTAAAAAAAACGTTAACGGCTTATGCGTACGGCAGGCACGCGATTACCAGACCCAGATCGCCTTTGGAAACCATGGCTTTCGGGCGCAGGTGACGTTTACGCTTGGTCGCTTTTTTGGTCAGAATATGACGCAGGTTAGCGTGCTTGTGCTTAAAACCACCTTTACCGGTTTTTTTGAAGCGCTTAGCAGCACCGCGTACGGTCTTAATTTTTGGCATTTTAATAACTTCCACTTCGCATTGTTAATAAACGAAACCCAGGCGAACAAAATCTGTGAAGCCCGAAGGCTCCACAGGAATTGCTACTTGAAGGCCTTACTGTTTCTTCTTAGGAGCGAGCACCATAATCATCTGACGGCCTTCGATCTTCGTAGGGAAGGATTCGACAACTGCCAGTTCAGCCAGATCTTCTTTCACGCGATTAAGCACTTCCATACCGATCTGTTGGTGGGCCATCTCACGACCGCGGAAACGCAGCGTGATCTTGGCCTTATCGCCCTCTTCGAGAAAGCGAATCAGGCTGCGGAGTTTTACCTGATAGTCGCCTTCATCTGTACCAGGACGGAATTTAATTTCCTTAACCTGGATAACTTTTTGCTTTTTCTTCTGTTCCTTAGAAGACTTACTCTTTTCATAGAGGAATTTGCCGTAATCCATTATACGACAAACCGGCGGCTCGGCGTTAGGGCTGATTTCGACTAAGTCTACTCCAGCTTCTTCAGCTTTTTCCAGAGCTTCTCTCAGACTCACAATACCAAGCTGCTCGCCTTCCAGACCTGTTAAGCGAACTTCCTGGGCGCGAATTTCGCCATTGATACGGTTAGGACGCGCCGTTTGAACTCGTTTTCCGCCTTTAATACTTTATTCCTCCAGTTGTTGAAGACTGCGGCTGCGAATCTCTTGTTGCAGCTTCTCGATAACTTCATTTACGTCCAGGCTGCCCAAGTCTTTGCCACGACGGGTACGCACGGCTACTTTGCCTGCTTCTACCTCTTTGTCGCCACAGACCAACATGTAAGGGACACGACGTAAAGTGTGCTCGCGGATTTTAAAGCCTATCTTCTCATTTCTCAAGTCTGCTTTTACACGAATGCCCGCATTTTGTAGTTTCTGCGTCAATTCGTTAACGTATTCAGACTGAGTATCGGTAATGTTCATCACCACTACCTGAACCGGCGCAAGCCAGGTCGGGAAGAAGCCTGCGAACTCTTCAGTCAGGATACCGATGAAACGTTCCATTGACCCAAGAATCGCGCGGTGAATCATCACCGGCACCTGACGCTCGTTGTTTTCGCCAACATAAGAGGCGTTCAGACGAGACGGCAGAGAGAAGTCCAACTGTACCGTACCGCACTGCCATGCACGATCGAGGCAGTCATACAGGGTAAATTCAATTTTCGGACCGTAGAATGCGCCCTCACCCAGTTGATACTCAAACGGGATGTTGTTTTCTTCCAGCGCAACGGCCAGATCCGCCTCAGCACGATCCCACATTTCATCGCTACCGATACGTTTTTCGGGGCGAGTGGAAAGTTTGACGACGATCTTCTCGAAGCCAAAGGTGCTGTACATATCGTAGACCATACGAATACAGGCGTTCACTTCATCGCGAATCTGTTCTTCAGTACAGAAGATATGCGCATCATCCTGGGTGAAGCCACGTACGCGCATCAGGCCATGCAAGGCGCCTGACGGTTCGTTACGGTGGCAGCTACCGAATTCCGCCATACGCAGCGGCAGATCGCGGTAGGACTTCAGACCCTGGTTGAAGATCTGCACGTGGCCCGGGCAGTTCATCGGCTTGATGCAGTATTCACGGTTCTCTGAAGAGGTAGTGAACATCGCATCTTTGTAGTTTTCCCAGTGCCCGGTTTTTTCCCACAGCACACGGTCCATCATGAACGGGCCTTTAACTTCCTGATACTGATATTCTTTGAGCTTAGAACGCACAAAGACTTCCAGTTCACGGAAGATAGTCCAGCCGTCGTTATGCCAGAACACCATACCTGGCGCTTCTTCCTGCATATGATACAGGTCAAGCTGCTTACCGATTTTACGGTGGTCGCGCTTGGCGGCTTCTTCAAGGCGTTGCAGATAGGCGTTCAGGGATTTTTTATCCGCCCACGCCGTACCATAAATACGTTGCAGCATCTTGTTGTTGCTGTCGCCACGCCAGTATGCCCCTGCGGTTTTCATCAGTTTGAAGTGATGGCAGAAACGCATGTTCGGCACGTGCGGGCCACGGCACATATCGACATATTCTTCATGATGATACAAGCCCGGCTTGTCATCATGCGCAATATTCTCATCAAGAATAGAAACCTTATAGGTTTCGCCACGCTTCACGAAGGTTTCACGCGCTTCGTGCCAGCTCACTTTCTTCTTAATGACGTCGTAGTTTTTCTCAGCAAGCTCGTGCATCCGTTTTTCGAGCGCGTCGACATCTTCCTGGGTTAACGTACGGTCGAGATCAATATCATAGTAAAAACCGTTATCGACAACCGGACCGATAGCCATTTTGGTGTTCGGCCAAAGTTGTTTAATCGCGTGCCCTAACAGGTGCGCACAGGAGTGACGAATGATCTCCAGACCTTCTTCATCTTTCGCGGTGATGATTGCCAGCTGAGCGTCGTGTTCAATGAGATCGGACGCGTCAACCAGTTCGCCATTAACGCGACCTGCGATACAGGCTTTCGCCAGTCCTGGACCAATGTCCAGCGCAACATCCATGGGGCTTACAGCGTGGTCGTAATGGCGTTGGCTGCCATCAGGAAGAGTAATAACAGGCATGTTATATCCTTATTTGCAGTGGTGACCCACACGAAAGATCACATACAAAGTTTCAATATTTAAAATTATCAAAAAGTTATGGGCTGATTCCCGCTTCACTCTGCGAAATATGTCACGGCCCGCCTGAATGGCAAGACTGGACCTACACCCGTTTTTTGATAACACCGCTTGACAGTGTACACGGCATTGACTGCCGATCAAAGCCGCAATCACGCCGAACTGTATGATGTAAATCAATTCCCTGACGCGCCATCGCTTTTGTTACACTGGGAGCATCAGTCCGATTTTGACAGGAAGAGAGAAAATGCCAACAAACCGCTTTGCCAAAAAACACTGGAAGATGGTTGTCGTATTGCTCCTCATTTGCGGCGCAATGTTGCTGCTCCGCTGGGCGGCGATGATTTGGGGCTAATATCCGAAGCGTTCGCCGAAAGTTAATTCCTGCGAATGAATAGAAAGCATCAATAATATGCACGTTCAACGCATTTTTATGAATGGCATTCGCTACGGAAAATATAAATATAATTTCACTTAGCGCGCAATCGCGATAAAAACGCTAATTTAAAAAGCCGGGTCGTGTTTAAAACAACCCGGCAGGCGATTACATCTTATACCCTAACGATACCGTCGTGCGGCGATCGGTATGTTCCGGCGCCGTTGCGGGCGGTTCGGAGTTCCAGGTCAGGTTATAAGCCACCTTTAAACCAAAATGCTCGTTGATCGCGACATTCAACGCCGTCTCTGAGTTGAGGGTGGTATCTTCAGCGCCGAAAACGGACACGCCCTGCGTAAATTTGGTGTTATCCGTCATCTGCCAGGCGTAGCTACCGGAAGCGTAGCCCAGCGGTTGGGTCTCGGTTTTGCCATCGGTATGTTCGTCATAGCGTACGCCAGGACCGAATTCAAAACGGAAGCTGTGCACCGGCCCGTTGAGGAACTGACGGCCATAACCGGCGGTCAGTGTGTCACGCTCACGATAACCGTTGTAACGGTCTGTCAGCCAGCTTGCCTGGCCAAACAGGTAATCGTAGTCGGTCATATTGAAACGGCTACGGCCGCCTACCGCGTATTTCTCCGAAGAGCGTTCATCGTTGGAGGATGTATTGCTGGCATTCCCCCACAGCGACCAGGCGGTGGTTGCACCGTACCAGGTCATCGTGGTGTCAGCCGTTAAAGAAGAACTTTTCGTGTTGCCTGACTGAGCAAGGTAGCCCGCATTCAGGTTACCTTCGAAGGGTTTCTTCGCAGTGGCGGGATCATCCATGACAGTAAAAACGGAATCATCAGCAGCGGCATGCATTGACGCAAATACGCCCCCTGCCAACATTAATGCAGCGGGTACTGTCTTCAAAAGCTTCATTTATAAAGAGTCCGTACAACAAAAAAAGAGACCGTTACGGTCCCGGAAACTTTCATAAGGATCAATGACAAACGATCCAGGAAAGGTAACAAATTATAAAAAGGCTCGAATAACATAGCAATGAATTCTTATTTCATTTTTTGAATAAGAGAGTTCCCAAAGCAGATATTTATTTATATATCTTTCTCCCGGTAATTTTAAATAAATATCCAGTAAATCATATTGTTAATTACTTCCCTTTCCGGGCATTCAGTGCCAGACTGAAGTCAGCCTAACAGGAGGTAAAGATGATACGTATCTATACGTTAACACTTGCGCCCTCTCTCGATAGCGCAACAATCACCCCACAACTCTATCCCGAAGGGAAACTTCGCTGTTCATCACCCGTTTTTGAACCCGGCGGCGGCGGAATCAACGTTGCCCGCGCGATTGCCCATCTTGGCGGAACCGCAACCGCGATTTTCCCCGCAGGCGGCGCGACCGGCGAACATCTGGTCGCACTTCTGGCCGATGAAAACGTCCCCGTCGTCACCATCGACGCCAAAGACTGGACGCGACAAAACCTGCATGTTCATGTGGAGTCCAGCGGGGAGCAATATCGCTTTGTCATGCCCGGCGCCGCACTCGACGATGACGAATTTCGCCAGATTGAAGAACAGGTTCTGGAGATCGAATCCGGCGCCATTTTGGTCATCAGCGGGAGTCTGCCGCCCGGCGTCAAGCTGGAAAAACTGACGCAGCTTATTGCCGCCGCGCAGAAACAGGGTATCCGCTGCATTATTGATAGTTCGGGCGATGCGCTCAACGCGGCGTTATCTCTCGGCAATATTGAACTGGTCAAACCGAACCAAAAAGAGCTGAGCGCGCTGGTCAATCGCGAACTCACGCAGCCTGACGATGTGCGCAAAGCAGCGCAGGAAATCGTGAAGAGCGGCAAAGCGCGCCGCGTCGTTGTGTCTCTGGGGCCGCAGGGGGCGCTGGCGGTGGATAGCGAAAGCTGCGTCCAGGTTGTTCCCCCTCCCGTCAGAAGTCAAAGTACCGTCGGCGCGGGCGACAGCATGGTTGGCGCAATGACGCTAAAACTGGCGGAAAACGCCTCGCTGGAAGAGATGGTGCGTTTCGGCGTCTCGGCAGGCAGCGCGGCGACGTTGAATCAAGGAACACGTCTGTGTTCCCGGGACGATACGCAGAAAATCTACGCCTGGCTTTCTCAGTGATCGGCCATCCCTCTCCTTATTACGAGGGGGTTTCAGCGGCAAAGCTATCAGCATACGAATTAACCGACTATGCTAAAAAATCATGTGATTACAAAGAGGTGATTTATGGCCAGTGGTGATGTCATCCGCTATGTCATAACCGTGAAATTTCATGAAGACTCGCTGACAGAGATTAACGAGTTGAACAACCATCTGACGCGGTGCGGTTTTCTGCTCACCATGACCGACGAGCAAGGGCATGTACATGAACTGGGTACCAACACATTTGGTTTTATCAGCGCCCTGAGCGAAGATGAGATCGCCGCGCTTACCGCCGGGCTGGCGGAAAGCGCTTTAGATAAGAAACCAGAAATATCGGTCATGACATGGGAGGAGTGGACTAAAGACCGATAATATCAGTGCCATTGTGCAAAAACGCGTCTACGGTGTGCGTTAGCTCGTGTTTTTTCACCGCATTTATGCGCTAACCTTATGATCTGGCAGACAACATGGGGAGAGACATCATGTGGCAGGCTATCAGTCGTCTTTTAAGCGAGCAATTAGGTGAAGGCGAAATCGAACTGCGTAATGAACTGCCCGGCGGAGAGATCCATGCCGCATGGCATTTACGCTATGCGGGACGCGATTTTTTCGTCAAATGTGATGAAAGAGAGCTCCTTCCCGGCTTTACGGCGGAAGCTGACCAACTGGAGCTGCTTTCCCGCAGTAAAACCGTCACCGTCCCGAAAGTCTGGGCGCAGGGCTCAGACAGAGACTACAGTTTTCTGGTGATGGATTATCTCCCTCCCCGTCCTCTGGATGCCCACAACGCCTTTATCCTCGGTCAGCAACTTGCCTATTTACATGAATGGAGCGACCAGCCCCAGTTTGGCCTTGATTTTGATAACGCCCTTTCCACCACGCCTCAACCCAATGCCTGGCAACGACGCTGGTCAACATTTTTTGCCGAACAACGCATTGGCTGGCAGCTTGAACTGGCGGCAGAAAAAGGCATCGCATTTGGCAATATCGATGCGATCGTTGAGCATGTTCAGCAGCGTCTGGCCTCGCATCAGCCGCAGCCTTCGCTGCTGCACGGCGATTTATGGTCAGGAAACTGCGCGCTTGGGCCTGATGGCCCCTACATTTTCGATCCCGCCTGTTACTGGGGCGACAGGGAGTGCGATCTGGCCATGCTGCCGCTGCATACCGACCAACCCCCGCAGATCTATGATGGCTACCAGTCTGTTTCTCCGCTACCGCTGGATTTTCTGGATCGCCAGCCGATTTATCAGCTCTATACCCTGCTCAATCGGGCGAGACTGTTTGGCGGGCAACACCTGGTGGTGGCGCAAAAAGCGATGGAAAGGTTGCTGGCGGCATAGCTATTGTGCCGGATGACAGCTTACAGATGCACTGAACCACAGGCCCGATAAGCGAAGCGCTATCGGGCATTCTTCATTGCTACACAAATCCAAGAAGCGAAAAGAAAACGTAGCCCAACACGATGATAATCACCGGCAGGATATAAAGCGGGAAAAACTGTAAGAAGATCGTGTGATGCGGAACCACGATGCGCGACTCAATTTGCTCGCGTGACAACCCCTCGCTGCCTTTCGCTTTTTCCAGAATAAGCTGATCTTCAACCCCTTCGCGAAGAAAACGCGCCTGGCGGCTCATCCTGGCGCCTGAGTCCTGCAATGCCAGGCCAACGAAAATCAACACAAAAATCACCCAGAAAACAATGTTCAGACTGTGTTGAAAATCCGGCGTCGGCGAGTTATACCAGAACAGGTTCAGGAACGCGGTATTCGCCCGCATCATATCAATCATAACGTGAGTAAAATCAAGCATCACCGCGTTAATCCCTTCCTGCTTTTCGCTGTGCTCATACATAAACTTCAGCAATGAAACCAGTGTGGAAATAAGCGCAGGGATAAAAATCACCCATCCCAGAATCCTTTTTAAGACAGCAATGCGTCCAGCTTGTTGATACGTCATGAGTTCCCCTTGATAAAGACGCGTCGTTTTGGCCTAAGTCTACCTGCTGATAACCAATTTCGCCTGTTCTTTAAAGGCGCTATGATACGTCATTAGCCATAATAAGCGCTTAATCCATTGTGTTTTCACCTCAAAAGGAGAGGTTGTAATGTCAACCCCGCGTCAGATTCTTGCTGCAATTTTCGATATGGATGGACTACTGATCGATTCCGAACCGCTTTGGGATCAAGCTGAACTGGAGGTCATGGCAAGTTTAGGCGTAGATATTACCCGCCGCCATGAACTCCCGGATACGCTGGGTTTACGCATCGATATGGTTGTTGACCTCTGGTACGCCCAACAACCGTGGAATGGGCCAGACCGTCAGGCGGTTACCGACCGAATCATTACCCGCGCCATCTCACTGGTTGAAGAAACTCGCCCGCTGCTCCCCGGCGTGCGCGAAGCGGTCGCGCTGTGCAAATCTCAGGGGTTAATGGTCGGTCTGGCCTCCGCTTCCCCCCTGCATATGCTGGAAAAGGTGCTGACCATGTTTGATCTGCGTGAAAGTTTCGATGCCCTGGCCTCTGCGGAAAAACTGCCTTACAGCAAGCCGCATCCGCAGGTATACCTCGATTGCGCGGCCAAACTGGGCGTTGACCCGTTAACCTGCGTTGCGCTGGAAGACTCCGTCAACGGCATGGTCGCCTCAAAAGCGGCGCGAATGCGCTCAATTGTTGTTCCGGCGGAAGAAGGCCAGCACGACCCGCGCTTTGCCCTTGCCAACGTCAAACTGACTTCGCTGGCTGAACTGACCGCAGCGCATCTGCGCGGTTAAATAGCGACGGGCGGTGGCGACATTGCCCGTTTTGCTACGCACATCTGCTTTATAAAACACTGTTTCATTTTTTATTGTATTCCTTCACCGCCTCTTCTATCCTTTTCTCAGGGCAAAAAACTGATAAAAACCGATAGCCGAGGTGAACATGATTCTGGATGCGTTTAGTCTTGCAGGTAAAGTCGCGATAGTGACCGGATGCGATACCGGGCTTGGGCAGGGTATGACGCTGGCGCTGGCGGAAGCAGGCTGCGACATCGTCGGCGTTAATCGCAAAGTCCCCCACGATACGGCAGCAAAAGTGGAGGCGCTCGGACGCCGTTTTATGGCGATCCAGGCCGACCTGAGCCAGCAACGCGCTATCCCGGCTATTGTCGTGCAAACGGTCGAACAGTTTGGCCGAATTGACATTCTGGTGAACAACGCCGGGACGATCCGCCGCGAAGACGCGCTGTCGTTTAGCGAGAAAGACTGGGACGATGTGATGAATCTGAATCTCAAATCCGTGTTCTTTCTCTCTCAGGCCGTCGCACGGCAATTCCTGAAGCAAGGTGATGGCGGGAAGATTATTAATATCGCCTCAATGCTTTCATTCCAGGGCGGCATTCGCGTTCCTTCTTATACCGCGTCGAAAAGCGGCGTATTGGGTATCACGCGGTTGCTGGCGAACGAATGGGCGGAACATCACATCAACGTGAACGCCATCGCTCCCGGTTATATGGCGACGAACAATACGCAACAGCTGCGGGATGACGCCGCACGCAGCAAAGAGATTGTTGACCGCATTCCGGCCGGACGCTGGGGCACACCTGCCGATCTGCAAGGCCCGGTTGTCTTTCTCGCTTCTTCGGCGTCTGATTACGTTCACGGCTATACCCTCGCCGTCGATGGCGGCTGGCTGGCGCGCTAATTCATGTCATTTGTGACATAGAGTTACAACGTCACCTCTTCCGCCTACTGTATAAAAACCCTATACTGTATGAATTGACAGTTTATTGGGTTTTATCATGACGGCGGAAGGCCACCTTCTTTTTTCCATTGCCTGCGCAGTGTTTGCCAAAAATGCGGAATTGACGCCGGTTCTCGCTCAGGGCGACTGGTGGCATATTGTCCCTTCGGCCATCCTGACCTGCCTGCTGCCCGATATTGATCATCCAAAATCATTTCTTGGCCAGCGTCTGAAATGGATATCAAAACCTGTCGCGCGCGCGTTCGGCCATCGCGGGTTTACGCACAGCCTGTTCGCCGTGTTCGCTATGCTTGCCCTTTTCTACCTGAAAGTGCCGGAGAGCTGGATTATTCCGGCCGATGCCCTGCAAGGAATGGTGCTCGGTTATTTAAGCCATATTCTGGCCGATATGCTGACCCCGGCGGGCGTTCCCCTGCTCTGGCCCTGCCGCTGGCGCTTCCGTCTGCCGATCCTCGTTCCGCAAAAAGGCAATCAACTGGAGCGTTTTTTATGCATGGCGTTATTCGTGTGGGCTATCTGGATGCCGCAGACAATGCCCGAAAACAGTGCAGTGCGTTGGTCGTCGCAGATGATTAATATGCTGCAAATGCAGTTCGATCGCTTTATAAATCACCAGATTGCTGAGTAAACCAGCATAAATGTCATTTTTGGCATAAACAATTCCATTTGAATATAAGAGGTCGGTCACAGTTCTGCTAACCTTGCGCCAACAGGATCGCTGTCACACAGCGATACGTATAAAAAAATCAGGAGAACGGGGATGAATTTTCCATTAATCGCGAACATCGTGGTGTTCGTTGCACTGCTGTTCGTGCTGGCGCAAACTCGCCACAAACAGTGGAGTCTGGCAAAAAAAGTGCTGGTCGGTCTGGTGATGGGCGTGATCTTCGGTCTCGCCCTGCACACCGTTTACGGGTCTGACAGCCCGGTACTAAAAGACTCCGTTCAGTGGTTCAACATCGTCGGCAACGGCTATGTACAACTGCTGCAAATGATCGTCATGCCGCTGGTCTTCGCGTCTATTCTCAGCGCCGTTGCGCGTCTGCATAACGCGTCTCAGTTGGGTAAGATCAGCTTTCTGACCATTGGCACGCTGCTTTTCACTACCCTGATTGCCGCACTGGTGGGTGTACTGGTCACCAACCTGTTCGGTCTGACGGCGGAAGGTCTGGTGCAGGGCGGCGCGGAAACCGCGCGTCTGAACGCCATCGAAACCAACTATGTTGGAAAAGTCGCCGACCTCAGCGTGCCGCAACTGGTGCTGTCGTTTGTGCCGAAAAACCCGTTTGCTGACCTGACCGGCGCAAACCCGACCTCCATCATCAGCGTGGTGATCTTCGCGGCATTCCTTGGCGTCGCGGCGCTGAAACTGCTGAAAGACGACGCGCCGAAAGGCGAACGCGTGTTAATCGCTATCGATACCCTGCAAAGCTGGGTGATGAAGCTGGTGCGCCTGGTAATGCAACTGACGCCATATGGCGTACTGGCGCTGATGACCAAAGTCGTCGCAGGGTCTAACCTACAGGACATCATCAAACTGGGTAGCTTCGTGGTCGCGTCTTATCTTGGCCTGATCATCATGTTTGTGGTGCACGGTATCCTGCTGGGCGTCAACGGCGTTAGCCCGCTGAAATATTTCCGTAAAGTATGGCCGGTTCTGACGTTCGCCTTTACCAGCCGCTCCAGCGCCGCGTCCATTCCGCTGAACGTGGAAGCGCAAACGCGTCGTCTGGGCGTACCGGAATCCATCGCCAGCTTCTCCGCCTCTTTTGGCGCGACGATTGGTCAGAACGGTTGTGCAGGCCTGTACCCGGCTATGCTGGCGGTGATGGTTGCGCCGACTGTCGGTATTAACCCGCTTGATCCGGTCTGGATTGCCACCCTGGTCGGTATTGTGACCGTCAGCTCTGCCGGTGTCGCGGGCGTCGGCGGCGGCGCCACCTTCGCTGCGCTGATCGTCCTGCCTGCGATGGGCCTGCCGGTCACGCTGGTCGCGCTGCTGATTTCCGTTGAACCGCTGATCGATATGGGTCGTACCGCGCTGAACGTGAGCGGCTCAATGACTGCCGGTACGCTGACCAGCCAGTGGCTGAAGCAGACGGACAAAACCCTTCTGGACAGTGAAGACGATGCCGAACTGGCACATCATTGATCCCGCGTGATGAACAAACCGCCTTAATCAGGCGGTTTTTTTATGCGAATTATTCGGCTATCTCATTTTCCTGGCGAACCTGATTCGCCCATCGCTGCGCCGACTCAGGAACGGTAAATGCAGGCGATCGCTGAAATGCCTCCCCCATTAAGATAAAGGCGACATACTTTCCGCGCAGTATCCATACGTCACGAAACGCGTCCATTTTTATCGCATGTTCTGGCGGCGCGGGCTCCACGCGTGGAACATAGCTGATAACCGGGCGATTTTGTTGGCGAAGAGGTTTCATCATCAGTTGTTTCACTAAAGGCAAATGCTAAAAATCAGAAAAACACTATCTTAGCTGATTTTGCCCCCGTTCGTCCCGCCTTGCATGTGCGGTTTACGCTGATGGCGACGCACCGCGTCTGGTCACGGGCGGGTAAAACAAGCGCCGTCAGGCTGACGGCATAAAAAATGCGGCGCAGCAATGCGCCGCAAACTCAGGAGTCAGACATCAAGAAAACTGCCGAGACGATACCCGCGTTCCGCAATCGCATACTTCAGCGACGCAGACGTCAGCACGTCAAGCTCAGTCAAGCGGGGGTAACAATAGGCGCTCTGACGGATGATATTGTCGATAAACGCCGGATGACACATCACTTCCAGTGACTTTTCGCCTCTGTCAGCAGAGGCATCCAGCACCTGAAGAAACAGCGCTTCTGAAATAGCGTCGCCGTAAAACTCGCTGCTGAATCCCTGCGAGCTGCGTAACGCTACCGGCAGATCGTCAGCATTAAGCACCGACTGGCGATCGATACGCAGAGCAACGCCGCGTTCTGCCGCAAACTGTGCCACAATGGGAAAAATTTGCGGGAACATATGCACATGGTGATGACTGTCCAGATGCGTTGGCTCACGGCCAAAAAGGTCGATAAAACGCTGATACTGACACTCCAGCTCATGCGAAATTTCATCCAGCGGCAAGGTCTCTTCCTCGGCCATTTGCCAGATCCATTTTCCCAGCAGCCCTTCACGCGTCAAACCCGGCATCGCCGTCAGCGGCTTCCCTAAGGTGAGCACAAAATGCATCCCCACCGCCAGTTTCGGCACGTCACGGCACAATTGCGCCGCATGGTCGATGGCTTCACCATTGACCAGCGCCGTTGTGGACGTCACAACGCCATTCCGACAAGCCTCGACAATGCCGTAGTTTTGTCCCTTGCTCAGGCCAAAGTCATCCGCATTCACAATCAATAAGCGTTCCATACCCAACCTCTGTTAGTGTTGTGCGCCTTTGAGTTTCTCGATGCATTCCGCAAAATTCGGCAGCCACTTCTCGTGGGCCAGAATCAACTCCCGCGCCAGGGTTTCCGCATCGCGATCGGAGTGCACCAGCGGGCTCAGGTTAAGCGCTAACAGCACATCATTGAACTCGCCGCTCAGCGCCGCCTTACTGGCTGCGACTTCAAACCCTTTGATGGTATAGATGAGGCCCAGCACTTTTTCATCGAAATGCGTGATGCGCGGGTGCGGCGTCGCCCCATTCCGCCCTAATGTGCAGGTCATCTCCACCGCCCAGTCAGCAGGGATATTATCCACATGACCATGATGCGGGATATTAACGTAGTGTTCCGTCTGCTTATCGTTATAGATAGCGTTAATCACTTCACATGCGGCGTCGGAATAGTAAGCCCCGCCGCGCTGCTCCAGCTCTTTCGGTTTGATATTCAGCTCTGGATTTTTATAAAGATCAAAGAGCTGTTTCTCAACCTTCTGCACCACCTGAGCGCGCGCGCCGCCTTTATAGTATTCGCCCATTTCAATCGCCAGCATCTCTTTTTGCTTGAAGTAGTAAAGCAGATAGGAACACGGCAGCATATTCAGCGAGCGAATAAGCCCTTCGCTAAACGGCAGGTCAAAAATATTTTTCACCGTTGACGCTTTTAACTGCCCGGACGCCACGCCATCCAGCAGTTCAGCAAAGCGCGATTCGCCATTCACCAGTACGTCTTTAATAAACACCATGTGGTTGAGGCCAAACAGGTCGATCGACAGATCGTCGCTGTCTTGCAATGCCAGCACGTCATGGATGAACATTTTCATCCCCACGGGGATATTGCATACGCCGATGAATTTCTTAAAGCGGGTGTGGCGATAAACCGCTTCTGTCACCATGCCAGCCGGGTTCGTGAAGTTAATGACCCACGCGTTCGGGCACAGTTCTTCGACATCTTTCACGATATCAAAGATAACCGGGATGGTGCGCAGCCCTTTGAACAGGCCGCCTGCGCCGTTGGTCTCTTGCCCCAGATACCCGTGACTTAGCGGAATGCGTTCATCCTGTTCACGGGCTTTCAGCTGACCCACGCGCAGTTGCGTAGTGACGAAATCCGCCCCTTGCAAAGCCTCGCGACGATCCAGCGTTTTGTATAATTTCAGCGGGACACCGGCTTTGTCGATCATGCGCTGGCAGAGGTCAAAAATAATATCCAGTTTCTCTTTTCCGTCTTCAACATCCACCAGCCATAATTCAGAAACCGGCAATTCATGATAACGCTTAATAAAACCTTCCAGTAATTCAGGGGTGTAGCTGCTCCCGCCACCAATCGTGACGACTTTTAATTTCTGGCTCATACTTTCTCCCTTCAGTGTAAAAACACTGGCGTGTATTACGCTCTGCCCGTTCGTCAGGTATGGCGCGGACGTCCCGCGCTATTCAGGGCAAGCGATAAAATCGTGTTGTCAGGTCAATATTGTTTACTGATTAAATTCAGTTAATTTTTTACGATAACTGTTCGGTGTAAATGAGGTCAGCTTTTTAAACGTTTTAATAAACAGGCTTGGGCTACTGTAACCCGCCTCATACGCTATATCCGTTACGGAGTAGTTGGTCATTTCCAGCTGTTTTTTCGCAAAATTAATACGGATCTCATTAATAATCTGCATTGGCGTTTTGCTGTAATAACGCTGCGTTGCGCGGGTCAGATACTCCTGAGATTTTGCGGACAGGTGCACCATATTTTCCAGCGCGTTTTCACCAAACTGCGTTTTGTCGTGCATTGTCTCCACGGTCGCTTTCAGCCATTGCGGAATATCGTCAATCACCTGCTCTTCACGGTGATGGCGCAGCCGGTTAATGATGTAGAAGGTGACCACTTCTACAAACTCATCTAACCCGTTTCCCCGGAAGTTCAGCGACGCGATAACCGTTTCAATATAAGTCAGAAAAGCGCTGTTGACCCGGTATACCTGAGACGCAACAAAACAAAACGGTAATAAAGGATGATAGTGTTGTTCAAAAAAACGCTTACTGATACCAACGTTAAGAATACGCGTGGCGCCGAACTCATAGAAACTCTGGTGGTGCGATCCCAACGGGATAAACACGAAATCACCACGCTCCAGCAGCACACGTTTACCGTTGATTTCCTGATAGTAGCGCCCCGTTAACACCAGGGTAAATTCATAATAATCATGCTGATGCAGCCCACTGATGCTCTCAGTTTTGTTATAGATAAACACATGGAAATTCTTGCCGTTAAAAAGCTGTTGCTCACGAGCGGTGGCGATCTCCGGTGCGTTAACCTGTAGCTGCATCATTTATTCCTCACTGTTCCAGCTTCTCGTGAAGCTCGATTAACTCTGTAACCAGTTCCCGCGCTAACATCGACGTCATCAGGTGATCCTGAGCATGAACCAGCACCAGGCTGACTTTCATTTTACCTTCGCCCTGATCGCCTTCAATCAGTTTCGTCTGCACGAGATGCGCTTCATTGAGCGCCATCCGCGACTGCTCCATCATCGTTTTTGCCGCAGCAAAATCACCCTGCTTGGCCTGTTTCAGCGCCGCATAAGCCAGGCTGCGCGCCTGACCGGAGTTGATGATAAGCCCCATCACCACTTCTTCGAGTTCTTCAGCCTCTGACGGCGTACCCGCTACGTTTTCGAGATCCAACATACGTTTTCCTCTGGTTCAGCCCGGCATGGGGAGACCATGCCGGATTAAATTTAAAATTTCAGTGCGTTAGCGATTTCTTCTTCGCTTTCTTCTTGCTCAATTGCATTCTGCGCTTTGTTGGCGACAACCACGAAAGGCAGATAAATCAGCGTCGCGACGCCCAGGTTGAACAGTGCGACCAGCAGAGCGGCAACGCTGCCGTTGGTGTTAAAGAACGCTCCCAGACCGGTTGGCATCGTCCACGGCGCGATGTTGGTAATCGGCGGGATAATCCCCAGGTAATACGCAATCAGCGTAATGGCGGCCAGAATCGGCTGAACCAGAATGAACGGGATAAACATCACCGGGTTCATAATAATCGGCAGGCCGAACAGAATCGGTTCGTTAATCTGGAAGATACCGGACGGCAGCGCCAGTTTTGCTACCTGGCGGTAATCCGCACGACGCGAGGCCAGGAAGATAGCGATAATCAGACCCAGCGTCGCGCCACTCCCTCCGAGGAAAATATAGGAATCGAGCATCGGTTTCGCCCAGACGTGGAACGTCTTCCCGGCTTCCAGCGCCGCATCCACGGAACCAAACTGCTGATAGATGGCGATGTTTTCCAGCGCCCACGGGGTCATAATACCGCTGTCCAGCGCGGTCAATGCCAACGAGCCGTGAATACCAAAGAACCACAGTAGCGGAACAAACAGCACATAGGCCCAGCCAACCACGCTGCCCAGCGATGCCAGCGGCGTAGAAATGGTATCCATAATGATCTGGTGGAAGTTAGAACCGTAGTTCGCCAGCGCCCACGCAATGATCCCCATAATGGAGAGAATAATAAAGCCAGGAATTAACGCCGAGAATGAACGGGAAACCGACGCCGGGACGCTGTCCGGTAATCTAATGACCCAGTTGCGGCGCACAATAAAGGTAAACATTTCCGCCACGACCAGACCGATAATAATACCGGAGATAATATTCGCACCGCCCAGCCAGTTCGCGCCAACCGCATAAGCTTCGCCTACGCTATATGGCGTAACGGTCATAAAGGCCGCCACGGATAACAGCCCCGCCGCCAGCGCATCAACTTTACGCTCTTCCGCCAGCGCCATTCCGATAAAGAACGGCGCCATTAACGACATAATACCGAGCGTACCGTTATAGACGTTTCCGCCAATGCCTTTTAAGCCATTCAATGTTTCAATGGTGGAAGCATCAAGCCGAATGCCTAAAGAATAAAAAAACGACCCCTCCCCAAAGCTCAGGAAAACGTTGTTGATTAATACAAACATGGCCCCCGCAAGGGTTAACGGCATTAAGCGAATAAAGCCGTTTTTGATTGCATTAACGTGCGGCTGCTTTCCTATTTTAACAGCAAAAGGAAGGAGTACCTTTTCAAGTGAAGCAATGACGTTACTCATAGAAAAATACCCTTAAATACCGCAATAAAATATTGCGG
Organism: Citrobacter sp. CK189; assembly: GCF_030333505.1. Classification (NCBI taxonomy): domain Bacteria; kingdom Pseudomonadati; phylum Pseudomonadota; class Gammaproteobacteria; order Enterobacterales; family Enterobacteriaceae; genus Citrobacter; species Citrobacter sp. CK189. The sequence continues at coordinate 286,696 of NZ_JAOWFV010000035.1, read as the reverse complement.
TGAATGTTTATGAAATAACTCTTTGACGGGAAAAATTAAAACAAAAAATTAATTTGCGGCGGCTTTTTTAATTGCTGCGACAGCAGCCTTAAGCACGCCTAAACCATCGACTTTGCCGTACAGCAGCGAGTCAATCACTTCCACAGGTTTATTGGGTAACAAACGCTGAATTTCGGGTAACATATAAGCAATTTGTGGGCCTAATAACACGACATCCGCTGAAAGACCTTTTTCTCCTGCCAGCGTCTCAGGAAATGCTTCAATAATAACCGGCACTTCATATTTCTCAGCCTGAGCGCGCATCTTCGATACCAGTAAAGAAGTCGACATGCCCGCAGAACAAAACAGATAAATGTGTTTCTTTTCCATAAAAACGATCCTCATATGCGATTATCTGTTAGCCAGCCATTCCGCAAGCCTTAACCTGCATCCATGCACTGGACAACTTGCGTAACCGAATTTACTTTTTTAGGTGGCTGAAATGAGTATACGGGATAGAACTGGCGGATGGTATTTCTTTGACTAACAAAATTGTCTCTCATTGACCTGGTGTTATGACCCCTCTCACATTTCAGGCAAATATTTCGCGACAATAAATAAGATTATCCCAGGAACAAAAAAACCGGCACACAGGCCGGTTCATACATATGCTCAGGCAATATACAGTTGTTACTGCTTCGGAGCCTGCGGATCGGTGTCATACTCTGCACAGCTCTGGTAGCCGGAGTTAATCACATGACCAGTGTCATCCAGCGCGACAAAATAGGTTTCAGCTTTACCATCACGTTGACCCAGGATGTAGGTCTGGCAAGTACCGCGCGCGTGAATCATGCTCACTTCAGATGAAGGCTTACCGGCAATCTGCTCAACCTGCGACCGGCTCATCCCTTTTTTCACATCTTTTACTACAGGCTGGACAAATTGGTCTTTTGTACGATCGTACGCCGTACACCCTGCCAGCATAGTCATTACCGCCGCTGCACTCAGAATTCCTGCTATATTCTTGTTCATTTTCCGTCCTCTTGTTTATCAGCGTGTTATATAAGCCTGGAATACATCAGGGCTTTTTTCAAGCCCACAATCGATGCAACAAATCTTTCAGAAAATTCCAATTAAACAAAACGATGTCGTTTTAATGCCGTAAATTGCGCCACTCAGGCCGTGGAGTCTTGTCGTTTAGAGAGCAAAGCGTTAGCTTTAACGCAGTATATTTATTCTGAAAATCTTCGGAGGGGTTAAATGACGCTACAGCAAGAGATAATCCGGGCGCTTGGCGCAAAACCGCACATTAATGCAGAAGAGGAAATTCGCCGTAGCGTAGATTTCCTGAAAGCGTACCTGAAAACATATCCCTTCCTGAAATCCCTGGTACTGGGTATCAGCGGAGGGCAGGATTCGACGCTGACGGGCAAATTGTGCCAGACCGCAATTACTGAACTGCGTGAAGAGACAGGGAACGACGCCCTGCAATTTATTGCCGTGCGTCTGCCATTCGGCGTGCAGGCCGACGAGCAGGATTGTCAGGATGCGATCGCGTTTATTCAGCCGGACAGAGTCCTGACCGTCAATATTAAAGGCGCCGTTCTGGCCAGCGAGCAGGCGTTGCGTGAAGCAGGCATTGAATTAAGCGATTTTGTTCGCGGCAACGAAAAAGCCCGCGAACGCATGAAGGCACAGTACAGTATCGCCGGAATGACCAACGGTGTGGTGGTCGGCACCGATCATGCCGCCGAAGCGGTGACGGGTTTCTTCACTAAATATGGCGATGGCGGTACCGATATTAACCCGCTTTTCCGTCTGAACAAGCGCCAGGGAAAACAGCTGCTCGCCGCGCTGGGTTGCCCGGAACATTTATATAAGAAAGCGCCAACGGCGGATCTCGAAGACGATCGCCCTTCTCTGCCGGACGAAGCGGCGCTGGGCGTCACCTATGACAACATTGATGATTATCTGGAAGGGAAAACGCTGGATGCCAGCGTCGCGAAAATCATCGAAGGTTGGTATATCCGAACGGAACACAAACGTCGCACACCCATTACAGTATTTGACGATTTCTGGAAGAAATCATAATCGCCGGATGGCGACGTACCGTCTTATCCGGCCTACATCACTGTATAACGCCCGTAGGCCCGATAAGCGAAACGCCATCGGGCGCGAACGTGCCGTCTTATCCGGCCTACATCGCTGCATAACGCCCGTAGGCCCGATAAGCAAAGCGCCATCGGGCGCCGTCCTGTTGCACTTACTGGACGGTGTCCGGCGTATAACCCGGCAACCACGTAATCTCGCTAAACAACAGCTGTCCTTCTGGCTTCAACAACCGTAACGTGTGTTTCCCGTCATGCCAGCAGGCGCCCTGATCGGCGGTCAGGAGCTTGTCTCCCAGTTGCCAGGCGCCGCTAATAACAAACACAACGCCACCGCGCGAACCGAAGGTCGTAAACGTGCGATCGGCAACCCTGACCTTCGCCTTACAACGATCGCGTCGGGTCATAATATTGAGATCCATCGACATTTGCCCTTCCGACAGCGTGGCTTTCACAACGCTATCGCCTGCAAACGTGAATGGCTGATGTCGCTTGAGAGTATGGGTAAACGTATTCACGCCTTCCAGCATCACCTCTCCGCCTTCCAGTAACGTAATAACGCGCTCAACCCCAGGAAAAAGGGAAAACTCCCCGTTCCCGGCGATAGACGCAATACTGGCGCGCCAGTGAAAATCCCGCGTCGCCGGAGGAAAACAACAAATCTCGCGCGTTTCGCCCGCACCATTGCGCCAGAGGTTTACCGGCATTTTACGGATATCAAAGTATTCCATTATCACTCCCGAGAAGGACGCAGCGCCATAATATGGCACATTGTTGTTATCGGCAGCAGTGAAGATTTACCTTAACGAGAAGAAAAGAAAAACCGCCGATCCTGTCCACATCGAGAAGAGATGTTGTGAACAGGACCGGCGGTCTTGAATGCGTTAGCGTAACGCTGAGGGATTACTCAGCAGGGGGTGTTGGCATTTTACCTTCCGGCGCCGGACGTTCTGTCAGACGCTTCTCAAAATTGGCATTAAACTGTTTTTTCTGTTCCGGCGTCAGAATGTTGTAGATCTTATTCTGCGTTTCCATGTGCGCCAGCATATTGGCTTTACGCTGTTCTTCCATCTTCGCAATCTGCGCTTCGGCTTTCGCCTTATCGAAGCTGTCGCTGGCGATGATATCGTGCATTGCGCGGCGCTCTTCCAGCGGCGGACGTTTCATCTGGTCACGCTGACCTTTCATAATGTCGCGGATTTGCTGTTTCTGCGCGTCGGTCAGGTTCAAATCTTTGAACATCATGTCATGATGCGGACCGAATTTGCCTTTGTGGTGCATCATCGGCTTCGCATCTGCCGGAGCAGCGGTAGTGGTATCAGCCGCGTGAGCCAGGTTCGCAGCGCCCAGCGCCAGGGTAGAGGCAACAAACAGTGCAGTTAATTTACGCATAATCTATGTCCTTCCTTTCAGTTATTCTTTCGGCGTAGCGCCGTGTTGACGAGATAAACTTTACCGCCTTAATCGTCAATTAGTCAGAGCAACGGTAAAACAATGAAAGTGTAAAAAACAATTTTTCGTCAATTATGAAGAAAAAAAGAATAAATCGAGGAGAGTTGCAATATTTTATTGCAAGCGGATGATTTTGCAGGAAATATGAAGAACTATACCTGACCGATGACTATTAATAAAGCAGTTTACCAGGATTAATCCGTAATAAATCGCGATAGCACACAAAAATAAGACCCTCAGACGTTCGCCTGAGGGGAGAAATAATTACGCGAGTTTTTCCAGCATCAGGCCAGCGCGTAAACCACAGGCCACATTAGGGTTAGGAAAGAGAACATATTCAACATCATGGGTAACGATCACCTGCTCATCGCCATCCTGCGCCAGTAGCGTTCCTTCTTTGAACGGCGTGAAATTCAGCGTCTGGTTATCCATACAGAGAACAAACGCATCGCTGCGGCGTGTAATTTGCGCCACCACGCGATAGCGAACCGGCCTCGTTCCCCCTTCCATCGGCTTTTCTCCCGCCAGCAACGTTGCCAGCGCCTGCGCGGTGGGGGTAAATTGCGTCAGATCGTTGTGCCCAAACGGCAGCGCTTTGCCCAGCTCCAGCGTGCAGGACAACGCGCCAAAATGCTCACAGCTAAAATGCGTAAAGGTGCCGCCCGGCGTTTGATGAAAAACCAGCGCCTCCAGCCCTGCCGCCCCCAGCCATGACAAAAAGTGTTCATCCCAGGGGATCGGCCGTTGCGGCAAAACGCCAAACCGAACGTGGCGGGAGCCGCGAATCGCAGTATGCAGATCGAGATGCCAACGTATCCGCGTTTTGCGGCGGGAATAAAAATCCTCCAGCAGTTGTTCCAGCTCGCGGGCGCGCAGCGTTTCCCCGCTCTCCTCGAACATCTGCCAGCGCCCGCCGAACATACGGTTCATATCGCTATGGCAATAGCGTACCCCCTCTGCCAGCGCCGGAGGATTCCCCAGAATCACCAGCAATCGCCAGCGCAGGGGGATTTTCCCTTCAAACAGCGCCGAAAGGAGTGCGTCTAGCATTTCCACAGGCGCCGTTTCATTGCCGTGGATGCCCGCAGAGAGTACCAGAGCGCGGTCAACCTCAACGGCAGGCGTAAGTTCAAGCACACCAGGCATCTGCCAGCGCCAGTGAAAGCTCTCCGTTTCCCCTTGCGTAATATCGGGGGATATTCCTGCCAGCGTCTGCGCCAGAAAGTTATCCATTCCCTGCGCCCTCCTGCTGGAAGGGATACACCGATCCCAGGTTAAGCAGTTGCGTCAGCGTATCAAGCGCCTCCCGCCCTTCACGCAGCAATTGCGGATCGGCCAGATCGGCGGCGGTGAGGCGGTCGCGATAATAACGATCCACCCAGTCATTGAGCGTGCTGAACAGGGTATCGTTCATCATCACCGCCGGATTCACCGCCCGCAGCTCATCCTCGGTCAATACCACGCGCAAGCGTAAACAGGCCGGGCCGCCGCCGTTCGCCATACTTTCGCGCAGGTCGAACACGCGCAGATCGCTGATGGGGTTATCAGCCGCCAGCAACGCGTTCAGATACCGCCACACACCGGCATGTTCCCGGCACTCCTGCGGCAGAACCAGCGCCATCGAGCCGTCATCGCGGCTTAAAAGCTGACTATTAAACAGGTACGTGGCGACGGCATCCTGCACGGAAACCTCCCTGGCTGGCACCTCAAGCGGCATAAATCCCGCCACGCGCGACCGGAGCTGGCGCATCAGCTCGCCCTGCTTTGCGAACGCCTGTTCATGGCAAAACAGCACCTGGCGGTTCGACACCGCAATCACATCGTTGTGGAATACGCCGAGATCGATAACGTCTGGGTTCTGCTGGGCAAAGATAACCTGATGCGGATTCACCTGGTTAAGACGCGCCACCGCTTCACTGGCCTCGCGGGTTTGCCGCGCCGGATAGCGCACCGGACGCGTGTCGACGCCCTCTTCACGCCCATAGACAAACAGCTGAATGCCCGGCGCGCCATAATCACCGCCGAGCCGGTTATGGTTGGCAGCGCCTTCATCCCCCAGCAGCGCCACCTGCGGCAGCGCGTCGTGCACTGCGAAAAACTGCGCGTCGCGGAAGATGGTCCGCAACAAAGACGCCGTGGTCGGTGCCTCCAGCGCGCGGTGAAATTTGTTGTTCAGGTTCGCCACCGTCAGATGCACTTTGCCGTCAAGCGCGTCCGCTGAAGGACATACCGTCGCCGCATTCGCCACCCACATCGGCGAAGCGGAGCTGACGCTGGAGAGCCAGTGAGGTGCCTGGCGCGCCACTTTCTCCAGCACCTGCTCGTCCTGCCCGCTAAAACCTAGCTGACGAAGCACGGGAATAAACGGCCGCTCGTGCGGGGGGATGACCGCCTGAGGGAACCCCGCATCCGCCAGCGCTTTCATCTTGAGTAAGCCCTGCTTCGCCGCCAGGCGGGGATTCGACACCTGAAAGCGGTGCTGTATCGACGCCTCGTTACCAAAGGACAGCCCGGCATAGTGGTGGGTTAACCCCACCAGGCCGTCAAAATTCACTTCATGCGCTTTCATACCGGTTCCTCGCGAGAGAAGTCCAGCCCCGGACTGAGCGAATCGGGCAGTACAAGCGTCGGCGATTCCAGGCTCGCCATCGGCCAGGCGCAATAATCTGCCGCATACCAGGCGCTGGGGCGATGGTTCCCCGACGCGCCAACGCCGCCAAACGGCGCCGTGCTGGCCGCTCCGGTCAGCGGTTTGTTCCAGTTAACAATACCCGCACGCGCCTCCAACAGTAGCTGGTCGAACTGCTTACTATCGGGAGACACCAGCCCGCACGACAAACCGAAGCGGGTGTTATTCGCCATACGAATGGCTTCATCAAAGCGCTCATAGCGCCAGACGCTCAGTAACGGGCCAAACACCTCGTCATCCGGGACCTGCTTCACGCCGGTCATTTCGATAATGCCCGGCGTCAACAAGGACGTTCCCGCTTTCAGCATACGTGGGGCCAGCAGCGTTCGTCCGCCCATCGCCTCAAGACGCTGCCAGGCCTCATACACATGACGCGCAGCCGGTTCGGAAATCAGCCCGCCGATAAACGGCTGCGGTTCATCATCCCACTCACCCGGCGTTAAACGCTGACTCACCTCCAGCAGGCGCGCCAGAAACGCGTCGCCCTGTTCCCCGCGTTTCACCAGCAAACGGCGGGCGCAGGTGCAGCGCTGTCCGGCGGTGACAAACGCCGACTGAATCGTGAGGTGTACCGCCGCATCAATGTCCTCTGGATTCTCAATGATGAGCGGGTTATTCCCTCCCATTTCCAGCGCCAGGATTTTTTCCGGTTGCCCGGATAACTGACGGTGCAACTGATACCCCGTATTCGCGCTGCCGGTAAAGAGCAGACCGTCAAGCGCATCCAGCGCGCTGAGCGCCTGTCCCGTTTCGCGCCCTCCTTGCACCAGGTTGAGTACGCCTGGCGGCACCCCCGCCTGTTGCCACAGTTTCATCACCGCTTCGCCAGTCCACGGCGTTAGCTCGCTCGGTTTAAAAATCAGGGTATTTCCGGCCAGCAGCGCCGGAACGATATGGCCGTTGGGTAAATGGCCGGGAAAATTGTATGGGCCAAACACCGCCAGCACGCCATGCGGACGATGGCGCAATGTCGCCGCCCCGTCCGGCAATTCGCTTTGTTGTTCTCCCGTCCGGGCATGGTATGCCTTCACCGAGATAGCGATTTTATTGATCATCGCCGTCACTTCCGTCGCCGCTTCCCAGCGAGGCTTCCCGGTTTCTCGCGCAATAATTGCCGTCAACTCCGCTTTATGAACCTCCAGCAAGGCGGCAAATTTTTCCACGATGGCCTGTCGCGCGGCGAAAGGCAGCCTGGCCCAGGCCGGAAACGCCGCACGCGCCGCACGCCCTGCCTCAGCGACCTGTGTCGCATCCGCGTCGCTGCCCTGCCAGAGCACTTCGCCATTCACCGGATTCGTTTTGACCCGGCGCTCCCCCTGACCAGTTACCCAGTCACCATTTATCCATAAAGTCATGCGGTTTTCTCCTCAGCGCAAAGACGTACCAGACGAACGCGATCTCCCGCGTGGCATTTGAGCGCATCAAGTTGCGCCGCAGTCAGCACCAGACGTTGCGTATCCGGGTCGGTACGAATCAGCATGGCGCGAAAATGATGATAATTTTCATTGGCGACCAGACACGCCGGAAACTCGCCCGGCGCGGGCTGGCCTTCCACCACGTCCAGCAGGCGGCTTTTACGGATTGCCCGAACCCGATCAATGTCGCACTCCAGCGTCGGGCCGCCGTCGAAAATGTCGATATAGTTGCGGTAGCGGAAACCTTCTTTCTCCAGTACCGTTCTGGCCGGCGCCGTTTGCGGATGTACTTCGCCAATCACCGCCTGCGCTTCTTCCGATAAGAAATGGGTGTAGATAGGGTGCTTCGGCATCAGTTCAGCAATAAACGCCTTCTGCCCGGTGCCGCATAAATAGTCTGCCCGGCTGAATTCCATAGAAAAAAAGCGTTCTCCCAGGCTTTCCCAGAACGGCGAGTAGCCGTGTTCGTCGATCACGCCACGCATTTCCGCCACAACCTTTTCATTAAATTTGTCGCGAAACGCCGCCATAAACATAAAGCGTGATTTAGAGAGCAAATAGCCGTTGCCCTCTTTGCGCCAGTCGGGATCGAGGAACAGCGTGCACAGTTCGCTGCTCCCGGTGTGATCGTTACTGAGAAACAGCGTCGGCAGCGCGTTATAGACATTCAGCTCTTTAGAAGCATGCACCAGCGTGCCAACGCGATAGTTGTACCAGGGATCGTTCAACCCCACGGCCACCTCAATCGCACAAATTCCCGCAACGCTTCCCGTATCGCTGTCCTCCAGCACAAACACGTAACCCTGTTCGCTTTTCGGCAGTTCGCCACGCCACGTTTTTAGCGCGCGCTCAATACGCGACGTCAGCGTTGCTTCATCTGCTGGCAGAGAGGTCAGGCCGCCGCCGGTTTTACTGGCAAGCTGCATCAACGCACTGACATCACGTCGTTCGACGGGGCGGATCACCATCATGACGAACCTCCTGCTTTGATGCGTTCACAGGCCAGCGCAAAGCGATCCAGCCCGGTTGCCACTTCCTCTTTGCTGACGTTTAACGCAGGTGCGAAACGCACCACGTTAGCGCCCGCAATCAACACCATCACTCCGGCTTTTGCGGCTTCCTGTGAAATAAGTTTAGCTTTTCCGGCAAACTCAGCCTCCAGAACGCAGCCAATAAGCAGCCCCAGTCCACGAATTTCACTGAACAATCCGAAGCGTTCATTTATGGCGTTCAGGCGTTCGACAAACCAGTCATGGCGTTGCTTAACGCCGTTCAGCATTTCCGGCGTATTGACGATCTCCAGCAGCTTTCCCGCCACCGCAGAAGCCAGCGGGTTGCCGCCGTAGGTGGTTCCGTGAGTGCCTACCGTCATCACGCTGGCGCATTTTTCAGTGGCCAACAGAGCCCCGATGGGGAAACCGCCGCCCAGCGCTTTCGCAGTGGTAAGCAGATCGGGGGTGACGCCATAATGCATGTAGGCATACAGCTCGCCGGTACGCCCAACCCCCGTCTGTACTTCATCAAAAATCAGCAAGGCATTGTGTCGGTCGCACAATTCGCGCAGCCCCTGTAAGAATGCTTTCGTGGCCGGGAGCACGCCCCCTTCGCCCTGCATGGGCTCCACGATCACCGCGCATGTCGTGTCATCAATCAGTTCGCTGGCCGCGTTGAGATCGTTATACACGGCATGGCGGATATCCGGCGGCAGCGGAGCGAAATCCTGTGAATACGCGGGCTGCCCGCCTGCGCTGACGGTAAACAGCGTGCGGCCATGAAAGGCATTTTTGAATGCCACAATCCCGCTTTTATGCGTGCCAAAACGATCGTGCGCATACTTACGCGCCAGTTTCAGCGCCGCTTCGTTGGCCTCCGCGCCGGAGTTACAGAAGAAGACGCGTTCAGCAAAGGTGGCGTCAATCAGCATCTTCGCCAGTCGCAGCACCGGCTCGTTGGTGTAGCCATTTCCGGTATGCCAGAATTTGCTCGCCTGCTCATTCAACGCCTCGCGTAAAGCCGGGTGCGCATGGCCGAGCGCATTCACCGCAATTCCCCCGGCGAAGTCGATATACTCTTTCCCCTGCTGATCCCACAGGCGTGAGCCTTCTCCACGAACCGGAATAAAAGGTGCCGGGGCATAGACCGGCATCATCCATTCATCAAAATTTTCACGCGTAATTGACAGAGACATAGCGACCTCTTCCGGTAAATAAAAAGTTATTTATATGTTAATAAAATGAGTGTTTGCGCTGTAAATGTAGATTGCACTGTTCGTGCCAGCCAGAGGAAAAAATGCATAAACCGGTTTTGGAAACGAAAAATCAACGGGTTACAACCCGCCGGTATTCACTATTGCTGCATAAAAAGTGAATATATTTGCGAAGAAAAGAACAAATAAGAGGAAAAATCGAAATATTATTCAGTCGCCAAATATAATTCTGGAATTGTGATCGTAGACGAAATTTATCGGAAATTATTGCATCGTTATGACGCACTCCGCCCTGAAACAGTGCAGTTTTTGCTCCATCGTTAAGACCATTGGCAGTTATCGTTTGATTCGCGCGACAAGTGGCAGTCAGCCCGTCTAATTTCTGCTACCATCCTTGCACTATTCATCTTGCAAAGTGGCAGCGACTATGAAATTTGTCTCTTTTAATATCAACGGCCTGCGCGCCCGTCCTCATCAACTGTCAGCCATTGTCGACAAGCACCAGCCTGACGTGATCGGCTTGCAGGAGACAAAAGTTCACGACGATATGTTCCCTCTCGAAGAGGTAGCAAAGCTCGGCTATAACGTCTTCTATCACGGACAGAAAGGCCATTACGGCGTCGCGCTACTGACCAAAGAGACGCCTGTTTCTGTGCGCCGTGGTTTTCCCGACGACGGCGAAGAGGCGCAGCGCCGTATCATCATGGCGGAAATCCCGTCGCCGCTGGGCAGTATCACCGTCATTAACGGTTATTTCCCGCAGGGCGAAAGCCGTGACCACCCGCTGAAATTTCCGGCAAAAGCGCAGTTTTATCAGAACCTGCAAAACTACCTGGACAACGAACTGAAACGCGACAATCCGGTGCTGATCATGGGGGATATGAATATCAGCCCAACCGATCTGGATATCGGCATTGGCGAAGAGAACCGCAAACGCTGGCTGCGTACCGGTAAGTGCTCCTTCCTGCCGGAAGAGCGCGAGTGGATGGATCGCCTGATTAACTGGGGGCTGGTGGATACCTTCCGTCACGCGCACCCGGAAACGGTCGATAAATTTTCATGGTTTGATTACCGCTCAAAAGGTTTTGACGACAACCGGGGGCTGCGCATCGACCTGCTGCTGGCGAGCAATCCGCTGGCCGAACACTGCGTTGAAACCGGCATTGACTATGAAATCCGCAGCATGGAAAAACCGTCCGACCATGCGCCCGTCTGGGCAAAATTCCGGGTCTGATAAACGCAGGTGAACGCGAAAAAACGACTGCTCTCAGGTTTTTTAATCATCTGTATCGCCGGGGTGGTGTGGGCTTTGCCTCCCGGTTTTCTCTCCCTTGATACCCTGAAACGCTATCACACGATGCTGGCGGCCTGGCAGCAACAGTCGCCATTCCTGAGCGCCGGTCTCTATTTTCTGGTCTATACGCTGGTGGCGGCCTTATCGATTCCCGGCGCTGCGCTGCTGACGCTGCTCGGCGGCGCGCTATTCGGACTCTGGCAAGGAACGCTGCTGGTCTCCTTCGCGTCAACCCTCGGCGCTACGCTCGCCATGCTGGCCAGCCGCTACCTGCTGCGGGAGTGGATCTCCCGCCGGTTCGCACGCCAGATGCAAACCGTAAATCATGGTATGGCGCGCGACGGCGCCTTTTATCTGTTTGCGCTACGCGTAATGCCGCTGTTCCCCTTCGTTCTCGTTAATTTACTCGCCGGGTTGACGTCAATCCGCGTACGTCAATACTGGTGGATCAGTCAGGCGGGCATGTTTCCGGCAACGGTGATTTATCTCAACGCCGGACGCCAGCTCAGCCAGTTGACATCAATACGCGACATCATTTCCCCCGGTATGCTGGCGGCCTTTGCCCTGCTGGGGCTGTTACCGCTGGCCTCCCGTTGGCTGGTTAAGCGTTTTTTACGATCCTAATTTCAGGAGCGATCATGCGTCGTACTCTATTACTGGCGGGTCTGCTGTTGACGGGCCATGTGCAAGCCGTCGAAAACTGGCAGGCGGTGAAAGATGAAGCCAAAGGCCAGACCGTCTGGTTTAACGCCTGGGGCGGCGACAATGCCGTTAATCAGTATCTCGACTGGGTCAGCGGCGAGATGAAAACGCATTACGCCATTAACCTCAGGATTGTCCGGCTTGCGGATGCCGCCGATGCCGTGAAACGCATTCAGACTGAGTCCGCCGCCGGGCGTAAAACCGATGGTTCCGTCGATCTGCTGTGGGTAAATGGCGAAAACTTCCGCACGCTGAAAGAAGCCGGACTGCTGCAAACCCACTGGGCGGAAACGCTGCCAAACTGGCGCTATGTCGATACGCGCAAACCGGTACGCGAGGATTTTTCCATGCCGACGCAAGGGGCGGAGTCACCCTGGGGCGGCGCGCAGTTAACCTTCATTGCTAACCGGGATATTACGCCGCAGCCGCCGCAAAGCCCGCAGGCGCTACTCGCTTTTGCGAAAGCCCATCCCGGTACTGTCACCTACCCACGGCCGCCGGATTTTACCGGGACGGCGTTTCTGGAACAGCTGTTACTGGCGTTAACCCCTCAACCGGATGCGCTCAAGGTCGCGCCGGATGACGCGACGTTCAATTCCGTCACCGCGCCGCTATGGGCATATCTTGATGCGCTGCATCCCAGCCTGTGGCGGAAGGGAAAAGACTTCCCTCCCTCTCCCGCCCGGATGGACGCGCTGCTGCAAGCCGGTTCGCTGCGCCTGTCTCTGACATTTAATCCCGCTCATGCGCAGCAAAAGATCGCCAGCGGCGAACTGCCCAAAACCAGCTACAGTTTCGGTTTTTCACAAGGCATGATTGGCAACGTGCATTTTGTCACGATCCCGGCGAACGCCCGCGCCAGCGCAGGCGCAAAGGTGGTTGCCAATTTCCTGCTCTCCCCCGACGCGCAGTTGCGCAAAGCCGATCCGGCGTTCTGGGGCGATCCTTCCGTGCTTGATCCGCATAAGCTGCCCGCCGGGCAGCGGGAAGCGTTACGGTCGCGCATTCCTGACGGGTTGCCGCCTACGCTGGCGGAACCGCATTCCGCATGGGTGAACGCGCTGGAACAGGCATGGCTACGCCGCTACGGTACACAGTAACCCTGCTGGTCTGGGGCGTGATGGCGGTCATCTGGCTGCCGCTGGTTCCTGCCGCATTCACGCTTATCACGCCCGCGCTCTCCGCTACGCACTGGCTGGCGCTGTTTAGCGATCCGCAGCTTCCGCAGGCGCTGCGGGCAACGCTGGTCTCCGTCACCCTGGCGGCAACCGGCGCGCTGGCTATTGCGCTGACGATCGTCGTCGCGTTGTGGCCTGGCGCAAAATGGGCGCATCTTTGCGCCCGCCTCCCCTGGCTACTGGCCATTCCCCATGTGGCCTTTGCCGCCAGCGCCCTGCTGCTTTTTGCCGAAGGCGGGATGCTTTATCGCCTTTTCCCCTCGCTCACACCGCAGATGGATCGCTATGGCATCGGGCTTGGGCTCACGCTGGCCGTCAAAGAGAGCGCCTTTCTGCTCTGGGTCCTGTCGGCATTATTAAGTGAAAAACAGCTTTCGCAGCAGGTCATCGTGCTGGATACCCTGGGCTACAGCCGTCTGCAATGCCTGAGCTGGCTGCTGTTACCCGCCGTTGCGCCAGGATTAGGCGCGGTGATGCTGGCGATTGTCGCCTGGTCATTATCGGCAGTGGATGTCGCGATGATTCTGGGGCCGGGCAATCCACCTACGCTGGCAGTGTTAAGCTGGCAATGGCTGAGCCAGGGCGACGCCGACCAACAGGCCAAAGGCGCTCTCGCCAGTTTACTGCTCGTGGCGTTGCTTATGCTGTTTGCCCTGTTCGGCTATCTCATCTGGCGGGGATGGCAACGCACCCTTCCTGCCATCAACGGTTTTCGCCGCCAGCGCTTATCAGGCAGAAGCGGAAAAACGTTGGCGCTAACGCTGCCGTTAAGCGGCATGCTGTGCGTGGCGCTGCTGGCTTATATGGCTGAACCTGCGTCGGTGAACCGCGAAGCGCTGGTGAACAGCCTGCAAATGGGTCTGGCGTCCGCCGTGCTGGGGTTGATGACGCTGTTCTTATGGCTGGAATGGGGGCCGCAAACCGGGCACCGCTGGGTCTGGCTGCCAATACTGCTGCCTGCGCTGCCGTTGGTCGCCGGGCAATACACTCTGGCGCTGCTCGCCGGGCAAGACGGCCAGTACGCTACCGTTATCTGGGGGCACCTGCTATGGGTTATCCCGTGGATGTTATTCGTCCTCAAACCCGCCTGGCAGCGCATTGACCCACGGCTGGTGCTGATCGCGCAAACGCTGGGCTGGACGCGGGTTCGTATCTTCTGGCGCATCAAGTGCCCACTTTTACTGCGCCCCGCATTGTTTGCCTTCGCGGTAGGCTTTTCCGTCAGCATCGCCCAATATATGCCGACACTCTGGCTGGGCGCCGGACGCTATCCTACGCTCACCACAGAAGCCGTGGCGCTCAGCAGCGGCGGCAGTACCACAATTCTTGCGTCGCAGGCGCTATGGCAACTGCTGTTACCCCTGCTGGTTTTCGCGCTGACGGCGCTGTGTTCACGCGTCATTGGCCACTATCGTCAAGGACTCCGCTAATGCTCATCGTTCGACATCTCACGCTGCGCCAGGACAATCACCGCTTATTGAATCAGGTCGCCTTTCAGGTCAAAAAAGGTGACATTGTCACGTTAATGGGACCCTCCGGTAGCGGAAAGTCTTCGCTGTTTTCGTGGATGGTCGGCGCACTGCCGTCTCAGTTTCAGGCCTCCGGCGAGCTTTGGCTCAACGAACGACGCATCGATACGCTCCCCACCGCGCAACGTCAAATCGGTATTTTGTTTCAGGATGCCCTGCTGTTTGACCATTTCAGCGTCGGGCAGAACCTACTGCTGGCGCTGCCTGCCGCAATAAAAGGGGCGGCCAGACAAACGGAAGTACGGCATGCTCTTGAGCGCGCCGGGCTGGACGGGTTCAGCCGCCGCGATCCGGCGTCATTGTCCGGCGGCCAGCGCGCCAGGGTGGCCCTGCTTCGCGCGCTGCTGGCGCAACCGCAGGCATTACTGCTGGATGAGCCGTTCAGCCGACTGGACGCCGGGCGCCGCGACGCCTTCCGCCGGTGGGTCTTTGCCGAAGTACGGCAACAAAATATTCCGGTGGTACAGGTGACGCACGATATCCAGGATGTTCCTCCCGGCGGCACGGTGCTCCAGATGGAGGCGTGGGCGTGAATATGCCGACAAACTGCGTTAACGCAAAGTTTTTCCCTGCCAGCCAGCAGAGAATGGCGCCCTCTTATTTTAACGTCGGGCTATTCGATGAAACGTGTTTCTCAAATGACCGCGCTGGCACTGGCTTCAGGACTCGCCTGCGCTTCCTCCTGGGCTGCTGATATGGCGCAGTCGCTTACCTTCAGCCAGCTACAGCAAAAACAGGGCGCCGCAATTGATACGCGCCAGAGCGCTTTTTACAACGGCTGGCCGCAAACCCTTAATGGCCCTTCCGGTCACGAACCTTCCGCACTGAATCTGTCAGCCTCCTGGCTCGATAAAATGAGCGACGAGCAGCTCGCCGCCTGGCTGCAACTGCATCAGCTCAGGAAAGACGCCCCGCTGGCGCTGTATGGCAATGACAGTGGCGTACAGGCGGTGAAATCACGTTTACAGAAGGCAGGCTTCAGCCAGATTGCTACGCTGAGCGATGCGCTGACCGATCCTTCCCGACTGCAAAAGCTCCCTCACTTCGAGCAATTAGCATACCCACAGTGGTTGCATGCCCTTCAACAAAACCAGCCGGTTACGGCTAAACCAGCGGGAGACTGGAAGGTGATTGAAGCAGGCTGGGGCGCGCCGAAATATTATCTGCTCAGCCACATTCCCGGCGCCGGATACATCGACACCAATGAGGTGGAAAGCGAACCGCTGTGGAATAAAGTCTCTGACGCGCAGTTGAAAGCGATGCTGGCGAAACACGGTATTCGCCATGACACGACGGTTATTCTGTATGGCCGCGACGTATACGCTGCGGCGCGCGTTGCGCAGATTATGCTCTATGCGGGCGTGAAGGACGTTCGTCTGCTCGACGGCGGCTGGCAAACCTGGTCCGATGCGGGTCTGCCGGTTGAACGCGGCATGCCGGCTAATGTGAAGCCGGAACCCGACTTTGGCGTGGCGATCCCGGCGCAGCCGCAGTTAATGCTGGATATGGAACAGGCCCGCGCCCTGCTGCACCGTCAGGACGCATCGCTGGTCAGTATCCGTTCCTGGCCGGAATTTATCGGCACCACCAGCGGATACAGCTATATCAAGCCAAAAGGCGAAATTGCCGGCGCGCGCTGGGGACATGCGGGCAGCGACTCCACGCATATGGAGGATTTCCATAACCCGGACGGCACCATGCGCAGCGCAGAGGATATCGCCGCCATGTGGAAGCAGTGGGATATCCTGCCGGATCAGCACGTTGCCTTCTATTGCGGCACCGGCTGGCGCGCCTCCGAAACGTTTATGTACGCGCGGGCGATGGGCTGGAAAAACGTCGCCGTGTATGACGGCGGTTGGTACGAATGGAGCAGCGATCCGAAAAATCCGGTGTCCACCGGCGAGCGCGGCCCGGACAGCAGTAAGTAGGCGTAATACGCTGATGGCGCTACGCTTATCAGGCCTACGGGAAAGCGCCGTGCCATACTGATGCCTGATGGCGCTGCGCTTATCAGGCCTACAGGGAGGCTCTTTTTCCAGGCCGGATAACCTTCAGCGTCAGGTATCCACTCCAGACCCTTGTCAGGGTGGTCATCCAGCACAACGCGCCAAATACCCACGCCAGAACGGGAAAATAACGCGGAAACAGGCAGCTCAGGACAAAAAGCAATATTGTCTCGGTGCCTTCGGTCAACCCGCCCAGATAGTAAAACGATTTGTGCGCATAGCCCGGATTATCAATCTGATATTTCGCCGCCAGCGCCGCAAACGCCAGAAAACTACTGCCCGTACCGATAAACGCAAACAGCAGCCAGCCCCCTGCCAGCGCGTTTTGTTCCGGTGCGGCCAGGATAAAACCAAACGGAACCAGCGCATAAAACAGAAAGTCGAGGGTGATATCAAGAAATCCCCCCGCATCGGTTAACCCTCTGCGCCGCGCCAGCGCGCCATCCAGCCCGTCGAACAGGCGATTCAGCACAATGGCCGCCAGCGCGGCCAGATACCAGCCCAGCGCCAGAAACGGCAGCGCCAGCACGCCAATGGCAAATCCGAACAGCGTCAGGCCGTCCGGGGTGATCGCCGGTTTATCGAGATACGCGGCACAGCGGTGCAGGAGCGGTTTAACCCGTGGGTGCAGATGCCGATCAAACATGTGGCGCCCCTTTCAATGCGTCACACAGCCCTTGCGAAGGAATATCCAGCGCAGCATTAAAACGCGCCGACAGGTTCTGAAAGGCGATCAGCGCCGTCATTTCGGTAATCGCGTCGTCAGTAAAATAGCGTTTCATCATCGCCTTGAGCGCCTCATCAACCTGCGGCGGCGTGGCGGTCACGGCCTCGGCATAAGCCAGTGCGACACGCTCCTCCTCGCTGAACAGCGTGGACGATTGCCACCCGGCAACGGCCTGTACTTTATCCAGCGCCCCACACCGCTCGGCCAGACGTAAACTGTTGGCATCCACACAGAAGGCGCAATGGCACACCTGCGAAACGCGCGTCATCAACAACGCGCGCATCACCGGCGTTACCCGCGCGCGCTTACGTTCCAGAAACCCGACAAACAGCGCCACCAGCCAGAACAGAAACGGCATTCGCCCCCACCAGCGCGTGGGGTGCAGAACGTCGCCGTAATGTTTTTTCTGCGTAGCGACGAGAGGTTTCAGACTGGAAGGGATATGGGTCAATGGGCTAACCCAGGGTTGTGAATCGTTCAACGCTTGCTCCTGAAGACTTTAGGTCACGCAAAGATAAGGATAGTATGTCACTTTCCGTTGTTGAACCTTGATGAATATGATGAAAACCATTGATGTCGTCGCCGCAATCATTGAGCGTGACGACAAAATATTGCTGGCTCAACGCCCGGAACACGCCGATCAGCCGGGTATGTGGGAGTTTGCCGGAGGCAAAGTGGAGTCCAGTGAGACGCAGCCTCAGGCGTTGATTCGCGAACTGCGTGAAGAGTTGGGTATTGAGGCGGTTGTCGGGCGCTATATCGCCAGCCATCAGCGCGAAGTCTCTGGCCGGCTGATCCATCTGCACGCCTGGCACGTCCCGGCGTTTACCGGCGCCGTCACCGCGCATTATCACCAGAACATGATCTGGTGTTCGCCAAAAGAGGCGCTGCGTTACCCGCTTGCGCCTGCGGACATTCCGCTGTTAGAGGCGTTTATGGCTTTACGCGACGCCAGACCAACGGATTCGTACTGAGCGTTTTTTCGTCGCGCTGGCATTGCAGCAGCACGCCTTCGGCTTTAATCACCGCCCCTTCCGAATAGTTTTGATCCTGGTAGACGCAGCACTGATTGCAGGGCTGCGCACGCTGCCCGCTGGAGCTGAACACTTCGGGCGGGACGTTAACCTCCACATCCGGGCGATAATGCTGATTCGCCAGCGCGGCAAAAGAGACCATCGCCGCTGCTGCCGCGATAAATAAACGATGCATAGCGTTTCCTTGTTATGAAGCCTACCTTCAGTATAACGGTCGTAAGCGACTGAAACTTTAGCCACTCCATCCATCGCTTTTTATTATGACGCGCGCGCCGTTATTAATTTCCCTGGCACGCCATTTTTTTTTCTTGCTTACCGTCACACTGCTGGTGGTATAGTCAAAAACTGCATAAACACGAAACACAACATTATAAATATAACCATATCAATACATAAGAGGTTCTTATATCTATGGATCAGACATGTTCTCTGGAGTCGTTTCTAAACCATGTTCAACAGCGTGACCCCAATCAGACCGAGTTCGCGCAGGCCGTTCGTGAAGTAATGACCACGCTGTGGCCTTTCCTTGAGCAAAATCCTCGTTATCGTCAGATGTCATTGCTGGAACGTTTGGTTGAGCCAGAACGCGTGATCCAGTTCCGCGTGGTGTGGGTGGACGATCGTAACCAGGTGCAGGTTAACCGTGCCTGGCGCGTACAGTTTAATTCCGCCATCGGCCCGTATAAGGGCGGGATGCGTTTTCATCCTTCCGTTAACCTCTCAATACTGAAATTCCTCGGCTTTGAGCAGACGTTTAAAAATGCGCTGACCACGCTGCCGATGGGCGGCGGTAAAGGCGGCAGCGATTTCGATCCTAAAGGCAAGAGCGAAGGCGAAGTGATGCGTTTCTGTCAGGCGCTGATGACGGAGCTCTATCGCCATTTAGGGCCAGACACTGACGTACCTGCTGGCGATATCGGCGTGGGCGGACGTGAAGTGGGCTTTATGGCCGGTATGATGCGTAAGCTCTCCAACAACAGCGCCTGCGTGTTCACCGGGAAAGGCCTCTCGTTTGGCGGTAGCCTGATTCGCCCGGAAGCCACCGGTTATGGCCTGGTGTACTTTACCGAAGCGATGCTCAAACGCCACGGTCTGGGTTTTGAGGGTATGCGTGTGGCGGTGTCCGGTTCCGGCAACGTGGCGCAGTACGCTATCGAGAAAGCAATGGCGTTCGGCGCTCGTGTGGTGACGGCTTCGGACTCCAGCGGCACCGTCGTTGATGAGAACGGCTTCACCGAAGAAAAACTGGCGCGCCTGTGCGAAATCAAAGCCAGCCGTGACGGTCGCGTGGCGGATTACGCCCGCGAGTTTGGCCTGCCCTATATGGAAGGCAAACAGCCGTGGTCAGTGCCGGTTGATATCGCCCTGCCGTGCGCAACGCAGAACGAACTCGACGTGGACGCCGCGCGCGTGCTGATCGCCAACGGCGTGAAAGCAGTGGCGGAAGGCGCCAATATGCCAACCACCATTGAAGCCACCGATCTGTTCCTCGAAGCCGGCGTGCTGTTCGCGCCGGGTAAAGCGGCCAACGCAGGCGGCGTGGCGACCTCCGGTCTGGAGATGGCGCAGAACGCCGCGCGAATGAGCTGGAAAGCCGAGAAAGTGGATGCGCGTCTGCACCACATCATGCTGGATATTCATCATGCCTGCGTGGAATACGGCGGCGAAAACAAACATACCAACTATGTTCGCGGGGCGAACATCGCAGGCTTCGTCAAAGTGGCCGACGCGATGCTGGCGCAGGGTGTGATTTAATTTTCCGTGGCATGCAGGCCTGATAAGCGTTGTAGGCCTGATAAGCGCAGCGCCATCAGGCATTGCCAGATGGCGGCGTAAGTGCCTTATCCGGCCTGTGCGTTATACGCTCGCCTCTTCTGACGGCGGGCTTTTTTTCGCCGCTCGCTTACGGGGCGCGCTCTTTTTCTTCTCGCCGCCACCGCCTGGCGCGACAATGCCCCGGAACTGACGTACCGGCGTGCGTTTGGCCTGATCGATCAACTGAAAAAGCGTGCCGACCAGCGGCTGCATAAAATCCTGATAGCGGCACTGCTTTTCACTGATTTGCGTCAGGACAGACTCCCAGTGCGCCGTCATATCCGGTCGGGCAGCCATCTCCGGTAACGAGTGAATCAGGGCTTTCCCGGCATCCGTTGAATGAATGTAACGCCCTTTCTTGGTCAGGAATCCGCGCCTGAACAGCAGTTCGATAATGCCCGCGCGCGTCGCTTCGGTTCCCAGCCCGTCGGTCGCTCGCAGGATCTTTTTCAGATCTTTATCCTGCACGAAACGGGCAATCCCGGTCATGGCGGACAGCAGCGTAGCATCGGTAAAATGGCGTGGCGGCTGGGTCTGACGCTCAACGACCTCGCCCTTTTCGCACAGCAGTTCGTCGTCTTTCGCCACCACCGGTAACGGCGTACCGTCGTTCTCTTCGTCACGCTCTTTATTGCCCAACAGCGTTCGCCATCCGGCCTCCGCCAGAAAACGCGCTTTGGCGACGAATTTCCCCTTCGCAATCTCCAGTTCAATGACGCATTTGCGAAATACCGCGTCCGGGCAGAATTGCATCAGGTACTGGCGTGCGATCAGGTTGTACACCTTCGCTTCATTGTCGCTGAGGGAAATTGATGAACTGCGCGCAGTCGGGATGATCGCGTGGTGAGCGTCGACTTTTTTATCATCCCAGCAGCGGTTTCGCGTGTCCGGGTCAACCACCGGCTGCGGCAACAAATCCTCAGCATGCACGCCAATGGCGTTCATCACCGCATGGCGTCCGGCAAAATGCTCTTCCGGCAGATAGCGGCAGTCGGAACGCGGATAGGTAATTAATTTGTGGGTTTCGTACAACTTCTGGCAGATATCAAGCACGTTCTGCGCGCTCAGGCCAAAGCGTTTCGCCGCTTCAATCTGCAACGCCGACAGCGAAAACGGCAACGGGGCAGATTCTGATTCCCGTTTATCGTTATAGCTGGTGACGATCGCGGGCTGACCGTTAATACGATTCACCACATGCTCCGCCAGCGGACGATGCAGCAAACGCCCCTCTTCATCCTGATACGGTTCGCACGCTTCACTGGGTTGCCAGATGGCGGTAAACCGCTCCTCAGCTGGCGTGACGATATGCGCTTTCACTTCAAAGAAATCTTTGGCGACGAAGTTCTCGATCTCTTCATCGCGGCGAACCACCAGCCCGAGAACCGGTGTCTGAACACGCCCTACCGAGAGCACGCCCTGGTAGCCCGCGTTGCGCCCGAGAAGGGTATACGCGCGGGTCATGTTAATGCCGTACAGCCAGTCGGCGCGCGCACGCGCCAGCGCGGAAACGCACAGCGGCACAAATTCGCTGTTGGCGCGCAGCCGGGAAATCGCACGCTCCACCGCCTGCGGGTTAAGATCGTTGATCAGGCAACGCTGCACCTGCTGGCGTTTTTCCGGGGACAGTTGCAGATAATCCAGCACCTCGTCCACCAGCAGCTGCCCTTCGCGATCCGGGTCTCCCGCGTGAATCACTTCGCTTGCGTCATGTAAAAAGCGCTTAATGACATTGAGCTGCTTCATCACGGAAGGACGCGGCTGGAGCTGCCACTTTTCCGGCACAATCGGCAGATCGGCCAGATTCCAGCGCGCATAACGACCGTCATACGCGTCCGGCTGCGCCTGTTCAAGCAGATGGCCGATGCACCAGGTGACCACCTGTCCATTCCCGCATTCGATAAAACCGTCGCCTTTGCGGTGCGGCTTTGGCAGCACATCCGCAATGGCGCGGCCCAGACTCGGCTTTTCGGCAATAAACAACCGCATCGAATTAACGGATCTCTACCATGGCGCGACCGCCACGGGCGTCAACCAGTTCACCAATCGCCGTCAGTTCAATACCAAACTCCGCCGCGGTGACTTTCACTTCCTCTACCGCTTCCGGCGTCACCGCAAGCAGCAGACCGCCAGACGTTTGCGGATCGCACAGCAGGTCACGCACCTCGCGCGGCATGTCGCCCATCAGATGGCCGTAGCTGGCGAAATTACGCTCCGTCCCCCCCGGCACTGCGCCAAGTTTAATGTACTCTTCGACGCCCGGCAGTTTTGGAATGTCCTGATAGCAGATCCGCGCCTGCACGCCTGCGCCCTGGCACATTTCGCTAAGGTGCCCCAGCAGACCAAAACCGGTCACGTCGGTCATTGCTTTCACGCCGTCGATATGGGCAAACGACGCCCCCGCAATGTTCATCCGGCACATCACTTCTGTCGCCAGCCCCTGATGTTCCGGCTTGAGCAGTGATTTTTTCTCGGCGGTGGTCAACACGCCAATGCCCAGCGGCTTGGTGAGGAACAGTTTGCATCCGGCCTGCGCGGTGCTGTTTTTCTTCACGCGCTCGGTCGGCACCACGCCGGTGACAGCCAGACCGAAAATGGGCTCAGGCGCGTCGATAGAGTGCCCGCCCGCCAGCGCAATACCCGCCTGACGACAAGCAAAACGCCCGCCTTCGGTGACTTCCCGGGCAATTTCCGGCGACAGTTTGTTGATAGGCCAGCCCAGAATGGCGATCGCCATAATCGGTTTGCCGCCCATCGCGAAGATATCGCTGATGGCGTTGGTCGCCGCAATACGGCCAAAATCGAACGGATTATCGACAATCGGCATAAAGAAGTCGGTGGTGCTGATGATACTGGTGCCATTACCCAGGTCGTATACCGCCGCGTCATCGCGGGTTTCATTGCCCACAAGCAGGTTCGGGTCGACAAACTTCGCCTGCTCGCTGTGCAGGATGGTTTCCAACACTTTAGGGGAAATTTTACAACCGCAACCGGCTCCGTGGCTGTATTGCGTTAAACGAATAGCGTGCTCGCTCATGGACATCTCCTGTCATTGCAATCGGGCTATGGTAGCGCTCATTCCATGACGTGGTAAGAGAGAGTGTCTGAATTCCGGCGTCTTTGCTCATAATCCAGACAGTTTTGCCGAATAATCGGCAGGCGCTCATCGAAAAAGCCGCCTGCCGGGGCCATGACGCTTAGAAATACGTCACGAAAGGCGTCGGGTCCGGTACGCTGATGGTCGTTGACGCTTTCAGCTGCGGCGTGCCCAGATAGAGGAAGCCCACAATTTTATCCTGTGCGCGACAGTCGAACGCCTCGCGAACCACCGGGCTTTCGGTTAACGCCCCGCTGCGCCAGATGCCGTTGAAGCCTTGCGCAATCGCCGCCATCTGCATCGCCATAACCGCACATCCTGCTGACATCTCCTGCTCCCACAGCGGCACTTTGTGGTTCTCCTCGCATTTCGCCACCACCGTGATGATCAGCGGCGCGCGAAATGGCGCGGTGCGCGCTTTCTCTATCGCTTTCTCATCGCCTTCCGCCGCAATGGCGCCCTGCTCCAGAACAGCGCTGAAGCGCTCACGCCCCTCACCTTCAATCACAAAAAAACGCCAGGGTTGCAGGGATTTGTGATCGGGTACGCGCATGCCCGCGCGCAGAATATTTTGTAACTGTTCACCCGCAGGCGCGGGTTCGGCCAGACGAGAGGCGCTACGACGGTTTACAAGTAATTCGAGTGCGTCCATTTGGTTAACTCCAGCAATGATATTTATTCACAAAATTAACACGAGAGGGGATTTAGTTACAGCACAGGCAGTGATTCCTGCTGACAAGTGCCTGCCTGGTCATTACGATACCCACATCTTATACGCTTTCTCTCTGAGTATGACGGAGATAGCGGAATGTTAATCTGGTAGGGAGAATACATGCGAACCCTGTGGCGATTTATTGCCGGATTTTTTAAGTGGACATGGCGACTGCTGAATTTCGTCCGGGAACTGGTGCTCAACCTGTTCTTCATCTTTCTGGTTCTGGTGGGTGTCGGTATCTGGATGCAGCTTAGCGATGGCAATACCAGCCAACAAACTGCACGCGGCGCGCTGCTGTTGGATATTTCCGGCGTGATCGTCGATAAACCGTCCAGCACCAACCGCCTGGGCGTCATTGGCCGACAGCTGTTTGGCGCCAGCTCTGACCGCCTGCAAGAAAACTCACTGTTTGATATCGTCAACACCATTCGTCAGGCGAAAGACGATCGCAATATCACCGGCATCGTGATGGATCTGAAAAACTTCGCGGGCGCCGATCAGCCTTCCATGCAGTACATCGGGAAAGCGCTGCGCGAATTTCGCGATAGCGGCAAGCCGGTCTTTGCCGTAGGCGACAGCTACAGTCAGGGGCAATATTACCTGGCGAGCTTCGCCAATAAAATCTGGCTTTCTCCGCAGGGTACGGTCGATCTGCACGGCTTCGCAACCAACGGCCTGTATTACAAATCCTTGCTGGATAAGCTGAAAGTCTCCACGCACGTTTTCCGCGTCGGCACCTATAAATCCGCCGTGGAACCGTTTATCCGCGATGATATGTCGCCTGCCGCGCGCGAAGCGGACAGCCGCTGGATTGGCGAGCTGTGGCAAAACTACCTGAACACCGTTGCGGCGAACCGTCAGATCCCCGCGCAGCAGGTCTTCCCTGGCGCGCAGGCTATGCTCGACGGGCTGAGCAAAGTGGATGGCGATACCGCGAAATACGCGCTCGACAACAAACTGGTGGATGCGCTGGCGTCTAACGCCGAAGTGGAAAAAGCGCTGACCAAACAGTTTGGCTGGAGCAAAGCAGAAAACAACTATCGGGCCATCAGCTATTACGATTATTCGCTGAAAACGCCTGCGGATACCGGCGACGGTATTGGCGTCGTGTTCGCCAATGGCGCGATTATGGACGGTGAAGAGACGCCGGGCAACGTTGGCGGCGACACGACAGCGTCGCAAATCCGCGATGCGCGCCTGGACCCGAAAGTGAAAGCGATTGTGCTGCGCGTAAACAGCCCCGGCGGCAGCGTCAGCGCCTCTGAAGTCATTCGCTCCGAACTGGCCGCTGCGAAAGCCGCAGGCAAGCCGGTTGTGGTGTCGATGGGCGGAATGGCGGCATCCGGCGGTTACTGGATCTCCACCCCGGCAAGCTACATTGTGGCGAACCCGAGCACCCTGACAGGCTCAATCGGCATTTTTGGCGTTATCAACACCGTTGAGAACAGCCTGGATTCGATCGGCGTGCATACCGATGGCGTTGCCACCTCGCCGCTGGCGGACGTTTCTGTCACCAAATCGCTGCCGCCTGAAGTGCAGCAGATGATGCAGCTCAGCATTGAGAATGGCTACAAACGCTTTATCACGCTGGTTGCCGATGCGCGTAAGAGCACCCCGGCGCAGATTGATAAAATCGCGCAGGGGCATGTCTGGACCGGTCAGGATGCAAAAGCGAATGGTCTGGTAGACAGTCTGGGCGACTTCGACGACGCCATCGCCAAAGCCGCAGAGCTGGCTAAACTGAAGCAATGGCATCTTGAGTATTATCAGGATGAACCGACATTCTTCGACAGAATCATGGACAGCATGTCCGGCTCCGTGCGCGCAATGCTGCCGGAAGCCATTCAGGCGATGCTCCCGGCGCCGCTGGCGACAGCCGCCAGCGCGGTAAAAGCAGAGAGTGATAAACTGGCTGCCTTTAACGATCCGCAAAACCGTTATGCGTTCTGCCTGACCTGCGCGAACGTGCGCTAAATTGCCATTGCCGGATGGCGATGCTATCGCATCTTATCCGGCCTACGAGTTTCGCGTAATTTGTAGGCCGGATAAGGCGCAACCGCCTCCGGCAATATAAGAGACTTCACTTCGTAAGAACATTGCCATGCAGAAAAAATCGATTTACGTTGCCTATACCGGCGGTACGATTGGTATGCAGCGCTCGGAACAGGGTTACATTCCAGTATCAGGCCATCTCCAGCGCCAGCTGGCGCTGATGCCCGAATTTCACCGCCCGGAAATGCCGGACTTCACCATTCATGAATATGCCCCGCTGATGGACTCATCCGATATGACGCCGGAAGACTGGCAGCATATCGCAGAAGACATCAAAGCGCGTTACGCCGACTATGACGGCTTTGTCATCCTCCACGGCACGGACACGATGGCGTTTACCGCCTCGGCGCTCTCCTTCATGCTGGAGAATCTGGGTAAGCCGGTAATTGTGACAGGGTCACAAATTCCGCTAGCGGAACTGCGCTCCGATGGGCAGATTAATCTGCTGAATGCCCTGTATGTCGCCGCGAATTACCCCATCAATGAGGTCACCCTCTTTTTCAATAATCGGCTGTTTCGCGGCAACCGCACGACAAAAGCGCATGCCGATGGCTTTGACGCGTTCGCCTCCCCCAACCTTCAGCCGCTACTGGAAGCCGGAATTCATATCCGTCGCTTAAGTACGCCGCCCGCGCCGCACGGCGAAGGCGAGCTGATTGTTCACCCAATCACGCCGCAGCCTATTGGCGTCGTCACCATTTATCCGGGAATTTCTGCCGAAGTGGTGCGTAACTTCCTGCGCCAGCCGGTAAAAGCGCTGATCCTGCGTTCTTACGGCGTCGGTAACGCGCCGCAGAACAAAGAGTTCCTCAAAGAACTGGAGGATGCGAGTTCACGCGGTATCGTGGTGGTTAACCTGACGCAATGCATGTCCGGCAAGGTGAATATGGGTGGGTATGCCACCGGCAACGCGCTGGCGCATGCGGGCGTGATCGGCGGCGCGGATATGACCGTTGAAGCAACGCTGACTAAGCTGCACTACTTGTTAAGCCAGAATCTGGATACACAGACCATTCGTACCGCGATGACGCAAAATCTGCGCGGTGAACTGACGCCAGACGAATAAGGAGCTTTTCATGACGACCCGGGCCTTACTGCTGGTTGATTTGCAGAATGATTTTTGCGCCGGCGGCGCGCTGGCCGTCCCTGAAGGTGACAGCACCGTGGACGTAGCAAACCGTCTTATCGCCTGGTGTAAAGCGCGCGGCGACACAGTGATCGCCAGCCAGGACTGGCATCCTGCCGGACACGGCAGTTTCGCCAGCCAGCATCAGGCGCAGCCCTACAGCCAGGGACAACTGGACGGTTTAGCGCAAACCTTCTGGCCCGATCACTGCGTACAAAATAGCGACGGCGCGGCCCTGCATCCCCTGCTCAGGCAGAACACCATCGACGCGGTTTTCCATAAAGGCGAGAATCCGCAGGTGGACAGCTACAGCGCCTTTTTTGATAACGGACGCCGCCAGAAAACCGCCCTGGACGCCTGGCTTCGGGAGAACGGCGTACAGACGCTGATCGTGATGGGGCTGGCGACCGATTACTGCGTGAAGTTTACCGTGCTGGATGCGCTGCAACTGGGTTATACGGTGAATGTGATTACCGATGGCTGCCGTGGTGTGAATATTCAGCCGCAGGACAGCGCGCACGCCTTTATGGAGATGGCGGCCGCTGGCGCCACGCTGTATACGCTGGCAGACTGGGAAGAGACGCAGGGTTAGGTGTTCTTACTGCCTGATGGCGCTTCGCTTATCAGGCCTACTGGTTATCGCTTTGTAGGCCTGATAAGCGAAGCGCCATCAGGCTACCAACAAAAAAGGCTACATTACAGTTTCAGCGTCGCAATCGATTTTGGCGCAATGCCAAAATCCTCTTTCAACTGCTGCTTACTTTTCATCACCATCTGACCGTTGGTATCAATGGTCATATGCTGCGCGTCGGTATTGTGCCGCGCCTGCCAGAGCATCACCAGTTGCATGCTGTTCTCTTTTTGCTCCGGCGTCAGCGCAACGCCGTCCGGCCATTTTCCCAGCTCAACGGCGGTAGATAAGCGCTGATAAACTTCCGGCGTCATGCTGTCGATCATCTCATCAAGATTCATGATAAGTCCGCTCCTGTGGAATAATTTGCTGAATCGTTTTTTCAGCCCTTAGTTTGTTCGCCGTTTTCATCATCGGTGAAGCTTAATGAGGCCGAATTGACGCAATAACGCTCACCCGTCGGCTGTGGGCCATCCGAAAAGACATGTCCCAGGTGCGCATCACAGTTGCCGCAGCGAATTTCTATACGCTGCATCCCGTGGGAAAAGTCCTTAATGTAACGGATAGATTCTTCACTGACCGGCTCGTAAAAGCTCGGCCAGCCGCAGCCGGAATCATACTTGGTTTGGGAATGAAACAGCGGCGCGTCGCAGACCAGACAGTGGTAGACGCCATCACGCTTATTATGCAGCAAACGCCCGGTAAATGGCGGTTCCGTACCGTGATTCTGCGTCACGTAGAATTGCATTTCGGACAACTTTTTTTTCAGATCTTCCGCAGAGGGTTGATTAGCCATTTGCTCACATCTCGCTTTAGCCATACTCACATTGCGTGACCGATTCTAACAAAACATTAACACCCCAGTGTGAACTTTTGTTCTAAACTTGATCCTTGCGAAATGGCAGCTTATGAATCGTGATCGAAATCACGTTTTTATCTCAGTTGCCCTTTAAAATTCGGGGCGCCGCCCCCATGTGGTTTCAAGCCGAAAGGAAGAGTGAGGCGAGTCAGCCGTGCAAAGCTTGTACAGAGGATTGATTTGTCGCAATGATTGACACGATTCCGCTTGACGCTGCGTAAGGTTTTTGTAATTTTACAGGCAACCTTTTATTCACTAACAAATAGCTGGTGGAATATATGACTATCAAAGTAGGTATCAACGGTTTTGGCCGTATCGGTCGCATTGTTTTCCGTGCTGCTCAGAAACGTTCTGACATTGAGATTGTTGCAATCAACGATCTGTTAGACGCTGAATACATGGCTTACATGCTGAAATATGACTCCACTCACGGTCGTTTCGATGGCACCGTTGAAGTGAAAGACGGTCATCTGATCGTTAACGGTAAAAAAATCCGTGTTACCGCTGAACGTGATCCGGCTAACCTGAAATGGGACGAAGTTGGTGTTGACGTAGTTGCTGAAGCTACCGGTATCTTCCTGACTGACGAAACCGCACGTAAGCACATCACTGCTGGCGCGAAAAAAGTGGTTCTGACGGGCCCGTCCAAAGACAACACTCCGATGTTTGTTAAAGGCGCTAACTTTGACAAATACGAAGGCCAGGACATCGTTTCCAACGCATCCTGCACCACTAACTGCCTGGCGCCGCTGGCTAAAGTTATCAACGACAACTTCGGTATCATCGAAGGTCTGATGACCACCGTTCACGCGACCACCGCTACTCAGAAAACCGTTGACGGCCCGTCTCACAAAGACTGGCGCGGCGGCCGTGGCGCAGCTCAGAACATCATCCCGTCCTCTACCGGTGCTGCTAAAGCGGTAGGTAAAGTGCTGCCGGAACTGAACGGCAAACTGACTGGTATGGCGT
This sequence comes from Citrobacter sp. CK189, assembly GCF_030333505.1. Lineage (NCBI taxonomy): Bacteria > Pseudomonadati > Pseudomonadota > Gammaproteobacteria > Enterobacterales > Enterobacteriaceae > Citrobacter > Citrobacter sp. CK189. The sequence continues at coordinate 257,116 of NZ_JAOWFV010000035.1, read as the reverse complement.
TCCGCGTTCCGACTCCGAACGTATCCGTTGTTGACCTGACCGTTCGTCTGGAAAAAGCGGCTTCTTACGAAGACATTAAGAAAGCGATCAAAGCTGCTTCCGAAGGCCCGATGAAAGGCGTTCTGGGTTACACCGAAGACGACGTAGTATCTACCGATTTCAACGGCGAAGTGTGCACTTCCGTGTTCGATGCTAAAGCAGGTATCGCGCTGAACGACAACTTCGTGAAACTGGTCTCCTGGTACGACAACGAAACCGGCTACTCCAACAAAGTTCTGGATCTGATTGCTCACATCTCCAAATAAGTTGAGATGAGAAATTGATCCCAAAAGGCGACCTCCGGTCGCCTTTTTTTATGGCTAAGAGTTTTCAACTCCAAGGATTGCATCATGATTAACACAATTTTCGCTCTCCCGGTCATCGAACAAATTACCCCTGTCCTCTCCCGCCGCCAGCTCGACGAGCTTGACGTGATCGTCGTCGATCACCCGCAAGTTAAGGCGTCTTTTGCACTCCAAGGCGCACATTTGCTCTCCTGGAAACCAGCAGGCGCCGAAGAAGTGCTGTGGCTGAGCAACAACACACCGTTTAAAACAGGCGTTGCGCTGCGTGGCGGCGTACCGATCTGCTGGCCGTGGTTTGGCCCCTCTGCGCAGCAGGGTCTGCCGTCTCACGGCTTTGCCCGTAACCTGCCGTGGGCGCTGAAAGCCCACAACGAAGACGACAACGGCGCGGTACTGACATTTGAACTACAGAGCAGTGAGGCGACTCGCCAGTACTGGCCGCACGATTTCACCCTGCTTGCGCGCTTCAAAGTGGGTAAAACCTGTGAGATCGAACTGGAGGCCCACGGCGAATTCGAAACCACGTCTGCCCTGCACACCTACTTTAACGTCGGCGATATCGCCGCAGTTAAGGTCAGCGGCCTTGGCGACCGTTTCATTGATAAAGTGAACGACGCCAAAGAAGATGTGCTGGCAGACGGCGTCCAGACGTTCCCGGATCGTACTGACCGCGTTTACCTGAACCCGGAAGCCTGTAGCGTCATCCACGATGACGCGCTGAACCGCAACATTGACGTCATCCACCATCACAACATTAACGTTGTGGGATGGAACCCTGGCCCGGCACTCGCCGCCAGCATGGGCGACATGCCGGATGATGGCTACAAAACCTTTGTCTGTGTGGAAACGGCTTATGCCACAGCGCCGCAAAAAGCCAGCGAAGAAAAACCGTCTCGCCTGGTGCAAACAATTCGCGTCGCAAAACGTTAAGGCTTGACTGATGCCGGATGACGATGCTGACGCATCTTATCCGGCCTGCAACCTGTCGGCACCGCCGTCTGCGTACATCTCTGCGCTGGCATTCTCACCCATGTACCACGTCCTGTCATCGCATCCTCCCCATCAATGCACCACCGCAAAGCAAAACAGAGCGCAAGCGCCCTGTTTTGATGCACGAATTGCACTGTAAAAATGCACAATCAGAACTTATAGGTGATCCCGGTTGAGATTAGGCCGGTCCAGGATTTATCAACCATCGGGCTGTCGGTCACTTCATCCGACAAACGGGTATAACGCGCTGTACCGTAAACGCTCCAGTCCCCGAGGAAGTTGTAGTTAGCGCTGATTTCCAGGTACGGGTTCCAGCCGCTTTCTGGATCGTAGCTACGCAGGCCGCTGCGCGAGGACTCTTTGCGCGAAACGCCATAGTAGTATTCATTCTGGTTTTCGCTGTTCCACTGCACGCCAATACCCGGCGTCAGCGTCAGCGCGCCATTGGTATAGCGGTACAACCAGGCCAGATCCCACACGATGCCGTTGCTGTTATCCAGCGTATCGCCCGCCAGCGTGGTGCGCAGGAAACCGTATTCGGTATTGTGGATGTAAGACAGGCCCGCCATCATGGTGCTCTTACGCTTGTCGAGTTCGCGCAGTCGGCGATCGTCGCTGTCACCCGGCTTAAAGTACAGCGGAGACCAGTACGCGGTAATCGACAATTTATCCGCTTTGTCGTTCCACAGGTAGTATCCGCCGCCCAGCCCCCGGAACCAGAAGTTATCACTTTCATAGTTGATAACCGGCACCGGATACACATCAGCATCGTAATCTTTGTAAGGATGTTCAACCACACCAACGCCAGCGCCCAGCGTCAAGTCGTTTTCAGCTTGCGCTACGCCAGCTGATGTGGCGATAAGCACGCCAAATGCCAGAAGTTTGAGTTTGGTCACAATCCATATTCCTTATTCAAATGTTTAGCGCCAAAAGTGTAACTGCCAATACGTTTCAACCCAACTATTTTACTTATTCGTTTCACTCTCTGTAACCGGTTAATTTCTCAATAGTGGATGACAGTTTGCTTGCAGTCGGATGAACGCGGGATGACTTTCATCTCTTTTCTTTACATAACCATGCACTTTTAGCGGATGAGTTATTGATATGCCATTGAAATTCATTTATGCGCACAGGCAAGTTTTGCAAATGCCATCTACGCTTAATTTTAAGAAGGTGTATCACCGGGCACGTTGATCTCTTGCTCAGCGTTGTGGCATGAGAGTTGCTGTTTATCAGTAGAGACGTCGTTCAGTTACCTCTTCCGGGAGCCTCTACTATTCATATGAACGGCTCTTACCATGTGCTAAAAAACGAAAGGACGGCATACCATGAATATATTCGATCACTATCGCCAGCGCTATGAAGCTGCCAAGGACGAAGAGTTCACACTGCAGGAGTTTCTTACCACTTGTCGGCAAGATCGCAGTGCTTATGCCAACGCGGCAGAGCGGCTACTGATGGCTATTGGTGAGCCTGTCATGGTCGATACTGCCCAGGAACCTCGACTTTCTCGACTCTTTTCGAACCGGGTCATCGCTCGCTATCCCGCATTCGAAGAGTTTTACGGCATGGAAGACGCGATTGAACAGATTGTCTCTTATCTGAAACACGCGGCTCAGGGGCTGGAAGAGAAGAAACAGATCCTGTATCTGTTGGGGCCTGTAGGGGGCGGTAAATCGTCGCTGGCCGAGCGACTGAAATCTTTGATGCAGCATGTGCCTATTTATGTTCTGAGCGCCAACGGTGAGCGTAGTCCGGTAAACGATCACCCGTTATGCCTGTTTAATCCGCAGGAGGACGCGCAGATTCTGGAAAAAGAGTACGGCATTCCGCGCCGCTATCTCGGCACTATTATGTCGCCGTGGGCCGCAAAACGTCTGCATGAGTTCGGCGGGGATATTACCAAATTCCGCGTCATCAAAGTCTGGCCGTCCATTCTGGAACAGATTGCTATCGCCAAAACAGAACCCGGCGATGAAAACAACCAGGATATTTCCGCGCTGGTCGGCAAGGTGGATATTCGTAAACTCGAACACCACGCGCAAAACGACCCGGATGCCTATGGCTATTCCGGCGCGCTGTGCCGCGCTAACCAGGGGATCATGGAGTTCGTCGAGATGTTTAAAGCACCGATTAAAGTGCTGCATCCTCTGCTGACCGCCACTCAGGAAGGTAACTATAACGGGACGGAAGGTATCTCCGCCCTGCCGTTTAACGGTATTATTCTTGCCCACTCGAACGAATCCGAATGGGTGACTTTCCGCAACAACAAAAATAACGAAGCCTTCCTCGACCGTGTTTACATTGTGAAGGTGCCGTATTGCTTACGCATTTCCGAAGAGATCAAAATCTACGAGAAGCTGCTGAATCACAGTGAGCTGACTCATGCGCCATGCGCGCCGGGTACGCTGGAAACCCTGTCGCGCTTCTCGATTCTTTCTCGTCTGAAAGAGCCGGAAAACTCGAGCATCTACTCGAAAATGCGCGTCTATGATGGCGAAAGCCTGAAAGATACCGACCCGAAAGCTAAGTCCTATCAGGAATACCGGGATTACGCCGGCGTCGATGAAGGGATGAACGGTCTGTCCACGCGTTTCGCGTTTAAGATCCTCTCCCGCGTGTTTAACTTTGACCATGCCGAAGTGGCCGCCAACCCGGTGCATCTGTTCTACGTACTGGAGCAGCAAATCGAGCGCGAACAGTTCCCGCAGGAGCTGGCCGAACGCTACCTGGAGTTCCTGAAAGGTTATCTGATCCCGAAATACGCCGAGTTTATTGGCAAAGAGATCCAGACCGCCTATCTGGAATCCTATTCCGAGTACGGACAGAACATTTTTGATCGTTATGTCACCTATGCGGATTTCTGGATTCAGGATCAGGAATATCGCGACCCGGATACCGGCCAGCTCTTTGACCGCGAGTCACTGAACGCTGAACTGGAGAAAATCGAAAAACCGGCGGGCATCAGCAACCCGAAAGATTTCCGTAACGAGATCGTCAACTTCGTTCTGCGTGCCAGAGCGAATAACAGCGGTCGCAATCCAAACTGGACCAGTTACGAAAAACTGCGCACGGTTATTGAGAAGAAAATGTTCTCGAATACCGAGGAGCTGCTGCCGGTGATTTCGTTTAACGCGAAAACCTCAACCGACGAGCAGAAAAAACACGACGATTTTGTCGACCGCATGATGGAGAAAGGTTATACCCGTAAGCAGGTTCGCCTGCTGTGCGAATGGTATCTGCGCGTACGTAAATCGTCTTAACAGCATAAATGGCCCGGAAAATTTTATCCGTTTACCGGGCCAACAATTCTTTTGTACGCGAAATCATTCAAGAGGTATCAAGGCGGCAAATGAGTGAATCCCCAGGAGCGTACATAAGTACGTGACTGGGGTGAGCGAATACAGCCAACGCAGAGACAACTTGAAGGATGAAGCGTAAGTTGGCAAATGCAGTACGGGGGGCTTATGACCTGGTTTATTGACCGGCGTCTTAACGGTAAAAACAAGAGCATGGTGAACCGCCAGCGCTTCTTACGCCGTTATAAAGCGCAAATTAAACAGTCGATCTCCGAGGCCATTAATAAACGTTCGGTGACCGATGTAGAGAGCGGCGAGTCCGTCTCAATCCCGACGGATGACATCAGCGAACCGATGTTTCATCAGGGACGGGGCGGCTTGCGCCATCGCGTACACCCCGGCAACGATCATTTCGTACAGAACGATCGCATTGAGCGTCCACAAGGTGGCGGCGGTGGTTCCGGGAGTGGGCAAGGCCAGGCCAGTCAGGATGGTGAGGGTCAGGATGAATTCGTCTTTCAGATTTCCAAAGATGAGTATCTGGATCTGCTCTTTGAAGATTTAGCGCTGCCTAACCTGAAAAAAAATCAGCAACGGCAGCTTACTGAGTATAAAACCCACCGCGCGGGTTTTACCTCCAACGGCGTTCCGGCCAACATCAGCGTGGTGCGTTCCCTGCAAAACTCTCTGGCGCGCCGCACGGCGATGACTGCGGGTAAACGTCGGGAGCTGCGCGCGCTTGAGGACGACCTGGACATCATCACCAAAAGCGAACCCGCGCAGTTGCTGGAAGAGGAGCGGCTACGTAAAGAGATTGCCGAACTGCGGGCAAAAATCGACCGTGTCCCCTTTATCGACACCTTTGATTTACGCTACAAAAATTATGAAAAGCGCCCTGACCCTTCCAGCCAGGCCGTGATGTTCTGCCTGATGGACGTATCCGGTTCGATGGATCAGGCCACCAAAGATATGGCCAAACGTTTTTATATCCTGCTCTACCTGTTCCTCAGCCGAACCTATAAGAACGTTGAAGTGGTCTATATCCGCCACCATACGCAGGCAAAAGAGGTGGATGAGCATGAGTTCTTCTACTCCCAGGAAACCGGTGGCACTATCGTCTCCAGCGCCCTGAAATTGATGGATGAGGTAGTGAAAGATCGCTACGACCCGGCGCAGTGGAATATCTACGCGGCGCAGGCTTCGGATGGCGATAACTGGGCAGATGACTCTCCGCTGTGTCATGAGATTCTGGCGAAAAAACTGCTGCCGGTGGTGCGCTATTACAGCTATATCGAAATCACCCGCCGCGCCCACCAGACCTTATGGCGCGAATATGAGCATCTGCAATCGACCTTTGATAACTTTGCGATGCAGCATATCCGCGACCAGGATGATATCTATCCGGTCTTCCGTGAACTGTTCCAGAAACAAAGTACGACAAGTAAAGACTAGAAATCAGTCCGTCATGTCAGTAAAAAGCCAGAACCCTGTTCTGGCTTTTCTTTATTTCCCCTTAACCGAACAGCAGGCAATGTAATTCAACTGATGGCGCTGTGATTTAAAGAAGCGAAACATCTTGATAAAACGGCTGCGATTGTCACGGATGCACAGCCCGTTATAAACAATTTTAAGCGCCCCTTTCAGCCCTTCATCGCGAATCAACCCTCGCGGAGACATCAGCGACATTTCACCGTTCTGCTGTAAAACCTGCTCAAACCCGGAATCCAGCAACAGATCGCGCCAGCCTTGTTTGGTCATCGGGCTTACATTCGATTTCACCACATGCTGAAGCTGGTTCTGCTCACCTTCCGCCAGCTTCTGGCTGGTCAGCATAATATCGTGCGTTAAGAGACGGCCACCCGGCTTCAGAACCCGATAATATTCACCGATCAGCTTTGCTTTCGCTTTGTCGGCATACATGGTGAGCATGGCCTCGTTAATCACGACATCGAAACTGTTATCGGCAAAGGGTAAGCTGTTGGCATTGGCGGCCATGACATGGATGTGATTTTCCAGCCCGTGCGCCGCAACATTGTTCCGCGCGTTTGCCAGCGCGTTTTTATCCATATCGATGGCGTAGACCGAACAACCAAAACGTTGCACCAACTCAATGGCGGTCGTCGCCATATTGCATGCCACTTCCAGCACCTGGCTGCCCGGCGTCAGTTGAGACTGGCTGAACAGCCACTCCGTCGCCTCAATGCCGCCCGGACGCAGACGGGTTTTGCCCAGGCTAGCTAAAAACGTATGGCCCGCTTTTTCATTCGCACTCATCGCGCACCTCCTTCCTGATAAGTTGCATTATAAATACAACATTAAGAGAAAAAGGGGAAGTATGAGAATGATTTTTATTTCACAACACAAAAGAGGACGAAGGCGCTGTTAGAGAGAACATCGCCACTGTGATAAACTGAAGCGTCGCCCTTTGAAAACTGTTATTCATCATGAAATTGCATCATAAAGCGCTCAGGCTCTTTATCTCCGCAAGCGTCATTGTACTGACGTCCTCTTTTCTGGCTTATGAATTGATCGCCAGTGACAGGGCGATGAATGCCTATATGGGCTATATCATCGAAAAGGCAGACTCTTCATTTTTGTATGACAAGTACCAGAATCAGAGCATTGCAGCTCATTTAATGCGCACGTTCACGGAGCCCAAAACACCACCATCCGATGAACAACAATATGCGTTATGCCGCGGATTTGAAACAGGTCGCAATACCCACGGCATCAATCTCACCACTCATAATAACCCATCGCTACATGGAACACTGCAAACCGCCGAGGCAAACTGCGCGATCGTAGCTGACGACGCTCCTCTGTTGTTCGCTTTTGATCAGGCGGTGGCCGCGAATCGTAACCAGAAGGATTATGGTAAAGGGCTGGGCACTGTAGAAGATAAATTCCACTACTATCTGGATATTAAAAAACGCTACGTCTATTTCTATAACCTGATTGACTCCAGACAATTTTTTATGCACCACTGGTCTTTTCTGCGAAAAGGAACGCTGGGAATCAACCGTAACGATATTGATGGTCAATTCACAGGGCGAACAGTGCTCTCAAGCATTTATCAGGACGATCTTACTGAAAAAAATGTGATGAGTTTTTTAACTCCCGTTTATCTACATGGAAAGTTAAAAGGCATAGTAATGGTGGATATTAACCAGGATAACCTGAAGAATATTTTTTACACTCAGGATCGTCCACTGGTCTGGCGCTATCTGGACGCGACTCTGTTCGACCTTAATTCAGAGAAAAAAATCATCGTCCATCAGAGCGAAAATAACCTCTTTAATTATGTTAATTATGTTCACGACCTGCCAGGCGGAATCCGTGTCACATTATCTCTCGACATCCTGTATTTTATTGTCTCATCATGGAAACTGTTCGCCTTTTACCTGCTCGTTACCGCTACGTTACTGAACATGGTCAGAATGCATTTTCGCCTTTACCATAATGTCAATCGTGAAAATATCAGCGATGCGATGACCGGCCTCTATAACCGTAAAATCCTGACACCGCAGCTTGAACAGCGTTTGCAGCGACTGGTCAACACAGGCACCTCCGTGACGTTTATCGCCATCGATCTGGATAGGTTGAAAGTCATTAACGACACGCAGGGGCATCAGGAAGGCGATCGCACAATTACATTGCTGGCAAAAGCCATTGAAGCATCGGTGCGTAAAACAGATTATGCAATAAGATTGGGAGGTGATGAATTTTGTGTAATTCTTATCGATTCAGTTGTACCGGCAACAACTTTACCTGAGCGTATTGCCAATAAGTTGCGAATCATCGCGCCAGATAAGGTGATTAGTTTTTCCGCTGGACTTTATCATATGCAACCTGAGGATACGATCCAGGACGCATACAAGGCCTCTGATGAGCAACTCTATCTCAACAAACAACAAAATCATGCACGTTTGTGATACCCTTTTGCCGTTAAAACTTCATCGCAATATTGGGAGTGAATGATGAATGAAGTCGCTAAGGGAATCACGGCTCACCAGCGTTTGATTACCCTTTTATCGCAGGAAGGCGCCACTTATCGTGTACTCAGCCACGAGGCGGTCGGTAAGTGCGAAGCGGTTTCGGAAATTCGCGGCACCGCACTGGGCCAGGGGGCAAAAGCGCTGGTATGTAAAGTGAAAGGCAATGGCGTCAATCAACATGTCCTGGCGATCCTTTCCGCTGACCAGCAGGCCGATCTCGCCCAACTCGCAAACCATCTCGGCGGACTAAGAGCTTCGCTTGCCAGCCCTGCCGAGGTGGATGCGCTGACCGGCTGCGTCTTTGGCGCGATTCCCCCTTTTAGCTTCCATCCTAACCTGAAGCTGGTGGCCGATCCGCTGTTGTTCGAACGCTTCAACGAAATCGCGTTTAACGCCGGCGTACTGGAAAAATCGGTCATTATGAATACCGACGATTACCTGCGCATTGCGCAGCCGGAACTGGTCAACTTTCGCCGAGCGCAATAACGGCTCAGAAACGTCTTTCCAGCACCAGTACGGAAATCACAATCACCGCGGCAATAGCGAAAAATGATGAGGTAATGATCAGTGTTTCAATCAGCATATGATCGTTCATGGTTTCACCCCGTTGCGACAGAGAAAACGGCTCACCTGTTATTGATAAATCGAATTAATGGCAATTTAATGACAGCAAGCCTGGCCTGCCCGGAAAATTCCCCTCAGGCATTCGCCTGAAAATGTGCCGTTATTGATAAAAAAGCCTGTTCACTCACGTATTTGCGCGTACAGTAAGCAGGCTTATCTTTCTCTGGCAAGGAAACCACGATGTTTGATGTCACTCTGCTGATCCTGCTTGGACTGGCAGCGCTGGGCTTTATCAGCCATAACACCACTGTCGCCGTTTCAATTCTGGTGTTGATCATTGTCCGCGTTACCCCACTCAATACGTTTTTCCCGTGGATTGAGAAACAGGGGCTTACCGTCGGGATCATTATCCTGACTATCGGCGTCATGGCGCCGATCGCCAGCGGTTCGCTGCCTCCCTCTACTCTCATTCACTCCTTCATCAACTGGAAATCACTGGTTGCCATCGCCATTGGCATCTTTGTTTCCTGGCTGGGCGGGCGCGGCGTTACGCTGATGGGAAGCCAGCCACAGCTGGTCGCGGGTTTACTGGTGGGGACGGTACTGGGCGTTGCGCTGTTCCGGGGCGTGCCGGTCGGCCCGCTCATTGCCGCAGGCCTGGTGTCGCTGATTATTGGGAAGCAGTAAGCCCGGCCAGATAACGGCCTGGCGTTTGCCCCAGCCCCTTTTTAAACATGGTGATAAACGCGGTCGTTGAATCATAACCCAGCGTTTGGGCGACATGCTGCACGCTGTGTCCGTCAATCAGCGCCTGCAACGCCAGAATAAGCTGCAACTGGTGACGCCAGCGACGAAAGCTCAGGCCGGTTTCCTTTACCACCAGTCGGGCAAGATTGCGTTCGCTCATGGCGAACAGGCTCGCCCACTGCCCCAGCGTTTGCCAGCGGGCTGGTTCACGCGCCATCGTCTCCACCATTTGACGTATTTTGGGATGCCCGGAAACCGGAAGCTGCATCTGCTCCTGTGGTTGTTGCGGAAGCTCATCAAACAAGACCTGTGTCAGGCGCTGCGTCATTGGCTCGGTACGCTGAATATCCGTTCTCGCGGCAAGCGCCAGAATCAGCTCCCGGCACAATGGCGTTATTTTCAGCGTACAGCAGCGATCCGGCATCACAACCGCATCCGGCTCAATAAACAGAAAACATAATTCCGCCCCCGCCGTGACGTGGTTACTGTGGGGAATTTCGCCGGGAACCCATACCGCATACTGTGGCGGCACCATCCACATGGCGCTTTCTACCTCGCAGGTAATAGCGCCATGCAGCGCCAGGATCAGTTGTCCTTTTCGATGGTGATGCAGCGGACTGAAAAGCTCATCTTCGCGAGCGCGAATGCAAAAGGCCACAGCCGCATCATGGTGAAGGTCAGGCTCGTAGCCATCCAGTCTCAGGCCAATCATCATATTGTCCGATTTTAGCGATAAACTGTCATTTTAGCTTGATTGATCCAGAGAGTAAAAACGGTAAGGTATCGCCTCGCCTGTTGATATGAGAAAACAATGACTATTTCCCCTTCATTACGCGGCAAAAACGGTGCATTACTGATTGCCGGTATTCTGATGATTGCGACGACGCTGCGCGTTACCTTCACTGGCGCTGCGCCGTTACTGGAGACAATTCGTGCGGATTACGGGCTAACTACCGCACAAACGGGCCTCCTGACCACGCTTCCCTTGCTGGCTTTCGCGCTGGTCTCTCCGCTGGCGGCAAACATTGCGCGCCGGTTCGGCATGGAACGCAGCCTGTTTGCCGCCATGCTGTTGATTTGCTTTGGTATTGCCGTGCGCTCGCTGCCTTCTGCCAGCTTCCTGTTTACCGGCACAGCCATTATTGGTTGCGGTATCGCGCTGGGAAACGTGCTGCTCCCCGGGCTGATTAAACGCGATTACTCACAGCATGTGGCAAAACTGACCGGCGCCTATTCATTGACGATGGGCGCCGCAGCGGCGGTGGGTTCGGCAATGGTCGTACCGCTGGCGTTGCATGGCTTTGGCTGGCGCGGCGCGCTGTTAATGCTGATGCTGTTTCCCCTGCTGGCCTTTCTTATCTGGCTGCCGCAGTGGCGCAACACGGCTACCGCCAACCTGAGCAACTCCCGCGCGCTACACTCGCGCGGCATCTGGCGATCTTCCCTCGCCTGGCAGGTCACCTTATTCCTCGGCATTAACTCGCTTATCTATTACGTTATCATCGGCTGGCTGCCCGCGATTTTAATCAGCCACGGCTACAGTGAAGCGCAGGCCGGATCGCTACACGGCCTGCTGCAACTGGCGACGGCTGCGCCGGGACTGTTGATTCCGCTCATCCTGCACCGATTCAAGGATCAGCGCAGTATTGCCGCGCTGGTATCGCTCATGTGCGCTCTCGGCGCGGCCGGGTTCTGGTTTGTGCCGGAACAGGCGGTGCTGTGGACGATTCTGTTCGGGTTTGGCTCTGGCGCGACGATGATTTTAGGTCTGACGTTTATCGGGCTGCGCGCCAGTTCCGCGCACCAGGCGGCGGCGCTTTCGGGCATGGCGCAATCTGTCGGCTATCTGCTGGCGGCATGTGGGCCGCCGTTGATGGGTAAGATTCATGATGCCAACGGCGACTGGCACATCCCGCTAATTGGCGTGGCGGTTCTGGCGGTCGCGATGGCGATATTCGGCCTTTATGCCGGACGCGATCGGGAGATCGCAGCAAAATAACCGAACGGGCAGGCATTGACCTGCCCTTGTTTTTATCCCCGTGCGGCTCGCAGCATCGCCTGCACCAGGGGAACGGGTTTGCCCGCCAGCGCGCCACGTTCATGTTGAAAAAGCGTACCAACGAAAAAGGGATGCGTTACCAGTTCCACGGCACGGATGTCTCCCGCCTCATCCCACCCGGTAACCCGCAAATCGCCATTCTCAAGTTCAGCGGCAAAATCCTCTGATACCCCGTAGTTGCAGTGATACCCTTCGGAGATAACGTCCTGCCCGTAGGCTTTGGCGACCAGCGTATTCGCCCTCAGTTCGATATCATCCGTTTTTTCCACCAGCGAGCAGCTCAACGGGGCGATAACCATCCGACCGGAAGCATCAGTTTCGGCGTGCGCCGCATCGCGCCAGCCCAGCACGTTGCGGGCATACTCGAGGATCGCGTGCTGGAATCCGCCGCAGGTTCCCAGAAAAGGAATGCTGTTTTCACGGGCATAGCGAATAGCAATCAATGCCCCTTCGGTATTTTTATAGGGACTGCCGGGAACAACCCAGATGGCATCATAGCCCACCAAATCTTCGTCACTATTGATGTCGGGCGTCGTCAGCCAGTCATAGTCCGCCATTAACTCCAGCACGGCGGCCGCATCATCAATAGCAAGGGGAATGGCCTGGTGCGCCACGATATCGGGGTTGTAATCACCCACCAGCGCAATACGTAGCGTGTCTTTAACAGGGGAAAGTTCCATGAGGCGTTCCTTATGTCAATGCAATGAGGGACAACATAAGGAACCTCAGACTACCGATCTTTTACTGTTATCACAATCCCTTAAATTGAGGAGGATCGAAGTGCTATAGTGATGACGTTCTACGTTTCAGAAACAGCCTGCTACGTCAGCATGACGCGGCACGATTTTCCGGCAATCAGATTAATGAAGTCATGGCCTGGATTGAGGAGAGAAAAGGATGAAAATTCAGTGTAAACGCGTCTACGACCCGGCAGAAAAAAGCGACGGCTACCGTGTACTGGTTGACAGGCTGTGGCCGCGAGGGGTCAAAAAAACCGATCTGGCCTTTGACGAGTGGGATAAAACGCTGACGCCTTCATCTGAATTACGCAAGGCCTTTCACTCTGAAGTGATTGATTTCAAAAATTTTACTGAGCAATACCGGAGTGAACTCGACCAACAAAAGCAGGAAGGTAAACGGCTGGCGGATATTGCCCGCCAGCAGACGCTGACCCTGCTATATGCGGCAAAGAACACAGAGCAGAATCACGCACTTGTCCTGGCCGACTGGCTACGCGGATTGTGATTCGCACAAAAAATCCGCCAAAACACGGCGCATGCGCAAAGCGATGCGCCGGGTGTCACTTACCGCTGGCAGGATGATCTCTGCGCCAGAGATCCCACTCTTCAATCACTTCACCGCCGGGTAGTTTACATTCCGTGCGTACCCCTTGCGGGCTTTGAACGGGCACTCGCGTACCGCCCTTCTGTTCGCAATAGACGGCAGCCGGGTTTGCCATACCTATTTGCGGAGGTTTCGGCGCCTCGGGCTGGGATGACGACGAACAGGCGGAGAGCGCCAACGCGCACGGCAGCGCGACAAACATGAATCTCATATGAACTCCCGTTAACATTACACCCCGACAGGTTAACCCGCCTGCCGTTGTATCTCCATGTTTTCTTGCGATGCGTATCAGAATGAAAAGCGTGACGTTAAAACATCTTTTGTCACGCACGACGCCCTGCTATCCTTGCTCGTCTTCCTATAACGAGAACGGGTGATAGCATGAAATTAGGCATTATTTTTCCTGTCGTAATTTTCATCACGGCGGTGACTTTTTTGGCATGGTTTTTCATCGGCGGCTACGCCACGCCGGGGGCGTAACGATGAAGAAAACGACGCTCATCATGATTGGCATCGCGATTATCGCGGTGGCAGGAACCAAACTGGGCTGGTGGTAACGGGCTTATCAAAATAATAAAGGCCACCAACGGTAGCCTTTTCGTCTTACGAACTACGTCGCTTAACTTTTGATTTTTCTGTAGATAAACAGAACGACAATCGCGCCGATAACCGCTACGGCAAAGCTGCCAAAGTTGAAGCCGTCAACTTTGCCAAACCCGAAGAACGTGCTGATCCATCCCCCTACCACGGCACCGACGATCCCCAGGATGATCGTCATGAAGAATCCGCCGCCATCCTTACCAGGCATAATCCACTTCGCCAGAATACCTGCAATAAGCCCAAAGATAATCCATGAAATAATGCCCATTTTTTCCTCACTTATGTTTGTACGTTAGCGGTTTACTCGCCGTTAAAAAGAATAGCACATCATCAGAGAATTGAAATTTGTGATAAATGTCACTTTTATTATTTTTTATTTACTCCCATAAAAGTTGGGGTTGCAAGTTTAGATGATAAAGATTATCTTTCTCATTACTGAATAGTTGAGCAAATCACTCAGGTATTCAGTACGACATTGCTCACATTGCTTCCAGTATTTTTGCCCGCCTCACTGAGTGCGGGCTTTTTTTTGACGTTTACTCGTCATTTATGACGAATCCGCTGTCATTTTCTTCATCTTTCCGCAGACAAGCCCCGCCGCGCCTGAGTTTCTGTTTCTGGCACGGTTTGTGCTTTAACAGCCCGTCGCTACGACAAACCGAAGCCAGCGCCATGTCGCGCGTCGGCTTCGACTACAATTCGCGCTATTTCAGCTTTTAACAGGTCTGTTATTGATGAAAAAAATCACCAGTGTGTGCCCGTACTGTGGGGCCGGGTGCAAGCTCAAGCTTGTTGTTGAAAATAACAAAATTATCCGTGCCGAAGGCGCAGAGGGTGTAACCAACCAGAACCAGTTATGCCTGAAAGGCTACTATGGCTGGGACTTCCTTAACGACACGCGGCTTCTGACGCCACGTCTGACCCGCCCGATGATCCGCTATCAAAAAGGCGGAAAATTTACCCCCGTCAGTTGGGATGAAGCGATCCGCTATACCGCACAACGCTTATCCGCCATTAAAGAAACCTTTGGGCCCCGCGCCATTATGACGACGGGCTCTTCCCGTGGGACAGGGAATGAGACCAACTACGTCATGCAGAAATTCGCCCGCGCCGTACTCAATACCAACAATGTCGATTGCTGCGCCCGCGTATGCCACGGCCCTTCCGTCGCCGGGTTGCAGGAGACGCTGGGTAATGGGGCGATGAGTAACTCCATCAGTGATATAGAGAACTCCAAATGCCTGCTGATTTTCGGTTATAACTGCGCAGACTCTCACCCTATTGTCGCGCGCAGAGTCATTAAGGCCAGGCAGAACGGCGCCAAAATTATTGTGTGCGATCCCCGGCGCATTGAGACCGCCCGTATTGCCGATCAGCACCTGCAACTGAACAACGGTTGCAATATGGCGCTGGTTAACGCCTTTGGCTACGTTCTGCTTGATGAACACCTTTACGACACGGAGTACGTACAAAAGCACACGGAAGGACTGGAGGCCTACCGGGAGACCGTAAAAGATTACGCCCCGGAATCCGTTGAACATTTGACCGGCGTCCCTGCCCAGCAGGTGCGTCAGGCGATGCGAACGTTCGCCGCCGCCCCTTCCGCCACGGTCATGTGGGGAATGGGTGTGACCCAGTTTGGTCAGGCTGTCGACGTCGTGCGCGGTTTGTCGAGCCTGGCGCTGCTGACGGGCAATCTGGGGCGTCCTGACGTCGGCGTCGGCCCGGTACGCGGTCAGAACAACGTCCAGGGAGCGTGCGATATGGGCGTTCTGCCTAACCAGTTCCCCGGCTACCAGGACGTGACGGATGCAGCCGCCAGAGAGAAATTCGCGCAAGCCTGGGGAATCGATGCCAGCCTGATGGATGACAAAGTCGGCACGCGTATTACCGAGGTGCCGCACCTGGCGATGGAAGGCAAAATTAAAGCCTACTACATCATGGGGGAAGATCCGCTGCAAACCGAGGCCGACCTGGGGCTGGTGCGGGCCGGTTTCGAGGCGCTGGACTTTATCGTGGTACAGGATATTTTCATGACCAAAACGGCAGAAATGGCGGATGTTCTCCTGCCCGCGACCTCATGGGGCGAACACGGCGGCGTCTTCACCTGTGCCGACCGTGGCTTCCAGCGGTTTGAAAAAGCCATCGACCCCACCGGAGATGTGAAGCGCGACTGGGAGATTATCAGTCTGCTGGCGACCGAAATGGGCTACCCGATGCATTATGAAAGTAACCAGCACATCTGGGATGAGATGCGCGAACTGTGTCCGCTTTTCTACGGCGTCACCTGGGAGAAAATGGGCGATATGGGGCATGTGCAGTGGCCGTGCCCGGACCTTGATCACCCCGGCACACCGTATCTTTACGCACATAGTCAGTTTGATACGCCCAGCGGCAAAGGCAAGTTATTCGCCGCGCCGTGGCGGGCTCCGGCGGAAGTTCCTGATGATGCGTTCCCGATGGTGCTCTGTACCGTTCGCGAAGTGGGACACTATTCCTGCCGCTCAATGACCGGCAACTGCGCTGCGCTACAGGCGCTGGCAGATGAACCTGGCAACGTGCAAATCAACACGAACGACGCGGAAAAACTGGGGATTCGTCATCGCGAACTGGTGTGGGTGAGTTCACGTCGCGGTAAAGTCATCAGCCGGGCCGATGTTTCAGATCGCATTAACCAGGGGACGGTCTATATGACCTATCAATGGTGGATAGGCGCCTGTAACGAACTGACTCAGGATAATCTTGATCCGATTTCGAAAACGCCTGAAACCAAATACTGCGCCGTGAAGGTCGAAGCCATTACCGATCAACGCTGGGCGGAAAACCATGCTGCCCAATCGTACAGCGATATGAAGTCGCGTTTATGCGAGGCAATTGCATAAGCCGCGCTGTGCTTGTTAGCCCGGGTTCGGGAAAAAGAACCCGGGCGTTTTCATCCGCGAACCTCAATATTCCGCATGCTGCGGTTCCGCCGTCTGCAACGCAATATATTCATCTTGTTTATCGCGTTTCATAAACGTCAGCGTAACCAAAAAAAGCCCGATCATGAACGGCAATTCGTACAGTTCTTCAATCAAATCGGTGTATTGCTTACTGTGCAGGAACAGCGGCGCCAGTAACCGATGATGCTCCACCGTATCGGAAATTAAAAACGCACAGGCAGTAACAGTTAGCAACCACAGCGGCAGGGATTCTTCACGCAGCCGACGCGCAATTTCCTGGCGCAAAGTCTTTGAGATCAATACCGGAAGCACAAGCGCGGCGATCAGGACGACGGAAATCCCCCGGAAGATCATTTTGGGATGATCAGGAAAATAGTCGCGCCCCCAGCTGGTGCTTCGCCCTAACAACACCAGCCACCACACCACCGCCCAAAGCCAAAACTGCTTTGCGCCGTCAGGGCGAGACAACGGCCTGATATACCAGGCGGTAAATAGCGCACCAAACAGTAGCCATAGCGCCTGCCCATTTTCAATCCATAACACCACGACGCCATTTAGCAGAGGTACGTGCCAGTTCGCAGTGAAAGGAATAACCAACGCAACAAGCGCAAGGACGAGAGCCGACGAGGTCAATCGAGTATCAAATTTCATGGTGGTCATTTTCTGTTCAGTGTTTGATGCTCAATCATATATTTTATGAATGCCATAGCATTAACAAACAATGCGATGTTCTTAAGGTTTCCTTAATATTTCTTTTCAATTAATTTCAGTTGTCAGGTACATGCTGATATCAGGCGAAAAAAAAACCGCCCAGCGTCGTGATAGCGCTGTGCGGTTTAGCGTAACGGTTAAAAAATCGCGGTCGCAGGCTTCCCGAACGGGATCACCAGCCGCAAACGTCGTGCTCGTTTTCGGTGTCGTATGAGCGCACGGTGTTCACCAGATCTTTCACCACTTCTGCCGCAACGTCCGGGACCAGCAGTGTCATCGGCGCTTCAGTTTCATAATCAACTGAAACACCGTTGCTGTTATTGGTTACGGTAACGGTATAGGTCGCTTTGCCCATAATTTACTCCTTCCCGGTATGAATGACTTTTCGTTGGCTGGCGCTTTCCATCAGCACTTCCGGTGCAACAAAAAAGTCGATGTTAAAGTAGGTATCGTCGCTCATCACTTCGATGTTGTGCCATTTTTCCGGGGGAAAAACGCCGAACTGACCGGCTTCAATGATCATCACTTTTTCCGGTTCCGGGCTGTGTTCATCTGCGTATCCGAGATATTTGACCGCCCCCTGCATAACCGACAGGCGAGGATAAACCCCTGGTCGGGTTCCTTTATCAAGGTGGCGTTCGAAAATTCCGGCTGGCGCGGTGTCTTTATTCCAGAACGGAGTGGAGCGTGTATGGATATGATTTTGTGGAATTTGAAGCATTTTATTCCCTCTTCCAGTAACAACCAGCGATCTTACTGAATCGCTGCTGTAAAAAGGGTACGCCTCATAAGATGCGTTTTAAATACCATTTATTGGTTATTTTTTTCCGCCGCGCGTGGCGGTGAGCATCATCTTTAAGCAAAAAGTAAAAACGGAAGGCCCACAGAGTGCGCGGGCCTGATGGCGTTATGACTGAAGCGTCGCCAGACGTGCGGCAAAACCAACGAAAATCAAACCAATAAGGGAATTCCCTACCTTCGCCAGTTTCTTTTTCGTGCGAATGTACTGCGTTACAAAAGCGCCCGAAATAATCAGGAAGCTCAGATAGAAAAAGCTCACCACTTCAAGCGTTGTCGCCAGGATAAAAAATGACAGCCCCGCGTGTGGCGCATTGACGTCAATAAACTGGACGAAAAACGAAACGTAAAAAAGGATGGCTTTGGGATTGGTCAGGCTCAGTATTAAGGCACGTTTAAAGATTGCGCCAAACGGAACCTCATCATGCGCCACTTCGCTCCCTTTCGATTTGAGCGTGGCGTAAAGGATCTTCGCACCAAGATACAGCAGATAAAAAGCGCCGAGATAACGAACGATATTAAACAGCACCGGCGTTGTTTTTATTAATGTTGCGACGCCCGCGTACGCCAGAAACATCAGTACCGCATCGCCAATGAACACGCCGCTGGCGGCGAGATACCCGCCTTTCATCCCTCGCCCGACGCTGTTTTTCAGCACAAATATCGTATTAGGCCCCGGCACCAGCACGATAAAAATGGCCCCAACCAGATACGTCCAGTAGTTCAGAACTCCATACTCTGCGAACACGTTAACCTCTTCCTGAAAAAAACAGATACGCTTTACTGCGAAACAATATGCTAACGAATGAACTGAATGATGGGAAGGGAAATCATAGCGTTGCGTTATATCATGATATTTACCGGCAAAGGCGCCTTACTTATGACAGATATCGCTCTTTTGGGATACCGTCACAACACGATGGCGGGTCCTGCCGGACCCGCCATAATGACAACATCTTAGTGGTGCAACATCTCGTCGACGACCTCTTCGGCCTTCAGCTGGTACGGATAATAGGTTGGCCAGTTATCCATTTCTTCAAGCAATGCCTGCTGGGAAGTGTTCCCCATAAAGATATGGAAATGGCTCGACTTACGCGGCGCGATAATATGATCGCTGAACTGCACATATTTAGGCGCGTTGCTCTTCGCATCTTTACACTCAAACAGATAGCGAACGCCTTTTTTACCGGATGCATAGGTCAGGATTTTGTGTCCGGCATAATCGTATTGGCAGGACTCAACCTGATTACCGGTGTGAAATTCCATGACGCCATTCTCAATGCCGATAGTATCCACATTGGTAGCGTAGCCTTTACGGTAATAGGCCTTAATCTCCTCGGCTGTTTTGCTGTTATCTTTCTCCGCTTTCTTTTTAAATACCGGATCAAGCTCCCCGCTTACCAGATACGGATAAACAGACTGCCACATACCGTCCCAGTCCGTTAGCGCCCTGTCCTTCACGTTTTTATCGTCAAAAACGCCTTCTGCCGCCTTTTGCTCCATCTCCGTTAGCGGTGCGCCATGTGAATGGTGCCCATGCGCAAGCGCGTGTCCGCTAACCAGAAGCATTCCCAGAGCTACTGCTAATTTTTCAAAATGAATCGCCAAAATATCACCCTCAATCAGTGCGTAAAGATGGAATGTTATAATATAACATCACCATTAATTCAACTCTGAATGAGAAGCATAAAAAACGGGAGCACACAGGCTCCCGCTTATTCCAACAAACTAACAGCCCCCGGCGTTACAGAGTGACAATCTCTGGCTCATCAAATACCGTGAGCGTTGGGGCTTCGCCGGTGAATTTCTCTGCGTATACCAGGGTCGTATTCCCCGCGCAGCCGTTCGCCAGCCTTGACGTCGGGATGTCCGCCGTCAGCACGTTGGCGCCGCCGTTTTTACAGATGCCATTCTCGATATCAGGCCAGGCGCCTTCATGGATACAGATGATCCCCGGCTTGATCCCATCGCTGACGTGCGCCCCGACCAGAACCTGACCACGACCATTCCATACGCGTACCAGGTCGCCTTCGGCAATGCCTCTTGCCTTCGCATCATCTGGATGAATCGTCACCGGCTCGCGATCGGCAATGGCATACTCTTTTCGCAACGACGCATAGTTCAACTGACTGTGCAGACGGTGTGCCGGATGGGCGGTCAGCAACTGTAGCTGATCCTTATCCGCAGACCCTTTCCACTCATCTGGTTCAATCCATGAAGCATGAGGCGGACAGTCTTTGTAGTGATAACCTTCAATGGTTTTTGAATAGATCTCGATCTTACCGCTTGGCGTACCGAGCGCATTCATGACCGGATCATGGCGGAAATCGGCATAACGCACATACTTGTTGTTCTTTTCGTTCTCGCGCATTTCAATCAGCTTATTCTGCTGCCAGAACGCATTGAACTGAGGCATTGCCACACGTTGAGCGCGAGCCGCCTTTTGCGCGGCGTCGTAGAATTGCTTCAGCCACGCCATCTCATCTTTACCCTCGGTATAGACCGCTTTGCCGCCGGGTTTGAGCATCTCAGCTAAATCAGCAAAGACGTCAAAGTCATTACGGGCCTCAAACTGCGGCGCAATCACCTGCTTCATAGGCACCAGATGCTGGTTGCTGTAGTCTCCGGTCATCGTGAGATCGTTACGTTCAAACGATGTGGTGATCGGGAGAACAATATCGGCATGTTTCGCCGCCGCCGTCCAGTAGCACTCGGAAATCACCACCAGCTCAGGCTTCTGCCACGCTTTGATTAAGCGGTTGGTATCCTGATGATGGGTAAAGTTCGCGCCGCCTGCCCACCAGATCATTTTGATATCCGGGAAGGTCTGCTCTTTACCATTATGCTGATATTTTCCTCCCGGGTTTTCCAGCGCTTCCACAATTCGCGCCACAGGCAGATTCACCACCGCATCCGATACCGCCCAGTCGTTCCCTGCCGACGATCCCCCCTCAATTTGCGCCGATATCGCAGGCAGTACACCACCGGTACGCGTCGGGTTCCCGCCGTTGGAATAGTGATAGGAGAAACCGAAACCGCCGCCTTCCGTCCCAATTTGCCCCAGCATCGCGGCCAGCGTCACCAGCATCCAGTGTTTTTGCTCACCGTATTGCTGACGTTGAATCCCCCAGCCCGCCATCAGCATGGTTTGGTTGCTGGCAAAAATTTCCGCCAGTTTCTCAATCTGTTCTGCGGGTACGCCACAGACGCCGGATGCCCATTCAGCGGTTTTCTCAACGTTGTCGCTCTTGCCGAGCAGATACTCTTCAAACTGCGGATAACCGGTGGTGTATTTTTCCAGGAACGCTTTATCGTGACGCTCTTTTTTCACCAGCGTATGCGCAATCCCCAGCATCATCGCCACGTCAGTTCCCATATGCGGGGCGATCCACGTTGCATTGTCGCCAAAAAACTCAATGGTTTCTGAGCGCATTGGGTCGATCGCGATAACGGTTTTTCCCGATTTCTTCAGCAGATTAAAATACTCAAGCCCTTGTTCATCCGTACTGCTCCAGGCAATTTTTAACGTGTTGAGCGGGTTCATCCCCCACAGCACCACCACCTGGCTGTGCTCAAGCACCATCGGCCATGTCGTCTGTTGTTCGTATACCTCAACCGATCCCACAACATATGGCATGATAACCTGCGCCGCCCCGGTGGAATAATCCCCGGTATGGCCTGCATATCCCCCGGCCATACTCATATAGCGTTGCAGCAATGTTTGCGCTTTATGCAAGACGCCGCTGGAGCGCCAGCCATAGGAACCCGCAAAAATGGAGGACGGGCCATAGCTGCTACGAATACGGCTATGCTGCTCATGAATGAGTTTCAGCGCCTGTTCCCAGCTCACCCGCACAAAGGGATCGCTTCCCCGTTTACCGTCCGCTTTACCTGGATTTTCCAGATAGCTTTTACGCACCATTGGGTATTTTACTCGGGCGTTGGTATGTACCTGATCCGGCGCGGTTTGCTGCAATGAGTTCGGTATGGTTTTAGGTAATGCGCCTTTTGAAGAGACAACTTTGCCGTCTTTGACCTCCACATATACGGCCCCCCAACGTGCGGCCGTCAGGATGGCGCCGCCATTTTGGTTTTCGGCCCAGGCAGGCATTGGGATCACCGAAGAAATCGCCATAGTCCCGGTTGCCGCTCCAGCCGTCTTGATAAAGTCACGTCTTGTGAGTTTCATGATTTCTCCTGGTATTATCACTATTCATGCATGTCTTTCGCGTTGTACTGGAAGTAACGGCTCAGGATATCCAGTTCGTTTTCACTGATGTTGGTACGAGCCCCCATCCCTTTCGCCACAGAGGGCCAGGCATTGAGGGTAAAATGCTTCGCAGGAATCGGCGCATGGCAGCCTGCGCAATACACATTGTCGAGTTTGCGCGCGTAGTCCCACATCGGTTCGCGGCTGGCGAGCGCAGAGCCACTCCACTCGCCCTGTAGCGCCACATCCCGCCACGCGTTACCGTAATCATCTTTTTTCCAGTCAGAGAAAATGTTGAGTGATTGCTGCCCTTTCTCACTCAGGCTGGCAAGGATCAACCGCTGGCCTGCCGCGTAGTAAATAACCTGCTCGCTCCCCTGCATCTGGCTCCCGCGAATCTCCACCAGCCGTGACGTTTCCGTCGATTTCAGGACATGCATTTGCGTGGCCGGATAGACCGTTGCCAGATCGCCAAGTGCGGTATTGCTTACGGCATAGAGCGTTTTTGCAGATGCGGGGGTAGATGCAGACTGGGCCTCAAGCGCTTTGAGGGCGCTGTCGTCCATTGTTATTTCGGGTGGGAAGTGGGCGACGCCTTTGTGGCAATCAATACAGGTTTGTTTTTCCTGAATGCCCATTTGGTGCATTTTGCGGGCATCAGCGCTTTGCGCGTCAAGATCCATCGCATCCATGCTATGACAGCTACGACAGGTTGCGGAGTCGCTGGCTTTCAACTGCGCCCAAACGGTTTGCGCCATCTCCAGACGATGTTCTTCAAACTTCTCTGGCGTGTCGATTTTTTTGGTGATGAACTGATGATAGACATCTTTCGAGGCAAGGAGCTTGGCTACCAGGTAATCCACCCCGCCTTCCGGGATATGGCAATCCGCGCATTCTGCACGAATCCCCTTCTGATTCTGGAAGTGAACCGAGCCCGTATACTCCTCATAAGGCGCCTGCATCGTATGGCAAGACAGACAAAATTCAGTGCTCGATGTTTTATGTAACGTCCATTGCCCCGCTAAAACAATTACTGCGCCAAGAACGATGCAAAGCAGCAGCATCCATAAAATGGTTTTATTTATTTTTCTCATTCTTCATTCTCGTCAGACAACTACCCTTTTAGAGGTAGACAATAATTAGACTAAGCAGGTTAATTATTGATATCCATCAAGCGTGGATGTGAATAAGAATTAGCATGCAAGTAAATTTGAAGGGGATCGCAGATTACACAGCAACGGAATATATGAATACAAAAGTGTTAAAACACAGCAAGTTACACTGTATTATATAGATATTTAAACCAGCATTAAATTAAATACCAGGAGAAAGTTTCAAATAATTAAGATGGCGATTCAAGAGAGAGAAAATATCCCGTCGTTATATAAATAAATATACAATGAAATAAAGTAAAACGGAACCCATTACTGCTTCATAACGATATTCACGGTAAAAATCATTCTCCTGACAGCCATCATGTCGGTAACACCTTCTGGTGGACGTTTTGTGTCTACATTCTTACGACTTGCGGACTCGTTCACATAACTTTGATCTGATTACTTCTTATACAACCGATAAGTCCAGTACACTTAAGGTGGAGATAAAACAAACAGGAGGTGGTGAATATGTATCGTTCTATTCTGGTGCCGATTGATATCTCAGAAGCCAGCTTGACCCGTCAGATCATCCCGCAGGTTGAGGCGCATGCTAAAACCGCAAAGGTGCATTTTTTGGCCGTAATACCTTCTGTCCCATTCTATGCCTCACTGGGTCTGGCCTACTCCAGCGAGTTCCCGGATAGAAGCGGTCTTCAGTCAAAGGCCGCCGTCAAACTGGAGGAAATTGTTAAACAATTCAATATCCCCGAGGGCAGGAGCCAGTCCCATGTTGTCTACGGCCCGCCCAAAGATCAGATCCTCAAACTGGCGGATGCGGTAGAAGCCGACCTGATTATCATTGCGTCGCATCAACCGGGTTTCAGCACCTATCTGCTGGGTTCAACTGCTGCGGCCGTTGTTCGCCATGCAAACTGCCCTGTTCTGGTTGTACGCTAATACCGCTCGCTAACCCTGGCGAAAACGGGAGCCAACAGGCTCCCGTTCTTGTATCACACCTGTTTTCTGATGAATGACTCCCGATAAAAACAGCCTTATAAAACGAATGGTTGAATCATTAAATGATAATGGTTATCATTCTCTTGCTGTAAATACCTTAGCGCCTAATACAGGTATTGAAAGCACGACATTGCTCACATTGCTTCCAGTATAATTTTGCCCGCACTCTGTTGCGGGCTTTTTTTGCCAGAGTATTCATGCTCTCAGGGAAAAGGGCATGTGAGTCGTTAAACATTAAAAGGATATTTATGAACATAAAGAGAGTTGCCGGCACGATTTCAATCGTATTGTTGACGGCTTGTGTCGACTCAGAAGTACAACCCGCGCCCTCTTCCGCCAGCCCAATTTGTCAGGGATTCGGCTGCGTAAAAACTCCCGGGAAACTTCCCAGCCGCGCCGCCACCCATAAACCGACAAAAGAAGAAAGAAACCGTGTGATCCGGGGCGAGAAACCCGATTTTGGCTCCGAAGAGTGGAGTGTCGGGGGCACGCTGCCTGGCTGGTGATTGCAGGTGCAGAGTCGTCACTCTCACAACACGCCATTCTACTGGCATAAAAAAACGGGAACTGACTGGTTCCCGTTCTTGTTTATCCTCAGGTGCATATTTACAGATACCCGGCGATATAACCGGAGATCATACGCACAAGATAAGGCCACCCGGCCATGACAAGCAGCATCAGCAGCGCGATAAGCAGCCCCGTTAATACTGACCGAATGCGTTCATGTTCCGTGCCCATTTTCACCTCCCCTGACCGCAGAAAATGAATGACTAAATTCCCAATAGCACGAACACATGACAGGTTTATGACGGCATTATTGACCAGTAACCGCCCGGAGGCGGTTTGAAACCAGAAAGCGAGCTATTCGCCGTTACTCTCAATCGCGTTTTCCTTCTTCCCATACAGGGCCGGCTTGCCTGCTGGTCGGGTCTTAAAGCGACGGTGTAGCCACATATATTGTTCAGGAGCCAGGCTGATTGCGCGTTCAATCGCCCGATTCATTCTGGTCGCAACGGTTTCCTTGCCCTCGTCATACAGTTCATGGCCGATATCCGGGAGGATGATCAGCTCGTACCCTCTTCCATCCGCTCGGCGTCGGGGAACAAAAGGAACAACCGCCGGGCGCGCGCTTCTGACAAGCATGTAACTGCCTGCGGTAGTCGCCGCATCGGGAACATCAAAAAAAGGAACAAACACGCTGTTACGAGCGCCATAGTCATGATCAGGTGCATACCAGACAATCTCACCTTGTTTGAGCACTCGTATCATGCCTTTTAAATCATAGCGATCGAGCATGGTTTTATTTGAGCGAAGACGTCCCCGCGTCTGCAACCAGTCATACAGCGCGTTATTGTTCGGCCTGTATACGCCAATGCCCGGATTGAGCATCCCAAATATGCGCGCCCCAAGTTCAAGAGTAAGAAAGTGCATACCGATGAGAAGCACGCCTTTATTTTCAGCTCGCGCACTTTCCATATGTTCATAACCCGTAACCGTAAACCATTTGCGTAAACGCCTGTCTGACCAGAACCAGGCGATACCGGTTTCAAGTACCCCCATGCCTACCGACTCAAAATTTTTAATCAGTAATTTTTCACGCTCCTTCGCAGGTAACGCCTTAAAGCAAAGTTCCAGGTTGCGACGGGCTATTGTTACCCTGCGAGGCAATGCGCGCATGGCCACTCTCCCCAGACAAGCGCCAAGCCTGAGCAGAATGGGATAAGGCAGCAAAACAGCACATCGTAAGAAGAAAATACCCAGCCATAGCAGCCAGTAGCGAGGATGAAAAAAAGCGAATGAAAATGTTGGGAGTCTCGTCATTGAGTAAAATACGTTCCGGTTTACTGATAACTGCGGTGTTAGCTATCTGACTATTACAAAGAGGGGGAAAACTAAAGCCCCGGTTAGCACAAAAAGTCTATAAAAAGACGAAAAAGTCGTTTTGTCATTTTTTGCGACTTATCCCCTGCTCACCGCGAGGTCGTAAAAACGTCATTTACCTTTTCGCCGCCACGTGACCGATCGGACAATTTCAGGTCTATTCATTAAGCACAATTGAGGTTATGTTATTACATAACTTTTAGTGAGAAGGGTAATCATCAGATGAAAGTCAGAAACATATTCGCCATATCACTGGCTGCCTCGTCGTTCAGTTGCCTGGCATTCAAATCGCCGCCCAACGTAGTACCCGGTACGGCTCCTGATAACGTTCGCACACTCGAAAGTAAGATTCTGGGAAGTTTTTACAGTCAGCATGGTACTGAGCCGCAGACAACATTTTTGGGAACCTGTGATGCTTCACCCGTTCCAGGTTGTTCATGCCCGTTTTGCACAATGCTCCGTAGCCACATCCGCTGATGGGCTAAACGTCTGAGCCACTGGCAGATGCACATCTTCCCCGTCTGGAGACTTGCGAAGTAGCGTCTTAGTCCTCTGCGGGTTCGACATTCAAAAAACAAGTTCGAATGCTAATAATAAAAAACGGGAACCCTCAGGCTCCCGTTCTTGTTTAACCCAGAAACTGGATTACATGTTTGCGATGATCGCGTCGCCAAACTCTGAACATTTCAGCAGTTTAGCGCCTTCCATCAGACGTTCGAAATCGTAAGTGACGGTCTTCGCGGCAATCGCGCCTTCCATCCCTTTGACGATCAGATCTGCGGCTTCGAACCACTGCATGTGGCGCAGCATCATCTCAGCAGACAGAATGATGGAGCCCGGGTTAACTTTATCCTGACCCGCATACTTCGGCGCAGTACCGTGAGTCGCTTCGAACAGCGCGCACTCGTCACCGATGTTCGCGCCCGGCGCGATACCGATACCGCCAACCTGCGCCGCCAGGGCGTCAGAGATGTAGTCGCCGTTCAGGTTCATACAGGCAATCACGTCGTACTCAGCCGGACGCAGCAGGATCTGTTGCAGGAACGCATCGGCGATCACGTCTTTAATCACGATCTCTTTGCCGGTGTTCGGGTTCTGGATTTTGACCCACGGGCCGCCGTCGATCAGCTCACCGCCGAATTCATCACGCGCTAACTGGTAGCCCCAGTCTTTAAACGCGCCTTCGGTGAACTTCATGATGTTGCCTTTGTGAACCAGGGTCACAGAATCACGGTCATTAGCGATGGCATATTCAATCGCCGCACGTACCAGACGTTTGGTTCCTTCTTCGGAACACGGCTTAATACCGATACCACAGTGTTCAGGGAAGCGAATTTTCTTCACGCCCATCTCTTCACGCAGGAATTTGATCACTTTCTCGGCATCCGCAGAGTCGGCTTTCCATTCGATACCTGCATAAATATCTTCAGCGTTTTCGCGGAAGATGACCATGTCGGTCAGTTCAGGGTGTTTAACCGGGCTTGGGGTGCCCTGATAGTAACGAACCGGACGCAGACAGACGTACAGGTCGAGTTCCTGACGCAGCGCCACGTTCAGGGAACGAATACCGCCGCCGACCGGGGTAGTCAGAGGGCCTTTGATGGCCACGCGATAATCACGAATCAGATCCAGGGTTTCAGCAGGCAGCCAGACATCCTGGCCATAAACCTGAGTGGATTTTTCACCGGTGTAAATTTCCATCCAGGAGATTTTACGCTCGCCTTTATAGGCTTTCTCGACAGCGGCATCGACCACTTTGAGCATGGCTGGGGTTACATCAACACCGATACCGTCGCCTTCAATGAACGGGATAATCGGATTTTCAGGAACGTTGAGTTTGCCGTTTTGCAGGGTGATCTTCTTACCTTCCGCCGGAACAACTACTTTGCTTTCCATTCACCTCTCCTTCGAGCGCTTCTGGTTTGCTCGTCTGTCATCACGCTGCATGTGCGTTTGCGTCCTGCGACACGGATGCATTAGAGCAACTTTTTTGTTAATGATTTGTAATGAGCGTGTCAATACTACCCTATTGTTTGCTGCCATGAAAGACACTCGTTATTAGGCTATAATGCGGCAATTGATAAGCCCTGAAAATACCATGCAAAAAACTTCTTTTAGAAATCACCGGGTTGAGCGATTCAGCTCACGACAAGTCACTAAGCGGCGGAAAGAAAACCAGCCAAAACGCGTGGTTTTGTTCAATAAACCTTACGATGTTTTGCCGCAATTTACGGATGAGGCCGGGCGCAGCACATTAAAAGACTATATTCCTGTCCAGGGCGTCTATGCAGCAGGTCGTCTGGACAGGGACAGCGAAGGTCTTCTGGTGCTCACCAACGATGGCGCATTGCAGGCTCGTCTGACGCAGCCCGGCAAACGTACCGGTAAGATTTATTACGTTCAGGTTGAAGGCGAACCCACCGCAGAAGCGCTGGAAGCCCTGCGCAATGGCGTGACGCTCAATGATGGCCCCACTCTGCCTGCGGGCATTGAGGTAGTGGAGGAACCCGAATGGCTGTGGCCGAGAACGCCGCCGATTCGCGAACGAAAAAGTATTCCCACCCGCTGGCTCAAAGTGACCTTATATGAAGGCCGTAACCGTCAGGTACGGCGTATGACGGCGCACGTCGGCTACCCTACGCTGCGACTGATCCGCTACGCAATGGGCAACTACACGCTGGATAATCTTGCCAACGGCGAATGGCGAGACGCTACCGATTAAGGAAAAACCATGTTCAAACCGCACGTCACCGTTGCCTGCATCGTCCATGCAGAAGGTCAATTCCTCGTGGTGGAAGAGACCATTAACGGCAAAGCGCTCTGGAATCAGCCAGCCGGACACCTGGAAGCCGACGAAACGCTGGTGGAAGCCGCCGCGCGCGAACTCTGGGAAGAGACAGGGATTACCGCGCAACCCCAGCACTTTATTCGTCTGCATCAATGGATCGCACCGGACAACACGCCGTTCCTGCGTTTCCTGTTTTCCATTGAGCTTGCCAGGATGTGCGCCACTGAACCTCACGACAACGACATTGACTGCTGTCGCTGGGTCAGCGCCGACGCGATCCTCAACGCCCCTAACCTGCGTTCGCCGCTGGTTGCCGAGAGCATTCGTTGCTGGCAGAACGGGCAACGTTATCCGCTGGCGATCATCGGCGAATTTAACTGGCCGTTTACAGAGGGTGTCAAGTAAAAGGGCTGCGTGATAGAATACGCCGCCTTGAAGTTCAATGTCGTGAGTATTCCAATGTCAGAAAGCCCAAAAAAAGTGATCGTCGGCATGTCCGGCGGTGTCGACTCCTCCGTTTCCGCCTGGCTGTTGCAACAACAGGGCTACCAGGTAGAAGGCCTGTTCATGAAGAACTGGGAAGAGGACGACGGTGAGGAATATTGCACAGCGGCAGCCGACCTGGCTGATGCGCAGGCCGTTTGCGACAAACTTGGCATTGAACTGCATACCGTAAACTTTGCCGCAGAATACTGGGACAACGTTTTTGAACTCTTCCTGGAAGAGTACAAAGCGGGCCGCACGCCAAACCCGGATATTCTGTGTAATAAAGAGATCAAATTTAAAGCCTTCCTCGAATTTGCCGCTGAAGACCTGGGCGCTGATTATATCGCCACCGGTCACTACGTCCGTCGCGCGGATGTGGACGGCAAAAGCCGCCTGCTGCGCGGGCTCGACGGTAACAAAGATCAGAGCTACTTCCTTTACACACTCGGCCATGAGCAGATCGCCCAAAGCCTGTTCCCGGTCGGTGAACTGGAAAAACCGCAGGTACGCAAAATTGCCGAAGACCTCGGTCTGATCACCGCGAAGAAAAAAGACTCTACCGGCATCTGCTTTATCGGCGAACGTAAATTCCGCGAGTTCCTCGGTCGCTATCTCCCGGCGCAGCCAGGAAAAATCATCACCGTAGACGGCGACGAAATCGGTCAGCACCAGGGGCTGATGTACCACACGCTGGGCCAACGTAAAGGTCTGGGTATCGGCGGCACCAAAGAAGGCACCGAAGATCCGTGGTACGTGGTCGATAAAGATGTCGAGAACAACATTCTGGTTGTCGCTCAGGGTCATGAGCATCCACGTCTGATGTCCGTCGGCCTGATTGCCCAACAGCTTCACTGGGTCGATCGCGAACCGTTTAGCGGCACCCTGCGCTGCGCGGTGAAAACCCGCTACCGCCAGACCGACATTCCGTGCACCGTGAAAGCGCTGGATGACGAACGCATTGAAGTGATTTTTGATGAGCCGGTAGCCGCAGTAACGCCGGGTCAGTCGGCTGTCTTTTATAACGGAGAAGTGTGCCTCGGCGGCGGTATTATCGAGCAGCGCCTGCCCCTGCCGGTATAATTATTCTCTATAACTGATACAAGGAAGCAGTGATCGTGGCAAAGAATTATTATGACATCACCCTCGCACTGGCAGGTATTTGCCAGTCAGCACGCCTGGTGCAACAGCTGGCGCACCAGGGGCACTGTGATGCCGATGCGCTACACGTTTCACTGAACAGCGTTATCGATATGAACCCCAGCTCTACGCTGGGCGTATTCGGCGGCAGCGAAGCGAACCTTCGCCTCGGTCTGGAAACCTTGCTCGGTGTCCTGAATGCCAGTAGCCGCCAGGGGCTGAACGCAGAGCTGACGCGCTATACGCTAAGCCTGATGGTGCTGGAGCGCAAACTGTCAGCCGCCAAAGGCGCGCTGGACATGCTGGGCGAGCGCATTAACGGCTTACAGCGTCAGCTTGACCATTTTGACCTGCAATCAGAAACGCTGATGAGCGCGATGGCCGGTATTTATGTCGATGTCATCAGCCCGCTGGGGCCACGCATTCAGGTGACGGGCTCACCCGCCGTGCTGCAAAGCCCGCAGGTGCAGGCAAAAGTTCGCGCCTCGCTTCTGGCCGGTATCCGTGCCGCAGTGCTCTGGCACCAGGTCGGCGGTGGCCGCCTGCAATTAATGTTTTCTCGTAATCGCCTGACCACTCAGGCAAAACAAATTCTTGCTCATTTAACCCCGGAGTTGTGATCTATGGAATTATCCTCACTGACCGCCGTTTCCCCTGTCGATGGACGCTACGGCGATAAAGTCAGCGCGCTGCGCGGGATTTTCAGCGAATACGGTTTGCTGAAATTCCGTGTACAGGTTGAAGTACGCTGGCTGCAAAAACTGGCCGCGCACGCAGCGATCAAGGAAGTTCCTGCTTTTGCTGCCGACGCAAACGGTTTCCTGGATACGATTGTCGCGAACTTCAATGAAGAAGATGCCGCACGTATCAAAACCATTGAGCGCACGACGAACCACGACGTGAAGGCAGTTGAGTATTTCCTGAAAGAAAAAGTGGCGGATATCCCGGAACTGCATGCGGTTTCTGAGTTCATCCACTTCGCCTGTACTTCTGAAGACATCAACAACCTGTCTCATGCGCTGATGCTGAAAACCGCGCGCGACGAAGTGATCCTGCCGTACTGGCGTCAGCTGATCGACGCGGTCAAAGATCTGTCCGTTCAGTATCGCGACATTCCCCTGCTCTCCCGTACCCACGGTCAACCGGCTACGCCGTCCACGATGGGGAAAGAGATGGCTAACGTGGCTTACCGCATGGAACGCCAGTTCCGCCAGTTAAACCAGGTGGAAATCCTTGGTAAAATCAACGGCGCGGTCGGTAACTATAACGCCCACATTGCCGCTTACCCGGAAGTGGACTGGCACCATTTCAGCGAAGAGTTTGTGACGTCGCTGGGTATCCAGTGGAACCCGTACACCACACAGATTGAACCGCATGACTACATCGCAGAGCTGTTTGACTGCGTCGCGCGCTTTAACACCATCCTGATTGACTTCGATCGCGACGTCTGGGGTTATATCGCGCTCAACCACTTCAAACAGAGAACCATCGCGGGTGAAATTGGTTCTTCCACCATGCCGCACAAGGTTAACCCAATTGACTTCGAAAACTCCGAAGGCAACCTGGGCCTGGCTAACGCCGTACTGCAACACCTGGCAAGCAAACTGCCGGTTTCCCGCTGGCAGCGCGACCTGACGGACTCCACCGTGCTGCGTAACCTGGGCGTCGGTATTGGCTATGCGTTGATCGCGTATCAGTCCACCCTGAAAGGCGTAAGCAAACTGGAAGTGAACCGCGATCGTCTGCTGGATGAACTGGATCACAACTGGGAAGTGCTGGCAGAGCCGATCCAGACCGTAATGCGCCGCTATGGCATTGAGAAACCGTACGAGAAGCTGAAAGAGTTAACGCGCGGCAAACGTGTTGACGCCGAAGGCATGAAGCAGTTTATCGACAGTCTGGCCCTGCCGGAAGAAGAGAAAACGCGCCTGAAAGCGATGACCCCGGCCAACTATATTGGCCGCGCCATCACTATGGTTGACGAACTAAAGTAATCCCCCCTGCCGGATAGCGATGCTAACGCATCTTATCCGGCCGATATTCAGCGCCCCCAATGCCGGAGACTCATCCGGCATAACTCTCCCCCCGGTTTACGAAATGTTTATCCCCGCCGCAACACAATCAGCGTTAGACTGCGAATGAAAAAAATAAACAATTTAAAAAAAACATATATTTATAACAATATCAAAAAGTTGGGGAATGTACTCATCGGACAATAGCAGACAATATCAGGTATTTTATCGCCCCTAAAGTTGCCCCTAACCTACTATTTGCCCCCAGATCCGCCCCCAAAATCCATACCGAAAACCAATAAAAACCCTGTCGAAGCAGGGTTTGAAAATAATCAGTTTATAAATTCAGGCAGCAGCAGTAACACCAAGCAATTTAGAGATCTTTGCTATACCTTTAACGAATGCCATCCCAGTAGTGCTCATAACCGTCGGCCAGTTTCGGCAACACCTCGCCGGTTATGCGGTCTGTTTTGTACGACCACATATGGGCCTCTCGCGCTACCTTCTTGCAGCGCGGGTGAATGATTATCTCGTCGAAGCCACGAAGATGTGCGATCCCGTCCTCAACGCTTCCCTGCCACTTCTCGGCGGCTGAGATTTTGAAACCCTGCCGCTTGAGATAGCTGATTGTCTCAGGGCGCGCCGAGTCGGCTGTAATGGGCCATTCACGCGACCCGGGGATTGTGTCGTATAGCTCCGGCATGTGGTCCAGCTCTGTTTGCTGACCGTATGCTTCATATTCGATGTACAGCCTGTTATGCAGAATGAATGAACGCACCAGCGTGTTCGGGTCTTTGGCAAAACTGAAGTCGACGCCGAAGAACAAGCGCTCGGCCTCTTTCCAGAGATTATCTGAGAATTCGGCGACCCGGTATTTACCGGCCAGAACCTGTTTATCCAAGTTTTCCAGGTAAGTCCCTTCCCACACCCAGTCATAGGTAGCAGGGTCGAGTCGGCGCTGGTCGTTCAGGCGTTCTCCTTCGAGCACGTCGGGGAATCACGGGTTATCCGTATAGTTCACATCTCAACGGTGATGCAGTCGTCACCTGCCTCTTTGCGGAAACGCTTGTCAGTGGCGCTACCGTCGCGCTCCGGGTTCCACGTCACCCAAATCTCTGAGCCTTCTTCGCGCACTGTTGGGCTGAGTTTCTGCCAGGCTATTTCACTGACTGATTCAGCTTCATCAAACTCCGCAGGCGTCAGCAAGTCTTTGCTGGCTTCCCACAATTTTCAGCACCCTATAAATAACTAAATTCATGAAACATTCCTCAAGTGGTAATTAATAATGAAAAAATAACCAAGATTATACAACCAATCCATAATATTTATTATTTTACTTTCTATAACCACGGTTATAAATTGACTGTATGAAAACCTTCGCAGAACGATTAATCGCCGCTATGACCGCCACTGGCTTGTCCCAAGGACAGCTAGCTGAACGTGTTGGACTCTCACAACCGGCGATTCAAAAAATGACATCAGGAAAGACAAATGGCAGCCGTAAGATGGTTGAGCTTTCGCGCGCGCTAAGCGTCAGACCAGAATGGCTAAGCGCAGGAAGCGGACCGATGCGTCATGGAGACAACACCCCCCCAGAGAAAGAATGGGGGAAAATTGACTCATGGGACAGAAATACGCAGCTTCCTGAAGATGAGGTGGAGATCCCTTTTTTGAGAGATATAGAGTTTGCTTGTGGTGATGGCAGGGTTTCTGACGAGGATCACAACGGTTTTAAGCTGAGGTTTTCAAAAGCTACTCTGCGCAAGGTAGGAGCTAACACCGACGGTTCAGGTGTTCTATGTTTCCCCGCCAGAGGAAATAGTATGGAACCTAATATTCCTGATGGCACTACGGTCGCTGTAAATACGAAAGATAAAAAAATCATTGATGGGAAAATGTATGCCATCAACGAAGATGGGTGGAAAAGAATTAAACTGCTTTATCGCACAGGACCCGAGATGATCAGCATTCGCAGTTACAATAGTGCTGAGTATCCATCTGAGGATAAAAATCTAGGAGATATAGAAATTATAGGCAGAGTTTTTTGGTGGTCAGTTTTAGACTATTAACACAGACATGGGACACCCCAAATGGATGCATTTAAAAACAGGTTAAAACTTCATAGTGAGCATGTTAAAAACGTTGGACTGCATTGCACTACTGAAGAAACAACAAAACAGGCACTAATTTTACCTTTTTTGGATATTCTCGGTTTTAGTCCATACGATCCACAAAAAGTAAAAGCTGAATACGGTGCTGACTTTCCTGGGGTGAAAGCTAATGAGCGGGTTGACTATGCCCTGTTTTGTCAAGGAATTCCAGTCATGTTCATTGAAGCCAAAGCCTATAAAGAAAAAATTGATAATCACTGCCCACAGTTATCAAGATATTTTAACTCAACCCCAGAAGTGACAATCTCAGCCATAACCAATGGAGTTGAGTGGCGGTTTTTCACTGATCTAAAAGAGAAGAACATTATGGATCCCACTCCATTCTTAAAAATAAGAATGGATGAAGTTACGGACGCCGATGCCGAGCAACTATTTAGATTTAGGCATGATAAGTTCAAACCAGAAGCCTTAAGAACTCTCGCAGAAGAAAGCGTATACCTTTCCGCTTTTACTAAAACAATAAGTTCAAGCCTTCGAGAAGTTGACCAGGAATTTGTTAGATATGTAGCAAGCAGATCGAATGTAGAAAGGCAATTGAACCAAAGATTTCTTGAGTCGATAACTCCATTAGTTAAACAAGCAGTAGAATTATCAGTAAGTGCCATGGTAGTTTCTGGGCTATCAGGAAAAAACTCAACAGAATCCCCGAACGATGAAGTTCATGATGATAACGAACAAGAAAAGTCTGACGCACAGGCGGATGTTGTAGATCCCGATAATCCTAATATTGTCACGACTTATAAAGAAAGGCAGCTCTTTGATAAAATCGTATCCATCATTGGCTCTGAGCACGACATTCAATACAAAGACACTGCATCGTACTTCGGTGTTCTCTTCCAGGGTAAAACGAACCGCTGGATAGTTCGCTACTATGATAAGAAATCGAAATCATCGATCCAGCTACCTATAGAATTGAATGACATAACAATTAATGAAATCTCTAGAGCAGGGTTAACCTGCGATGCTTCAAGAATTTACATGGATAATCCTGAAGATATTTTGAGGATATCGGGATTGGTTCTTGATTCATTTGAGTACGTAAAAAACGACGAAAATTTCCGCAAGAAGTAAGAACATAACCGGCCTTATGGCCGGTTTCTTCCTCCCCATCCTAAAGCAACCAATCCACTTCTGCTATCCATGCCCAAATTTCATAAAATTAAATTCTCTTTGTTATCATGAATATATAACTTAATTATTATAACTATAAGTTAAGTTACGGGCGTTGCAGATAACCATGGTTATCCTTAATCCATCGCGAAACACTAAGCACATAAGACTTCTAATTCTCAGCAGGCCGGCTTTATTAATGAGGAAACCAGGCTGGAAATCCGCGTACGCCCTGACCTTGAAATCGACATCGGCGCGGACCTGAAGACTATCAGCATGTGGAACATCAAGCAGGAAGGCCTGAGCGCTGCCATGTACTGCGAAACCGCAGCACTGGACCAGTTTTTCTGGATATTCGTCAACAAAGACGAGAACTACCACTGGCTCGCCATCGTCGAAGCATCCGAAGAATTGCTGAAACTCGGCATGCTGGAATACCGCAAAGCAATGCGCGCCATAGCGAACGGGTTCGACACAGGCGAATGGCTGGCACCGATTACCAAAGATTACGCCGAAGAACTCAATGATTTTGATGTGCGCCGCCTTGAAGCACTGCGCGTACAGGCATAAGGGGGAAATCATGGAAAACACAAATATTGTTACCACTGAGCAGCAGGCACCAAACACCATTTCTGCCAGTAACGCGATTTTTAACGTACAGGCGCTGGGCCAGTTAACCGCGTTCGCAAATCTGATGGCCGATTCCCAAGTGACTGTACCGGCGCACCTTGCAGGAAAACCAACCGACTGTATGGCTATCGTGGTGCAGGCTATGCTGTGGGGCATGAACCCATACGCGGTGGCGCAAAAAACGCATCTGGTTAACGGTATTCTTGGATACGAGGCGCAACTTGTCAACGCGGTAATCGCCAGTTCCAGTGCCATTCATGGCCGCTTTCATTACCGTTAACACCCTGAAACGAGTCGTGGGCGAGAACACACGCCTGGTTGATATTCAGCACGCAGATATTCTGAATTACCGCAAAGAACTCCTGACCGGAGAAGTTTTCAATCCTTCAATGCCAAACCGCATCAAAAATGGGCGCGCGCCCTCAACAGTCAATAAACAGATGGCTGTTTTATCAGAAATGCTGAAGCTTGCAAACCGAAGCCAGTTTATATTGCATGCTCCTTATGAAGGAGTGTCGCGACTCAAGTTATCTAAAAATGATCCCGATCCACTTTTACTTCATGAGTACCAGGCACTGATAGCCGCCCTTCCCCGTAGCCAGACATTAATCATCATTATTGCAGTACATACAGAGATGAGGCCCCCACGGGCGAGGGAGTATGAAAAAAGTTATTTAATTTCATAGCGCTGGTTTCAATCCACACAATCAGCGTTAAACTACTAATACCGTTAATTTAGGGAGAAAAGATGATGCGCGTACTGGTTGTCGAAGATAATGCCTTATTACGCCACCACCTGAAGGTTCAATTACAGGATTTGGGGCACCAGGTTGATGACGCAGAAGATGCAAAGGAAGCCGATTATTATCTTAACGAGCATCTGCCGGACATCGCCATCGTCGATTTAGGCCTCCCGGATGAAGACGGGCTTTCGCTGATCCGCCGCTGGCGCAGCAATGACGTTTCCCTTCCTGTTCTGGTATTAACCGCCCGTGAAGGCTGGCAGGATAAAGTGGAAGTGCTGAGCGCCGGCGCCGACGACTACGTGACAAAACCGTTTCATATTGAAGAAGTGGTCGCGCGTATGCAGGCGTTAATGCGCCGCAACAGCGGCCTGGCCTCGCAGGTTATCTCTATTCCGCCTTTTCAGGTGGATCTCTCCCGCCGTGAATTGTCCGTAAATGATGAAGTGATAAAACTGACGGCGTTTGAATACACCATTATGGAAACGCTGATCCGCAATAATGGCAAAGTCGTCAGCAAAGATTCGTTGATGCTACAACTCTACCCGGATGCGGAACTGCGTGAAAGCCATACCATTGATGTATTGATGGGGCGCTTACGCAAAAAAATTCAGGCGCGATATCCTGATGATGTGATTACCACCGTCCGTGGTCAGGGATACCTGTTCGAACTGCGCTAATGAATAAATTACTGCGTCATCTTTTTCCTTTATCGCTGCGCCTGCGCTTTCTGCTGGCGACGGCAGGCGTTGTGCTAGTGCTCTCTCTGGCCTACGGCATGGTCGCGCTGGTTGGCTATAGCGTCAGTTTTGATAAGACAACCTTTCGCCTGTTACGCGGTGAGAGCAACCTTTTCTACACCCTAGCGTCATGGCAAAACAATAAAATCAATATCGAGATCCCGGAAAATCTCGATATGCAGAGCCCCACGATGACACTGATCTATGATGAGAACGGCAAGTTGTTATGGGCGCAGCGCAACGTTCCCTGGCTGGAGAAACGTATCCAGCCGGAATGGCTGAAAGCCAACGGTTTTCATGAAATTGAAGCCGATGTCGATGCCACCAGCACATTGCTGAGTGAAGATCATTCCGCCCAACAGCAGCTCAAAGAGGTGCGGGAAGATGACGACGATGCGGAAATGACCCACTCCGTGGCGGTGAATGTCTATCCGGCTACCGCGCGGATGCCGCAACTGACGATAGTGGTTGTCGATACTATCCCCATCGAGCTGAAACGCTCGTATATGGTATGGAGCTGGTTTATTTATGTTCTGGCGGCAAACCTGCTGTTAGTCATCCCGTTGCTCTGGGTCGCCGCATGGTGGAGTTTACGCCCTATCGAAGCGCTGGCGCGTGAAGTGCGCGAGCTGGAAGAACACCACCGTGAAATGCTCAACCCGGAAACTACGCGGGAACTGACCAGCCTGGTGCGCAACCTCAACCGGCTGCTAAAGAGCGAACGTGAACGTTATGATAAATACCGCACCACGTTAACCGATCTCACCCATAGTCTGAAAACGCCGCTGGCGGTATTGCAGAGCACCCTGCGTTCAATGCGCAGCGAAAAAATGAGCGTCAGCGACGCCGAACCGGTCATGCTGGAACAGATCAGCCGTATCTCCCAGCAGATTGGTTATTATCTGCATCGCGCCAGCATGCGCGGAAGCGGCGTGTTACTCAGTCGCGAGCTGCACCCCGTAGCGCCGTTACTGGACAATCTCACCTGCGCGCTCAATAAGGTGTATCAGCGTAAAGGGGTCAACATTAGCCTCGATATTTCGCCGGAAATCAGCTTCGTCGGCGAGCAGAATGACTTTGTTGAAGTGATGGGCAACGTGCTGGATAACGCCTGTAAATACTGCCTGGAGTTTGTTGAAATTTCAGCCCGGCAGACCGATGAGCATCTGCATATTCTGGTAGAAGACGACGGCCCGGGCATTCCGCAAAGCAAGCGTGATGTGGTTTTCGATCGCGGTCAGCGCATTGACACCCTGCGACCAGGGCAAGGCGTGGGGCTGGCGGTCGCCCGTGAGATCACTGAGCAATATGAAGGGAAGATCGTCGCCGGTGACAGTTTGCTCGGCGGAGCGCGGATGGAGGTGATTTTTGGTCGCCAGCACCCGATTCAGCGCGATGAATGACGCTGGCGTGTAATATTTATGTATGTTCTTCACCGCATGTCGTTAAGCATCCGTTATAATCGGTGTCAGATACCAGCCTGCGGATAATCAACATGGAATATCAATTAACACTTAACTGGCCCGAATTTCTTGAACGCCACTGGCAAAAACGCCCGGTGGTGTTAAAACGTGGGTTCAACAACTTCATTGATCCGCTCTCCCCTGACGAACTGGCGGGACTGGCGATGGAAAGCGAAGTCGATAGCCGTCTGGTCAGCCATCAGGATGGTAAATGGCAGGTCAGCCACGGCCCGTTCGAGAGTTACGACCACCTCGGCGAGAACAACTGGTCGCTGCTGGTTCAGGCCGTAAACCACTGGCATGAACCTACCGCTGCGCTGATGCGCCCTTTCCGCGCGTTGCCGGACTGGCGTATTGACGATCTGATGATCTCCTTTTCCGTCCCTGGCGGCGGCGTGGGTCCGCATCTGGATCAGTACGATGTCTTTATCATTCAGGGAACCGGTCGCCGCCGCTGGCGCGTAGGCGAGAAGCTGCAACTGAAGCAGCATTGCCCTCACCCGGACCTGCTCCAGGTCGATCCTTTTGAAGCCATCATTGATGAAGAGCTGGAGCCCGGCGATATTCTGTATATCCCACCCGGATTCCCGCACGAAGGCTACGCGCTGGAAAACGCGATGAACTACTCGGTTGGTTTCCGCGCGCCGAATACGCGTGAACTGATCAGCGGTTTTGCCGACTACGTTCTGCAACGCGAGCTGGGCAGCACCTATTACAGCGACCCGGATATCCCGCCGCGCGAGCATCCTGCCGACGTTCTGCCGCAGGAGATGGACAAGCTGCGTGAAATGATGCTCGACCTGATCAATCAGCCTGAACACTTTAAACAGTGGTTTGGCGAATTTATCTCCCAGTCTCGTCACGAACTGGACATCGCGCCGCCGGAACCGCCGTATCAGCCGGATGAGATCTATGATGCGCTGAAACAAGGCGATGTGCTGGTGCGTCTGGGCGGCTTACGCGTCCTGCGCATTGGCGATGAGGTCTACGCCAACGGTGAGAAGATTGATTCTCCGCACCGCCCGGCGCTGGAGGCGCTCTCCAGTCACATCGTGCTGACCGCCGAGAATTTTGGCGATGCGCTGGAAGACCCGTCGTTCCTCGCAATGCTGGCCGCGCTGGTCAATAGCGGGTACTGGTTCTTCGAAGGGTAAATAAGTTATTGCGATTGAGCCTGATGGCAACGCTAGCGCGTTTTATCAGGCCTACACACGGTAGGCCTGATAAGCGAAGCGCCATCCGGCGCCATCACACCACGACACCATTACTGCTGCTTCGCAGTTAGCTCCGCAATACGCACAATCACCTGCACCGCTTTCTCCATCCCTTCCAGCGTCACAAACTCATGCTTGCCATGATAGTTATAGCCGCCGGTAAAGAGGTTCGGACACGGTAAGCCCATAAACGAAAGCTGGGCGCCGTCAGTGCCGCCACGAATCGGCTTCATATCCGGCACAATATCGCAGTCACGCATTGCCTGCTGTGCAATATCGAGAATATGTGGGTGTTCGACCACTTTCTCACGCATATTGTAATAGCTGTCTTCGATCACCAGCTCAATGTAGCAGTCCGGGTGCAGTCCCTTCCCGACCTTTTTAGCGATCTCCATCATTTTGCGCTTGCGGGCTTCAAACTGTTTGCGGTCGAAATCACGAATGATGTAGTGCATATCCGCACGATCAACGGTGCCTTTCATACTCGCCAGATGGTAGA
The DNA here is from genome assembly GCF_030333505.1 of Citrobacter sp. CK189. Taxonomy (NCBI): domain Bacteria; kingdom Pseudomonadati; phylum Pseudomonadota; class Gammaproteobacteria; order Enterobacterales; family Enterobacteriaceae; genus Citrobacter; species Citrobacter sp. CK189. The sequence continues at coordinate 215,525 of NZ_JAOWFV010000035.1, read as the reverse complement.
AGCCTTCATAGCCTTCGGTCGTCTCCGGGCTCTCATCCGCCGGAACCTCGGCATGAATACGCGCCGCCAGCGACAGCGCATTCACCATCACGCCCTTCGCCGTACCGGGGTGTACGTTATTGCCCACGATTTTGATATTCACGGAGGCCGCATTGAAGTTTTCAAACTCCAGCTCCCCTACGCCGCCGCCATCAACGGTATAAGCCCATTGCGCGCCGAAAGCCTCAACGTCAAAATGTTTCGCCCCTTTACCGACCTCTTCATCCGGCGTAAAGGCCACGCGAATATCACCGTGCGGAATATCTTTCTGTTTCAGTACCGCCAGCGCGGTCATGATTTCCGCCACGCCCGCTTTGTCGTCAGCGCCCAGCAGCGTTTTCCCGTCAGTGGTGATCAGCGTCTGCCCCAGCAGTTGATGCAGAACCGGGAACATCACCGGCGACAGCACCTCATCGCCGATCCCTAGCGCAATATCGCCACCACGGTAGTTTTCCACAATCTGCGGATTCACATTTTTACCGCTGAAATCAGGTGAGGTATCCACATGAGAGATAAAACCAATCGCGGGAATATCGCCAGCAACGTTGGCTGGCAGCGTCGCCATGACGGTCCCTTTGTCACTTAACGTGACGTTCACCAGCCCCATTTCTTCGAGCTGTTGTTTGAGCAAATGTAATAATTTCCACTGGCCCTCAGTGCTGGGCACTTGCCGTACGCCCGCCTTTGATTGGGTATCCAGCGACACGTAGTGTAAAAAACGCTCAAGTAGTTTATCCATGCAGTCACCCTCACTTTTCGTGACAACATTATTAATAAGCAAGAAAAGACAAATATTGCGTCAGGTCACTTTTATCCCTGCAAACGAGAATATTTCGCGTAGACACTTTTTCTGACTATAAAGCTAAGCCAGTAATTCGCAACAAGGATTGGCGATTTTAGCGGTTTGCCGTAGAATGACCGCCCTCATTAAGAGTCACCAAGGTGGTTAACCACAAACCCCGCATCGGTCAGCCATCCGTTGCGTCTACATGGGACAGAGTAAAAAATTGAATAAACAACCGCGTTCGCTTTCACCGCTGGTACAACTGGCGGGAATTCGCAAAAGCTTCGACGGAAAAGAGGTCATTTCTAATCTGAATCTGACCATCAATAACGGCGAATTCCTCACGCTGCTTGGCCCCTCTGGCTGCGGTAAAACAACCGTTCTGCGCCTGATTGCCGGTCTGGAAAATGTTGATGCCGGTCATATCATGTTGGATAACCAGGACATCACCGACGTTCCAGCGGAACACCGCTATGTGAACACCGTCTTTCAAAGCTATGCGTTATTCCCCCACATGACCGTATTTGAAAATGTGGCTTTCGGTTTACGCATGCAGAAAACCCCCGCCGCCGAGATTACCCCTCGCGTCACCGACGCTCTGCGCATGGTGCAACTGGAAGAGTTTGCGCAGCGAAAGCCGCATCAGCTTTCCGGCGGGCAGCAGCAGCGTGTGGCCATCGCCCGCGCCGTCGTCAATAAACCGCGTTTATTGCTGCTGGATGAATCCCTCTCCGCGCTGGATTACAAGCTGCGAAAGCAGATGCAGAACGAACTGAAAGCGTTGCAGCGTAAGCTGGGCATCACTTTTGTGTTCGTTACGCACGATCAGGAAGAAGCGCTGACCATGTCTGACCGTATCGTGGTGATGCGCGACGGCATTATTGAGCAGGACGGCACGCCGCGAGAAATCTATGAGGAGCCGAAAAACCTGTTCGTCGCCGGATTCATTGGCGAAATCAACATGTTTAACGCCACGGTAATTGAACGTCTGGACGAACAACGCGTACGCGCCAATGTAGAAGGACGCGAGTGCAATATTTATGTTAACTTTGCCGTCGTTCCTGGTCAGAAACTGAACGTACTGTTACGCCCGGAAGATCTGCGCGTTGATGAAATTAACGATGATAACCACATTGAAGGTCTCATTGGCTACGTACGCGAGCGCAACTACAAAGGCATGACGCTGGAATCCGTCGTCGAACTGGAAAATGGCAAAATGGTGATGGTCAGCGAATTCTTCAATGAAGACGATCCTGACTTCGACCACTCTCTCGACCAAAAAATGGCCATTAACTGGGTAGAAAGCTGGGAGGTCGTACTGGCTGATGAAGAACACAAGTAAATTCCAGAATGTGGTGATTGTCACTGTCGTTGGTTGGCTTGTGTTGTTTGTCTTTCTGCCCAACCTGATGATTATTGGTACCAGCTTTTTGACCCGTGATGACGCGAACTTCGTCAAAATGGTCTTTACGCTGGATAACTACGCTCGTTTGCTCGATCCGCTCTATTTTGAGGTATTGCTGCATTCCCTCAATATGGCGCTCATCGCCACCTTCGCCTGCCTGGTGCTCGGCTATCCCTTTGCCTGGTTTCTGGCGAAACTGCCGGAAAAAGTGCGCCCGCTGCTGCTGTTTTTGCTGATCGTACCGTTCTGGACCAACTCGCTGATCCGTATTTACGGCCTGAAAATTTTTCTCAGCACCAAGGGCTATCTCAACGAGTTCCTGCTGTGGCTGGGTGTGATTGACGCCCCGATCCGCATCATGTTCACGCCGGGCGCGGTCATTATCGGTCTGGTCTATATCCTGCTGCCGTTTATGGTGATGCCGCTCTACTCCAGCATTGAAAAACTGGATAAGCCGCTGCTGGAGGCCGCCCGCGATCTGGGCGCCAGTAAATTGCAGACCTTTATTCGCATTATTATTCCACTGACCATGCCGGGGATCATCGCCGGGTGTCTGCTGGTGATGCTGCCGGCGATGGGGCTGTTCTATGTCTCTGACCTGATGGGTGGAGCAAAGAACCTGCTGATTGGTAACGTTATTAAGGTTCAGTTCCTGAACATTCGCGACTGGCCGTTTGGCGCAGCCACCAGCATTACGCTGACGATTGTGATGGGCCTGATGCTGCTGGTTTACTGGCGCGCATCGCGGCTGCTGAATAAGAAGGTGGAACTCGAATGATCGGTCGACTGCTTCGTGGCGGTTTTATGACCGCTATCTACGCGTACCTGTATATTCCAATCATCATCTTGATTGTGAACTCCTTTAACAGTTCGCGCTTTGGCATCAACTGGCAGGGCTTTACCACCAACTGGTACAGCCTGCTGATGAATAACGACAGCCTGTTGCAGGCGGCACAGCACTCGCTGACGATGGCGGTGTTCTCGGCCACCTTTGCCACAATCATCGGCTCGCTAACGGCAGTGGCGCTGTATCGCTATCGTTTTCGCGGTAAACCGTTTGTCAGCGGCATGCTGTTCGTCGTCATGATGTCGCCGGATATTGTAATGGCGATTTCACTGCTGGTGCTGTTTATGTTGCTCGGCATCCAGTTGGGCTTCTGGTCGTTGCTGTTTTCGCATATCACCTTTTGCCTGCCCTTCGTGGTCGTTACCGTTTACTCGCGCCTGAAAGGGTTTGACGTGCGGATGCTGGAAGCGGCAAAAGACCTGGGGGCCAGTGAAGTCACGATTTTGCGTAAGATCATTCTGCCGCTGGCAATGCCTGCGGTCGCGGCTGGCTGGTTGCTCAGTTTCACCCTGTCGATGGATGACGTGGTGGTTTCGTCATTCGTCACCGGGCCTGGCTATGAGATTCTGCCATTGAAAATTTACTCAATGGTAAAAGTCGGCGTTTCACCGGAAGTTAATGCGCTGGCAACGATTTTGTTGGTTCTGTCGCTGGTTATGGTCATCGCCAGCCAGCTTATTGCTCGTGATAAAACCAAGGGCCGTTGAGGCCCACTATTCAGGGGACGTTAAATGAAAAAATGGTCACGCCACCTGCTCGCGGCGGGTGCTCTGGCACTGGGCATGAGCGCCGCTCACGCTGATGACAACAACACGCTCTATTTCTACAACTGGACCGAGTATGTTCCACCAGGACTGCTGGAACAGTTCACTAAAGAGACGGGCATTAAGGTTATCTATTCGACCTACGAGTCGAATGAAACCATGTATGCCAAGCTGAAAACGTATAAAGACGGCGCCTACGACCTGGTGGTGCCTTCCACCTATTACGTCGATAAAATGCGTAAAGAGGGCATGATCCAGAAGATCGACAAAACGAAGTTAACCAACTTCCACAACCTCGATCCTGAAATGCTCAACAAACCGTTTGACCCGAATAACGACTACTCCATCCCGTATATCTGGGGCGCAACGGCAATTGGCGTTAACAGCGACGAAATTGACCCGAAAACCGTCACCAGTTGGGCTGACCTGTGGAAGCCTGAGTATAAAGGCGGCCTGCTGCTGACTGACGATGCGCGTGAAGTGTTCCAGATGGCGCTGCGTAAGCTGGGTTACTCCGGCAACACCACCGATCCTAAAGAGATTGAAGCGGCGTATAACGAACTGAAAAAACTGATGCCAAACGTGGCGGCGTTCAACTCCGACAACCCGGCTAACCCGTATATGGAAGGCGAAGTCAACCTGGGGATGGTGTGGAACGGTTCTGCGTATGTTGCACGTCAGGCAGGGACGCCGCTTGAGGTTATCTGGCCGAAAGAAGGCGGTATTTTCTGGATGGACAGCCTTTCTATTCCGGCGAACGCCAAAAACAAAGAAGGCGCGCTGAAGCTGATCAACTTCCTGCTGCGCCCGGATGTGGCGAAAGAAGTGGCGGAAACCATCGGTTATCCGACGCCGAACCTGGCCGCACGTAAGCTGTTAAGTCCTGAAGTGGCAAATGATAAATCACTCTACCCTGATGCCGACACCATCAATAAAGGGGAATGGCAGAACGATGTGGGTTCCGCCAGTGCTATCTATGAAGAGTATTATCAGAAGCTGAAAGCGGGACGCTAATTCAGCGTTGTAAAGAATGCCCGATGGCGCTGCGCTTATCGGGCCTGGACAAATGCGAACCGTAGGCCGGATAAGGCATTCGCCGCCATCCGGCAAAAAAATCACAGTCCTTTCAATAATTTCTCAATAAATGCCGGTACGACCTGGCTTGCCGGGCCATAATATTTCTCTTCAAACTCGCTGCCGACCTGGCTTGGTTCAAGATTTAGCTCGACCGTATGCGCGCCGTGCAGGCGGGCCTCATGCACAAACCCGGCCGCCGGATAAACATGCCCGGATGTTCCGATAGCGATAAACACATCCGCCATCGCCAGCGCCATATAGATCTCATCCATGCCAAGCGGCATTTCACCAAACCACACGACGTGCGGGCGAAGCGAAGCCGGGAACTGGCAGCAGTGGCACTTATCGTCTGAAGTCACATCGCCCGTCCAGTCCAGAATTTGCCCGCTCTGGGAGCAGCGCACTTTCAACAGCTCGCCGTGCATGTGGATGATATTCTTGTTGCCCGCGCGTTCATGCAGATTATCGATATTTTGCGTCACCAGCAGGAAACGATCGCCCAGCGCCTCTTCCAGTTTTGCCAGCGCGACATGCGCCGGGTTGGGCTGAATCTCAGGCCGCTGCAACTGCTGACGGCGGGCGTTGTAAAATGACTGAACCAGTTCTGGATCGCGGGCAAACCCTTCCGGGGTCGCCACATCCTCTACCCGATGCTCTTCCCAGAGACCATCAGCGGCGCGAAATGTACGAATGCCGGATTCGGCAGAGATTCCCGCTCCAGTAAGAACTAATACTCTTGGTTTTTCCATCATTTCCGGCACCACTCTGTCTCTGAAAAAGATTCGCTGACGCAGGCGTTCACGCAAATGGCGTTTGTTTTTACGAAAACGGCTTAATCGATGAGCCCGACGCGACTGCATAACAACCTCTTTTGATTAATCGGTAAGATGTAAGAAGGCAGCGCCGCGCATCCCGCCCGCATCACCGTGTCGCGCCCGTTCAATACGCGGTACACGAGCAACAGGAAGGAGATGACGTGGCAACCTGTCTGCCAGTTGCGTTGTTATAGCAGTGAAGTTTGATAATCCTCCCCCAATCACCACCAGATCGGGATCGACGATCGTGAGGATATTCCCCAGGCAGACCGCCAGTAAATCCAGGTAACGTTCAACATGCGCACGCGCGCGTTCATCACCTTGCTCCCACAAAGCAATAATCTCCGGCGCCTGTAGAGGTTGATGATAGTAATGCTGATACAGCCACGCAAACCCGCGGCCGGAAAGATAATTTTCGATGCAGCCCAGTTGACCGCAACCGCAGCGACGCAGAGGAAAATCGAACCCCATCAGGGTGAGCGCATCGACAGGCAAACGCATATGACCAAACTCGCCGGTAATATAGCTGCGACCGGTGATCGGCTTACCGTTGAGCACCAGTCCGCCGCCTACGCCCGTCCCGAGGATAAGCCCCATGACCAGCGGATACTGCGTGAACTCATCATCCCAGGCTTCCGACAGTGCAAAGCAGTTCGCGTCGTTATCCAGGCGAACATCACGATCCAGCCGGGCGCTGAGATCGGCGCGGAGCGGTTTACCGCTGGCGGCCGGAACATTGGCGGCATACAGCGTTCCGTCTTCCGTTTCCGGCATCCCGGGAATAACAATGCCCACGGAACCTTTTACGTCAAACCGCTGGTCGGCTTCCGCCACCAGATCGCAGACCGCCGTTAAAAAAGCCTCATAGCCTTCGCGTGGCGTCGGTACGCGTTTTTCCCAGCGCAAACGTCGCTCGTTATCAAACACGCCTAAGGCAATTTTTGTCCCGCCAATGTCAAACCCGTAATGCATCACGCACCGCTCCTTGTTCTTATGTACTGCGACTACTGGCCGCTTAACACTCTCGCGGGGTCAATATTGCTGGCGCGTCGCGCCGGATACCAGCTCGCCAACAAGCTCAGCAACAATGCCGTAACCAGTACGTAAATAACGTCCAGCCAGTGTAATTCGGATGGCAGGAAGTCGATAAAATAGATGTCTCCAGAAAGGAACTGATGCCCTATCAGCTTTTCGATGCCTTCGATAATAGGGGTCAGTTGCAACGAGACGACCACGCCAATCGCCACGCCGCACAGACTGCCGAGCAGACCCGCCAGCAGCCCATACCAGACGAAAATGGCGCGGATTAGGCCATCTTTCGCCCCTAAGGTTCTTAATACCGCGATATCGCCGCTCTTATCTTTTACCGCCATCACCAGCGTCGAAACGATATTGAAGCAGGCCACGCCGATCACCAGCACCATCGCCAGATACATGATGGCGCGGATCATCTGAATATCATGGTACATATAGCCGTAAGTACCGATCCAGCTCTTAATGTAAACGTAACTGTCGGTCACTTCGCCAGCGTCCCGTACCAATTTATTGGCGTTAAAGACATCGTTGACCTTAATCGCGATGCCGGACACGCTGGCCCCCATATCCAGGTACTGCTGCGCGTCTTCCATAGGGATCATGGCAAAGCTGTGATCGAGCTGACCGCTCAGTTGCAGAATCCCCGTCACATGCAGACGCACTCGCTTAGGCTGCTGCAATTTATGATCGGCGCTGGCATTGGGGATCATGATCGACACCCAGTCGCCCTGCTTCACTTTCAGCGCATCGGCAACGCCCTTGCCAATGATGATCTGCTGCTCGCCCGCCCTGAAGTTATCCCAGGCATGATTTTGCACAAACGACGGCAGCGCGCTCAAGCGCTGTTCCTGTTTCGGGTCCACGCCCTTCACCTGGATTGCGCGCAGATTCGCCCCGCTCTCCACCAGCCCGGTAAAGTTGATATAGGGCGCTGCCGCTGCAATCCCCTGTACGTGCTGCACTTTTTCCAGCGCTTCGCGCCAGTGAGTCCACGGCTGATTCACCGCTTCAATTTCACCATGCGGCACCACGGCCAGAATACGGTTGTTCAGCTCGCGCTCAAAACCGTTCATCGCGCTTAAACCGACAATCAGTACCGCCACGCCCAGCGCGATGCCGATAGTCGAGATAACGGAAATCAGCGACACCATACCGCCGCGCCGACGACCACGACTAAAGCGCAAGCCGATCAATAACGATAAAGGCGAAGCCATTACTCAGCTCCCATCAGGCTCAGTTCTGCCGTCAGCAGACCGTCACGCATTTCAAGCTGACGGCTCATTCGCTTCGCCAGCTGCAAATCGTGAGTCACCACCAGAAACGCCGTTCCCTGAGCGCGATTGAGTTCACCCAGAAGCTGGAAAATACTGTCGGCATTGCGCGCATCCAGGTTGCCGGTCGGTTCATCCGCCAGCACCAGGCGCGGATTGTTGACCAGCGCTCGGGCGATGGCGACACGCTGACGCTCGCCGCCGGAAAGTTCGGATGGACGATGGTTAGCTCGGTGATCCAGCCCCACCGCCTGCAACATTTCACGCGCCCGCTCGGTAATTTCAGCCGGTTTTTTCTTGCCGATCAGCAGCGGCATGGCGACGTTTTCCAGCGCGGTGAAATCCGGCAGCAGGTGATGGAACTGATAAATAAAGCCAAGCTTCTGGTTGCGCAGTTCCGCTTTCGCCGCCGACGAGAGTTTGCTCATCGGCTGGCCGCTAAAAATGACATCGCCCGACGTCGGCGTATCCAGGCCGCCCAGCAGGTGCAGGAGCGTACTTTTCCCGGAGCCGGAGCTGCCAACAATCGCCATCATTTCGCCTTCGCCAATGCTGAAGCTGACATCGTGCAGCACGTCGGTTTGCACGGAGCCTTCCTGATAGCGTTTGCACAGGTTGTCGCATTGCAACAGGATCTTATTCATAACGTAAAGCCTCAGCGGGTTGGGTGGCGGCAGCGCGCCAGGAAGGATACAGCGTGGACAATAACGCGATGGCCATCGCCACCAGCGCAATAACAACAACCTGTAGCGGTTCAATCGCCACCGGCAGCGCAGCGCCATCCAGGAATGCGCCAATGATCGGCATCAGGTTATTCAGTTGGCTGGCCAGCAATGCGCCCAGCACTGCCCCCAGCAGCGCACCGATAATCCCGGCGCTGGCGCCCTGAACCATAAACACCATCATGATCTGGCGCGGCGTCAGCCCCTGGGTTTGTAAAATAGCCACTTCGCCCTGCTTCTCCATCACCATCAAACCTAACGAAGTAATAATATTAAACGCCGCCACGGCGACGATCAGGCTTAACAGCAAACCCATCATGTTTTTTTCCATGCGCACGGCCTGGAACAGTTCGCCTTTTCGCTCACGCCAGTCCTGCCATTTCGTCCCCTCTGGCAGCGTCTGCTGGCTGAGGGTATCCACCTTCAGCGGCTCATTGAGCCACAAGCGCCAGCCGGTGATATTGCCCGCCGGGTAGCGCATCAGGCGCGACGCGTCCTGAATATTGGTCAGCATCTGGTAGCCATCCACTTCGCTGTTCGCCGCGAAGGTGCCAATCACCGTAAACAGGCGCTGGCTCGGCAGGCGTCCCATTGGCGTGAACTGGCTGGCGGAAGGCACCATCACGCGAATTTGATCGCCGCGATTGACGCCCAACTGCCCGGCAAGCTGCTCGCCGAGGATGACATTATACTTGCCCGGTTCAAGAGAGGTTTGCTTCACATTGACCAGATACGGCGTTAAGGGATCTTTTTGCGCCGGGTCGATACCCAGCATCACGCCCACGGCGACGCTACGCGCGCTTTGCAGCACGACATCTCCCGTGGTAAGCGGCGCGATACGATTGACGCCATTCAACGTAACCGCTTTTTCGGGTATCTGCTGTGGATTAAGGGAGCCCTGCTCAGACGAGAGAATTGCCTGCGGCATCAGGCCAAGGATGTTGTTTTGCAGTTCACGTTCAAAACCATTCATCACCGACAATACCGTGACCAGCGCCATCACCCCGAGAGTAATGCCAATGGTGGAAAGCCAGGAGACGAAACGACCGAAACGATCTGCTGCACGCCCACGCATATAACGCAGGCCAATAAATAGAGCGACAGGTTGGTACATGAAATCCGTCTGGTTGCTGTTAGCAAAGCCCTGAGTATATAAGCGAAAGCGGAATGGGTAAATGACTGAACCGTAAGTGTTCGTCAGCGTAATTCTGAAAAGTATCAAGAAATCAACTTCCTGAAGATACCTGCCTTGATACTCGCCCTTAACCCTGATCTTTATCTTAAAAAAATAAAATACAGAATGTTACGCATTACAACACCGATCCCCGCCCGCAGGATCACAGGCTATGTTGAATAACACGAGTACGCCGTCCTGATGAAACAAAAAGAATTGTGGATCAACCAAATCAAAGGGTTATGCATCTGCCTGGTGGTCATTTATCACTCTGTGATTACGTTCTATCCCCACCTGACCGCTTTCCAGTATCCGTTATCGGAGATTCTGACGAAATGCTGGATCTACTTTAACCTCTATCTGGCGCCGTTTCGCATGCCGGTGTTTTTCTTTATTTCCGGGTATCTGATCCGCCGCTATATTGACAGCGTGCCCTGGGGAACCTGTATTGATAAACGGATCTGGAGCATTGTCTGGGTACTGGCGCTCTGGGGAGTGGCGCAATGGCTGGCGCTTAGCTGGCTCAACCACTGGCTGGCGCCCGAACGCGACATCAACAATGCCTCCAACGCCGCTTATGCCGGGTCCGTCGGCGAGTTTATTCACGGAATGCTGACGGCCAGCACCAGCCTCTGGTATCTGTATGCGCTGGTTGTCTATTTTGTGCTGTGTAAAGTCTTCAGCCAATGGGCAAAACCACTGTTCGTACTGTTTGTACTGCTGAGCGTGACGATAAACTTCGTGCCGACGCCGTGGTGGGGAATGAACAGCGTGATCCGCAACCTGCCTTACTACAGCCTCGGCGCCTGGTTTGGCGCCACGCTGATGGAGTGGATTAAGCATGTCCCACTGCGTCGTTATGCTATCGCGTTTGCGGGCATTGCGCTGCTCGCCGTCATCGCCTGGCTGGCTAATGTATCCCTGCTGCTCTCACTGGTGTCGATTGTGCTGATCATGAAACTTTTTTATCAGTATGAGCAGCGCTTCGGCATGCGTTCTTCCAGCCTGCTGAATGTCATCGGCTCAAACACTATTGCTATCTATACAACCCACCGTATCCTGGTCGAAGCGTTCAGCTTAACGTTGATTCCAAAAATCAACGGCGCGGCATGGTCGCCGCAGCTTGAGTTTGCTCTGCTGTTGGTTTACCCCTTTGCCAGTCTGCTGATTTGCACGCTGACGGGCCTTACCGTCCGAAAAATTTCGCAACGCCTGTTTGCCGATCTCTTCTTCTCTCCGCCTTCACTCCCCGCCGTTACCAGCTATTCGCGTTAATCTTTTCGCCCCCTCCCGGGGGCGAATCAATTTGCTAAAGAGAAACGATCACGGATAATAAAGAGCATTGCTTATCAGTGATATGCCCCCATAGTGTGGTGTATACCCAATAGAGATCCTGCAACCACTATGCCTGAACAACAACGTTATACTCTGCCAACCAAACCCGGCGATCAGCGCCAGTTGGGTGAGCTTACCGGCGCCGCCTGCGCCACGCTGGTGGCGGAGATTGCCGAGCGCCATGCTGGCCCAATCGTGCTTATTGCACCTGACATGCAAAACGCCCTGCGCCTGCATGACGAAGTTCGCCAGTTCACCGACCAACTGGTGATGAATCTGGCGGACTGGGAAACGCTCCCTTACGACAGCTTTTCCCCACACCAGGAAATCATCTCTTCACGCCTGTCCACGCTTTACCAGTTGCCGTCAATGCAGCGCGGCGTATTGATTGTTCCGGTAAATACGCTGATGCAGCGCGTTTGCCCGCACAGTTATTTGCACGGCCACGCCCTGGTGATGAAAAAGGGTCAGCGTTTGTCGCGCGACGCCCTGCGCGCACAGCTGGATAGCGCGGGCTATCGCCATGTTGATCAGGTCATGGAACACGGTGAATACGCCACTCGCGGCGCGCTGCTGGATCTGTTTCCGATGGGCAGCGAACAGCCCTATCGTCTTGATTTTTTTGATGATGAAATCGACAGCCTGCGCCTGTTTGATGCCGATACCCAGCGTACGCTGGAAGAAGTCGACGCCATCAATTTGCTGCCCGCGCATGAATTTCCGACCGATAAAACGGCCATCGAGCTGTTCCGCAGCCAGTGGCGTGACACATTTGAAGTTAAACGCGACGCCGAGCATATTTACCAGCAGGTCAGTAAAGGCACGCTGCCTGCCGGGATCGAATACTGGCAGCCGCTGTTCTTCAACGAGCCGCTGCCGCCTCTGTTCAGCTACTTCCCGGCGAACACGCTGCTGGTGAATACCGGCGCGCTGGAAAACAGCGCTGAACGCTTCCAGGCCGATACCCTGGCGCGTTTTGAAAACCGTGGCGTCGATCCTATGCGCCCACTTTTGCCGCCGGAATCCCTGTGGCTGCGGGTCGATGAGCTGTTCTCCGAACTCAAACGCTGGCCCCGCGTACAGTTAAAAACCGAACATCTGCCAGGTAAGGCGGCGAATACCAATCTGGGTTTCCAGAAACTGCCGGATCTGGCGGTACAGGCGCAGCAAAAAGCGCCGCTGGACGCGCTGCGTAGATTTCTTGAATCCTTCAACGGGCCGGTCATTTTCTCCGTAGAAAGCGAAGGCCGCCGCGAAGCGCTCGGGGAACTGCTCGCCCGTATTAAAATTTCACCCAAACGAATTTTGCGCCTGGATGAGGCGCTCGACGCCGGACGTTACCTGATGATTGGCGCTGCGGAGCATGGCTTCATCGATACGCAGCGTAATCTGGCGCTTATTTGCGAGAGCGATTTGCTGGGTGAACGCGTTGCGCGTCGCCGTCAGGACTCACGCCGCACGATTAACCCCGACACGCTGATCCGCAACCTGGCGGAACTGCATCCTGGCCAGCCGGTGGTACACCTTGAGCATGGTGTGGGGCGTTATGCGGGTATGACGACGCTGGAAGCCGGCGGCATCAAGGGCGAGTACCTGATGCTCACCTACGCCAACGACGCCAGACTGTACGTACCGGTGTCATCTTTACATCTCATCAGCCGCTATGCCGGAGGCGCCGAAGAGAACGCGCCGCTGCATAAACTGGGCGGCGACGCCTGGTCTCGCGCCCGACAGAAAGCCGCGGAGAAAGTGCGCGACGTGGCGGCAGAGCTACTGGATATTTACGCCCAGCGCGCGGCGAAAGAAGGTTTCGCCTTTAAGCACGATCGCGAGCAGTATCAACTGTTCTGCGACAGCTTCCCGTTCGAGACCACGCCAGACCAGGCGCAGGCCATTAACGCCGTCCTGAGCGACATGTGCCAACCGCTGGCAATGGATCGTCTGGTGTGCGGCGACGTCGGCTTCGGGAAAACCGAAGTGGCGATGCGCGCCGCGTTCCTGGCGGTGGAAAACCACAAACAGGTCGCGGTGCTGGTGCCTACCACCCTGCTGGCGCAACAGCATTTCGATAACTTCCGCGACCGCTTCGCCAACTGGCCGGTGCGCATCGAAATGCTCTCCCGTTTCCGTAGCGCCAAAGAGCAAGCGCAGATCCTTGAGCAGGTCGCTGAGGGGAAAATCGACATTCTGATCGGCACTCATAAGCTGCTGCAAAGCGATGTGAAATTAAAAGATTTGGGCTTGCTGATTGTCGATGAAGAGCACCGTTTCGGCGTGCGGCATAAAGAGCGCATCAAGGCAATGCGCGCCGACGTCGATATTCTGACGCTGACGGCAACGCCAATCCCCCGTACGCTCAACATGGCGATGAGCGGTATGCGCGATCTGTCGATCATTGCCACACCGCCCGCCCGTCGTCTGGCGGTAAAAACCTTCGTCCGTGAATATGACAACCTGGTGGTGCGCGAGGCTATCCTGCGTGAAGTTCTGCGCGGCGGCCAGGTGTATTATCTGTATAACGACGTGGAGAATATCCAGAAAGCCGCGGACCGACTGGCGGAACTGGTGCCGGAAGCCCGCATCGCGATTGGTCACGGGCAGATGCGTGAGCGCGAACTTGAGCGCGTTATGAACGACTTCCACCACCAGCGCTTTAACGTTCTGGTGTGTACCACCATTATCGAAACCGGTATTGATATTCCAACCGCGAACACGATCATCATTGAGCGCGCCGACCATTTCGGCCTGGCGCAGCTACACCAGCTACGTGGCCGCGTTGGACGTTCGCACCATCAGGCGTATGCCTGGCTGCTGACGCCGCATCCAAAAGCGATGACGACCGACGCGCAAAAACGCCTGGAAGCCATTGCCTCGCTGGAGGATTTGGGCGCCGGTTTTGCGCTGGCGACCCACGACCTCGAAATTCGCGGCGCTGGCGAGCTGCTTGGCGAAGATCAGAGCGGGCAGATGGAGACTATCGGCTTCTCGCTGTATATGGAGCTGCTGGAAAACGCCGTGGATGCGCTGAAAGCCGGACGTGAGCCGTCGCTGGAAGACCTCACCAGCCAGCAGACGGAAGTCGAACTGCGTATGCCGTCGCTGTTGCCGGATGATTTTATCCCGGATGTGAATACGCGTCTGTCGTTCTATAAACGCATTGCCAGTGCGAAAAACGAAAACGAGCTGGAGGAGCTCAAGGTAGAGCTGATCGACCGTTTCGGCCTGCTGCCTGACCCGGCGCGCAATCTGCTGGATATCGCGCGTCTGCGCCAACAGGCACAGAAGCTGGGCATTCGAAAACTGGAAGGCAACGAGAAAGGCGGTACGATCGAGTTTGCCGAGAAAAATCACGTAAACCCAACCTGGCTGATTGGTCTGTTGCAAAAACAACCGCAGCACTTCCGCCTCGACGGCCCGACACGCCTGAAGTTTATTCAGGATCTGGCGGAGCGTAAAACGCGTATGGACTGGGTGCGCCAGTTTATGGCGCAACTGGAAGAAAACGCGGCGGCGTAACGCCCTACGACGCCGGATGGCGGCGCAAGCGCCTTATCCGGCCTACGGAAAGCATATCCTGTAGGCCCGGTAAGCGCAGCGCCACCGGGCACATCGCCTTATCCGGCCTACGGGAAGCATACCCTGTAGGCCCGGTAAGCGCAGCGCCACCGGGCACATCGCCTTATCCGGCCTACGAGAAGCATACCCTGTAGGCCCGGTAAGCGCAGCGCCACCGGGCGTAATGCCCTCTGCCATCCCCGCGTTTTCGCCCACATTTACAACACTTTGCACTTCTCTTGCACTTCAAGACATGACAACCCGCCATAATGATCATTGACTCAATTTATTACAATAACCCTTTGATTTGTGATGATAATGAATAACATGCGACTTTCCCGCTGGCTGGCGTTTTTTACGCTCGCCGCGTCCGTAGCGCTGGCGATACCGGCGCAGGCGAACACCTGGCCGCTTCCTCCTCCCGGCAGCAAACTGGTGGGCGAGAATACATTTCACGTTGTCGAAAACAACGGCGGCTCGCTGGAGGCGATTGCTAAAAAATACAATGTCGGTTTTTTAGCGTTGCTACAGGCAAACCCGGGCGTTGATCCTTACGTTCCCCGCGCGGGCAGCGTTCTGACCATCCCTCTGCAAACCTTACTGCCGGACGCGCCACGCGAAGGTATTGTGATTAACCTCGCCGAATTGCGTCTGTATTACTATCCTCCCGGAAAAAATTCGGTGACCGTGTATCCAATCGGTATCGGTCAACTGGGTGGCGATACGCTGACGCCAACGATGGTCACTACCGTCTCGGATAAGCGCGCGAACCCAACCTGGACACCTACGGCGAATATCCGCGCCCGTTACAAAGCTCAGGGGATAGACCTCCCTGCCGTGGTTCCCGCCGGGCCGGATAACCCAATGGGCCATCATGCGATCCGCTTAGCGGCTTATGGCGGCGTCTATTTGCTGCACGGCACGAATGCTGATTTCGGTATCGGGATGCGCGTCAGTTCCGGCTGTATTCGCCTGCGTGACGGTGATATTGAGACGCTGTTCCGTCAGGTCACGCCGGGTACGAAGGTCAACATTATTAATACGCCGATCAAAGCGTCCGTTGAACCTGGCGGCATGCGCCTGGTAGAAGTCCACCAGCCGTTATCGAAGAATATTGATGACGATCCGCAGATATTGCCGATCGTATTGAACGGTCAAATGCAGGCTTTCAAAGATACCGCACAGACCGATGCCGCCGTTATGGAGCATGTTATGGAAGTGCGTTCAGGAATGCCGGTCGATGTCACCCGCCATCCCGGGATAACGCAGCAGTCGATGTAACGTCGGATAATAAAAAAGCCCCGCTCAGACAGCGGGGCTTTTTTGTGGCAGTAGCAGTGGCATTAATGAGGGTTAATGCTTATTTGTAGATAACCGCAGTCCCGTGGAGGGTGTTAGGACCGGTTACCGAAGTAATGCGGAAAGATTTCGCGCCCATTTCATCCGCTTTTTGTGCCAGTTGATCTTCCAGAGATCCCAGGTTAGTCCCGGCGGTTGCGGAAATGGTGCCTACTTTCTGTTGATCCGCAGGCGTCGCCTGAACTTCAACAGCAGCGAAACTTGCGAAAGAGAGTGAACTCAGTACAGCGGCAGCAATGAGGGTTTTTACGTTTTTCATGATAGTGACCTTTAGCAGATGAACGGTGTCGAAATATTTACTTAACGATCGATAGGTAAATCATAGATGTGATCCAGGTCACACGTCAACATTTTTTTATAACGATCATTATATAAATTAAAAATGACTTATTTTTCATATCAATACAGGTGAATTATTTTTCTTCTGAATGCGCTGGAGACTGAGCGGGATTATTTTTATAATGGTTGTTCAACAAACCCAACAAGGTACAACGGCATCATGACAACTGACTCGACAGGTTGCGTAAAAAAAAGCCGTGGCCGACCAAAAGTGTTCGACAGGGAAGCCGCGCTTGATAAGGCCATGACACTCTTCTGGCAGCACGGCTATGAAGCAACATCGCTCGCCGACCTCGTGGAAGCGACCGGCGCAAAAGCGCCCACGCTGTACGCAGAATTTACGAACAAGGAAGGGTTGTTCCGCGCAGTGCTGGACCGCTATATCAGCCGCTTTGCGGCAAAGCATGAGGCCCAGCTCTTTTGTGAAGAAAAAAGCGTTGAGTCTGCGCTGGAAGACTATTTCACCGCCGTCGCGACATGCTTCACCAGTAAAGACACCCCTGCCGGGTGCTTTATGATCAACACGTCCGCCACACTGGCCGCCTCCTCCCGTGAAATCGCCCATACGGTGAAATCCCGCCACGCGATGCAGGAGCAGACGCTGACCCAGTTTTTGCGCCAGCGGCAGGAGCGCGGGGAAATTCCGGCGCACTGTAATCCACAAACGCTGGCGGAATATCTGAACTGTATTTTACAAGGAATGTCGATCAGCGCGCGTGAAGGCGCGACGTTTGACAAGCTGATGCAGATAACCCGCACCACCCTACGGCTGTGGCCGGAGATGCTGAAGGCTTAGCGCCTGACCGTCTGATAAAAAAAGCCCCTCAGCCTGAGCGAATGAGGGGCTAACGTGCAGAGTACAGCTTTTTTTACGCGTCGTTATTCAGAATCAATTGACCGTTATTATCCAGCGGGATTTGCGTTCCGGGATCTTTATCCATGCGGATTTTCCCCTGCTGATCGCCAATCTTGTAAGTGACGTCATAGCCCAGCATTTTCTCTGACTTGTCATACACCGTTTTACAACGCTGCTGCGTAGAGGTGTAGGTGTCATTTTCCTGCATTGATCCCTGGATTTGGTTACCGGCGTACCCTCCGCCCAGCGCCCCGACGACGGTCGCCACATCTTTACCACGGCCACCGCCGAACTGATGACCAATCACGCCGCCAGCAACCGCGCCAAGCACCGAACCGGCAATGCGATTTTCGTCCTGAACAGGTTTGCGGTGCGTGACCGTCACGTTGCGGCATTCCTGACGCGGTGTTTTGACGGTTTCTTTTATGGGTGTGGCTGATACGACTTGCGCATATTTCGGGCTACGGTCAAAAACGTTCAGACTGGCCACCGCCGCCACACCCAGCGCAGCAGCTACGCCAATCCCTATACCCGCCAACATTGATTTATTCACGGGAATTCCTCCTTTTTTGCTATTAGTAACAATTTTGCAACCAGCAGTGGGGTTAAGCAAATCAGAAAGAGGATGAAAAGTGCGGGGTTATGCGGCAAACAGACACGATTCAGAGAACTCTGAAGCAGATGGCGCGATTAAATTGCCGGATGGCGGCCAATGGCCTTATCCGGCCTACATGCAGTGCGAGCCGTAGGCCTGATAAGCGAAGCGCCATCAGGCGATACGGTAAGGATTAATGCAGTTTCAGACGCGGGCGAATCACACGGTTAATGCTGCCTACTAACATCATTAACCCGGTTTTAAAGTAACCGTGCAGCGCAATCTGGTGCATACGGTAAAGCGAAATGTAAACAAAACGCGCGATACGCCCTTCCACCATCATTGAACCACGCATCAGGTTCCCCATCAGGCTGCCGACAGTCGAGAAATTAGAGAGCGATACCAGCGAACCGTGATCTTTATAAACGTAGTCTTTCATCGGTTTGCCTTTCATCTGCGCCAGAATATTATTCAGTGCGCAGCTTGCCATCTGATGCGCGGCCTGAGCGCGCGGCGGCACAAAGCCCCCTTCAGGACGTGCACAGGAAGCACAGTCGCCGATGGCATAAACATCCGGGTCACGGGTGGTTTGCAGCGTCGGTTCAACCACTAACTGGTTGATGCGGTTAGTTTCCAGCCCGCCAATATCTTTCAGGAAATCAGGCGCTTTAATCCCTGCCGCCCACACCATCAGGTCAGCTTTGATGTGTTCGCCATCTTTCGTGTGCAGGCCGCCTTCGTCTGCGCTGGTCACCATCGTCTGAGTCAGTACGCGTACGCCCAGTTTGGTCAGTTCGCTATGCGCCGCAGCGGAAATACGCGGCGGCAGCGCAGGCAGAATACGCTCACCGGCTTCAACCAGCGTCACGTTCAGCGCTTCGTTAGTCAGGCCTTTGTAGCCGTAGCTGTGCAGCTGTTTCACAGCGTTATGCAGTTCCGCAGAAAGCTCCACGCCCGTTGCGCCGCCACCGACAATCGCAATGTTGACCTTACCGCTAACACCCATGCTGGAAGAGTATTTCAGGAACAGGTTCAGCATTTCCTGATGGAAGCGACGCGCCTGATGCGGGTTGTCCAGGAAAATACAGTGTTCTTTAACGCCAGGGGTGTTGAAGTCGTTAGAGGTGCTGCCCAGCGCCATCACCAGGGTGTCGTACGCGATTTTACGCTCAGGAACCAGCAGTTCCCCTTTCTCGTCACGCAGTTCTGCAATGGTGATCGTTTTCGCTTCACGATCGATATCCATAACCGAACCCAACTGGAACTGGAAACCATGATTACGCGCATGCGCCAGGTAGCTCAGAGCGTCCACGCCTTCGTCCAGTGAACCGGTCGCCACTTCATGCAGCAACGGCTTCCACAGATGGCTGTGGTTTCTGTCCACCAGCGTGATTTTTGCCTTTTTCTTACGACCCAGTTTTTTACCCAACTGAGTCGCCATTTCAAGCCCGCCAGCACCGCCGCCGACAATCACGATCTTTTTCAATGGTGTAGTCAACGTGACCCCCTTAAATTTATTAACCAATTGTTAATTAAAAGTTATAAATATAGCCTTTAATTAACAACAAGTTACGGTAATGCAAAGTGACTTCGCTAGTGAGAATAACACGAACGGTGCATTGGTCATACCAAAATTGATGTACATCAAGTTTTCTCGCTGAAAAGATAGACAACCCTGCCTGAATGCTCATAAAAAAACCAGCCCGAAGGCTGGTTTCTGAGGGGGGTGATCGGGTTATAACGGCTTAGCCTAACGTTTTAAACGCTTTTATCCGCTGTAAATGAGGAGAGATATTCTTAAATTTATGGGTCTGCTCTTCGTCCCAGACAATTTCATAGAAATGATGCAGCTCTTTTGCCGAACGATGGCTGTCCAGCGCTTCATCATGCCGGGACAGGATCACCAGGCAGCGATCGCGGTTTTTTTCGCGGAAATTGGTGACGCATTTCGTTGCGATATCGGCATACTCTTCCGGGCGGTCGATTTTGCCTTCCATGTTCTCATAGGGGAACAGATTAGGGTTGAATACCACCTGGCGTATGTCGCACAGGAAGCCAATCCGCTCCGCCCAATACCCACCCAGTCCTACGCCACAAATTAATGGCCGATCGTCCACATTCAGTTGCAACATTTTATCTACTTCTTTCAGCAGATGCTGCATGTCATGTTTGGGATGCCGTGTGCTATAGCTGATCAGTCTGACATCCGAATCAATAAACTGTAGCTGCAACACTTTCTCGTGGTTACCCGGACTGTTGGAGTCAAAACCGTGTAAATAGATAATCATCGCATCCTCACACAAAACTCGGGTTAATGACCTGCTTTTTCTTCCTGCCAGCGTTCATGCAACTGGTTAAGCTGGGCGCTGACCGTTTTCCAGCGTGCGGAGTCCATCAACTCCTGACGCGAAAATGAACCTTTATGATACAAACGCGTAACACGTTCTGCATTGATCGGCGACAGATTATCTAACACGCTGACCGCTCCTTTACGATTATTACAGACCAGGATCATATCGCAACCCGCATCCAGCGACGCCTGCCCGCGCTCCGCGTAGCTCCCCATAATCGCCGCCCCTTCCATCGACAGGTCATCGGAGAAAATCACGCCATCAAAACCAAGTTCCTCACGCAGCACCGTTTTCAGCCAGTGCGGTGAACCACTCGCCGGACGCGGATCGACATCGCTGTATATGACGTGCGCCGGCATAATCGCATCAAGTTTGTTCCCGGTGATTAGCGAACGGAACACCGACATATCCCTGGCGCGAATTTCCGCCTCAGGACGCGGATCGGTTGGCGTTTCTTTATGCGAATCGGCAGTGACTGCCCCGTGTCCGGGGAAGTGCTTACCGGTGGTTTTCATTCCGGCAGCATGCATCCCGTCGATAAAACGCGTCGCCATTGCCAGAGCTTTAAGCGGATCGGCATGGTAAGAACGCTCGCCAATTGCTGCGCTGATATGCCCGACATCCAGCACCGGCGCGAAACTGATATCAATGTCCATCGCGATCATCTCGCTGGCCATTAGCCACCCGGCATCCTGCGCCAGTTTGCCCCCTTCTTCCAGCCCGTGCAGCGCAGCAAAAGATTGTGCGGCTGGCAGGCGGGTAAAACCTTCACGAAAACGCTGTACGCGTCCGCCTTCCTGGTCAACCGCCACCACCAGATGATTGCGCGAAGCCGCCCGAATCTGGCGGACTAACTCGCGCAGTTGCTCCGGGTCATGATAATTACGCGTAAAGAGGATCAGCCCCCCCACCAGCGGATGGGCCAGAATCTCGCGCTCTTCTGCGTCCAGCTCAAACCCTTCGACATCCAACATTACTGGACCCACACTGCTCTCCTTATCCTTTCTTTTTCAGCTGCCGCCAGGCGTCGTCGGCCAGCCTGATAAATTGTTGTTCGCCGGTTTGCTGCCAGCGGTATTCAAACCATCCGGCTTTCAGCATCATTACCCAGGGGTGCCATAACCTGACCTGCCGCCATAGCGTTTGCGGACAGATATGCGCAACGGCGGCATAGGATGCCACCAGCCGTTGATGCTGCCGCTCATCCTCTACCCATACGGCGGCCAGTTCCAGAGCGATATCGCCATCCCCGGCGTATTCCCAGTCAATCAACCGTAGCCCCGATGCCGTCTGTACCAGGTTATCGCCGTGGACATCCATATGCAAAGGCGCCAGACGCAGCGGACGAGGTTCTCGCGCCGCTCGCAGCCGTTTTAGCATCCGTAGCCAGTACGGCGTCCTGCGTGCCGGATCGCTCCCCTGCCAGTAGCGCATAAGCAGCGATAACAGCGAAATACGCCAGCCAAAACGCGGTTGTTGGTGCAGATGATACAGTAAGCCCGCCAGTTCGTCGGTATCCGGTAATCCAGATTTTACCTCTCCCTGCAAATAGTCCACCGCCATCCAGCCGGGAATATAAAAACGCGGTCTGGGGGCAAGGGTTTCCGGTAAACGTGACAACGCGTGATACTGACGCAAAAAATCAGATTCAGGCGCAAAGGGATCATGATGGCAACGGAGCACCAGACGGCGGGCGTCATGTTCAATGATGCAACTCCCGCCGCTTAATCCGTTGTGGCAGGCGGCGACGGGATGATATTGCGGGAAGTAGCGCGACAAAACGTCGTCGCGCGTCAGTAGATTATTGTTGCTGGACTGCACCTTTACCTGACCAGATTATCTCGCCAGTTTGTACCAGCATTAACTGCATTTGCAGCGATGGCGCATTGACGTTACCCGCCGCGCTGGAATAGAGCACATATTGCGCCCCTACGTTACGGGCGATGCCAATCGCTTTACTGCGCGTACCGAGGCTGTCCTGCGGTGATAAACCCAGTTGCTGCTTCGCCATCGCCAGTTGCTGCGCGGAAACCAGCGTAAATTTACCGTTATTCGCCAGCGCATTACGTAAAGTCTCTGTGGCCTCGCCCGCGTTGAGCGAACCGTTGGTGCGGTTATTTACGCTATCGACCAGCAGTACGTTACCCGCCGTTACGCCATCAGCCTGAAGCATTTTTCCGACCATCGGCTGCATCGCGCTGTTCCAGTCATAATGGCGCACGCGCGGCGCAGGCTGTGCGGTCTGGTCTTCGTGTTCAATCGGGCCCGGCTGTTGCGGGATCGTCGGCACCGATGGCACGACCGGCACAGGCTGCTGCGGCTCAGCTGGCTGTTCCGGCGCCGGTTTGACTTCATCAACCGGTGCGGGTTCACGTTGCCCCACACAACCGGAGAGGAATATCGCCAGCGCGGCCACCAGTGCGTAGCGATTCATTTTCGTCATCAAAATTCACCCCTTACAAATAAAGATAAAGTCTAACCTTATGCGCCCCCAGATAATTGGCGCTGCCATACAGCGTGACCGACGAGCGCGCCGGGATAGTCACGCTGCGTGGCGCTTCCAGAGGATGCATTTCCAGCCCTCTGGCGTCATACCAGTAAAACCGATAATGCACGGTAACGGGTTCTTGCCTTTCGTTATAGAGGCGTGAGGATGCAGAAGGCTGAATATCGGACGTCGTCAACGCAGGCGCTTCCGCCGTGATACCGGCCGCCAGCAGCGTTGACTCCATCACCAGTGTCTGTTCATCACTGACCGGAATTTCAGGGTGTGAGCGACAACCCGCAAGCAACAGTAAGGCCAGTGACATCGCAAGGCATCCTCTGGTCATTGTCAGAGGCCTTTATGCGCCAGCATCGGCCCCAGCGCACGCCCGCCCAGCAGGTGCATATGAATGTGATAAACCTCCTGCCCGCCATGACGGTTAGTATTCATGATCAGGCGGTAGCCGTCTTCGGCAATGCCTTCCTGCCCGGCAATTTTTGCCGCGACGGTGATCATACGGCCCAGCGCCTGTTCGTGCTCCGCCGTGACATCATTAACCGTTGGGATCAGGGTATTCGGGATGATCAGAATGTGCGTGGGCGCCTGCGGCGAAATATCGCGAAATGCGGTAACCAGTTCATCCTGGTAAACGATATCCGAGGGGATTTCACGACGGATAATTTTGCTGAATATAGTTTCTTCTGCCACGACATTTTTCCTTTTTTCAAAATTAGCCATAACGTTGCGCCATGCTACGCCGAGCCACACTGCGAGTATAGAGTATGAGCGAGTTACTCACGCTCTTTCAACTTTAACCCACGATTTATTAAGCAAAAAATCTGTCAGTTGCTGCGCTTATACTCATTTCCCTCTTCTCTTTGCACCTCATAGCACTGAAACAAGATTTCATTTTCACCCGTAACATCTGTTTACAGCATTAATGCAAGTGCGTATATTTCGCATTTGCATTTTCATGCGCATTTGATGGTTAGAAAATTAAAAGGGTTCGCCATGCCATTTCATGGTTTGAACTTAACGTTCATCATTATTAGGGGTTTTTCGATGTCTTTCACAACACACACCCAGGATGAGCAGCGTCAGCCTGCCGCAGTTCCCACACTGCTGGCAGCCTGCATCGCTATGGCATTGATGCCTTCCACCAGCTTCGCCGCTACCACAACAGAAGAAACAATCGTTGTTGATAGCGCATCACAAGCCGACACGTCCAGCGATGAAGAACAGGACTACAACGTTAAAACGACAACCGCTGGCACTAAAATGCAGATGGCGCAGCGCGATATTCCTCAGTCTGTCAGTATCATCAGCCAGCAACGCATGGCTGATCAGCAATTACAAACCCTTGGCGATGTGATGGACAGCACGCTGGGTATCAGCAGAAGCCAGTCAGACTCCGACCGCAACCTCTACTACTCACGCGGTTTCCTCATCGACAACTACATGGTCGATGGCATCCCCACCTATTTTGAATCACGCTGGAATCTTGGCGATGCCCTTTCTGACACGGCCCTGTTTGAACGTGTGGAAGTCGTACGCGGCGCAAATGGATTAATGACCGGAACCGGCAACCCTTCCGCGTCTATCAATATGATCCGCAAACATGCCACCAGCCGTGAATTCAAAGGTAATGTGTCTGCGGAATATGGAAGCTGGAACAAACAGCGTTACGTAACCGATTTACAAAGCCCGCTGACAGAAGACGGTAACGTACGTGCGCGGATTGTTGCGGGTTATCAGAACAATGACTCATGGCTGGATCGTTATAACAGCGAGAAAACATTCTTCTCCGGCATTATCGATGCCGATCTGGGGAGCACAACCAGCCTTTCCGCCGGGTATGAATATCAACGCATCGACGTTAACAGCCCGACCTGGGGCGGTTTACCTCGCTGGAATACGGATGGCAGCACCAACAAATATGACCGCT
The DNA here is from genome assembly GCF_030333505.1 of Citrobacter sp. CK189. Lineage (NCBI taxonomy): Bacteria > Pseudomonadati > Pseudomonadota > Gammaproteobacteria > Enterobacterales > Enterobacteriaceae > Citrobacter > Citrobacter sp. CK189. The sequence goes on along the minus strand of NZ_JAOWFV010000035.1, from coordinate 190,772 downwards.
CGCGCAGTACCGCTCCAGACTGGGCCTACAACGATAAAGAGTTTAATAAAGTCTTTGTCACGCTGAAGCAGCGTTTTGCGGATACCTGGCAGGCAACGCTCAACGCCACGCATTCTGAAATCAAATTCGACAGTAAAATGATGTACCTGGATGCCTATGTCAATAAAGACACTGGTATGCTGGTTGGCCCTTACGCCAACTATGGGCCAGAGTACGGTTACATTGGCGGTACGGGCTGGAACAGCGGCAAACGTAAAGTCGATGCTGTCGATCTTTTCGCCGATGGAGGCTACGACCTGTTTGGCCGTCAGCATAACCTGATGATCGGCGGAAGCTACAGCAAACAGAATAACCGCTATATGAATACCTGGGCGAACGTATTCCCGGATGAACTGGGCAATTTCTACAACTACGACGGTAACTTCCCGGAAACAAACTGGGGTCAACAAACCGTTGCCCAGGATGATACCACGCACATGAAATCGCTCTATGCAGCGACCCGCATTTCGCTGGCCGATCCGCTGCATCTGATCATCGGCGCTCGCTACACCAACTGGAGTATCGACACGCTGACCTACCGGATGGAGAAAAACCATACCACGCCATATGCCGGACTGGTGTATGACATTGATGATAACTGGTCTGCCTACGCCAGCTATACTTCCATCTTCCAGCCACAGAACTATCGTGATAGCTCGGGTAAATATCTCGCCCCTATTACGGGTAACAACTATGAAGTGGGCTTGAAATCTGACTGGATGAACAGCCGCCTGACCACCACATTGTCGGTCTTCCGTATTGAGCAGGATAACGTCGGCCAATCGACCGGTAGACCGATTTCAGGTAGTAACGGCGACACCGCTTATAAAGCGGTAGATGGAACCGTCAGCAAAGGCGTTGAATTCGAAATTAACGGCGCTATCACCGACAACTGGCAGATGACTTTCGGGGCAACGCGCTTTATCGCGGAAGATAACGAGGGAAATGCGGTGAATCCGAACTTGCCACGTACAACCGTGAAGTTGTTTACCAGCTACCGTCTGCCAGTCATGCCTGAGTTGACCGTCGGCGGTGGCGTTAACTGGCAGAACCGTGTTCACGGCAGCGATACTGTCACACCATACGGCACATGGCGCGCGGAACAAGGCAGCTATGCGTTAGTGGATCTGTTCACTCGCTACCAGGTAACCAAAAACTTCGCCGTACAGGGCAACATTAACAACCTGTTAGACAAAACCTACGACACCAATATTGATGGTTCTATTGTCTACGGCGAACCACGTAACGTCAGCATTACTGCAAGCTATCAGTTCTGATAACGTTACTGACGAAAAGGGAGCCATCTGGCTCCCTTTTTTACGTTCTCGCAAGCCTGATGGCGGCTAACGCCTTATCAGGCCTACAACTGTGCTATAACCGTAGGCCGGATAAGCCACGCGCCATCCGGCAACACAGCGTAAAAAAGGCAGCCATTTGGCTGCCTTAGTTCTCCCCAACGTCTTACTGCTTAGCTATTGCGGATGTATTCATCCATTTCCGTTTTCAGGTTATCGGATTTCGTACCGAAAATAGCCTGAACGCCGGAACCTGCGACGACGACACCAGCTGCGCCAAGCGTCTTCAGGCCAGCCTGATCCACTTTAGCAACGTCAGCAACGCTAACGCGCAGACGGGTGATACATGCGTCGAGGTTAGTGATGTTCTCTTTACCACCAAACGCGGCGATCAGGGCCGGAGCCATTTCACTGGTTGCGCCCACTTTGCTGTCTTCGCTCGCGTCTTCACGACCCGGCGTTTTCAGATCCAGCGCTTTAATCAGCACACGGAAGACGGTGTAGTAAATAATCGCATAACCTGCACCAACAATCGGGAACAGCCACAGTTTGCTGCTGTTGCCAGACAGAACGATGAAGTCGATCAGACCGTGCGAGAACGATGTACCGTCACGCATACCCAGCAGGATACAGATCGGGAATGCCAGACCTGCCAGAATCGCGTGGATAACGTACAGGATCGGCGCAACGAACATGAAGGAGAACTCGATCGGCTCGGTGATACCGGTCAGGAACGAGGTCAACGCTGCGGAGATCATGATACCGCCCACTTTCGCGCGGTTTTCCGGTTTAGCAGAGTGCCAGATCGCGATAGCCGCAGCAGGCAGACCGTACATTTTGAACAGGAAGCCGCCGGACAGTTTGCCCGCAGTCGGGTCGCCCGCCATATAGCGAGGAATGTCGCCGTGGAACACCTGACCTGCTGCGTTGGTGTATTCACCGATCTGCATCTGGAAAGGAACGTTCCAGATATGGTGCAGACCAAACGGCACCAGGCAGCGCTCAATGAAGCCATAGATACCGAACGCCACAACCGGGTTCTGGTAAGCAGCCCACTGAGAGAACGTCTGGATAGCCGTCCCGATCGGCGGCCAAATGAAGGACAGGATCACGCCGGTGAAGATGGCAGCCAGACCAGAAATGATCGGCACAAAGCGTTTACCCGCAAAGAAGCCCAGATACTCAGGCAATTTGATACGGTAGAAGCGGTTGAACATGTACGCTGCAATCGCACCGGAGATAATCCCCCCGAGAACACCGGTATCCGCCAGGTGTTTTGCTGCGATTTCTTCAGCAGGTAAATGCAGAACCAGCGGCGCAACCACGGCCATGGTTTTGACCATGATGCCGTAAGCGACAACCGAGGCCAGAGCCGAAACGCCGTCGTTGTTGGTGAAGCCCAGTGCGACACCAATGGCGAAAATCAGCGGCATATTTGCAAAAACAGAACCGCCTGCTTCTGCCATAACGTGCGACACAACGGCTGGCAGCCAGCTGAAGTTAGCGGAACCGACGCCCAGCAGGATACCTGCGATAGGCAGTACGGATACCGGTAGCATCAGCGATTTACCGACCTTTTGCAGGTTAGCAAATGCATTCTTAAACATAATTAGGAGTGCTCCTGAGTATTTGTGCTTATACACTTCATCCTTCAAACCGCCTCAGCGTTGGCTGCGCTCGTTCATCCCAGTCACTTACTCAAATAAGCTCCTGCAATTCACTCACTTGCCGCCCTGATGCAGCCTGAATGATTTTGTGTATTCTACGTTTTCACGCATTGGCGAGGGGGGAGAACCTCGCCGTGGACAGGGCATCTAAGCGCCCTTTATTTATTACACAGAGTAAAATAAATAAGCTCGGTTTTGTTTGACGGCTATCACGTTTCAGCTCCTGACAGCCATAAAACCATCACATTCTGACAAAATGAGTGTCTGAATGTTACAATTCGCTCATTCACCGCCCATTTTGTGGCGGTGAACTTTACTCGCTTTGAATATTAATTACGAGCTTTAAAAAAACTCAGTTAACGGGTTGATTGCAGGCGAGAAGCGTCGATGTGGAACAGGCGGGCAAAGTTTTCAGTGGTTGCCTGCGCCAGTTCTTCAACGGCAACACCCTTCAATACGGCCATATACTCTGCGACATCGCGAACCATTGCAGGCTGGTTCTCTTTACCACGATGCGGCACCGGAGCAAGATAAGGAGAGTCCGTCTCAACCAGCAGACGATCCAGAGGAACATAGCGGGCGGCATCACGTAACTGCTCCGCGTTGCGGAAGGTCACAATCCCGGAAAAAGAGATATAAAACCCAAGATCCAATAATTTACCCGCCGTCTCCCTGTCCTCTGTAAAACAGTGTAGTACGCCACCGCAATCCGTCACTTTTTCTTCGCGCAAAATCGCCAGCGTATCGGCGCGTGCGTCACGGGTATGCACAATCACGGGTTTATTTAATTCACGGCCAATCTGAATATGGTTAATGAAGGATTCTTGCTGGCGAACTTTTGTTTCCGGCGTATAAAAATAATCCAGCCCGGTCTCTCCCATGGCCACCACGCCTTCTTCAGCGGCAAAGCGACGCAGGTCTTCCACATCGTATGTTTCATCCTGGTTTAACGGGTGTACGCCGCAGGAAAACACAACGTTATCCCGCTCGCCAACCAGTTCGCGCATATTCCGGTATCCGGGCAGGGTTGTCGCCACCGCCAGGCAGAACTTCACATCGCGCGCGGCGGCTTTTGCCAGCACGTCATCCACGTCCTTATGCAGAGATTGATAATCCAGGCCATCAAGATGGCAGTGTGAGTCGACTAAAAACATAATGTCTCTCTCAAAGATGGGAAACAGGCAACACGGCGCCTGGTTGCAGGTAATGCTCTATGCGGAGAATAAGATCGGTTAATACCAGTTCGCGGTTTAATCCGGTCACGTTAATAAGCTGTTCGCGACAATGGCAGACATCGCTGAGTATGGCCTGGATGCGTGCGACGGATAACCGTTCAGCTATCGACGCCACCAGCGTTCCGGCATCCTGATTTGTCAGGCTGGAAGCGCCATACTGGTATTTAAGGGCATCCATAAGCAGCGTCGCCAGCCAGTGTAAACGTACGGCGGCCTGTTCGTGATTCAACACCGACAGAAGGATATACCAGTCGCCGGATTGCAGCGTATTCGCCAGCGCTTCGCAAAGCGCGTTACGATGCGCCCAGCTGTCGGCCTGCAACAACGCCAGAGCGGCGCCGGGAGCCCCTGCGCTCAGGCGCAGCGCCGCCAGCAACGTCTCTTGTGACATTGTCACTTCACGAGAAAGCCAGGAAACAGCGTATTGTTCAGATGGCGGCGCAAGATGATGCAGACGACAGCGGCTGCGTAAAGTCGCCAGCAGGCGTGCCGGTTCACGGCTGGCAAGGAAGAACCAGGTTTGCTCCGGCGGCTCTTCGAGCGTCTTTAATAAGGCATTCGCCGCGGCATCAGTCAGCAGGGCCGCATCCGGGATCAACACGACTTTCGCGCCGCCAAGTCGAGAATGTTCGTACAGCTTCTCGCCCACGTCGCGTACCGCGTCCACGCCAAGGGTGCTTTTCCCCTTTTCCGGCAACAGCGAATAATAGTCAGGATGCGTACCCGCCTGCATTAACTGGCAGCCACGACAGCGCCCGCAGCTTTTATGCCCTTCCGGTTGCTGGCACAGCAAATAACGACTGAGGGCATAAATCAGCGCATCATCCCCCATTCCGGGCAACGCCTGAATCAGTAACGCATGGTGGCCCCGACCCGCCTGATAGCTTGCTACCAGTTTTTCAAAGTCTGGCCGTAACCACGGATACCATTTCATGCACCCTGCTCCTTGATCCAGGCCGTTACGGTTGTGCGAATATCGTTCATCACAGCCTCCAGCGGCTGAGTCGCATCAATGGTGCGAATGCTGGCATCGCTGGCGGCCAGCTCAAGGTAGCGGGCACGCGTGCGATTGAAGAAATCCAGAGACTCCTGCTCAATGCGGTCAAGTTCGCCGCGCGCGCGCGCGCGTTTTAAGCCAACCTCCGGCGTCACATCCAGATACAGGGTCAGGTCAGGACGGAAGTCGCCCAATACAGCATCACGCAGCGTCGCCAGCATTGTCTGATCGATCCCACGGCCGCCGCCCTGGTAGGCCTGAGTGGACAGGTCATGGCGATCGCCAATGACCCATGTTCCTTTCGCCAGCGCAGGCTTGATAACGGTTTCCACCAGTTGCACTCGCGCGGCATAAAACATCAGCACTTCAGCTTTATCCGTGATCGTTTCATCACCCACCGATTTGATGTCCAGCACCAGACTTCTTAATTTCTCTGCAAGCTGGGTGCCGCCCGGCTCACGCGTAAAAATCATGTCGTGAATACCCAGTTGCTCAAGTGTCTCCACCACCACGTTACGCGCGGTGGTTTTTCCGGCGCCTTCCAGGCCTTCGATGACGATATAGTTACTGCCCATTTTTTTCCTTAAGCACTTTCAGGTAGTCCTGCACTGACCGGTTATGGCTGGCAAGATTGGTGTTAAACGTGTGACCGCCCTTTCCGTCAGCCACAAAATAGAGGTACGGCGTTTTCGCCGGATGCGCGGCGGCTTTCAAAGAGGCTTCGCCAGGCATGGCGATAGGACCTGGCGGCAACCCGGTGATGGTATAGGTGTTATACGCCGTCGGCGTTTCCAGCGCCGCGCGCGACAGCTTACCATTATAACTCGCCCCCATGCCGTAAATCACGGTCGGATCGGTCTGCAAACGCATACCAATACGCAGACGGTTAATAAAGACCGATGCCACCTGGTCGCGTTCGCTGGCGACGGCCGTCTCTTTTTCGATAATAGACGCCATCGTCACCAGTTGATTCTTATCTTTATAAGGCAGCCCTTCCGCGCGCCCTTCCCAGACGTCATCTACCGCTTTAACCATCTTTTGATGCGCACGCTTCAGAAGCGCGACGTCGGTGGTGTTGGCGGTATACATCCAGGTGTCCGGCCAGAACCAGCCTTCAAGCCACTCCGGGTTCTCCAGCTTCAGCGCCTGCGCGACGGTTTCGTAACGGTCATCACTAAGCGTATGCTGAATATAAGGCGCATTTCGCAACTGATTCAAATAATCGCTCAGGCGCATCCCTTCGACCAGACGTAGCGGGAACTGTGCTTCTTTACCGCTTTCCAGCAGTTTCAGCATCTCCCGTACGGTCATGTCAGGCGTTAAACGATAGGTGCCCGCTTTAAAGTTTGATAATTCAGGTTCAACGCGCAACAACCACTGAAACACGCGCGGCCGATTGATAATCTTGTCGGCGTAGAGTTGATCGCCTAATGCCAGACGCCCGGTTCCGGCCTTCAGGGTAAAGATCGTCTCTTCTTTTATTAACAAGGGACTGTCGACCAGTTGGCGCACTTTCCACATTCCTGCGCCAGCGGCAATGCCCAACACAACGACCAGCAGAAGGAAAAAGCGTAACATTCTTTTCATGACTAATTCGGGTGCTCACAAAGTGGGGCTAAAAAATCGAACAATGAACGTGCAAACATCAGTTTATCGCCACAGGCGCGCACGGGAATCACGGGCATCAACGCATTGCAGATAACCATCTCATCGGCCTGCATAAGCGCGTCCTCCCCGGCATACACTTCGACAACCTGGAAAGGCGATTGTGCCAGCGACTGTAAACAAAATTGTCGCATAATGCCGTTTACCCCCGCCTGATCCAGGCGCGGCGTATACACCACATTCTCTTTACGCCAGAACAAATTAGCCGCACAGCATTCCGTAACCCATCCCTCGCTGTCAAGAACCAGCGCTTCATCGGCGTTTGTCTGCTCAAGATGAGACCGGATCAGTACCTGTTCCAGCCGGTTAAGGTGTTTTATACCCGCAAGCATAGGGTTACGCCCCAGCCGTACGGGGCTTAGCGCCAGCGTAATACCTTCCGTACGCCAGCGTTCATAATGAGTGGGATAAGGAGAAACGGATAAAATTCGCGTGGCCGCACGGCAGTTTGACGGGCTGTAGCCCCTGCCGCCGCTGCCACGACTCAGAATAACTTTCAGTACGCCACTGTTCTGGCCTGCTGCCATCGCCGTCATTTCGTGTTGCAGTTCCGTCCATTGACTGAAGGGAAGCAGCAGTTTTTTGCAGGCATCCTGCAAACGGCGAAGGTGTGCGGGCAGGAGGCAAATTTTACCGTCACGGATTCGCGCAGTAGTGAAACAGCCATCACCAAACTGCGTCGCGCGATCGCTGGCGGCAAGAGAATCCTGTTCACGGCCATTAATTAAGAACATAGTGGCTCCTTATTCGTGGTCGATTAGTGTGGCAGGATGGTTAACGCAGGACAAGGGAAGAAAGCTGAATAAAAAAGGCCCGGCAAGCGGACCTTTTTACTCTCTGGTGGAACGACTTAGACCTTTTTGAAGATCAACGAGCCGTTAGTACCGCCAAAGCCGAAGGAGTTACACAGCGTATACTCCATTCCATTAACCTGACGAGCTTCGTGAGGCACAAAGTCCAGGTCGCAACCCTCATCCGGGTTATCCAGGTTGATGGTTGGCGGAACAGCCTGGTCGCGCAGCGCCAGAATAGAGAAAATGGACTCTACCGCGCCCGCAGCACCCAGCAGGTGACCCGTCATGGATTTCGTCGAGCTGACCAGCACACGGCTTGCCGCATCGCCAAAGACAGATTTCACCGCCTGAGTTTCCGCTTTATCGCCTGCCGGCGTAGACGTACCGTGGGCGTTGACGTAACCAATCTGACCCGGATCAATGGCCGCATCACGCAGCGCATTGACCATCGCCAGCGCGGCGCCCGCGCCGTTTTCCGGCGGTGACGTCATGTGATAAGCATCGCTACTCATCCCGAAGCCAACGATCTCGGCATAAATTTTCGCGCCACGCGCTTTTGCATGTTCGTACTCTTCCAGTACCACCATGCCCGCGCCATCGCCGAGAACAAAACCGTCACGCTCTTTATCCCACGGGCGGCTGGCCGCTTGCGGGTTATCATTACGTGTAGACAGCGCACGCGCTGCGCCAAAGCCACCGACACCCAGCGGCGTACTGGCTTTTTCCGCACCCCCCGCTACCATCGCGTCCGCATCGCCGTATGCAATGATACGCGCGGCATGACCGATGTTATGTACGCCTGAGGTGCAGGCGGTAGCGATAGAGATGCTTGGCCCACGCAGGCCGTACATGATGGTCAGGTGACCCGCCACCATGTTAACAATCGTCGACGGAACAAAGAACGGGCTGATCTTACGCGGCCCACCGTTCACCAGGGAACTGTGGTTTTCTTCGATCAGTCCGAGACCGCCGATACCAGAGCCGATAGCGGCGCCAATACGGTCTGCGTTCTCTTCCGTTACTTCAAGGCCAGAATCCTGCATGGCCTGAACGCCAGCGACAATTCCATATTGAATGAAGGCATCCATCTTGCGCTGTTCTTTGCGCGAGATGATGTCGTCACAGTTAAAATCCTTTACTAAGCCAGCAAATTTCGTTGCATAGGCGCTAGTATCGAAATGGTCGATCAGGCTGATGCCACTCTGACCGGCAAGGAGAGCTTTCCAGGTAGACTCTACGGTATTGCCGACAGGAGACAACATGCCCAGTCCGGTCACAACTACACGACGCTTAGACACGTTTGTCCTCCAGGGAGGGAAAATGATTCTAGTGGGACAAAAAGATAAAACTCAGGCGGTCGAATGACCGCCTGGAGATGTTCACTTACGCCTGGTGGCCGTTGATATAATCAATGGCAGCCTGAACGGTGGTGATTTTCTCAGCTTCTTCGTCCGGAATCTCAGTATCAAACTCTTCTTCCAGAGCCATTACCAGCTCAACGGTGTCAAGAGAATCTGCGCCCAGGTCTTCAACGAAAGAAGCATTGTTGGTAACTTCTTCCTGCTTAACGCCCAGCTGCTCGCCGATAATTTTCTTAACGCGTTCTTCGATAGTGCTCATACTCTTAAATTTCCTATCAAAACTCGCTTTCGCGATGGTTTTCGTAGTGTATAAAATGTTGAAAAATTTGCAACTAAATCCCGGCAGTTCTTACCACGATTTTACGTTATTTTGAGGCCAAGACCTACAATAACGCAAATATTTTTCGTGGTTAAACCATATACATTCCGCCGTTGACGTGTAGAGTCTCACCAGTGATGTAACTTGCTTCGTCAGAGGCTAAAAATGCAACCGCACTGGCGATTTCCTGAGCGCCGCCGAGGCGACCCGCAGGAACCTGCGCCAGAATACCCGCACGCTGATCATCAGACAGCGCACGCGTCATGTCCGTTTCAATAAAGCCCGGAGCCACAACATTGACAGTAATCCCACGCGACGCAACTTCACGCGCCAGTGATTTACTGAAGCCAATCAGACCCGCTTTCGCCGCAGCGTAGTTGGCCTGACCCGCATTTCCCATGGTACCAACCACAGAACCGATAGTGATAATACGTCCATGACGTTTTTTCATCATAGCGCGCATTACCGCTTTTGACAGACGGAAAACAGATGACAGATTGGTTTCGAGAATATCGTTCCACTCATCATCTTTCATTCGCATCAGCAGATTATCGCGAGTGATACCGGCATTATTGACCAGGATATCAACTTCACCAAATTCTGCGCGAATATTTTCCAGAACAGATTCAATAGATGCCGGATCGGTCACATTCAACATCAGACCTTTACCGTTCGCACCTAAGTATTCGCTAATGGCCTGAGCGCCATTTTCGCTGGTAGCAGTACCGATGACTTTCGCGCCACGGGCAACGAGCGTCTCAGCAATTGCGCGGCCAATGCCACGGCTTGCACCGGTAACCAGCGCGACTTTTCCTTCAAAACTCATGGTTTTCCTCTTTTATTGCTCAAGCGCCGCTGACAGTGCCGCCGGTTCGTTTAGCGCCGAGGCCGTCAGGGTGTCAACAATACGTTTAGTCAGACCAGTGAGGACTTTACCTGGACCCACTTCATAAAGGTGTTCAACACCTTGTGCTGCGATAAATTCTACACTCTTCGTCCACTGCACCGGGTTGTACAGCTGGCGTACCAGCGCATCACGGATAGCGTTAGCGTTGGTTTCACACTTCACGTCAACGTTATTCACAACCGGTACGGTCGGGGCATTGAAGGTGATTTTCGCTAATTCAACCGCCAGCTTATCCGCCGCAGGTTTCATCAGCGCACAGTGTGACGGCACGCTTACCGGCAGCGGCAGCGCACGTTTTGCGCCAGCGGCTTTACAGGCTGCGCCCGCACGTTCAACTGCATCTTTATGCCCGGCGATAACCACCTGGCCCGGAGAGTTAAAGTTCACCGGAGAAACCACCTGGCCTTCAGCCGCCTCTTCACACGCTTTGGCGATGGACGCATCATCCAGACCGATGATCGCCGCCATTGCGCCGGTGCCTTCCGGCACAGCTTCCTGCATGAATTTGCCGCGCAGTTCAACCAGACGAACCGCGTCAGCGAAATCGATGACGCCAGCACATACCAGCGCGGAGTACTCCCCCAGGCTGTGTCCCGCCATCAGCGCAGGCGCTTTACCGCCCTGCTGCTGCCATACGCGATACAGCGCAACGGAAGCGGCCAGCAATGCGGGCTGAGTCTGCCAGGTCTTATTCAGTTCTTCCGCAGGCCCTTGCTGCGTCAGCGCCCACAGATCATAACCCAGCGCCGCAGAAGCTTCAGCAAAGGTTTCTTCTACGATCGGGTAGCTGGCTGCCATTTCAGACAACATCCCAACCGTCTGGGAACCCTGCCCCGGGAACACAAAAGCAAATTGCGTCATGTTTAAATCCTTATACTAGAAACGAACCAGCGCGGAGCCCCAGGTGAATCCACCCCCGAAGGCCTCAAGCAATACCAACTGCCCGGCTTTAATCCGCCCGTCGCGCACGGCTTCGTCCAGCGCGCATGGCACAGAGGCCGCAGAGGTGTTGCCGTGTCTGTCCAGCGTAACCACCACATTATCCATCGACATACCCAGCTTTTTCGCTGTCGCGCTGATGATGCGCAGGTTAGCCTGGTGCGGAACCAGCCAGTCCAGAGCGGAACGATCCAGATTATTCGCCGCCAGCGTCTCGTCAACGATGTGTGCCAGTTCAGTTACCGCCACTTTAAACACCTCGTTGCCCGCCATCGTCAGATAAATCGGATTTTCTGGATTGACGCGATCGGCGTTTGGCAGCGTCAGCAACTCACCATAGCTGCCGTCTGCATGAAGATGCGTCGAAATAATGCCTGGCTCTTCGGATGCGCTCAGAACCGCTGCGCCCGCGCCGTCACCAAAGATAATGATCGTCCCGCGATCGGTGGGATCGCAGGTGCGCGCCAGGACATCGGAACCGATGACCAGCGCATATTTAACGGCGCCTGATTTTACATACTGATCGGCAACGCTTAACGCGTAGGTAAAACCGGCGCAGGCCGCTGCAACGTCAAACGCCGGGCAGCCTTTAATGCCCAACATACTCTGAATCTGGCATGCTGCGCTTGGGAAAGCATGTGTTGCTGACGTGGTCGCAACCACAATCAAGCCAATCTGGTCTTTATCGATGCCCGCCATTTCAAGCGCGCGGTTTGCGGCTGTATAGCCCATCGTCGCGACTGTTTCGTTTGGCGCTGCAATATGGCGTTCACGGATGCCTGTACGCGTGACAATCCACTCGTCAGACGTCTCTACCATCTTTTCCAAATCGGCGTTAGTACGCACTTGTTCAGGCAGATAGCTGCCAGTACCAATAATCTTTGTATACATGTACGCTCAGTCACTTTTCGGTTATATACCACCGCGTGCAAACTGCTGGTATGTTGGTTGCGCTCAGGTTACACCGTTAATTGTGCACCCGTGAGTGTCCGTTTTTGCCACCTTCCAACAGTTCGAATCCGGCTGGGTATACAGATTCCAGGCGAGCGGCAATTCGCTGAGGAACTTGTCGCTGCACCGCCTGCACTGCCTGTTCAATCGCGACGGCAAATGCTCGCTGATTGGCCGCACCATGACTTTTAATCACCGTGCCACGCAATCCTAACAGACAGGCGCCATTATACTGGTCGGGGTTGAGGTGACTGAATCGCCTCGTCAGGCTTTTTTGTAACCAACGTTTTAATAACAGCAGCCACCACGACCGTTTTTTACTCTCACCCTGAGATTTCAGCAGTGAAAGGAACATCCTGACAACCCCTTCCATTGTCTTTAATGTGACATTGCCTGTAAATCCGTCACATACCAGCACATCAGTTTTTCCCGTCAATAACTCATTGGCTTCAAGATAACCAATGTAATTGATGGAAGGGACTGTTTTGAGCAACGCAGAGGCATCACGAATACTGTCGAGACCTTTGGTTTCTTCTTCACCAATATTGAGCAACGCCACGCGGGGATTGGTTATCCCAATCACCTCTTCCGCCATCACGGACCCCATCACGGCAAACTGCACCAACATGGTACTGTCACAATCGACGTTGGCGCCTAAATCCAGCACCACCGTTTTTCCTTTCTGCTGATGCGGTAAAACCGTCATCAACGCAGGACGCTCGATGCCCTCAAGGGGTTTGAGCAATAATTTCGCAAGTCCCATGAGCGCGCCCGTATTACCGGCGCTCACACAGGCTTCGGCTCGGCCTTCTTTCACGAGCTCCAGGGCCACACGCATTGAGCTACCGCGACTGGCGCGGATAGCCTGCGAAGGCCGGGCATCACTGGCAATAACTGACTGTGCAGGGATAATCTGCAGACGCGAACGTTGTTCAAAGTCAGCTTTGGCAAGTAATGGCGTGATGGTATCGGGATCCCCGACTAAAAGAAGTGTGAGTTGCGAATTAGAATTCAGTGCCTGCAGTGCTGCAGGCACTGTCACGGAAGGGCCGAAATCTCCCCCCATGACATCTAACGCCAGGGTTAGACGTGTCAAGGTATCGTCGCTGCCTGGTTTGGTGTTTCCCCGCTTACGCGGGGAAATCCTCACTAAGCTTCATCACGCTTGCGCGTGATTACTTAGCGATGACCTTACGGCCGCGGTAGTAACCGTCGGCAGTGATGTGGTGACGCAGGTGTTTTTCACCAGAAGTTTTGTCTACAGACAGGCTGGTGACTGCGGTCAGAGCGTCATGAGAACGACGCATGCCACGTTTGGAACGGGTTGGTTTATTCTGTTGTACGGCCATGGACCTTACTCCTCAATTACTTACGCTTTAAGCTGGCTAATACGGCAAATGGGTTTGGTTTTTGCGCTTCATCAGGCAGTTCACCAAAGACCATGTCCGCCTCGGACACTTCACAGTGTTCAGAATCATGCACCGGAACTACCGGCAAGGAGAGGATGATTTCATCTTCAACCATTGCAAGCAGATCGATTTCACCGAATTCGTTAACCTCAATCGGCTCATACGCTTCCGGGAGTGCTTCAGCCTGTTCGTCAGAACGAACCGGACTAAAACAATACGTTGTGTGAACCTGATGGGTAAACGGCTTCCCGCAACGCTGGCATTCGAGCGATACCGTCACCTTCGCATCACCCGTAATAACGGCGAGACGTTGGTTATCGATAGCGAACGACATGGAGCATTCCACATCACTGTCCACACTGACTACAGAATCGGCGACGCGCTCTACCAGATCAGAAGTATAGATACCTTCATAATCGAGGCGTTTTTGAGCCGTACGAACCGGATCAAGAGTCAGGGGTAATTTTACCTTTTGCATAGGGCGCGCATATTAACTTTGTAACGTCATAGAGTCAAAGAAAAAGGCAGCCTGCGGTTGCCTTTTGCCAATAATTCGCACACATTGCGGGTTACAGACTTATTTTCGCTCAAACCGTGACTGTATGTCATGCTTGAAGGACGAAGAGCATAGTTTAAGATGGCTCTCATTAATACGCTATATCTGAGGGAAAAAAATATGCCCCGTCTCATCCTTGCTTCTACCTCTCCCTGGCGTCGCGCGCTGCTCGAAAAACTGGCGATCCCTTTCGAGTGCGCGGCTCCCGAGGTTGACGAAACGCCCATGTCTGGCGAAGCGCCGCGCCATTTAGTCTCTCGCCTCGCACAGGCGAAAGCACAATCGCTCGCCCACCGTTTCCCCGATCATCTGATTATTGGCTCCGATCAAATTTGCGTTCTGGATGGCGAAATTACCGGCAAACCGTTAACCGAAGAAAAAGCGCGCCAGCAATTAACCAAAGCCAGCGGGAATATTGTGACGTTTTATACCGGACTGGCGCTTTATAATTCTGCAACCGGACATTTACAAACGGAAGTCGAACCGTTTGATGTACATTTCCGCCATTTAAGCGAAACGGAAATAGAGGACTATGTCCGCAAAGAGCGTCCATTGCATTGTGCCGGAAGTTTTAAAAGCGAAGGTCTTGGCATTGCCCTTTTCGAGCGCCTGGAGGGGCGAGATCCCAATACCCTTATTGGGCTACCGCTGATTGCGCTGTGCCAGATGCTGCGCCGGGAAGAGATGAACCCGCTGATGGCATAGTGGATGCGTCTGATGGCGACGCTAAAACATCTTATCAGGCCCACAGCGGAGCAATGCCCGTAGGCCTGATAAGCACAGCGCCATCAGTAAAGATGCCGGATGGCGACGTAAACGTCTTATCCGGCCTACAGGTTTAGCGCGATAATATCGCAACGCGCATCAGGCTTTGTTACGTAACACCTGAAGGCAATGCTTGAGTTGGTTATCCATCGGCGCTTCGATACGCATCACCTCGCCAGTCCCCGGATGGGTAAACTTCAGCGCTGCCGCGTGCAGAAAAAGCCGTGACAGCCCCGTTCCCGCAAGCTGCTTATCAAATTCGCGATCGCCGTAACGATCGTCAAACGCGATCGGATGGCCCGCATGCAGCGTATGCACACGAATCTGATGCGTACGTCCCGTCACCGGGCTACAGCGCACCAGCGTCGCAAACGCATAGCGCTCTTCAACCTTAAAGCGCGTTTCGGAGGGTTTTCCTTCCTGACTCACACGTACAATACGTTCGCCGCTTTGCAGAATATTCTTTAATAAAGGCGCCTGTACCGATTTAACATGCGACTGCCACTGGCCGCGAACCAGCGCCAGATAATCTTTCTGCATCCCCTTCTCACGCAGTTGCTCATGCAAAGAACGCAGCGCTGAGCGTTTTTTCGCAACCAGCAGTACGCCAGAGGTATCGCGGTCCAGACGATGCACCAGTTCCAGGAAACGCGCTTCTGGCCGCAACGCGCGCAGCCCCTCGATAACGCCGAAGCTCAACCCGCTTCCGCCATGCACCGCCGTACCGGAAGGTTTGTTCAGCACAAGGATATGGTCATCTTCATACAAAATGACATCGGCCAGCGCCGCCACTTTTTGCAAATGCGGCGAAACGGCCTCTTCTTCGCGTTCGGCGACGCGCACCGGCGGAATACGCACTTCATCCCCGGCTTCGAGCTTATATTCCGGTTTGATGCGTTTTTTGTTCACCCGCACTTCGCCTTTACGCAAAATGCGGTAAATCATGCTTTTCGGTACGCCTTTGAGTTGCGTGCGCAAAAAGTTATCGATGCGTTGCCCCGCTTCGTCGGCAGTAATGGCAACTATTTTTACGGATGGAGTCTCAGTTTTCATGGGGGCCGATTCTAAATAGCCATAAGGATTAGCGCCACTCATTTTTCTATGCTTATATTTACTTCTATATCCTGTTACTCACGTTCAACATGACCAATTTGCTGGTTATTAAACCAATCACCATGAGGAAGTGAAAAAACTGTGAGTAACCGGGTGATAAATGGTAAAAGTCATCTTGCTATAACAAGGTTAGCAGTGGAATAATGTAACCGTTTCCGTGTCGAACCTTGTTAAAACAAGAAATTTTACGGAATGACCCATTTTGCCAGACAGATCATCAACGCAGCAATGGCGTAAGACGTATTGATTTTTCAGGCAGTTAGCGGGCTGCGGGTTGCAGTCCTTACCGGTATATGTTCTATGTACTACGCGTTGCAGAAAGGCGGCAAATCTGGGAATCCCCAGGAGCTTATGCCCGGGTGAGCAGATGAAGCCAACGCATCTGCGGCGTGAAAGACGATGAACATAATGGAATCTTCTCTGGAGAGTAACTCCCAGGCTGTTCCCCTGATAATTGCGCTGTATTTCCGTATGAAATACAGGCAACCGACACTCTGCGCCTCTTTGAGCAGACGATAACCGTGAGGTTGGCGACGCGAATAGACACGAGGCCATCGGTTCACACCCGGAAAGGCATTACTATGCCCGCAGCTTAGTCGTCAATGTAAGAATAATGAGTAAGTTACGATGAAAAGAATGTTAATCAACGCAACTCAGCAGGAAGAGTTGCGTGTTGCCCTTGTAGATGGGCAGCGCCTGTACGACCTGGACATTGAGAGTCCAGGACACGAGCAGAAAAAAGCGAACATCTATAAAGGCAAAATTACCCGTATCGAACCGAGTCTGGAAGCGGCTTTTGTTGATTACGGCGCTGAACGTCACGGTTTCCTCCCGTTAAAAGAAATTGCCCGCGAATATTTCCCCGCCAACTACAACGCCCACGGCCGTCCAAACATTAAAGATGTGTTGCGCGAAGGTCAGGAAGTGATTGTTCAGATTGATAAAGAAGAACGCGGCAACAAAGGCGCTGCGCTGACGACGTTTATCAGTCTGGCAGGGAGCTATCTGGTTTTAATGCCGAACAACCCGCGCGCGGGCGGCATCTCCCGTCGCATTGAAGGCGACGATCGCACCGAATTAAAAGAAGCGCTGGCAAGCCTCGAACTGCCTGACGGCATGGGGCTTATCGTGCGTACCGCAGGCGTCGGCAAATCCGCCGAAGCGTTGCAGTGGGACCTGAGCTTCCGCCTGAAACACTGGGAAGCGATTCAGAAAGCCGCTGAAAGCCGCCCTGCTCCATTCCTGATCCATCAGGAAAGCAACGTTATCGTCCGCGCATTCCGTGACTACTTACGTCAGGATATCGGCGAAATTCTTATCGATAATCCGAAAGTGCTTGAGCTGGCGCGCCAGCACATCGCGGCGTTGGGTCGCCCGGATTTCAGCAGCAAGATTAAGCTTTATACCGGCGAGATTCCGCTGTTCAGCCACTACCAGATCGAGTCGCAAATTGAATCCGCCTTCCAGCGTGAAGTGCGTCTGCCTTCCGGCGGCTCTATCGTTATTGACACAACCGAAGCGTTAACCGCGATTGATATTAACTCCGCGCGTGCCACACGCGGCGGCGATATCGAAGAAACCGCGTTTAACACAAACCTGGAAGCAGCCGATGAAATTGCTCGCCAGTTGCGCTTGCGCGACCTCGGCGGCCTGATCGTTATCGACTTCATCGACATGACGCCAGTACGCCACCAGCGCGCTGTGGAAAACCGTCTGCGCGAAGCGGTACGTCAGGATCGTGCGCGTATCCAGATTAGCCATATTTCTCGTTTTGGCCTGCTGGAGATGTCCCGCCAGCGTCTCAGCCCGTCTCTGGGCGAGTCCAGCCATCACGTCTGCCCACGCTGTAGCGGCACCGGCACCGTACGCGACAACGAATCGCTCTCCCTGTCTATTCTGCGTCTGATTGAAGAAGAAGCGCTGAAAGAGAATACCCAGGAAGTTCACGCCATTGTTCCGGTCCCGATCGCCTCTTACCTGCTTAACGAAAAGCGCACCGCGGTTAATGCTATTGAGACTCGCCAGGATGGCGTGCGCTGCGTGATCGTACCAAACGATCAGATGGAAACGCCGCACTACTCCGTTTTGCGCGTACGTAAAGGGGAAGAAACGCCAACCCTGAGCTACATGCTGCCGAAACTGCATGAAGAAGCGATGGCGTTACCTTCTGAAGAAGAGTACGCCGAGCGTAAACGCCCTGAACAACCAGCACTGGCGACCTTCGCGATGCCGGAAGTGCCGCCTGCGCCGACGCCAGCAGAACCTGCGGTGAAAGCAGCGACGGCAGCACCGAAAGCCGTTGCCACTGCGCCTGCACAACCAGGTCTGCTTACCCGCTTCTTCGGCGCGCTGAAAAACATGTTCAGCGGCAGCGAAGTCGCTAAGCCGGTTGAACAACCTGCACCGAAAGCAGAGGAAAAACCGGAGCGTCAGCAGGATCGTCGTAAGTCTCGCCAGAATAATCGCCGTGACCGTAACGATCGCCGTGACAACCGTGATAATCGCGACAACCGCGCTGAAGGCGGTGAAAACCGTGATGACAACCGTCGTAACCGTCGTCAGGCGCAGCAGCAGAACGCAGAAGCGCGTGACAACCGCCAGCAGTCTAACGACGTTGCCGATAAGGCGAAGTCCGGTGACGAGCAGCAGACGCCGCGTCGTGAACGCAACCGTCGTCGCAACGATGAAAAACGTCAGGCACAGCAAGAAGTCAAGGCGCTGAACCTGGATGAGCAACCGGCTCAGGAGACGGAACAGGAAGAACGCGTTCGTCAGGCACAGCCTCGCCGTAAACAGCGTCAGCTGAGCCAGAAAGTTCGTTACACAGACTCCGCAACCTCTGAAGCAGAAGCTGTCGCAACGCCAGTCGTCGAAGACGCTGTCGCCACCCAGCCTGCTACGCAAAGCGCGCCTGCTCAGCGTACTGAACTGGCGAAAGTCGACCTGCCAGCGATCGCAGACGTTGCGCCAGCAGAGCAGGAAGAAAACGGCGAAGCGCGTGATAACGCAGGAATGCCGCGTCGCTCCCGTCGTTCTCCTCGCCACCTGCGCGTCAGCGGCCAGCGTCGTCGTCGCTACCGCGATGAGCGTTACCCGCTTCAATCGCCAATGCCGTTAACCGTCGCTTGCGCTTCACCGGAAATGGCGTCTGGCAAAGTGTGGATTCGCTACCCTGTCGCCCGTTCTCAGGATACGCAGGTTGAAGCACAGCGCGAAGAAGAGGCCGTACAAGCTCAGCCGGTTGCAGTAGAGCCGCAGGTCATCGCTGCCGCAGCCGAACAGGTTGTAGACGCACCGGTTCAAACTGAAACCGTTGTCGCTGAACCTCAGCCCGCTACTGTGGAAACAACGCATCCTGAAGTAATTGCCACCCCGGTTGAAGAACAACCTCAGGTGATTGCAGAGGCTGACGTCCCTGTTGCGCAGGAAGTCGCTGCACAAGCGGAACCTGTCGCTGACGTTCAGGAAACCACGACGGCTGAAGAATCCGCTGACGTTGTCATCGCCGAACCGGAAGAGATCGTTGAAGGGATCGTTAAAGAAACGGTTGAACCTGTCGTGGTTGCCGCTGAACCGGAAGAGATTGTCGCTGCGCCTGTTGCCGTTGCTGAAACCGTGTCAGAAAGCGCGGTAACCACCGGGGAGAAACCCGTCAGCCACGCCAGTGCGCCGATGACCCGCGCGCCTGCGCCGGAATATGTCCCGGAAGCGCCACATCACAGCGACTGGCAGCGCCCTGCCTTCATCTTTGAAGGTAAAGGTGCGGCAGGTGGTCATAGCGCAACGCATCAGGCCGCCGCGCCAGCCACGCGCCCGCAGCCTGTAGAATAAGCTGAACGCAATGTTAAAGATAAGCCGACCTGCGGGTCGGCTTTTTTGTACCTGCAATCGGTGCCCGTTATCTGTTTTCCGGGCAAAAAAATGCCCGCTCCGGGGTGAAGGGAGCGGGCAGACAAAACATACCCAGTTTCATGATATGTTTCAAAACATGTGCTATCTGTTCAACTGAAACAGAGACATTCCTTGCATATCGCTAAACGCTTTATAGGACGCCTGTAACGCAGCCTGTTGCATTACATACGACGAGATAGCCGCGTTCCAGTCCACATCGACCAGATTACTCATCTGCTGTGCCTGACCCAGCGCGCGCTCGCTTCCCAATGAATCCAGGGAATCCAGCTCACTCAATTGCGTTCCCAGTTCCGCACGAACGGTCAGGACGTTATTAAGGGAGTTTTTCAGACCACGGTTTGTTTTATCAATTGCCGCAGCAGCTTCCGCCTTCTTCACATCATCGTCAGCAACCGGCGTTTTCAGCGCTGCAATGGCCGTATCCAGCATCGCAAACAGGCTGGTTTCTGAAGCGCTGTTGTCGGGTTCCGGTACGGCATTACTGGTAATACGATTAAAAATCTGATCGCCCGTATGGCCAATTACCATCGTACGCGAAGCATCAACCTGCTGGGTGATGTTTTCAGTGCCACCGCTATAGTCGCCATTTGCCTGATCAAACGGCGCTTTTTCAGTTTTATAGCCCGCAAAAATATAACGACCGTTGCCGTCGGTGCTGTTGGCCAGGTTCATTAACTGATCGCGAATCCCCTGCAAATCGGTCGCCAGCGAGGCGCGGTCATCATCGCTTAAGGTGCCGTTCCCTGCGTTGACAATTTTTTCCTGCGCCGTCTGAATCGCAGTAGTCACCTGGCTTAGCACGTTTTCTTCCAGCGACACTTTCTGAGTGGCAAAGGTGCGTGCCAGCGCATACTGACTGTTCTGAGCCTGGGCCTGAGCGAGTACGATAGCCTGAGAAGCGGCAATAGGATCGTCAGACGGATTGATTACGCGCTTACCGGTGGACATCTGCTCACCGTACTTCATCCATTCAGCCTGGGAATTGGTGATACCACGCATATTCTGCTGGTACATCATCTGGGTACTGATACGCATTTATCCTCCTCTTCCTTAGCGAATGCCCAACAGCGCATCAAACAGCGTATTCGCGGTTTGCAGCACCTGGGCGTTCGCCAGGTAATACTGTTGGTAGCGTTGCAGGTTGCCGTATTCTTCATCAAGGTTAACACCGGAAATCGATTGCTGCTGGTTATACAACTGCGTCACAACATTGCCCTGCGCTGTGCTGCTGGTTTTCAACGTGGCGGTTTTGTTCCCCACATCGCTGACCATCGTCGCATAAGCATCATTAAAGGACTTATTGCCTACCGTTTTCTGGGTTTGCAAATCCAGCAGCGCCTGACCGTTACGGTTATCGCTCCCACCCGCATCGGGATCGGAAGCCATCGCAATTTTGGATTCATCGGTCACCAGCACGTTCATGTTCACAATGGCATCGCTGACCGGTTTCAGGGTAAAGCTGTCATTCGCATTTGCCCCTGCCCCGACCGTCACTTCCAGCCCGTCAAACGTCAGTTTCCCGTTGGTTTCAACCGCCTCAAAACTGGTATTGTCTGACAAGCGCGTGACCTGCCAGTTATTACCATCAAATACCAGCTTATAATTGGTAGCCTGTACCGCGGAACTGTCGGTAACTTCCGCAGACAAGGTCCCGCTGCCCGTATTTTTCGCATTACTCAATACGGACGGTTTACCGATGGAAAAGAAGTCCTCGCCCTGATCGCCATTGGCATCATATCCCTGTTTATGCTGGGCATTAAACGCTTCGGCAAAGGCCAGCGCCAGCTGGTTGAGGGTATTGCGAGTCTGATCCAGATCCTGAGAGCGGAACGTCAGCAACCCGCCAAGCGAGCCGCTATTGAGCAATTTTTCCGGGATTTCAACGTTTCCGGCAGTCGCATCAACATAGGCGACCGTGGTGCGTGACGGATCGGCGCTGGACGGCACCGCTGCCAGTTGACGGGCGCTGCTGCCCTGCACCAGGGTATAGCCATTCGCCATCGTCAGGTTATAGGTGCCGCCGTCCTGGACGCTAACTTCCACACCGACAATCTGGTTCAGCTCACTCACCAGTTGGTCGCGCTGGTCGAGAAGATCGTTCGGTGAAGCGCCCGCGCCCACCCCGGTCAGACGGGAAATCTGATCGTTCAGGCTGGCGATTTGCTTCGCGTAATTGTTGATCTGCTCAACGCTGGAGCCAATGGCGATATTGACCTGCTTATCCTGATCGCGCAGGTACTGATCGGTCGTTTTAAACTGGTTTACCAGGCCGTCGGCTTTACCGATAAGCGCCTGACGCGCTGCCGGGTCTTCCGCGTTGCTGACCAGCGTTTGCAGGCTGGTGAAGAAACCTTGCAGAGAGGTCGAAATCGAGCTGGTGGTACTGGAGAGCAGGTTATCAATTTTCGACATTTGCTCATAACGCGTAGTCAAACCGCTGCTCTGATTCTGCGCCGCGCGTAACTGATTGGTAATAAAAGAATCATACTCACGCTGTACGCCAGAAACGTAGACGCCATTACCGACCCAACCGCCCGCTCCCAGCGTACTGTTGGCTTGCGCCATAATCGTCGTCTGTCGGGTGTATCCGGCAACGTTATAGCTGGAGATGTTATTACTGGCAGTATTTAACGCAGCCTGGGCTGCGCTAAGTCCGCTCATGGCGTTGTTAATTAAGCTGGACATGGAGGTTCCTTGTAATCCTTCAATACTGGTTATTATCGGCAGCAGGTTTCTGGACTTGAGCTATTTAAAAGAGATTGTCGAGATTCGCGCTGTACGTTTTGCTCACCTTGTCGCTCATGGATTTCAGCTGTTGAATCATGCTGGTTAATTTACGCGCATAGTCAGGATCGGTTGCATAACCGGCATTTTGTAACGCCTGTGCGCCCTGTTCAGCGGTAGACGCGGCGGTCACCGCGGCATAGCGCGGGTTACGGGTCAGCAGCCCCACATAATCCGATAGCGCCTCCAGATAGGAGCTGTAAACGCGGAATTTCGCTTTTACCTTCTTCGCTTCGCCGTTCTCATATTCGGTGGTGGTGATCTCTGTTACCGGCCCCTTCCAGTTGGACGAGGCCTTAATACCAAACAGGTTAAAGCTCGGCTCGCCATTTTCACGGCGGATCTGTCGCTGACCCCATCCCGACTCCAGCGCCGCCTGCGCCAGAATCAGATGATGCGGCACGCCGCTTTGTTCACTTGCCAGGCGTGCCGGAAGCGAAAGCTGGGCCAGGAAGTCTTTGCTGTCGCCGGACAGCGGCTCATCATTATTTTCCGGCGCTTTTGGCATCGCCTTACGCACCAGCTGCGTCAGCGCCTGATTTTGATAGCTGGTCACCGTTTCCAGAGGGAACTTCATTGGTACCTGCGGCGCTTCTTCCGCAGGCTGCGTCTGCCCCTCGGTCATCTGCCTGACCATCATCTCCGCCAGTCCCAACCCTTTACCGGCGGTCATCTGCTGCGCAATCTGCTGGTCATACATGCTGGTGTACAGTCGCGTTTGATCGCTGCTGAATATGCCGTCTTTCGGCAGCGCTTCACGCATGCTTTTCAGCATCATCTGCACAAACATCCCTTCAACCTGACGAGCGACCGGGCGGATATTCGCCGCCGGATCTTGCCCCGCTTTGGCTTTCAGCTCATTGAGCGATTGCGCATCCCAGGCCGCGCTGGCCAACAGTTTGCTGTCACCAATCATCAGATAATTTCCAGTTTGGCGCGCAGACAACCCGCGCTCTGCATGGATTGCAGGATGGACATCAGATCCATCGGCGTGGCGCCCAGCGCATTCAGCGCGCGGACGACGTTGTTCAGGTTGGCGCTGGAACGGACGCTTTGCAGCGAACCGCCGCTCTGACGTAAATCAATCTGCGTTTGTGGCGTAACGACCGTCTGCCCACCGCCAAACGGCGTGTCCGGCTGGCTGACGTTCGCCTGGCGATTCACCGTTACGGACAAATTGCCCTGCGCGACGGCGCAGCTGTCCAGCGTCACTTCACGGTTCATCACCACGGAACCGGTACGGGAGTTAATCACCACCTTCGCGTCCTGTGGTGTGACGTTCACCTCCAGATTCTGGATATCCGCCAGGAAACGGACCTGCGAGCTGTTGCCGCTGGGTACGCGAACCTGAATCGTGCGCGCATCCAGCGCGGTCGCACTGCCATAGCCACGGGCACGGTTGATGGTGTCAGTGATCTGCTGCGCCATTGCGAAATCTTCGTTGTTCAGTTGCAGATTGAGGGTATTTCCGCCGCCAAACTGGCTGGGCAGCTCGCGTTCAATAATTGCGCCATTGGTGATACGCCCGCCATTGAGCTGGTTAACCTGCACGCTGCTGCCGCCCGCAGACGCCCCTGCGCCGCCGACTAAAATATTTCCCTGCGCCAGGGCATACACCTGGCTATCGACCCCTTTCAGCGGCGTCATCAGCAATGTACCGCCGCGCAGACTTTTCGCGTTCCCCATTGAGGACACCACCACGTCGATCGTTTGCCCCTGGCGACCGAATGCCGGAAATTGCGCCGTGACCATTACCGCCGCAACGTTTTTCAACTGCATATTGGTGCCCGTCGGGACGGTGATCCCCAACTGAGACAGCATGTTATTCAGCGTCTGGGTGGTAAAGGGCGTCTGGGTCGTCTGGTCGCCCGTCCCGTCCAGGCCGACCACCAGCCCGTAACCAATCAGCGAGTTTTCCCGCACCCCCTGCACGCTGGTCAGATCCCGAATACGATCGGCATGCGCCAGGGTGGTTGCCAGTATCAGTACAATTCCAACAAGAGATTTAAACACTGGAG
The DNA here is from genome assembly GCF_030333505.1 of Citrobacter sp. CK189. NCBI lineage: Bacteria > Pseudomonadati > Pseudomonadota > Gammaproteobacteria > Enterobacterales > Enterobacteriaceae > Citrobacter > Citrobacter sp. CK189. Next base: position 166,046 of record NZ_JAOWFV010000035.1, on the reverse strand, counting down.
ACCTCGCTTACATCGGCGACAAGTTAAGGAAGAAACGTTGCAGCCAACCCATATTTTGCGCCTCGTTGATATAGCCGTTGCCGACATATTCAATGCGCGCATCCGCAACCTGTGTTGACGGAACGGAGTTGCTGCCGCTGATGGTGCGTGGGTTCACGACCCCGGAGAAGCGGATGAACTCAGTGCCCTGATTAATGGCGATCTGTTTTTCACCCACGACGTGTAAATTGCCATTTGCCAGTACCTGATCGACGGTCACGGTCAGCGTGCCGCTAAAGGTATTGCTGGCGTTCGCGCCGCCTTTACCGTTGAAGGAGTTCCCGCCAGAGGCTTCCATATCTGCACGCGCGTTGCCGAACAATCCCTGCAAATAACGAGGAACCGTATCAAAGCCGAAGTTGGTTTTACCATCACGGCTGGCATTGGCGGAGGAGCTCTTACTGGCGCTGACGTTTTCCTGCAATACAATCGTCAGCGTATCGCCGATATTGCGTGGACGTCGGTCTTCAAACAGCGGCTGATAGCCATAGTTGATCGGCTGCGCAGACTGAAAAATGGAACCATTCGCCACCGGAGTCGGGCCCGGTATGGGCTGTGCAGTGGTCGCGCCCTGCACGAGCGGTGTGGAAGGTATCCAGGCACATCCTGTCAGTGAAACCACCAGCAGGGCCATAATCGGGTAATGGTGCGCAGCGTATTTTTGCATTGCCTTCATCTTCAAAATCAGTGTGCCGGTGAGGTTTCCCTCACCGGACGACACTTAGAGTTGCGTCAGTTTTTGCAGCATCTGATCGGTAGTCGATACCGCTTTGCTGTTAATTTCGTAAGCGCGCTGAACCTGGATCATATTCACCAGTTCTTCCGCCACGTTTACGTTAGAGGTTTCGACATAGCCCTGATACAGCAGACCCGCACCGTTAAGCCCTGGCGTACTCTCATTCGGCGCACCCGAGGATTGCGTTTCGGTGTACAGGTTTTCACCAATGCTTTCCAGACCCGTATCGTTCATGAACGTGGTCAGGTTAAGCTGCCCCACCTGTACCGGCGCGGCCTGCCCCTGCTGAGTTACGCTTACCACGCCATCGCGACCCACGGTGATGCTCAGCGAGTTCGCCGGAATGGTGATCGCTGGCTGTACCTGGAAGCCGCCTGCCGTGACCAGTTGGCCGTTCTGATCCACCTGGAAAGAACCGTCACGGGTATAAGCAGAAGTGCCATCCGGCAACATCACCTGGAAGAAGCCCTGCCCTTTGATGGCGACATCTTTACTGTTGTTGGTCTGAGACAGGTTGCCCTGACTATGCAGACGCTCGGTGGCGACCGGGCGAACGCCCGTACCGATTTGCAGACCAGAAGGTAAGGTCGTCTGTTCTGACGACTGCGCGCCAGGCTGACGAATCGTCTGGTACAGCAGGTCTTCAAACACCGCGCGTTGACGCTTAAAACCATTGGTGCTGACGTTTGCCAGGTTGTTGGCAATCACATCCATGTTGGTTTGCTGCGCGTCCAGGCCGGTTTTGGCGATCCATAATGAACTGATCATAAAATGTCCTGTATTAACTCATCGACAGCAGTTGGTTAGCGCGCCCGGCATTGTCATCCACGCTGCTGATAACCTTCATCTGCATTTCAAAACGGCGGGCGTTAGCGATCATATCGCTCATGGCGGACACCGCATTCACGTTACTGCCCTCCAGTACGCCAGACATCACGCGAATGGACGGGTCAGCCTGCAACACCGGGCCACGCGCAGCCTGTGTCGCCGCGCTTAAACGGAACATACCGTCATCGCCGCGTTGCACTTCGCTGCCAAGCGCTTTCACCAGCTTCAGACGTCCTACCGGTGCGACGGTATTGGCCGGATCGCCAGGGTTAAGCGCAGAGATAGTCCCGTCTGCCGCGATAGTGATTTCTGAACCTTCAGGAACAGCAATCGGCCCGGCTTCACCGATAACCGGATGCCCCTGAATTGTCAGTTGCCCGGTCGGGTCTACCTGAATGCTGCCGTTACGGGTGTATCCCTCGTTACCATCAGCGGTCTGAACAACCAGCCAGCCATCCTGTTGCAGCGCCACATCCAGCGGGCGCGAGGTGTAATCCATCTGCCCGGGCGTCATATCGGCTCCCGGCGTGGACGCAGCCACCAGCGTACGCGTCGGTAAAGAGAGACCTTCCACCGGCACCGCGCGCAACGCATTAAGTTGCGCACGAAAACCCGGCGTGGAGGCGTTCGCCAGGTTGCTGGCGGTCACCGCTTGTTGATTAAGCGTCTGACTGGCCGCGCCCATGGCGGTATATATTGCGTGATCCATTAAGCCATCCCGTCAGGCGCTTAGCGCAGGTTAACCAGGGTGTTGAGGATCTGATCCTGGGTTTTGATGGTCTGCGCGTTTGACTGATAGTTACGCTGCGCGACGATCATATTCACCAGCTCTTTACTCAAATCCACGTTTGAGGATTCCAGCGCGCCGTTGGTCAACTTACCGAAGTTACCCGTACCCGCCGTACCAAGCAGCGCAACGCCTGAAGCCTGCGTCGCCGCCCAGACGTTATCGCCCTGAGAAGCCAGACCTTCATTGTTGGCGAAGTTAGCCAGCACGATCTGCCCCAGAACCTGCGTTTGTTCGTTGGAATAGTTACCCACTACGGTGCCGTCATCGTTGATCTGATAGCTCACCAGATCGCCCGGCTTATAGCCGTTCTGGTTGGTCGCGACGATATTGTTCGCACCGGTGTTCTGCTGCATAGAATTCAGGAAGCTCAGGGAGAAAGTAGCCGGTACCGCGCCGTTAATCGCTTCCGTAGTGATGTTAATTTGTGGCTGTGCGTTCGCAGGGCCTTCAATTAACGTGCCTGGATTACTCGGATCATCAATATAGTTATTAACGGAAGTCAGCGTACCGTTGCTGCTAAAATTCATTACCGCCGCTTTCGTAACCGCTGCTCCTGCAACGCTGGAGTCTTGGGTGTATACATCCCATTTATTGGCAGCAGTTTTGACATAATAAACGTTCATGTCATGGGCATTACCCTGGCTATCAAAGACCGTTATGGTGCCCTTTTTGTTGTAGGAATCCGCATCGCTCGGATCAAACGGTGACTTAGACGGCAGTTCATCCGTTGAGTTAAGGTTGATCTGCATAGACGCCGTGGTGGTCGCCTGTGCGGCCATCAGGGTGTTCGGGATGGTGATCGGGCCTGGGTTGGCACCCTGCTGGATCGTCGGCGGCGTTCCGGTTGCCGGATAGCCGGTCAGTTGCAGCCCCTGCATGTTAACCAGATTGCGGTTCTCATCCAGTTTGAACTGGCCGTTACGGCTGTAGAAAACGGAGCCGTTGCTGTCAACCAGACGGAAGAAACCGTTCTGGCTAATCGCGACATCCAGACCACGCCCGGTGTTGGTGGTAGTGCCGTCGGTAAAGTCCTGGGTAATCCCGGCGACTTTAACGCCCAGGCCCACTTTGGAGCCCGCGAACATATCAGCAAAAGACGCCGTACCGGATTTAAACCCGTAGGTGGCGGAGTTGGCGATGTTATTACCAATAACATCGAGGTTGGTCGCTGCTGCGTTCAGACCGCTGACCGCTTGAGAAAAGGCCATGACTTACTCCTGATAAGTGTAAAGGCTTAAATGATCTGCCGTACTTCGTCGAGTGTGGTGGTTCCGTAGGTCCCTAAATCCAGGGTATTACCGCTACTGTTGCGGATAACCCCCTGAACCAGCGCAAACTGAAGCGGTTGCGCCACAAGCTGCGTACTGCCGTTGCTGGCGGCGATCGCGACGTTATAGGAACCGTTTGGCGCGCTTGTGCCATCCTCCAACGTACCGTCCCAGGTAAAGGTATGAACGCCAGCCTTCAGCTCGCCGATATTGATCGTGCGCACCACCTTGCCGTCTTTGTCGGTAATGGTGGCGGTGACTTTATCCGCTGCCTGCTGCAACTCCACGCCAAACGGCGTCGTGGTGATGGTCGCGCCCTCTTCGGTACCCGTACCGGCCAGAATGGTGGTGCCGGGGATCATGACGCCATGACCAATCAGGGTGCTGGCCTGTAGCGACTGGCTGTTGTCGATCTGCCCAGAAATCGCGCCCAGCGTGGTGTTCAGTTTTTCAATTCCGCTAACGGTGCTGATCTGCGCCAGTTGCGTGGTCAGCTCGTTGTTTTGCAGTGGGTTGGTCGGGTCCTGATTCTTCAACTGCGCGACCAGCAATGTCAGGAAGCTGCTTTGCAAATCACTCGCGCTGCTTCCCGTCAGCGAACTGCCACTGCTGGTGGATGCGACTCCCGAGTTGGTCGAGTCATTCATATTTACGGCAATAGACATACGCGCCTCCTTTACTGGCCTAATGTCAGCGTTTTAAGCATCATGCTTTTCACGGTATTAAGAACTTCGACGTTTGCCTGATAGCTGCGCGAGGCTGACATGGTGTTGACCATTTCACCGACCACGTCCACATTAGGCATTTTTACGTACCCATTGGCGTCCGCCAGCGGGTTGCCAGGCTCATACACCAGTTTGTCCGGCGCCTGACTTTCAATAACGTCCGCCACTTTTACCCCACCGGTTGCCGCCCCTGGCGCCGCGTCTACCTGAAAGACCACCTGTTTAGCGCGATACGGTTGACCGTCCGGCCCGGTGACGCTATCGGCGTTCGCCAGGTTACTGGCCGCCACGTTAAGACGTTTGGACTGCGCGGTGAGCGCCGACCCGGCAATATCAAAAATGTTTAACAGCGCCACGAATTAGTTTCCTCCCTGTAGCACATTCATCATGCCTTTGATTTGTCCACCCAACACGGTGAGGCCCGTCTGGTATTTCAGACTGTTATCCGCAAACTGCGTACGCTCGCGGTCCATATCGACGGTATTGCCATCAAGGGACGGCTGGTCAGGAATACGGTAGAGCAGATCCACCGAAGGAGACGCGACGGTCTGGGCCGGAATGTGTTGTGCAGAGGTGAGCTTCAACGCGATCCCGCCGGTTTCTTCCCGACCACGCACCATGACTTTTTTGAGTTCGCTGGCGAAATCCATATCACGCGCCTGATACCCAGGGGTGTCGGCGTTAGCGATATTGGCGGCCAACACCTCCTGGCGTTGAGCGCGCAGATTCAGCGCTTCCTGTTGAAAACGTAAGGCGGCATCGAGCTTATCGAGCATATCTCCTCCGCAAATGACAAAATTCAGCCGACAGCTTAAATCCCATCACGCGCGCGTTATCGCCGGAATAAACGCAAAATGCGTCGCTATTTGTTGCGTTGATGCTTGTGGTACGCAGGTAGAATCCTGTCATTGCTTAAACTGGCGGGAAGTGACGATGCAAACGTTAAAACGTGGAATAGCGCTGCTGGCGCTGCTGTTCAGCCCCCTGACGATGGCCCAGGATCTGAATGCCCAGTTAACGGACTGGTTTTCTCAGCGTCTGGCAGGGTTCAGCGATGACGTCGTTGTCACGATCCGCACGTCGCCCAATCTGTTGCCGAATTGCGAACAGCCCGCGCTGAGCGTAACCGGAAGTGCGAAGTTATGGGGGCATGTGAACGTACTGGCGCGCTGCGCGAACGAAAAGCGCTATCTACAGGTAAATGTACAGGCAACGGGGAATTACGTTGTTGCCGCGGCCCCCGTCGCCCGTGGCGGTGCGCTTGGCCCGGCTAACATCACGCTAAAACGCGGACGGCTGGATCAGCTTCCCCCGCGAACCGTCCTGGACATCAACCAGATTCAGGACGCCGTCAGCTTGCGCGACCTCGTTCCCGGGCAGCCAATACAGCTCAGTATGTTGCGCCAGGCATGGCGGATAAAAGCCGGTCAGCGCGTTCTGGTGGTGGCAAGCGGCGACGGATTTAGCGTCAATGCGGAAGGCCAGGCACTGAACAATGCCGCCGTCGCGCAAAACGCGCGCGTACGCATGTTGTCAGGCCAGGTCGTGAGTGGAACCGTCGATCCTGATGGGAATATTCTTATTAATCTATAATGAGTTAAAGATTTTGTAGTGGCTGCCGATAAATAATCAACCAATGATGATAGCTGGCTGCTACAGCGTAACCCCTCGATGAGGATAAATAAATGAGCATTGACCGTACCTCACCTTTGAAGCCCGTTAGCACTGTCCAACCGCGCGAAACCAGCGATGCGCCGGTACAAAAAGCGCGTCAGGAAAAAGCGTCAACCACGACCAGTACCAGTGTGAAGTTAAGCGATGCTCAGGCGAAACTGATGCAACCCGGCACCAGCGACATCAATATGGAGCGCGTGGAAGCCCTGAAAACGGCGATTCGTAATGGTGAGTTGAAGATGGACACCGGTAAAATTGCAGACTCGCTGATCCGCGAGGCGCAGAGCTACTTACAGAGTAAATAAGCGTATGACTCGTCTGTCAGAAATTCTGGATCATATGACGGCTGTCCTCAATGACCTGAAAAAGGTGATGGATGCCGAGCAGCAGCAGCTCTCCGTAGGTCACATTAACGGTAGCCAGTTACAGCGTATTACAGAAGAAAAAAGCTCTTTACTGGCGACGCTGGATTATCTGGAGCAGCAGCGCCGTCTTGAACAAGATGCGCAGCGTAACGTTAATGATGATGTCGCCAGACGCTGGCAGGCGATTACGGAAAAAACGCAGCATTTACGCGATCTCAACCAACATAATGGTTGGCTGCTGGAAGGGCAGATTGAACGGAATCATCAGGCGCTCGACATGCTGAAACCGCATCAGGAACCGACGCTGTATGGCGCGAACGGTCAAACCGCCTCTCCCCACCGTGGCGGGAAAAAAATCTCTATCTGATTGCCGGATGGCGGCTACGCCTTATCCGGCCTACACGATTACAGAACAACTTGTAGGCCCGGTAAGCGACAGCGCCACCGGGCAATTGGCCGTAATCCGGCCGACACAATCACAGAACAACCCTGTAGGCCCGGTAAGCGGCAGCGCCACCGGGCAATTGGCCGGATAGAGGCTCTATGCCGTCCGGCGAGTAAATTCCTTCACTTTAAAGCCCAACACCGCCAGCGCGGCGAAATAGGCGGCAATCCCCACAACCACAACCGCCATCAGTCGGGCCAGACGCCACAGCATTGTCCCTTCTGACCACTCAGGCATAATATGCAACATGCCAACCAGCGCGGCGGACATCACCAGCACGGAAATCACCAGGCGGGTCAGGAACCACGTCCAGCCCGGCTGCGGAGTAAAGATTTTCTGTTTGCGCAGTTGCCAGTACAGCAGCGACGCATTCAGACACGCCGCCAGACCAATAGACAGCGACAGACCGGCATGCTTCAACGGCCCGATAAACGCCAGGTTCATCAACTGAGTCATGATCAGCGTCACAATGGCGATTCTGACCGGCGTTTTGATATCCTGGCGCGAGTAAAATCCCGGAGCCAAAACTTTCACCACGATTAAACCAATCAGACCAACGGAATAGGCCACCAGCGCGCGCTGGGTCATCGACGCATCAAAGGCAGTGAACTTGCCGTACTGGAACAGCGATACCGTCAGCGGTTTGGCCAGAATGCCCAACGCGACGGCGCTCGGCAACGCCAGCAGAAAACACAGACGCAGCCCCCAGTCCATCAGACGGCAATACTCATCATGATTGCCGCTGGCAAAACTTTTAGACAGCGAAGGCAGCAAAATGGTGCCCAGCGCCACGCCCAGAACCCCTGACGGAAACTCCATCAGTCGGTCAGCATAATACATCCAGGAGACCGAACCGGAAGCCAGAAACGAGGCGAAAATGGTGTTGATGATCAGAGATATCTGGCTTACCGAAACGCCGAGGATCGCCGGGCCCATTTGCTTCACAACGCGCATCGCGCCTGCGTCACGGAAATTGATGCGCGGCAATACCAGCATCCCAATTTTCTTCAGATGAGGAAGCTGGTAAACCAGTTGCAGCACGCCGCCCACCGTCACCGCCCAGGCCAGCGCCAGTACGGGAGGATTAAAATACGGCGCGGCAAACAGCGCAAAGCCGATCATACTGATATTCAGAAATGTGGGCGCAAACGCAGGAATCGAGAAACGGTTCCAGGTGTTGAGGATCGCGCCCACCAGCGAAGCCAGCGAAATCAGCAAAATATACGGAAAGGTGATTTGCAGCAGTTTGGTGGTCAGGGCGAATTTATCAGCGGTATCAGCAAAACCCGGCGCGGTTACCATGATCACCCACGGCGCGGCGAGCATACCGGCCACCGTCACCACGGCTAACGCCAGGGTCAGCAGGCCGGAGACATAGGAGACAAAAACCCGGGTCGCCTCTTCGCCCTGCTTGCTCTTGTATTCTGCAAGGATCGGCACAAACGCCTGGGAAAATGCCCCTTCGGCAAAAATGCGCCGCAACAGATTCGGTAACTTGAATGCCACGAAAAAGGCGTCGGTCGCCATCCCTGCGCCAAAAATTCTGGCGACAATCGCGTCACGCGCAAAACCAAGCACGCGCGAAAACATGGTCATCGAGCTGACGGCAGCCAGCGATTTTAATAAATTCATCAGTGTTGTATTCCAGACCCTGGAGCAAAACCCTTGCATGGCCGACCGCAGGCCGGATAAAGGCGTTTACGTCGCCATCCGGCAATATCGCTGTGCCTGATAACCACGTAAAAACGTCTTATCAGGCCGACAGAACGATCCACGGTTTGCCATCATTCTCTGTCAGAAAGAGGTGTTATTTTGAGTTGGCATATAGTACCTGGATTATGATGAATTACTACAGCCAGATGTTACAGGGCGTTATTCGCTCATTGCCTCGCGCCAGAGTTTCTCTACGACGCGCTGCGCCAGAACCGCCTGTTCGCCCGCCGTTTCAGGAACCGTCTGATTTTGCACGCATTCAATAAAATGACGGGCGCATCCGGCAAATCCACGTTGCTCCTGAGTTGTCTGCCAGCCCGGAATGGGTTTATGCACCACGCCCTGACCGCGTTCCTCGCGCCATTCGCGCATGTCCGTCACATCAAACAGGCCGCCGTCCGTCACCGCCTGCACACATTCACGCTGGCTCCCGGCGCGACGGTGCATACTGGTGGTGATTTGCAACTGATCCGCCGAAAAATAGTGCTCGGCATACAGCATCTCGCCAAGATCGTTGGTCTGCAACGTGCCGCCGTTCAGTTGCGCCTTGCCGTCCGTCAGCCACAACGCGGTGTCCACAACGTGCAGGTAGTCATCCAGCAGCGTGAAACGCAAATCATGCGGCCCGACGCTGTCCGTCCGGTGTTTATCCATACGGACAGAAGCGGCGGCGCCCAGTTGCGCTTTCAGATCGCGGTAGAGCGGAGCGAAGCGTCGGTTAAACCCGACCATTAGCGTCAAATTTTTGCGCGCGGCCAACGCCACCAGCCGTTCCGCATCGCGCAGGTTTTCCGCCAGCGGTTTATCGACGCAGACATGAACCCCGGCATTGAGCAGTTCGCTCACCACCTCATAATGCGTCGCCGTGCTGGAGTGGACGAAAATGGCGTCGCAGGTTGACGCCAGCGCTGGCAACGACTCAACGTACGGCATCCGCCAGCTTTCACAAATGCGCAGCGCCTTATCCCGCGAAGGAGACCAGGCCCCCTGTAGCGTCCAGTCGCCGGATGCGCCCAGTACGGGCAACCAGGCTTTTTGGGCGATCCCCCCTAACCCAACAACACCGATACGTAATTTTTTCACGTTAGTCTCCCAGGTGCGCCAGGAGCGAATCAAGGCGCTGTTTCAGTTCCGCGACTTCGCCTTCCAGCGCCTCAACGCGCGCATGCAGATCGCCCGACGCCGCCTGCGGCGCGTCATCTGAACTCACCGGTTCATCGACTTCGCCGCAAAACAGGTGCATATACCGGCTTTCACGCTTACCCGGTTCGCGCGCCAGGCGCACTACGTAAGGGCCGTCGTCACGGGTGGCAAGCTGTTCCAGCGTCGTTTCCACTTCCGCCATATCACTAAATTCATACATGCGGGATGCACGGCTGCGCAGTTCACCTGGCGTCTGGGCGCCACGCAGCAGCAGCGTGGCAATCAGCGCCACCTCCGCCGGACTCAGTTTAAGATTGCCAAACTCGGAGTTGCAGAAGCGCTGTTCATATTTGGTGACGCGATTGCCGAAACCGCTCACCGTCCGCAGAAAATGGCGTTTCACCAGGTTATCAAGCTGTTCCTGCACCTCATGTTCCGATAAGTTCATTACCGGTTCACGGTTGGTTTTTTGATTGCAGGCGGTAACCACGCCGTTAACCGAGAGCGGGTACTGCTCCGGCGTTGTCACCTGTTTTTCCAGCAGGCAGCCAATCACTCGCGCTTCAGTGGCGGTTAGTTCGTATTTCATCGTCCTCTCCTTAGCGACCGGGGGTCCATTCAGTCGTCGTCAACGCCGTCAGCACATGATCGCGCCACTGTCCGTCAATCAACAGGTAATCTTTCGCATACCCTTCTTTTTCAAAGCCGAGTCGCGCCAGCAAGTCGCCGCTGCGCTTATTATGCGGCATATAGTTCGCCATAATACGGTGAATATGTTGCGTACGCTGCATATAGCGAATCGCCGAGGTTAAGGCCTCATACATCAGCCCCTGCCCCTGCCACTTTTGTGCGATGGAGTATCCCAGATAACAGGCGTGGAATGAGCCACGCACCACGTTAGAAAAATTGGCCACGCCGATGATCTCTTTCTCTTCCGGGTCGAGCAGCGCGAAATAGAACGCTGAGCCCTGTTTATGAAATTCGGCGATCATGCTCAGACGCGCCTGCCAGCCCGAAGGATAGCAGTGGCTTTCATCACGAACGGGTTCCCAGGGTTTTAAAAAATGACGATTTTCCGCGTAATAATCGGCCAGACGCCAGGCATCACGCTCATGTACTAAACGCACAACCAGACGGTCGGTTGTTAAGCGTACTTTTGGCACGTTACTGCGATAGCCAAACATTCTATACCTACTCCTTCCCGTAACGTCTTCACACCCTGATAACGTTACTATACCTGCGCCTGTACGCTCTGTGAAAAGTGCAAATCGTCATTTTTTGGCTTATTCACACATTTTGATGAAAACTCTCTATCAAGATGGACTTTTGATAAAAAAATATTGTCCCGGCAAAGGTGGGAAAAAACGCGCCGACACCGCAGAATAGAAGGTGCTCACCTTTTAAACTCAACAGAATTCGAGTTGCAGGACGGCGGCAAGCGAGTCACTCCCTGAAAGCGCACAGAAATACGTGGCCGGGGAGCGCGAACGCCGCCGACGCGCCTGCGACGTGAAGGATGACGAGTGTCTTTCCCGGGAGGGGAAATGTCGCGTGTCTCGCAGGCCAGGAACCTGGGTAAATATTTCCTGCTCATCGATAATATGCTGGTCGTATTAGGCTTTTTCGTGGTGTTTCCACTGATCTCCATTCGCTTTGTCGACCAGATGGGCTGGGCGGCATTGATGGTCGGCATTGCGCTCGGACTGCGCCAGTTCATCCAGCAAGGGCTGGGCATTTTTGGCGGCGCGATTGCCGACCGTTTTGGCGCGAAGCCAATGATTGTTACCGGGATGCTTATGCGCGCAGCCGGATTCGCGACGATGGGGATCGCCCATGAGCCCTGGCTGCTCTGGTTTTCCTGCTTTCTTTCCGGGCTTGGCGGCACCCTTTTCGATCCGCCGCGCTCTGCGCTGGTCGTCAAGCTGATTCGCCCTGAACAACGCGGTCGTTTCTTTTCGCTGTTGATGATGCAGGACAGCGCGGGCGCCGTGACTGGCGCGCTATTGGGTAGCTGGTTGTTGCAGTACGATTTTCGTCTGGTATGCGCGACGGGAGCGGTACTGTTCGTTTTGTGCGCCGCGTTTAACGCCTGGCTGCTTCCGGCGTGGAAGCTGTCAACGGTGAAAATCCCGGTACGCGAGGGCATGGGGCGCGTCATGGCGGACAAACGGTTCGTGACTTACGTACTGACCCTGGCGGGATACTACATGCTGGCCGTACAGGTGATGCTGATGCTGCCCATCATGGTCAATGACATCGCGGGATCACCGGCCGCCGTCAAGTGGATGTATGCGATCGAAGCCTGCCTCTCGCTGACGCTGCTCTACCCAATCGCCCGCTGGAGCGAGAAACGTTTTCGCCTCGAGCACCGCCTGATGGCCGGACTGCTGCTGATGTCGCTCAGTATGTTGCCTGTCGGGCTGGTCGGTAATTTACAGCAGCTCTTCACGCTCATTTGCACGTTCTATATCGGTTCGGTCATTGCAGAACCGGCGCGTGAAACGCTCAGCGCCTCGCTGTCCGATGCGCGGGCGCGCGGCAGCTATATGGGCTTCAGTCGACTGGGTTTAGCCATTGGCGGCGCGATAGGGTATATCGGCGGAGGATGGTTGTTCGATATGGGGAAAGCGCTGCAACAGCCTGAACTGCCCTGGATGATGCTTGGGGTAATCGGAATCATGACCTTTCTTGCGCTCGGCTGGCAATTCAGCCACAAACGGACGCCACGCGGCATGCTGGAGCCAGGCGCCTGATTTGATACCTGCTTTCATCTCCTCCATACTGAAAGAGAACCGACAGTTAAATGGAGGAGAAACGTGAAGCTTTATATTTACGATCACTGCCCTTTCTGCATCAAAGCCCGCATGATTTTCGGCCTGAAAAATATTCCCGTTGAGCTAAACGTCCTGGCAAACGACGACGACGCAACGCCCACCCGCATGATCGGCAAAAAAATGGCGCCCATTCTGCAAAAGGACGACAGCCGTTATCTGCCCGAAAGTATGGATATCGTCCATTATGTGGACAACCTTGACGGCAAACCCTTGCTGATCGGAAAGCAGAACCCCGCGATTGAGGAGTGGCTACGCAAAGTTAACGGTTACGCCAATCGCCTGCTCCTTCCGCGTTTCGCAAAATCGGCATTTGATGAGTTTTCCACGCCGTCGGCGCGGAAATACTTCACTGAGAAAAAAGAGGCCATGATTGGCGACTTTAGCGAAAATCTGGCGCATTCCAGTGGGCTCATCAAAAACATCAGCGACGATCTGCGCGCGCTGGATAAATTGATTGTGCAGCCCAATGCCGTGAACGGTGAACTGTCTGAAGACGATATTCATCTGTTCCCGTTATTACGTAACCTGACGCTGGTCGCTGGCATAAACTGGCCAACCCGGGTCGCTGATTACCGTGATAACATGGCAAAACAGACGCAAATCAATCTGTTATCGTCTATGGCCCTCTAATGCTTGTGGGTGGAGGCGCCATGCCGCCACCCTTTCAGTTTTTTCTGCTGGTGCGCGGCGTGCTGGTGCCACATGCTGCTTTGTGTCAGGATTACGACACGGGCATCATGTTGAGGAACCCCATGAAAAAGATTGTCTTTGCCGCTGCATTGTTGGTTAGCGGCCTGTTGGTTGGCTGCAACCAACTCACGCAGTACACGGTAAGCGAGCAAGAAATTAATCAGGCGCTTGAAAAACGGAATAATTTTTCCAAAGACATTGGCTTACCGGGCATCGCGGATGCGCATATTGTACTGACGAATCTCAGCAGCCAGATTGGCCGGGAAGAGCCCAACAAAGTCACGCTAACCGGTGATGCGAACCTGGATATGAGCTCCCTGTTTGGCAGCCAGAAAGCCACCATGAAACTGAAGCTGAAAGCGCTACCGGTCTTTAACAAAGAAAAAGGCGCGATTTATCTGCAAGAAATGGAAGTGGTGGATGCAACCGTAACGCCGGAAAAAATGCAATCGGTGCTGCAAACGCTGATGCCTTACCTGAATCAGTCGTTGCGTAATTATTTTAATCAGCAACCGGCCTACGTTTTGCGTGAAGACAGCAGCAAAGGCGAAGCGCTGGCGAAAAAATATGCCAAAGGCATAGAGGTTAAACCGGGCGAAATCATCATCCCGTTCACCGACTAACGCACCAGGGCGCATTTGCGCCCTTTTTTTTCGTGCAAACGAAAACGTTTCCGCTTATCCTTGGTTTCCGGCAAAAATGACTATCCCCCAGCCGGAGCATATTAATGACTGCACCATCCCAGGTTTTAAAGATCCGCCGCCCAGACGACTGGCACGTTCACTTTCGCGATGGCGACATGTTAAAAACTGTCGTGCCTTACACCAGTGAAATTTATGGCCGCGCGATAGTGATGCCGAACCTGGCGCCGCCTGTTACGACGGTCGATGCGGCCATCGCATACCGCCAGCGCATTCTTGATGCCGTTCCTGCCGGGCATGACTTTACCCCACTGATGACCTGCTACTTAACGGATACGCTTGATCCTGATGAGCTTGAGCGCGGATTCCGCGAAGGCGTCTTTACCGCAGCAAAACTCTATCCGGCCAACGCGACCACCAACTCCAGCCACGGCGTCACCTCTGTCGATACGATCATGCCGGTACTGGAGCGCATGGAAAAACTCGGTATGCCGTTGCTGGTACACGGCGAAGTTACCCATGCTGATATCGATATTTTTGACCGCGAAGCGCGGTTTATTGAAACGGTGATGGAGCCGCTGCGCCAGCGTCTGACGGCGTTGAAGGTCGTGTTTGAGCACATTACCACCAAAGATGCCGCAGAGTACGTTCGCGACGGCAACGAGCTGTTAGCCGCCACCATCACGCCACAGCATCTGCTGTTTAATCGCAACCATATGCTGGTCGGCGGCATTCGCCCGCATCTGTATTGCCTGCCGATCCTCAAACGTAACGTCCACCAGCAGGCCTTGCGTGAACTGGTCGCCAGCGGATTTAGCCGCGCCTTCCTCGGTACCGACTCCGCGCCGCACGCCCGTCATCGGAAAGAAACCAGCTGCGGCTGCGCAGGCTGCTTTAATGCCCCGACGGCGCTTGGCAGCTACGCTACGGTCTTTGAAGAGATGAACGCCCTCGCGCATTTTGAAGCGTTCTGCTCACTCAATGGGCCACGGTTCTACGGCCTGCCGGTCAATGAAACCTACGTTGAACTGGTACGCGAAGAGCAGCTCGTCCCGGAAAGCATCACGCTTGACGATGACTCACTGGTGCCCTTCCTCGGCGGCGAGCGCGTACGCTGGTCAGTAAAATAATAAAAAAATGTGGCCAACTGTTGTAAGCCGGAAAGGTTAACTGTATAAATACACAGTATATTCAACAGGGGGCCATTATGCGTATTGAAGTCACTATAGCGAAAACGTCACCTTTGCCTGCTGGCGCGATTGACGCGCTGGCCGGTGAACTCTCCCGCCGTATCCATCACTCTTTTCCAGATAACGCGGGCAATGTTGTCGTCCGTTATGCCGCCGCCAACAATTTGTCGGTCATTGGCGCGACAAAAGAGGATAAAGAACGCATCAGCGAAATCCTACAGGAAACCTGGGAAAGCGCGGATGACTGGTTCGTCAATGAATAAAAAATGATATGCAGTAATGTTCGTTTTTGCCGGGTCGCCCCGGCTTTTTTATTTGCGCAACTGGTCGCTTTTTAATCCATTACTCAAAATAACTGCACAACATGCCAAAAAAATATGAATAACATGCTGTTTTATTGTGCACATAATTCTTAAAAAGAAGAAATTTATTCTGTCACCCTTTAAATTTCCAGTGAATAGCCTTATTTATTGATATACTGAAGTTGCTTCAGAAAAAAACACGCATTGAACCTCGAAAACCGTTGTCTTGTAACACGTATTAGGGGGCATAATGGAAAAGAATAATGAAGTCATTCAGACTCATCCGCTTGTAGGATGGGACATCAGCACCGTTGACAGCTATGATGCGCTGATGTTGCGTTTGCACTACCAGACCCCGAATCGCCCTGACCCTGATGGGACTGAAGTTGGTCAGACGCTCTGGTTAACCACCGATGTTGCCAGACAATTTATTTCGATATTAGAAGCAGGCATCGCCAAAATTGAATCTGGCGATTACCAGGAAAATGAGTATCGCCGTCATTAACGTGACGTGACCCCTCCACCCAAAGGCACCTTAAAAGGTGCCTTTATCGTTTCATACTCTCAATAATTCCACTGACAGAAAGTCGGCCGACAAACGCGCCGACGCGACAGCAATCCGAAAGCATGACGAGTATAACTTGTATATCTCAATTCACTTATTTACCCTGCAATAATCGCGATAGCAGAGAGAAGCTGATGAAATACGACTTAATCATTATTGGCAGCGGTTCCGTCGGCGCCGCAGCCGGATATTATGCCACTCGCGCCGGACTGAAGGTTCTGATGACAGATGCCCATATGCCGCCACATCAACAGGGCAGCCATCATGGCGATACCCGGTTAATCCGCCACGCTTATGGCGAGGGTGAGAAATACGTTCCTCTGGTGCTGCGTGCGCAAACGTTATGGGAAGAGCTTTCAACGCATAATGAAGATCCCATCTTCGTTCGCTCCGGCGTCATAAACCTCGGCCCGGTGGACTCACCATTTCTGGCGAACGTGGCGCATAGCGCACAGCAATGGCAGTTAAACGTTGAGCAACTGGATGCCGCCGCCATCATGGCGCGCTGGCCTGAAATTCGCGTCCCTGACAACTACATTGGCCTGTTCGAAACGGACTCCGGTTTTCTGCGCAGTGAACTGGCGATCAAAACCTGGGTTCGCCTTGCCGAAGAGGCTGGCTGCGCGCAGCTCTTTAACTGCCCCGTCACCGCCCTTCACCACGATAACGACGGCGTTGCCGTTGAAACCGCTGACGGCGAATACCGCGCGAAGAAAGTGCTGATCAGTGCCGGTACATGGGTACAGGCGCTGGTGCCGGAACTCCCTATCCAACCCGTTCGTAAAGTTTTTGCCTGGTATCAGGCTGACGGGCGCTACAGCATGAAAAATAACTTCCCGGCGTTCACTGGAGAACTCCCGAACGGCGATCAGTATTACGGTTTTCCCGCCGAAAACGACGCATTAAAAATAGGAAAACACAACGGTGGTCAGTTGATTCACTCACCGGAAGAGCGCAAGCCGTTTGCCGCCGTCGACAGCGATGGTTCCGAAGCGTTCCCCTTCCTGCGCACTATCCTGCCCGGCATTGGCTGCTGCCTGAACGGCGCCGCCTGTACCTATGATAATTCCCCGGATGAAGATTTTATTATCGATACATTACCGGGACATGATAATACGCTGATCGTCACCGGTCTGAGCGGCCACGGCTTTAAGTTCGCCTCGGTATTGGGCGAGATTGCCGCCAATTTCGCGCAGGGTAAATCGCCGGCTTTTGACCTGACGCCATTCAAACTGAACCGCTTTACGCAATAATGACCCAATGGCCTCGCAAACGGGGCCGTTTCTTTTTGAGGAGTCAGGCTGTGCGTCGTATTTTTCACTATCTGATCAATAATATTCGTGAGCATTTTATGCTCTACGTTATTTTATGGTCGCTGCTGGCCATCATGGACATTATTTATATCATGTTCTTTTAATTTATTTCAGCTGACAAAAATTGACAAAACCTGAGATTACTCTAACTTTCATTGTAATAATTTGACCAATAAGAAACCTCCCGCCCTCCTGCCCCATATAGATAAAACCGCTAATCACCTCGAATCTTCTGACGCACAATGACAAATTCAATCAATTTTATTGAAATAAAAACAAATATCGCCATGATTGTTATTTATTAGTTGCATTAATGTCTCTAACAGGTCATTTTCATTCTCTCCTGAAATATCCATTGGTGTGTTTATGCAATTCCAAAATACTCCTCAGCGCTATGGCGCCATTTCTGTATTGCTTCACTGGCTGGTCGCCATTGTTGTATACGGCATGTTTGCCCTGGGTTTATGGATGGTGACGCTCAGCTATTACGATGGCTGGTATCACCAGGCGCCGGAATTGCATAAAAGTATCGGCATCCTGCTAATGATGGGGCTGGTTATACGTGTTTTCTGGCGTTTCGTCTCACCACCGCCAAAGGCGCTGAAAAGCTATTCACGACTGACCCGTCTGGGTGCGGCGGTGGGCCACCTTGCGCTGTATCTTCTGCTCTTCGCCATTGTGATCAGCGGCTATCTGATCTCAACCGCCGACGGCAAACCGATCAGCGTGTTTGGGTGGTTTGACGTGCCCGCCACGCTGGCCGACGCGGGCGCTCAGGCCGATCTTGCCGGTAGCCTGCACCTGTGGCTGGCCTGGAGCGTTGTGATTTTGTCTGTTCTGCATGGGCTAATGGCCCTGAAGCACCATTTCATCGATAAAGACGACACCCTGAAGCGTATGCTGGGGAGATCGTCGCCTGACTATGGAGTTGAAAAATGAAAAAAAGCCTGCTGGGACTGACTTTTGCTTCCCTGTTATTCACCACTGGTTCTGCAATCGCGGCAGACTATAAAATTGATAAAGAGGGACAACACGCCTTCGTTAACTTCCGTATCCAGCACCTGGGTTACAGCTGGCTGTACGGGACGTTCAAAGATTTCGACGGGACATTTACCTTCGATGAAAAAAATCCGGCAGCGGATAAAGTGAACGTCACCATTAACACCAACAGCGTTGATACCAACCATGCGGAGCGTGATAAGCACCTGCGTAGCGCTGATTTCCTGAACGTGGCGAAATTCCCGCAGGCGACGTTTACCTCGACCAGCGTGAAAAAAGATGGCGACGAGCTGGATATCACCGGCGACCTGACGCTCAATGGCGTCACCAAACCGGTCACGCTGGAAGCGAAGCTGATCGGCCAGGGTGACGATCCGTGGGGCGGGAAGCGCGCGGGCTTTGAAGCGGAAGGTAAAATTAAGCTGAAAGACTTCAACATCACCACCGACCTCGGCCCTGCATCGCAGGAAGTCGATCTGATTATCTCGGTGGAAGGCGTACAGCAGAAGTAACGAATGCCGGATGGCGGCTTCGCCTTATCCGGCCTACAGCAACGCACATTGTAGACCCGGTAAGCAAAGCGCCACCGGGCATAATGCCGGATGACGGCATTGCCTTCAGCACATATTGTAGGCCCGGTAAGCGGAGAGCCACCGGGCGCAATGCCGGATGACAGCGTCGCCTTCAGCACATATTGCAGGCCCGGTAAGCGGAGCGCCACCGGGCGTAATGCCGGATGGCGCTACGTTATTCCGTCGGGTCGGGAATGCCCAGTTGGGTATTCAGGCGACCACGCGATTTATTGAAGATTTTATTGCCATTTTCACGGCCAGCGCGGCGACGGCGCTGTTCCTCTTCCGGCAAACTGCTCTCTTCACAGCACAGCTCGCTACAGCAGCCTTTAAACTTCTCGGCGCAAGCCGGGCACTGAATAAACAGCAGATGGCAACCATCATTTTTACAGTTGGTATGGCTGTCGCACGGTGCGCCGCACTGGTGACAATGCGCGATAACCTCATCAGAGATCCGCTCTCCCATGCGCTCATCAAACACAAAGTTCTTACCAATGAAACGCACCGGCAGTCCCTGCTCGCGCGCCTTACGCGCGTACTCAATGATGCCGCCCTCAATGTGCCACACTTTGTTAAAACCGTTATGCTTCATCCAGGCGCTGGCTTTTTCACAACGAATACCGCCCGTACAATACATGACGATTTTCTTGTCTCTATGCTCCTGCATCATTTCAACAGCTTTCGGCAACTGCTCGCGGAACGTGTCAGCCGGAATTTCCAGCGCATTTTCGAAATGCCCCACTTCATATTCGTAGTGGTTACGCATGTCGATAAACACGGCATCAGGATCGTCCAGCATGGCGTTCACTTCCGCCGCTTTCAGGTACTCGCCAACGTCGCTGGCATCAAAATTCGGATCGTCGATACCATCGGCCACAATCCGCTCGCGTACTTTCATACGCAGCACCCAGAAGGACTTACCGTCATCGTCCAGCGCAATATTCAGACGCAAGCCGTTTAATGCGGGATCAAACGCATACAGCTGCTCACGAAACGCCGCGACCTGACTTTGCGGCACGCTGATCTGTGCGTTAATGCCTTCACGCGCCAGATAAACGCGACCAAAAACATTCAGCGAGGTAAACATCTGGTACAACGCGTCGCGCGTGCTCTGCGGATCGACGATCGTGAAATATTTATAAAAAGAGATGGTCGTGCGCGGCTCCGTTTCAGCTAACATCCGGGCTTTAAGCGCATCGTTCGAAATGCGGTTGTGTAACACTGGCATGGTGTACGTATCCTGCAATCAGTAAAAATGAAATCGGGCGGCATCATAAAGCAAACATCGCCAATTTACATCCACACATTTTGCGCTACATTTCATTCTTCATACTAAGAAATTAACAACAATTGCCGCTTTTATCGTCGTTCTCCAACCACAAATTTTTGCTGTACACGAAAAAATGCGACAATACAGGGAATTGCTCGTTTACAGACAGGATAGAGATGACGAATTTACCTAAGTTCTCCGTTGCGCTACTGCATCCACGTTATTGGTTAACCTGGCTGGGTATTGGTGCTCTTTGGTTGGTCGTGCAATTGCCCTACCCGGTGATTTACAAACTGGGTTGTGCAATGGGACGTCTGGCGTTGCGTTTTATGAAGCGCCGCGCCCGCATCGCCTATCGTAATCTTGAATTGTGCTTTCCGCAGATGAGCGAGCAAGAACGCCACCAGATGGTGGTGAAGAACTTCGAGTCTGTCGGGATGGGCGTGATGGAAACCGGCATGGCCTGGTTCTGGTCCGACCGCCGTATTTCACGCTGGACAGATGTCAGCGGCGTTGAGCATATCCGCGACGTTCAGGCCCGGGAGCGAGGGATTCTGCTGGTTGGCCTGCACTTTCTGACGCTGGAGCTGGGCGCGCGCCAGTTTGGTTTGCAACAGCCTGGCATTGGCGTTTATCGTCCGAATGACAATCCGTTGCTCGACTGGCTACAAACCTGGGGACGTATGCGCTCCAACAAGTCGATGCTCGATCGCAAAGACCTGAAAGGCATGATCAAAGCGCTGAAAAAAGGTGAAGTGGTCTGGTATGCGCCGGACCATGACTATGGCCCGCGCGCCAGCGTGTTTGTCCCGCTGTTTGCCGTGGAACAGGCCGCCACCACGTCAGGAACCTGGATGCTCTCCCGGATGTCCAACGCCTGTCTGGTGCCGTTTGTTCCGCGTCGTAAACCCGATGGCAAAGGCTATGAGCTGATTCTCCTGCCGCCGGAATGCTCACCACCGCTGGATGACGCCGAAACCACCGCGGCCTGGATGAACACGATCGTAGAGAAATGCATCATGATGGCGCCCGAGCAATACATGTGGTTGCACCGCCGTTTCAAAACGCGTCCTGAAGGTATGCCTTCCCGTTACTGATTCATCAGGTGCAGCCGGGCGACGGTTGCACCTTCTCAATCGCCTCTTTTAGCTTTAAAAGCTACTCACATTGCCGCCCTCAGCAGGCAGGCGCATAATAAGAGAGTATTGCCTTATTTTTATTCTGATGATAGCGCAAACAGCGCATCACACTGCGGATCGCTATGTCACCCTCTGATGTCCCCATAAACTGGAAACGCAATCTCACCGTGGCCTGGCTGGGCTGTTTTTTGACCGGCGCGGCGTTTAGCCTGGTGATGCCATTTTTACCCCTCTACGTTGAGCAGCTCGGCGTAACGGGCCACAGCGCGCTGAATATGTGGTCGGGGCTGGTTTTCAGTATCACCTTCCTGTTTTCCGCTATTGCCTCGCCTTTTTGGGGCGGGCTGGCCGATCGCAAAGGGCGAAAGATCATGCTGCTGCGCTCAGCCCTCGGCATGGCGATGGTTATGCTGCTGATGGGGCTGGCGCAGAACATCTGGCAGTTTCTGATCCTGCGCGCATTGTTAGGTCTGCTCGGCGGATTTGTGCCAAACGCAAATGCGCTTATCGCCACTCAGGTGCCGCGTAATAAGAGCGGCTGGGCGTTAGGAACGCTTTCTACTGGCGGCGTCAGCGGCGCATTGCTCGGCCCTCTGGCGGGCGGATTACTTGCCGACCAGTACGGATTACGCCCTGTCTTTTTCATCACCGCCAGCGTGCTGTTGGTCTGTTTCTTACTGACGCTCTTTTTTATTCGCGAGCGTTTTCAGCCTGTCAGCAAAAAGGAGATGTTGCACGTCCGGGAGGTCGTTGGCTCACTAAAAAACCCAAAGCTGGTTTTGAGCCTGTTCGTCACCACGCTGATCATTCAGGTTGCAACCGGATCGATCGCGCCTATTCTGACGTTATATGTGCGAGAGTTAGCCGGTAACGTCAGCAATATCGCATTTATCAGCGGAATGATCGCCTCGGTGCCCGGCGTGGCGGCGTTGCTCAGCGCGCCCCGGCTCGGCAAACTGGGCGATCGCATTGGCCCCGAAAAGATCCTGATTACCGCCCTGATTATCTCTGTCCTGCTGCTGATCCCGATGTCATTCGTACAAACGCCCTGGCAGCTTGGCGTGCTGCGCTTTTTACTTGGTGCGGCGGACGGCGCCCTGCTCCCCGCCGTACAGACTCTGCTGGTCTATAACGCCAGCAATCAGATCGCCGGGCGCATCTTCAGTTACAACCAGTCATTTCGCGATATTGGCAACGTCACAGGCCCGTTAATGGGGGCGGCTATTTCTGCCAGCTACGGTTTTCGCGCCGTGTTTTGCGTCACCGCAGGCGTCGTGTTGTTCAACGCAATTTATTCGTGGAACAGCCTGCGGCGGCGCAGAGAGACCCTCGCGGCAAAATGATTTTTGCGCTTTCATACTTGCAAAACCGGAGAATCAGCTATTCTTTCCCTGAATACCTCATCAAATCAAAGGGAGACAGTGATGACTATGTACGCCACGCTGGAAGAAGCCATTGATGCAGCCCGTGAAGAGTTTCTGGCTGACAACCCGGAACTCGAACAAGATGAAGCCAATGTTCAACAACTCAATATCCAGAAATACGTGCTACAGGATGGCGACATCATGTGGCAAGCCGAGTTTTTTGCCGATGAGGGCGAAGAAGGCGAATGTCTGCCAATGCTGAGTGGCGAAGCGGCGCAAAGCGTCTTTGACGGCGATTATGATGAGATAGAGATTCGTCAGGAGTGGCTGGAAGAGAACACTCTGCATGAGTGGGATGACGGTGAATTTCAGCTCGAGCCGCCTCTGGATACCGAAGAAGGCCAGACTGCGGCGGATGAGTGGGATGAGCGTTAACTACTCATAAGGGCCGTGGTGTATATCCAGCGGCAGCAGCAGCGTATCAAAAACCAGTGAAAACGGCAGATCGAGAACCGTGACATAGCGCCACGCGGAATCCCGGACATCCCACTGCACGCCGGGATAGTATTGATTGCCGTGCCCTTGTCCGGGGATCGTCCTGCTAATGATGCTGCCGCACCCGCTCAGAAGTAGCGCCATTACGCCAACCACGATTATTCGCACCGGATACCTCATTCGTCGTTTTGTTCAGTATAAAAAAATACCGGCAGCAGGCCGGTATTTTCAGATAATTGTCAGCGCATATTTGTCGGCCTGATAAACGCCACGTTTATCAGACCGCTACGGCTTACTTCTTCTGCAACGCCAGTGGGTTCAGGTTGATACCCTGATAGTAGTTAACCCACGATGAATATCTTTCCGGTGAATTCCAGACGCGATAGTGTAAACGCGCCATCGTCACTGGATCGCTCAACAACACCAGACGGCGGTCGCGATTCAGTTTTTCCGGCGTTTCATTCAGCGCCTGCTCCACATGGCGGTCGCGCGCAATCTCCAGCACCTTACTGGCGCGGTGACGGGCCGTAGCCATCGCCGTAGCCAGTGCGTTAAACGACGGATTAAACACCGCGTGCATAAAGCCGTCATCCAGCGTGCGATTGCGGTTCATCGCCAGGTATTTGTCAGTATCCACGAGCACCTGCGGCGGGGAATACTCTTCCGGGATGAGGAACAGTTTCCAGCGTTTGGTGCGCAAGCCCACCGTTGAACGGCTGGAAACCACGGACACAAACGGCGACAGGATCAGCGAGAAGACAATCGGCGCCAGCCAGAACAGGAAACGTAAATCCAGCCAGGCCATGCCAACCGCCCATACCAGGCCGAGCAGCAGCTGGGAACCGTGACGCATGAAGGCTTCACCCCACGGGGTAGAGTCATCGTCACGCTGCGGTGAATTCCAGACCACTTCCCAGCCGAGGAATGCACTCACCACAAACACCGTGTGGAACAACATGCGTACCGGCGCCAGCAGCACAGAGAACAGCACTTCCAGCAGCAGCGACAGCGTTACGCGCACAAATCCGCCATACTCTTTTGTGCCCTTACACCAGATGAGCATAATACTCAGCAGCTTCGGCAGGAACAGCAGCACCATCGTGGATGCAAACAGCGCAATCGCCAGTTCGGGGCGCCACTGCGGCCAGACCGGGAACAGCTGGCGCGGTTGCAGGAAGTATTGCGGTTCGGTCAACGCATGAACTACCTGCAAAGCGGTGGAAAGCGCCAGGAACATAAACCACAGCGGCGCCGACAGGTAAGACATAACCCCCGTCAGGAACACCGCACGGTGAACCGGGTGCATTCCTTTCACCAGGAACAGGCGGAAGTTCATCAGGTTGCCATGACACCAGCGGCGGTCACGCTTAAGTTCATCCAGCAGGTTCGGCGGCAGTTCTTCATACGAACCCGGCAGGTCGTAGGCAATCCAGACGCCCCACCCTGCACGACGCATTAACGCCGCTTCCACGAAGTCGTGCGAGAGAATGGAACCCGCGAACGATCCTTCGCCCGGCAGCGGCGCAAGCGCACAGTGTTCGATGAATGGCTTCACGCGAATAATCGCGTTGTGGCCCCAGTAATGCGACTCGCCTAACTGCCAGAAGTGCAGCCCGGCGGTAAACAGCGGGCCGTACACGCGGGTAGCAAACTGCTGGCAACGCGCATACAGCGTATCCATACCGGACGCTTTCGGCGACGACTGAATGATCCCGGCATTCGGGTTCGCTTCCATCAGACGCACCAGGCCGCTCAGACACTCGCCGGTCATCACCGAGTCAGCGTCCAGCACCACCATGTAGCTGTACTGGTTGCCCCAGCGACGGCAGAAGTCATCGATATTGCCGCTTTTGCGCTTCACACGACGGCGGCGACGGCGATAGAAAATCTGTCCTTCGCCCTGCACTTCAGCAATCAGCTCCATCCACGCTTTTTGTTCCGCCACGCAGATATCGGGGTTGTAGCTATCGCTCAGGATATAGACGTCGAAATGCGCTGCGTTGCCGGTGGCTTTAACCGATTCCCACGTAGCGCGTAGCCCCGCGAACACGCGGTCAACGTCCTCGTTGCAGATAGGCATAATCAACGCGGTACGGTGCTCTGGATTCAGCGGCTCATTTCCCACCGTTGACGCCGAAATACTGTATTTATCGCGGCCAATCAGCAGTTGCAGGAAGCCCATAAGCGCGGTCCAGAACCCCGCAGACACCCAGCAGAACAGCACGGCGAACAGGATCAGGATGCCGGTTTGCAGCACATACGGCAGCAGTTGCATAAAGGAGACCCACAGATCCTGCCCGATCATGTCGGCGGGATTGATGAGCGCCCAGCCCTGGTAAGGAAGAATGGTCTTCATATACCAGGTCGCAACCACCGTCTGCGCCAGCGTCAGCAGCAACAGGATGTAGCGGCGGATTGTCCCGACGGTACGCCATTTTTGCTCGTTCTCCTGCTCTTCTTTCGTCAGGCGGGAGAGATAACGCGGCGTCACGTCCCGGCCGCGCAAGCGGTCCCAGAAACGACCCAGCGGGTTGGTGCGCCAGGGATCGGGGAACATAGAAGAACGCGTCGCTTTCGGCATTGCCTGCAACTGATCGCGTCCCTCATCATCCTTAATCAGTTGCCCTTCGGCCAGCGAATCCGGCCAGGCCTGCTCAAGGCGCGCTTTAACAGATCCCTGCGGTGAATCGTCTTCTCGCGAGTAAGCTCGATGCTCAACATCCAGCGCCTCATGGACGGCGCGGATGTCCGTTTTCGGCAGCGCCGCTTTCTCACTGTCTGAAAGCGGCATTGCGTCAATATACTCAGTTGTCTTATTCATTGGCAGGTAACTGGTAGCTCCAGGTTTCACTCAACGGCTGATCGGCATTCACCAACGCAGCACGCATTTCAGTGGTTTTCTTCGCGTCTTTCACTTTTACGCGCAGCGTCAAACGCCAGCCTTTCGTCACCGGGTTATAACGCACTGAGTTCTCAACGATTTCGCCGTTATCGCCAATACTGGTTTGCGCCGTGACAGGGGTATCCTGCGGCAGCTTTTTCATATCTGTGCCGACAAAATCCACGACGAAGGCGATGGTGCCGTCAGGCTGGCGAATCAGGTTAGACTGTTTGACATCGCCCGTAGAGCGACGCGTCTGCTGAACCCAGGCATTCTCCGGCGCATGAAGTTTCTCTTCATCGCGGGTAAACGTCATGGTGTACTTGAAGTTCATCTCTTTGCCTGCTTCAGGCAGTTGATCCGGCGTCCAGTAGGCCACGATGTTATCGTTAGTTTCATCGTTGGTCGGAATTTCCACCAGTTCGATTTTCCCTTTGCCCCACTCGCCTTTCGGCGTGATCCAGGCGCTTGGGCGCAGGTCGTAACGATCGTCTAAATCTTCAAAGCGCGAGAACTGGCGGCCGCGTTGCAGCAAGCCGAACCCTTGCGGGTTTTCCATCGCATAGCTGCTCACCGCGAGATGTTTCGGGTTATTCAGCGGACGCCAGATCCATTCACCGTTGCCCGCATGGATAGACAACCCGTTAGAGTCGTGCAATTCCGGGCGATAGTTGGTTGCCGGAGACGGCTGGTTCGGCCCAAACAGGAACA
This sequence comes from Citrobacter sp. CK189, assembly GCF_030333505.1. Taxonomy (NCBI): domain Bacteria; kingdom Pseudomonadati; phylum Pseudomonadota; class Gammaproteobacteria; order Enterobacterales; family Enterobacteriaceae; genus Citrobacter; species Citrobacter sp. CK189. The sequence continues at coordinate 139,354 of NZ_JAOWFV010000035.1, read as the reverse complement.
TGCTGGTTAACGGCGCAACGCCCAGTTTACCGACTTTATCACGCAGGTAGACTTTCGACTGAACGTCCACCACGGTGTCACGCCCAGGGATGATGACGAAGCGGTATGCCCCGGTCGCACGCGGGGAATCGAGCAACGCATAGATGGTCAAACGTTTGTCAGTCGGTTTTGGACGCTCAATCCAGAACTCGCGAAAGCGGGGAAATTCCTCACCGGAAGGCAGCGCGGTATCAATCGCCAGACCACGCGCGGAAAGGCCATAGACCTGGCCTGCGCCAATGACGCGGAAATAGCTGGCACCGAGCATGCTGACGATTTCATCGTTTTTGTCTTTGCTGTTGATCGGGTACAGCACTTTGAACCCGGCGAAGCCGAGGTCTTTGACGGTGTCTTTATCATGCTGAACATCGCCAAAATTGAAATAGTCCGGGTTGTATTTGATTCTTTTTACCGTCGTCGCGGTAACTTCGTTGATCCTGACCGGTGTGTCGAAGTACATACCCTGGTGGTAGAACTCGAGTTTGAATGGGGTCTTGATATTGCTCCAGTACGCTTTATCACGGTTAAACTGGATCTGCTGATAGTCCGCATATTTCATGTCGCGGAAAACGGAGGGCAAGTTACTTTTCGGCGCCTCATAGCCTTTACCGGCTAAGGATTGAGCTTGTTTTGCAACATCATCGATGGTGAACGCCCAACTCGACGATGTGTACAGCGTTAACATTACCGCCGCGCCCAACCAACGCATTTTCATCATTTGTCGTTTATGTTTCATAATAAGTAAGCACTTCCCCCTTTGTGTGCTTATATCGATCCGATCCATTTTAATGGATAATCAGGCAATCCGACAACTGAATCCCGGCTTTGTTCAGCGCGCTGGCTCATGGATTAAGCAGGTTTTGCTCCTGTTTTCACTTTGCGTGCTTATCCTGGAGACAGGTTGTTGGACTTCGTGTAGGGTTGCCCTCGAATGTAAACATTATTCGTCCCAGGGATAAGACGAAAAGTCTGAGAATATGTATCTATCTATGAATCCAGTACCTCCACAGCGTGAATATTTTCTTGACTCCATCCGCGCCTGGCTGATGTTGTTGGGGATCCCCTTTCATATCTCGTTGATCTATTCAAGCCATACCTGGCATATCAACAGCGCAGAGCCCTCATGGTGGCTGACCCTGTTTAACGATTTTGTCCACGCATTTCGCATGCAGGTCTTTTTTGTTATTTCCGGTTATTTTTCGTACATGTTATTCCTGCGTTATCCATTAAAACGCTGGTGGAAAGTGCGTGTTGAACGCGTAGGTATTCCTATGCTGACGGCCATTCCTTTACTCACCTTGCCGCAATTTATCATGCTGCAATTTGTCAAAGGAAAAACCGAGAACTGGCACACGCTTTCTTTGTATGAGAAATACAATACGCTGGCCTGGGAATTAATTTCTCATCTGTGGTTTTTATTAGTGCTTGTTGTATTAACAACCCTGAGCATGTGGGCATTCAGCCAAATCAAAAAAAGCGCGGAACGCACAACGAAGCCGTTATTCGCCGCCGTTTCGATGACCAAATTGACGCTTATCTTCTTTATCCTTGGCGTCGGTTACGCCGCGCTGAGACGCGCCATTTTTATCATTTATCCCTCTATTCTTAGCGATGGCATGTTCAATTTCGTCGTCATGCAAACGCTGTTTTATCTCCCTTTCTTTATCCTGGGCGCGCTGGCATTCATCAACCCGGCGCTGAAAGCGCTGTTTACCGTACCGTCACGCGGATGCACGCTGGCTGCGGCGCTCGCCTTCGTTGCCTACCTGCTGAACCAGCGTTATGGCAGCGGCGATGCCTGGATGTATGAGACAGAATACGTCATTACCATGCTGATGGGATTGTGGATGGTTAACGTGGTCTTTTCGCTGGGCCACCGTTTACTTAATTTCCAGTCCGCTCGCGTCACCTATTTTGTGAATGCATCGCTTTTCATCTATCTGGTGCATCATCCACTAACGCTGTTTTTCGGCGCGTATATTACGCCGCATATTACGTCGAATCTGCTGGGCTTTTTATGCGGGCTGGTCTTTGTTATCGGTATTGCGCTGGTTCTGTATGAACTGCATTTACGGGTTCCCGTACTGAAATTTTTATTTTCGGGCAAACCCGCGGTTAAACGTGATAACAGCAAGGCTGTCGCCAGTTAAGCTGCCCGCTGAAGGGCGTTAAAGCAGCCATTCGACGGGCAAGACAGACGCCAGTCGCACCAGAACCCGCTTCCAGAATCCTGTGGCGGGTTCTTTTTTCAGTACCACCTCGTCACGCAGGTGGCGATCAACCCAGTTAATTCTTCCCCAACGATCCAGCCGCAGTTGCCAGGCGTCATCACGCTGGCTCTGCATAAAACGGTTATGAATCAGCGTTGCCAGCGTTTCGCTTTCAATCACAAACCCCATTTCGGTATTGAGTAACGTCGATCGGGGATCGAAATTGAGCGAACCGATAAAAACCTTATTCCCGTCAATGCTGAAGGTCTTCGCATGCAGGCTGGAGCCTGAGTTACCGGTTAAACCACGATCGTGAAGTTCAGCCGCATGCCCGTTAGTGGGTTTAAGCTCATAGAGCTCAATGCCGTAGCGCAGAAGTTTTTTACGCCACCGCGCATAGCCCGCATGGACGACCGCCACATCGTTCGCCGCCAGTGAATTGGTAAGAATCGCGATCCTGACCCCTTTTCTCACCAGTTGCAGCAGTTGCGCGACGCCCGCCCGGGTGGGAACAAAATAGGCGGAAATAATGTCGATACGTTCCGTTGGCGACCCCATCACATCGAACAGGCGTTGCGGCAGAAGCGAATGACGCTGCGCTTTCCCCTCGCCTTTTAAAGGATCGTCGCTGAGCAAACGGGTTTTCGCCCATATCAGCGGTAAAGCGCCGCGATCAAGATGGGACATAAAGTGGCTGGTTTTCAGCTTATGCAAATAGCGGCGCGTAATGTCGTCGTTGTACCAGGAATCCGGTAAGTCAATGCGTCGGGTGATTTCCTGCTCAGACAGCGACAACACTTTTTGCAGCGTTGAAACCGATTTGCAATGCCAGTAACGTTCAAAATCATCCGCCACGTCTTTTACGACAGGGCCAATCGCCATCACGTCGAGATCGGAAAACAGCGGCTCTTCACCTGCGCCAAAATAGGCATCGCCAATATTCCGCCCGCCGACAATGGTGACTGCGCCATCTGCCGTATAGCTTTTATTATGCATACGCCGATTAAGCCGGGCAAAGTCGGTTAAATACCCCAGCGCGCGCAGCATACGAAAAGAGAAAGGATTAAACAGGCGCACTTCGATATTGGGGTGGCTATCCAGCAGTTGCAGCGTATCATCAAGCCCCGGCGTGTTGTTATCATCCAGCAGCAGGCGAACATGAACGCCGCGCTTTGCCGCCGCCAATAATATCGAAAACAGCAGACGCCCGGACATGTCGTCCTCCCAGATGTAATACTGCACATCCAGGGTGCGCTCAGCCATTTCTGTTAATCGATAGCGTGCGGCAAAGGCATCCAGGCTGTCATCCAGGGCGAGAATGCCGCATTCGCCGGGATGACGTTCACACAGCGGGGTAACAGCGCGCTCAAGTCGGGTCAACTCACTCATCACCTTGTTGGGTCAGTAATCGCTCGTAAAGTCGGGCAGTTTCTTCATCATAACAGACAAAGTATACCTGCTCAGGTAGCGCGTGGCGGGCAAGAAAATCCGCAACCGTATTGACCGCGATCTCTGCTGCGGCGGGGCGTGGGTAGCCGTAAGCGCCGGTGCTGATCGCCGGAAACGCGACAGACCGGTAGCCATTGGCCAGCACCAGTTGCAAACTGTTGAAATAGGCATCTTCCAGGAGCTGGGATTCGTTGTGATCGCCGCCACGCCAGACGGGCCCCACCGTATGAATCACTGCTTTCGCCGGCAGATTGCCAGCCAGAGTGATGACCGCGTGTCCTGCCGGGCACTCGCCCTGCTGCTGCCTGACTTTTTTGCAGGCTTCCAGTAGCGCCGGACCCGCTGCACGATGAATCGCGCCGTCGACGCCACCGCCCCCCAGTAATGAAGCGTTGGCGGCATTAACAATCACATCTACCGTGAGTTGGGTTATGTCGCCATGTTGTACATGAATACGCGATTTCATAGATCCCCCTTACCTTAACCTATAGCCTAAGTGTACAGCAGGGCTTTCAATGAAATCGCGTTTTTTAATCGAACGATTTTATCTCTGACAGATGCGTTTATTGGTATTCAATACTCATAATTGCCAGACGTTGTTGCGGATCGAGATAGTTGATTCTCACGGATGCAATTTGTCGAAGGCTTTGCGGGGCGGTTGTAACCTGTTGCAGGGTAAAACGGTTAGTTTTCATCTGGCCATTATTCACGCATGTCATGTCAATATTTTGCTGCCGGGCACTGACCTCACAGGGAGGTTCGACAATCTGACCACGAAAATGAATAACGCCGCCGGTAGTGATTTGTTGAGCTGTAACAGAGGAAGAAAAGAGAATGCAGACGCCAAGGCCTGCTCCGAGGATATTTTTCGAACACAACGCAAACATACAATAGCTCCTCAATGATCAATCATACTTGAAGGATCGGAGTTTTCCTTCCACTGCGACGCTCGCGGTGAACGGAAACGACGTTGTTGCCTCTCTATAATTCATAGAACAGTAATCCATCCCCTGCCACAAACAATCACCAAATAAATCAAATGATTAAGATGACTTCTCAGGAGATGGCCATTGCTGCGACAAATGCAACGACTGCCCGTCGGAAACGGTAACGATAATTTTTACCGAGTCCTCCGGGGAAATATTTAAACTGAGTTTCGTTAAATCAATGGGTTGATTAGCGGGCAAAGAAAGGGTTGTTTTCTGCTGTGTACGGCTTTGCCCTCCTTTCCCATCACGAACGGCAAAAATTTGGACTTCGCACACGCAGGGTTTGCTGAGCGTAACCTGGGGGACAATGGTGTAAATTTCACCTTGTTGCGTGGTATTAAATGTAATCTGGCTGGAGAGCGCGGCAAGGAGTAATAGCGTATTCATTATATCCTCACGAAAAAAAACAGGGCTTTCGCCCTGTTTATTATGAGTACCCGACCTGAATCAGTACTGGTTAGCCGTGGCGTTGTTGCCGAAGCCGACCTGAGTAACCGATACCTGGGAGTCGGACGCAGTCTGGTTAACCAGCGCGCCGTTGCGGCCACCAAACTGGCTCACAACGATATCAGAGTTTTTGGCATTCCACTGATCGATAGTCGCGCTGTTTCTGTACCCATTCTGGGTCAGGTCAATGCCGCTGTTGTCAGCGCCCTGGCCTACGTCTGCGCCGTTACCATGACCATATTGTTTGATGGACAGATCTGATTTACGAGCATCGCTTTGCAGAGCAAGAGCAGAGTTTGCGCTACCGTACTGGAAAATACTCAGGGTGGATTCAGGGCCGGAATTATTACCGCCATTATTATGACCGCCGCCACCGCCCCACTGCGGAACAACACCTGCCAGAGCACTGCCAGAAACTACGATTGCTGCGAATGCTGCCACTTTTAAAAGTTTCATGGTAAACCCCCATCGGATTGATTTAAAAGTCGTCATGGTATTAACGTTGCGTAACGCGAATAGCCATGCGCGACTGTCTCTGCACTACAACTGCTGTTTTTTGCGTACCGTACTGCGTAATATCTGCTTTATTACCAGAACCTTTCTGAATAATCATTGCAGTATTACCATAAGAGCCTTGCGATATACTTGCATCATTGGCGTAACCCGCCTGATCAATATATGCAAGGTTATAAGCTCCTGACTGGTCAATCTTCGCCCGGTTATTTCCGCCTTCTTGTGAAATAACAGATAAAAGTTTTGAGCCGTCCTGGCGTGTTTTTGCACTATTATAAGTGCCCTTTTGACCAATAATGGCTGCCTGATTAAATGAAGACTTGCTTAATTCATTTACCGCAAAATTATATTCCGCATTTGCCAGATCATAACTTGTCGCGGCTGCAATCCCAGGCGCACCCAGTATTGTTAACATCATAAATAACAATTTGTTTTTCATGTTGTCACCCTGGACCTGGTCGTACATTACGTTAATTTAAAAGCATTTCAATTTGACTGTTAACGCGATTCGTTTTTTGTTAACGCCGCGTTACGATGAAGAGTATGTCCGTGGAAACATTTTAAATAACTCACCCGCGAGTGGTATTTTGATATTCAGCGTCACACCAAAGTGCTAATTCACTGTTGATTTCACTGTTATTTACGAAAAATTTATTTTCTTATCTGTAGCGGGCTAAACATTTCTGCCAGTGAGAGGGAAAAACCGTTTTCTGCATATCATTATGCGTTTCTCCGGGCATCACACTGCATCGCCGTCACAACTCGTGACAAACATCATTTTTTTCTCACTAAAAATGTCCAGGCGGCCCTGAGTCGAACGTTTTAAAATTAACTTGTCAGACAAACTCAAACATAATTTTAAATTGTGATTTAAAATCAATAAGTTATTATAATTTGTATGATTTTTTAAATCTATGCAATAACAGCAACATGTACAACTTTTCTATCAAATCTAATCTCTAAAAAATCCATACATTAACATATTAATATATAATTTTACATTTTGTTACAAGTTTAACACTTGCTTTAAGGTTTGTAATGACTAGATTGAAATCAGTTGTAGCCCATCTGTTTTAATATTTTTACCCTTTTTGGGTTGATGTTTTATTTCTACACACAGCAGTGCAACATCTGTCAGTACTTCTGGTGCCTCGTATTTTAGCTGAGGCAGCTGTCAGATGTGCGACTAAAAAAAGTGGGGTTTCATCATGTTTAATGAAGTCCATAGTATTCATGGTCATACATTATTGTTGATCACAAAACCATCTTTACAGGCCACTGCATTATTGCAGCATTTAAAGCAATCACTGGCTGTTACCGGAAAACTACATAATATTCAACGTTCTCTGGATGATATATCCGCCAGTTGCATTGTTTTACTGGATATGATGGAAGCGGATAAAAAAATTATCCATTACTGGCAAGACAATTTGAGTCGGAAAAACAACAATATCAAGACGTTATTGTTGAACACTCCCGACGACTATCCCTTCCGTGATATTGAAAACTGGCCACATATCAATGGCGTGTTTTACGCAACGGAGGATGAAGAACGTGTCGTTAACGGCTTGCAGGGGATCCTGCGAGGCGAATGCTATTTTTCGCAAAAGCTGGCCAGTTACCTGATCACCCATTCAGGGAACTACCGTTACAACAGCACGGAATCAGCGCTTCTCACTCATCGTGAAAAAGAGATCCTCAATAAACTGCGAATCGGCGCCTCAAACATTGAAATCGCCCGCTCGCTTTTTATCAGCGAGAATACGGTAAAAACACATCTTTATAATCTTTTCAAAAAGATAGCTGTTAAAAACCGTACTCAGGCGGTCTCGTGGGCAAACGATAACCTCAGGCGATAAAGCCATGAAACGCTATCTGACCTGGATTGTGGCAGCAGAATTACTGCTTGCCGCAGGGAATCTTCACGCTGCGGAAGTTGAAGTGGAAGTTCCCGGACTCTTAACTGACCATACCGTCTCATCAGTCGGCCACAATTTTTATCGCGCCTTCAGCGACAAATGGGAAAGTGAGTACACAGGCAATTTGACCATCAATGAAAGACCCAGTGCGCGTTGGGGAAGTTGGATCACGATAACGGTAAATCAGGACGTTATATTCCAGACTTTTTTATTCCCAACGAAAAGAGACTTCGAGCGAACCGTTGACTTCGCGCTGGCGCAAACTGAAGAAGCATTAAATCGTCGGCAAATAGATCAAACGCTATTAAGCACGAGTGATTTAGCGCGCGATGAATTCTAAAATATGATTTAGTCTGGAGGCTGCCATGCGTGTCAAACATGCAGTAGTTATGCTCATGCTTATTTCACCATTAAGTTGGGCCGGAAATATGACATTCCAGTTCCGAAATCCTAATTTTGGTGGAAACCCAAATAACGGCGCATTTTTATTAAATAGCGCTCAGGCACAAAACTCTTATAAGGACCCAAGTTATTACGACGACTTCGGGATTGAAACCCCGTCTGCACTGGATAACTTTACGCAAGCTATTCAATCGCAAATCCTTGGCGGATTGCTGACGAATATTAACACCGGCAAACCAGGCAGAATGGTGACCAATGATTTTATCATTGATATCGCCAACCGGGATGGGCAACTGCGACTTAATGTCACGGACAGGAAAACCGGGAAAACCTCGACGATTGAAGTGTCAGGTTTGCAAACACAGTCAACCGATTTCTAAGCCCCAGCTACCAAAGGACAATAATCATGCAGCGCTTACTTATTTTGGTTGCAGTATGTTTACTGAGCGGATGCTTAACCGCCCCGCCTAAAGAAGCCGCGAAACCGACATTAATGCCTCGTGCGCAAAGCTATAAAGATTTGACGCACCTGCCGATGCCAACGGGTAAGATTTTTGTCTCGGTTTATAATATTCAGGATGAAACGGGCCAGTTTAAACCTTATCCGGCGAGTAACTTCTCGACTGCCGTTCCGCAGAGCGCCACCGCGATGCTGGTGACTGCGCTGAAAGACTCCCGCTGGTTTATCCCGCTGGAGCGTCAGGGACTGCAAAACCTGCTGAACGAACGCAAAATTATTCGTGCAGCGCAGGAAAACGGCACGGTGGCTATCAATAACCGAATCCCGCTTCAGTCCCTCACCGCCGCGAATATCATGGTGGAAGGGTCGATTATCGGTTACGAAAGCAACGTGAAGTCAGGCGGGGTCGGCGCGCGGTACTTCGGTATCGGTGCGGATACGCAGTATCAGCTTGACCAGATTGCGGTAAACCTGCGCGTGGTTAACGTCAGCACCGGCGAGATCCTCTCTTCGGTCAATACCAGCAAGACCATCCTTTCCTATGAGGTGCAGGCCGGGGTGTTCCGCTTTATTGATTACCAGCGACTGCTGGAAGGTGAAATCGGCTACACCTCTAATGAACCGGTGATGCTGTGTCTGATGTCAGCGATTGAAACGGGCGTTATCTTCCTGATTAACGACGGGATCGATCGCGGCCTGTGGGATTTGCAGAACAAAGCGGAGCGTCAGAACGACATTCTGGTGAAATACCGCCACATGTCCGTACCGCCGGAATCCTGATATTTCGCCAACCGTAGAATGCCCGATGGCGCAGGCTTATCGGGCCTACAGCAGGCAGGATAAGTTTGCGCCATCAGGATTGACATCATATGAGCGTGGGGGAAACCTCACGCTTTTTTATTTGCTGACCGCCGTCGGCGAAGACTCTCTTACCCGACGAGACGCCAGCCACAGCCCGCTATTTTTCATCGCATAGCCAAACACGAGTCCCAGCGCCAGCGAAGGCAGAACCAGTCGCCAGTCCCCCTGCCCTGCAAACGTCGCGCATGCGCCGATAAAGGTGCCAGGCACAAAAGAAAGCAACAGCTGCTTCGCCTGAACGCACATCAAAAATGCGACGATTCCCGTCATGACGTAACTGACGATCTCCAGATGCGGAGCCAGCGCGCTGCCGTGAATAATCACCAGCGCCCACACCACGCCGCTCAGGAGCGTACATGCAGAAATCAATAACCCTTTCAGGCCGCCCTGCGGGCAGGCGAAATAGGCCGTACAGCCCAGAAAACCCGCCCAGCTGAGCAGGCCAAAGGAAACGGCCACCCATCCCCAGATACCGGAGAGAATGCCCGTTGTGATTGCAATGGAGATAAGTATGTTCATGCCGCGCATCATAGCAGAAAAGCGGCATACGAATGAGATCACGCACACATTTTATGCAAGGCAATTAATCACGTTGCATAACAAAGTGACTATGATCACATTTACTCTTCAGCACCTTCCTGTAACTCATCCCACATTGCGCCGATCGCATCGCGCGTCAACGGCGCCATCGTACGCCAGAATGGCGTCGCGGCATGGGCTTCCACTTTGCCAAGGAAAGTACCGCACCAGGGAAGCAGGTATTCAATAAACAGCGTTTCCAGCGCTTCGCTCTCATCTTCAGCAGACTGATCCTCCAGCCAGGAGGCGGCCAGCAGCAGCGTACCGATATGGTCGGCAGGGGTATCCGCCAACGGCATACCGCGAGCGGAAAGAAATGCGCGAACATCGGACTCCTTCGCCCCTTCCACCCAGGCGCTGCGATAAGGCGACACGGCGCACTCGTCGCCGACAAACAGCGCATTGTAGTCCGCCGCCAGTTGGGTCATGTCGCAACTTTTCTGCAACCGCGCCAGAAGCTCATCCTGCTCCAGCGGCCAGCTTGCCGACAATTTACCCTCGCGGATCAGCGTAAACAGAGGAACCAGCAGAGGGTCCTGCGGTTGGCGGTAATACAGCGATCCCAGCACACGACACAGGATAGAAAACTCATTCATTGATATATTCCAGTTATCAGCAATTAAAGTTCAGCAAACTCCGGGATCGGCGCCATACCGCGCGATTCCAGAAATCTCAGTAAGCGTCCTGGCGAAACGTTTAAAACGCGTTCTTCCGGGAAATCCACTTCATCCAGGATCTTCCGGCATTCGGCAAATTCACCGAGTGTAAACGCAGTATGGGAATCCGACCCTAACGCTACCCATCCGCCAGCGTCACGCACGGCTGCGGCCACCGCGCGGCAATTATCTTCACTGCCTTTGCGCGAATGCAGGAATGACGAGTTATTGATTTCCAGCGCCACCTGGTATTTAGCCGCCGCCTGCGCAATCGCGGTGATATCGACAGGATACTTCGGGTTACCCGGATGGCTGATAATATGCACATTTCCGCTGGCCATCGCGGCAATCATCGCCTGGGTATTGGTCTCTTTATCGTGCGGCGCGAAAACCGGTTCATGGAAACCGGCGATAATCACATCCAGCGAGTTCAGCATCGGGCCCGTGCAGTCAATCTCGCCATCGATATTCTTGATGTTGGCTTCAATACCGCGAAGAATGCCCACCCCGTCAACCAGACGCGGCCAGATACGCATGTTGATAAAGTGCCAGTGATGCGGAGCATCGGCCATATCCGGGCCGTGATCGGTAATGGCAAAGAGCTTAATACCTTTGCGTTTCGCTTCGGCAATATAATCGTGCAAGGTACTGTATGCGTGGGTGCTGGCGACGGTATGCATATGCAAGTCAACGGGATACATAACTCACTCCTGTAGTCGTTTTCCGACAAGGATAGCAGGTATCGTCGCCATTTATTAGTCGAAACCCGGCGCTAACCGGGTTGTCATCAATAGCCGCGAACGCGATCGACCTGACCCGTCACGGATTCGCCGCGTTCCAGATGCGTAATGGTGCGCGAAATATAGTCCACGGCTTCCGCCGGGCGGGTGACGGCAGCAATGTGCGGCGTCATCGCCACGCGAGGGTGTTGCCAGAGCGGACTCTCTTTTGGCAACGGCTCGCGGCTGAAAACATCCAGCATCGCCCCTTTGAGTTTTTCGCTATTCAACGCGGCAAGCAGATCGTCCTCATTAACATGCACGCCACGCGCCAGGTTAAGCAGGTAAGCGCCATCCCGTAACTGATTGAGCAAGCCGGAATTAATAATGCCCACCGTCTCCGCCGTATTTGGCAGCAGGTTGATCAGCACCCTTGTTTGATTCAGGAATGCGCCTAACTCCTCAGCTCCCGCAAAACTCTCTACGCCAGGCCAGGATTTACGGCTACGGCTCCAGCAGCGAAGCGGGAACCCCCATGCCTGGAGCGCTTCAGCGACTTTGGCGCCCAGCACCCCCGCCCCCATAATACCGACGGTGAACTCATCGCGATCATATTCCGGCAGCGGCTGCCATGTTGACTGGTTTTTCAACGCCTGATAATCATCGAAGCGGCGGAACCAATGCAGCACCTGGCTCACGGCATACTCCTGCATTTGCAGGCCCATGCCGGTATCTTCCAGGCGGAACAACGGGATAGAGGCATCCAGCATTTCCGGGTGCGCTTTGAGCTTACTCAGAATGGAATCCACACCTGCGCCAAGCGCAAATACGGCTTTTAGCTTCCGTCCTTCAAGCATCTCCACCGGCGGATGCCACACGAGCGCATAATCCGCAGGTTCGTTATCACCGGGTTTCCATTCACGAATATTCGCGCCGGGAATCGCCTTTGCCAAAGCGTTAAGCCACCAGGCCGTATCGAAGGTCGGGTGATAGAACATTATCTCCATGTTGACTCCTGAGTGTTGTTGTGCGGAATTTACTCGCACTTATTATCATCATTTTCATAGGGATCATCAGCATAACAAATTTAGAGATGCTGGCAAAAAAAGCAGTTTCCGCTTATTTAAACTGCATGTTGATTGAAGTTTGTGTAATTGCACGATTTTTTAGAAAAGGTGATTGACGCCGGGGGCGTATTTCCCTAAATTAGCGCCCGTTCCAGCAACACTGGAACGACAATATGGTGAGGTGTCCGAGTGGCTGAAGGAGCACGCCTGGAAAGTGTGTATACGGCAACGTATCGGGGGTTCGAATCCCCCCCTCACCGCCATATTCAGAAAAAGAGCTCGTACGAAAGTACGGGCTTTTTTTTTGCATGTTGCACGCGCTGTGGGGGGATGAGAACCCACGACCGGGGTTCGACAACTGGCGGCAGCCAGTTGGACAGACCGCGAACGCAGAGAGCGGGCTGCCCGCAGGGCGAGCGAAGCGAGTCAATCCCCCCCTCACCGCCATATTCAGAAAAAGAGCTCGTACTAAAGTACGGGCTTTTTTTTGCATGTTGCACGCGCTGTGGGGGGATGAGAACCCACGACCGGGGTTCGACAACTGGCGGCAGCCAGTTGGACAGACCGCGAACGCAGAGAGCGGGCTGCCCGCAGGGCGAGCGAAGCGAGTCAATCCCCCCCTCACCGCCATATTCGGAAAAAGAGCTCGTACGAAAGTACGGGCTTTTTTTTGCCTATTGCACATGCTATCCGGCTGACAAGAACACCCCAGGCCCGGTAAGCGTTAGCGCCACCGGGCGCTCGCACATCGCCGGATGGCAGCGCAAGCGCCTTATCCGGCCTACAAAAACATCCCAGGACCGATACGCGTTAGCACCATCGGGCACCCGCACATCGCCGGATGGCGGCGCAAGCGCCTTATCCGGCCTACAAGAACACCCCAGGCCCGGTAAGCGTTAGCGCCACCGGGCGCCTGCACATCGCCGGATGGCAGCGCAAGCGCCTTATCCGGCCTACAAAAAAACAAAGCCCGGTTTCCCGGGCTATGAGATCTGACGACGCTTCAGTTGTAGGCATGAAGGGTTCGTTGGCACAATGCCGAACGCACGCAGTCGTCTTTATGGAAACGGACAATACCTATCATCTCATCTTCTTCAAAGCGAGCTAACGCATCACTTAACCCTGATTGAACATGAGCCGGTAAATCGCACTGGGTAATGTCGCCATTTACGATAACCGTCACGTTCTCCCCGAGGCGCGTTAAGAACATCTTCATTTGCGCAGCAGTCACATTCTGAGCCTCGTCAAGAATGACGACTGCATTTTCAAATGTACGTCCGCGCATATAGGCGAACGGCGCGATTTCCACCTTACCAATCTCAGGCCGCAGGCAGTATTGCATAAAAGACGCGCCCAGGCGTTTCACCAGCACGTCATAGACGGGCCGGAAATAAGGCGCGAACTTCTCGGATATATCGCCTGGTAAGAAGCCGAGATCTTCATCGGCCTGCAAAACCGGACGGGTAACAATAATCCTGTCTACATCTTTATGTATCAGGGCCTCTGCTGCTTTTGCCGCACTGATCCAGGTTTTTCCACACCCGGCTTCGCCAGTGGCGAAGATCAGTTGTTTACTCTCGATAGCATTCAGGTAGTGCTCCTGAGCCTCATTTCGCGCTACGATTGGTGTGGCGTCACGGCTATCACGCGCCATGCCTATCGCTTCTACGCCGCTCATCTGCACAAGCGAGGTGACCGATTCTTCTTCACGTTGTTTGTGGCTACGCGAATCCCGTCTCAGCACACGTTTTGCTTCACGACGAGCTTTGATCACTGCTTTTTGTCTTCCCATGGATAGCACCTTGAGTTGTTGGTATACATCACACGCGCCGTTGGCGGCACGATTATGCGCACAAACATCTGAGGGTTGGCTTCCTTGTAAGCCATTGCTTGCTTTTTGAAAAGACGCCCTACACGGCTACGCGCACCGAATACGGCGTCAGTAACAGGGATAAAAAGAGGAAGTGAGAGGAATTTAGCGGTGACGACAGGGCTACCGGAGGAGAGGCATCCGCATAAGTTATTGCTGTTACTGCGAAAAACGTGTCCAGTACAGGACCTTACCATTCGCGATCTCCATAGTGAAAAGTGTCATCACTGCCGGGAACTACCGCTATTACGTATTAGTACAACATAATTTATCATTAATGCAACAACATATTTACCATGCATTAACTAAAGTTCCCCTTTGCACTGGCAATAGTCTCTTACAGAGATATTACAAAATTATTTCACCTGAACGCTCATAGTAAAAATTAATACTTTCATTCATCGACATACAGAGAAACACGCCACAATTCTGAATAAAAAGCCCGCGCATGGCGGGCGATGAAAGTAAACGGGCAGCGGTCAGATTACTCTGCCTGTAAACGCGACGGCGGTGCGGAGTGGTAATACGCATCCGCTTTTGCAAAACGTTCTTGCATAGCCGACGACGGCGCTTTACCCAGCAGGCTAAAGACCACAATCCCGATGCTGCCGAAGATGAAGCCAGGGATGATTTCGTACAGATCCAGCCAGCCAAACTGTTTCCAGACAATAACCGTCAGCGCCCCGATAACCATTCCGGCCAGCGCGCCGTTACGGGTCATACGCGACCACATCACCGAGAACAGCACGACCGGGCCAAACGCCGCGCCGAAGCCCGCCCACGCATAGCTCACCAGACCGAGCACGCGGTTTTCAGGGTTAGCAGCCAGCGCGATAGACACCAGCGCAACCACCAGCACCATAATGCGCCCTACCCATACCAGCTCTTTCTGGCTCGCGCCTTTACGCAAGAAGGCTTTATACAAATCTTCGGTAATCGCGCTGGAGCACACCAGCAGCTGGCAGCTTAACGTCGACATCACCGCCGCGAGAATAGCGGACAGCAGAATACCGGCAATCCACGGGTTGAACAGGATTTGCGCCAGTTCAATGAACACGCGTTCCGAGTTCTGATTCACCGCTCCGGCCAGTGCCGGGTTATTGTTAAAGTAAGCAATGCCGAAGAAGCCGACAGCCACCGCCCCCGCCAGACACAGGATCATCCAGCTCATACTGATGCGACGCGCGTGCACGATGCTGTGATGAGAATCCGCCGCCATAAAGCGCGCCAGAATATGCGGTTGACCAAAGTAGCCCAGCCCCCAGCCCATCAGGGAGATAATGGCGACAAAGTTCAGCCCCTTGAGCATATCCACATTCTCAATGCTCTTTTGTTTGATCACTTCCAGGGAGTCACCAAAACCGCCGACGCTGATGATCACCATAACAGGCGTCAGAATCAGGGCGAAAATCATCAGGCTGGCCTGGACGGTATCGGTCCAGCTCACGGCCAGGAAGCCGCCAATAAAGGTGTAGATAATGGTGGCTGCCGCCCCCGCCCACAGCGCGGTTTCATAGCTCATGCCAAAGGTGCTTTCAAACAAACGCGCCCCTGCCACAATCCCCGATGCGCAATAAATGGTGAAAAACAGCAGGATAACCAGGGCAGAGATAATGCGCAGAACGCGACTTTTATCTTCAAAACGCCCGGTAAAATAATCCGGCAGAGTCAGGGCGTTATCATTAAATTCAGTGTGGACGCGTAAACGTCCCGCCACCAGTTTCCAGTTAATCCATGCCCCTAACGTCAGACCAATCGCGATCCAGCTTTCAGAAATCCCCGACAGGAAAATCGCCCCCGGCAGACCCATCAGCAGCCAGCCGCTCATATCAGATGCGCCAGCGGATAATGCCGTCACAAACGGCCCAAGGCTGCGGCCGCCGAGAATATAGTCATCAAAGTTTTTGGTCGAACGCCATGCAATAAACCCTATCAATATCATGCCAAAGATATAGACACAAAACGTCACCAACATCGGTGTGCTAATAGCCATCAAAAGTCTCCAGATTTTATGTGCCGGCAATAATAAGAGCTGCCGTTTTATACCCTGCCGGAACGTGGCAATGGTGTTTATGTTTACCAGGGCGACCGTATCCTGCCGGAAGCGGTGGTCATTCACAATCGATTTAACACATCATTTACATCAAATTTTATTCGGGTGGGATACTATTTTTCTCCAGGTTGCACTCTCTCACATTTTTTAAGGTTGCACCTTTCAAAAGTGTTAACTGCCGCAGAGAAAAAGATTTGGTTATTGTTTTTATCCCATCCAGAAGCGTCTCTTCTTTTAACATTTCATTCATTTTTAAGCTTGCAAGGCAGGTCACATTTAACGAGGTTGCACAAAGTTGCAACATGGTGGATATTTCTCGATAACTATCAGCAGCACATATCAGAACAACAGGAGTAGACGGCATGGGAACCACCACGATGGGGGTTAAGCTGGACGACGCGACGCGCGAACGTATTAAAACAGCAGCAACACGAATTGATCGCACCCCACACTGGCTGATCAAACAGGCAATCTTTAATTATCTGGAAAAACTGGAAAGCGACGAGGCGTTACCGGAGTTGCCCGCCCTGCTGGCTGGCGCCGCCAATGAAGGTGATGAGTCAACCGCACAGCAGGAAGAAAACCACCAGCCTTTCCTTGAATTTGCCGAGCAGATCCTGCCTCAGTCGGTCTCCCGCGCCGCGATTACCGCAGCTTACCGTCGCGCCGAAACCGATGCGGTGCCGATGTTAATGGAGCAGGCGCGTCTACCGCAGCCGGTGGCTGAGCAGGCCCACAAGCTGGCCTATCAACTGGCGGAGAAACTGCGTAACCAGAAAACGGCCAGCGGTCGCGCCGGGATGGTGCAGGGGCTGTTGCAGGAGTTCTCCCTCTCCTCACAGGAAGGCGTCGCGCTGATGTGCCTTGCGGAAGCGCTGCTGCGTATCCCGGATAAAGCGACGCGTGACGCGCTCATCCGCGACAAAATCAGCAACGGCAACTGGCAGTCGCATATTGGCCGCAGCCCGTCGCTGTTTGTTAATGCCGCCACCTGGGGTCTGTTGTTTACCGGCAAGCTGGTCTCTACCCACAACGAAGCCAATCTCTCTCGCTCGCTGAACCGGATTATCGGTAAGAGCGGCGAGCCGCTGATCCGCAAAGGCGTGGACATGGCAATGCGCCTGATGGGCGAGCAGTTCGTCACCGGCGAAACCATCGCCGAAGCGCTGGCGAATGCGCGTAAGCTGGAAGACAAGGGCTTTCGCTACTCCTACGATATGTTAGGCGAAGCGGCGCTGACCGCCGCCGATGCGCAGGCTTATATGGTTTCGTATCAGCAGGCTATTCACGCCATTGGCAAAGCGTCTAACGGACGCGGAATTTATGAAGGGCCGGGGATCTCCATCAAGCTTTCCGCCCTGCACCCGCGCTACAGCCGCGCGCAGTATGACCGCGTGATGGAGGAGCTGTATCCGCGCCTGAAATCCCTGACGCTGCTGGCGCGTCAGTATGATATCGGCATCAACATCGACGCCGAAGAAGCTGACCGTCTGGAAATCTCCCTCGACCTGCTGGAAAAACTTTGTTTTGAGCCGGAACTGGCTGGCTGGAACGGCATCGGTTTCGTGATTCAGGCTTATCAGAAACGCTGCCCGTTTGTGATTGATTATCTGATCGATCTCGCCACTCGTAGCCGTCGTCGCCTGATGATCCGCCTGGTGAAAGGCGCGTACTGGGACAGTGAAATCAAACGCGCCCAAATGGACGGACTGGAGGGATACCCGGTTTACACCCGCAAGGTCTATACCGACGTTTCTTATCTGGCCTGCGCGAAAAAACTGCTCGCCGTACCGAATCTGATTTACCCGCAGTTTGCGACCCATAACGCCCATACTCTGGCGGCGATTTATCAACTGGCGGGGCAGAACTACTATCCGGGCCAGTATGAATTCCAGTGTCTGCACGGCATGGGCGAACCGCTGTACGAGCAGGTCACCGGTAAAGTGGCGGATGGCAAACTCAACCGTCCGTGTCGTATTTATGCCCCGGTCGGCACGCATGAAACGCTGCTGGCGTATCTGGTGCGCCGCCTGCTGGAAAACGGCGCCAACACCTCCTTCGTTAACCGTATTGCCGACGCCACGCTGCCGCTGGATGAACTGGTCGCCGACCCGGTGGAGGCCGTGGAAAAACTGGCGCAGCAAGAAGGGCAAACCGGCTTGCCGCATCCGAAAATCCCGCTGCCTCGCGACCTCTACGGACAAGGCCGGGAAAACTCCGGCGGGTTGGATCTGGCGAACGAACACCGTCTGGCTTCCCTCTCCTCCGCCCTGTTGAACAATGCGCTGCAAAAATGGCAGGCCAAACCGATGCTGGAACAGCCGGTCGCTGACGGAGAGATGACGCCGGTGATCAACCCGGCAGAGCCGAAAGACATCGTCGGCTACGTGCGCGAAGCCAGCGCTGCGGACGTTGAACAAGCGCTACAAAACGCGGTTAACAACGCCCCTATCTGGTTCGCGACGCCACCGCAGGAACGCGCCGCCATCCTGCAACGCGCGGCGGTATTAATGGAAGGCCAAATGCAGCAGTTGATTGGCATTCTGGTACGCGAAGCCGGGAAAACCTTCAGTAATGCCATTGCAGAAGTACGCGAAGCGGTGGATTTCCTCCACTACTACGCCGGGCAGGTACGCGATGACTTTGATAACGAAACGCATCGTCCTTTAGGCCCGGTCGTCTGTATCAGCCCGTGGAACTTCCCGCTGGCCATCTTCACCGGACAAATTGCCGCTGCGCTGGCGGCGGGCAACAGCGTCCTGGCGAAACCGGCGGAACAAACGCCGCTGATTGCCGCCCAGGGCATCGCCATCTTACTGGAAGCCGGTGTTCCGCCGGGCGTAGTGCAGCTGCTGCCCGGCCAGGGTGAAACCGTTGGGGCGCAGTTAACCTCCGATGAGCGCGTACGCGGCGTGATGTTTACCGGCTCGACCGAAGTCGCCAGCTTATTGCAGCGTAACATCGCCACCCGTCTGGATGCGCAGGGTCGCCCGATTCCGCTGATTGCGGAAACCGGCGGGATGAACGCCATGATCGTGGACTCCTCCGCCCTTACCGAACAGGTGGTTGTGGATGTGCTGGCATCTGCGTTTGACAGCGCCGGGCAGCGCTGTTCGGCGCTACGCATACTGTGCTTGCAGGATGATATCGCCGACCACACCCTGAAAATGCTGCGCGGGGCAATGGCGGAATGCCGCATGGGCAATCCGGGCCGTCTGACCACCGACATTGGCCCGGTTATCGATAACGAAGCCAAAACCAATATCGAGCGCCATATTCAGGCGATGCGTACGAAAGGTCGTCCGGTATTCCAGGCCGTACGTGAGAACAGCGATGATGCGCGCGAATGGCAAAGCGGCACCTTTGTTCCGCCAACGCTGATTGAGCTGGAAAGTTTTGATGAGCTGCAAAAAGAGATCTTCGGGCCGGTGCTGCATGTGGTGCGTTACACGCGCAACCACCTTCCCGAACTGATTGCGCAGATCAACGCCTCCGGCTACGGTCTGACGCTGGGCGTACATACCCGAATTGACGAGACCATTGCGCAGGTCACCGGTTCAGCGCACGCAGGCAACCTGTACGTCAACCGTAATATGGTCGGCGCGGTCGTGGGCGTCCAGCCATTCGGCGGCGAAGGCTTGTCCGGCACCGGGCCGAAAGCGGGCGGTCCGCTCTATCTCTACCGTCTGTTGGCAAATCGCCCGGAAAACGCGCTGGGCATTACGCTTGCTCGTCAGGATGCGGACTACCCGGTGGATGCCCAGCTTAAAGCCGCGCTGACTCAGCCGCTTGACGCGCTGATCGGGTGGGCGGCGGATCGCCCGGCCTTGCATACGCTCTGTCAGCAGTTTAGCGAGCTGGCGCAGGCCGGAACCCAGCGTCTGCTGCCTGGCCCTACCGGTGAGCGCAATACCTGGACGTTACTGCCGCGTGAACGCGTATTGTGTCTGGCTGATGACGAGCAGGACGCTCTGGTGCAGGTCGCCGCCGTGACAGCGGTCGGTAGTCTGATTTTGTGGCCGGACGATGCCTTCCATCGCGAACTGGCGAAGCGCCTGCCTGCTGCGGTTTGTGAACGTATTCAGTTTGCGAAAGCGGACACGCTGACTTCGCAGCCGTTCGATGCGGTGATCTTCCACGGCGATTCCGATCAGCTACGGGCGCTGTGCGAGGCGGTAGCCGCCCGTGACGGCGCGATCGTGTCGGTACAGGGCTTTGCCCGTGGTGAAACCAATATCCTGCTGGAGCGTCTGTATATCGAGCGCTCGCTCAGCGTTAACACCGCTGCGGCAGGTGGTAACGCCAGCCTGATGACAATTGGTTAAGGCTGTGGTTAATTAAGGCTTTGGAAAATGCCCGGTGGCGCTACGGCTCACCGGGCCTACAAAACACATTTGTAGGCCGGATCAGGCAAAGCCGCCATCCGGCAATGTTTTAGAGCCAGAGGGAAGTATGAAGCGAATTATATTCACATGCGCTGCGCTGCTACTCAGCGCTCCGGCACTGGCCGATGACTGCGCCAACGCCAGCACGCAAATGGAGATGAACACCTGCGCCGCCGCGCAATTTCAAACCGCCGATAAAAAACTCAATGAGACGTACCAGAATGCGCTAAAACGCGCCGAACCGCCGCAGCGTGACTTGCTGAAAAAAGCGCAAATCGCCTGGATTGCCCTGCGGGACGCCGACTGCGCGCTGGTCAGTTCCGGCACGGAAGGCGGCAGTATACAGCCGATGATCGCCAGCCAGTGCATGACGGACAAAACGGACGAACGCGAAGCGTTTTTAGCTTCGCTGCTGCAATGTGAGGAAGGTGATTTGAGCTGTCCGTTGCCGCCAGCCGGTTAACGTACGCGAATGCCTTCAATAATCATCCGCTGTACGCTTTCGACCGTTTGATTGAAAAAGGCTTCATCACGCAGCGTTGCGCCCGTTACCGCTTCGACCTGAGGCGCAAAATCGGCGTAATGCTGCGTTGAAGCCCAAATCATAAAGATCAGGTGATGCGGATCGACGGGCGCCAGTTTTCCACTGTTTACCCATCCGGCAATCAATGCTGATTTTTCGTCAATCAGCGCCTTCAAATCCCCGGTCAGTTCTTCCATCAGCAACGGCGCGCCCGCCAGCATCTCCATGCAAAAAAGCCGGGAAGCCTGCGGATAATCACGGGAGACCTCCAGTTTAAGACGGATGTACTCTTTGATCGCCACCAGTGGCGCGAAGTCTTCACGAAAGGCCTTTAACGGCGCCAGCCAGATATCAAGGATTTGCCGCAGTACGGCGACATAAAGCGCCTCTTTCGACGGGTAATAATAGAGCAAATTGGTTTTGGACACTCCCGCCTGCTCAGCCACCTGCTCCAGACGTGAACCATGAATACCGTACTGGGAAAACGTGTTTAATGCAGCGGTTAAAATCGCCTGGCGCTTGGCGCTGACGGCCTGTGAACGTTTACCTGTTTTTTTCTCTGCGCGTTGAACCATGCGCCCTCTCCTTGTTTTATTGCCGCCAGGATACCGTGGCAACGGCGCTTTTTTCTTTTTGAACGTCAGGACGCTTAGTTTGCGTCGCCTGCGGCGACACTTCAATCTTACGGACAAAAAAACCGCCGGAGGAACCGGCGGCGGTGGCATCATAACGTTTACCAGCGGCATGCGCTAAACATTATGGCGTTAACTTACAGGCTAGCTGTTACGGTTACCGTGACTGCTTTTGCCCCCTTTTTTGCCTGCTTCTGATGCACGCTGCGGGTCATTCTTAAAGTTGCCCCCGCTGTGCTGGCCACCTTTACGACCTGCTTCTGATGCTCTTTCGCGGTCTTCCGCAAAATTACCGGAACCGCCCCGATGGTTTGCCATTACTGACCTCCGTCATAGATTAGACATCATATTGCATCGGTGTTGAGGAAGATCTCCTCACGCGGCATATGGCAGACGCCACAATTATTGCCACGCGGAACTAAGCTTAGCGAAGTTACCCCGGCTGACCAGTAAATCGTAATATTCTGCAACAGGTTCGTCAGGGGGACAGGAATAATCCCCCCAGGAAATCAATAAGCCTCTCTTATGGTTAAAGAAATCCGAACGGCGAAAAATGTATCATTTTGCAACAAAAACGACGCTGATAAATCTTGTTATAAATCAAAGAAATGGTTGTGATATTTGCACTCTCTCCAGGACGTCATATCTTTAAATAGAGGTAGCGAATCGCTACGGACACGGTTAACTCGAGGAGTAGTGCAAAATGGCAAAAATTCTGGTGCTTTATTATTCCATGTACGGACACATCGAAACCATGGCGCATGCGGTGGCGGAAGGGGCAAACAAAGTGGACGGCGCAGAAGTCGTTATCAAACGCGTACCGGAAACGATGCAGCCTGAAATCTTCGCAAAGGCCGGAGGTAAAACACAAAACGCACCAGTCGCAACCCCGCAGGAACTGCCTGATTACGACGCCATCATTTTTGGTACGCCGACGCGCTTTGGCAATATGTCAGGCCAGATGCGCACCTTCCTGGACCAGACGGGCGGTTTGTGGGCATCCGGCGCGCTGTATGGAAAACTCGCCAGCGTATTCAGCTCGACAGGCACCGGCGGCGGTCAGGAACAAACCATTACCTCAACCTGGACCACGCTGGCTCACCACGGCATGGTGATTGTCCCTATCGGTTACGCCGCGCAGGAACTGTTTGACGTCTCGCAGGTTCGCGGCGGTACGCCATACGGCGCCACCACGATTGCCGGGGGCGATGGTTCACGCCAGCCAAGCCAGGAAGAACTTTCTATCGCTCGCTATCAGGGTGAATATGTTGCAGGTCTGGCAGTAAAACTCAACGGCTAATCTTCAACAGGAGGATTCGAATGCCAACTCAAGAAGCGAAGGCTCATCACGTCGGCGAATGGGCAAGTCTGCGTAATACATCACCAGAAATAGCCGAAGCCATTTTTGAAGTCGCGAAGTATGACGAGAAACTGGCTGAAAAAATTTGGGAGGAAGGCAGCGACGAAGTGTTGCTTAAAGCCTTTGAGAAGACGGATAAAGATTCGCTATTTTGGGGCGAACAAACCATCGAACGTAAAAATGTCTGACCTTTTCTCCCCCGCCTGCGCGGGGGAGAACCTCTGCTATTTTGCCGCGCTGTTCAACACGTTATCGAACTTATCAAGAGGACAGAAGCCGTTTGCGTCTATCGGGCATCCCGCCAGTTCCAGCGTGACGCGCTGCGCCGGTGATTTCAGCGTCAGGACGTCCGCGTTACGCAACTGCTGCGAGCTCTGATACACATATTCGATTTTCATCAGGTCGCGATTGCCTTTGCTGTCATGCCAGCGCTGGAACACAATCTTGCCGCCAATAGGGGTGCGTTCGTACTGATCGTGCAGCTGGTAGGGTTTGAAATCCAGCGCCGTCAGCAGCGAAGCAATATTCGAGTCATGCCCCACCAGAACGGTAATTTTCGGCGCGCTGCTACGGTCAGTCACCAGCGCTTTATCAATATATTTGACCAACGGTTTGGCGACGTTGCGCGCCACTTCACCCGAGGTAAACAGGCTGTCCTGATACCCGTTCTTCAGCTTTGACAGGACTTTCCACTGCTGATCGGATTTAATCTCGCCCCAGGCGACCTGATCCATCGGGAAACCTTCGTAGTATTGCAGCGTAAACGCATCCACCAGCGAGTTGCCGACTTTCAGCGGCCCCGAAACGCCAGGCTCCTCCTGATACTTCGCGCTAAAGGCGTCTTTGGCTTCGGTCAGCGAACACTGCTGTTTTTCTTTGCAGGACGGTGAATCTTTGTAGTCCGTCATCTGCGCCAGCAGCTGATAGCTGTCGTCAAGCTGCATCTGGCTGCGCTCTTTTTCCATCGCCTGCACCGCTTTCTGGCTAAACGCCGCAGAGTCATCGGTGATCACCGGATTAAACGTTGGGTCCATCGTGCCCATTTTTTCCTGATGATGTACCGGAATGTCGCACCCAGGGAAAGCGCCGGTGATAAAGAATTGTGCCGTCGCAACGGTGCGTTGCAGACTGTTGGCATAGGTATATACCGTGTCCGGCGTCGGGCATTCGCCTGACGTGACCATCCCCAGCTCCGCCAGCCATTCTCGCATGTAGTGGCCCATATAAATTTCCAGCACACCGCCTTTCGTGGTGAGCTGCCCGCCGGGCACATCCCACTCCGGCCACTGATTCGGCGTGGACTGCTCCAGCACGCTGCCATTATTGGCCAACGGCGCGCGCAAGTTGTGTCGGCTCATCATCAACACTTGTTGCAGTTGATAACCTTCCGGCGTTGTCTGCGCTTGCGCGGCGGACGACAATAAAACAGCCCCTGCCACAGCGGCGGCGAGTATCAATTTTTTCATCCCTACAACCTCTTGTTGTTATCAATCCTCATAGAGTGTGACAGAAATATGACATTTTTCCGGGAACGGTTTCGCAAAACGGGAGATTCCAGAAGATAACCGGCAGGTCAGCGTGTTCCGGTTATTCCGAGATAAAAACCTCATACTTAATATTGCGGGCGCAATAAAAAGTGCCGTCCGTCAGATACAGTTCACGAAATCGCGTGTTATCAGAGATGTTGTCCAGCAGGGAACGCTCCGTATCGACAAATTCTTTTTGCACGCGGTAATGAACGGCGTTCTCCGTTTCAAAAGAGACATATTCCGTGGTGGCGTAGGGCTTATTTTTTGATTTCACGTACACGATATATTGCACGGTACTGGCCGTCAGCCCCGTTTTCGCCGCGATCTCTTTGAGACTCAACGTCTCAGAGGCATAAAGCGCCTGAACCTGCGCTATGCGTCGGTGATTATACGCCGTCACCCGAAGGCTCAGTTTCAGCCGATAGGCCATATTCCGCACGGCGGTAATATTAGTGTGAAGCAGTTGCGCTATCTGCTCTGTCGTGAGGATGCCCGCGTTTTCCCGCAGAATCGCAAGGCTTTCGTCGTTCCAGATAAATGCCATTGGGTATCTCTCCGTACGCGTCGTTCATCGCGCCGCCAGGCGCGCAAACGTGGCCTCTAACTCAGGCGGCTTACGCATACCCTGGTGTAGCTCCAGAACGCGTCCTTCGGGGTCAATCAGTACGGAGGTCGGCGTGCCGATCACCTGATAACGTTCCTGGGTAATGTTGAGCTGATCGCGCACCACCGGATAGGTTATCTGATGTTTTGCCAGCAGATCGTTGATCCTGACCGTTTCAGGGTCGGTATTGACCGCCACAACCACCACTTTATCGCCCCATTTTTTGCTCAGCGCTTCCAGCGTGTCCATTTCCGCCAGGCACCCCCCGCATCCCGCAGACCAAAAATTCAGGTACACCGCCTTTCCTTGCCAGCGTTCAAGGCCTGACTCCTGGCCTTGCAGATCAAACGCCGCCAGCGCCGGGGCCGGTGCCCCGACCGCCAGCTTTTCTTCTTTACACCCGCTTATCAGGATCGCCGCCGCGAGTAACAGCACATTATGCCAGCGCATGTTGATTGGCCTCCTCACCCAGATATTTACCGTGTTGCAGCCGCAGAATACGGTCGGCAAACTGCCCAAGCGCAGGGTTGTGCGTCACCATCACAATAGTGCGCCCCTGACGATGCAGATCGGTGAGCAGATCCAGCACCCGCTGCTCATTCTCTTCATCCAGGTTGCCCGTCGGTTCATCCGCGAAAATAACCGGCGGTTCGTTGACCAGCGCCCGGGCGATACACACACGCTGCTGCTCACCACCGGAAAGCTGGCTCGGCAGGTGCGTCACACGATGCCCAAGCCCTACCTGCTCCAGCACTTTCCTCGCCGCCGCTTCATCCACCACGCTGTGGTAATGCTGGGCGAGCATGATGTTTTCCAGCGCAGTTAAGAACGGGATCAGATGGAACTGCTGAAATACCAGGCCGATTTTCTCGGCGCGAAAGCGACGGCGCCCCTCTTCATCCAGCGCGGCGGCATCGGTGCCGTCAAGAAACACCTGCCCTTCCGTCGCCGTATCAAGGCACGTCAGAATATTCATCAGCGTGGTTTTACCAGAACCAGAAGCGCCCATAATGGCGACAAATTCACCCTGCGCAATGCGCAGATTAATGTCATCCAGGGCGGTAACGTCACCGAACCGTTTGTATAAGTGGCGGGTTTCGATCGCCACCTGAGGGATATGCGTAACGGACATGGCGCTACTCTCCTTTCAGCACTTTAGCAGGCTCGACGCTTACCGCGCGTCGCACCGGAACAATCGCCGCCAGAATGGCGACCAGTAAAGACAACACCAGAGTAATGGGCAACACCGGCAGACGCAGCGAAATGGCGGCATTAAACACCGTTAATCCCAACAGTTGCGCCAGCAAATATCCCAGTACCCAGCCGCACGCCACCGCCGCCAGCGCGATGATGCTGGTTTCCAGCAGAATTTGCCGCACAATATCGCCGTTGCTGGAACCAAGCGCTTTTTGCAGCGCAAACTCGCGCGCCCGCTCGCCGACAATCGCCATCAGCGTGGTATTCACGCACAGCGAAGAAAGCGCCAGAATCACGATCGAGACCAGTCCCATCAGACCTTTAATTTTATCCAGCACCTGCCCTTCGGAAGCAGAGACCTTACGCACCGGACGAATCTCCAGGTCAGGATACTGCGCCTGCAACCGGCTGGCGTAGTTCTCCACCTGGCCGACATCGTTACTGACGCTCAGCAAGCCGTGGCTGATTTTGCCCGGCTGATGCAGCCAGGCCTGCGCCACGTCGAGGCTGACGATCAGCATGTTGTCCGTCGCATCGCCAGACTCCACAATGCCTTTAATCTGCAAATTCTTACGCTGATTGTGATCCACCAGCGTGATGCTGTCGCCCGGCTGCACGTTAAGGCGCTCCGCCAGTTTGACGCCGATCATTGCATTACGGTCGTCAAAGCTGACGCCAATCCAGCTACCGGTGACCTGCCAGTACGGCACCAGTTTTTGCAGCGACTCGAACCACACGCCAACCATCACCACTTTTTCCAGCTCGGTACGCGCCATGCCGTACAACCACGGACTGGCGCCATGCACCAGCCCCTGCGGCGCCTGATCGAGAATGCTCTGCAACTCCTGCTGCGGCATACTGGAACCGTGCCCCGGCCCGATGTAAAAATTCGCGCCGAAGGTGCGCAGTTCTTCGCTCATTTTGGTGTTAATGTCGAACCAGACGGCAGAAAGCGCCGTCACGATGGTCGCCCCCACCATCAGCGCGGCAAACACCACGCTGACCCGCTGAAAACGCAGACGCAGCGCCCGCCACACCAGCAGCCAGAGCATGGTACGTTTAGCGGCCATACAGCACCTCCACAGGATACAGTCGGGCGATCCGCCGGGCCGGGAACCAGGTGCCGATCAACGCAATCAGTACCGCAATCACCAGTACGCACGGCACCACAATCCAGGCAAAATTAAGCGGCGCGTCGAAGAGCATGACGCCAATCGCTTTCGCCAGCCCCCACCCGGCAATACATCCCAGCGCGCCGCCAGCCAGCCCGCTGGACGCCGCTTCCAGGTAGAACAGCAGCATGATTTGCCACTGTCGCGCACCCAGCGCCTTCATCAAACCGATCTCTTTGGCGCGTTCCATAATGGTGCTGGTCATCAGCGAGGCGATCCCCATTGAGGAAGCCGCCAGCGCCGCGACGGTAACGACCGCCATCAGCAGCTGAATTTTATCGATCACCACCCCTTCGGACGCCGCGACCTGCCATACCGGGCGCACTTCCGCGCCGGAAATCGCCTCTTCCAGCTGATGCGCGATCGACGACACATAGGCCGTGCAATACCAGAGGTCGTACTCTTCGGCATTGAGCGCGTCCAGGTTTTCCCGCGCGCGGCGGGACAGCTCGTTTTCCGGCACCGTCAGCGCCGAGACGCGAATCGCCTGCACTTTTCCGGGTAACCCCAGCAGGTGCTGTACCGTACTTAGCGGCATCACCAGTTGGTTATCTTCATCGCCGCCGCTGGAGAGGATACCGCTGACGGTAACCTGCACCGCTTCGCCTTCGGTACGTAATGTCAGCTTATCACCGGGTTTCCAGCCCATTTGCCGCGCCAGCGCGTGCCCGACTAAGGTCTGCGGCTCTGCGCCTGCGGGTTCCTGCGGCCAGTCGCCGGTCACCTGCCAGTAAGGGCTGACCGTTTTCTGCCCCGTCTCATATCCCTCTTCATCAGGAATATCCACTGACTGACTGAAGAAGGTGCCCAGAATCCGCACCGGTTCTCCCTCCACGCTGGCTTCGCCGCCGAGCATCGGCGCAAACCCGACAATGTTGTTTCGCCAGAAGATATCTTTGATGTTCGGCAGTTCGGCTTCATCAAGAAAATCCTGGCCGGAAAGCGGATTACTGCTCTCACTAAACAGCGCGGGCAGCGCAGCCTGTCCGGCGGGTTCAATCAAAATGTTCGCGCCATAAGACTTCAGCTCTCTGGACATTTTGTCGCCGATATCAATGGACACCGCCAGCAGCGCCGAGATCAGGCTGGAGGCCAGAAAAACGGTGATTATCGCCAGCACTTTGCGGCGTAAATTGCGCCCCCAGGATTGTCGTAACATCCGCCACAGCATGATTATTCCTCCCTCATGTCGGCAGGAACAAACTGCTCCGGCGTTTCACGGAAGCGTTCATAGTTAGCCTCTGACGAGAAGAACCAGGTCTTGCCGCCATAGCTGTATTTGTAATCGGCTGAGGTATTGGTCAACGTTGAACCATCGACCGGATCGGTCACTTTAATAGTCATGACCGTCGAGAAGTAGTTCACCCCTGTCGCCAGTTCTTTACCGGGGATCACCAGCTCTTTTTCATCATTGTGCCAGTTTTCAATCGGCACCGGGTTACAGCCACCGGCCTTGCCGATAGACGGAATAAAAATATGCACTCCGCAGGCGACGCAGATGACCTGATTGCCCTCCATGACATAACCCTGATCGCCGCACAGCAGGCAGGCGTCGAACACCACGCCAAAACGCAGCTTGTCGGGATAGCGGTTAATCACGAAGAAGCGCACCGCTTTGCCATCGTCCGCCACCCAGACGAAACGATGCAGTTTACCGTCACGAAGCTGTTCGACCGGCAGGCGCACCATGCCATCGCTCCCCAGCGTTACGGGCACGGCTTCAGAGAGTTGCGGCGGCTGCGAGGCCACTTTATCCCACCACAGCTGGCCTGCGATAACGACCACCGCGCAACCGATTGTGACCAGCCACAGCCGCAAAGCGTTGCGACGCTGCGCCAGCGCCAGACGGTGAGCGATCGGTTCTTCTGTTTCCCGCGTCTGTCGAAAAGCCCGCAACAGCGCCGGAAGCCAGCACAGCGCCAGGGCCAGCAGCAGCGCGGCTCCCGCCCAGTTATACAGCGCCGTGTTATTTGTGACTTTCGCCACGAAGCTCAGCAGTGATTTACCCAGCGGAACAACCTGTAATTTCATCAGCAACAGCAGCAGGTTGCCGCTCAACGGCAGCCAGATCATCACCAGCAGAATCAGCGTTAACGGCCAGTACAGGCCGCGAATACGCCGCAGCAACATCGCGCAGAGTACGCCCGCCAGACAGAGAATCGCAAAAGCGAGAACGACGGCCGTCAGGTTTAACAGCAGGTCAGTATTCAGCACATGCGTACTGGTCAACCCGCCCAGATTAGGGTCCAGCGCCCAATGGCGGGCAGCGCCGAAAATCAGAATCCCCTGCCACAGATAGCGGATACGCGTTGAAGCCCACCAGAAACTGAGGACAAACAGCAGCGATACCATGACCTCCGCCCCAACCAGCAGCAGTTGTACCGGTTGGCTGCCGTGAATAAACAGTCCCGCCAGCACGCCGGCAATCAGCCCGGTCAGCAGCGTCCAGGTCAGTGGACGTAAAGAGGGAGGATCGTTTCGACTCCAGAGAACACCGGAAAGAAGCGCAATGCAGAAAAAGACCTGTAGCGTCGTGACGAAAAAGTAACTCATAACTTCGACTCTGTACGGCGGGTTGAATTAGGCGACGGGCATATGATCGGTCTGACCAACGCGCCAGAAGGGGGAATCCTCCAGGCGCGTTGGTTAGTCGGTTTTAGTTCAGACCGACATATTTAAACTCGTAGCTCACATCAAACGGTTTCCACCAGCGGCCTACGCCTGTTTCGCTGTCAGTATGGCGATGCATCCCGGCTTTTGACGGCGGTTCAATGTGGTAGGTCACTTTATAGTTGCCCACGCCCATCATTTTGATGTTCGCGCCATAGTGCGGGCCATCGCTGGCAACCATCGGCATGAAGGTGCCTTCCTGTTTTTCGCCCGTGTCGTTGTTGACCAGGGTGTAGCTGATGGTCAGGTACGGGATCCATTCCCCTGCGCCAAAGCCGTTTTTATTGCCTTCTACAGCGTGGATATCCGCTTCAAGGTGAACATCGGCTTTTGCTGCCGGTAAGCCCATGCCGCGCGGTTCCATATCAATCGGTTGCAGGTAAACGGCCGCCAGCTCCATTTCATTCATGGTGACAGGCTCGCCTGCCGGGTACTCTTTAAAAGCAAACGCGGCTGGCGCAGTGAAAATACTGGCCATCACTGCGCTGGCGATCAGGGTTTTCTTCATGGTCATCAAACGTATCCTCTCGTCTAAAACAACGGCTATACAACGATTATGGGTTATTTTTTATCGTCTCCCCGGGAACCGCGCTTTTGCGCCGCATCACCCACAGCGCCACCAGCGCCGCGAGCAGCAATACGACCTGCGGTAACAACGTTTCCACGTAGGGATAAATCCCCAGCCAGCTGATTTCAGGGAAGCCGTTAATCAACGTAGGCTGGAACAGTTTGCCTTCCACCAGTTCCAGAACGCCTTTGCCCGCAAAGACGAAGGCCATCAGATACATGAAACTGCCGGTAAACATAAAGAAGGGTTTCAGCGGCAGGCGTACCACTGAGTAACGCATCACCAACCAGGCGAGCAGCAGCACCACACAGCCAATCACAAAACCGGCGCCAATCGCCATATGGCCGGATACCGTGTTTGCATCGCCAATCAGAGCGTAATAGAACAGCACCGTTTCCGCCCCTTCGCGGTACACCGCCAGGAAGCTGGTCAGCCATAGTCCGACCAGGGAGCCTCGCGACAGGGAATGAGACAGTTTGCCTTCCAGCCAGGCTTTCCAGTGGCGCGCTTCCACTTTGGACAGCAGCCAGTAACTCATAAAGAACAGCATCACGACGGCAATCAGCATCGTTATGCCTTCCAGCAGTTCACGGCTGGCGCCGGAGTTAGTAAACAGCATCTGGAAGATAGCGGCGGTGATAACGCTGGCGATCAGCGCCACAATTACCGACTGACGAATAAGCGGCAGCTTATCCTGATGGTTGTTTTTCACCATGTAAGCCACGATTGCCGCCACAATCAGCAGCGCTTCCAGCCCCTCGCGCACGATGATCATCAGACTATAGAGCAGCAGACTCCACTGGGTTTCTTCGCCTTCGCCCAGCATCGTCACGGCTTTTTGCAGATCCTGCGCCAGCGCGCTGGCCTCCGCATTCAGGCGCTCAACCGGCTGACCGGCCTTCATCAGACTGACCAGGCGGGTAAAATACGCCTCCAGCGTGGTTTTAAATGCCGAATCGCGAGAGCCGATTTTGTTTTCCATGCCGCTGGCTTCGAAGCGGTCGAAGTAGGTATCCTGGATATCCAGAATCGCATTCTTCGCATCGCCGCCCTGATAGCGCGCTATCGCGTCCTGAATGCTCTGGTTAATTCCCGTCGTCACCTCAGCCCAGTCGGTGCGGTTATTTCCCTCGTCCGCCGCCGGAATGTTGTCTGCGCTTTGCGCTGCGGCAACCTGCTGATCGTCACGGGTGGTTGGCAAGCCGGGTAAGATATCCTCGATATCCTGTAGCAGCGTAGTGACCTGATAGGAGACATCGTTGAGATGGTCAGGTTGCGCGGTCAGCGCAATCAGGGATGAGAATTGTTGGTTAATGGCGGCGGCATCTTTTGCAGAACGGTTTTGTCTGAGGGACATCTCCATCTCAGAGTTCTTAAAGCCCTGATAGTGCGCCTGTTGAACGTGCTGACTGGCAACGCTGTAGTTCCCGGCCTGATATTCAGTGACCGCCTGCGCCAGCAGATCGTCGATCGTCCTGAAACTCTCCTGCCAGTGAACGGCAATGTCGTCTCTGGACAGCGCGTTGTGCTGCTCTTCGGCCACCAGACGATGTCCGCCATCCAGCACCGGTTCCACTTCGCGCAGTGCGGCTTTCAGCCAGTCAATGCGCGCCTGAACGTCAGCGAGCGGTTTTTTCTCGCCAATCATTCGACGGATCTCGCCGAATGCGCTCTCCATCTCGTAACTTTTGCGCGCGGAAATGTTGATGCGGATCGGCCCTTCCAGGTTCTCGAACACCTCAAAATAGGCCATTTGTACCGTGCGGCGCGCCTCGTCGGTATGCTGTTGCTGATAAAGTTCCGCTGTTTTATCAAGACGTTGCTCGATATCTTCAATCAAAGGCGCATAATTCGTCGACGCCCAGACACTCATGCTTATAAACAAGCCAAAGAGAGTAACCAACAAAGAGTTACGGAAGTTACGCACGTGCACACCGCCAAAGAATACAAATGATAATTATTATCATTATATCTTTTTGTCGCGTTGTACATGACCTGGATCATAAAAATGTCAGCAGACGACAAGTTATGTAAACTTATTTCATCAAATCGTGATGAACACACACATTATGCGTTGATAAAAGGGACGTTATCTCCCTGTTTTTCTCATGGAATTAACGGCAAGGCAGGCGCGGTAACAGAGGAATAAATTCCCCTGCCGACAGTGATGTCATTCATTGTCGGCAGGCAGAAATAAAACGCGTTATTGCGTACAGCAATATTCAAAGATTAAGGCTATTTCGATCGCTGGCAAGACGCTGTAAGAATTGACCATATCCCTGCGGCCCCATCCAGTAGTTAATACTTTTCTCAACGCCGGTTGATGTCAACGTCGCACCGGAAATACCGTCAACGGTATATTCATCGGCATGTTCAGGTTTATCCTGTACTATTTTCAATGCAGGATGTCCGCTGTTATCTAATAATCGTTTCCCTGGCCACTGTTTGCGCCAACTGGCGTCTTCCACCCTAGCCCCCAGAAACGGCGTTTCCCGTTGCTGATAATAATACAGATTTCTCACCGTACGACCGTCCAGCCCCAGAGCAAGAAACGCATGCATCATGGATTTCGCGCCCTTACCGGTAACCGGAATGATAACCTGCTGAATTTCATTATTTTTATCTTTCACAAAGAACACATCCGCCACCGTACAGCGCTGACGAACCTGCGCTGGGTCGCGTTCAGGGGCGAGTTTTTCACACTTCTGACGTGCGGCGTCCGCACTGCTGTCAGCCACCAGCTCGCCGGAATCTAAATTAACATGGCGTTGAATAATATAACGATGATAGAGCGTTTCGACTGATTTTTTATCCTGGGCCTCTGATTTCATCAGGCCCGCTGCGTGTAAAATCGCCGCCTGTTTTTCCTCCCCTGTCGGCTCCGTCATTTCTCCCTGGAACAGCATAAACCATGCCGCCGCCGCAACAAAAATAAGGACACAAAGCACCATCATTGATGCAACAATAATTTTACCCTTGCGCATTGAATTGTTATCCCTGTCAAAATGGAAATCGAAAAAATCGCCTGAACGTATCACAGACTTTCATTCAATTAAAACAGATATGCCATTATCAATTCAGGTTTGCAACGTCAGGCAGCGGTAAAAAATAATAACTGGCGTCGGTAAAAAAGCAGTAAAAATAACAGAAAACACGCTCTCCGCTCGTTTTACACATCCTGACAATGGGTTAAAAAATGCCGGGTTTCCCCGGCACGCTATCAAAACATGGCTGCCCGCCACAGACGTAACTTCATGCCCCAGTAGCTGGTCCAGCCGCTGGTCGTGGTTACCACCTGCCCCTTCGACACCACTACCAATGTTGGCGTGACGCTGATTTCCCAGTTTCGTGATATCTCACCGCCGCTATCATTCACGACGGGGAACGTCACCCCTTTACGCGATAACCAGCGGGAAACCTCCCCATCATTACCGGAACGCAGCGCGATGGTCATGACGTTATCCCCTTCCGACTGCAAACGGGCGACATCCGGCGTGGTGAAACGGCAGATACCGCACCAGCTCGCCCAGAAGTAGAGCAGCACCGGGCGTTCTTCACTGATCGACGCCAGCGTTACGGTTTCCCCGTCCAGCGTATGCAGCGGCGTGCTGTCAAACATGGCCGGCATCTGCGGAGAACGCCAGACATCCAGCAGGATTATCACGCCAGCCAGCAGAACCAGTAAGATCGCGCCTTCACGCAGCCAGCGGCGCAGTTTACTGAGCATGGGCCACCGCCAGTTTTTCTTTCACCACTGCCTCAAGGGTCTCCCACGATACCGCACCGGGGATCATCTCGTCGCCAATGATGGTTGCCGGCGTCCCCTGAACGCCAACCAGCCGGGCAAGTTGCAGATTGGTGCTCAACGTCTCCATGCTTTTCTCATCCAGCGTAACCGGCGTGGCGGCGGACTTTTCCTGCGCCTGTTTAATACTGGCGGCGGTGTGGTAGCCCTTTTTCTGCATCAGTTTCTCATGTAGCGCTAAAAACTGCTGCGGATGCTCACGCCAGGTGGTTAACGCGGTACGCGCCGACAGTACCGAGCTTTCGCCCTTAAACGGCAGCGGCTTAATCACTACCGCGACCTGCGGATACTTTTGCACGATCTTCTCCAGCAACGGATCAAGCTGCTTGCAGTACGGACAGTTGTAGTCCGTAAAGTTGACGAGCGTCAGCGTCGCCTTCTCCGCGCCTATCCGTGGGCTGGCAGGATCGTTAAACAGCGCTTCCTGGATCAGCGCTTCAATTTGCCTTTCCTGCTCCGGCGTAAACGGCGCGGGTTCTTTCGCCGCGCTCAGACCGGTAAACAGCGCTAACAGCATAATCATCAGATATTTCATGGCGTAACTCCTTTCGCATCGCGCAACGTTTGCAGCACCGCATCGCGCGTCAGCAGCGTGGGCAATGACTGACCCTGCGGTAAACCGGGGCCATAAATCTGGTTAAACGGCACAGCCACCTGGCCGCGTTTTTTCAAAAAGTTGGTGATGTCATCCGCAGGCAGCGTCCAGTCGCCGCGCAATGCGACAACATCCGGCTGTTGCAGCGCATCCTGTATCTCTTCTCGCTGTAACACGTTGTACTTATTGACCTTGCAGGTAATGCACCACTCAGCGGTAACGTCAATGAATACGCGTTTGTGCTGCGCAAGCGCGTCCTGGATCGCCTGTTCGCTCAACGGCTGCCAGACGACGCGCTCTTTCGCCGGGCTGCTTGTCGCGTATCCCAGATGCGGCAGCAGGAGCGTCGCCAGCCAGATTGCCGAACCGAGCATCATAACGCCCAGTACGCGCCGCAATCCGTTCATCCAGCGTCCGGGACGCGGCAGGCGCAGCGCCAGACCAGGGCGTAGCGCGACAAACAGCCACGGCAGGCTCATCCCCACCCCGAGCGCCAGAAACAGCCCCCATAACACCGGGAAGGAGGCCGTCAACGCCACCGCAACGGCCGTCCCGAGAAACGGCGCGCTGCACGGCGTCGCCAGCAGCGTGGCAAACGCGCCCTGCCAGAAATGACCGGCCATCCCGTTGCCGCCGTGGGTGGCAAGTCGGGTCGTCATCGCGGAAGGCAGACGGAATTCAAACAGCCCGAACAGGCTGGCGCTGAAGATCAACATCACCAGCACCATAAACCCGATAAACCACGGGCTCTGGAACTGAATGCCCCACCCGAGCGCCTGATGGGTCAGCCGCAGAACGGTCATTAGCATCGCCAGCGCCATAAAAGAGGCAATAATCCCGGCAACCGACGCCAGAAACTGCCGCCGTATCCGCTGACGACTTTTCTCTTCGACGAGCAGAATCGAGCCGAGCTTCATCCCCAGCACGGGCAGCACGCAGGGCATCAGGTTGAGAATTAACCCACCCGCCAGCGCCATCAACATCACCTGCCAGAGCGGCAGTTCGGCGCTATCGGCCATTTTTGCCGTCGTACTGCCGATCGCCAGGGTACTTTCCTGAGCCACGCCGTCATTCGCCAGTACCAGCGTGACCGTTTGACCACGCAAATCGGGCGCCCCTTCTCCCCAGCCGTCGCTGACAGGAACCGTCACCAGCAGTTTTTCGCCCTCAACACGCAGTTGCGGCTTGCCAAAATCAGCGTTATCAACGGCGTCGAGAAACAATGCTGGCGATGACCAGCCTCCGACACGCGTGGCTTCAACCACCAGCGCACCAGGACGAGCGCCCACGCTGAGCGTCTGCGTCAGCCCCCGGGAGAGCGGGATCTGCCCCATCGCCTGGGCATAGTCATGCGCGAACGCCGGGTCATGCGCCGAAGGTTTGAGGGTAAAGGGGTAATCGGTCAACAGGCAGACATTGCTGCAAGTGGACAAGGTCAGCACGCCGCTGAGCATCGCGGGTGACGGACCGCGAACCGCCATCGGGAAGGTCACGCGGTGGTGATAACCCTGAGTGGTCATACCGGCGACGTCAAAGCGCGACGGCGTCGGCCAGAACCAGTCAACCGCAGGCATATTTTCTTTCCAGGCAATGGCGGGCGCCACGCCCCCTTCCCCCGGCGAACGCCAGTAGGTTTTCCAGCCGTTTTCCAGTTTTACATCCAACAGTAGCCGGGTTTCGCCTTCCGGGGACGTGTCCGCGCGCAGGCGGACGCTGGCATGGTCGTTATCCGGCGAGCGCAGCCAGCCGCTTTCTGCCGCCCACGAGACGGGCAGCCATAGCAATAACAGACAGCACAAAGTCTGCCTGAAAACAGTGATCATATTTTTTCTCCGTGAACAGGTAATTAACAGTCAGCAACGGCCAGACTGTCATTCACGGAATACGCAGAAGCGTAGATGGACTCTGAGTGTGGGAGGCGAGATTGCTCGCGGTGGAAAGAATGGCAGGCGTACGGCGCGTACGGGCGCCAGCAGGGACAACAACAGACACAGCGCGAGAATCGCCCCTTCAAACAACACGGGCGGCGCGGCAAGCAATGATTTCGCGCTGAGTTCGCATGGCGTCACGGGCGAGGCATCATCAGCAGACGAGCTATCCGCCTGAGTGACGACCGCCGTCGCGGCTGGCGCCATCTGCAAGGCGTGCAGACCCGCCATGCGCTGCGCGGTGCACACTATCACCACAACACATGCCAGGCAGAGGAACCACCATCCCAGTTGTTGACGTTTCGCCATGACATCCTCACTGATTGACGCGAGTTATCTTAGCCACTGACAAGGTTTTAGCAACCTTTGCGCTGTAAAGTTATGTCGGCATCGCCCCGCTTATTACAGGCGAAACGCATTAGTTTTAATAATGATTTTGCTGTTTTCATACGCATCTTTCGGGTTTACCCTACACTTAACAACGATGACTTTTCCGGGGATTCCCTGCCGTATGTATTGATTTACGCGAGATAACACTATGGAATTAAAGGATTATTACGCCATTATGGGCGTGAAACCGACGGACGATCTCAAGACTATCAAGACCGCCTACCGCCGACTGGCCCGCAAATACCATCCTGATGTCAGCAAAGAGCCTGATGCCGAAGCCCGCTTTAAAGAGGTGGCGGAAGCATGGGAAGTGCTGAGTGATGAACAGCGCCGCGCCGAATACGACCAATTGTGGCAACACCGCAACGATCCGCAGTTCAACCGACAGTTCCAGCAGGGCGAAGGCCAGAGTTATAACGCCGAAGATTTTGACGACATTTTCTCGTCCATCTTTGGGCAACACGGCCGACAATCCCGCCAGCGTCAGGCGACGCGCGGCCACGATATTGAGATTGAAGTGGCGGTGTTCCTGGAGGAAACCCTTGCCGAGCACAGCCGTACAATCAGCTATAACTTGCCGGTGTATAACGCGTTCGGTCTTGTGGAGCGTGAGATCCCTAAAACGCTGAATGTGAAAATTCCCGCAGGCGTTGGCAACGGCCAGCGCATTCGTCTAAAAGGCCAGGGAACGCCGGGGGAAAACGGCGGGCCGAATGGCGATCTGTGGTTAGTGATTCATATCGCGCCGCATCCTCTGTTTGATATCGTCAATCAGGATCTGGAGATTGTGGTTCCTCTCGCCCCGTGGGAGGCCGCGCTGGGCGCGAAGGTCGCCGTACCAACGCTAAAAGAGAAGATTCTGCTGACCATCCCGCCAGGCAGTCAGGCCGGGCAGCGCCTGCGCATCAGAGGCAAAGGCCTGGTCAGCAAAAAACACACGGGCGACCTGTACGCTGTGATCAAAATCGTGATGCCGCCGAAACCCGACGACAGTGCCACAGCCCTGTGGCAGCAACTGGCGGACGCGCAGTCCTCCTTTGATCCACGCAAAGAGTGGGGGAAAGCATAATGGCTAACGTAACCGTCACCTTTACAATTACCGAATTTTGCCTGCATACCGGGGTTTCGGAGGAAGAGCTTAACGAAATTGTCGGGCTTGGGGTGATCGAGCCCTGCGAGAACGAAACCGCATCCTGGTTATTTGACGATCATGCGGCGATCGTCGTGCAGCGTGCTTTACGCTTGCGCCAGGAGCTGGCGCTGGACTGGCCGGGCATCGCAATGACGCTGACCTTGCTGGAAGAAAATGACCGGCTACGCCAGGAAAACCGCTTGCTGATACAGCGTCTTTCCCGCTTTATCAAACACCCATAAAATAATAAACGGGGGTTGGCACACTGCCCGCCCCCTTATTTTTATCACCGCGATACGGTAAAAAATTCACATTAACGTCACAGGGAAGCTGCTGGCCTCAACGGTTAAACCTTGCAGCCTTTTCCATTCTTTCGGCTGGTCACGCGACTTTCTTTTCTTGTTTCTGACGTTCCGCAAGAAAATCGCTCGCCGTAATCACCCTGCTCATCTCTACCTGAAGGCGGGCATTGTTTTCAGTTTCCCATACATCTACAGCAGTCTGTAGGTTCATCCAGAACTCTACAGAGGTATCGAAAACTTTAGACAGGCGAAAAGCCATGTCAGTCGTGAGTTTACGATTGTTGTTAACCAATGCGCTGGCGGTATTACGATGCACCTGCAACATTTCCGCGAGATCATTAATTTTGAGGTCAAGCGGTTCCAGGTATTCATACAGAAGGATATCACCAACTGTCGTGGGTTTTCTGGTTGCCTGGTTCATGAGTTAGTCCATCCATTTTGAGGGCAATTAAGCCGCTGACTCGGCTTAACCTTGTACAAATGGCTAAGCCGATAGTTTCACGCTTGTTTAATACTCATGTGGATCAAGGTAGAGGTCTTGTGCCTTGCCGTTCACCCATTTGAATATCAAACGATATTGCTTGTTAACTCTTATCGAAGAATATTCCTGCAATTTACCTTCCAGTTCTTCGTATCTGTTACCCGGCGGTGACTTCAAATCCTTGTAGCTCACTGCCGCGTTTATGATATCGAGCTTACGGGCCAATGCTGAATGTATATCCGGGGGAATTTTCTTATGTGGTGCAGAGTACATAAAAAAATCATCCAGCCACTGGTCACGGAAGTCTTCAATACTGACAAGTTTCTTTGGCATTCCAGCTTGCCTTCCGTTTCCTCAGGACAGGAACATTGTAACGCACACACGCACTGTGCACAAGTGCATCCATTTTAACTCAACTCCAAAAGCAGACGCTCGCAAAACAGCTCCATCGTCATTATTCCGTGGCAAAAGCCGTTAATCCGATATAAATCAAATCCTGCCCCCGGGAACCGCCGTAGCATAGTGGCATTCTGAATACATGTTCACAGGGAAATAAAGATCATGGGTGGGATGAAAAGAACGCGCTGGCAGCGTCGACCAGGCACCATCGGCGGTAAATTGCCGTGGAATGACTGGCGAAATGCATCGACCTGGCGCAGGGCGACACAATTTCTGCTCCTGCTGATCAATATTTATATTGGCATCACATTCTATTTTTGGGTCCGGTATTACGAAACTGCCGCCGCCAGCGTTTACGTCCCCAGACCCGGTGGTATTGAAGGCTGGCTTCCTGTCGCCGGTTTGATGAACATCCGATACACCTGGGAAACCGGTCTGCTCCCTCCTGTTCACGCCGCCTCCATGCTGCTTCTGGTTGCATTTATCGTCATCAGCCTGCTGCTAAAAAAATCTTTTTGCTCATGGCTGTGTCCTGTTGGCG
This sequence comes from Citrobacter sp. CK189, assembly GCF_030333505.1. NCBI lineage: Bacteria > Pseudomonadati > Pseudomonadota > Gammaproteobacteria > Enterobacterales > Enterobacteriaceae > Citrobacter > Citrobacter sp. CK189. The sequence goes on along the minus strand of NZ_JAOWFV010000035.1, from coordinate 98,908 downwards.
CGTTGTCAGAGCTGATCGGCAAACTCGGGGAAACGCTCTTTGGGCCGTCGATTACCCTGCCCCGCTGGCTGGATATTCCCCTGCGCGGTCTGAAATATCTGTTATTGAGCTTTTTTCTTTATATCGCGTTATCCATGCCTGCACAGGGTATTCAGATGTTCCTGATGTCAGCTTATGGCATTATTATCGACGTTAAAATGCTCGATTTTTTCCGCAATATTGGAACAACCACGCTTATCTGCGTCATATTTTTCGCCGTCGCCAGCTTATTTATTCGTCATTTCTGGTGTCGTTATCTGTGCCCTTACGGCGCTCTGCTTGGTCTGTTTTCGTTTTTTTCTCCCTTTAAAATCCGCCGCAATGCCGACAGCTGTATTGATTGTGGAAAGTGCGCTCAAAATTGTCCCTCCCGTATCCCGGTAGACAAGCTGATTCAGGTCAGAACCGTTGAATGCACAGGTTGCATGACCTGCGTGGAGTCCTGCCCGGTTGCCTCGACGCTCAACTTTTCATTACGCACGCCTTCTGGCGCGCCGGAAGGAAAACGCGAGGCGATAAAACCGTTATGGCGACAGGCCGCACTCTCGGGCGTCGCCATGACAATATTGATACTCGGGATACTTTTTGCCGCTATCGCGATTGCGATGTATGCCGGCGCCTGGGATAGCCCGGTGCCGGAGCATCTTTATTTCCGCTTAATTCCCCAGGCGAGGATGATTGGGCATTAGTTAAGAAATAACGCGCCCACGCTGGCGGTGTTTTCATCCTAAATGGCGCTTCGCCTCCTGGCGCACCCGGTGCAATACGTGATGTTTGATCCCACTGTAAGCCGGGTGTTCAGCCAGGGTTTCGATATCGCGTTCGCGCCCAAAAGGCAGGATAACCTCCTCAACGATTTTTCCAGGCTTCGCCGACATAATCAGAATACGATCGGCCAGAAACAGCGCCTCTTCTACGTCGTGAGTCACAAACAGCAGCGTGGTGCCGGTGGCAAGCCAGGCATCGCGCAGGAGTTCCTGCATCATCAGACGTGTTTGCGCATCCAGCGCGCCGAACGGTTCATCGAGTAGCAACACCTCCGGCTCCGGCAGCCAGGCGCGGGCCAGCGCCACGCGTTGTTTCATCCCGCCGGAGAGTTGCCAGGGCGCATGATGTTCAAAGCCTTTCAGCCCTACCCGCGTCAGCCAGTCCAGCGCCTGGGCGTTGACCTCATCTTTGTGGTATTTCCCCAGCCGTGGGCCAAAGGTGACGTTTTCCAGTACCGACAGCCAGGGAAACAAATTTGGCTGCTGGAAGATCATTCCCCGGTCTGGCCCTGGCAGCTTCACTGTCTTTCCGCCTGCCGCCACGCGCCCGCGATCCGGCTTGTTGAATCCGGCGACCAGATTCAGGATCGTGGACTTCCCGCAGCCGGACGGCCCCAACAGAACAACAAACTCCCCTTTCTCCAGAGACAGGCTGATATCGTCCAGCACCGTGAACGGCTGCGGTTTTGCCGCAAAAGAGAGCGATACGTTTTCCAGTGTGATGGCACTCATTACTCTTTCCCCGCCCAGGGCACAAAAAAGCGTTGCAGCCCCAGCAGCAATAAATCCAGTAAATAGCCGATACCGCCGAGCAGCAGGATCCCCAGCATCACGATATCGGTTCGCAGATACGAGCTGGCGTTAATCACCATCCAGCCGAGACCCGAACTGGCCGCCACCATTTCCGCCGCGATGAGCGATGTCCAGCCGATCCCTATCGACAGCCTGACGGTGGTAAACAGTTCCGGCAGCGCATCCGGCAACACCACGCGCAGAAAAATCTGTTTGCGCGACGCGCCGAGCGTTTGCGCCACACGAATACGCGAGCGACCAATACGATCGACCGCAGCAGATGCCCCCACGACCACGCTCAGGAAGGTGGCGATGAAGATCAGAAAGAACTTCGACGCCTCACCGATCCCCAGCCAGACGACCGCCAGCGGAATAAGCGCAATCTTGGGTAGCGGGCGCAAAAACTGCACGAACGGATTCAGTACCGCCGCCAGACCTTCCGACAACCCCATCAGCAACCCCAGGGGGATGCCGATGAGAATTGCCACAGAAAAAGCGCTTAGGGCCCGGGCCAGGCTGACTGCGACATGCTCCCACAACGGCACCTGACGATAACCATCAGCCAACAGCTCTTCGGTTGTCAGACCGATATCCTGTAGCGACGGCAGCAGCAGCGGGTCCACCCATTGCCGCATCGTCGCCACTTGCCAGACGATAAAGAAAATAGCCACCGAAACGACGCTGATGGCGATGTGATAACTCAATCTCATTGCGCTGCTACCGCCGCGTCATGGATGTAGCGGGAGTTAATGGCGCTGTCCCAGTTCGCCGGGATATCACGTTTGCGGATCTCGCCAATCCCCGCCAGGAAGTCAGAGGTTTTGGTCAGCGCTTTACCAATACCGCTGTCAGTCGTCTGGGTTCCATTGCCAAGCCAGTCCGCCGTACCCTGCTGCGTCAGGGTTGGGTATTCCAGCCCACCCAACGTATTCACGGCAGTCGTCACCGGCGCGCCCACCTCTTTCGCCACAATCGCCGCCGCGCGTTCCGGGTCTTTCTTAAACTCATCAACTTTTTCCTGATGAACGCGCAGGAACGCGCTGACGGTTTGCGGATACTGCTCGGCAAAGGCTTTACGCACGACGTAGTTGTTGTAAATCAGGTAGCCGTCCTTTTGCAGATCTTTGGTCGCGAATACCTGATGCCCGCCGGAGGCTTCAAGTTCCTGAGCAAACGGCGCCCAGACATAGCCCGCGTCGATATCGCCGCGTTTCCAGGCCGCGACCATTTCCGCCGGACGCAGCGGCAATAAGGTTATTTTGCTGCGATCGAGATGGTTAACGCTGATGGCGGCTTCAAGCGCATATTGCGCCGTCGAGTTTGGCGGATAGGCTACGCGTTTGCCTTCAATATCGTTAATACGGGTAATGCCGTCTTTACCAATTAAACGCTCGTAGCTGGCAATCACCCCGGAGACGCCGACAATCTCCACCGGCAGTTTTCTGACAATGCCTGCCGTTGCCGGGCTGGAGCCGAAATTGGCAATATCAATCGCGTTACTGGCAAAATAATTTAACGCGTCCGCACCGGACGCAAATTGCACCCATTTGACCTTGCTGTGTAAAGCGTTATCCAGAGAACCATCGGCTTTTGCCAGCATCAGCACCTGAGAACCGCCGCTGTATGCCACGCGGACTTCTGCGGGTGTTTCGGCAAAGCTGGTATTGACCCACAGGCCACCCGCTGCAAGTAATACGCAGAGACTTTTTTTCATTTAATTTACCCTTTAAATAATAACGTTATTAATGCCATGCTTCGCGCTGCGTTAGCCATAACCGGGCACACTGTTGCGCCAGCGCTTCTGCGGGATCAATCGACACGGCTAAATGCGGGGATGTCACCTCCGCCAGCGCAACCGGCACTTCCGTGCAGGCCAGCACCAGCCTCTCTGCGCCGCGATCGCGCAATGCCTGAGCCTGTAAACTCAGCAGCTCACCACCGGTACGCAGTTCGCCGCGTTTTACCGCATAGCACCCCGGCACAAACCACTGCCGCAGCTCCTCTGGCGTCGGCTGCACGCTTTCAATCCCCATAGAGGCGAAACCGTGCTGGAACCAACCGGCATCCAGCGTGCCCTGCGTAGCGATAAGCCCGACCCGGCGGGGCTTCTCTTTCCCTTCAAATACCGCCAGCGTGGCGTCCACAATATGCAGCAACGGCGCGTCGCTGTGCTGCGCCAGCGCCTCATACCAGTGGTGCGCCGTATTACAGGCGATCACAATGTGGCTGGCGCCCGCGCGGTTCAGCTGTTCCACACCGAGCAAGAGCTGCGGCAACGGCGAAGGCCCCGTTCCCGCCAGCGCCTGTTGGCGATCCGCAATTTGCGGCACATTCCACACCACATGGGGGATTTGCTGTTGATCGCTGCTGGCGGGCGTTGCGCGCAGCAATTTATGCATCAAATCAAGCGTCGCCAGCGGCCCCATGCCGCCAAGAATCCCCAGCAGAAAAGGTGTGCTCATGATGACAAAGAATCTGCGATGACCTGACGATAGCCAAACAGACCCGCGCTTCCTCCCGTATGGATAAACACCACATTCTCATCCTTGCGGAAATGGCCTTGACGGATCAGATCAATCAATCCGGCCATGCCTTTACCGGAATAGACAGGGTCGAGCAGAATCCCCTCGTGCTGCGCCAGCAGTTGCAGCGCTTCAAGCATCCCCTCGGTGGGCAGACCATAGCCTTCGCCCACATAATCACTGTTGGCGACCACCGCCTCACGCGGCAATTCACCCGGCACGCCGAGCAGTTCCCGGGTCTGCTGCGCCAGACGCCAGACGTTGTGTTCCTGTTTATCACGCGGGGCGCGTACGCTAATCCCGAGGAGGGGAATGCCGCTGTGCGTGGCGGTTAAACCCGCAATCAGGCCAGCCTGCGTGCCTGCGCTGCCGGTGGCATGGACGATATGATCGATACGCAGCCGTAACTGGCTGGACTGCCAAAGCAACTCTTCCGCGCAGGATACGTAACCCAGCGCCCCGATTGCGTTCGAACCGCCACCGGGGATGACATAAGGGGTATGGCCCTGCGCACGCAGGCTTTCCGCATGATGCTCCATTGCCTGCTGCATATCCGTACCGCCAGGCAAATGGGCAATAACTTTGCCGCCGAGCAAACCGTCCAGCAGCACATTGCCGGATTGCTGATACTCATCACCCAGCGTCGTGACGCGTTGTTCGAGAAAAATATGCGCTTCCAGACCCAGTCTGGCCGCCGCCGCGACGGTCTGACGCACATGGTTAGACTGCGTGGCGCCCTGGGTAATGATAATATCCGCCTGTTTTGCCTGGGCGTCGCCGAGCAAAAACTCAAGTTTGCGGGTTTTATTGCCGCCAGTGGCAAGGCCGGTGCAATCGTCTCGTTTTATCCAGATATTTGGCCCCCCCAGCAAGCGTGAAAGTTGAGTGAGGGGCTCCAGTGGAGTCGGGAAATGGCCAAAATGAAGCCGGGGAAAACGCGCCAGATGCATAATAACTCCTGTAAAGAATAACGACGCCGCACATTAAAATTCGGCAGCGAGAGTAAGAAAGATTCGTGGAATATAAGAATGACTATATTGATTTTCTCACTCGCGGCTTACCAAGTTTTTCAGCTATGGATATGAGGAAAAAAGATAAAACAAAAAACGATCGCGTTATTTATTCGCCAGCATTCATTAACTGACCATCATGCCGATCCGTTTAAACAAATAACCAAATATGTCTTTTGGTGCGCAGGCACGCTCAGGTATTTAATGCTTCCAGGGCGACAAACGCCTGCCAGCTGACGTCATCAATCCAGATGCCCTCTTCCTGGCGCCGGGCATACGCGCGCAATTCCGGTTCTCCGGGGATCTGCACATCGCGCCCTTCCTGCCCGCTACGAACCCAGTCAACCTGCGCTAACAGCGCCTGTGAGTAATGTTCCTCCTCGCCTAACCGCGCGGGGTCAAATAGAATCGACAACATATTGTTGATGATTCCGGCACGCGGCGGAATTTGCTGGCTTTCGGTCTCGCCGCCGGTCAGCGCAGCGCCAAGTAAGCTACATATTAGCGACAATCCCGCGCCTTTATGGCCGCCAAAAGGCAGCAAAGCGCCGGGCGGCTCAGTCATTAATACGGCAGGGTCGGTTGTGGGTTGCCCGTTCGCATCTACCGCGCATCCTGCCGGGATGGCGCGCCCTTCATTCCAGGCGATGCGCGCTTTATTGCCCGCAATGGCGCTGGTCGCGAAATCAAGGATAACCGGAGGGCGGTTCTGTAGCGGTACACCCACGCAAAAGGGGTTTGTACCAAGCCTGGCGCGTAGCCCATCGAACGGCAACACGGCCGACGGCGCCGCCACGTTAGCAAAATGGATCGAGACCAGCCCGGCGCTCGCCACCTGCTCTGCCCATGCGCCGATCCGCCCAAGATGGTGGGTATTAGACAAGCCAATTATTGCCACCCCAAACTGGCGCACACGCTCAATACCCACGGTCATGGCCTGTTCGCCCAACGCCTGGCCGAAGCCATGTCCCCCATCAAAAGAGACAATCGGCCCGGCATCAGACAAGGTGGTCAGCGTGGCGCCAGGGTTCAAATCTCCCGCCAGAATGGCCCGTATATAGCGAGGCAACAGGGTCACGCCATGCGAGTCGTGGCCTTTTAATGAGGATTCGACCAGGTTATCCGCTACTTTTTGCGCGATATCAGATCCCGTACCCGCCCGCACCAGATAGCGTTGTAAAAGCGAACGTAAGTGATGATGTGAAAATAATGGCATGATTCTACTCACGGACATTGCCCCTGCAATGGCAAGGGCTATTAAAGAGGTGAGTCCGACTATAGCGAGGATGTATTTGTTACATAACAATGAATAATGACTAAGCTTTTCCGCTTATTAACTAACACGCCATGAATATCGTTATTCATTTTCCTGATATTCATTGCCATTTAAATCATTTCCTTTCCCTCTCGCCTCTGCCCATGATTTTTTGCTGAGAAACACCTTTCTGGGGAACAGATATGAATAAAAGAAACAGGGTATTTGCCTGGACGCTGGCGTTTTCCGCCCTTGGCGGAGTCAGCCAGTCGGCATTTGCGGAAGGGAACATTAGTATCGCGCAGCAATTTGGCATCGGTTATTTAATTCTTGATGTGGTGCGAGACCAGCAGCTTATCGAAAAAGAGGGGCAAAAAGAGGGACTGGATATCAAAGTAGAGTGGCGCACGATTTCAGGCGCAACCGGGATGAATGAAGCGTTGCTCTCTGGCGCTCTGGACGTTGCGTCAGCAGGCGTTCCCCCGGTACTCACCCTATGGGATCGCACCAAAGGTAAGCAAAATGTGAAAGCGATAGCCTCGCTGGGATCGATGCCCAATTATTTATTGAGTAATAACCCGGCGGTAAAAAGCATTAAAGATCTGACCGAAAAAGACCGTATTGCCGTTCCGGCGGCTGGGGTCGGTTTTCAGTCTCGGACATTACAAATCGAGACGGCGAAATTATATGGCGACCAGGACTTCAAACGCTTCGATAAAATTAGCGTCAGTTTACCGCACCCGGACGCCAGCGCAGCCTTAATTGCCGGTGGCTCGGAAATTACCACGCATTTTTCCAGCCCGCCGTTTCAGTATCAGGCGCTGGAGCACAGCAACGTGCATAAAGTGCTCAGTTCCTATGATGTGCTGGGTGGGCAGGCGACATTTAATGTTCTCTATACCACCCAGAAATTCCATGATGAAAATCCAAAAACCTATAAAGCGTTTTATCGCGCCCTCAGTGAAGCCGCAAATATCATTAACCGTGACAAAAATGCGGCTGCCGAAACGTATATTCGCGTCGAGAAATCACGGCTGCCCTTACCGCTGGTACAAAAAATTGTTAACGATCCAGAAATCAGCTTTACGGTTTTCCCTGAGCGTACTGGCGTATATGCCGAAAAACTCCATGAGCTTGGCGTACTGAAAAATAAGGCCGATTCCTGGAAAGACTATTTCTTTAACGAAGCATGGGAAAACCCAGGCAGTTAAACCGCGACACCGGAGGCTCTGATGGTCACTCAGCAAATCGACGGCCCGCTGCTACAGGTCAGCAATGTTGATATTGAATACCGTACCCGTGAACGGCAAGTGCGCGCGACGCATGATGTCAGTTTTGATGTCTGGCCTGGCGACCGCTTTATTTTGCTTGGGCCGTCAGGCTGTGGGAAATCAAGTCTGCTGAAAGCCACAGGCGGTTTTCTCGCCCCGCGCAGCGGCCACATTTCACTTGCGGGAACGCCGGTTAGCGCTCCCGGCCCGGAACGCATGATGGTATTCCAGGAGTTTGACCAACTGCCGCCGTGGAAAACCGTGCTGGAAAACGTCATGTTTCCTCTGCTGGCCAGCCGGAAAGCCAGTCGTTCACAAGCAAAAGAGACGGCGCTGCATTTCCTCCACAAAGTCGGGCTGGCAGAATTTGCCGACGCCATGCCCCATATGCTCTCCGGCGGGATGAAGCAGCGCGTCGCCATTGCACGGGCGCTGGCAATGAAACCACGCATCCTGCTGATGGACGAGCCCTTTGCCGCGCTGGATGCGCTGACCCGACGCACAATGCAGGAAGAACTGCTTGCGCTCTGGGAAGAAGAGCGCTTTACCCTGCTGTTCGTCACCCATTCGATTGAAGAAGCGCTGGTGGTGGGCAGCCGTATCCTGGTGCTTTCGCCGCATCCAGGGCGCGTCAGGGCGGAGCTTAACTGTCATCAGTTCACGCTTAATGATTTCGGCAGCGAGGCGTTTCAGCACGCTGCGCGCCATATTCACCATCTGTTATTCCCGACAATCGGGAACAGTCCGTCTCACTCATCCGGCGAGGAGCCAGAGTATGTCCCAGCCACCGTACATTCGTCCTGAATTCGAACGCGAATTACCGCCGCTGCGCAATCTGCCGGTGGAAACGCCGCTGCCTTTAAGCCAGCGCCTGTGGAATCAGACGTGGTTGCGCAAGTGTCTGATTGTCGCCCTGGTGCTGGCGCTATGGGAGATCGCCGCGCGAATCCAGCAAAACGATCTGATGTTGCCCGGGGTACTTCAGACGTTGCAGGCGTTTAGCGAAGACATGCGCAATGGCGAACTGCCGGAAAAAATCGTCAACTCACTCAGTACCCTGCTGAAAGGGTATCTGGCAGGCAGTGCGCTGGCGCTGATTGCCAGCGCGCTGGCCGTGACCACCCAGTTTGGCCGCGATCTGCTCAGCACATTAACCGCGATGCTAAATCCGCTGCCGGCAATTGCGCTGCTGCCGCTGGCTTTGCTGTGGTTTGGTCTGGGGAATGCCAGCCTGATATTTGTGCTGATACATTCAGTGATGTGGCCAATCGCGCTGAATACCTGGTCTGGCTTTAGCAGCGTACCGGAAACGCTACGCATGGCGGGGCGCAACTACGGCCTCAGCGGGCCACGCTATGTGATCACGATTCTTATTCCGGCATCGTTGCCCGCTATCCTGTCCGGGCTCAAGATCGGCTGGGCGTTCGCCTGGCGCACGTTGATTGCCGCCGAACTGGTATTTGGCGCGTCCAGCGGCGAAGGAGGCCTGGGCTGGTATATCTTCCAGAATCGCAATGAGCTGTTCACCGACCGGGTATTTGCAGGACTGTTAACGGTAATCGCGATTGGCCTGCTGGTGGAAGGCGTGGTATTCGCCAGTCTGGAAAAGATCACGGTGAAACGCTGGGGGATGCAGCGTTAACCCCTCCCCGCGTTCTTTGCAGCCGGACGTTGTCCGGCTTAGCGCGAAATGGTCTTAGTTCCCTTTTTGCTTTTCACGTAGCCACGGCGTTCTGGCGATCAAGACCTGCTCACACTTTACCGATAGCGGTTTCATGAAAGACGACAGCCTTTCGATGCAAATCAGAATCCCAAAATACAGCATCACCGCCTGGGTCGCATTCAGTACCGACATATCGATATTGGCGCTGACAAATATCACCACCACATGCTGCAACAGCATAATAATGTAGGCCCGCGACGCCAGGCTGGATAACCCCTGCCGGAAGCGATCCAGATTAAACAGAGGATGAATCAGCGGGTATCCCGCCAGCAGAATGAAGAGGAAGGCCGCAGCAAACAGCAGGCTTGAGGGTTTCAGAGGAAACAGCACCTCCCGAACCGGTAGCTGATCGATATGCGCCACAATCACCCCGGTCACCACCAGCAGCAGGCTGACTGACGCCGCCTGAAGACGGTAGCGCGTGAACCACGGCTGAAAGTGTATGAACAGCATCCCGAAGGTAAAATCACTCACCCGAACCTGTGCTGACCAGTAAGGGTTCACGATGCTTTTATCATATGCCAGTAGCGTAACGACGACCGCCGCCAGCATCGTACAGACAGGAAAACGGACAATGGCCCAGTAAATCACCGGAGAAACGGCGTACAGCAGGATAATACAGCCAATAAACCACTCTCCGGTGAAGTACGCGGTATTGATGTCGTAGACACCGTGCAGATAATGGTCAAACCCGAGAACGGAAGGCAGCAGCGAGTGAAATGCACGCTTCCCGGCGAGCACGTCAGCCAGCGGATTGCCTGGATAGAGGAAAAACACGCTCAGGATGAGGAACAGGATCGCCATTGAGAAATAAGCGATGTTGTAGGGAAGCAGGATCGAATAGACGCGTTTCAGGTAATACTCCTGTACAGAGTATTTACGCAGCGACAGGTAAGCCAGCGCGCCGGATATCATGAAGAAGAAAGAGACGCCCAGCCGCCCTATTCCTCCGGTCAGGTATTCGCGCGGGAACGTCAACACGGTACTGGTATCGAACATGTAGCTGTAATGCGAGGTAACAACCAGTAGTACAGCCAGAATGCGGAGAATATCAAAAAAATAATTACGTGTTGTTTGCATACTCTTTCTTGTTAACAAGCCAGCAGACAACATGACAAAGGTCCGGTTGCATACTGGGAAAATGACCAGGCCTGTTCAAGGATAACGTGTAGATTACGCTTGCGTGATACTTTGCAGATCCCTCAGCATCCTTCTGAGGCACTTAAGTTTGTTTTTATCCCGTATAACGCTCCAGAACTTGCTCAGTTGAAAGAGCGTCTTATCCCCAAAGCCGTCAATAACTTTGAAGCGGTACTCCTGACGAGCATCGTCCCAGGCATAAACAATATTTTTGCAATGCAGCGAGTTGATAATGACGTCTGTATAAATAAACCACGCTAAAAAAGCGTTGAGCTTACTGAATTTCTCCGCGTCCAGTTCGTTGTGCTTTGCAAGGTCATACAATGTTCTGGCAATGTTGCCCTGTTCGTCATGCTCTTTGACGATAACCTGCCCAATCCCTTTATCTGTCTCCACTAGCCCTTCAATTTTCTGGATGAAGAGCGAGTCAGTTTCGTCGCGCGGCTTGCACTCTTTGACGTCCCGATAGACTTCACGAAGCTTACTTTTATATTTGGGAATGGTCGGGATGACGACTTTGATCAGTAGTTGATGATTGTGCGGATGCTGAAAGACGTAACGATCGTTCCCTCTGGCCAGTAAATCATTTTCGGTCAAGGTAAGCTTTTTCATACAGTGTTGACTCATAAAAGAAAAAAACAGACTGGCCCATGCAAACGAAGAGATGGCGTTACGTCATATCCTGGTTACAGCCGAGACAGTTTAATGTTAATAACCTAAACGGCAGGTCAATGAGTCATGAAGTCGGCGGACGGTTCACGTCCGCCGGAAGGCTATCAAAACGTCACGTTCACTTTTCCCCAGAATGTTCTTCCCGGTTCATTCACCGACGTATTCGCGGAGTAACCAAAGCTGCTGTTACCGGCAAGGTTCAGATGTTCGCTGTAGGCTTTATCAAACAGATTATCAACGCCCGCGCTGAGTTTCACAGACTTGTTCAGCCGGTAGGCCGCATTCGCGGAGAATATGGCGAACCCCGCGCTGCTATCAAAATCTTTACCCACGACGTTCCCTTCGTTAATTGCGACACGATGCTGGCTGCTGACCAGACGCAGCAGACCGGTACTGCTCCAGTCGCCGCGCTCCCATGTCAGACCCAGGCGCGCTTCAAGCGGTGGAATCTGCGGCAATGGCTGATGGTCGTCGGTATTTCGCCCCCAGGAATAAGCAAGGCTGGCATCGGTTTTCCATGTTTCGGTCAATTGATAGCCGATGCCCGCTTCTCCCCCCATGATGGTCGCATTGACGTTATCAACCTGACTTATACGGGGATGATGAGGGTCGTAACGGAACAGAATAAAATCATTAACCCGGCCAATATAGGCAGAAACCCAGCCGTTAAGACGCTTACCAGTATACTGCGCGCCAATATCAAGCTGAGTCGTCTTTTCCGTTTTGACGTTATCGAAAACATCTGCCGACCCGCCAGGGCCATAGGTGGGAGAAAAAAGCTCCCAGTAGTCGGGGAAACGCTCGGTATAGCCGATCCCCGCGTAAAACATCACGGGCATCTCCGCCAGATTATGCTCAACGCGCACAAACCCGGCCGGTAGTAGATCCGTGCGCTGCGAGGAGCCGGTGTCAGTGAAATTGTCCACCAGCACGCGATCAAGACGCGCGCCGCCTGTCACTTTGCTTTGCTCCGTCGCAAGCCAGGTCAATTCACTGAATAAACCATAGTCGTGAAAACGGGCGTCTTTGTCCCAGCGGTCATCGTCTTTACTGCGATGCGTGCTCAGTTGCGTATCAACGCCGCTGCGTAACTCATAGTCTGACCACAACCACGTTCCCATCATCCGCCCGCCAACGGTACGGCGATCCAGCTGCATTGCCATTGGCATACTCATCGAATGCATGGCAGAACCGTGTTCCATTGCCGAACCCATCGCCGAACCCATGCTTCCTGACATATTCATGCCGGGAGCGCGCAGCGAGTAGTTATCCATAACGTGATTCGCATAGTTGTAGTAGATATTCGCTTCTAACTTATCAAATACCTCGCCGATGCCGGATTTTTCAAACCGCATCCCCAGGCTTTCACGCCTGAAGCGGGAGCCGTCCATACTGCGCCCGGCATAGCGGGCTTCACCGTCGCCTTTACCCGCCGTCATTTCCAGCAGCGTGTCTTTGTCTGGCGTCCAGCCCAGCGCCATATCGCCGTTCCATTTATCCCATTTCGACGGCACGCGATCGCCATTGCCATCTTTGTAGTCACCCGCCCGGGATTTGTTGCCAATAAGCCGCAAATAGCCGTCCTCACTTCCCAGACTGATGTCCGCATTTTCATCCCAGCGGTTATTCGAGGCGGCAAGGACGCTGGCCGTCCCCTGAATACCGGGTTTATCAAAACGCGGCTGTTCCCGGTCAAAGCGGAGGGTTCCCGCAGAGTTACCCGGCCCCCAGAGCACAGTTTCCGGCCCCTTTATCAGGGTCAGCACATCAAAACTTTCCGGGGAGATATAAGAACTCGGCGCATCCATACGTGCCGGGCAGGCTCCCGGCATTTCGCCGTTATCGGTCAAAATTCGCAGACGAGAGCCAAACATCCCGCGAAAGACCGGATCGCCGTTTGTCCCGCCATTGCGAATTTGCGAGAACCCAGGGATCGTTTTCAGATAATCAGAGCCATCGCTGGCGGGAACGGGCTGACGAGGCGTTTTTGGCGACGTGACGATTTCCAGCGGAGAAGCGACCGGCGCGGTCACAATCATTACCGAATCATCCGCCATTTTTGCATGATCGTGCTGTTCGCTTGCCCACGCCGCCTTTGCGGTCAGCGCGATCAGAACCAGAGAGGCCAGAGGAGTAAGCCCGAAGTATTGCCGTTTCATAACATTCCTTACTGTTTTTCAGGCGCAACGACGCATTGCCCGTCAAAAGGGCAAAACGCTACGCAATGTCTGTTTTTTTATTGTTTAAAACGAAAACGGAAATACAGCAGGCGGCGCGCGAGCGCGCTGAGGCGCCCACGGGCGGAAGATAACGGAAAGGTGTAATGGCCGTACCGAACAACAGATAACAAACAGCAGCAACAGCCAGAGCAAGAACACCAGCGCAAACTGGACAAACGGCAGATGTACCAGCAACTGGCAGTACCCGCAGACGATCTCTTCCACGGGCGACATCGCTTTGCCGGACATCATCTGGTGAGCGACCGAAAGAGAAGTCTCACACGGCGCAGAAGCCGCCATGTCATGGTGCGAGCCTGACGACATCATCACCATTGAGTGCGACGAGTGCTCACAGTCGGCCTGGCGGGCAATTGATTTTGAAATAACGGGCGCAATAAACAACATGGCGACGGCAAATAATGCCAGCCATGCTGTTATTCGGTTGATTCGCGTTCGCCCGTGCAAAACGTTACCCGGAGTTGAGGTGTTTGTCAGATTGTAACTGATTTACATTCGCAATATCACAACTAATTACAGGGGAACAGGTGATTCATAGCCCCACACATCACATCTCGCTCCCCTGACCTGCGCTAAAACTTATAGTGCTCTTTACTCAGGCCATATTTCTTCATTCTGAGATAGAGCTTTTTACGGGGAATTTGCAGGTACTCTGCCACTTCGTTAATGCGCCCCTGATGGATATTCAGCGCTTCGGTGATGATCTGCCGTTCAACGTCTTCAACCCGCTGGTCAAGCGGCGTCGGCTCACCGACATGCATCTGTGGATTCGCCGTTTCCGCGAGCGGCAATACCCCCACGGCAAACAGTTCGGCGGCGTTCGCCAGTTCACGGACGTTGTTCGGCCACACCCGGCGCATCATCCCCTTCAGCAGGTCGTTATCCACCTCCGGCACCGGATGATTCAGCCGTTGACAGGCTTTCTGCAAATAGTGATGGAACAACGGCCCGATATCATCAGGTCGCTGTGACAAGGGCTGACAGGCGATTTGCGTCATAGCGAAACAGTAATAAAGCTCCGCCACAATCTGGTTGCTGGCCGCCAGTTCCACCAGCGAAGTGTTGCCGATACCGATCAGGCGAAAAGGCCGCCGCTCCAGACTCTGCAACTGCACCAGTTGATGCTGCTGTTCACGGGTCAGATTCTCAGGGTGACTTAATACCAGCGTCCCGCCCTGAACCTGCGCGATAAGCTCATTAAGTTTTTGGGCACTGGCAGGGGTCAGTTCGCAGTAAATAAAGGGGCCCCCGGCGTTACGCCCCAGCTGGTGCAAATAGCGCGCGCCGGTCATGCGGCCGGTTCCCGGTTCACCGTAAAGCCAGACCGCAATATCCGTTTCTGCCAGTTGCTGTAAGCGCTGACGATACTGATGCGTCCATTGGCTGCGCCCAATTAGCTCAACCTGCAACTTCTGCTGGCAGTACTGGCGACGCGCTATCACCGATTGCCTATGGCGTAACGCCGCCTCAACCAGCGAGAGTAACTTGCCCGGGTCTACCGGCTTTTGCAGGAAATCCCAGGCTCCTTTTTTCACCGCATCCACCGCCATAGGCACGTCGCCATGTCCGGTGATAAGCAG
Source organism: Citrobacter sp. CK189 (assembly GCF_030333505.1). NCBI lineage: Bacteria > Pseudomonadati > Pseudomonadota > Gammaproteobacteria > Enterobacterales > Enterobacteriaceae > Citrobacter > Citrobacter sp. CK189. Next base: position 83,900 of record NZ_JAOWFV010000035.1, on the reverse strand, counting down.
AATCGGCAGTTGCTCGTCATCCTGATGAAACAGCGTCATCAAATCGATGCCGGAGCAGCCAGGCATGCAGACATCACTCAACACGATACCGGGCCAGTCCTTCTGCACCCACTCCCGCGCATCAAAGGGATTATTGCAGACACAGACGCGATAGCCCGCCTGCTCAAGCAGTTGTGTATAGGCATCAAGCACATCGGCATCATCATCAATCAGCAGAATCGAACATTCATTACTCAACATCTTTTACATCCGTCACATTGAATTGCAGCACCACGCAGGCATTTCGCGTCAACGTGGACGCCAGGCGCAACGCGCCTTCCATTTGCGTCATCAGCGAAACACAAATCGAAAGCCCAATGCCCAGCCCCACATCTTTACTGGTCGTAAACGGCTTCAGTAATGAGGGTAGCAAGGCCGCAGGCCAGCCGGGGCCATTGTCGGCAATCAACACGCACAGCGTGTCGCCCTGAATTTGCCAGCTCACCGTAATTGCCGCCGCGTTCGGGCAGGCGTCGAGCGCATTCGCCAGCACGTTCACCAGCACCTGCTGGATGCGTACTTCATCACCGCTGACCCAAACGGTTTCATCCGGTATCGCGAGCGCCCCCTGCTGAGGCTTATGGCGCATCGCCAGCAGTTCCCACGCCGCCGTAAACGTCTGACGCAAATCAACCGGATGCAGCGGCGTTTCCAGTTCAGCACGACGGGTAAACTGGCGCAGCGAGCGGATAATCGCGTCAATGCGGTTAATCAGCCCTTCCGCTTTGCTTAACGTCATTCGCGCCTGTTCCGTCTGCCCCTGTTCAATCGCCCGCCCCGCCGTAAACAGATACATCGACAGCGCATTCAGCGGCTGGTTGATCTCATGCGCCAGCGTGGTCATCGTCTGCCCGACCACCGCCAGTTTTGCCGTCTGGATCAGCTCGTCCTGGGTGGCGCGCAGATCGGCCTCAATCGCTTTTCGCTCGGCGATCTCCTGCTCAAGTTGCTGTTTTTGCGCGTTAAGCTGACCCAGCGTGTGGCGAAGCAAACCCGCAATACGCCCCAGCTCATCCCGCCCATACACCGGAATCGTGGCATCCGTCCGCCCTAAACCAATCTGCACCACCGCCTGATTCAGCGCGGTAAAGCGTTTCACCAGCCGCGAACGGATAAAATAATGGTTCAACACCCACGCCAGCAGCAGCGCCAGCAGCGTCGCCACCAGAATCAACCCGCCGCTAACGCGGACAATCTGCTCCATACGCTGATTAAACATCTGCATTTGCTGGTGACTGCTGCCAAGCTGGGCCTCAAGCAGCGTCCTGAAGCGCCCCAGCGTCGCTTCTCTGGCGCGGCTGGCATCCACTAACGCTTTTTGCGCGGCGACATAGTCGCGCATGGTGTCCGGCATTTTATTTTTCACCATGCCGATTTCCAGCAGCTCATCAATGGTTTGTCGCAGGGTGATCGTGCTCGGCCAGTCATTCAGCACACGAATATTTTCATCCGCCGTTTTTTTCAGGTTTTCGAGATAGCGGATATGCGTCTCAACCAGCATGCCATCATCATTTCCAGACTTCAGTTCATTGAGCCTGTCGCGCAGGTCGTCAACAATTTGATTCTCGATGCGCGCCAGCGTATAGACCTGCTGCTGCTCGTTCTGTACTTCACGGGAGCGTTTCAGGTACTGCGCCGCATCGCCTTGCCGGGCTTCAATCTGATCCAGCAGCGTTCCCTGTTGCCAGGTGAAATCCTGCACCAGAGAATTCAGTTCGGTGGTGAAATCGTCGTGCAGCCAGTCAATACGCGCAGACAGCTCACCCACCTTTTCACGTACCAGAAACATGTTGTAGAGCACGCGATCCAGTTCCGCCAGCAGCGCGCGGCTGTCCTGCAAAATCACCGCCAGCTGCTGGCGTTCTGCGGGTGACAGCCCCTGGCTCAGCCGCTCGATTTTATCCAGATGCTGAATAATCTGGTTGCGCAGTTGCAGGCGCACCGTAGTGTTCGGCGCCAGCAAAAACTCATTCAACTGATCCACCACCAGATTGAGATTCCCTTCAATCAGAAAAGCAGAATGGATGCGGGGAAAATACTCATCCAGCGAATAGCGTATTTGCGAGCTTTGCTCATGCCATGAATAGAGGCTGACGCTGCTGACTATCAGCGTCAGCAGCGCGCCCATCAGGAAAGCGCCCCGTAAACTGCTGCTGATGCTGATTTGCCGCAGACGTTGCAGCATTGACCCGCCCTTCATTTCAGTTCTTCCAGTTTATTGATCGCCTGACGCTGGTTGTTGAGAAACCAGATCTGCCACTCCATCATTTGCTGCTCAGCAAAGCTCTTATTGTCGAACTGCGCCAGCCAGGCTTCATCTTCACTGCTTGCCGGATCGACCGGCACTCGGGTTAACAGCGCGCGTATTTCAGGCAACGGACGCTTAAGACGGGCTTCCGCGCTGTGCAGCGCTCGCCAGGCATCTTTCAACTGGGCGAGACGAAAGCTGATTGCCGTATCAAACATACGCTGAACCAGACGCTGACGTTTCAGGATCAACCGATAATTTAACGGCGGTTGATTCATCAGCACCGCCTGTTGCGCTGCCCGTGGGTTTCCTGCCGCCAGCGGCGTAACCGGATATTTCCCCGTATTGGCGTCAGCGAGGATCCGCTGCCCTTCCAGGCTTAGCAGATAGCGAATAAAACGCCGCGCTTCGCTGGCATGCTGGCTGTTTTTGAGTACCGCGACATAGGTGGGCGAAACGGCCGACTGCGGAAAGTAGGTAAAGGCCAGATGAGGATCGTTCAGCAACAGATTGGCATAGTTATCAATCACCGGGCCAGCCACGCCCAGCCCGCTTTTTATTTTATCCGCCACGCCAAAGCTGCGTGATGAAATCGTCACGAGGTTTCCCGCACTCGCCAACAACGTTTCCCATCCCTGCGCCCAGCCTTTTTGTTGCAACAGCGCCTCCACCATCAGGTGGTTGGTATCCGAGCGCGATGGGCTGCTCATCAGCAGCGCCCCCTGATATCTGGGATCGGTCAGGTCGTCCCAGTCCGTTGGCGAAGGCAGATGCCGTGCAGTCAGCGCCGAGCGATTAATCAGCAAACCGAATCCCGATATAGCCACGGCAACGGAGGTTGAACGGATCGATTCCGGCACCAGATGTTGACTGACTGACGGCGCACCGTTGAACGGCGCCAGTTTTTGATGTTCCTGAAGATGCTGAAGCAACATCGGCGACGAGGTCAGAATCAGATCAACGTTTTCCGCATTTGCCGTATCAAGCAACTGTTCCAGCGAGGCGCTGGTGCGATTGAGCGTGCGAATCATCACCGACCCCGGCTCCGTCTGCCAGCGCTGGATAATCCACGCGGTGGCGCTGGGGGAAAATGTTGTCGCCATCACCAGTTCATTGCTTTGCGCCGCACAGGGTCTGAACAACGCGGTCAGCAGCAGCAACGCGAACGTTTTGCGAACCATCCCGCCCCGACGAAGAAACATGTTTGTGATCCCGTTCATAAATATTGAGATATCGAAAAAATAACGTTGAGACAAAACTTACCCGTTTGTGACGATTAGCGGATGAATAACCACTATCGTAAAAATATTCGTGCTGGCATCCGAAAATACCAGCAAAGATTACCAGATAATGAATGTGGAATTTGTTAATATCCGCACAAGCCAGACATAAATTCAGCGTCTGATTAATTACGCCGCATTTCACTCATTCAAAACGTGTCGAAAATAACCTTTCAATTCATCATTTTGAGTCAATTTTGACACATTTCATCCACTTGAGTTTCATCGCCGCTTATTTCACTCTTCATGCCGAATACTCCTGATGTTCATACCAATATAAAATACAGGTGACGACATGTTATCAATATTTAAAACAGGGCCATCGGCGAATAAAGTTCCTGCTGAGAAAATTCAGGCAACTTATGGTCGATACCGTATGCAGGCGCTGCTTAGCGTATTTCTGGGCTATCTGGCGTACTATATTGTGCGCAATAACTTCACATTATCCACGCCTTACCTGAAAGAACAGTTAGACCTGAGCGCCACGCAGATCGGTTTGCTCAGCAGTTGTATGCTCATTGCGTACGGAATCAGCAAAGGCGTCATGAGCAGCCTCGCAGATAAAGCCAGCCCGAAAGTCTTTATGGCCTGCGGCCTGGTGCTGTGCGCTATCGTAAACGTCGGATTGGGGTTCAGTACCGCATTCTGGATCTTCGCTGCGCTGGTTGTCCTGAACGGCCTGTTTCAGGGGATGGGCGTCGGCCCCTCTTTTATCACTATCGCTAACTGGTTCCCGCGTCGGGAGCGTGGACGTGTGGGGGCGTTCTGGAACATTTCGCATAACGTTGGCGGCGGGATTGTCGCCCCGATCGTAGGTGCCGCGTTTGCAATCCTCGGCAGTGAACACTGGCAGAGCGCCAGCTACATTGTTCCGGCCTGCGTGGCGGTGGTTTTCGCCCTGATTGTACTGCTGCTTGGTAAAGGCTCGCCGCGTGAGGAGGGCCTGCCTGCGCTGGAAGAGATGATGCCGGAAGAGAAAGTGGTGCTAAAGACCAGACACGCCGTAAAAGCGCCGGAGAACATGAGCGCATTCCAGATCTTCTGCACGTACGTGCTGCGTAACAAAAACGCCTGGTATGTCTCCCTTGTGGACGTGTTCGTCTATATGGTGCGCTTCGGCATGATCAGCTGGTTGCCTATCTACCTGCTGACGGTGAAACATTTTTCCAAGGAACAGATGAGCGTTGCCTTCCTGTTTTTTGAATGGGCGGCCATTCCTTCTACCCTGCTGGCCGGCTGGCTCTCCGACAAACTGTTCAAAGGGCGTCGGATGCCGTTAGCCATGATCTGTATGGCGCTGATCTTCGTCTGCCTGATCGGTTACTGGAAAAGTGAATCTCTGCTGATGGTGACGGTTTTCGCGGCGATTGTTGGCTGCCTGATTTACGTCCCGCAGTTTCTGGCCTCCGTCCAGACGATGGAAATTGTTCCCAGCTTTGCCGTAGGTTCAGCCGTTGGCTTACGCGGATTTATGAGCTACATCTTTGGCGCCTCGTTAGGTACCAGCCTGTTTGGCGTAATGGTGGATAAAATGGGCTGGCACGGCGGTTTCTATCTGCTGATGGGCGGGATCGTCTGCTGCATTCTGTTCTGCTATCTCTCTCATCGCGGCGCGCTGGAACTTGAGCAACAGCGTAAGAACACTCAGCAGGAAGACGCCTCTTTAACACTGGCCGACGCACAATAATCGCCCACACCAGGGAAAAGAAAACCCCGGATAGCTTTTGTTATCCGGGGTTCGACATGATCTGAAAGAAGCGGGATACGATATTCTTCGCCATAAAAACAAAGGGGCTACCTTTCGGTAACCCCTTGTTTAATCTGGCGGAAGCGCAGAGATTCGAACTCTGGAACCCTTTCGGGTCGCCGGTTTTCAAGACCGGTGCCTTCAACCGCTCGGCCACACTTCCTGAATGAGGCGCACTATAAACATCCCGATGCGCCGTGTAAAGCCCGAATGTGTTCGTTTGCCTGAAAAACAGTCAAAAAGCTGTTAATAGCCTGAAATAACAACAAATTGACCATTTATTCAGCATAAAAAAGAGGCCCGGCGGCAAATGTTCCGTTGCGCCTCTTTTATTATGCGCTCATCATCAACCTTTACTGCCGCCTCTTCTCCCCCGTCACGTTTTATGTCGGGTGAGTTTCGCGACAACGCCTGAAATAACATGCTTAACCTGTTAGAGATCAAATGCGTAAAGATGGGTAAAACCGCTGTGTGATTATCAGCGGTTTTATTATCCTCTTTCGCTAACTACATCTGTCATAAGAGAGTGACTCATGGATCGTATTATTACTTCTTCACGCGACCGCACATCGCTACTCAGCACCCATAAAGTGCTGCGCAATACCTATTTCCTGCTGAGCCTGACGCTGGCGTTCTCTGCGATCACCGCCACCGCCAGTACGGTACTGATGCTGCCGTCTCCGGGTCTCATTCTGACGCTGGTAGGCATGTACGGTCTGATGTTCCTGACCTATAAAACGGCGAATAAACCCACCGGTATCCTGTCGGCGTTCGCCTTTACCGGCTTCCTGGGCTACATTCTTGGCCCGATTCTCAACGCCTACCTCTCAGCGGGTATGGGCGATGTTATCGGCATGGCGCTGGGCGGTACGGCACTGGTCTTCTTCTGCTGCTCCGCTTATGTACTGACAACGCGTAAAGATATGTCCTTCCTGGGCGGTATGCTGATGGCGGGTATCGTTGTGGTGCTGATTGGCATGGTTGCGAATATCTTCCTGCAACTGCCTGCGCTGCATCTGGCCATCAGCGCGGTGTTTATCCTGATCTCTTCCGGGGCAATCCTGTTCGAGACCAGCAACATCATCCGTGGCGGTGAGACGAACTACATTCGCGCAACGGTCAGCCTGTATGTCTCGCTGTACAATATCTTCGTCAGCCTGCTGAGCATTCTGGGCTTCGCCAGCCGCGATTAAGATATAAGAACGCATTAACCAGGCCCCGCTTATGCGGGGCTTTGTTTTTTGGTAAACTGACGCCAGTTTGACTAACGCTGTGAAGAATTTATGTTGATCTTTGAAGGCAAAGAAATCAGTACGGATAGCGAAGGCTATTTAAGAGAGACTGCGGAATGGAGCGAGCCTCTGGCAGTCGCGATTGCTGAAAAGGAAGGTATTACCCTCTCTCCTGAACACTGGGAAGTGGTGCGTTTTGTGCGTGATTTCTACCTGGAGTTTAATACGTCTCCGGCCATCCGTATGCTGGTGAAAGCAATGGCGAATAAGTTTGGCGAAGAAAAAGGCAACAGCCGCTACCTGTATCGCCTGTTTCCGAAAGGCCCGGCAAAGCAGGCAACGAAGATTGCTGGCCTGCCTAAACCGGTGAAATGTATTTAATAGCGGATACGGAAACCTGTTAACTCCTCGCCAGGGCGATGTGGCTCACTCAGAACCCTGTCTACCCTGGCGCTACGTGGCCCACCATCCTTCAGCCACTTCATCAGTTTGTCCACCTGTTCACTTTCGCCACAGGCCACCACCTCCACGCTTCCATCATCCAGATTGCGCGCATAGCCAGTCAGCCCCAGACGCTGCGCCTCATGCTGCGTGGTATAGCGAAAACCAACGCCCTGAACCCGACCGTGTACCCAGGCGATTATGCAAACTTTCGACATTGTTGTGCTCCTTATCATCGCGGGGCGCGTTGCAAATCCTCGCAAAACTCAGGACAATGGCGCCCATTTCTTTGATTCGACAGAATAGCAAATTATGAGTGTACGTTTAGTGTTAGCCAAAGGGCGCGAAAAATCTTTACTTCGTCGCCATCCGTGGGTCTTTTCCGGTGCCGTAGCCCGAATGGAAGGTAAAGCCAGCCTCGGTGAAACCATCGATATTGTTGACCATCAGGGTAAATGGTTAGCGCGCGGCGCCTATTCTCCCGCCTCGCAAATCCGTGCACGCGTCTGGACATTCGATCAGGCGGAATCCATCGACATTGCGTTCTTCACTCGTCGTCTGCACCAGGCGCAACAGTGGCGCGACTGGCTGGCGAAAAAAGACGGGCTGGACAGCTACCGTTTGATCGCCGGTGAATCCGATGGTTTGCCGGGCATCACTATCGACCGCTTCGGTAACTTCCTGGTTCTGCAACTATTGAGCGCAGGCGCGGAATATCAACGCGCCGCGCTGATCAGCGCATTGCAAACGCAGTATCCCGAATGTGCGATCTACGACCGCAGCGACGTCGCCGTGCGTAAAAAAGAGGGGATGGAACTCACCCAGGGGCCCGTCACCGGCGAACTGCCGCCTGCCCTGCTGCCCATTGAAGAGCATGGCATGAAGCTGCTGGTGGATATTCAGGGGGGTCATAAGACAGGCTATTACCTCGATCAGCGTGACAGCCGCCTGGCGACGCGTCGCTATGTGGAAAACCAGCGCGTGCTGAACTGCTTCTCCTATACCGGCGGTTTTGCCGTGTCGGCACTGATGGGCGGTTGCCGTCAGGTGGTGAGCGTTGATACATCGCAGGAAGCGCTGGATATCGCGAAGCAAAACGTTGAACTGAACAAACTGGATCTGAGCAAAGCCGAGTTTGTGCGTGACGATGTGTTCAAACTGCTGCGCACCTATCGCGATCGTGGAGAGAAATTCGACGTCATCGTGATGGACCCACCGAAGTTCGTCGAAAATAAAAGCCAACTGATGGGGGCCTGTCGCGGCTATAAAGATATCAACATGCTGGCTATCCAGTTGTTGAATCCGGGCGGCGTGCTGTTGACGTTCTCCTGTTCCGGCCTGATGACCACAGATTTATTTCAGAAAATCATTGCAGATGCCGCAATAGATGCCGGTCGTGATGTACAATTTATAGAGCAGTTCCGTCAGGCTGCCGATCATCCGGTGATCGCTACCTACCCGGAAGGGCTGTATCTGAAAGGGTTTGCCTGTCGCGTCATGTAACTTGAAAAGTGGAATGTTACCCTCATATTGAGAGTATCTATTTCCCGGGAGGTGACTATGATTGCCAGCAAATTCGGTATCGGCCAGCAGGTCCGCCATTCCCTGTTAGGTTACCTCGGAGTGGTCGTGGATATCGACCCGGAATATTCGCTTGATGAACCGTCACCTGATGAGCTGGCGGTTAACGACGAACTTCGCGCCGCTCCCTGGTATCACGTGGTGATGGAAGATGATGAAGGCCAGCCTGTACATACCTATCTGGCTGAAGCCCAGTTAAGCAGTGAAACGCAAGATGAGCATCCCGAGCAACCCTCGATGGATGAACTGGCGCGCACTATTCGCAAACAGCTGCAAGCGCCGCGTCTGCGCAACTGATTCAACGTAAAATGCCCGATAGCGCGACGACGCTTATCGGGCTTACACGCTATGTCTGAGCCCTTATTTCGCCAGCCCTAAACGCGGAATCTCTATTGCCGGACAGCGATCCATCACGACTTTCAATCCCGCATTTCGCGCCAGCACGGCGGCCTGCTCATTAATTACGCCCAGTTGCATCCATAAGGTCTTCGCGCCAATGGCGATAGCTTCCTGCGCGACGCCCCATGCGGCTTCTGAATTACGGAAGACATCAACCATATCGACCCTTTCCGGTATGTCCGTCAGCTTCGCATAGCCTTTCTGCCCCAACAACGTGGTTCCGGCCACCTTCGGCGAGACAGGAATAACGTGGTAGCCCTGGTCGAGTAAATATTTCATCACACGGTAACTTGGGCGCTCGGGCTTATCACTTGCCCCCACCAGCGCGATGGTACGCGTGGACGTCAAAATGCCAGCGATATCGGTCTCTTTCATCATCTTTCTCCAGGCTGTTTTGCAAAGTGTACGACAAACCTGACATTGCAACCATTCATCCCATACGGACGTATGAGAGCAAAAGCTAAAAATATGTCTATATGTTAGTAAACATGATTAGCGAAAAATTTTGATACATTATTAACCGGGCGGTTTTTGGACAGGAGAACCCTATGAAAACCGGCATTATAACCATGTTATTCGTTCTGTATTTGCCGGTAACCGCCTTTGCCACGACCCTTCGTCTTTCAAATGACATTGACCTTTTAGTGTTAGACGGCAAAAAAGTCTCCAGTTCATTGCTGCGCGGCGCGGACAGCATCGAACTGGACAACGGCCCGCATCAGCTTGTGTTTCGCGTTGAGAAGACCATTCGCCTGTCCAGCCACGAGGAACGACTCTACATTTCTCCCCCGCTGGTGATCAGCTTTAACACGCAACTCATCAGCCAGGTCAATTTTCATCTTCCGCATCTGGAAACCGAACGAGAAGCCGCGCATTTTTCCACCACGCCGCGTCTGGAACTGCTGGACGGCGACGCAATGCCGATTCCGGTCAAACTGGATATTCTGGCAATCACCTCGACCGCCAAAATCATTGATTACGAAACCGAAACCGAGCGCTACAACAAAGCCGATAAACGCGCCTCCTTGCCGCAGTTCGCCACGATGATGGCCGATGACAGCACGCTGCTTTCCGGGATCTCTGAGCTGGACGCCGTTCCGCCGCAGTCTCAGGCACTCACGGAGCAACGACTCAAATACTGGTTCAAACAAGCCGATCCGCAAACGCGTAATAACTTCCTGCAATGGGCGGAAAAACAACCGCCCTCCTGACATTTTATGTCGACGCTGGCGAGTATGACGAGTCGGCGCGCATTTTTTTCGTCTTTCTCTTGCAGCGTCAAGCGCTTCCAGTACTCTGTAGCAAGGTTAACTACGGAATTGAACTATGGAACTGACGACTCGCACCTTGCCTGCGCGCAAACACATTGCTCTGGTGGCGCACGACCACTGCAAACAGATGTTAATGAGCTGGGTGGAACGCCACCAGCCGCTGCTGGAAAAGCACGAGCTTTATGCCACAGGCACAACCGGAAACTTAATTCAACGCGCCACGGGAATGAACGTTAACGCGATGCTGAGCGGCCCGATGGGCGGCGATCAGCAGGTCGGCGCCCTGATCTCTGAAGGGAAGATTGATGTGCTGATTTTCTTCTGGGACCCGCTCAATGCCGTTCCGCACGATCCAGATGTGAAGGCGCTCCTGCGTCTGGCTACGGTGTGGAACATTCCGGTCGCCACCAACGCGTCTACGGCTGACTTTATTGTCCAGTCTCCCCATTTTAACGATGCCGTGGATATCCTGATCCCGGATTATCAACGTTACCTGGCTGAACGCCTGAAATAACGCTCCCACAGGCGGCACAAGCCGCCTGCTCTTAAGGTTTCCTCGCCACCGGCACATCCAGATGCTTAAGATCGTCCACAAAGCGCGACGGGTTCTCTTTGTTAAATAACAACCAGACCCGATGCCGGGCGCGCGTCAGCGCCACATACAGCAGTCGCCGCTCTTCCGCATCCGGGAAATCCTCCACCTGCGGCAATAATGCTTCTTCCATAATCGACTCGCGCGCAGGCGCCGGGAAACCATCACTGCCTTCCTGTAACCCGACAATAATCACATAGTCAGCCTGCTGGCCCTTACTGGCATGGATGGTCATAAAATCCAGTTGCAGCTTAGGCCAGCGGGTCGCCGCTTTTTCAAGACTGGCTGGCTTCAGATGGTGGTAGCGCGCCAGCACCAGAATGCGCTCATCCTCTTTCGCATATCCTGAAAGCTTATCCAGCAAGGCATCCAGCTGGTTTTCATCCAGTAACGTTACCGCTTTCTTATCGCCCGCCGTCAGACTGTTAAGCGGCTTTTTGAGCTGATGCGGGTTTTGCTGGATAAAACGATTGGCGATTTCGCCAATGCGCCCGTTAAAACGGTAGGTTGTATCGAGGTCACAGCGATCGCCCTCGCCAAAAGAGTGATGAAACGCGGTCGTTAAAGAGAGCTGCGCCCCGCTGAAACGGTAAATCGCCTGCCAGTCATCGCCAACGGCAAACAGCGTGGTATGCGAATTTTGTTTGCGCAGCGCCGCCAGCAACGCCGCACGCTGCGGGGAGATATCCTGAAATTCGTCCACCAGAATATGCTTCCAGGGGCTGATAAAACGCCCCTTTTCCAGGATAACGATCGCCTGGTGGATAAGCCCGGAGAAATCGACGGCGTTCTCCTCTTTCAGCGCGCCTTTCCACGCTTTCAGCAACGGCGCCATCAATTTGATGCGCTTACTGAACAGATCGCGAATCTCCTCAGGCGCACTGGCGATCATCTCAGCCTGAGCGCCGCCATGCATTCGCATCAGGCTCACCCAACGGTCCAGCCGGGAGGCCAGACGGCGCTGTAGCTTTTCATCATCCCAGAAATTGCCCTCAGGCAGCGGCCATTGCATTTCCTCTTCCAGCCACTGCCGCCACCCTTTCGCCTGCGCTTTTTTCTCGCTGCACTGCTGACGCCAGGTTTTGATGAACAGTTTATGTCGCGCGGCAGCGTCGTTTTCCAGTTTGCTGATGGTCGGGACTTTCTTACTCCCCTGCTGAATGATATGCAGCGCCAGGGCGTGGAACGTACGGGCGGCGATCGCGTCCGTATGCAATCTTTCACGAATGCGTTCGTCCATCTCTTCTGCGGCCTTGCGGCCAAAGGCCAGCAGCAGAATTTGCTCAGCCGCCGCTTCCCCCCTGGCTAACAGCCAGCCTGCGCGCGCGACCAGCACAGACGTCTTACCGCTCCCGGCTCCCGCAAGCACCAGCAAAGCATGTTCACCATTGACCACTGCTCTGGCCTGCGCCGGATTCAGCGGCGAGGACTCAATGTTCTGGAAGAAGTCAGCATATTCCGTCAGCATCACCTCGGTATAGGCCTGGTTATGCTGCTGGCGGCATCCCTCGATATCGTTCAACCATGCCAGACAGCTACGCCAGGCATCGCGGCAGTTCTCGAACTCCTCCAGGCGATTAACCGGCAGCGGTAACGCAGCAAAAGCGCGGCGAATGTGTTGCTGTAATCCTGACGTTTGCTCGCGAGTTAACCACCGTTTTTCTCCGGTTCGCTCGGCAATAAGATCCCGTTGTTCCTGTAAAACCCGGGCCGCCACCTCGCTCATCTCCTGGCTCCAGCGCTGCCAGTGCGCATCCAGGTAGTGATGAAAACGCTGCGTCTCTGCCCATTCAGTACCGTGCAGACGCACCACTTTGTCATCCGGGAGGACAAACTCAAGCTCCCCCCACACCAGCCCCCGTTTACAATGAATAGCCAGTAACTGATTGAATGGAATAAGATACTCGTGGCGATCGCCCGAGACTTTAATACCGGCATTGAGAATAACGGCCCGATCGTACGGGTGTTGCGCCAGACGTTTTCCAAGAGAAGTTGCTTTCAGTTCCATGACTCAGCGAATCCAGACGAAGAGTATTTCTTGTCAGTGTAACCGCCAGAGAAAACGTGCTCCAGCCCAAAAAAACGTTACAATTGCCTGCAATCACAGAAAACCAGAGTTAGCCGAGGGTTTATGCGTACTGTTCTGAATATTTTAAATTTTGTATTGGGTGGTTTTGCCACCACTCTGGCCTGGCTGCTGGCGACGCTCGTCAGCATCGTGCTCATTTTCACATTACCGTTAACCCGCTCATGCTGGGAGATTACAAAACTTTCGCTGCTTCCCTACGGCAATGAGGCCGTTCATGTCGACGAGCTGAACCCGGCAGGGAAAAGCACGCTGTTGAATACCGGCGGTACGGTACTCAATGTTTTCTGGCTGATCGTCTTTGGCTGGTGGCTCTGCCTGATGCACATCGCCTCCGGCATTGCGCAATGCATTACGATCATCGGCATTCCCGTCGGCATCGCGAATTTTAAAATCGCCGCCATTGCGCTCTGGCCGGTAGGACGCCGTGTGGTTTCCGTAGAGACAGCTCGCGCGGCGCGTGAAGCCAGTGCGCGTCGCCGCTTTGAGTAATCAGGACTGATGGCCTTTATGTTAAGTCCCTTGCTCAAACGCTATACCTGGAACAGCACCTGGCTGTATTACGTTCGCATTTTTATCGCGCTGTGCGGCACAACGGCCCTGCCCTGGTGGCTGGGCGATGTCAAACTCACCATACCGTTAACACTCGGTATGGTCGCCGCCGCCCTGACCGATCTGGATGATCGTCTCACCGGGCGTCTGCGCAATTTAATCATCACATTAATCTGTTTTTTTATCGCCTCCGCTTCCGTGGAATTGCTCTTTCCCTGGCCGTGGCTGTTCGCGATTGGATTAACGCTCTCTACCAGCGGATTTATTCTGCTCGGCGGTTTAGGGCAGCGTTACGCCACCATTGCTTTCGGGGCGCTGCTTATCGCTATTTACACGATGCTGGGCACCTCGCTTTACGACCAGTGGTATCAACAGCCCATTCTGCTCCTTGCTGGCGCCGTATGGTACAACCTGCTGACGCTGACCGGGCATCTGCTCTTCCCGATTCGCCCCTTACAGGATAATCTGGCGCGCAGCTACGAACAGCTGGCACGCTACCTGGAGTTGAAGTCGCGCTTGTTTGACCCGGATATCGAGGATGAAAGCCAGGCGCCGCTGTATGATTTAGCGCTGGCCAACGGACAACTGATGGCGACGCTGAATCAGACGAAAGTCTCTCTTCTTACCCGCTTACGCGGCGACCGGGGGCAACGGGGAACCCGTCGCACGCTGCACTACTATTTTGTCGCGCAGGATATTCACGAGCGTGCAAGCTCATCGCATATTCAGTATCAGACGCTGCGCGATCATTTCCGCCACAGCGACGTGATGTTCCGTTTCCAGCGCCTGATGTCGATGCAGGGGCAAGCCTGTATGCAGCTCTCACGCTGTATATTACTGCGTACGCCTTATCAGCATGATCCACACTTCGAGCGCGCGTTTACCCATATTGATGCGGCGCTCGAACGTATGCGCGCCGCTGGAGCATCCGCTGACTTACTCAAAACACTGGGCTTTTTGTTGTCCAATCTGCGGGCGATTGATGCGCAACTGGCGACAATTGAATCCGAGCAGGCGCAGGCAATGCCGCGTAGCGAATCAGAAAACCTGCTTGCCGACGACAGTCCTCATGGGTTCAGTGATATCTGGCTACGTCTGAGCCGTAACTTCACCCCCGATTCAGCGCTATTTCGCCACGCGGTGCGTATGTCGCTGGTACTCTGCGTCGGTTACGCGCTGATCCAGATTACCGGCATGACTCACGGTTACTGGATCCTGCTCACCAGCCTGTTCGTCTGCCAGCCGAACTATAACGCCACGCGGCACCGGCTGGCGCTGAGGGTCATCGGGACGCTGGTCGGCGTCGCCATTGGTATACCAATCTTGTGGTTTGTCCCCTCGCTTGAAGGCCAGTTGATACTGCTGGTCATCACCGGCGTACTGTTTTTTGCTTTTCGAAACGTACAGTATGCCCATGCGACGATGTTCATCACCCTGCTGGTGCTACTCTGTTTTAACCTGCTGGGTGAAGGCTTCGAAGTTGCCTTACCGCGCGTGATCGATACGCTGATCGGCTGTGCGATCGCGTGGGCCGCCGTCAGCTTTATCTGGCCCGACTGGCGCTTTCGTAACCTGCCGTGTGTCCTGCAACGGGCCACGGATGCGAACTGCCGCTACCTGGACGCGATCCTTGAGCAGTATCATCAGGGGCGGGATAACCGGCTGGCCTACCGCATTGCCCGCCGTGACGCCCACAACCGCGATGCCGAGCTGGCCTCGGTGGTGTCGAATATGTCCAGCGAACCCGATGTCACTGCCGAAACTCGTGAGGCGGCGTTTCGGTTACTCTGCCTCAATCATACCTTTACCAGCTATATCTCTGCTCTGGGCGCGCATCGCGAACAGCTCACCAACCCGGATGTTCTGGCGCTGCTGGATGATGCTGTGTGTTATGTCGATGATGCGCTTCACCATCAACCCGCCGATGAACAGCGCGTTCACCAGGAGCTGGCAAGCCTGAAAGATCGGATTCAGCACCTGGAGCCAAAACCAGACAGTAAAGAACCCCTGGTGGTGCAACAAGTCGGCCTGCTCATTGCATTACTGCCTGAGATTGGTCGTTTACAGCGGCAAATCACGCCGTCGCCTTCTGGCGCTCCGGCGTAAGCGACTGCGCCCACTCAGCAAGCTCCTGGCGGCGTACCGCCGGGAGCGCCGCTTCATGTACGCCAGCGATTGCCCCTTCTAACGCATAGAGAGTTTTCACCGTCAGCAGCTTATTGCTCTCTCTTAGCCGCAGCCAACACATTTTTGCGCCGAGTATTCGCAATGTGTTTTCATCATTAATTCCGGCCTCATGCAGAAGGTTCTCCAGATGAAACGTCACGTTTGGCAGATTCTTCAATCGACGTTGTGAAAAACGGGTACGTTTTTCTTTTATGGCAGCATCCAGCGAATACTGAGATAAAAGCACCAGTTGTTGTTGATCGCGCCATAAGCTTTCATCCACCCGGTAATAATTCAACATAACGGGACGGCCACGTTTCATAAATGTTAACCAGACGGGGGAATGCTTCACGCAGTACGCGACGCTTTGCTCACAGGCGCGCAGGTATAGTTCTCCCTCAGCCACCATCGCAAACACCGTATCCTCGATTGTCAGGCTGTAGCTACCAAACAGCGAACGATAGTGAACCGTGCCCAGAGAGGCTAAATATTCTTGTGATTTATAGATCTTGTCATAGGAACGTAATTTCATAAAATCCCTTTTAAATCATAAAGTAAAAGAATGATTTGCAGTAACAGATCCGTTAATGACGAAAATAGGCAACTTATTCTCAGTGAGCAAGATGAATTTCATTTTTACGGCGACAACAGATAAAAATTGCGAGTCTGTTTCCGAAAATAGGGTTGATCTTTATTGGCGGCAGGGTTACTGTATATCCATACAGTAACTCACAGGGCTGGATTGATTATGTACACTTCAGGCTATGCAAATCGTTCTTCGTTGTTCTCTTCCACTGCGGGCAGCATTGCGCGCGTCTCTTCAGAGAACACCACCGCCGGGCTTATTAGCGAAGTGGTCTATCGCGAGGACCAGCCCATGATGACGCAATTACTGCTTTTACCGCTGCTGCAACAATTAGGTCAGCAATCACGCTGGCAGCTCTGGCTGACGCCGCAACAAAAGCTGAGCCGGGAATGGGTTCAATCTGCGGGGCTGCCTTTAACAAAAGTGATGCAGATCAGCCAACTTTCTCCATGTCATACGCTGGAGTCGATGATTCGCGCATTGCGGACGGGCAACTACAGCGTCGTTATCGGTTGGCTGGCGGATGAGCTTAGCGAAGAAGAACACACCCGGCTTGCGCAAGCGGCAGATGAGGGAAATGCGATGGGATTTATCATGCGTCCTGTGAGCGCACACGCTCATGCCACGAGACACCATTCCGGGCTAAAAATTCACTCAAATTTATATCATTGAGTGAAATTAGGATTTATCCTGGAATTTTTTTTCTGCTCTTTCATCTGCTCTGAAGCTTAATACTTTTTGTGTGTGAATGCTTGTCAGAAGCGGTTTCCGCGATTTTCGCTGAGCGATTTCTCAGCAGGAAATGTTAAATATTATGTATACAAGCCTTTTTTTTTCATATGCCTGACGGAGTTCACACTTGTAAGTTTTCAACTACGTTGTAGACTTTACATCGCCAGGGGTGCTCGGCATAAGCCGCAGATATCGGTAGAGTAACTATTGAGCTGATCCCCCGGTGAAGGATTTAACCGTGTTATCTCGTTGGAGATATTCATGGCGTATTTTGGATGATAACGAGGCGCAAAAAATGAAAAAGACAGCTATCGCGATTGCAGTGGCACTGGCTGGTTTCGCTACCGTAGCGCAGGCCGCTCCGAAAGATAACACCTGGTACACTGGTGCCAAACTGGGCTGGTCTCAGTTCCATGATGTTGGCAACAACCAGATCGACAACAACGGCCCGACCCATGAAAGCCAACTGGGTGCCGGTGCGTTCGGTGGTTATCAGGTAAACCCGTACGTTGGTTTTGAAATGGGTTACGACTGGTTAGGTCGTATGCCATACAAAGGCAACACTCAAAACGGTGCATTCAAAGCTCAGGGCGTTCAGCTGACTGCTAAACTGGGTTATCCGATCACTGACGATCTGGATGTCTACACCCGTCTGGGTGGTATGGTTTGGCGCGCAGACGCTCAGAACAACACTGGCTTCAAAGATCACGATACCGGTGTTTCCCCAGTATTCGCTGGTGGCGTAGAGTACGCTGTAACGCGTGACATCGCTACCCGTCTGGAATACCAGTGGACTAACAACATCGGCGACGCAAACACCGTTGGCGGTCGTCCAGATAACGGCCTGCTGAGCGTTGGTGTTTCCTACCGTTTCGGCCAGCAGGAAGAAGCAGCTCCGGTTGCTCCAGCTCCGGCACCGGCTCCAGAAGTACAGACCAAGCACTTCACTCTGAAGTCTGACGTTCTGTTCAACTTCAACAAAGCAACGCTGAAACCAGAAGGCCAGCAGGCTCTGGATCAGATGTACAGCCAGCTGAGCAACCTGGACCCGAAAGACGGTTCCGTCGTGGTTCTGGGCTTCACTGACCGTATCGGTTCCGACGCTTACAACCAGGGTCTGTCCGAAAAACGTGCTCAGTCTGTTGTTGATTACCTGATCTCCAAAGGTATCCCGGCTGACAAAATCTCCGCACGCGGTATGGGCGAATCCAACCCGGTTACTGGCAACACCTGTGACAACGTGAAAGCTCGCGCTGCACTGATCGACTGCCTGGCCCCGGATCGTCGCGTTGAGATCGAAGTTAAAGGCGTTAAAGACGTTGTAACTCAGCCGCAGGCTTAAGTTCCCGTCTAATAAAAAACCCCGCACTGCGGGGTTTTTTTCGTCTGAAACCAGAAGAAAGAAGAAACAAACCGCTACTCTTTCCCCAGTAATGCCTGCAAATCCTGCTTCAGGGTCGACATCTTGCTGGCGTATTTCTCTTTATGTTCCGCATCCTCAATCAACTGCACAATCGTTTCTGAAAGCGTTTTGCCACGTCGCTGCGCGAGTCCCGCCAGACGCTGCCAGACAATAAACTCCAGATCGATAGACTTCTTGCGCGTATGTTGATGCTCGGCATTAAAGTGTCGTTTACGCCGTGCTCGTATGGTCTGCTTCATACGGTTTAACAGCGCAGGATTCATATGCTCTTCAATCCAGGCATTTACCCGAACCGGTTCATTTTCGAGGGTTAGCAACAAATCAACGGCTTCTTTGGCAGCACTGGCTTCCACGTACCGGGTAATCAACTCCCCTTCGCGGTGCTTCTTCACCAGATACTTCCATTTCCAGCCGCTTTCAAGGTTTTCAAGTTGTTGATATTTCATTGCGCTCTCAACGTTACCGTGTAACTCCTATCAGAATATCAGTTTTTTGGGCATCTGAAGAAAAGAATATCCAGCCTGTGAACTCTCACGCGTCGTCCTGCACGTTTACATTCGCTTTCCGCGTGTGCAGCGTTGCCTGTTACGGTATAATCGCGTTTTTTACAACAGACTAAAAAACCTCAACTTTGACCATTACGAAACTTGCATGGCGTGATCTGGTTCCTGATACCGACAGTTATCAGGAAATATTTGCACAGCCACACGTTACTGACGAAAGCGCCACCCTACTCAGCGATACTCAACCGCGACTGCAATTTGCGCTGGAACAACTTCTCCAGCCCTGGGCGTCGTCCTCTTTTATGCTGGCGAAAGCGCCGGAAGAGCCCGAGTATCTCACTCTCCTTTCTGATGCGGCCAGAACGTTGCAAGCCGATGCCGGTCAGCTGACCGGGGGCCATTACGAAATTTCGGGCCACACCATCCGTTATCGCGCAGCAGAAAAAGCAGAAGACAATTTTGCCACGTCGGCGCAGGTTGTCAGCGCTGACTGGGTTGAAGCCGAACAGCTGTTTGGCTGTCTGCGCCAGTTTAACGGCGAAATTACGCTGCAACCGGGTCTGGTGCATCAGGCTAACGGCGGCGTTCTGGTGATCTCCTTACGCACCCTTCTGGCGCAGCCGTTGCTGTGGATGCGTCTGAAGGCGATTGTCAGCCATAACCGATTCGACTGGGTCGCGTTTGACGAGTCGCGTCCGTTGCCGGTCTCTGTGCCGTCTATGCCGCTCAAGCTGAAAGTCGTGTTGGTCGGCGAACGTGAATCGTTAGCCGACTTCCAGGAAATGGAGCCGGAACTGGCTGAACAGGCGATTTACAGCGAATTTGAAGATAATCTGCAAATAGTGGATGCCGAAACCATGACCCAGTGGTGTCAGTGGGTTCAGCACACGCTTAAACGCAATAATCTGCCAGCGCCAACGCCTGATGCCTGGCAAGTGCTGGTACGCGAAGCCGTTCGCTACACGGGAGAACAGGACACGCTTCCACTGTGTCCGCTATGGATTTCCCGCCAGTTCAGAGAAGCCGCGCCGCTGTGCCAGGACGGGACATGCAGCGCCGAACAGCTCGCCCTGATGCTTGCCCAACGCGAATGGCGTGAAGGCTATCTTGCGGAGCGCATGCAGGACGAAATCCTGCAAGAGCAGATCCTGATTGAAACGGAAGGCGAGCGCATTGGTCAGATTAACGCCCTTTCCGTCATTGAATTTCCCGGCCATCCGCGCGCGTTTGGCGAGCCTTCACGTATCAGCTGCGTCGTTCATATTGGCGACGGTGAATTCACGGACATCGAGCGAAAAGCCGAGCTTGGCGGTAACATTCATGCCAAGGGGATGATGATCATGCAGGCTTTCCTGATGTCGGAACTACAGCTTGAACAGCAAATTCCATTCTCCGCCTCGCTGACCTTTGAACAGTCCTATAGTGAAGTGGATGGCGACAGCGCCTCAATGGCAGAGCTGTGCGCATTGATCAGCGCTCTGTCCGATGTGCCGGTTAATCAAAATATCGCAATTACCGGCTCCGTCGATCAGTTTGGACGCGCCCAGCCTGTTGGCGGCCTGAACGAAAAAATTGAAGGCTTTTTCACAATTTGTCAGCAGCGTGAACTGACGGGTAAACAAGGCGTTATTATTCCGGCGGCTAACGTGAGACACCTCAGCCTCCAGCCTGCGCTGTTGCAGGCCGTGGAAGAAGAGAAATTCAGCATCTGGGCGGTAGACGACGTAACAGACGCACTGCCGCTTCTGCTTAATCTGGTGTGGGATGGCGAAGGTCAGACAACATTGATGCAGACCATCCAGGAACGTATTGCCCAGGCTACACAACAG
Source organism: Citrobacter sp. CK189 (assembly GCF_030333505.1). Taxonomy (NCBI): domain Bacteria; kingdom Pseudomonadati; phylum Pseudomonadota; class Gammaproteobacteria; order Enterobacterales; family Enterobacteriaceae; genus Citrobacter; species Citrobacter sp. CK189. Next base: position 63,193 of record NZ_JAOWFV010000035.1, on the reverse strand, counting down.
GAAGGACGTCATCGTTTTCCCTGGCCGCTACGTTGGCTAAACTGGTTTATACCGAACTGATCGGACTTGTTCAGCGTACACGTGTTAGCTATCCTGCGTGCTTCAATAAAATAAGGCTTACAGAGAACATGGTAGATAAACGCGAATCCTATACAAAAGAAGACCTTCTTGCCTCTGGTCGCGGTGAACTGTTTGGCGCTAAAGGCCCACAACTGCCGGCACCAAACATGCTGATGATGGACCGTGTCATCAAAATGACAGAGACTGGCGGTAACTTCGACAAAGGTTATGTTGAAGCTGAGCTGGATATCAATCCAGATCTCTGGTTCTTCGGATGCCACTTTATCGGCGATCCGGTTATGCCGGGCTGCCTGGGTCTGGACGCAATGTGGCAGTTGGTTGGATTCTATCTCGGCTGGCTGGGCGGCGAAGGTAAAGGCCGTGCGCTGGGCGTAGGTGAAGTGAAATTTACCGGTCAGGTTCTGCCAAGCGCGAAGAAAGTGACCTACCGTATTCACTTCAAACGTATCGTTAACCGTCGTCTGATCATGGGTCTGGCGGATGGCGAAGTTCTGGTTGATGGCCGTCTGATCTACACCGCCAACGACCTGAAAGTAGGTCTGTTCCAGGACACGTCAGCGTTCTGATCGCGGATATTTCCAGGTCTGATAAGCGTTGCCATAAGCGTGGCGTCATTGCCGGATGGCAGCATAACCACGTTATCTGACCTGCCTGTAAAAAGGCGAAACCTCCGCACTGCGGAGGTTTCTTTTTTCTAAAGAGACAGAATCAGGCCATTACTACCCTGTCCGCCATGGCTTCTCGCCAACCTCCCAGCCAGTGCGACCTCTGATTCAGCGTCTGATAGGGACACATTTCTTTTGAGCGTCCGGCAATGCCGGCCTGATATCCACGTTGATGTGCCCGTTCCAGGCGATCTCGTTTTTGTCTCTTCATGCCTCGTTTCCCTCATCTTCATGTCTGGTGGAAAAGAAAACAGTGATTACGAAATGTGCAATCACAGTAAACGAATACCGCGAAAAAGTTGTCCCGTCAATGCGCAAAATTCACGCCATTGTCATATTTGTGAGCTACTCAATAAATCATTTGTACAAAAATTGTGAGCCAGAACAGCTATTTTCACCGGGCAGAAAAACAAAAAAACCGCCCCCGGCGACGTGCCGAAAGCGGTTAAATTTACAATATTTTTAACTTATGGTATTTGCTTCAGCGCCTGAGCGATAGCGGCGGCTTCCTGATTCCAGGCGGCTGCCAGCACCTTGACCATTTCGTCATACCCGTCCTGCTGCTGCGCGGTTTCGATGTGGAATGGGCGCTTAATCAACTGCCCCTGATGGTTCAGTAGCCACTCCCCGCTTACGATAACTTTGCCATCATAACGGCCATGAAATCCCGTCACCGTCACGTTAAGCGTATCCTGCACGCTGCCCAGCGGCTGTGAGGCAACCACCCAGCCCGGAAGCTGGGCGCTCAGATTCGCCACCAGCGTATTGCGCAACTGCTGGTCCAGCGGGCTGGCCCAAAGATTGTTACTCGCAATCACGTACTGCACATCACTGGTTTGATACACCACGCCGTTGCCCGCCAGGTAGTCCGGCACCGAAACCTGTTCCACCCACAATAAGCGGTTTCCCTGGCTTGCCGTACTCTGTACGCCCCCTTGCGCGACGGGTAGCTGGTAGTAGCTCTTGTTTTCTCCGCTACTGCTACATGACGTTAACCAGAACGCCATCATCACCACTAGCCACTTTTTCATTGTTTCGCCCTCTTCGGCTCTGGATCTTTCTTGTCCTTCGCTTCAAATACCAGCGCGTTGCTCTTTTCGTTCAGCGTTTTCAATACCGGTTGCAGTTCACGGAGAACCTGATCAAGACGCTGCATATCCGCCACCATCTTGTTATACGCCGCGGAGCCAGGCTGGAAGCCCTGCATACTACGGTTCAGTTCGCGCAAGGTGTTCTGCATATCCGCCGGAAGCTGCTGCATCGACTGGCTGGAGGTAATCTTGTTCATATTATCCAGCGTGGTTTGCAGATGCTTCATCGTCCGCTGGCTTTCCGACAGCGTATTGGTCGCCTGTTGAATCATCGGGTTCAGCGGCAGGTTATTAATTTTATCCAGCGCTTCCATCAGACGCTGCTGGATTTGCGCCAGACCGCCGCTTACCGTCGGGATGATCTGATAACCGTTAAACTCATGAATGCCCGTAATTGGCGGCTCTTTCGGATAGAAGTCCAGATCAACATACAGCGCGCCGGTCACCAGATTGCCCGTTTTCAGTGAACCGCGCAGGCCGCGTTTGAGCAGTTCGGCCAGATGCGCGCCGACATCCGTCTCTTCGCCCAATTGTGCTTTCAGGCGTTCCGGCTCAATGCGTACCAGCACCGGAATACGGTAGTCAGTGTTAAATACCTGACGCATATTCGGCGCAAAGAAAGGCACTTTGCTGACCGTCCCCAGGCGAATCCCGCGGAACTCCAGCGGTGCGCCCGGTTGCAGACCGCGAATCGAATCTTTGAAGAACATCAGATAGTCGATGTGGTCGGTATACAGCGAATCCTGAATGCTTCGCTGATCGTCATACAGGCTGAAAGCAGTTTTTTCCGCAACCGGCTGCCCCAGTTCAAGCCCTTCCGGCACGTCAAAGCTCACGCCACCGCCAAACAACGTGCTTAGCGATCCCATTTCAACCCGCATACCAGCGGAAGTCAGATCCACCGCAATACCGCTGTCCTTCCAGAAACGGACGTTGCTGGTCACCAGGCGATCGTTTGGCGCATTAATGAAGAGTTGATAGCTGATGGAGCGTTTTTGCGGATCAAAGGTGCTGGTTTCAACCGAGCCAACGCGGTAGCCACGGAAAAGCACCGGATCGCCCGGACTGAGCTGCCCGGCTTTTTTGCTGTCAAGAATAACGCGGATGCCTTTCGCATCTGGCGGCGCCAGAGGTGGGGAATCCAGCAACTGGTAATCCTCCAGCCTGTTACCTTTCGTCCCCGGCTGCAACTCAATATATGCCCCGGACAGCAACGTGCCTAAGCCGCTGATCCCTTCACGCCCGACCTGCGGTTTCACCACCCAAAAGACCGAATCTTTGTGCAGCAGTTTTTCCATGCCGGAATGCAGTCTGGCCTTGATCTCTACATGCGTAAGATCGTCGGTCAGCGTCGCGCTTTCCACCACCCCCACATCCACGCTACGGCTCTTGATGGTGGTCTTACCGCCTTCAATACCTTCAGCATTCGTGGTGATCAAGGTGACTTCAGGCCCCTGATGGCTGTAGTGATAAAACAGCACCCATGCCCCAATCAGCGCAGTGACGATAGGGAATATCCACACGGGAGACCAGTTTTTTACCTTCTGCACTTTGGCTTCCCCATTTTTAGATTCCATACTGTCAGGACTCCTCATGGCCTGGTTCAGGTTCACGATCCCACGACAGACGCGGATCAAAGGTCATCGCAGAAAACATTGTCATAATGACGACTAAAGCAAACATCAATGCACCCATCGCTGGATAAATATTCATTAACCCCCCCATGCGCACCAGCGCAGAGAGTACGGCAATTACAAACACATCAATCATTGACCAGCGGCCAACAAATTCCACCACCTCATAAATCAGGTGCATTCTTTCACTGTCGCGTTTGCCATGCCCTTTCGCATCCCAGCACAGCCAGGCAATCGCAATCATTTTTAGCGTTGGCACCATAATACTGGCAATAAAAATAACCGCCGCCACCGGATAAGACCCTTCACTCCAGAGCAAAACGACCCCGGCGAGGATCGTAGAAGGCATCTTCGATCCCAATAAATCGGTGATCATGATCGGCATGATATTCGCGGGCAGATAAAGCATGATCGACGTAAATAACAGAGCCAGCGTCCATTGCAGGCTGTTTTTGCGTCGCACATGACCCTTTGCATGACAGCGCGGACACACTAATTCATTCTCCGGGAGAATGGCCGTACAGCAGGAGCAGGAACGCAGTCCCTGGCGGATGCCGGTAACGCCAGGTTTCAGCGGCTGCGCCAGCACAGGCATCGGCGTAATATCGTCCCATAACCAACGGCGATCGACGCACTGAAACGCGCGCAATTGCAGGATGCAGAAAAAACACCACGGAATAAAACTGCTTCCAACCCCGATATCCCCGTAAGCCATCAGCTTAACAAAACTGACCAGCACGCCTGCGAGGAAGATCTCCGCCATTCCCCAGGTTTTTAGCTGGAACAGCACGCGCGCCAGAACCTTTTTCACACGTAGCGGCAATTCGACGCGATTCACAAGCAATAATATCGTCACCAGACAAAAAGCCGGAACCAACTGGACAAACAGCAAAAAGAAGGTGCCAAGGCTGGCGTAATTTTCCGAAAACATGACGCCGGGGATTTCAAGCAGCGTGACTTCGCTCCTCACACCCGCGACGTTCATATTCACGAAAGGGAAAAGATTGGAAAGCAACAGCATAAACAACGCCACTAACGAATAGGCGGTGGGACGCTGCCTTGGCGCGTCCCACTCGGTCGTCAGCGTTGTGCCACATCTTGGACATGCCGCTTTCTGCCCATGCTCAAGGTGGGGCAACGCCACCAGCATGTCACATTGCGAGCATAAAATGTGCTTCGCAGCATGATGATGTTCGCACATATGCGCTCCTTTAATTATGCGCCATTCTTCAAGGCTTCAAGATACTCCCAGCGCTCAAAGGCTTGTTCAAGTTCCTGCTCTGCGTGACTCAAATCGGCCAGAACTTTTTGCGTATGATCATGCGGTTGGCTGAAAAAGGCGGCATCCGCCACCTGCGCCTGCAACGCTTCCAGTTTGGCCTCCAGCTCTTCCAGTAACTGGGGGAGCTGTTCCAGTTCGCGTTGCAGTTTATAGCTTAGTTTGTTACTGCCGCGCTTTACAATTTCTGCTTTCGGGGCAACCACTTCCTCAGTTTTCTTGACGACGGGTTGTTTAAACGCCAGATGCTGTTCCTGCTGACCACGCGCATCATGGTATCCGCCGACATAGCGACCAATCTTACCGCCGCCCTCGAAGATCCAGCACTCGGTCACGGTGTTATCCACAAACTGACGGTCATGGCTCACCAGCAGGACAGTTCCCTGATAGCCGTCAATCAACTCTTCCAGCAGTTCCAGCGTTTCAACGTCCAGATCGTTGGTCGGTTCATCGAGAATCAGCAAATTGCTGGGTTTCAGGAATAAACGCGCCAGTAAGAGGCGGTTACGTTCTCCGCCAGACAGGGCGCGAACCGGCGTCATGGCGCGCTTAGGATGGAACAGGAAGTCCTGAAGATAGCCCAGCACATGACGCGGCTTACCGTTAACCAGCACCTCTTGCTTACCTTCAGCAAGGTTATCCATCACGGTTTTATCGGGATCCAGTTCCGCGCGATGCTGATCGAAATAAGCCACTTCCAGCTTCGTGCCGACATGAATACGTCCGCTGTCCGCCTGAAGCTGGCCCAGCATCAGTTTCAGCAACGTGGTTTTCCCACAGCCGTTAGGGCCAATTAAAGCAATCTTGTCGGCACGCTGCACCTGCGCGGAGAAATCGTTTACCAGCTGCTTGCCGTCAACCTGATAGCTGACGTTTTCCATTTCGAAAACAATCTTACCGGAGCGGGCCGCTTCTTCGACCTGCATCTTCGCCGTCCCCATCACTTCACGGCGTTCGCTACGCTCGCGGCGCATCGCTTTCAGGGCGCGTACGCGACCTTCATTGCGGGTACGGCGCGCTTTAATACCCTGGCGGATCCAGACTTCTTCCTGCGCCAGTTTGCGATCGAACTCGGCATTCTGTAACTCTTCCACGCGCAGGGCTTCTTCTTTCTCCAGCAGATACTGATCGTAATCTCCCGGATAAGAAACCAGCTTGCCGCGATCGAGATCGACGATGCGGGTAGCCATATTGCGAATAAATGAACGGTCGTGGGAAATGAAAATAATCGTCCCGTTGAAAGATTTCAGGAACGTTTCCAGCCAGTCGATCGTTTCAATATCCAGGTGGTTGGTCGGCTCATCCAGCAACAATACGCGAGGGTTGCTGACCAACGCCCTGCCCAGCGCCGCTTTACGCAGCCAGCCGCCGGAAAGCGAAGAGAGCGCCGCGTTAGGATCGAGCCCAAGCTGCGCCAGCACTTCATTAATACGGTTTTCCAGTTGCCACAGGTTGTGGTGGTCGAGCTGTTCCTGCACCCGCGCCATCTCATTGAGATTTTTATCGCTGGGGTCGGTCATCACCAGGCGGGAAATATCGTGGTAACGTTTCAGGTATTCAGCCTGCTCCTCGATCCCTTCCGCAACAAAATCATAAACGCTGCCTTCGACATTACGCGGCGGATCCTGTTGCAGACGCGCGACGATCAAATCCTGCTCATAAATGATGCGTCCGTCATCCAGTCCCTGTTCGCGGTTGAGGATCTTCATCAGCGTTGACTTCCCGGCGCCATTACGGCCCACCAGGCACACGCGTTCGTTATCCTCGATATGCAGCTCTGCGTTATCGAGAAGCGGCGCGTCGCTAAACGACAGCCATGCGCCATGCATACTGATTAATGACATTTACTTTTCCTTTCAGGCTGCGGTAATCAGCCAGCAGTTGTGGATCTGACGATTACGGGCAAAGTCCTGAGAAAGCGTTTTTTGCGTAATTTCTTGTGCTTTCAGTCCCAGCGCCGCCAGGCCGTCCAGATCCATACGGAATCCGCGTTTGTTGTTGGAGAACATGATCGTGCCGCCTTTGCGCAGCAGACGTTTCAGATCTTTCATTAACACCAGGTGATCGCGCTGCACATCAAACGACTCATCCATCCGTTTTGAGTTGGAGAACGTCGGCGGATCGATAAAAATCAGATCGAACTGTTCATTCGCCTCACGCAGCCAGCCCAGGCAGTCGGCCTGAATCAGGCGGTGCGCACGGCCGCTCAGCCCGTTCAGACGCAGGTTACGTTCAGCCCACTCCAGATAGGTACGCGACATGTCCACCGTAGTGGTGCTGCGTGCGCCGCCCAGCCCAGCATGTACGCTGGCGCTGCCGGTATAGGAGAACAGGTTAAGGAAATCTTTGCCTTTGCTCATCTGACCCAGCATCCGGCGCGCAATACGGTGATCGAGGAACAGACCGGTATCAAGATAGTCGGTCAGGTTAACCCATAAACGCGCGTTATATTCGCTGACTTCAATGAACTCACCTTTCTCGTTCATCTTTTGATACTGGCTTTTGCCTTTCTGGCGCTCACGGGTTTTTAACACCAGTTTATTCGGCGCCATCTCCAGTACCAACAGCGTGGCGGCGATGATGTCGAACAGACGCTGACGCGCTTTCTGCGCATCAACCGTTTTCGGCGGCGCATATTCCTGAATCACCACCCACTCGCCGTAGCGATCGACCGCCACATTGTATTCCGGCAGATCGGCATCATACAGGCGATAGCATTCAATCCCTTCCTGGCGCGCCCATTTCTCCAGCTTCTTAATATTTTTGCGCAGGCGGTTGGCGTAATCTTCCGCCACCGTCGCAGGCTTGCTGTCTGGCGTTTTTTCCGCCAGATGATAGTTTTTCTGCACGCAGTCCAGCGGGCCGTTTTTGGCCTTGAATTGCTTATCCGCGCGCAGTTGCAGGCAGTTCAGCAGATCCGGCGAGGCGCTGAACAGCGACAGGCTCCAGCCGCCGAACTGATTTTTCATGGTGCGCCCCAGCAGGCTGTGCAGCGCAATCAGCGCCGGTTCGCTGTCCAGACGCTCACCATACGGCGGGTTGCTGATTACCGTACCGTACGGCCCTTTCGGCAGCGGGTTGCTCAGTTGGGCGACATCTTTTACCTCGAAGGTAATCAACTCACCGATGCCTGCGCGACGGGCGTTGCTGCGCGCACGTTCAATCACGCGGGCATCGCTGTCAGAACCATAAAAATGCGAGCTATATTCCGCAAGCCCTTTACGGGCGCGGGTTTGCGCTTCTGCTTTAACTTCCTGCCAGATAGCCTCATCATGCTGCGCCCAGCCGCTAAAGCCCCAGTGACCACGATGCAGACCCGGCGCGCGATCGGTCGCCCACATTGCGGCCTCGATCAGCAGCGTACCGGAACCACACATCGGGTCGAGCAGCGGCGTTCCCGGCTGCCAGCCGGAACGCATCACGATGGCCGCCGCCAGCGTCTCTTTAATTGGCGCCAGACCGGTACGATCGCGATAGCCGCGCAGGTGCAGACCATCGCCGCTCAGATCGAGGGCAATGCTGGCAGTGTCTTTGTTCAGCCAGACGTTAACGCGAATATCTGGAGATTCACGATCGACATTAGGACGCGGCAGGTTTTTACGCGTGAACGCATCAACAATCGCATCCTTTACTTTCATCGCACCATACTGGCTGTTGCGAATGGTGTCGTTCAGCCCACTAAAATGCACGGCAAAGGTGGCGTCTGGATTAAAAATCTCTGTCCAGTTGATTGCCTGCACGCCGAGGTACAGGTCTAAATCGCTGTAGACCTTGCACTCTCCCATCGGCAGCATAATGCGCGAGGCCAGGCGGCTCCACATTAAACTCTGGTACACAAGCCGCGTGTCGCCCTGAAAATGGACACCACCCTGAACCACCTGGCAATCCGCAGCGCCCAGGTTTTCAAGTTCAGTTTTTAACAGCTCTTCCAGCCCGCGGGCCGTACTGGCAAACAGAGAATTCATATTGTCACTTTTACTCTAAGAAAATTGCTGCGCATTATACACAAAATCTTTCGCGTTGCCTCGCAGCGACAAGCGTGAAGGATGGGGCTTATATAGCTAATCTGGCGCTCATGTCATAAGATTGAAAGCTTATTTTCGTTCGAGGGCTGTACAGTGGTGACGTTAACCCGGCTTTTTATTCATCCGGTCAAATCGATGCGCGGCATCGGCCTGACGCATGCGCTGGCAGACATCAGTGGCCTGGCTTTCGATCGTATCTTTATGGTTACTGAACCTGATGGCACCTTTATTACCGCCCGCCAGTTTCCGCAAATGGTGCGCTTTACGCCTTCTCCGCTACACGACGGATTACATCTTAGCGCCCCGGATGGCAGCAGCGTGGTGGTGCGCTTTGCTGATTTCGCCGCGCAGGATGCGCCAACCGAAGTCTGGGGAAACCATTTTACTGCCCGTATCGCCCCGGACGCGATAAATCAGTGGTTAAGCGGATTCTTTTCCCGTGACGTGCAATTACGCTGGGTCGGCCCCCAACTTACGCGTAGAGTCAAACGCCGCGACGATGTGCCGTTGTCATTTGCCGATGGTTATCCCTTTCTGCTGGCCAACGAGGCCTCACTGCGCGACTTACAGCAACGTTGCCCGGCTGGCGTGAAAATAGAACAGTTTCGTCCCAATCTGGTCGTTTCCGGCGCGGCGCCCTGGGAAGAAGACACCTGGAAGGTCATTCGTATCGGCGACGTCATCTTTGATGTCGCAAAACCGTGCAGCCGTTGTATTTTCACCACCGTCAGCCCTGAGAAAGGGCAAAAGCACCCAACGGGTGAGCCGCTGGCAACCTTGCAAGCCTTTCGCACGGCGCAGGACAACGGCGATGTTGATTTCGGGCAGAACCTGATTGCGCGTAACAGCGGCGTCATTCGCGTAGGCGATGAGGTTGACATTCTCGCAACCGCCCCCGCCAAACCTTATGGCGCCGCAAATTCTGATGATGCGATGGCACTGGAAAAACAGCCTGATACAACAGTCACTATCGACTGGCAGGGGCAAACCTTTCGTGGGAATAACCAACAGGTGCTGCTTGAACAACTGGAGAATCAGGGTATCCGCATCCCTTATTCATGTCGGGCCGGGATCTGCGGCAGTTGCCGGATAACGCTGCTGGAAGGCGAAGTGAGTCCGCTGAAAAAATCAGCGATTAACGATGACGGAACGATTCTTAGCTGTAGCTGCGTGCCAAAAACCGCGCTCAGGCTGGGAAATTAAACCGCTTGTTCAAGGCTGAAGCTGGCGAGTCGCTGTTGCGGCTTCAGTCTGTCGTTCATGATCTTAATCGCATCGCCAAGCTGCATAGTGCGTCCAGCCACGACGACACCGGGCTGGGCCAGCAGGCACAGCGCCGCGTTTTCACCCGGCTCAACCACCAGTAAATTCACCTGCTCTTCGGTATCGCTAAGCCACACGCAGGCGGCATCACCCACCGTTGGCGTCCAGATCTCGCCGTGTGCGACAAAATGCCAGCTTTTTGGCATCTGTGGTTTCAGATAACGGATCGCCACAAGCGCATTGAGCACCAGTTCCGCTTTTTGTTCTTTCGATAATTCGAGATCGCGACATTTTTCTTCAAAAGAGAAATAGAGCGCGGCATCATCGACACAAAAACCAGACGGCGAAAATGCATCCGGCGTGAGCATTTTGCGAGCAAAGCGCGAGCGAAATAACATGCCATTGGCTAAATCGAGCATCATTCGGTCATGCTCTTCATCATAATACCAGCGCCAGTTATCGTCAGGTTTAATTCGCATTGTACTCTCTCCCGTTTCCATCACCCTGTTGCAAAAATGTCCTTTTTCACCGCTTCGTTTATTACCTTAATAAGCAAAGCCTAAAATGTTTAAATAAGCAACAATGAAGGAATATAAAACAACCAGGGCCGGAAATAAAGCCCTTGTTGTCTGATAATGAGAGAAAAGAATCAAATATGGGTAACGATTTCTTTAATCAGTTGCGGGCCTTTAAAAATAAAGCCGGAATAAATTTGTACCAGCGTAGCGCCAGCAGCCATCTTCTCACGCGCCGCGATGACAGAATCTATCCCGCCGACGCCAATAATCGGTAACTGTCCTTTCAATTCCTGGGACAGTCGGCGAATAATTTCTGTACTTTTTAACTGTAATGGTCGACCGCTTAAACCACCCGTTTCATCGCAATTTTTCATTCCCTGAACCAGAGAACGATCGAGCGTCGTATTTGTCGCAATCACACCATCAATATTATGGCGAACTAAACTGTCGGCCACCTGGATCAATTCGTCCTCAGAAAGATCCGGGGCGATCTTTACCGCGATCGGAACATATTTATGGTGGATCGTCTGGAGATCATTTTGCTTATTTTTAATTGCCGTCAGCAAATCATCCAGCGCCTCGCCATATTGTAGCGTACGTAACCCTGGGGTATTTGGCGAAGAGATATTAATGGCGATATAACCGGCATATGCATAGATTTTTTCCATACAAATCAGATAGTCATCTTTGCCATTCTCTACCGGCGTATCTTTATTTTTGCCGATATTAATTCCGAGGATACCGTCGAAATGCGCTTTTTTGACATTCTCTACCAGGTTATCAACGCCCAAATTATTAAAGCCCATCCGGTTGATCAACCCTTCGGCATCAACCAGGCGGAAAAGGCGCGGCTTATCGTTACCAGGCTGAGGGCGCGGCGTCACGGTTCCGATCTCAATCGATCCGAATCCCATTGCGCCCAGAGCATCGATGCACTCTCCGTCCTTATCCAGACCCGCAGCAAGGCCGAGCGGATTCTTAAATGTCAGCCCCATGCAGCTTACTGGCTTCGCAGGGACTTTCTGTCGGACAAGCGCTTCCAGCGGCGTGCCTGTTACACGGCGTAATTGCTGAAACGTAAATTCATGAGCGCGCTCTGGATCGAGCTGAAAAAGGGCTTTACGAACGAAGGGGTAGTACATGAACTCTCCTGGATTCCCGGTGTGCAGACCGGGGGCGTATTATGTGCGATATCCAGCGAAAAGGGAATTGACTTGCGGCAATAAATAGCAATCGTTTTCCTTGTTGTCCTCTTTTTATTCAATTTCCAACTTTTCTATCCCGCATAAATCATTTCGGTAAACAAAATCTCTCTGTCAGACTGCACAAATTGTTATCAATGTTAATGAAAATAGAATAATTAGTTATAAGTGGAGATTGAGATTATGCGCGTCATCACTCTGGCGGGAAGCCCACGCTTTCCCTCTCGTTCCAGTGCGTTACTGGAATATTCCCGGGAAAAACTGAACAGTCTGGACGTCGAAGTCAGCCACTGGAATTTGCATAACTTTGACCCCGAAGACTTGCTATATGCGCGTTTCGACAGCCCGGCGTTAAAAACATTTATTGAACAATTACAGGATGTAGACGGGCTGATCGTCGCAACGCCGGTTTATAAAGCCGCCTATTCCGGGGCGTTAAAAACGTTGCTCGACCTGCTTCCTGAACGAGCGCTGGAAGGCAAAGCCGTATTACCGCTGGCAACCGGCGGTACTGTCGCCCATTTACTGGCCGTTGACTACGCGCTCAAGCCGGTGCTGAGCGCGCTGAAAGCACAAGAGATCCTGCACGGCGTATTTGCCGACGATTCCCAGGTGATTGATTACCAGCATAAACCGCAGTTCACCCCTAATTTACAACATCGCCTTGACAGCGCGCTTGAAACATTCTGGCAAGCATTGCACCGCCGCGATGTGCCGGTTCCCGTCATTCATTCACCACGAGGCGTTGCCCATGTTTAAATTTTTCAGACATCGTCCTCAATGGCTGGCGCTGGCCGGATTGCTCTCGCTTTCGGCCTGGTCACACGCGGCAGAGTCAGCGCCTGACGCACTGCGCATCGGCTATCAGAAAGGCAGCATCAGTATGGTGCTGGCGAAAAGCCACCAACTGCTGGAGAAGCGTTACCCGCAAACCAAAATCTCCTGGGTTGAGTTCCCGGCAGGCCCGCAAATGCTGGAGGCATTGAATGTCGGCAGTATCGATCTCGGCAGTACCGGCGATATCCCCCCTATTTTTGCGCAGGCTGCCGGGGCGGACCTGGTTTATGTTGGCGTTGAGCCTCCCAAACCAAAAGCCGAGGTCATTCTCGTCCCTGAAAACAGTCCGATAAAAACCGTCGCGGATCTGAAAGGACACAAAGTCGCCTTCCAGAAAGGTTCCAGTTCGCACAATCTGCTGTTGCGCGCACTGCAACAGGCCGGACTTAAATTTACCGATATCCAGGCCACATACCTGACGCCAGCAGACGCCCGCGCCGCGTTCCAGCAAGGGAATGTCGATGCGTGGGCAATCTGGGACCCTTACTATTCCGCTGCGCTGTTGCAGGGTGGCGTTCGCGTCCTGAAAGACGGGACCGACCTGAAACAAACCGGTTCATTCTATCTGGCGGCGCGCCCTTATGCCGAAAAGAACGGCAGCTTCATTCAGGGCGTTCTGGACACCTTCAGTCAGGCCGATGCGTTAACGATAAGCCAGCGTGAACAAAGTATCACCCTGCTGGCAAAAACGATGGGATTGCCTGAACCGGTGATTGCCACCTATCTGGATCATCGCCCGCCAACCACCATTACGCCGGTGAGCGCCTCTGTCGCTACCTTGCAGCAGCAAACCGCCGATCTGTTTTACGACAACCGTCTGGTGCCGAAAAAAATTGATATTCGCCAGCGTATCTGGCAGCCCACTCAACAAGAAGGAGCAAAATTATGAGCCTGAATATGTTCTGGTTTTTACCTACCCACGGTGACGGGCATTATCTGGGAACCGAAGCAGGCTCGCGCCCGGTCGATCACGGTTACCTGCAACAAATCGCGCAAACGGCGGACCGCCTGGGCTTTACGGGCGTATTGATCCCAACCGGGCGTTCCTGCGAAGACGCCTGGCTGGTTGCCGCCTCAATGATTCCGGTCACACAGCGACTGAAATTCCTGGTCGCCCTGCGCCCAAGCGTCACGTCGCCAACGGTTGCCGCCCGTCAGGCTGCAACGCTGGACAGACTCTCCAATGGCCGCGCGCTGTTTAATCTGGTTACCGGTAGCGATCCGCAGGAGCTGGCCGGTGACGGCGTCTTCCTTGACCACACCGAACGCTATGAAGCCTCATCCGAGTTTACGCAGGTATGGCGACGCCTGCTGCAAGGCGAGACGGTGGACTTCAACGGTAAACATATTCACGTTCGTGGCGCAAAACTGTTCTTCCCTGCCATTCAGCAACCGTATCCACCGCTCTATTTTGGCGGTTCATCGGATGTCGCGCAGGATCTCGCCGCTGAGCAGGTCGATCTCTATCTCACCTGGGGCGAACCGCCTGCGCAGGTAAAAGAGAAAATTGAACAGGTACGCGCCAAAGCGGCGGCTCGCGGGCGTAAAATCCGTTTCGGCATCCGCCTGCACGTCATTGTGCGTGAAACCAATGAAGAGGCCTGGCGTGCGGCCGAGCGCCTGATTGCTCACCTGGATGACGATACGATCGCCAAAGCGCAAGCCGCATTCGCCAGAACGGATTCTGTCGGTCAGCACCGGATGGCCGCGCTGCATAACGGTAAGCGTGATCAACTGGAGATCAGCCCTAACTTGTGGGCTGGCGTCGGGCTGGTGCGCGGCGGCGCGGGAACCGCGTTGGTGGGTGATGGCCCGACCGTCGCCGCACGTATAAATGAGTACGCGGCGCTGGGTATCGACAGTTTTGTGCTCTCCGGTTATCCGCATCTGGAAGAAGCCTACAACGTGGGCGAACTGCTGTTCCCGCATCTGGACGTCGCCATCCCGGAAATTCCGCAGCCGCAGCCTCTGCATCAGCAAGGCGAAGCGGTTGCCAATGAATTTATCCCCCGTAAAGCCGCGCAGAGTTAAGGAGTACGCCAATGGCAACGCCCACAAACAAATGGTTATTGCGCGTTGCCCCCTGGTTTTTACCGGTGGGCATCGTGGCGGTCTGGCAAATAGCCTCTTCGATGGGCTGGTTGTCAACCCGCATACTCCCCTCTCCTGAAGGGGTGATCGCGGCATTCTGGACACTCTCCGCCAGCGGCGAACTCTGGCAGCATCTGGCCATTAGTTCGTGGCGCGCTTTCATCGGCTTTTCAATTGGCGGTTCTATCGGTCTGACGCTGGGGCTGATCAGCGGTTTGTCGCGGTGGGGAGAACGTCTGCTGGATACTTCAGTACAAATGCTGCGTAACGTGCCGCACCTGGCGCTGATCCCGCTGGTGATTTTATGGTTCGGGATTGATGAAAGCGCGAAGATTTTTCTCGTGGCGCTGGGAACGCTGTTTCCGATTTATATCAATACCTGGCATGGGATTCGTAATATCGATCGGGGTCTGGTGGAGATGGCTCGCAGCTATGGCTTATCCGGCTTCCCGCTGTTTGTGCATGTGATCCTCCCCGGCGCCCTGCCCTCTATTATGGTTGGCGTCCGTTTTGCGCTCGGGTTGATGTGGCTGACGCTGATTGTGGCGGAAACCATTTCGGCGAATGCCGGGATCGGCTATCTGGCGATGAACGCCAGGGAATTCCTGCAAACGGACATCGTCGTGGTCGCGATTATTTTGTATGCCCTGCTCGGTAAACTCGCCGACGTCAGCGCACAGCTGTTAGAGCGCGTCTGGCTGCGCTGGAATCCTGCTTATTACACGAAAGAGGCAACCGTATGAATACCGCTCGTCTTAATCAGGGAACGCCGCTACTGCTCAACGCGGTAACCAAACAATATGCTGACAACACGGTGCTGAACCAGTTGGATCTGCATATTCCCGCCGGGCAATTTGTGGCGGTGGTTGGACGCAGCGGTGGCGGGAAAAGTACGCTGCTGCGTCTGCTGGCCGGTCTGGAATCCCCTACAGCTGGCGAATTGCTTGCCGGAACAACGCCGCTGGCCGAGATCCAGGACGACACGCGTATGATGTTCCAGGATGCGCGCCTGCTGCCGTGGAAGTCGGTGATCGATAATGTTGGATTGGGTCTGAAAGGCGGCTGGCGGGATGCGGCGCGTCAGGCGCTGGCGGCGGTCGGTCTCGAAAACCGGGCGACGGAGTGGCCTGCGGCGCTGTCCGGCGGGCAGAAACAGCGTGTCGCGCTGGCCCGCGCGCTGATCCACCGGCCTGGATTATTGCTGCTGGATGAACCTCTCGGCGCGCTGGATGCCCTGACCCGGCTGGAGATGCAGGATTTGATCGTCTCGTTATGGCAAGAGCACGGTTTTACAGTGCTGCTGGTCACGCATGACGTCAGCGAGGCCGTGGCAATGGCCGATCGGGTTCTGTTGATCGAGGACGGGAAAATTGGTCTGGACTTGACGGTGGATATCGCGAGGCCGCGCCGTCTGGGGACGGTACGTTTAGCGGAACTGGAAGCGGAAGTGTTGGGTCGGGTGATGCAACGTGGCGAAAATGAGGCTCCGCTACGCAAGCACGGTTAAAAAATGCCGGATGGCGCTGTTGCTTATCCGGCCTACACGTAAATGGTAGGCCGGACGCATCCGGCAATATTATCAGGCTAACGCTTTGGTAATCTTCTCGAACAGATCGCCAGAGAGGTTTTCCAGCCCTTTCAGTTGCTCCAGCGCGGCGCGCATTTTTTCCTGGCGCTTCGCATCGTAACGTTTCAGACGAATCAGCGGTTCAATCAGGCGTGATGCCACCTGTGGGTTACGGCTGTTGAGGTCCGTCAGCATTTCGACCAGGAACTGATAGCCGCTGCCGTCTTCAGCATGAAACGCCGCCGGATTGCTCCCGGCAAATGCGCCAATCAACGAACGAATACGGTTCGGGTTGCTCATACTGAAAGAACGATGCTTCAGGAGGCCACGCACCGTTTCCAGCACGTTATCCGCCGGGCTGGTGGATTGCAGGATAAACCATTTATCCATGACCAGTCCGTCCTGATGCCACTTATCATCATACTCCTGCATCAACGCGTCACGGCACGGCAATTGCGCCGCGACCGCCGCCGACAGCGCCGCCAGCGCATCGGTCATATTATTGGCTTCATGGTACTGCTTGCTCACCAGCGTATCCGCCAGGTGGGTTTCACCAAAGGCCAGGAAGCGCAGGCAGGCATTGCGTAGCGTACGCTTGCCAATGTCGGCGTGTTCAACGCGGTACTCATCAAGATGATTCGCGTTATAGATTGCCAGGAACTCGTCTGCCAGTTCCGCCGCCAGCGTGCGGGTCAACGCTTCGCGGACTTCGGCAATCGCCAGCGGATCGATGATCTCGAACAGTTCCGCAATCTCATTCACCGAAGGCAACGTCAGAATTTCCGCCGCCAGCGCCGGATCGATTTTCTCATCCAGCAGAACCGCCCGGAAGGCATCCGCCACATGTACCGGCAGCGACAGCGGCTGCCCCTGCTGGTGGCGCGCAACGTTCAGCTTAATATACGTCGCCAACAGGCTTTGCGCCGCGTCCCAACGTGAGAAGTCATTGCGCGAATGACGCATCAGGAACGTCAGTTGTTGATCGCTCCATTTGTACTCCAGTTTCACCGGCGCGGAGAATTCGCACAGTAGTGCTGGCACAGGCTGGAAATACACATTGTCAAAGACAAAGGTTTGCTCCGCCTGGGTTACATTCAACACGGAATTGACCGGATGACCGCCCTTCTGCAACGGAATAACGTTGCCTTCGTTGTCGTACAGCTCAATCGCGAACGGAATATGCAGCGCTTGCTTTTCTGCCTGATCCGCCGTCGCAGGCGTACGCTGACTAATGGTCAACGTGTACTGTTCCGTTTCCGGGTTATAGTCGTCCCGTACGCTGACAACCGGCGTGCCGGACTGGCTGTACCAGCGGCGGAAGTGAGACAAATCGACATTCGACGCATCCTCCATCGCCTGCACAAAGTCATCACAGGTAGCGGCGCTGCCGTCATGACGCTCAAAATAAAGCTGCATCCCTTTCTGGAAATTCGTTTCGCCCAGCAGCGTGTGGATCATGCGAATCACTTCCGCGCCCTTCTCGTAGACGGTCAGGGTGTAGAAGTTGTTCATCTCAATGACCTTATCCGGGCGGATAGGATGCGCCATTGGGCTGGCGTCCTCAGCAAATTGCAGACCGCGCATGGTGCGCACGTTGCTGATGCGGTTCACCGCGCGGGAGCCGAGATCGGAACTAAATTCCTGGTCGCGGAAAACGGTCAGGCCTTCTTTCAGACTCAACTGGAACCAGTCGCGACAGGTAACGCGGTTACCCGTCCAGTTGTGGAAATATTCGTGACCAATAACACGCTCAATGTCGAGATAATCTTTGTCGGTCGCCGTATCGGTGCGGGCCAGCACATATTTGGAGTTAAAGACGTTCAAACCTTTATTCTCCATCGCGCCCATATTGAAGAAGTCCACCGCCACGATCATGTAGATGTCGAGGTCATACTCCAGGCCGAAACGCTCTTCATCCCATTTCATGGAGTTTTTCAGCGAAGTCATCGCCCACGGCGCACGGTCCAGATTGCCGCGATCAACGTACAGTTCCAGCGCCACCTCCCGGCCAGAACGCGTGATGAAGGTATCGCGCAGTACATCGAAATCACCCGCCACCAGCGCAAACAGGTAACAGGGTTTCGGGAACGGGTCCTGCCACTGCACCCAGTGACGGCCATTATCCAGTTCACCCTGCGCAATACGGTTGCCGTTGGAAAGCAGGAACGGATATCTGGATTTATCGGCAATGATTTTGGTGGTAAAACGCGCCAGCACATCCGGGCGGTCAAGATACCAGGTTATGTGGCGGAAACCTTCCGCTTCACACTGCGTACACAGCGCGTCGCCTGACTGGTACAGGCCTTCCAGCGCCGTGTTCGCCGCCGGGCTGATCTCATTCACAATGCGCAGAGTAAAGCGCTCGGGCAGGCTGCCGATCACCAGCTCGCCCTCTTCTTCTTTGTAGTCAGTCCACGGCGCATCGTTTACATGGAGGGATACCAGTCGCAGATCTTCACCGCTCAGGCGAAGGGGCGCGTCAGATGCGCCATGACGGACAGCCTGACTCAGTGCTGTAACGACGGTTTTCTCAGCATCCAGGTCAAAGGTCAAATCAATGTCAGTAATCTGGTAATCCGGGGCACGGTAGTCGTGACGGTATTTGGCTTGTGGCTGTTGTGTCATAAAAAACCTTTAGCATCTTTTGTAGAGTCCCGACTCCAGTCTATTCCTGTTGTCGAAATCGCGCTATGCAGAATGTTCATCTTTTCAGACACAAACACTCTTTTTGCTACATTTTTATAACATAAAGGCGTCACGTTTAAAATCACGGAGGCCGTTCAGGCCCCCACCAGCCAAATGAAAACGTCACATCGCCAGTACAATGAGAACCACAGGCTTAAATCTCAAAACTTGATTTATGACCAAGCCTCATTTCAAAGGCATTTCTTAGCGTAGTCGTTACCTTTTCAAAATCGTGTAACTTTTCAGTGTCATTAAAACAGGCCTGCGCGGTGCCATTTGACAGCGTCTTGATGGCCTCGTTTATGTTACTGGACGACAAATTGAAATATACTCCACGCCCTTCCGGGTTCTTAGGATTAAAGTTACCGTGGGCCAGTTGCCAGTACCTGAATAAATACTGCGTTAAACATAATGGCTCTCTGAACCTTTTACTTGATGATTTTTTCAACAACTCCTCTTCGGCCTGCCATATCTCAGTGAATGTACTTTTCAGGAATGGCTGCGGAAGATGCTTACCGTAGAAGCCTTCAAAATAACTTGCACGGCGGTTCATAAAATTTTTCAACAGACCTTTTTTATAACGTAAGCTATAGTATTTACGTCTGTTTTCTTTGATTATTGTTTTTTTATTAATATGCGTATTTAAAACACTGACATTAAGAAATTCTGACGACCTCATTATGATCTCATCTTTATTTTTAGGTGATTGTTTTTTTATGATAAGGAAGTCATTAGGATAGCCATTATCAAAATAAAAATCTTCCCGCAAAGGAGAGGTAATGAACGTATCGTCATTAAATAAAACAAATTTATTACTGAGATCTTTTATCCGATGAAGATTTAGCTCTATCGTATTAGAGTTGAACGTTGGTAAATATTCCGACGGAATAAACTCATCATGAAAGACAATATTTAATTTTTCATGTTCAACATTGATCCATGACGGAATTTGTCCACAGGTAACCAAATGTACTTTTCTTACCCATGGCGCATATTTTTCGACACATCTGAACCAATATTTAAAGATACCCATATCCCTGAACCGCGCAGGGTGGACGGCTCTCTCACCGTGGCTACCTTTTCCTTTGAACTCAGTAAACTTTTCTTGCCAGGCTACATCGGTTGAATCAACCCATAAAACAACAAAATCAATATCACTCATCGTTTTTATCTCAAATAATCATTGCGCTCATAAAATATAACAAGTCCGAAAGGCTATTTTTAACCCCATCAAGGCAAAGGCAAACAAGATGAGCACGGTTAAATTGCCTGACGATGAACCCGCCGGAGCGGTGAGTCGCGCATAAATAATCAGGTAATAAAAGCATCAGCCGGGCACGTTTTCATACCCTTTAAGCCTTTGAGAATAAAGATTCAATATTGATAAGCCCAGGTAATAGAGGGTTTTCCTGGGTTCGAACAGGCTCTGCGATACTTTATCGCGAAAATGATACATGACGGATTCAGATGAAATCAAGGACAGAAGTCATAGAATCGCCCTGTTATCCGGTAATGCAGAATGATTTTTGAAGAAAAAATAAACGATAAGATGATTCTTACGTGTCGATATTTCACGATCTGATCAATTTGATTATTGGGGGCGGGATGAACATTGTCTCCACCAGCCCCTCGGGGCGCGGCATCGGGGGCTAACAGTGATTAAATTCAAAGAGTTAATAGCATACGTTCTACATTTTCATAACACGCGGCACGAAATGCACTCGACCGCAAAGACAGCTTATGTTGTGATCGGGGTTCAATAAATCGCTAAACAAGGTATACTCCAGCGGTTTTCTTAGTTGTTTATTGTACTAAACGCTCCCGTGAGAGGATGCTACTGCGCACCTATGACACAATTCGCTTCTCCTGTTCTGCACTCGTTGCTGGATACAGACGCTTATAAGTTGCATATGCAGCAAGCCGTTTTTCACCACTACTATGATGTGCATGTAGCGGCTGAATTTCGTTGCCGTGGTGACGACCTGCTCGGTATTTACGCCGACGCTATTCGCGAGCAGGTGAATGCAATGCAACACCTGCAACTTCAGGAGGACGAGTTCCAGTGGCTCTCCGGCCTGCCCTTCTTTAAAGCTGATTATCTCAACTGGTTACGTGACTTCCGCTATAACCCGGAACAGGTCTGCGTGACCAACGATAACGGGAAGCTAAACATCCGCTTAACCGGCCCGTGGCGCGAAGTCATCATGTGGGAAGTCCCGCTGTTGGCGGTGATCAGCGAACTGGTGCACCGTTACCGCTCGCCGGAAATGGGTGTGGCGCAGGCGCTTGATGCGCTGGAGAGTAAACTCGTCGATTTCTCTGCATTAACCGCCGATCTCGATATGTCCCGCTTCCATCTGATGGATTTCGGCACCCGTCGCCGTTTCTCTCGCGAAGTGCAGCAGGCCATCGTCAAACGCCTTCAGCAAGAACCGTGGTTTGTCGGCACCAGTAACTACGATCTCGCCCGTCGGCTATCGCTTACGCCTATGGGCACTCAGGCGCATGAATGGTTCCAGGCGCATCAGCAAATCAGCCCGGATCTGGCGACCAGCCAGCGCGCAGCTCTCGCCGCCTGGCTGAATGAATACCCTAACCAGCTCGGTATCGCGCTGACGGACTGCATCACGATGGACGCTTTCTTACGCGACTTCGGCACCGAATTTGCCACGCGTTATCAGGGCTTACGCCACGATTCTGGCGATCCGGTTGAATGGGGTGAAAAAGCCATCGCCCATTACCAGAAGCTGGGCATTGACCCGCTGAGTAAGACGCTGGTCTTCTCAGATAACCTCGATCTGAAGAAAGCAGTCGATCTCTATCGTCACTTCTCTTCACGCGTGCAGTTGAGCTTTGGTATTGGCACCCGTCTGACCTGCGATATCCCGCAGGTGAAGCCGCTCAATATTGTCATCAAGCTGGTGGAATGTAACGGCAAACCGGTCGCCAAATTGTCAGACAGCCCGGGGAAAACAATCTGTCATGACAAAGCTTTTGTGCGTGCATTACGTAAAGCTTTTGACCTTCCTCATATAAAGAAAGCCAGTTAATCATTGTTGGCCGGATAACGCGCTTAGCCGCTATCCGGTCGACAGAAAGCGCGTCTTATCGCGACTTTGCTTCCCTTTTCATGTTTATTTCCGAAATCTTTCGTTCCAGCTGCGAATTCTGCTTGTCTGATTGCAGATGCCAGGTAACATAGGTATCCCCCCAATCAGGGTGGACAAGTGTTTATTTTTTCCGACTATTAACAGAGAGAATATTATGAGCGTTGTGCCTGTAGCCGACGTACTCCAGGGCCGCGTAGCCGTTGACAGCGAAGTCACCGTGCGCGGATGGGTGCGTACCCGCCGAGATTCAAAAGCTGGCATCTCCTTCCTCGCCGTTTATGACGGTTCCTGCTTTGATCCTGTACAGGCTGTCATTAATAATTCTCTGCCCAATTACAATGAAGACGTATTGCGTCTGACAACCGGCTGCTCGGTTATCGTCACGGGTAAAGTCGTTGCGTCTCCGGGACAAGGGCAAAGTTTTGAAATTCAGGCCACCACGGTTGAAGTAACCGGTTGGGTTGAAGATCCTGATACCTATCCGATGGCGGCAAAACGCCACAGTATCGAATATCTGCGTGAAGTCGCGCACCTGCGTCCGCGCACCAATATGATTGGCGCAGTCGCGCGCGTGCGCCATACGCTGGCGCAAGCGCTGCACCGTTTCTTTGACGAGCAGGGTTTCTTCTGGGTTTCGACGCCGCTGATTACCGCCTCCGATACCGAAGGCGCGGGTGAAATGTTCCGTGTATCAACATTGGATCTGGAAAACCTGCCGCGTAACGACCAGGGCAAAGTCGATTTTGATAAAGACTTCTTTGGTAAAGAGTCCTTCCTGACCGTATCCGGCCAGTTGAACGGCGAAACCTATGCGTGCGCCCTGTCCAAAATCTATACCTTTGGCCCTACATTCCGTGCAGAAAACTCCAACACCAGCCGCCACCTGGCTGAGTTCTGGATGCTGGAGCCGGAAGTCGCCTTTGCCAACCTGAATGACGTAGCTGGCCTTGCCGAAGCGATGCTGAAATACGTCTTCAAAGCCGTACTGGATGAACGCGCGGATGATATGAAATTCTTCGCCGAGCGTGTCGATAAAGATGCGATTTCTCGTCTGGAACGTTTTATTGATGCAGACTTCGCCCAGGTTGATTACACCGATGCGGTCACAATTCTGGAAAACTGCGGTAGGAAATTCGAAAACCCGGTTTACTGGGGTGTGGATCTCTCCTCTGAGCACGAACGCTATCTGGCAGAAGAGCACTTTAAAGCGCCAGTGGTAGTGAAAAACTACCCGAAAGACATTAAAGCGTTTTATATGCGCCTTAACGAAGACGGTAAAACCGTGGCGGCAATGGATGTTCTGGCGCCGGGCATTGGTGAAATCATTGGTGGTTCCCAGCGTGAAGAGCGTCTGGACGTACTGGATGCCCGTATGGCGGAAATGGGCCTGAATAAAGAAGATTACTGGTGGTATCGCGATCTGCGCCGCTACGGTACTGTTCCGCATTCAGGTTTCGGTCTCGGCTTCGAACGTCTGATCGCTTATGTCACCGGCGTGCAAAACGTTCGTGATGTGATTCCGTTCCCGCGTACTCCACGTAACGCCAGTTTCTGATTTTAGAAGGCCAGCTTTGCTGGCCTTTTCTCTCTCAGAATGTCAAGTTTTATGGATAAGAAGTAAACAAATCTAAAAACAAGCCCCTCAGCTCCCCCTTCCTGTTACCTGATATTTCATTGCAACATCTCAGTACAAAAAATAATCCCTCCGATCATTGCGGATTAGTTTTTCCTCACCTGATAGCATAATTTTTAATCAATCACATGGCATTCCAGACGTCTGAAAAAAGTTATCAATCACACCCGCGTTCAATCACATTTGCAGTAAGTGCTATGTTTAGAAAAATTAAACATAAGGAAATCATATAAATAGAAATAAAAATGGGAAATGGTGGCTGAAATTGGCCTGAAATTTGAAGTCGTTCACAAAGCGTCAAAAATAAAACATTTAGTTACACATTTTTTCTTTTTGAAACCAATTCTTTATCTTTGTAGCACTTTCACGGTAGCGAAACGGTGGTTTGAATGGAAAGATGCTTGTCAGACACATAAAGACACCAAACTCTCATCAATAGTTCCGTAAATTTTTATTGACAGAATTTATTGGCGGCAGTGGCAGGTGTCATATAAAAACCAATGAGGGTAATAAATAATGATGAAGCGTAATATCCTGGCAGTGGTAATCCCTGCCCTGCTGGCAGCTGGCGCCGCAAACGCAGCCGAAGTGTACAACAAAGATGGCAATAAACTGGACCTCTACGGTAAAGCGGTAGGTCTGCACTACTTCTCTAAAGACAACGGCAAAAACAGCTACGGCGGTGATGGCGACCAGACCTATGCACGTCTGGGTTTTAAAGGTGAAACCCAGATCAACGATCAACTGACCGGTTACGGCCAGTGGGAATACCAGTTCAGCGGTAAC
Organism: Citrobacter sp. CK189; assembly: GCF_030333505.1. Classification (NCBI taxonomy): domain Bacteria; kingdom Pseudomonadati; phylum Pseudomonadota; class Gammaproteobacteria; order Enterobacterales; family Enterobacteriaceae; genus Citrobacter; species Citrobacter sp. CK189. The sequence goes on along the minus strand of NZ_JAOWFV010000035.1, from coordinate 38,726 downwards.
AGATCCGAAGGTGGTTCTGACTCTCAGAAAGGCAACAAAACCCGTCTGGCATTCGCAGGTCTGAAACTCGGCGATGCGGGTTCTCTGGACTACGGTCGTAACTACGGTATCGTTTACGATGCACTGGGCTACACCGATATGCTGCCAGAATTTGGTGGTGACACCGCATACAGCGACAACTTCTTCGTTGGCCGTGTTGGCGGTGTGGCAACCTACCGTAATTCCAACTTCTTCGGCCTGGTTGACGGCCTGAACTTCGGTGTTCAGTATCTGGGCAAAAACGAGCGCGCAAGCAACTACGTTGTTAACGCAGACGATTCCAGTAACTTCAGCGACGTACAGCGCTCTAACGGCGACGGCTGGGGTGCATCTCTGAGCTATGAATTCGAAGGCTTTGGTATCGTTGGTGCTTACGGTGCCGCTGACCGCACCAACGCTCAGCAAGATTCTCGCCTTGCTGGTCGTGGTAAAACCGCTGAGCAGTGGGCTACTGGTCTGAAATACGACGCCAACAATATCTACCTGGCAGCCAACTACGGTGAAACCCGTAACGCCACGGCTATCGACGGCGGCTTCGCCAACAAAACTCAGGACATCCTGTTAGTTGCTCAGTATCAGTTCGACTTCGGTCTGCGTCCGTCCATCGCTTACACCAAGTCCAAAGCCAAAAACGTTGAAGGCGTGGGTAGCGAAGATCTGGTCAACTACGTAGAAGTTGGCGCGACTTACTACTTCAACAAAAACATGTCCACCTATGTTGACTACATCATCAACCAGATTGATTCTGACAACAAACTGGGCGTAGGCTCTGACGACACGGTTGCTGTAGGTATCGTTTACCAGTTCTAATCAGCAGACCTCTTTGTTAAATGCCTAAAAAACAGGACTTCGGTCCTGTTTTTTTATGTCTGCCAGCAAAATCTGGCGTCTTAAAAAAACACTCAGGCTTTTTGTCACTAACAGTTGGCATTTTGTAAATCTGCCGTTAACCTGATTACGGATTTCCCTTCTGTAACCACAATGGAACCTCGTCATGTTTGAGAACATTACCGCCGCCCCTGCCGACCCTATTCTGGGCCTGGCCGATCTGTTTCGTGTCGATGACCGTCCCGGAAAAATTAACCTTGGTATCGGTGTCTATAAAGATGAGACAGGCAAAACGCCGGTGTTAACCAGCGTTAAAAAAGCCGAGCAGTATTTACTGGAAAATGAAACCACCAAAAACTATCTCGGTATTGATGGTATTCCAGAATTCGGCCGTTGCACGCAGGAATTACTGTTTGGCAAAGGTAGCGCGCTGATCAATGACAAACGCGCTCGCACCGCGCAAACGCCAGGCGGTACTGGCGCGCTCCGTGTTGCCGCGGACTTCCTGGCAAAAAATACGGCGGTAAAACGCGTGTGGGTAAGTAATCCAAGCTGGCCAAACCATAAGGGCGTCTTTAATTCCGCCGGTCTGGAAGTGTGCGAATACGCTTATTACGATGCAGAAAACCACGCGCTTGATTTCGATGCCTTGCTGGCAAGCCTCAATAACGCGCAAGCTGGTGACGTCGTTCTGTTCCATGGCTGCTGCCATAACCCAACCGGTATCGATCCGACGCTGGAACAGTGGCAAACGCTGGCTCAGCTTTCTGTCGAAAAAGGCTGGCTGCCGCTGTTTGACTTCGCCTATCAGGGTTTTGCTCGCGGTCTGGAAGAGGACGCGGAAGGTCTGCGTGCGTTCGCAGCGCTGCATAAAGAGCTGATCGTCGCCAGTTCCTACTCTAAAAACTTTGGCCTGTATAACGAGCGTGTCGGTGCCTGTACGCTGGTTGCCGCAGATGCGGAAACCGTTGACCGCGCATTCAGCCAGATGAAATCCGCCATTCGCGCCAACTACTCTAACCCTCCGGCACACGGCGCATCCGTTGTAGCGACTATCCTGAGCAACGATGCCCTGCGTGCTATCTGGGAACAGGAACTGACCGATATGCGCCAGCGTATTCAGCGCATGCGTCTGTTGTTCGTCAATACGTTGCAGGAAAAAGGCGCAGATCGCGATTTCAGCTTTATCACCAAACAGAATGGCATGTTCTCATTCAGCGGCCTGACGAAAGAGCAGGTACTGCGTCTGCGTGAAGAGTTTGGCGTATATGCGGTGGCTTCTGGTCGCGTCAACGTGGCTGGAATGACGCCGGATAACATGGCTCCGCTGTGCGAAGCCATTGTCGCCGTACTGTAAGTATCATAGCGCCAGGTAGTGCCTGGCGCTTACCCGGCCTACAGTGGTTTCCCATTGCAGGCCGGACAGAATTTACCAGACCGGCATTTCATCTTGCAGGAACGGGTTATGCAGCCGCTCATGGCCAAGCGTCGACATCGGCCCATGACCCGAAATAAACGTCACATCATCGCCCAACGGCAATAATTTACGCTTGATCGAATCAATCAGCTGAGCGTGATCGCCACGCGGGAAATCGCTGCGCCCAACGCCGCCTTTGAAGATCACGTCACCGGAAATCAGTAGCCGTGAAGACTCATCAAAGAAGACGATATGGCCCGGCGTATGCCCAGGACAATGCAACACCTGTAAAGTCACATTCCCTACGCTAATACGGTCTCCTTCATTCAGCCAACGGTCAGGCGTCAGCGGCTGACACTCTTCCAGACCAAACATGCGACTTTGCGCCGGTAAACCCTGTAGCCAGAACTCATCTTCTTTTTCCGGGCCGATCACTGGCACGCCATAATGCTTCGCCAGTTCCGCCGCCGCGCCAACATGATCGAGATGACCGTGCGTAAGCAGGATCTGCATCAACGTCACGCCGCTGGCGTCCACTTCCTGTTTGATGGTCTGTGCGTCGCCGCCGGGATCGACCAGCGCGGCCAGACGGGTTTGCTCACACCAGATCAATGAACAGTTCTGGGAGAATGCGGTGACCGGAATAATACGATAGTTCATACTGCTCCTGTTTCGTTAAGTCTGCGGATCACCAGTGCCGTGCCGGCCCGGTGTCAATATGCACAAAGTTACTGCGTGGGTAGTATCCTACACCACCTGCGCGCATAGATAACGCAGCTTTGCGAATATTACTTAATGAAACGCCTTCAATATGGAAATCCATCGCCTGCCCTTTCGTGTGGTAGCTTTTTTTCGCCACTCCACGACTGTGCGCACGCAGTTCGTTATTGGTATCCAGTGAGCGGTAACCCGAGATGAGCTGTACGGGCTTACGGGTGCCTAAAAGGCCTTGCAGGCGGAAGAGCTGGTCGAACAATCCTGGGTCGATGGCTTTCACTTTATTCGCGCGAAAATCACGGAAAAAATGGTTTAGTTTTGCTAATTCATCCTGAATATAGGCTCTTCCGTCGAAAAATTCCGCTTTAATTGACTCTCCGGTATGGAGGTTGTTCAGTGTCAAAATACGCGGACGTGGGGTGGAGAGTGTGGCAAATGCTGGCGTAGGCAAGATGGCGGCGCCGAGAGCAACGCCACCAAACGCCAGCAACTTGCGGCGATTAGCGTCAAATTTGTCCATGATAATCAGGTCTACAGGTAAATGTTTTCGTTAATATGCACTTCTGGCGCACGAGGGGCACCTTAACTGGCAAAAAAGCCGACGTCAAGGTGGCCCATCCCCAGCAACGGCGGGGCTTGCAGCGAATCAGCCCTGCCGATGACCAATATTACGACAACAGATTTATCAGAACTTCTTCATTTACCTGATTAATTGTTCTGCTTTTGACACAATTTGTGCGCTGGATCGCGCAGTCAGATCATAATTGTAAATATCTGTACGATACTGAGTGCGTCCGTCTGCTCCCACAAACGCCGTCAGGTAATACAGATTCACCGGAATATTCTGACGGATGTTGACGTACCGGGTATCACCTTGCTTCAGCGCATCCGAAATCCGCGTATCGTTCCAGCCTGCATCCTGAAGCAGCATATTTGCCAGCTCAGAGGCCTTATTCACACGCACGCAGCCGGAGCTGAGCGCTCGCGTATCTTTCTGGAACAGATTGTGATTCGGCGTATCGTGCAGATAAATCGCGTCTGAACTTGGCATATTAAATTTGTAACGCCCCAGCGAGTTGTGCGCGCCCGGCGCCTGCTGGAAGCGGAACGGCAGGTTCGATGGCGTAATGGTCGACCAGTCCACCTGCCACGGGTTAATCGTCTCTTTGCTGTTCCAGCCGCGCATAACGGTATAACCGTGGCGTTCCAGATACCCCGGATCATTCCAGACTTTGGGCAGAATATCTTTTCGGGCCAGCGTTGGCGGCACATTCCAGGGCGGATTCACCACCACGTTATTAAGCGCGCTGCTCATCATTGGCGTTTTCCGATCGGGGCGGCCAACAATCACCCGGGAAGCCAACACCTGGTTGCCGTTCTGGTAATAAACCAGCGAATAGGCCGGAATATTGACCATAATGCCCGTTGATAATTCTCCTGGCAGTAAACGCAAACGCTGAATATTCAGCGCCAGTACCCCTGCACGTTGCGCAGGCGTCACATTCAGCCATTCGCGCGTCGCCGGGCCGACAGCGCCATCCGCCCCCAGCCCTTGCCAGGTCTGAAAACGTTTCACCGCATCAACAAGCTCACGATCATAAGCCGCACGGACTGCCGGAGCGGGTTGGCTGCGCTGAGTGGATTGCCGGGCAACAGGTTTCACGGCGGCAGGCTCCACCGCGACGGCGGAAGGGCTGACAACCACATCGGCCGCCACGTCATCCCCCGGGAGCGCTATCTTAGGCCCGCCTTCCAGCATACCGGTGCGCTGTAAAATCTCACGCAGCGCAGGCACATCATTGCTCCACTGACCAGGACGCAACGTCGCGGTACTGGTCAACTGCGGCCAGGGGCGAGCGTCGCTAACAAGCTTTTTCAGTGAATCATGCAGCGCGGCGTATTGCGGATGCTGTGGCGCAAGGCTGGCGACAAACGTCGTCAGCTGACCGTTGTCCAGCGCAACCTGCCACTGGTTGATCACCGAAAGCGGCGGTGTTGCCAGCGCATAAGGTTTGTCGCTGTATAGCCAGCGCGTCCCTTTTACGGGAATATTGGCGATGAAATGGAGATAGCCCATTATGGCGTCGGATAAAACAGCATCTCGCGCCAGACCGGTGACTGACGGGTCGGTCAGCAGCGCGACCCAGGTGGTAAATTGCGGCTGGAAGCCGGCGATGGCCACTTCCGCCAGCTGCTGCTGAAACGCTTTCACCGCATCGCGATTTTCCCACATTGGTTGCATATCGCGGGCGGCATACAGCAGTTCCAGTTGATTCAGATAAACCGGCGTATAACCAGAAGGAAGTTGCGATTGTAATTCAGCCCGGGCTTTCTCCGCAGAGATCCCCTCCGGCAGCGGCTGAATCCCCGCCATTACCGCTGTCGCAGGCGATTGCGCTTGCGGCTGTGACAACGCGGTAGGCTGTTCGCTGACGGTCGCTGAGCTGTCGCCAGGAATCATTTCAGGCTCATCGGCCTGCACACTGAACAGTGGAGCAAATGTTACGGCCAGGCATAAACTGATTGCCGACAGCCGACGACTACAAATTTTGTTAAGCAACATCCCTTGCCCCCTGTTTCTTTATCATACTTTGAATAGCCAGGTTGCCCGCTCACATTGGGTAAAAACCTGAAAACGCCAATACCTTCTGAAGTATGACGAGCAAGCCTGCTTACTCGTCAGGCTTACCTTCAGTATATAAACATCAAAAAGGTTTTGCCTAACCTAATGTAAAGAAGTTTAAAGAAAAAGCACCTGGTGTAAGGTGCTTTTCAGACTTCTGTTTATCGATTTTATGATGAAAAAAGACGGCGCGAAGGCCGTCTTCATCTTACTTACCCGGCGGCCTGCGACGAGGCATCTTCGGTGCCAGTGCCAGGTAGGGTCTCCGGCAGTTGTGGGGCGAAGCCACGCAGTCCGACCACATGAACGTGTTCGGTATTGTGGAAAACCTTACGCACCAGCTTATAGGTGGTGCCTTTCTCAGGGCTGATGTTTTCCGGCGCTGCGATGATAAGCTGCATTTGCAGACGTTCGCACAGTTCGAACAGCGTCGCGATGGAACGCGCATCCAGACGCGCAGCCTCATCAAGGAACAGCAGGCGGCATGGGGAGATATCTTTTCCGCGCAAGCGGCGGCCTTCGTCTTCCCAGCTTTGTACTACCATCACCAGAATGGACATCCCGGTACCAATCGCTTCACCGGTAGACAGCGCGCCGGACTCCGCACGCAGCCAGCCGTCTGAACCACGGTTGACCTCGACTTCCATCTCCAGATAGTTACGGTAATCCAGCAGCTCCTCGCCAATGGTCTGCGGCGTACGCTGCCCCATATCAATCTGCGGATTCAGGCGCTGATACAGCTTCGCCAGCGCTTCAGAGAAGGTCAGGCGGTTGCTGTTAAACAGATCCTGATGCTGCTCATGCTGTTCGGAAAGAACATCCAGCAAGGTCGCATGCGTTTCCCGCACGTTAACGTTGAGACGCACGCTGTTCACCTGACCGAATGAGACGTTTTGCAGTCCCTGGTTCAGCATACGAATACGATTTTGTTCGCGCTGAATCGTCTTACGAATAATGTTCGCCACGCTGCGCGAGCTGATCGCCAGCTTCTGTTCGCGGGAGGTCAACTCTTCCGTCAGGCGACTCAACTCAATTTCCATCTGTTCGATGGCCTCAACCGGGTCATCGGTACGGATGATATCCTGGCGAATACGCTCCCGCAGATGCTGGTAAACTGCCACGAAGAACTGGATCTTACGTTCCGGTCGTTTTGGATCTTCCGACATACGTAATACATCACGCAGGTGTTCGTTATCCGCCACCGCCAGACGCAACGCACCCAACGCCTTATCCGACATGGAGCGAAGTTCATCTGCCGACAGATAAGCCAACTCGCGACGATGCAAACGGCGCTCTACCCCGTTATCTTTCACCATCCGCATCACCGCGCACCACCCGGCTTTCGCGGTGACCACCTGCTCGCGCATTTCATGATAATCGCGTTCCAGCTTGCGCAGTCTGCGGGTCAGGTTATCCATTTCTGCTTCACAGAAGGTCAGCGCTTTTTCCAACTGGTTACGACGTGAGCGGTTATTGCTCAGTTGCGTATGCAGTTCGTCACGGCGGATACGCGCACGCTCTTCCGAACCGCTGTCGGCACGCACGCCGATATCCTGTAATTCACGTTGCAGGTCGCCCAGCAGCTCTTTCTTGGTGTCATACGAGCTTTTCAGTGAGGCCAGAACCTGATTGTACTGGCTGAGTTGCGCGGCATGACCGCGTAACGCTTCACGGGCACGGGTACGCTCGGCTTCCGCCTGTTCCAGACGCTGACGCAGTTTTTCGTTCAGATCGCTATTGCCGCTCAGCATTTCGGCCGAGTCGGAATAGCTGAAGTGCGCCCGACGCTGTACGACCTCCGTCAGCGCAAAAGCCTGCTGACGCGCATCCCGCTGCATTTGCTGGGAGTATGCGTAATCTTCTTTCAGTTGCTCAAACTGTTCGGGATCGTTTTGCAGAACCGAGACGATCGGCTCCAGTTTGGCTAACTGATTACCGTGTTGCTGTATAAAACGCGCCGCTTCCTGCGCATCATCCAGACGTTCCTGAATTTCATCCACGCGGTCAGCCAGCGTGTCGTCCGCCAGCAGGTTCAGGCGCGGCAGTAAACGGTTCAGAGCGGAGACGCCCTCTTTCGCCTGTTCAAACTGAATACGCTGCTGCTGGTTGTCGTTTTCATGCGTAGCCAGCGCGCGTTCCAGTTCAACGCGACGGCCATTCAATTGGCGAATTTCCGCTTCCGGGTCGGCCTCAAACGCGACCGCCAGATGGCTGCCGATAAAACGACTGAACGCCTGATGCAGACGCTGAGTTTTCTGCACGTCGAAGGACAACGTCGCAAAGCGTTCAGACAGCCCTTCGCGCTCAGCATGCAGACTTTCAATACGGTTTTCACGCGCGGCGCGACCAAAGATCGGCACCGTCGGGAAACGGGAATAACGCCACTGACGCTCGGCGGTTTTCACCACCACCGCGTTTTCCAGCTCATCAACGCTGAAGACGCTGTCATCGAACGACTGAGGGTCCCCTTCGATGAAATAGAGATCTTCCGGGCAATCCGTCAGCCCTTCAAGCTGTTCGGCGATCAGCGACAGATCCGGCACCACGATAGCATGACGGGACGGGCCGTACAGCGCGGAGAAGTACGGCGCGTCTTCGAAGCTGACGTCATCATAGATTTCCGACAGCAACACGCCGCCAAAACGCTCCGCCAGCGCGTTCAGACGCGAGTCTTCCGAGCCGCCCGGCTGGCTTAAGCGTTCAATCTCTTCATCAACCGCGTTCTTACGCGCGCCAACTTCGTCGCGCTCTACAATCGCTTCACGCTCGCGCTCCAGCAACTGTTGCAGATACTCGGTTACCTCCTGGCTGGAGGTAAACTCTTCGCCGCTCTGTTCGCACAGCTGATTCAGACTGTTTTGCGCCGCCAGCCAGATCGGGGCGCGCTGCATTAAGTGCTGAATGCGGGACTGGAGTTGCTCCTGCTCCTGACGCAGCGTCATACGCTGTTCATGGGCGTTAGAAACGCTATCCGACAGGGCGGCGATGCGGGCTTCCAGCTCCTGGTGCAACGCTTCCAGCTCATCAATGTCGAAATGTTTGCCCTGACGTTTACAGAATTCCGCCAGCAGGCGTTCAGCTTCCTGTTGTTCGCGCAAGCGCTGTTCCAGTTCACTCAGACGCATACGCAGCGGCTGAACCTGCTCCGCCAGGTGACGCTGTTCCACGCCTTCGCGCAGCAGGTCACGCGCCACGCTCCAGGCTTCATTACGCGCCAGCGGGCCATTAATGGCGGCCACCAGCTGATATGCCTGTTCAAACTGACTGTGCGCGGTTTGCGCCACGCTCATTTTCTGTTCCAGCGAAAGCAGTTTTTCCGTTGCTTCCTGCTCTTTCGCCTGGAACGTTTCCAGCCATTCTGCGGCGCTGTCCGCCGCCAGGTCAGGCAGATGACAAAGCGCTTTGGCGCGGTCAAGCGCCTGGATCGCCTGGTTGTACTGAATCGCGCGCGTCTGCTGCACATCCAGCGCCTGCTGATAGTCCGCCAGTTGGCTTTTCAGTTCATCCACTTCCAGCTCGGCGGCTTCCGCACGGGCTTCGTTCTCTTCCTGCATGTCGGCGGCTTCAGCCACCACTTCATTTTGCTCTTCGAGACGAATTTGCAGCTCATCGAGATCCGCTTCGTAGCGCTCGATCTTCTCCTGCTGGCGCAGCGCGGTCTGCACCAGGTTCAGGTGGTCGCTGGCGGCCTGGTAATCCGCTTCCAGATCCCCTTCCGCACCGTTGTGCTCGCCCAGTTCACGCGCCATGTCGACGTGTTTGTACTGTTCCGCCGCCAGTTGCTTACGCGATGTGTACAGCTCGCGACGAAACTCCAGCGCTTTATCCAGATGAACCCGACGTTCGTTGGCGTGGCGCATGTAGTCCGCCGCCACGTAGTTAGTGGCTTCGCTAATCAAATGCTTGAACAGGTCACGATCCGACTGGGTTACGCGGATCGCTTCCAGCGTCATACGGTTTTCACGCAGCGCGGCTTCCATATCCTGGAACGCTTTACGCACGCCGCTATTTTCCGGCAGCAGGTAGTCACGCAGGGAACGGGTAATCGCGCTGGAGATCCCGCCGTACAGCGAGGCTTCAATCAGACGATAGAACTTGCTGCGATCGGACGCAGAACGCAGACGGCGGGCAATGATGCCCAGATCGAACATCAGCGAGTGATAATCGGTGATCGAGTTAAACTGCTTAAACTGCACGCCTTCCATCGCATCGAGCTTCTCTTTCAGCTCCGCGAGGGTCAACACGCGCGCCTGGCGCTCGTTCAGCGTTTCCGTCACCAGCTGCGTCGGCTGCACCGACATCGGCAAGCCCTGAATGGCAAACGGTTTGATATCAACTTTGCGATCGCGTCCGGCGACCTGCTGCAAACGCACGCCCACCACAACACGCTGATGGCGGGAATTGAGGACGTCGAGCATGGAATAACAGACGCCCGCTTTCAGCTTACCGTGCAGGCCTTTATCGCGCGATCCGCTGGTGGCCCCGGCTTCCGTGGTGTTACGGAAATGCAATAAGGTTAAGTCCGGGATCAGCGCCGTGACGAACGCCGCCATCGTGGTGGATTTACCGGCGCCGTTCCCGCCGGACAGCGTGGTGACCAGCTCATCGAGGTCAAAGGTGCGGGCAAAAAAGCCGTTCCAGTTAATCAGCGTTAGTGAGCGAAATTTACCGCGTTCAATCATTATTCTTCCTCTCCACTGTCCGGCTGATTCTCTTCGGTCTCATCGTTGAGTTGCAGGTGATTTTCAACCGGCATGGCTTCCCCATCGCGGATTAAGCGACGCTGCGCTTCACGCGGATCGTCACCGGTACGCACATCCGCGCCAAAGCGGAACACCGATTCCGTGATACGGAATTTGCTGCTGTCATGGCCCATAAACCACACCATCCCTAAGCGACGCAGACGGTTTAACGACGAGCGCACCTTCTCCTGTAGTTTCTGACGATCCACGTCAGACCCCGTTGAGCGGTTGTTGACCAGTTTCAGCAATTTGGCTTCGTCTGTCAGGGCGAGCAGCTCATCGTACAGTTCCTGCTGGGTAAAAATCCCCTCATTTGCCAACCGCTCCGGGCTGAGATAGAGGTAACAGAGGATTTTACCCACCATCATGTCCAGTTCAGACAAGACGGAGCGCGGGATAATCGTCGTGGAACGCGGGCGCAGGTAGAAAAACCCCTCCGGCGCGCGAATCAGTTCGACGTTATAGCGACTGTAAAACTCTTCCAGATACTCCTGGAAATCCATCAGGAAGGCATGATTATCCAGCTCATCCAGACCGATATGTCTGCCGGAGCGTAATGCGCTATCCAGCGCCGGAAATAACGGGTTTGCCAGCGCCTGCGCCAGCTTGACCGGCATCACTTGTTCAATATTTGTCAATGACATGCGCCTGTACCTTGGCTCCGTAATCATTAATCGGCTGCCATTTGGCTGGCAGTCCGGTGAAGTCTGCTTGCGCTACGCCAAGACGTACCGCCTGATCGATAACAATACGCGCCACGTCGAAGTGACGCGCTCGTGGGTATTGCGCCAGATATTCGCGCACTACCAGGCCGAGATCCAGTGGGGCTTGTCTGGATTTATAGATAGCCAGCTGTTCTTCGATGATCGCCGCCAGTTGTTCGCGGATCTCGTTAAATTCTTCATATTCCAGGTCCGGCGGCAGTTCGCCGGTCACCTCTTCATCGCGCAGCGCCATCTCTTCATCGCGCATATCCAGCAGACGATCGGCGTTGGCATAGGTCAGCGCCCACGGCTCATCAAAATAGCTCTGGATGGACTGGCGCAGTCGCTGGGCAAAGACGCGGTTTTTATCCATATCAATCGCGGTACGGATAAATTTGTGTACGTGTCGGTCATAGCCAATCCACAGGTCGATGGATTGCTGACCCCAGCTAATAATGCGGTCGAGTTTGCTTTGCAGATCGAACACCAGACGATCCACAAAATGCAGGTCGTCATGCGCCATCGTGGCGTCCTGGATGCGTAACAGATTGGCCTGCAATTTATCGCCAGCTGCTTCGAGCGTATCCTGTAACTCACGCAGCGTGCCGGATGTTTCAGAAAGCAGCAGTTCGCAACTCGAAATCGCCGCGCGCCAGTCTTTGTTCAGCAACTGCGCAATGTCGTCTTTTACCTGCTGCTGCTGCTCATCCATGATGCGCTGGGTCAGGTCGATGCTGTCGAAAATTTCCGCGACCGAATATTTCAGCGGCGCATAAACGTTGCGATGCCAGTGAAATTCGTCGCCGCCCTCATCTGCCGCATCCGCCGCCCGCTTCAGTTCACCCGCGACAATGGATAGCTGCATGGAAAGGCGCAACGTGGAAAACTCACGCTGGCGGATGTAGTAATCGGTAATGCCAATCCCGAGCGGCGTCAGGCGATAAATGGCGTTGCCTTCCGCTTGCTCGCTGGTAAAGCGGTTCAGCAGACGTTGACGTACCATATCGTTGATCGCGTTGTTGGCGCGCACGCCGATGGTTTCGCTGGTTTGCTCAAACGCATCACTGACATGGCGGAACGCATCCACCAGTTCGCCTTCACTCATCTCCCCGTCCAGGCGCTCGCCGTTCAGCGTGGCTACCGCCAGCAGGAACGAAAGTCGGTCTACCGGCAGAGAGATGGAAAAGTCATTTTTTCTGGCCCAGGCAACCAGTTCGGGGACTGTCTGGGAAAATTCACTCATAAGTTATCCTTGCATCTGCGGTTTGCGCGCGGTGACATGAATGTAGCGGCCAAGGCTAATATACGGCTCCTGGCGGCAATAACGCGTTTCTAATTCAACTAACATCTCATAGCAGTCACGCTGTTGATGCTTCTCACGCAGATAATCATGAAATACGCGTACGCCGGTCTTACCGGTAATCTGCCAGCCAATATCTTCCAGCCACTGATAAACCTGCTCGGGTTTACGTGGATAGTCTGGCGAAAGCGTACGCTTTTTGCGTTTTGGCATCCCCACCTGCACATAGTCAAAGTTCCCTGCCACCATGTTATGCATCAACAGGCCGTTAGCATTGTAGAACATTAACGACAGTGCTCCGCCGGGGCGCAAAACTGACCAAAGCGTCTCTAACACGCCGACCGGTTCCGCCACCCACTCCAGCACAGCATGAAACAATATCAGATCAGCGGAGGTTTCCAAATGCGAAGCGACATCCTGAACGGCGCATTGTATAAAATGCATGTTTCCGCTCACACCTTTTGCTTCTGCCGCCTGCTGCGCACGCGCGATCATCTCGCCGGACAGATCGCACAATGTAACCTGATGCCCACGCTCCGCCATTTTGATGGCCGTTTGCCCCTCTCCGCCGCCAGCATCCAGGATGTGCAGTTTTCGCTCGCCGAATTCCGCCAGCAACCGCTCAAGATCCTGCCACAGAATCGCCTGTCGCAGCTGTCCTTTAGTGGTTCCGTAGATGTTACGGGAAAACTTTTCAGCAATGTCATCAAAATTGCGGTCCCGCATCGGACTCTCCACAGGCTGGCTCAGGTGTGCTTTTAAAAAGAAGCTATTTTGTCATAGTCGCGGCGATATTTAACCTGTCTGGTGTAATATCCCTGCTGATCCCCTGCTGTATGGTCAAAAAAGGAACCAAAAAGGATGCTTTTTACTCTGAAGAAAGTGACTGGCGGTCTGTTGCTGCCGCTTCCCTTTATGCTGCTCATCATGGGCGTGGGGCTGGCGCTGGTATGGTTTAGCCGCTTTCAGAAAACCGGGAAGGCGTTTATCAGCCTGGGATGGCTGGCAATATTTCTGTTAAGCCTGCAACCTGTTGCTGACCGTTTGCTCAAACCGATTGAAGACAGTTACCCCACCTGGCAGGGAACGCAAAAAGTAGACTATATCGTGGTACTGGGCGGCGGCTACACCTGGAACCCCCAGTGGGCGCCCAGTTCGAATCTGATCAATAACAGCCTCCCACGTCTGAACGAAGGCGTACGCCTCTGGCTGGCCAATCCGGGATCGAAACTGATCTTTACGGGCGCGGCGGCAAAAACCAATCGCGTGAGTACGGCAGAAGCGGGTGCAAGAGTGGCGGAATCGCTGGGTGTGCCACGCAGCGACATCATCACGCTGGATCAGCCAAAAGATACCGAAGAAGAGGCGGAAGCGGTGAAACAGGCCATAGGCGATGCCCCTTTCCTGCTGGTCACTTCCGCCTCCCACTTACCGCGCGCCATGATCTTCTTCCAGAATGTTGGGTTACATCCGCTGCCTGCGCCAGCCAATCAACTGGCGATAGATTCACCGTTAAATCCGTGGGAGCGAGCAATTCCCTCCCCGGTATGGTTGATGCATAGCGATCGCGCCGGTTATGAAACGCTGGGGCGCATCTGGCAGTGGCTGAAAGGCGCGTCAGGCGAGCCAGGGCAGCAGTGATTTTGTCGCGAGGTCAAAGTTGGAGCGGCTAAAACGCCCGGTATTGACCAGCTGCGCGACTTCGTCCCATAACACATAAAGCCAACGCCGCCAGATGAACGATTCCGCCACTGGCGCGTGTTGCAGATAATGCCAGAGCAACCCTTCCGCCAGCGCATTGTCCATCAGCCGAAACAGTTCATACTCTCGTGGCGCCCACAGCATAACGCCAGGCCCCACCATCGCCAGAAGCTGATCGCTGCGGGCATCTTTCAGCATACTGCGCAGGCTAAAATTGCCGTGGATGAGCACACAATTATCATTAAATCCTTCAAACAGCGCAGGCAGGCACTCCCGGGTACGAAACAGAATGCGTTTATCCTGCATGGTTAACCCGGTGTTGTTGAACTGGTTTAACGTCGTCCATAGCACTTCAACACGCTGGCGATACCAGGACGGCCAGATATTTTCCTGCGTATGATCCACCGCGCCTACGCAACCCCGGCTGTCCTGTCGATGCCAGGCTAACAAACCTTCTACAATCTGATCCTTCAACTGCTCCCAGCGCTCAGGCGTGCGGGCGGGCGCTTCCACAGAGACGCCACGCAGACGCTCCAGCAGCAGGACATCAGGCCCGGGGTGTTCCTCATGCGTCATCACGCCATAGACAACCGGCATGCGTACCGTGCCGCTACGCGCCAGCATGGTCGTTTTCCATGCCAGTTGCTGCGCCACGCCGGGGGTCGTAAAACTTCTCGCCATCAGCGGCATCGGGTTTCCCTGACTGTCGTACAGCGACCACAAGGCCGTATCCGCCTTTTCACTCACGCACTCTATACGGCTGAGTTTTTCGCCCAGCAGATGACTCAGTTCGGCTCGCAGCTGTTCCATTTCAGATTGCCCTCATAAACGCCACTGCTTTTATAATGAGCGCCGTATGGACAGATGTCACCCGGATGAGATCAATTGATGAAAAGAAAAATGAAGGGAAAATCGTAACGATACGACACTCCTCCCATTTGTGAGAGGAGTGCGATAGCGGATATCAGCGCATTTCGGCGCGAACGCGCTCAAGATCTTCGGCTGTATCAACGCCCGTTCCCGGGACTTCTTTGGCGACGGCAACATGGATTTTTTCGCCATACCACAGCACACGAAGCTGCTCCAGCATCTCAATATGCTCAAGCGGGCTGGGCTGCCAGTTCACGTAGCGGCGAATAAACCCGGCGCGATAGCCGTAAATTCCCAGATGGCGCAGGAACGTGTCGCCCACGGTCTCAAGGCTTTTCGCAAAACGATCGCGATCCCAGGGGATCGTCGCACGCGAGAAATAAAGCGCATAGCCTTCAGCGTCCAGCACAACTTTCACTGCATTAGGATTAAAGGCTTCTTCAGCACCGTGAATCGGCGCCGCCAGCGTCGCCATACCAACCTGGCGCTGCGCCAGGTTTTCCGCCACCTGACGAATAATCACCGCCGGGATCATCGGTTCATCACCCTGCACGTTCACAATAACGGTATCGTCGCTAAAACCGCATTTTTCAACGACTTCCGCCAGACGCTCCGTCCCGGACTGATGGTCAGCGCGCGTCATGCAGACTTCCCCACCCGCCGCTTCTACCGCGCGAGCGACATCTTCATGGTCCGTCGCGACAATAATGCGTTCAGCGCCAGATTCGCGCGCGCGTTCCAGAACATGCACGATCATCGGTTTGCCGTTGATATCCAGTAAAGGCTTACCGGGCAGACGCGTGGACGAAAAACGAGCGGGAATAATGACCACAAAACTCATGATTTACTCTCATCAGCAGTAATGGAACGCGCTTCCGTTTCCAGCAATACCGGAATGCCATCGCGCAATGGGAAAGCCAGGTTATCCAGTTTGCAAATCAGTTCTTGTTTTTCCTGGTTATACCAGAGTTTGCCGTTGCATACCGGGCAGGCAATGATTTCAAGTAGACGATGATCCATAGTTCCTCCAGATGGACCGGATTGTGAATCCATCAATATTAACATAATCGTTTATGAGACCGCGTCTATTTCCCAGCCATGACGATTTTCTGCAAACAAGGCGGATGGGCAGTTCCCTAGCGTGACGCGGCTGGCCTGTTGCCAGCGAGCGAACGCATTAATCGCCTGCAACAGCCCTTTTTGCAGCGTCGGGCCCGGTTTAACCCCCTCCTGCAACCAGAGCGATATGACTTCCAGCACGCCCGTTTTGCGATGCATTTTGGCATCCATGCGCCCAACCAACTGCCCCCGATGCAGCAGCGGCAAAACAAAATAGCCGTACTGGCGTTTAGGCGCCGGGGTATAGCACTCCAGGCGGTAGCTAAAATCGAACAACTGCTCTGCCCGTTTCCGGTCCCAGACGACGGGATCAAAAGGGGATAAAACCGCGCTATGCGTAGCGGTGAGCTTATTGTTCAGCGCCTGCTCCAGTAGCGGCAACAGATCGGCGTGTAGCCACATTGCCCCCAGCCTGTCGGCCTGAACGGGAACCAGTTGCCCTTGTTCAACGCGGATATCACGCCACGTTTTCACTTCAGGTCGCCGCAGGCGATAGTAATCCGCCAGCCACTGCTCGCGAAAAATCCCCAGACTGCGCGCGCTATTATCCAGCATGGCGATTTCTGCTTCTGCCTGCGACAGTAAATCGCGTTTATCGTCCCAGTGCGGCATCACGCGTTGCGTCAGGTCATACACGCGCTGAAAGTTGCGCCGTTCTACAACCATGACTTTCCCGGCAGTGAACAATCCTTCAAGATGGCGCTTATGCGGCTTCCATTCCCACCATCCACTGGCGCCTTTGCGTGGATGCGCAAAATCCGCTGAGCGCACAGGGCCGTTATGATGAATATGCTGGATCAACTGCGCGATCTCATCGGCATGTTCCTGCATCCACGATGCTTTGTACTTCCAGCCCATCTTCTCAGGCGCCAGCATACGGTGACGAATTAGCGTAAAGTCGCTACGCGGTAAGAAACAGGCCTCATGCGCCCAGTATTCCATGAGTTCGCCACGCGACAACGAGTCGTCCAGCCACTGTTGCGGGTAGTGGCCCAGACGGCTAAACAGCACCAGATAGGGGCTGCGCGCCACAACGTTGATCGTATCGATTTGCAATAAAGACATGCGCGAAATCGTCGCGAGAATATCCGCAGGCAATGCCTGACGGCGGGGCTTTTTCAGCAAACCTTGCGCAGCAAGATGGAGATGACGAACATCCGTAAGAGAGAGATGCGGCAACGACATGTATAACTCCGGGAATCGTTCGCTGCCGCCACATCAATTTGTGCTAGCGAGCCAGCGAGATGAGTTGTTCAAGCAGTGCGTCAGGTTGTTCACCCGACAAACGCGCGTCTACAGGTAAATACCACCAGTTGTCCTCGGCAAATCCCCGGCATTTAACGGCATCTTTTTCCGTCATGACCAGCGTTTGCCCGTCGGTTACTAACGCCTTCACATCGTTAGAGGCGAGAGACTGATGATCGGCCAACGGAACGCATTTCTGTAGCGACGCCCCACACGCTTCGAGCGTAGCAAAGAAACGTGGAGGATGGCCAATCCCCGCCATCGCGACAATGTTGCTTAACTCCGCGACATGACGGCGCTCACCGGTGCATAAATTGACCGCCAGCCCTGGCGCCAGCTGCATCGGAATTTCTCCTGGTCTGGCAACGCCGCCGTTGACGATCACCGCATCTACCGATTTAAGCCGGCTGGCGCGCTCACGCATCGGCCCTGCGGGCAACCACCAGCCATTGCCAAACCGACGCACGCCGTCGATGACAACGATTTCAATATCGCGCGCCAGACGATAATGCTGTAGCCCGTCATCTGTCACGATAATTTGTACATCGTGACGCGCGAGAATCGCTTTTACTGCGTCTGAGCGAACCGGCGAGACAGCGACAGGCGCGCCGGTTCGTTGATAGATCAGTACCGGCTCATCGCCCGCTTCCGCAGAGGACGTTTGTGGAGTAAGCAACAGCGGATAAGACGCCGCTTTACCGCCATACCCCCGCGAAACAACCCCCACGCGAATGCCGCGCTGTTGCAGTTGCTCGACCAGCCAGATAACGACCGGCGTTTTTCCGTTGCCCCCCGCCGTAAGGTTCCCGACGACAACGACCGGCACCGGCGCACGCCAGGCGCGTTTAATTCCCAGCCGGTAGCACAGGCGAATCCCCCCACTCACCAGGCCATACAGCCAGGAGAGTGGGAGCAAAAGACGCCACAGGGGCGATTCACCAGACCAGATGCGGGCGATCATTGGCCAAATTGCATTTTATGCAGTTGCGAATACACACCGCGCTGCTCCAGCAATTCGCGATGGGTTCCACGCTCAACAATAATCCCGTCTTCCACCACGACAATTTCATCAGCTTGTTCAATCGTTGAGAGGCGGTGCGCGATAACCAGCGAAGTACGGTTTTTCTGCAACTCATCCAGTGCGGACTGAATCGCGCGTTCGGATTCGGTGTCCAGCGCAGAGGTGGCTTCATCCAGAATCAGGATTGGGCTGTCACGCAGCAACGCACGGGCAATCGCGATACGCTGACGCTGGCCACCAGAAAGCAGTACGCCGTTCTCGCCGATAACCGTATCCAGACCGTCATCCATCTTGCTGATAAAGTCCATGGCATACGCCATACGCGCCGCTTCTTCAATTTGCTCGCGGCTGTACTCTTCAGTACGCGCATAGGCGATGTTGTTCGCAACCGTATCGTTAAACAGGTGCACATTCTGCGAAACCAGCGCGACCTGATTACGCAATGAAGACAGGGTATATTCACGCAGATCGTGTCCATCCATCAGGATATTCCCTTCATTGATGTCGTAGAAGCGCGTGATCAGACTGGCAATGGTTGATTTACCTGAACCGGAACGCCCGACCAGTGCAACCGTCTTACCCGCCGGAATATGCAGATTGATATTGCGCAGCGCAGGTGTTTCACGCCCCGGATAGGTAAAGGTCACATTGCGGAATTCCAGATCGCCTGTCGAACGTTCAATTACGCGTTTGCCTTCATCTTTCTCTTGCTCGCTATCCAGAATAGCAAACAGCGTCTGGCATGCCGCCATACCACGCTGGAACTGCGCATTGACGTTGGTCAGCGATTTCAGAGGACGCATCAGGGCAATCATTGATGAGAATACGACGGTAATCGTACCCGCAGTCAGGCTGTCCATTACGCTCGGGAAGCTAGCCGCATAGAGAACAAAGGCCAGCGCCAGAGACGCGATCAGCTGAATGATCGGATCAGAGATGGATGATGCAGACACCATTTTCATCCCTTGCAGACGCATTTTATTGCTGACTTTGTCAAAACGCTTCGTTTCAACTTCCTGACCGCCAAAGATAAGCACTTCTTTGTGGCCTTTCAGCATCTGCTCTGCACTGGTGGTCACCTGCCCCATCGTGTTCTGCATGTTTTTACTGATGCTACGAAAACGCTTCGATACCACGCGAATCGCAATAGACACAACGGGCGCCAAAATGACCAGAATGATCGACAGTTGCCAGCTGTTATAGAACATCATGATAAACAAAGCGATGATCGATGCACCTTCACGCACGACCGTAATCAACGCCCCGGAAGACGATGACGCAACCTGTTCTGAGTCATAGGTAATACGAGAAAGCAGTGTCCCCGTTGATTGTTTATCAAAGAATGCAACAGGCATCCCCATCATATGACCAAACAGACGACGGCGCATGGTCATCACCACTTTGCCCGATACCCATGAAATACAGTAGCTGGAAATATAGCTGGTGATACCACGTAATATCATCAGGCCAATAACCACCAGCGGCATCCAAAGCAGCACCGATCGATCTGTTTTACCAAAACCATCGTCCAGCAATGGTTTGAGGAGCGATAACATAAAAGCATCGCTGGCCGCATTGAGGATCAACGCGACACCCGCCACGATCAGCCCAGTTTTGAAAGGCGCAATGGTAGGCCACAGTCGGCGGAACGTCTGCCACGTAGAGAGATCTTTATCGTTATGCATTCAAAAAACCAGCATTTGTTGAAATAGCCGCATATTCTACCCGTTATCCTCTGACACGCCAAACCACTGATGATACCAACGAGGTAAAATTTGCTCCCGTAAACCTCGTATGCGCCAGCCTTGCGGGGAAAAATCCACCGAAATTTGCCCCTGATGCGGGGTATCCAGCCACTGATAACCTTGTTGTTGATAGCGCTGTTTTACCTTCCAGGAAGGCAGACGCCAGGCGTTGTAGCGCGATGCCGACGCCAGCGCGGCCAGGCCCTCAACCCGTTGAATTAACGCTAATGACGACGATGTATTACTGCCATGATGCGGAACCTGAATAATTGTCGCCTGCAAATGCCGCCAATAACGACTTAGCATTTTTTGTTCAGCCGGAGATTCAATATCGCCCGTCAGCAAAATACTCTGCTTTCCGTCATCCACTTTAACCACGCAGGAATGGTTGTTGCCCTTTTCCCTGTTTCCTTTAATCGGCCAGTGTGCGCTGAAGGATAGCCCCTGCCACGTCCACTGCTCCGCACGAAAGCACGGCAGATGGCCCTTCCAGCCTAATGGGCTTCGTATCCAGAGCGAAGGCCACGTCTTCTGTAATGATGACAGGCCACCCCGATGATCCAGATGTTCATGGCTCAGGATAATCCCCTCAGGTTCCAGATTGTGCCAACGTAGCCAGGGAATGATGAGCTGCTGTGCGCTATCGCCATCCGGCCAGGCGCGTCCCGTATCATAAAGTATCGCTTTCCCATTATGCGCGATAACCATCGCCAGCCCCTGTCCGACATCCAGCATATGAACCTGCCACGCCTCCGTGCGCGGCGTACGCCATAACGGCCAGCTCAACAGCAACACGCCAGACAAACAGATCACCGGGTAAGTTCGCCAGGCATTCAATCGCCATGCCATAAGCGTTAACCAGGGAGCCAAAGACAGGTATTGCCAGCGATAATCAATATTAATCCACCCTTCCGGCAGACTTTTCAGCGCCCGGAACAACACGTCCAGAGAGGCGTCAGCCAGCGCCCAGAGGCCTTCTTCAGCCATCAGCGGACCGGTCAAATGGCCGATCATTCCCGCCAGTATCAGTGGTACAGAGATAAATGTAACCAAAGGAACAGCAAACAGATTCGCCAGAAAAGAGGTCACACTTACGCCATGAAAAAGCGCTATTTGCACAGGTAAGAGCAGAAGCGTAATGCCCAACTGTAAGTGAACGAGATCCAACACGACTTTCCCTGCCCGAGGCAACGCCCAGGCCGGTACAGGAAACCACTGATACCAGAAAATAAGCGCTGCGACGGCAAAGGCCGAAAGCCACAGACTTTGCGACAGAACAGCAATCGGATCGGCAATCACTATTGCCGCCAGACAGCAGAACCAGACCTCCCAACCGCTCCATTGCCGACCGCTCAGCTTCAGTAATCCCCACGCCGCCAGCGCCACAACCGTACGCAACGCGGGGGGTTGTAACCCCGTGAGCCAGGCGTAAAACGTCGCGCACACAATCCCTCCCACTAACGGCGTTTGCCAGTGAATCCACCGGGTGGGAAGTAAAAATTGCGCGCCACGAATCAATCCTCCCGCCAGCAGTGCGGCAAAGGCGATATGCAACCCTGAAATGGCCATCAGGTGCGCCGTACCAGTATCGCGCATAATATTTTTGACATCTTGCGATACTGATAAACGCTCGCCCATGCCTAATGCCAGGATAACCTGCTGCCAGGGGTAGTGCGCCAGCGTGGTATTGAGGGAAGCAAGATAACGCGCGCGTAAACTACATGACGATTCGATGACCGTCGCATGCAGAAACCGGCCGCTCAGAGGCTGATGTTGCGCAAGCGCATAACGCTGGCTATCAAATCCCCCCTCATTAAGCTGACCATGCACGGCACGGACTTTTAGTTTCATCGCCCAACGTTGACCTGCACACACCTCGCCGGGCAAATATTGCCCATAAAGAACAACGCCCACCGAGGGAAACAGGCGTTTCCCCTGTACATGGGTAATTTGCCCGTAATGTGTGGTGGCATGATCGGTCGCCGTAATTTGCACCACGGCTTCTTGTGTTGCGCCAGGCAAGGTATTACCCGGCCAGACGGCTTGCTTTGCAGCAAGTATTCCCCAGAGAAAAAACAGCAGGGTCAAGCTGGCGTACTGCGTATATTTATATGGAACAAAGGACAGCGCGCAGGCAAAACAAAATATGCCAATGAGACACAACGAACCGGGAAGTACAGGTAAGAGTATTAGCGGAAGAATTCCGCATAATGCACACACGCTGACCGTTGTTATTTTCATAGACACCTCCCTGTTACAGGAAGTGTGCAGATTTAGCTCACGTTTGTCTGGCGACAATTTGTGGTTATTCGGCGCAAATTCCGTGGTTTTCGCGTTGGGAATGCAAGATGCACATAAAAATGCGAGAGGCTTTCCAGTTACGCCTACGAGAACGTATCTGTAGATCTGATGAATGTAGCGCCATCAGGCGCTGCTTTGTGCCGGATGGCGACGCAAAGTGTCTTATCCGGCCTACGGAGTCACAGATACATATCTGTAGGCCTGATAAGCGTAGCGCCATCAGGCGCTGCTTTATGCCAGATGGTGGCGTTAAAGTCTCTTTTCCGGTCGGAATGCAGAAATGAAAAAAGCACCATTTAGGTGCTTTTTTCTGGATCAAGTTTTTCGTTAAAACTTAACCGTAAATATTGGCGCGATCGCGCAGTTCTTTACCCGGCTTAAAGTGCGGAACATACTTTCCTTCCAGTTCTACTTTATCGCCAGTCTTCGGGTTACGTCCGGTACGAGGTGCGCGGTAGTGCAAAGAAAAGCTGCCGAAACCGCGGATTTCAATACGCTCGCCCTGCGCAAGAGTCGAGGCCATATGTTCCAGCATCTCTTTTACTGCATCTTCAACCGCTTTCGCGGGAATGTGAGATTGCTGGGTTGCAAGTCTTTCAATCAATTCTGACTTGGTCATGATTCCTCCGGTTCCTGTAAGCAAATTGGCTGCTGCTGTTATTGCATTGATTAAGGGCGGCCGTAGCCGCCCTTAGTGCTTGATTACAGGACGAATCTTGTAATCTGTCAAGTAAACTCATCAAACTTCGGGATAAAACACCCGAAGTTTCAGAGAATTACTCGCCTTTAGCTGCTTTGAAAGCTTCAGCCATTGCGTTGTTGGAGAAGTTTGCATCTTCCTGTTTGTTAACAGTTGCGATTGCATCTTTCTCGTCAGCTTCGTCTTTCGCACGAACAGACAGGCTGATTGCGCGGTTTTTACGATCAACGCCGGTGAATTTAGCTTCAACTTCGTCGCCAACGCTCAGAACCAGAGTCGCATCTTCAACGCGGTCACGGGATGCTTCAGAAGCACGCAGGTAACCTTCAACGCCGTCAGCCAGTTCTACGGTTGCGCCTTTAGCGTCAACAGCAGTGACTTTACCGGTTACGATAGCGCCTTTCTTGTTCAGAGCAACCCAGTTGTTGAACGGATCTTCTGCGAGCTGTTTAACGCCCAGGGAGATACGCTCACGCTCTGCGTCAACTTGCAGAACAACTGCTGCGATTTCGTCGCCTTTTTTGTATTCACGAACTGCTTCTTCGCCTGCAACGTTCCAGGAGATGTCAGACAGGTGAACCAGGCCGTCGATGCCGCCGTCCAGGCCGATGAAGATACCGAAGTCAGTGATAGACTTGATTTTACCTTCAACACGGTCGCCCTTGTTGTGGGTTTCCGCAAACTGCTGCCACGGGTTGGATTTGCACTGTTTCAGACCCAGGGAGATACGACGACGTTCTTCGTCGATATCCAGAACCATAACTTCCACTACATCGCCAACGTTAACAACTTTGGACGGGTGGATGTTTTTGTTGGTCCAATCCATTTCGGAAACGTGAACCAGGCCTTCAACGCCTTCTTCAATTTCAACGAAGCAGCCGTAGTCGGTCAGGTTGGTCACGCGACCAGTCAGTTTGGTACCTTCTGGATAACGCTTAGCGATAGCTACCCACGGATCTTCGCCCAGCTGTTTCAGGCCCAGAGATACACGAGTACGCTCGCGGTCGAACTTCAGCACTTTAACAGTGATTTCGTCGCCAACGTTTACGATTTCGCTCGGATGCTTAACGCGTTTCCATGCCATGTCGGTGATGTGCAGCAGGCCGTCAACGCCACCCAGATCAACGAATGCACCGTAGTCAGTGAGGTTCTTAACGATACCTTTAACTTCCATGCCTTCTTGCAGGTTTTCCAGCAGTTGATCGCGTTCTGCGCTGTTTTCGGATTCGATAACGGCACGACGGGAAACCACAACGTTGTTGCGCTTCTGATCCAGCTTGATGACTTTGAATTCAAGCTCTTTGCCTTCCAGGTGCAGCGTGTCGCGCACCGGACGAACGTCTACCAGGGAACCTGGCAGGAACGCACGAATACCGTTCAGCTCAACAGTGAAGCCGCCCTTAACTTTGCCGTTGATAACACCGGTAACAGTTTCAGCATCTTCGTAAGCTTTTTCCAGCGTGATCCAGGCTTCGTGACGTTTCGCTTTTTCACGGGACAGCAGGGTTTCGCCGAAGCCGTCTTCTACTGCATCCAGAGCAACGTCAACTTCGTCGCCAACCTGGATTTCCAGTTCGCCCTGGGCGTTTTTGAACTGCTCAGCCGGAATGGCGGATTCAGATTTCAGACCAGCGTCAACCAGTACGATATCTTTATCAATAGCAACAACAACGCCGCGAACGATGGAACCCGGGCGGGTTTCGATTTCTTTTAAGGACTCTTCAAAGAGTTGAGCAAAAGATTCAGTCATGTTTAATCTTCAGGTTTCATATTTAACGTCCACCTGGCTCCATGCCGGATGGGGTTGTTTCACATACCCACTGTCAATCCATTGCAGCGGGGGTACTACAAATTCGGTCGCACTTAAGCGAGTGCCAGTTTTTGGCGCGCGTATTGTAACGCTTTTTCAATCACTTGCTCAATGCTTAATCGGGTAGAATCCAGAACTAAAGCATCGGCAGCAGGAACCAGCGGCGCGACAGCGCGATTACGATCGCGGTCGTCACGTTCCTTTATCTCGGCCAAAAGGCGTTCAAAGTTAACACTAAAGCCCTTCTCCTGCAACTGTAGCATACGGCGGTGAGCGCGTTCTTCAGAAGACGCATCCAGGAAAATTTTTACTGGCGCATCAGGGAATACCACCGTTCCCATGTCGCGGCCATCGGCAATCAACCCTGGCGCATCGCGAAACGCACGCTGGCGGCGCAAAAGCGCTTCGCGCACGCGCGGGAACGCAGCGACCTGAGATGCCGCGTTCGCGACTTCTTGCGTGCGGATTTCCCCGCTCACATCTTCCCCTTCCAGAATGACTTCCAGATTGCCATTGGTTGAGACAAAACGAACATCCAGATGAGACGCAAGCGGTACAAGAGCGTCTTCAGAGGTGACATCAACATGATGATGTAAGGCCGCCAGCGCCAGTACACGATAAATCGCGCCCGAGTCCAGCAGATGCCATTGCAATGCTTCCGCCATTGCCTTGCACAAGGTGCCTTTACCTGCACCGCTTGGGCCATCAATGGTAATTACCGGGGCAATTGCCGTCATCTTTTTCTCCTTAAACAGGCATACCGTTAACGTGAACGCCGCGCATTATACGCGCCAACGCTCACAATCGTTATCTTTGTATGCAAAAACCCATTTTGTCTGTCATCAGATGAGGAAGATTTGCGCAATTATAGCGGGCTGGCGAAGAGCCAGCCCAAAAGATGACAATGTTTTACTTTTATCAGGCAGGCGTACTAATACGCGCCAGTTGCTCGAAGTAATCCGGGAAGGTTTTGGCGGTACATTTCGGATCGAGAATCGTCACCGGCGTATCCGACAACGCAACCAGCGAGAAACACATCGCCATACGGTGATCGTTATAGGTGCCGATTTCGGCAAACTGCAACTGAGCCGGTGGCGTGATACGAATGAAATCATGCCCCTCTTCCACTTCAGCGCCGACTTTACGCAATTCCGTCGCCATCGCAAACAGGCGATCAGTCTCTTTTACACGCCAGTTATAGATATTACGCAGCGTGGTGGTGCCTTTAGCAAACAACGCCGCCGTGGCGATAGTCATCGCCGCATCCGGGATATGGTTCATGTCCATATCCACAGCGTTCAGTTCACCGCGCGTACAGGCAATGAAGTCATCGCCCCAGGTGATGGTGGCGCCCATCTTCTCCAGTACGTCGGCAAAGCGGATATCGCCCTGCATACTGTTGCGGCCAATCCCCGTCACTTTTACCGTTCCGCCTTTAATGGCGCCAGCGGCAAGGAAATAAGAAGCGGATGACGCGTCGCCTTCCACCAGATATTGACCCGGTGAACGATACTGCTGCTCCCCTTTCACCACAAAACGCTGGTAATTCTGGTTCTCAACCTCAACGCCGAATGTTTTCATCAGGTTCAGCGTGATGTCGATATACGGTTTGGACACCAGATCGCCTTTAATTGCGATCGTCGTGTCCTGCGGCGCAAGCGGCGCGGTCATCAGCAGCGCGGTGAGGAACTGACTGGAGACGCTGCCATCAACCTCAACGTGACCGCCGCTAAAACCGCCGCGCAGACGCAGAGGCGGATAGTTTTCCTGCTCCAGATAATCAATCTTCGCACCGCCCTGACGCAGCGCATCGACCAGATGACCGATCGGGCGCTCTTTCATGCGAGGCTCACCGGTCAGCACGATATCATTTGCCCCCAGGCACAGCGCGGCGGCAAGCGGACGCATCGCCGTTCCCGCATTGCCCAGGAACAGTTCCAGCGCGCCTTCGGCATGTAATACGCCGCCCAGCCCGGTAATTTCACAACGGGTACGGTCGGCGGAAAGGGTATAACTGACCCCCAACGCACTCAGCGCGTTCAGCATATGGCGAACATCATCGCTGTCCAGCAGGTTTGTCAGAACAGTGGTGCCGCTTGCTAATGCCGCCAGTAACAAAGCGCGATTCGAAACACTCTTGGAGCCAGGCAGATTGATGGTGCCATCGACCCGCGCGATGGGTTGTAACGTCAGGGATTCCATGAAACTCAACTCTCAAAAACAGAAATAAAAACCCCACAGGCTGGCTGTGGGGATGAAAAAAGAAAACGAATTAGCCGTGGCGACTCTCGAAATCGACCATGAAATCCGTCAACGCCTTCACGCCTTCAAGCGGCATTGCGTTATAGATAGAGGCGCGCATTCCGCCCACCACACGATGACCTTTCAGCGCATGCAGACCCGCAGCGAAAGACTCCTCCAGGAAGACTTTATCAAGCGCGCTGTCCGCTAGCTGGAAAGGCACATTCATACGTGAACGATTCGATTTCGCCACATCGTTACGGTAGAAATCACTGTTATCAATCACGCCATACAGCAGTTCCGCTTTTTGCTGATTGATTTTGTTCATCGCCGCAACGCCGCCCTGCGCTTTCAGCCATTTGAACACCAGGCCAGAGAGATACCAGGCAAAGGTCGGCGGGGTATTGAACATCGAGTCGTTGTCGTTCAGCACGGTGTAATCAAGGATAGACGGGCAAGCGATGTTCGCTTTACCTAACAGATCTTCACGCACGATCACAATTGTCAGCCCCGCCGGGCCGATGTTTTTCTGCGCCCCGGCGTAGATCACGCCATAACGCGACACATCCAGCGGCGCGGAAAGAATTGTGGATGAGAAATCCGCAGCCACAACGACATCCGAACCAAAATTCGGCGTTTCATCAATTGCGATACCGTCGATAGTCTCGTTCGGACAATAATGAACGTAAGCGGCGTTATCAGAAAGCTGCCACTCGCTCATCGGTTTGACCGCACGCAGACCATCAACCGTGACTTTGGCGTCAATCACGTTTGGCGAACAGTATTTTTTCGCTTCTTTAATGGCGCTGGCCGCCCAGTAACCGGCATCAACGTAATCCGCCGACGTTTTATCGCCCAGAATATTTAACGGAATTGCCGCAAACTGCCCACGGCCGCCGCCGTGGCAGAACAATACTTTGTAGTTGGAGGGGATGCTAAGGAGATCGCGAAAATCCTGTTCCGCTTCCTCTGCGACCTGGATAAATTCTTTGCCGCGGTGGCTAATTTCCATTACTGACGTACCAAGACCGTGCCAGTCACGCAGATCCTGTTGAGCCAGTTTAAGCACTTCCGCCGGTAGCATTGCCGGACCTGAACTAAAATTGAAGACCTGAGCCATTTCCCCTCACCACGTTGCGTTATTATCGCCTCAACACCCGGACGTCTGCGCAAGGCAGGACGACGGATATTGGGTATAAGTTATTCCTGTGGATATCGGTTTTATCATTCAGTGACACGCGCCGCAATGGGTAAAACTCATCAGGCCAAAAATGCGCGCTACGTCACACAACAGAATCTATCGGATTGACGACATAAAACCGATAGATTCGCTGTCAGGTAGCCCGTTTTACCCGGCTGGCCTTCGACCATTCTGGATTTGCGCCGCGCGGGCGTCATTGACGATCCCCGGCATTCACAGGAACGACGCTACTACGCACTTTTATTTACGCTGCCGGGGCGGCGGCGATAGCGCCGTCAACATAAAACCCGTATCATTGCGCGCTTTCCGTACGACAAAAGTGATTTTCATGACGCAAACATTTATCCCCGGCAAAGACGCCGCCCTGGAAGATTCCATCGCTCGCTTCCAGCAAAAACTGCTCGACCTCGGTTTTCATATTGAAGAGGCCTCCTGGCTGAATCCGGTGCCTAACGTCTGGTCTGTGCATATTCGCGACAAAGAGTGCGCGTTGTGCTTTACCAACGGCAAAGGCGCAACCAAAAAAGCCGCGCTGGCTTCCGCGCTGGGTGAATATTTTGAGCGTCTGTCCACCAACTATTTCTTCGCCGATTTCTGGCTGGGTGAAACCATCGCCAATGGCCCGTTCGTGCATTATCCGAATGAAAAATGGTTCCCGCTAACCGATGACGACGCCCTGCCGGAAGGGTTACTGGATGACCGTCTGCGCGCGTTCTACGACCCGGAAAACGAGCTGGCTGGAAGCATGCTTATCGACCTGCAATCCGGTAACGAAGATCGCGGTATCTGCGGCCTGCCGTTTACCCGCCAGTCTGATAATCACACCGTGTATATTCCGATGAACATTATCGGCAACCTGTACGTTTCCAACGGAATGTCGGCCGGTAACACCCGCAACGAAGCGCGTGTGCAGGGTTTGTCTGAAGTGTTCGAACGTCATGTTAAAAACCGCATCATCGCCGAAAGCATTAGCCTGCCGGAAATTCCAGCCGATGTGCTGGCACGCTACCCGGCAGTGGTAGAGGCCATCGCTAAACTGGAGGCGGAAGGTTTCCCAATCTTCGCTTATGACGGCTCGCTGGGCGGTCAGTATCCGGTTATCTGCGTCGTCCTGTTCAACCCGGCCAACGGCACCTGCTTCGCCTCCTTCGGCGCGCATCCTGATTTCGGCGTTGCGCTGGAGCGCACCGTCACCGAGCTGTTGCAGGGCCGTGGACTGAAAGATCTTGATGTCTTTACCCCGCCAACGTTCGACGACGAAGAAGTGGCTGAACACACCAACCTTGAGACGCACTTCATTGACTCCAGCGGTTTGATCTCCTGGGATCTGTTCAAGCAGGATGCCGACTACCCGTTTGCTGACTGGAGTTTCTCCGGCACCACGGAAGAAGAGTTCGCCACGCTGATGGCAATCTTCAATGCGGAAGATAAAGAGGTCTATATTGCCGACTATGAGCACCTCGGCGTTTATGCCTGCCGCATTATTGTGCCGGGCATGTCTGATATTTATCCGGCAGAAGATCTGTGGCTCGCCAACAACAGCATGGGCAGCCATCTGCGCGAAACCCTCCTCGCCCTGCCGGGCAGCGCATGGGAGAAAGAGGCTTACCTCAATCTGATTGAACAATTAGATGAAGAAGGCTTTGATGACTTTACCCGCGTGCGCGAGTTACTTGGCCTGGCGACAGGCCCGGATAATGGCTGGTATACCCTGCGCATCGGTGAGCTTAAAGCCATGCTGGCGCTGGCTGGCGGCGATCTGGAGCAGGCGCTGATCTGGACAGAGTGGACGATGGAATTCAACGCCTCCATCTTTAGCGCTGAACGTGCGAACTACTACCGCTGTCTGCAAACGCTGCTGCTTCTGGCGCAGGAAGAAGACCGCGAACCGCTGCAATACCTGAATGCTTTCGTTCGGATGTATGGCGCCGAAGCTGTTGAAGCGGCCAGCGCGGCACTGAGCGGCGAAGCGGCATTTTATGGGCTGCAAGCGGTTGATAGCGATCTGCATGCTTTCGCCTCACATCAGTCTCTGCTGAAAGCCTATGAGAAATTGCAGCGCGCCAAGGCCGCTCACTGGTCAAAATAGAAGCGAATAACCTACTGTAGGTAGGTTTAAACAATCGACTGAGCTATATTACGGGGCGCTTTATGCGCCCTGTTTTTTTATTTTTTTGGCAAACGAAAATAAATGTAATAACAAGGTTAAATATTGGTAGTTGATATTACAAATATTAATGTTCTGGTGTTACTTTATTTGCCAATTACTCCATTTTAATTAACTGCCACCGGGGAGGCTCAGCGAAAAAATTCAACTCACTTTATAATTTTTAAAATTTATTTTTATTTGGATAATCAAATATTTACACCGCAATCGCGTAAAAACCACGCATCTTGCGGGCCTATAAGCCAGGCGAGATATGATCTATATCAAATTCTCATCTATAATGCTTTGTTAGTATCTCGTCGCCGACTTAATAAAGAGAGAGTTAGTGTGAAAGCTGACAACCCTTTTGATCTATTACTCCCTGCTGCAATGGCCAAAGTGGCCGAAGAGGCAGGTGTCTATAAAGCAACGAAACATCCGCTGAAGACTTTCTATCTGGCGATTACCGCGGGTGTGTTCATTTCCATTGCCTTTGTTTTCTATATCACCGCCACAACCGGTACAGGCACAATGCCTTTTGGTATGGCGAAACTGGTTGGAGGCATCTGCTTCTCGCTGGGGCTGATTCTCTGTGTTATCTGCGGCGCAGATCTTTTCACATCAACAGTGCTGATTGTTGTCGCGAAAGCGAGCGGCCGAATCACATGGGGCCAACTGGCAAAAAACTGGCTCAACGTTTATTTTGGTAACCTGATCGGTTGTCTGCTCTTTGTGTTGTTGATGTGGCTTTCCGGCGAGTATATGACCGCCAACGGCGGATGGGGGCTTAACGTCCTGCAAACCGCCGACCACAAGATGCATCATACTTTTATTGAAGCTGTCTGCCTGGGTATCCTGGCTAACCTGATGGTTTGCCTGGCCGTGTGGATGAGCTACTCGGGTCGTAGCCTGATGGACAAAGCGTTTATCATGGTATTGCCCGTCGCCATGTTTGTTGCCAGCGGTTTTGAGCACAGCATCGCAAACATGTTTATGATTCCGATGGGGATTGTAATCCGTGACTTCGCCACACCGGAATTCTGGGCCGCAGTGGGCTCCAGTCCGGAAAGTTTTTCTCACCTGACCGTGATGAATTTCATCACCGATAACCTGATTCCGGTCACAATCGGTAACATTATCGGCGGCGGTTTATTGGTCGGGTTGACATACTGGGTCATTTACCTGCGTGGCGACGATCATCATTGCTGATGAGCGTTATACGCAGTAAATAAAAAATCCACTTAAGAAGGTAGGTGTTACATGTCCGAGCTTAATGAAAAGTTAGCCACAGCCTGGGAAGGTTTTACCAAAGGTGACTGGCAGAATGAAGTAAACGTCCGTGACTTCATTCAGAAAAACTACACTCCGTACGAGGGTGATGAGTCCTTCCTGGCTGGCGCGACGAATGCGACCACTGCACTGTGGGACAGCGTAATGGAAGGCGTTAAACAGGAAAACCGCACTCACGCGCCTGTTGACTTTGACACCTCCGTTGCTTCTACCATCACTTCTCACGACGCTGGCTACATCAATAAAGCGCTTGAGAAAATCGTTGGTCTGCAAACTGAAGCTCCGCTGAAACGTGCGATCATCCCGTTCGGTGGTATCAAAATGGTTGAAGGTTCCTGCAAAGCGTACAATCGCGAGCTGGACCCAATGCTGAAAAAAATCTTCACCGAATACCGCAAAACCCACAACCAGGGCGTATTCGATGTTTATACCAAAGACATTCTGAACTGCCGTAAATCCGGTGTTCTGACTGGTCTGCCGGATGCGTATGGCCGTGGCCGTATCATCGGTGACTACCGTCGCGTTGCGCTGTACGGTATCGACTTCCTGATGAAAGACAAATACGCCCAGTTCGTCTCTTTGCAGTCTGACCTGGAAAACGGCGTAAACCTGGAAGCGACTATCCGTCTGCGTGAAGAAATTGCTGAACAGCACCGCGCGCTGGGTCAGATCAAAGAGATGGCGGCTAAATACGGCTGCGATATCTCTGGTCCGGCTACCAACGCTCAGGAAGCTATCCAGTGGACCTACTTCGGCTACCTG
Source organism: Citrobacter sp. CK189 (assembly GCF_030333505.1). NCBI lineage: Bacteria > Pseudomonadati > Pseudomonadota > Gammaproteobacteria > Enterobacterales > Enterobacteriaceae > Citrobacter > Citrobacter sp. CK189. The sequence goes on along the minus strand of NZ_JAOWFV010000035.1, from coordinate 6,204 downwards.
GCCGCTGTTAAGTCTCAGAACGGCGCAGCAATGTCCTTCGGTCGCGTATCCACCTTCCTGGATGCGTACATCGAACGTGATATCAAAGCAGGCAAAATCACCGAACAAGACGCACAGGAAATGATTGACCACCTGGTCATGAAACTGCGTATGGTTCGCTTCCTGCGTACGCCGGAATACGATGAACTGTTCTCTGGCGACCCGATTTGGGCAACTGAATCTATCGGCGGTATGGGCGTTGACGGCCGTACTCTGGTTACCAAAAACAGCTTCCGCTTCCTGAACACCCTGTACACCATGGGTCCGTCTCCTGAGCCGAACATCACCGTTCTGTGGTCTGAAAAACTGCCGCTGAACTTCAAGAAATTCGCCGCTAAAGTGTCCATCGACACATCTTCTCTGCAATACGAGAACGATGACCTGATGCGTCCAGACTTCAACAACGATGACTACGCTATCGCTTGCTGCGTAAGCCCGATGGTTGTTGGTAAACAAATGCAGTTCTTCGGTGCGCGTGCAAACCTGGCGAAAACCATGCTGTACGCAATCAACGGCGGCGTTGATGAAAAACTGAAAATGCAGGTTGGTCCTAAATCTGAACCGATCAAAGGCGACGTTCTGAACTTCGACGAAGTGATGGACCGCATGGATCACTTCATGGACTGGCTGGCTAAACAGTATGTCACCGCGCTGAACGTTATCCACTACATGCACGACAAGTACAGCTACGAAGCCTCTCTGATGGCGCTGCACGACCGTGATGTTATCCGCACCATGGCGTGTGGTATCGCAGGTCTGTCCGTTGCTGCTGACTCCCTGTCTGCAATCAAATATGCGAAAGTTAAACCGATTCGTGACGAAGACGGCCTGGCTGTAGACTTCGAAATCGAAGGCGAATACCCGCAGTTTGGTAACAACGACTCTCGCGTTGATGACATGGCGGTTGATCTGGTAGAACGTTTCATGAAGAAAATTCAGAAACTGACCACTTACCGTGGCGCTATCCCGACTCAGTCTGTTCTGACCATCACTTCTAACGTTGTGTATGGTAAGAAAACCGGTAACACCCCAGACGGTCGTCGTGCTGGCGCGCCGTTTGGACCAGGTGCTAACCCAATGCACGGTCGTGACCAGAAAGGTGCTGTTGCTTCTCTGACCTCCGTTGCAAAACTGCCGTTTGCTTACGCTAAAGATGGTATCTCTTACACCTTCTCTATCGTTCCGAACGCACTGGGTAAAGACGACGAAGTACGTAAAACCAACCTGGCGGGTCTGATGGATGGTTACTTCCACCACGAAGCGTCCATCGAAGGTGGTCAGCACCTGAACGTGAACGTGATGAACCGTGAAATGCTGCTGGACGCGATGGAACACCCGGAAAAATATCCGCAGTTGACCATCCGTGTATCAGGTTACGCAGTACGTTTTAACTCCCTGACGAAAGAACAACAGCAGGACGTTATTACTCGTACCTTCACTCAGACCATGTAATTGGGTTTTGACTGAAATCGTACTGTAAAAAGCGTACAATAAAGGCTCCACGTAAGTGGGGCCTTTTTAACAACTAAGTCTCTTTCGCCAGCTATCTATACTCAATGGATGACTGCCAAAACAGACTCGACACAGTTAATAACTGTGCACTAACACGGCCCCGGATGGGCCACATCTGGAGAAACACCGCAATGTCAGTTATTGGTCGCATTCACTCCTTTGAATCCTGTGGCACTGTTGACGGCCCAGGTATCCGCTTTATTACGTTCTTCCAGGGCTGTCTGATGCGATGCCTGTATTGCCATAACCGCGACACCTGGGATACGCATGGCGGCAAAGAAGTTACCGTTGAAGATCTGATGAAAGAGGTCGTCACCTACCGCCACTTTATGAACGCATCCGGCGGCGGCGTAACGGCTTCCGGCGGCGAAGCGATCTTACAGGCTGAGTTTGTTCGCGACTGGTTCCGCGCCTGTAAGAAAGAAAGCATCCATACCTGTCTTGATACCAACGGCTTTGTTCGCCGCTACGATCCGGTCATTGATGAACTGCTGGAAGTCACCGACCTGGTGATGCTTGACCTGAAGCAGATGAATGACGAGATTCATCAGAATCTGGTTGGCGTATCCAACCATCGCACGCTGGAGTTCGCCAAATACATCTCCGCAAAAGGCATTAAGACCTGGATTCGCTACGTTGTGGTGCCGGGCTGGTCTGACGATGACGACTCCGCACACCGTTTGGGCGAATTCACCCGCGATATGGGCAACGTTGAAAAAATCGAACTGCTGCCCTATCACGAGTTAGGCAAACACAAATGGGTCGCAATGGGCGAAGAATACAAGCTTGATGGAGTTAAACCGCCGAAGAAAGAAACCATGGAGCGCGTAAAAGGTATTCTTGAGCAGTACGGTCATAAAGTGATGTACTGAGTTATTTTGTCGGTATCGCCGGATGGCGACGCGAAAGCGTCTTATCCGGCCTACAGACTTCATACCTGATCACATAAATTAAACGTGCGCCACAGGGGTCGGCGTATGTCCTGCGTTGCGCAGCAGCATAAGCAAATAAACAAACGAGACGCTGGCAATCATAATAAACAACAGATTATCAGAGTAATTCTGCATCAGCATCGCGGTAAATGACGGCCCAAGCAGGCTGCCTATGGTATAGCTGAGCAGCAACGCCTGGTTCATTGCCACAAGCTGATGACGTTCTACCTTTTCACAAGCCCAGGCCATCGCGACGGGATAGAGCGTAAAGCCTGCCGCCCCCAGAATGAATAAGGCGGGCGCCATCGCAGCCTGAGTCAGCATGGCAATACTGCCGAGGATCACCACGAAGACCTGTACACGCAGCACCAGAAGACGACCAAACTTATCGGCCAGACGACCAATCGGCCATTGGCCTAAAATACCGGCGCTCACCAGCACGGCCATCCAGAAACCGATGCTCGCATTGCTAATCCCCTGATGATTAAGGTACAGCGGCATCAGGCCATACAGCGATCCCAGTACAATCCCGGAAATAATGCATCCGTTTACACCTAACCGCGCCTGACGCAGTCTCAGCATTGACGTAATCGGCGTCGTATCGTGTTCTTCCGACTGCTGGTTCAGGATACGGGTAAAGAGCAGCGGCAAAATGCCCGCCAGAATCATGCCGGTTACCCACGGCAGAACGCTCATTAATTCTGTCGGAACTTTACTGACCAGCAGTTGCCCCAAAAACGTTCCCACGTAATAGACCATCATGTACGCAGCCAGTAACCGCCCACGATTACGGGATGTTCCGCTGCACATCAAAGCGCTTTCCACCACGACCCAAATCATGGCGCAGCCCACGCCGGCAACAAAGCGCCAGGCCAGCCAGCTCCAGAAACCAATCATCATGCCCAGCCCTACGCAACCCGCCGCAAAAATGAGCGAGGCAATATAGTAGCTGCGGTTAAATCCCAGGCGCTTGATTAAATACCCGGTAAGCAACGTCCCAACCAGATTCCCGGTAAAGTAGGACGAACTGACCATACCGACCTGCCAGGTTGCCAGGCTTTCCTGGGCAAGCCACAAGGGGACGAGCGTGTTTAATACTGCGATCGCCAGGGTCAACAAAAGCAGGCCGCACAGCAAAAGCATGACGGGCCGGGTATAGATGGACATGGATAAAAACCGTGAGGAAGTTCAAATTTCATGCGCATCATGCCACCAACAAAAACATTGTCAATCTACCCGAATCGCGGCATTACGCGCTTTCCCGCCCTTCGATTTGAAATACTGATTCATGGCATGAAAGAGCAGCATCCGATAAACATCATGTTATTGTTTTAATTGACCTAAAACAAAACTGCCGCGTTTCGTTCAGTCGAAAAATTTCATGGTTCCTGCAACATCATTTTTCCGGTCTATGCTTTTGGGGAAGACAACACACCGGAATGGCTTTTGATGTAACGCTAACTCTCATCAGGAGAAGATAATGACTAAGCCTTACGTTCGTCTCGATAAAAATGATGCTGCGGTTCTTTTAGTTGATCACCAGGCGGGGCTGCTGTCTCTTGTACGAGACATCGATCCTGACAAATTCAAAAATAACGTTCTCGCACTTGGCGATTTAGCCAAATACTTCAACCTCCCCACCATCCTTACCACCAGTTTCGAAACGGGGCCAAACGGGCCGTTGGTGCCGGAATTGAAAGCACAGTTCCCCGATGCCCCCTACATTGCACGCCCCGGAAACATCAACGCGTGGGACAATGAAGATTTCGTGAAAGCCGTTAAGGCGACAGGTAAGAAGCAGCTCATCATTGCGGGGGTTGTCACGGAAGTGTGCGTGGCCTTCCCCGCCCTCTCTGCGATTGAAGAAGGGTTCGATGTGTTTGTCGTGACCGATGCATCAGGCACCTTTAATGAAATTACCCGTCACTCCGCCTGGGATCGCATGTCGCAGGCTGGCGCGCAATTAATGACATGGTTTGGCGTGGCGTGTGAGTTACACCGCGACTGGCGTAATGATATCGAAGGTCTGGCGACGCTGTTCTCTAATCACATTCCTGATTATCGCAATCTGATGACCAGCTACGACACGTTAACTAAGCAGAAGTAAAAGACCAGGGACATATTGTCTGATGGCGCTTCGCTTATCAGGCCTACACGATCCGTAGGCCTGATAAGGCGCGAGCCGCCATCCGGCATATTATGGATTAACTCGCCACCGCCATTCCCACGGTCATATGGAGCCCGTAGAATACGCCGCGACCAATCAGTTCCCCCACCAGCAGCAGGATAAACGCCACCGACAGCAGTGGAACCGCAGGTTGATAACCTTTCAACTGCGGCACAATCCAGCAACACAGCGCCACGACCAGCACCACAATACGCCAGGCCATCAGCGAACCATAATCCGGTACGAGCGCAGAAGCCTGCTGGATGGAACTATGAATCGTCGCCAGCTCCGCTCCCTGCATCACTGACATAATGGCGCTGACCACCAGTGCGAGGACTGAAATTACGGGCAGCAGACGCATCGCCCAGCCATCGACGCCCGCAATACGCAGCAGCAGATAACCCAGCAGCGGCCCCCCCATAAACAGCGTCAGGAAGAAGCCCAGCGGCGTCCAGATGCTGTACCAGGTCGGTACGGTATCAATGCTGTTATACACGCGCACCATCATCCAGACAAAGATAACGCCCAGCACGACCGTCACAACCAGCCAGAGATTACGCAGCGCCGGAGAGAGCTTTTTCAGCACCGCCAGTAACCAGCCGATCCCGCCGACGGCAAAAAAGAGCGAGCCACTGGCAATTTCATTACTCAATGCCGACGAGCCCACGCGGTTCAGCGAATTGAAGGCGCGCATTGGCGACCCCAGATGCAGCATAGACGCGATGAAGCCAATTCCCATTAGCACCCACAGAGCAAACATGCCGGTCAGTACTCGCTGTTGAGATTCGGTACGCAACTCGCCTTTCATCAGCGCCAGAGCCAGAACGATAAAACCGCCGACCACGCACTGACCAAAAACCGTGAAGATCATCAGCGGCCATTCATGCCATCCACTTCCCATCTTACACCTCCTTCGGATTTGCCAGATAACCCGTGGTATCCCCGGTCGGGCGGCTGTTGGCGTTGGGTTTAATCACAATGTTCGGTCTGGTGAAGTGCGCACCCGGCAGCGGCGCAACGGCCGCCAGCGTGCCATGTTTCTTCCGCAGCTCTTCTATCGGGCCAAAGTCCAGCGCGCGCAGCGGGCAGGACTCGACGCAGATCGGTTTTTTGCCGTCGGCAACGCGGTCATGACAGCCGTCGCATTTGGTCATGTGGCCTTTGGCGGCGTTGTACTGCGGCGCACCGTACGGGCAGGCCATATGGCAGTAGCGACAGCCGATGCAGACATCCTCATCCACCACCACAAAACCGTCCTCGCGTTTGTGCATCGCGCCACTCGGGCACACTTTCGTGCAGGCCGGGTCTTCGCAGTGGTTGCAGGAGATGGAAAGATAGTAGGCAAAGACATTCTGGTGCCAGACGCCATTGTCCTCCTGCCAGTCGCCGCCCGCATATTCATAGATGCGACGGAAGCTGACGTCCGGGGTTAAATCTTTGTAGTCTTTGCAGGCCAGTTCGCAGGTTTTGCAACCGGTGCAACGACTGGAGTCAATAAAAAATCCATATTGGGTTGTCATCGGTTACTCCTTATACCTTCTCAACCTGAACGAG
>NZ_JAOWFV010000034.1:0-28902 GCF_030333505.1 Citrobacter sp. CK189 | reverse complement strand
GCATTCGACCAGATCGATAACGCGCCGGAAGAAAAAGCTCGTGGTATCACCATCAACACTTCTCACGTTGAATACGACACCCCGACTCGCCACTACGCGCACGTAGACTGCCCGGGCCACGCCGACTATGTTAAAAACATGATCACCGGTGCTGCGCAGATGGACGGCGCGATCCTGGTTGTTGCTGCGACTGACGGCCCGATGCCGCAGACCCGTGAGCACATCCTGCTGGGTCGTCAGGTAGGCGTTCCGTACATCATCGTGTTCCTGAACAAATGCGACATGGTTGATGACGAAGAGCTGCTGGAACTGGTTGAGATGGAAGTGCGTGAACTGCTGTCTCAGTACGATTTCCCGGGCGACGACACGCCGATCGTTCGTGGTTCTGCTCTGAAAGCGCTGGAAGGCGACGCAGAGTGGGAAGCGAAAATCATCGAACTGGCTGGCTACCTGGATTCTTACATCCCGGAACCAGAGCGTGCGATTGACAAGCCGTTCCTGCTGCCGATCGAAGACGTATTCTCCATCTCCGGTCGTGGTACCGTTGTTACCGGTCGTGTAGAGCGCGGTATCATCAAAGTGGGCGAAGAAGTTGAAATCGTTGGTATCAAAGAGACTGCGAAGTCTACCTGTACTGGCGTTGAAATGTTCCGCAAACTGCTGGACGAAGGCCGTGCTGGTGAGAACGTAGGTGTTCTGCTGCGTGGTATCAAACGTGAAGAAATCGAACGTGGTCAGGTACTGGCTAAGCCGGGCACCATCAAGCCGCACACCAAGTTCGAATCTGAAGTGTACATTCTGTCCAAAGATGAAGGCGGCCGTCATACTCCGTTCTTCAAAGGCTACCGTCCGCAGTTCTACTTCCGTACAACTGACGTGACTGGCACCATCGAACTGCCGGAAGGCGTAGAGATGGTAATGCCGGGCGACAACATCAAAATGGTTGTTACCCTGATCCACCCGATCGCGATGGACGACGGTCTGCGTTTCGCAATCCGTGAAGGCGGCCGTACCGTTGGCGCGGGCGTTGTTGCTAAAGTAATGAGCTAATTATTTAATAATTAGTTCTGCACTTAAAAAGGGCGCTTCGGCGCCCTTTTTGCTGTCTGTCATATCTACCTGCTATATAAAGAGTGTCATATTTAGTCGCATTTTTTATTCCTCTCCCTGCACACAAACGTATTTGTGCTATTGTAATCATAACTATTCTCATTTACACTTTGCGCAGAAATTGAACGGGAGCGATCATGTACGTTTGTTTGTGTAATGGTGTAAGTGATAAAAAAATTCGTCAGGCTGTTCGTCAGTTTCACCCTCAATCTTTCCAACAATTACGTAAGTTTATTCCTGTTGGAAATCAATGCGGTAAGTGCGTCCGTGCGGCGCGTGAAGTGATGCAGGATGAGTTAATGCAAATGCCGGAGTTTAAAGAAATCGCCTGAGTCACATTCTTTTTTTTGACATCCTTGTAGCCCCATCTACGCTCTAAGAGTGGAAGCGGAGGGACTATAAAATGAAAGGTGATGTTAAAATCATAAATTATCTCAATAAACTATTGGGAAATGAGCTTGTCGCAATCAATCAGTACTTTCTCCATGCCCGTATGTTTAAAAACTGGGGGCTCACTCGTCTGAATGACGTCGAATACCATGAATCCATCGATGAAATGAAACACGCTGATAAATATATCGAGCGTATTTTATTTCTTGAGGGTATCCCAAACTTGCAGGATCTTGGCAAGCTGGGCATTGGTGAAGATGTCGAAGAGATGTTGCAGTCAGATCTCCGTCTGGAACTGGAAGGAGCGAAGGATCTACGTGAAGCCATAGCCTACGCCGACAGCGTTCATGATTACGTTAGCCGGGACATGATGATTGAGATCCTGACAGATGAAGAAGGGCATATCGACTGGCTTGAGACGGAGCTGGATCTGATTGCAAAAATTGGTCTACAGAATTACCTGCAATCGCAAATTAAAGTGGACGATTAACTCCCCGACAGCAGTGTTTTCCAGCCAATGATAAAACCCGCAGCCGCCAGAAATGGCCCGAACGGCAGCGGGTTTTTTAATGCCCCTTTCCCGTTTATTACGTACATCGCCATCACGTTAATGCTGGCAATAAGCGCGGCCAGAAAGACCAGCAGGGGTAATGACTCCCAACGATGCCAGGCGCCAAGCGCGGCAAGAAATTTGATATCGCCGTATCCGAGCCCTTCTTTGCGATACAGCAGTCGGTATCCCCAATAGAGAAAGGCGAACCCGCCGTAACCCGCAATGGCGCCCCAAAGCGCATCTGGCAAATGGTCAGGTAAACAGCACAGGTAATAAAGCAGGCCGCTCCAGAGCAGGGGACAGGTAAACCGATCGGGCAAGAGTCCTGTTCGCGCGTCATATATCCCGGATAGCGCAGATAATAAGAGGTAGATAATCAGGAAGGGGAGGTCGGGTTGCATCATGTCATCCTCATTAAACGTTACGCTCACCATCCGTGAAACTCATTTTCCATGCAACGGAGGAATGATGACGTTGCGCAGTGTATTCCGAAGAAAATGCGCAAAACAAAAACGGCACAATGCATGTGCGAAGTTGCTCGCATTACAGACGAAATGATTAATATCTACGCGGCACTTGCGTCAGGCTGAGATTTGCGTATAATGCGCGGGCTTGTCTTAGTTGACGGCAGGTTCGATCTGAACCTTAGGTAGCCGATTTGGTTATCTAACAATGCTCCCAATCGGGGAGCTACGTAAGAACGGTTACACTCTCCCATCAATCGTAATGGGCACGAGGAGTAATCATTTTCGTTTATAAAATAATTGGAGCTCTGGTCTCATGCAGAACCAAAGAATCCGTATCCGCCTGAAAGCGTTTGATCATCGTCTGATCGATCAATCAACCGCGGAAATCGTCGAGACTGCTAAGCGCACTGGTGCGCAAGTCCGTGGTCCGATCCCGCTGCCGACCCGCAAAGAGCGCTTTACCGTTCTGATCTCCCCGCACGTTAACAAAGACGCGCGCGATCAGTACGAAATTCGCACTCACAAGCGTCTGGTTGACATCGTTGAGCCAACCGAGAAAACCGTTGATGCTCTGATGCGTCTGGACCTGGCTGCCGGTGTAGACGTGCAGATCAGCCTGGGTTAATCAGGTCATCGAGCGATTGAGAGGTTGAAACAATGATTGGTTTAGTCGGTAAAAAAGTGGGTATGACCCGCATCTTCACTGAAGATGGCGTCTCTATCCCAGTAACCGTAATCGAAGTTGAAGCAAACCGCGTTACTCAGGTTAAAGATCTGGCTAACGATGGCTACCGCGCTGTTCAGGTTACCACTGGTGCTAAAAAAGCTAACCGTGTAACCAAGCCGGAAGCTGGCCACTTTGCTAAAGCTGGCGTAGAAGCTGGCCGCGGCCTGTGGGAGTTCCGTCTGGCAGAGGGTGAAGAATACACCGTTGGTCAGAGCATTAGCGTTGAACTGTTTGCTGACGTTAAAAAAGTTGACGTAACTGGCACCTCTAAAGGTAAAGGTTTCGCAGGTACCGTTAAGCGCTGGAACTTCCGTACCCAGGACGCTACTCACGGTAACTCCTTGTCTCACCGCGTTCCGGGTTCTATCGGTCAGAACCAGACTCCGGGCAAAGTGTTCAAAGGCAAGAAAATGGCAGGTCAGCTGGGTAACGAACGTGTAACCGTTCAGAGCCTGGACGTAGTACGTGTTGACGCTGAGCGCAACCTGCTGCTGGTTAAAGGTGGTGTTCCGGGTGCAACCGGTTGCGACCTGATCGTTAAACCAGCTGTGAAGGCGTAAGGGGATAGCAATGGAATTAGTATTGAAAGACGCGCAGAGCGCGCTGACTGTTTCCGAAACTACCTTCGGTCGTGATTTCAACGAAGCGCTGGTTCACCAGGTTGTTGTTGCTTATGCAGCTGGTGCTCGTCAGGGCACTCGTGCTCAGAAGACTCGTGCTGAAGTAACTGGTTCCGGTAAAAAACCGTGGCGCCAGAAAGGTACCGGCCGTGCGCGTTCTGGTTCTATCAAGAGCCCGATCTGGCGTTCTGGTGGCGTGACCTTCGCTGCACGTCCGCAGGACCACAGTCAAAAAGTTAACAAGAAGATGTACCGCGGCGCGCTGAAAAGCATTCTGTCCGAACTGGTACGTCAGGATCGTCTGATCGTTGTCGAGAAGTTCTCTGTAGAAGCGCCTAAAACTAAGCTGCTGGCTCAGAAACTGAAAGACATGGCTCTGGAAGATGTGCTGATCATCACCGGTGAGCTGGACGAGAACCTGTTTCTGGCTGCGCGCAACCTGCACAAGGTTGACGTACGCGATGCAACTGGTATCGACCCGGTTAGCCTGATCGCCTTCGACAAAGTCGTAATGACTGCTGATGCTGTTAAGCAAGTTGAGGAGATGCTGGCATGATTCGTGAAGAACGTCTGCTGAAGGTGCTGCGCGCACCGCACGTTTCTGAAAAAGCGTCTACTGCGATGGAAAAAACCAACACCATCGTTCTCAAAGTTGCTAAAGACGCGACCAAAGCAGAAATCAAAGCTGCTGTGCAGAAACTGTTTGAAGTCGAAGTCGAAGTCGTTAACACCCTGGTTGTTAAAGGGAAAGTTAAACGTCACGGACAGCGTATCGGTCGTCGTAGCGACTGGAAAAAAGCTTACGTCACCCTGAAAGAAGGCCAGAATCTGGACTTCGTTGGCGGCGCTGAGTAAGTCGGAGGAGTAATACAATGGCAGTTGTTAAATGTAAACCGACATCTCCGGGTCGTCGCCACGTAGTTAAAGTGGTTAACCCTGAGCTGCACAAGGGCAAACCTTTTGCTCCGTTGCTGGAAAAAAACAGCAAATCCGGTGGTCGTAACAACAATGGCCGTATCACCACTCGTCATATCGGTGGTGGCCACAAGCAGGCATACCGTATTGTTGACTTCAAACGCAACAAAGATGGTATCCCGGCAGTTGTTGAACGTCTTGAGTACGATCCGAACCGTTCCGCGAACATCGCGCTGGTTCTGTACAAAGACGGTGAGCGCCGTTACATCCTGGCCCCTAAAGGCCTGAAAGCTGGCGACCAGATTCAATCTGGCGTTGATGCTGCAATCAAACCAGGCAACACCCTGCCGATGCGCAACATCCCGGTTGGTTCTACCGTTCATAACGTAGAAATGAAACCAGGTAAAGGCGGTCAGTTGGCACGTTCCGCTGGTACTTACGTTCAGATCGTTGCGCGCGATGGTGCTTATGTCACCCTGCGTCTGCGTTCTGGTGAAATGCGTAAAGTCGAAGCAGACTGCCGTGCAACTCTGGGCGAAGTTGGCAATGCTGAGCATATGCTGCGCGTTCTGGGTAAAGCAGGTGCTGCACGCTGGCGTGGTGTTCGTCCGACCGTTCGCGGTACCGCGATGAACCCAGTAGACCACCCACATGGTGGTGGTGAAGGTCGTAACTTTGGTAAGCACCCGGTAACTCCGTGGGGCGTTCAGACCAAAGGTAAGAAGACCCGCAGCAACAAGCGTACTGATAAATTCATCGTACGTCGCCGTAGCAAATAATTTTAGAGGATAAGCCATGCCACGTTCTCTCAAGAAAGGTCCTTTTATTGACCTGCACTTGCTGAAGAAGGTAGAGAAAGCGGTGGAAAGCGGAGACAAGAAGCCCCTGCGCACTTGGTCCCGTCGTTCAACGATCTTTCCTAACATGATCGGTTTGACCATCGCTGTCCATAATGGTCGTCAGCACGTTCCGGTATTTGTAACCGATGAAATGGTCGGTCACAAACTGGGTGAATTCGCACCGACTCGTACTTATCGCGGCCACGCTGCTGATAAAAAAGCGAAGAAGAAATAAGGTAGGAGGAAGAGATGGAAACTATCGCTAAACATCGCCATGCTCGTTCTTCTGCTCAGAAGGTTCGCCTTGTTGCTGACCTGATTCGCGGTAAGAAAGTGTCGCAGGCTCTGGATATTTTGACCTACACCAACAAGAAAGCGGCTGTACTGGTCAAGAAAGTCCTGGAATCTGCCATTGCTAACGCTGAACACAACGATGGCGCTGACATTGACGATCTGAAAGTTACGAAAATTTTCGTAGACGAAGGCCCGAGCATGAAGCGCATTATGCCGCGTGCAAAAGGTCGTGCAGATCGCATCCTGAAGCGCACCAGCCACATTACTGTGGTTGTGTCCGATCGCTGAGACTCTGGAGACTAGCAATGGGTCAGAAAGTACATCCTAATGGTATTCGCCTGGGTATTGTAAAACCATGGAACTCTACCTGGTTTGCGAACACCAAAGAATTCGCTGACAACCTGGACAGCGATTTTAAAGTACGTCAGTACCTGACGAAGGAACTGGCTAAAGCGTCCGTATCTCGTATCGTTATCGAGCGTCCGGCTAAGAGCATCCGTGTGACTATTCACACTGCTCGTCCGGGTATCGTTATCGGTAAGAAAGGCGAAGACGTAGAAAAACTGCGTAAGGTCGTAGCGGATATCGCTGGCGTTCCTGCACAGATCAATATCGCCGAAGTTCGTAAGCCTGAACTGGACGCAAAATTGGTTGCTGACAGCATCACTTCTCAGCTGGAACGTCGTGTTATGTTCCGTCGTGCTATGAAGCGTGCTGTACAGAACGCAATGCGTCTGGGCGCTAAAGGTATTAAAGTTGAAGTTAGCGGCCGTCTGGGCGGCGCGGAAATCGCTCGTACCGAATGGTACCGTGAAGGTCGCGTACCGCTGCACACTCTGCGTGCTGACATCGACTACAACACCTCTGAAGCGCACACCACTTACGGTGTAATCGGCGTTAAAGTGTGGATCTTCAAAGGCGAGATCCTGGGTGGTATGGCTGCTGTTGAACAACCGGAAAAACCGGCTGCTCAACCGAAAAAGCAGCAGCGTAAAGGCCGTAAATAAGGAGCGTCGCTGATGTTACAACCAAAGCGTACAAAATTCCGTAAAATGCACAAAGGCCGTAACCGCGGTCTGGCGCAGGGTACGGATGTTAGCTTCGGCAGCTTCGGTCTGAAAGCTGTTGGCCGTGGTCGTCTGACTGCCCGTCAGATCGAAGCAGCACGTCGTGCTATGACCCGTGCAGTTAAGCGTCAAGGTAAGATCTGGATCCGTGTATTCCCGGACAAACCGATCACTGAAAAGCCGCTGGCAGTGCGTATGGGTAAAGGTAAAGGTAACGTGGAGTATTGGGTTGCCTTGATTCAGCCGGGTAAAGTCCTGTATGAAATGGACGGCGTACCGGAAGAGCTGGCCCGTGAAGCATTCAAGCTGGCAGCAGCGAAACTGCCGATTAAAACCACCTTTGTAACTAAGACGGTGATGTAATGAAAGCAAAAGAGCTGCGTGAGAAGAGTGTTGAAGAGCTGAACACCGAGCTGCTGAACCTGCTGCGTGAGCAGTTCAACCTGCGTATGCAGGCTGCAAGTGGCCAGCTGCAACAGTCTCACCTGTTGAAGCAAGTGCGTCGTGATGTCGCACGCGTTAAGACTTTACTGACTGAGAAGGCGGGTGCGTAATGACCGATAAAATCCGTACTCTGCAAGGTCGCGTTGTTAGCGACAAAATGGAGAAATCCATTGTTGTTGCTATCGAACGTTTTGTGAAACACCCGATCTACGGTAAATTCATCAAGCGTACGACCAAACTGCACGTACATGACGAGAACAACGAATGTGGTACCGGTGACGTGGTTGAAATCCGCGAATGCCGCCCACTGTCCAAGACTAAGTCCTGGACGCTGGTTCGCGTTGTAGAGAAAGCGGTTCTGTAATACAGTACCCATTCTCAACGAATAAACGGCTCAGCGATGGGCCGTTTATTTTTTCTACCCATATCGTTGAAGCGGTGTTATAATGCCGCGCCCCCGATATGGGGCTTTTTTAACGACCTGATTTTCGGGTCTCAGTAGTAGTTGACATTAGCGGAGCACTAAAATGATCCAAGAACAGACTATGCTGAACGTCGCCGACAACTCCGGTGCACGTCGCGTAATGTGTATCAAGGTTCTGGGTGGCTCGCACCGTCGCTACGCAGGCGTAGGCGACATCATCAAGATCACCATCAAAGAAGCAATTCCGCGTGGTAAGGTCAAAAAAGGTGATGTGCTGAAGGCGGTAGTGGTGCGCACCAAGAAGGGTGTTCGTCGCCCGGACGGTTCTGTCATTCGCTTCGATGGTAATGCATGCGTTATTCTGAACAATAACAGCGAGCAGCCTATCGGTACGCGTATTTTTGGGCCGGTAACTCGTGAGCTTCGTACCGAGAAGTTCATGAAAATTATCTCTCTGGCACCAGAAGTACTCTAAGGAGCGAATCATGGCAGCGAAAATCCGTCGTGATGACGAAGTTATCGTGTTAACCGGTAAAGATAAAGGTAAACGCGGTAAAGTTAAGAATGTCCTGTCTTCCGGCAAGGTCATTGTTGAAGGTATCAACCTGGTTAAGAAACACCAGAAGCCGGTTCCGGCTCTGAACCAACCGGGTGGCATCGTTGAAAAAGAAGCCGCTATTCAGGTTTCCAACATTGCAATCTTCAATGCGGCAACCGGTAAGGCTGACCGTGTAGGCTTTAGATTCGAAGACGGTAAAAAAGTCCGTTTCTTCAAATCTAACAGCGAAACTATCAAGTAATTTGGAGTAGTACGATGGCGAAACTGCATGATTACTACAAAGACGAAGTAGTTAATAAACTCATGACTGAGTTTAACTACAATTCTGTCATGCAAGTCCCTCGGGTCGAGAAGATCACCCTGAACATGGGTGTTGGTGAAGCGATCGCTGACAAGAAACTGCTGGATAACGCAGCAGCTGACCTGGCAGCAATCTCCGGTCAAAAACCGTTGATCACCAAAGCACGCAAATCTGTTGCAGGCTTCAAAATCCGTCAGGGCTATCCGATCGGCTGTAAAGTAACTCTGCGTGGCGAACGCATGTGGGAGTTCTTTGAGCGCCTGATCACTATTGCTGTACCGCGTATCCGTGACTTCCGTGGCCTGTCCGCTAAGTCTTTCGACGGTCGTGGTAACTACAGCATGGGTGTCCGTGAGCAGATCATCTTCCCAGAAATCGACTACGATAAAGTCGACCGCGTTCGTGGTTTGGATATTACCATTACCACTACTGCGAAATCTGACGAAGAAGGCCGTGCTCTGCTGGCTGCCTTTGACTTCCCGTTCCGCAAGTAAGGTAGGGTTACTGAATGGCTAAGCAATCAATGAAAGCACGCGAAGTAAAACGCGTAGCTTTAGCTGATAAATACTTCGCGAAACGCGCTGAACTGAAAGCGATCATCTCTGATGTGAACGCTTCCGACGAAGATCGTTGGAACGCTGTTCTTAAGCTGCAGACTCTGCCGCGTGATTCCAGCCCGTCTCGTCAGCGTAACCGCTGCCGTCAAACAGGTCGTCCACATGGTTATGTGGGCAAGTTCGGGTTGAGCCGTATCAAGTTACGTGAAGCCGCTATGCGCGGTGAAGTACCAGGCTTGAAAAAGGCTAGCTGGTAATTGTCACCAATTGAATCACGGGAGTAAAGACAGATGAGCATGCAAGATCCGATCGCGGATATGCTGACCCGTATCCGTAACGGTCAGGCCGCGAACAAAGCTGCGGTCACCATGCCTTCCTCCAAGCTGAAAGTGGCAATTGCCAACGTGCTGAAGGAAGAAGGTTTTATCGAAGATTTTAAAGTTGAAGGCGACACCAAGCCGGAACTGGAACTGACTCTTAAGTATTTCCAGGGTAAAGCTGTTGTAGAAAGCATTCAGCGTGTCAGCCGCCCAGGTCTGCGCATCTACAAACGTAAAGATGAGCTGCCGAAAGTTATGGCGGGTCTGGGTATCGCAGTTGTTTCTACCTCTAAAGGTGTTATGACTGATCGTGCAGCGCGCCAGGCTGGTCTTGGTGGCGAAATTATCTGCTACGTAGCCTAATCGGAGGAAAAAATGTCTCGTGTTGCTAAAGCACCGGTCGTTGTTCCTGCCGGCGTTGATGTAAAAATCAACGGTCAGGTTATTACGATCAAAGGTAAAAACGGCGAGCTGACTCGTACTCTCAACGATGCTGTTGAAGTTAAACATGCAGATAATGCACTGACCTTCGGTCCGCGTGATGGTTACGTAGACGGTTGGGCTCAGGCTGGTACCGCGCGTGCCCTGCTGAACTCAATGGTTATCGGTGTTACCGAAGGCTTCACTAAGAAGCTGCAGCTGGTTGGTGTAGGTTATCGTGCAGCGGTTAAAGGGAATGTAGTAAACCTGTCCTTAGGTTTCTCTCACCCGGTTGACCACCAGCTGCCAGCAGGTATTACTGCAGAATGTCCGACTCAGACTGAAATCGTGCTGAAAGGCGCTGATAAGCAGGTGATCGGTCAGGTTGCAGCAGATCTGCGCGCCTACCGTCGTCCTGAGCCTTACAAAGGCAAGGGTGTTCGTTACGCCGACGAAGTCGTGCGTACCAAAGAGGCTAAGAAGAAGTAAGGTAACACTATGGATAAGAAATCTGCTCGTATCCGTCGTGCGACCCGCGCACGCCGCAAGCTCCAGGAGCTGGGCGCAACTCGCCTGGTGGTACATCGTACCCCGCGTCACATTTACGCACAGGTAATTGCACCGAACGGTTCTGAAGTTCTGGTAGCTGCTTCTACTGTAGAAAAAGCTATCTCTGAACAACTGAAGTACACCGGTAACAAAGACGCGGCTGCAGCTGTGGGTAAAGCTGTCGCTGAACGCGCTCTGGAAAAAGGCATCAAAGATGTGTCCTTTGACCGTTCCGGGTTCCAATATCATGGTCGTGTCCAGGCACTGGCAGATGCTGCCCGTGAAGCTGGCCTTCAGTTCTAAGGTAGAGGTGTAAGATGGCTCACATCGAAAAACAAGCTGGCGAACTGCAGGAAAAGCTGATCGCGGTAAACCGCGTATCTAAAACCGTTAAAGGTGGTCGTATTTTCTCCTTCACAGCTCTGACTGTAGTTGGCGATGGTAACGGTCGCGTTGGTTTTGGTTACGGTAAAGCGCGTGAAGTTCCAGCAGCGATCCAGAAAGCGATGGAAAAAGCCCGTCGCAATATGATTAACGTCGCGCTGAACAACGGCACCCTGCAACACCCGGTTAAAGGTGTTCACACGGGTTCTCGTGTATTCATGCAGCCAGCTTCCGAAGGTACCGGTATCATCGCCGGTGGTGCAATGCGCGCCGTTCTGGAAGTTGCTGGGGTTCATAACGTTCTGGCTAAAGCATATGGTTCCACCAACCCGATCAACGTGGTTCGTGCAACTATTGATGGCCTGGAAAATATGAATTCTCCAGAAATGGTCGCTGCCAAGCGTGGTAAATCCGTTGAAGAAATTCTGGGGAAATAAACCATGGCAAAGACTATTAAAATTACTCAAACCCGCAGTGCAATCGGTCGTCTGCCGAAACACAAGGCAACGCTGCTTGGCCTGGGTCTGCGTCGTATTGGTCACACCGTAGAGCGCGAGGATACTCCTGCTGTTCGTGGTATGGTCAACGCGGTTTCCTTCATGGTTAAAGTTGAGGAGTAAGAGATGCGTTTAAATACTCTGTCTCCGGCCGAAGGCTCCAAAAAGGCGGGTAAACGCCTGGGTCGTGGTATCGGTTCTGGCCTCGGTAAAACCGGTGGTCGTGGTCACAAAGGTCAGAAGTCTCGTTCTGGCGGTGGCGTACGTCGCGGTTTCGAGGGTGGTCAGATGCCTCTGTACCGTCGTCTGCCGAAATTCGGCTTCACTTCTCGCAAAGCAGCGATTACAGCCGAAGTTCGTCTGTCTGACCTGGCTAAAGTAGAAGGCGGCGTAGTAGACCTGAACACGCTGAAAGCGGCTAACATTATCGGTATCCAGATCGAGTTCGCGAAAGTGATCCTGGCTGGTGAAGTCACTACTCCGGTAACTGTTCGTGGCCTGCGTGTTACTAAAGGCGCTCGTGCTGCTATCGAAGCTGCTGGCGGTAAAATCGAGGAATAAGTAGCAGATGGCTAAACAACCGGGATTAGATTTTCAAAGCGCCAAAGGTGGCTTAGGCGAGCTGAAACGCAGACTGCTGTTTGTTATCGGCGCGCTGATTGTGTTCCGTATTGGCTCTTTTATTCCGATCCCTGGTATTGATGCCGCTGTACTTGCCAAACTGCTTGAGCAACAGCGAGGCACCATCATTGAAATGTTTAACATGTTCTCTGGTGGTGCACTCAGCCGTGCTTCTATCTTTGCTCTGGGTATCATGCCGTATATTTCGGCGTCGATTATTATCCAGCTGCTGACGGTGGTTCACCCAACGCTGGCAGAAATTAAGAAAGAAGGGGAGTCTGGTCGTCGTAAGATCAGCCAGTACACCCGCTACGGTACTCTGGTGCTGGCGATATTCCAGTCGATCGGTATTGCTACCGGTCTGCCGAATATGCCTGGTATGCAAGGCCTGGTAATGAATCCGGGCTTTGCATTCTATTTCACCGCTGTTGTAAGTCTGGTTACAGGAACCATGTTCCTGATGTGGTTGGGCGAACAGATTACTGAACGTGGTATCGGCAACGGTATCTCAATCATTATCTTCGCCGGTATTGTCGCGGGACTCCCGCCAGCCATTGCCCATACTATCGAGCAAGCGCGTCAAGGCGACCTGCACTTCCTCGTGTTGCTGTTGGTTGCAGTATTAGTATTTGCAGTGACGTTCTTTGTTGTATTTGTTGAGCGTGGTCAACGCCGCATTGTGGTAAACTACGCAAAACGTCAGCAGGGTCGTCGTGTCTATGCTGCACAGAGCACACATTTACCGCTGAAAGTGAATATGGCGGGGGTAATCCCGGCAATTTTCGCTTCCAGTATTATTCTGTTCCCGGCAACCATCGCGTCATGGTTCGGGGGCGGTACTGGTTGGAACTGGCTGACAACAATTTCGCTGTATTTGCAGCCTGGGCAACCGCTTTATGTGTTACTCTATGCGTCTGCAATCATCTTCTTCTGTTTCTTCTACACGGCGTTGGTTTTCAACCCGCGTGAAACAGCAGATAACCTGAAGAAGTCCGGTGCATTTGTACCAGGAATTCGTCCGGGAGAGCAAACGGCGAAGTATATCGATAAAGTAATGACCCGCCTGACTTTGGTTGGTGCGCTTTACATTACCTTTATCTGCCTGATCCCGGAGTTCATGCGTGATGCAATGAAAGTACCGTTCTACTTTGGTGGGACCTCACTGCTTATCGTTGTCGTCGTGATTATGGACTTTATGGCTCAAGTGCAAACTCTGATGATGTCCAGTCAGTATGAGTCTGCATTGAAGAAGGCGAACCTGAAAGGCTACGGCCGTTAATTGGTCGCCCGAGAAGTTACGGAGAGTAAAAATGAAAGTTCGTGCTTCCGTCAAGAAATTATGCCGTAACTGCAAAATCGTTAAGCGTGATGGCGTCATCCGCGTGATTTGCAGTGCCGAGCCGAAGCATAAACAGCGCCAAGGCTGATTTATTCGCATATTTTTCTTGCAAAGTTGGGTTGAGCTGGCTAGATTAGCCAGCCAATCTTTTGTATGTCTGTACGTTTCCATTTGAGTATCCTGAAAACGGGCTTTTCAGCATGGTGCGTACATATTAAATAGTAGGAGTGCATAGTGGCCCGTATAGCAGGCATTAACATTCCTGATCAGAAACATGCTGTGATCGCGTTAACTTCGATCTACGGCGTCGGTAAGACCCGTTCTAAAGCCATTCTGGCTGCAGCGGGTATCGCTGAAAATGTTAAGATCAGTGAGCTGTCTGAAGAACAAATCGACACGCTGCGTGACGAAGTTGCCAAATTTGTCGTTGAAGGTGATCTGCGCCGTGAAATCAGCATGAGCATCAAGCGCCTGATGGATCTTGGTTGCTATCGCGGTTTGCGTCATCGTCGTGGTCTCCCGGTTCGCGGTCAGCGTACCAAGACCAACGCACGTACCCGTAAGGGTCCGCGCAAACCGATCAAGAAATAATCGGGGTGATTGAATAATGGCAAAGGCACCAATTCGTGCACGTAAACGTGTAAGAAAACAAGTCTCTGACGGCGTGGCTCATATCCATGCTTCTTTCAACAACACCATCGTGACTATCACTGATCGTCAGGGTAACGCGCTGGGTTGGGCAACAGCCGGTGGTTCCGGTTTCCGTGGTTCTCGCAAATCCACTCCGTTTGCAGCTCAGGTTGCAGCAGAGCGTTGCGCTGACGCCGTAAAAGAATACGGTATCAAGAATCTGGAAGTTATGGTTAAAGGTCCGGGTCCAGGTCGCGAATCTACCATTCGTGCACTGAACGCCGCTGGTTTCCGCATCACTAATATTACTGATGTGACTCCGATCCCTCATAACGGTTGTCGTCCGCCGAAAAAACGTCGCGTATAACGCTTCGTTTTCCAGGTTTGTTGGAGAAAGAAAATGGCAAGATATTTGGGTCCTAAGCTCAAGCTGAGCCGTCGTGAGGGCACCGACTTATTCCTTAAGTCTGGCGTTCGCGCGATCGATACCAAGTGTAAAATTGAACAAGCTCCTGGCCAGCACGGTGCGCGTAAACCGCGTCTGTCTGACTATGGTGTGCAGTTGCGTGAAAAGCAAAAAGTTCGCCGTATCTATGGTGTGCTGGAGCGTCAGTTCCGTAACTACTACAAAGAAGCAGCGCGTCTGAAAGGCAACACCGGTGAAAACCTGTTGGCTCTGCTGGAAGGTCGTCTGGACAACGTTGTATACCGTATGGGCTTCGGCGCCACTCGTGCAGAAGCACGCCAGCTGGTTAGCCATAAAGCAATTATGGTAAACGGTCGTGTTGTTAACATCGCTTCTTATCAGGTTAGTCCGAATGACGTTGTTAGCATTCGTGAGAAAGCGAAGAAGCAGTCTCGCGTGAAAGCCGCTCTGGAGCTGGCTGAGCAGCGTGAAAAGCCAACCTGGCTGGAAGTTGATGCTGGCAAGATGGAAGGTACGTTTAAGCGTAAGCCTGAGCGTTCTGATCTGTCTGCGGACATTAACGAACACCTGATCGTCGAGCTTTACTCCAAGTAAAGCTTAGTACCAAAGAGAGGACACAATGCAGGGTTCTGTGACAGAGTTTCTAAAACCGCGCCTGGTAGATATCGAGCAAGTGAGTTCGACGCACGCCAAGGTGACCCTTGAGCCTTTAGAGCGTGGCTTTGGCCATACTCTGGGTAACGCACTGCGCCGTATTCTGCTCTCATCGATGCCGGGTTGCGCGGTGACCGAGGTTGAGATTGATGGTGTACTACATGAGTACAGCACCAAAGAAGGCGTTCAGGAAGACATCCTGGAAATCCTGCTCAACCTGAAAGGGCTGGCGGTGAGAGTTCAGGGTAAAGATGAAGTTATTCTTACCTTGAATAAATCTGGCATTGGCCCTGTGACTGCAGCCGACATTACCCATGACGGGGATGTCGAAATCGTCAAGCCGCAGCACGTGATCTGCCACCTGACCGATGAGAACGCGTCTATTAGCATGCGTATCAAAGTTCAGCGCGGTCGTGGTTATGTGCCGGCTTCTACCCGAATTCATTCGGAAGAAGATGAGCGCCCAATCGGCCGTCTGCTGGTCGACGCATGCTACAGCCCTGTAGAGCGTATTGCCTACAATGTTGAAGCAGCGCGTGTAGAACAGCGTACCGACCTGGACAAGCTGGTCATCGAAATGGAAACCAACGGCACAATCGATCCTGAAGAGGCGATTCGTCGTGCGGCAACCATTCTGGCTGAACAACTGGAAGCTTTCGTTGACTTACGTGATGTACGTCAGCCGGAAGTGAAAGAAGAGAAACCAGAATTCGATCCGATCCTGCTGCGCCCTGTTGACGATCTGGAATTGACTGTCCGCTCTGCTAACTGCCTTAAAGCAGAAGCTATCCACTATATCGGTGATCTGGTACAGCGTACCGAGGTTGAGCTCCTTAAGACGCCTAACCTGGGTAAAAAATCTCTTACTGAGATTAAAGACGTGCTGGCTTCCCGTGGACTGTCTCTGGGCATGCGCCTGGAAAACTGGCCACCGGCAAGCATCGCTGACGAGTAACCGGATCACAGGTTAAGGTTTTACTGAGAAGGATAAGGTCATGCGCCATCGTAAGAGTGGTCGTCAACTGAACCGCAACAGCAGCCATCGCCAGGCTATGTTCCGCAACATGGCAGGTTCACTGGTTCGTCATGAGATCATCAAGACGACCCTGCCTAAAGCGAAAGAGCTGCGTCGCGTAGTTGAGCCGCTGATTACTCTTGCCAAGACTGATAGCGTAGCTAATCGTCGTCTGGCATTCGCCCGTACTCGTGATAACGAGATCGTGGCAAAACTGTTTAACGAACTGGGCCCGCGTTTCGCGAGCCGCGCCGGTGGTTACACTCGCATTCTGAAGTGTGGCTTCCGTGCAGGCGACAACGCGCCGATGGCATACATCGAGCTGGTTGATCGTTCTGAGTCGAAAGCAGAAGCTGCTGCAGAGTAATCTGTAGTAACGTAAAAAAACCCGCTCCGGCGGGTTTTTTTATATCCGCCGTATCCCCACTTATCTACAATATCTGTACTCTTTTTGTTCATCCCCTGGAGTTGTTGTATGTGGTTACTGGACCAGTGGGCAGAGCGCCATATTACCGATGCACAGACTAAAGGTGAGTTTGATAATCTGCCCGGCAGCGGTGAGCCGCTGGCCCTGGATGATGACTCACATGTGCCGCCTGAACTACGGACTGGCTACCGTTTACTCAAAAATGCCTGTTGCCTTCCCCCGGAGCTTGAACAGCGTAAAGAAGCCATTCAGCTACTGGATCTACTTAAAGGTATTCGTCAGGACGATCCGCGGTATCAGGAAGTAAGCCGTCGTTTATCGCTCCTTGAACTAAAACTACGACAGGCGGGGCTGAGTACCGGGTTTTTACGCGGTGAATATGCAGATAAACTGCTGCATAAGATTAATGATGACTAACGGAGCTTGTATGTATCGTATTGGTGAACTGGCAAAGCTGGCAGAAGTGACGCCCGATACCATCCGCTACTATGAAAAGCAGCAGATGATGGAGCATGAAGTGCGTACGGAAGGTGGTTTCCGACTCTACACGGAAAACGATCTTCAGCGCCTTAAGTTTATCCGCTATGCCCGGCAGTTGGGCTTTACGCTTGAGTCGATCCGGGAACTGTTGTCGATCCGTGTCGATCCTGAACACCATACCTGCCAGGAGTCGAAAGGAATCGTGCAGGAAAGGCTGAAAGAGGTCGAATCACGAATTGCGGAATTACAGAGCATGCAGCGTTCATTGCAGAGGCTGAACGATGCCTGCTGTGGAACGGCACACAGCAGCGTCTATTGTTCAATTCTGGAAGCACTGGAACAAGGTGCCAGCGGAGTAAAGCAGGAGTGTTGATTTATTGACCTGATGAGCCTACACTCGCGCCGTTAAACCATACAAACTGGAGTTATTATGAGTCGTTATCAGCATACGAAAGGGCAGATAAAAGACAACGCCATTGAGGCATTACTGCACGATCCGCTTTTCAGACAACGTGTTGAAAAAAATAAGAAAGGGAAAGGAAGTTATCTGCGTAAAGGCAAACATGGCAATCGGGGTAACTGGGAGGCCAGTGGCAAGAAAGTGAATCACTTTTTTACCACTGGCTTTCTGCTTATTAAGGCTTGTTAAGAACGGTTGTTTTGTTCTTTCAGAAGATCGCGGATCTCAGAAAGCAATACTTCTTCCGTTGTCGGCGCTGGCGCTTCCGTCGGTTCTTCTTTCTTACGATTCAGTTTGTTGATCAGTTTGATAGCCATGAAGATAGCAAACGCCACAATAACAAAATCAAAGACGTTCTGAATAAACACACCGTAATGCATCACGACTGCCGGGATATCTCCCTGCGCTTCGCGTAGCGTAAAGGCAAACTGTTTAAAATCGATCCCGCCAATTAACAATCCCAGCGGCGGCATAATGATATCAGCAACCAGAGAAGAAACGATCTTCCCGAATGCCGCCCCAATAATCACACCCACTGCCAAATCAACAACATTCCCGCGCATCGCGAATTCGCGAAACTCTTTAATAAAGCTCATTTTATTCTCCCTATGCAACTGACGTTTATAAGTTTAACAAATGTTAAGGCATTTTCCATTTATGGATTGTTTAAAGGAGCATTTATTAGGCCCTGATAAAACAGGGGAATTAAAGAGGGCGCTGCATTAGCGCCCAAATAATTACAGGAAGAAAGGACTTGGCTGGAATAAGCGTTCGACGTCGGTAATAAACTTTTTATCCGTCAGGAACATAATCACATGATCGCCTTGTTCAATGCGCAAATTGTCATTGGCAATCATTACATCGTTACCGCGAACCACTGCGCCAATTATTGTTCCCGGTGGAAGTTTAATTTCATCAATGGCGCGGCCTACGACGCGAGATGTACTTTCATCACCGTGGGCAACGGCTTCAATTGCTTCTGCTACACCACGACGTAGCGATGACACTCCCACAATATCGGCTTTACGCACATGGCTGAGTAACGCGGAAATCGTGGCCTGCTGTGGCGAAATGGCAATATCAATGACGCTCCCCTGGACGAGATCCACATAGGCGCGACGTTGAATGAGCACCATTACTTTCTTCGCACCCATCCGTTTGGCCAGCATTGCCGACATAATGTTGGCTTCATCATCGTTGGTGACTGCAATAAACAGATCAACCTGATCAATATGCTCTTCAGCCAGCAGTTCCTGATCCGACGCATCGCCAAAAAAGACGATCGTATTTTGCAGTTTTTCGGCAAGTTCGGAGGCCCGCTGTTGATCGCGCTCGATCAGTTTGACGCTGTAATCTTTTTCCAGACGACGCGCGAGACCGGCACCGATATTTCCCCCTCCGACTAACATAATACGCTTATAGGGTTTCTCCAGACGTTGCAGTTCGCTCATTACCGCGCGGATATGCTGTGATGCGGCAATAAAAAAGACTTCATCGCCTGCTTCTACAATAGTCGAACCCTGGGGACGAATGGGGCGGTCATGACGGAATATCGCGGCGACGCGGGTATCAATATGCGGCATATGCTCACGCATCGTGGATAACGCGTTCCCGATCAGCGGCCCGCCATAATAGGCTTTCACTACCGCAAGACTGACTTTACCTTCGGCGAAATTAACGACCTGCAATGCGCCGGGATATTCGATCAGGCGATAAATGTTATCGATGACCAGTTGCTCTGGCGCAATAAGATGGTCGATGGGGACGGCTTCAGAGTGGAAGAGTTTATCCGCATCGCGGACATAATCTGGCGAACGGATACGGGCGATACGATTTGGCGTATTGAAGAGTGAATAGGCCACCTGGCAGGCGACCATATTCGTTTCATCGGAACTGGTCACGGCGACCAGCATATCCGCATCGTCTGCACCCGCTTCACGCAGCACGCGGGGGTGAGAGCCATGCCCTTGCACGACGCGGAGATCGAACTTGTCCTGTAAACTACGCAGGCGTTCGCCATTGATATCGACCACCGTGATGTCGTTGTTCTCTCCGACCAGGTTTTCAGCCAGCGTGCCGCCGACCTGCCCTGCGCCCAGAATGATAATTTTCATCAGTCGCGACCCGTTATCTCATCACTTTTTGATTAGCTTAGCGTAAAAGAAGCCGTCACCTTCTTCCGCACCTGGCAGATTTTGCACGCCCGGTTGAGCGGGGGTTCCGGTGCCGGTCAGGGTGGCGTCCGGGGTGCGCTGTAAAAAAGCCTGAATCTGTTGGCTATTCTCTTCCGGCAGGACAGAACAGGTCGCGTAGACCAGTGTTCCGCCTGACTTTAAATGTGGCCATATGGCATCCAGAATTTCCGACTGTAATTTTGCCAGTTCAGCAATATCACGATCGCGGCGTAGCCATTTGATATCCGGGTGACGACGAATGACGCCGGTGGCTGAACAAGGCGCATCCAGCAGAATACGGTCAAATTTCTGCTCGCCACACCATTGCGCGGGATATCGACCATCACCCTGTTTGACAGTTGCCTTCATCCCCAGACGTTTAAGGTTATCGTAAACGCGTGAAAGACGCTGTTCGTCGACATCGACAGCCAACACCTGCGCTTCAGGCGCGGCTTCGAGTATATGCGTTGTTTTACCCCCCGGTGCGGCGCACAAATCCAGGATTTGCTCGCCGTTTTGCGGGGCGAGGAAGCTAACACAGCCTTGCGCGGAAGCATCCTGAACCGTTACCCAACCCTCTTCAAAGCCGGGTAAGGCATGAACCGGCGCCGGAGACTCAAGACGTAGGGCGTCAGGATAGGCCGAGTGGGGAAAACCGTTCATTCCTGCGTCCTGCAATAACGCGAGCCAGCTGTCGCGTGAATGATGTGTACGGTTCACGCGTAGCCACATTGGAGGACGTTGGTTGTTGGCTTCGACAATCGCTTCCCATTGGGTGGGATAGGATTTTTGCAGGCGCTTTAGCAGCCAGGACGGATGCAGAAAACGTGCCTCGCTGGTCGCAAACTCAGCCAGCAACGCCTCCTGCTGACGCTGAAACTGACGCAAAACGCCATTGATCAGCCCCTTAAGCTGTGGGCGCTTAATAGCAACAGCACCTTCAACCGTTTCTGCGAGGGCCGCATGTGGTGGAATTCGTGTGTGCAATAGCTGGTAAAACCCTACCATGATCAGGTAATGCACGGTGCGTTGCTTACCGGTCATCGGGCGAGACATTAATTTATTAATCAGCCACTCCAGCTGCGAAAGGGTGCGCAACACGCCAAAGCACAGCTCCTGAAGCAGCGCTTTGTCTTTATCGGAGACTTTTTGCTGTAGTGGTGGCAGGACATTACTTAAGGATTGCCCTTGCTCAACGACCTGCTCAACGGCCTGTGCCGCCAGACTGCGTAAATTTTGTTTTTTCATAACCGCAAAAATAAAAATGCCCGGTAACACCGGGCGTAGTAAGACGTGACCGTCAGGCCAGACGGTTGCCAGGAATAAACCATTCCCGACGTGAATTTAAAAGATCCTGCGCGCTCATTGCCTTCTTACCTGCGGGTTGAAGGGAGAGCAGGTTCAGGATGCCGTTGCCGGTTGCAACCTGAATACCTTGTTTAGTCGCGTCAAGAATGGTGCCCGGTTCCGCTTGCGTTACGCGCTCTATCACTGACGCCTGCCACACTTTTACCGGCTGACCGTCAATTTCCATCCAGCTCATTGGCCAGGGATTAAAGGCGCGGATGCAGCGTTCAAGCTGTGCAGCAGAGAGAGACCAGTCCATACGCGCCTCTTCTTTGCTAAGTTTCTCAGCGTGAGTGGCCAGGGTGTTGTCCTGTACTTCTGGCTTCGCGGTACCGTTTTCTAACTGTTTCAGCGTTTCAATCAGCCCCTGTGGGCCAAGATCCGCCAGCTTGTCATACAGCGTGCCGCTGGTGTCTTCCGCGGTGATTGGACAGGCAAGTTTATAGAGCATATCGCCAGTATCCAGACCCACATCCATTTGCATGATGGTTACGCCCGTTTCGGCATCACCAGCCCAAAGTGAACGTTGGATCGGCGCTGCGCCACGCCAGCGCGGGAGCAGGGAACCGTGAACGTTGATGCAGCCGAGTCGCGGCATATCCAGCACCGCTTTTGGCAGAATCAGGCCATACGCCACCACGACCATTACGTCAGCGTGTAAGTCTGCGACTAAATGCTGGTTTTCTTGTGGGCGCAAGGAGGCGGGCTGAAAAACCGCTATTCCTTTCTCTTCCGCCAGCACTTTCACCGGGCTGGGCATCAGCTTTTTACCGCGTCCAGCCGGGCGGTCGGGTTGGGTAAACACGCCAACGATGTTGTGTCCAGAAGACAACAGCGCGTCAAGATGACGCGCTGCAAAGTCAGGTGTACCCGCAAAAATAATACGTAGTGAGTCTGACACGTTGATTCTGGTCCTTAAGCTCGGGCGTTCAGGCGGTCGAGTTTCTCAACTTTCTGACGAATACGTTGTTGCTTCAGCGGCGACAGATAATCGATAAACAGTTTACCGACCAGGTGATCCATCTCGTGCTGAATACAGATAGCCAACAGGCCGTCTGCTTCCAGCTCAAAAGATTTACCGTCGCGGTCGAGTGCGCGAATTTTCACTTTCTCCGCACGCGGCACTAAAGCTCGCTGTTCAGGAATAGACAGACAGCCTTCTTCAATCCCCGTCTCACCGCTTTTTTCCAGCAGTTCCGGGTTGATTAACACCAGACGCTCGTCGCGGTTTTCCGAAACATCAATCACGATGATACGTTGATGAATATCGACCTGCGTTGCCGCCAGGCCAATACCTTCTTCTGCATACATCGTTTCGAACATATCATCGACGATACGCTGAATTTCTGCATTCACTTCTTCTACCGGTTTTGCGACTTTGCGAAGACGCTCGTCCGGAATATGTAACACTTGCAAAACTGCCATAATTATCCAGAGTTGTGTTCAGGAGTTGGAAAGATTATTACCTCTATTCTAGACAAAACCCCCTCCGATTGACAGCATCAGTGACCAATCGCAAAGATTGCCAGGACAGCTTGTGGCAGGGGGATAAAGGATGACCTGTACCGAAATTTGGTTACGTTTGATGCATGTGAGTGAATTGTATGGCGATGCAATGTTGAGCATTGCGAATTTGCTCATACAACAGCGTCAGATTGATAAGACTTTGCTTCAGAACGCAGGGTTAACGTCCCGACAAGCGGAACGCTTTTTAACCGTCCCGCAAAAAGCGCTGGATGACGCGCAGCACTGGCTTGAGCAACCTCATCACCATTTGATTCTGGCCGGCAGCGCGCGTTATCCGGCACAGTTGAATGCGATTGCAGATTATCCCGGCGCTTTTTTTGTTGCGGGTGATCCAGAATGTCTCCAGAACTTCCAGCTTGGCGTCGTAGGAAGCCGGACACCTTCCTGGTATGGCGAGCGATGGGGGCGCTTGTTCTGTGAAAGTCTTGCCGTAAAAGGGGTGACGATTACCAGCGGGCTGGCGAGAGGAGTTGATGGCGTTGCGCATAAAGCCGCCTTAAACGCGAACGGGAAAAGCGTGGCTGTGCTGGGCAACGGTCTGGGAAGTATCCATCCCCGACGACATACCCGGCTGGCTGAGGGGCTGATAGACGCCGGTGGCGCGCTGGTGTCGGAGTTTCCATTAGCGACGCTCCCTTTACCGCACCATTTTCCCCGACGAAACCGCATCATTAGCGGCCTGAGCAAAGGCGTGCTGGTTGTTGAAGCGGCACTACGAAGCGGCTCTTTGGTTACCGCGCGCTGTGCGCTGGAGCAAGGGAGGGATGTCTTTGCCTTGCCAGGGCCGATAGGCAGCCCTGGCAGTGAAGGGCCGCATTGGTTGATCAAACAGGGCGCCACTCTTGTGACGGCGCCAGAGGATATTCTGGACAATTTGCAATACGGCTTACATTGGCTGCCAGATGAGGCCGAAAATTCACTTTATTCACCAGATCAGGAAGTCGCAGCATTGCCATTTCCTATGCTCCTGGCTAACGTAGGAGATGAGGTAACACCTGTTGACGTCGTCGCTGAACGTGCCGGCCAACCTGTGCCAGAGGTAGTGGCTCAGCTACTCGAACTGGAGTTAGCAGGATGGATCGCAGCTGTACCCGGCGGCTATGTCCGATTAAGGAGGGCAAGCCATGTTCGACGTACTAATGTATTTGTTTGAGACTTACATCCATAACGAAGCTGAATTGCGTGTGGATCAGGACAAACTGGAACGGGATCTTACCGACGCTGGCTTTGACCGTGAAGACATCTACAACGCGCTACTGTGGCTGGAAAAGCTTGCTGATTATCAGGAAGGCCTCGCCGAACCTATGCAACTGGCTTCCGATCCGCTCTCCGTACGTATTTACACGGCAGAGGAGTGCAATCGACTGGATGCCAGCTGTCGGGGGTTTCTGTTATTCCTCGAGCAGATTCAGGTGCTAAACCTCGAAACGCGAGAAATGGTGATTGAACGCGTGCTCGCGCTGGATACCGCAGAATTCGATCTGGAAGACCTGAAGTGGGTGATCCTGATGGTTTTATTTAACATTCCGGGTTGTGAAAATGCGTATCAGCAAATGGAAGAATTACTCTTTGAAGTGAATGAAGGTATGCTGCATTAATCGACCTTCATTCAGCATGAGTTGTTATGGCTAAATCAGCACTGTTTACGGTGCATAAAAATGAGCCCTGCCCACAGTGCGGGGCTGAACTTGTTATTCGCTCCGGGAAACACGGTCCTTTTCTCGGCTGCTCACACTATCCAGAATGTGATTATGTCCGTCCGCTGAAATCGTCAGCAGACGGACATATCGTCAAAGTTCTGGAGGGGAAGTTTTGCCCGGCATGTGGCGCGGAGCTGGTATTGCGGCAGGGGCGGTTCGGCATGTTTATCGGTTGCAGTGACTACCCCGCGTGTGGCCATACCGAACTGATCGACAAACCAGACGAAACTGCCATTACCTGCCCTCAGTGCCAAAAAGGTCATCTGGTTCAACGGCGTTCCCGTTATGGTAAAACTTTTCATTCCTGCGATCGCTATCCTGAATGTCAGTTTGTCATTAACTTCAAACCGATAGCCGGAGAGTGTCCTGAATGTCACTATCCGCTACTCATCGAAAAGAAAACCGCGCAGGGTGTGAAGCACTTTTGCGCCAGTAAACAATGTGGAAAGCCGGTTCCGGCGGAACAACAAAGTGAATAATAACCTGCCCACAGACGCTATCGCGGCAGCGGTAGCGGTACTGCATAAAGAATGTGTCATCGCGTATCCCACAGAAGCTGTTTTCGGTGTCGGGTGCGATCCTGATAGTGAAACGGCGGTCAACCGCTTACTGGAATTGAAACAGCGTCCGGTTGAGAAAGGCCTCATTTTAATTGCGGCAAATTTTGAGCAGCTTAAGCCATATATTGATGACAGCATGCTGACAGATACGCAACGAGAAGCGATCTTTGCGTGCTGGCCTGGCCCGGTGACGTTTGTTTTTCCTGCACCGGCGACAACGCCGCGCTGGTTGACGGGACGTTTTGATTCGCTGGCGGTTCGCGTTACGGATCACCCGCTGGTGGTCTCATTGTGCCAGGCTTATGGCAAACCGTTAGTTTCCACCAGTGCGAATTTGACAGGGTTGCCTCCCTGCCGCACGGTCGAAGAAGTACGGGCGCAGTTTGGCGCGGATTTCCCCGTTGTTGAGGGTGAAACGGGAGGACGCCTGAATCCTTCTGAAATTCGTGATGCCCTGACGGGCGAGCTGTTTCGACAGGGGTAATACGATGGAAACCTATGCTGTTTTTGGTAACCCGATTGCGCACAGCAAGTCGCCATTTATTCATCAGCAGTTTGCGCAGCAACTGAAGATAGATCATCCCTATGGGCGTGTTCTGGCGCCGGTTGATGATTTCGTGAATACCCTTAACGCCTTCTTTGCGCAAGGAGGGAAAGGGGCGAACGTTACCGTTCCTTTTAAAGAGGAAGCGTTTGCACGCGCAGATGAACTGACGGAGCGTGCGGCGCTTGCCGGGGCGGTGAATACCCTGAAACGCCTTGATGATGGTCGCTTGCTGGGGGATAACACCGACGGCATCGGCCTGTTGAGCGATCTTGAACGTTTGTCTTTCATTCGTCCGGGGCTACGCATCCTGCTGATTGGGGCGGGGGGGGCTTCCAGGGGCGTACTGTTACCGCTGCTATCAATGGATTGTGCGGTTACTATTGCGAACCGAACCGCTTCCCGTGCTGAAGAACTGGCGCAAATCTTCGCTCATACCGGCAGTGTTCAGGCCCTTCGTCTTGATGCGCTGGAAGGCCATGAATTCGATCTGATCATCAATGCGACATCCAGTGGAATTAGCGGTGATATTCCCGCGATCCCGTCATCGCTCATTCATCCTGCTGTCTGTTGCTACGATATGTTTTATCAAAAGGGGAATACGCCGTTCCTTGCCTGGTGTGCGGAGCAAGGGGCAAAACGGTATGCCGATGGTTTGGGGATGCTGGTGGGGCAAGCCGCGCATGCTGTTTTTCTCTGGCATGGCGTGTTGCCTGACGTGGAACCTGTTATTGCAACGCTGAAGCAGGAACTGTCGGCATGAACCAGGCTATTCAGTTTCCTGACAGAGAAGAGTGGGACGCGGACCTTGAGGCCGTTAGCTTTCCCGCACTGGTGAATGGGATGCAGTTAATGTGTGCTATCAAGGGAACCACGCTGGCGCATCGCTTTGGTGGCGATACGCCAGAACGGTGGCTGGCAGACTTTTGTGAACATCGCTGGGATCTGGAAGAAGAAGCGGAAGCGTTGATCCAGTCCCAGCAAGAAGACTATCAGGGTTGGGTCTGGCTGTCCTGACTCAGGTATTCATCTTTCCATTTCACATAGTTATTTGCGGAGTACTGTAGCCCGGCTTTCTCTTCGTCACTTAGCGGACGGATCTGCTTCACCGGACTCCCCAGATACAGATAGCCGCTTTCCAGGCGCTTGTTTTGCGGCACCAGGCTGCCAGCGCCGATCATGACGTCATCTTCTATTACCGCGCCATCCAGCAGAATGGACCCCATGCCAACCAGAACCCGGTTGCCGATAGTGCAGCCGTGGAGCATGACTTTATGCCCGACAGTGACATCTTCACCCACAATAAGCGGATTACCTTGCGGGTTAGTGGTGGATTTGTGCGTCACATGCAGCACGCTGCCGTCCTGGATATTTGAGCGGGCGCCAATCTCTACATAGTTCACATCGCCACGAATGACGACCAGCGGCCAGATCCCGACGTCATCAGCCAGACGAACATCGCCAATGACGACGCTACTGGAATCGATCATCACGCGTTGCCCGATCTGTGGGAAAAGATCCTTATAAGGACGTAATACGTCAGACATGTTTACCTCAACGAAAGAGAACAGTAATGAAGACTTTGGTTGGATTATTGGCGCTACGCAAGTGTTTCAGGTATCAAAAATCAGCCAAATTGCGCAGGAATGTAGCTAAAGGGGTAAAAAACAGGCATTCAGCAAAAAAGATCCAAAAAACGCTTGTGCAAAAAAATGGGATCCCTATAATGCGCCTCCGTTGAGACGACAAAGTGAAACGCTTCACAAGATGGTCGGAACAACGAAGAGAAAAATCCTGAAAAATGGGGTTGACTCTGAAAGAGGAAAGCGTAATATACGCCACCTCGCGACAGAGCGCTAAAGCGCGTCGCAACTGCTCTTTAACAATTTATCAGACAATCTGTGTGGGCACTCAAAGTGACATGGATTCTTAATGTCTTCGGACAATAAATGAATACCAAGTCTCTGAGTGAACACGTAATTCATTACGAAGTTTAATTCACGAGCATCAAACTTAAATTGAAGAGTTTGATCATGGCTCAGATTGAACGCTGGCGGCAGGCCTAACACATGCAAGTCGAACGGTAACAGGAAGCAGCTTGCTGCTTTGCTGACGAGTGGCGGACGGGTGAGTAATGTCTGGGAAACTGCCTGATGGAGGGGGATAACTACTGGAAACGGTAGCTAATACCGCATAACGTCGCAAGACCAAAGAGGGGGACCTTCGGGCCTCTTGCCATCAGATGTGCCCAGATGGGATTAGCTTGTTGGTGGGGTAACGGCTCACCAAGGCGACGATCCCTAGCTGGTCTGAGAGGATGACCAGCCACACTGGAACTGAGACACGGTCCAGACTCCTACGGGAGGCAGCAGTGGGGAATATTGCACAATGGGCGCAAGCCTGATGCAGCCATGCCGCGTGTATGAAGAAGGCCTTCGGGTTGTAAAGTACTTTCAGCGGGGAGGAAGGTGTTGTGGTTAATAACCGCAGCAATTGACGTTACCCGCAGAAGAAGCACCGGCTAACTCCGTGCCAGCAGCCGCGGTAATACGGAGGGTGCAAGCGTTAATCGGAATTACTGGGCGTAAAGCGCACGCAGGCGGTCTGTTAAGTCAGATGTGAAATCCCCGGGCTCAACCTGGGAACTGCATCTGATACTGGCAGGCTTGAGTCTCGTAGAGGGGGGTAGAATTCCAGGTGTAGCGGTGAAATGCGTAGAGATCTGGAGGAATACCGGTGGCGAAGGCGGCCCCCTGGACGAAGACTGACGCTCAGGTGCGAAAGCGTGGGGAGCAAACAGGATTAGATACCCTGGTAGTCCACGCCGTAAACGATGTCGACTTGGAGGTTGTGCCCTTGAGGCGTGGCTTCCGGAGCTAACGCGTTAAGTCGACCGCCTGGGGAGTACGGCCGCAAGGTTAAAACTCAAATGAATTGACGGGGGCCCGCACAAGCGGTGGAGCATGTGGTTTAATTCGATGCAACGCGAAGAACCTTACCTGGTCTTGACATCCACGGAAGGTCTCAGAGATGAGACTGTGCCTTCGGGAACCGTGAGACAGGTGCTGCATGGCTGTCGTCAGCTCGTGTTGTGAAATGTTGGGTTAAGTCCCGCAACGAGCGCAACCCTTATCCTTTGTTGCCAGCGGTTAGGCCGGGAACTCAAAGGAGACTGCCAGTGATAAACTGGAGGAAGGTGGGGATGACGTCAAGTCATCATGGCCCTTACGACCAGGGCTACACACGTGCTACAATGGCATATACAAAGAGAAGCGACCTCGCGAGAGCAAGCGGACCTCATAAAGTATGTCGTAGTCCGGATTGGAGTCTGCAACTCGACTCCATGAAGTCGGAATCGCTAGTAATCGTGGATCAGAATGCCACGGTGAATACGTTCCCGGGCCTTGTACACACCGCCCGTCACACCATGGGAGTGGGTTGCAAAAGAAGTAGGTAGCTTAACCTTCGGGAGGGCGCTTACCACTTTGTGATTCATGACTGGGGTGAAGTCGTAACAAGGTAACCGTAGGGGAACCTGCGGTTGGATCACCTCCTTACCT
>NZ_JAOWFV010000033.1:0-84745 GCF_030333505.1 Citrobacter sp. CK189 | reverse complement strand
GTGGAGCGGTAGTTCAGTTGGTTAGAATACCTGCCTGTCACGCAGGGGGTCGCGGGTTCGAGTCCCGTCCGTTCCGCCACCCTAATTAGGGGCGTAGTTCAATTGGTAGAGCACCGGTCTCCAAAACCGGGTGTTGGGAGTTCGAGTCTCTCCGCCCCTGCCAGAAAATTATCCTTAGCATTTGCTAAGGATTTTTTTTGCCTGAAAAACGGCCCCCGGCATATCCATTCAACTCCTTTCCCGGCATCCTTGCCATTGCTGTCCCTTTAATCTTCCAGGACGTTTGTTTTTAACAGATCGCGGATCAACGTATGTTTATCGCTATTTTGTAGCCATATTGCATATAACGGGCGTGAAAGCGTAGCGCTGTCGGCAACGGTATGAAGCCCGCCTTTTTCTTTGGCCCAGCCAACAGGAAGCCAACTGCATCCATTAAGAGCAGACAGTTGCTGTTTCGCCAGTTCAGCTGAACTGGTGGTAAGAACGGGAACCTCATCGCTCGCAATCAAACCCACTTCATGCTGTTGAAAATCAGGTCCCCACTCAAGGCGCAGATAATTTAATTCATCTTTCATCTGTGATGGGCTGCTGCAATACAATGCGAGTGTGAAATGTCCCAGCAATTGGCTGCTAAACTCATCCATTTTTGGCGCTTCGGTGGTAATGAGCAGATCAAGCTGACGTTCATGGAGTTGCTTTACTAACGACTGGCGTTGAGCGATCCTGGCTTCAAATTGCAGACTGGCTTGCGGCTCCAGAGACTGATATAAGCGTGCCAGCCAGCCATTGAGCATGCACTCCCACAGAGAAGCGCTGGCACCGATAGAAAACTCATTATGCCGCGACGTATGCGCCACTTCCTTACGTGCTGCCTGCCACGTATTCATCAGCGTTTCTGCATAGGGTAGTAGCTTTTCACCTGCTGCGGTTAAGCGGATATTGTTTCTGTGCCGGGTGAACAGGTTCACACCAAGCTGATTTTCCAGTTGTCTTATCCGAAAACTGACCGCCGATTGGGTCAGGTAGAGCGCTTCTGCCGCTCGTCCAAAGTGGCGTGTCCGGCTAACTTCCAGGAAAGTTTTTAACAATTCCGTATCCACAACGCTCTCCACAAAATTATTTGTCGTAATGATTTAAATCTTTTGTTTTACACTCTGTCAAGCGTAACTAATACTCCGCGCCATAAATAGCTCGGCCAAAGAATTAGGAGCGTGCAGGATGGCGGAAAGCTTTACGACGACTAATCGATATTTCGACAACAAATATTATCCACGCGGATTCTCTCGTCATGGTGATTTCACCATCAAAGAGGCACAACTGCTTGAACGTCATGGTTATGCCTTCAATGAGCTGGATCTGGGGAAACGTGAGCCAGTAACCGAAGAAGAGAGACTGTTTGTCGCGGTATGCCGTGGCGAACGTGAGCCGGTGACAGAAGCAGAACGCGTCTGGTCTAAATATATGACGCGTATTAAGCGTCCAAAACGTTTCCACACTCTGTCTGGCGGTAAACCGCAGATGGAAGGTGCGGAAGACTACACCGAATCTGACGATTAATAAAAAAAGGGCGAAATGCCCTTTTTTTACGTCAGTAGTTTTTGTAAATGAATCAGTAGTCTGTCTATTGCCCGATAGCCCACAGCCTCCTGCAAATGCAGGCGCGTAATATTCTCCGTTTGTTCCAGATCGGCAATGGTACGGGCAACCTTCAGTAAGCGCTGCCAGGCTCGTATAGACAATCCCAGATGTATCAGCGTCTCCTCCAGCCAGTGCGCATCATCACTGTGTAGAGAGCAGTACTTTCGTATACCCTGGCTGTCCAGATGGGCGTTTAGCTTCCCCTGTCGTTCGTACTGGCGTTTCCGTGCGGATATCACCCGTACTTTCACTGTAGCGCTGTCCTCGCTTTTCACCGCTGCCTGGCTGAGTATACCGGGCGGTGGCAGGGGAATTTCGAGCGAGAGATCGAATCGATCGAGAAAGGGGCCGGATAAACGGCTGAGGTAGCGCAACGTCTGTTCCGGGCTACAGCGATTATGGTTCCCCTGATAGTGACCGGTCGGGCTGGGATTCATCGCTGCAATCAGTTGGAAGCGCGCAGGATAGGTGATCTTTGCCCGGGTGCGCGAAAGGTGTATCTGACCAGACTCAATAGGTTCACGCAGCGCATCCAGCGTGCGTCGCTCAAACTCAGGCAGTTCATCCAGAAACAAAATACCGTTGTGCGCCAGCGATATTTCTCCTGGCGCGGGTATTGAACCTCCCCCTACCATTGCCGTTAATGACGCGCTGTGATGAGGCGAGCGGAAAGGACGTCGTTTCCACTGCCTTTGTACCGTATCAGCGTTCACCAGGCTGAGAATCGCCGCGCTTTCCAGCGCTTCTTTGTCGCTTAATGATGGCAGTAGCCCATTAATGCGGCTGGCCAGCATGGTTTTTCCCGTACCTGGCGGGCCTATCAGCAGCAGGTTGTGCCCTCCTGCGGCCGTGATTTCCAGGCCTCGTTTCCCCTGTTCCTGACCGATAACATCACTGAGATCGTCATGCAGTAAACAGGCGTCAGAATCGGTAGAGACTGGTTTCTCAAGATCACGTTTCCCTTCCAGAAATGCGCATACCGTTTGCAGATGATCTGCAATCAGGCATCCCTCCCCGCTGATTAGCCCAACTTCCGCCGTATTCTCTTTTGCAACAATGATATGTCTGCCTGCCCGAATCGCCTCGGTTGCACTGGATATCGCGCCTGGAACGCCACGTAACGCACCTGTAAGGGCCAGTTCGCCCACCAGTTCATATTCATTAAGCTTATTTGTTGTAAGTTGCTCTGACGCCGCCAGAAGCGCAATTGCGATAGGTAAATCATATCTTCCGCCCTCTTTGGGTAAATCTGCCGGGGCCAGATTAATGGTGATTTTCTTCGCCGGAAATTCATACCCGCTATTGATGATTGCGCTGCGAACCCGATCCCGGGCCTCCTTTACCGTCGTTTCAGGTAGCCCAACCATTGTTAAACCCGGCAGGCCATTACTGATATGCACCTCGATGGTTATTGGCGGCGCATTAACGCCAAGTGCGGCGCGTGTGTGAACAATCGACAGTGACATAACTCCTCCCGTTGAGAGAATTATGCTGCATTAAAAACCAGAAATATCCTGCACGATTGTTAATTTTCGGCGCATATTCCGGTAATTTTATCGCGTTTTCAAAATATGCTTTGCTGTTCGGAAGCTTGCTCGCAAAAAATCACAGATGCGAAAAAAAGATGGGGGTTGCTGTTGTTTATGAGGCAAAAAGTGAAAATTTTTCATTTCCTGTTTTTTGTATAAAAAACAATGATTTTTTGCTAAACCGTTAGCTGCGTCAGAAAAATGAAAATAAAAATATCTTGTGCTATTGGCGAAAGCTATGGTAACTCTTTAGGCATTCCTTCGAACAAGATGCAAGAATAGACAAAAATGACAGCCCTTCTACGAGTGATTAGCCTGGTCGTGATTAGCGTGGTGGTGATTATTATCCCACCGTGCGGGGCTGCACTTGGACGAGGAAAGGCTTAGAAATCAAGCCTTAACGAACTAAGACCCCCGCACCGAAAGGTCCGGGGGTTTTTTTTGACCTTAAAAACATAAACGAGGAGCAGATAATGACTAATAGCATAAAATTCTGTTTCTCCAGATTTACGGCGGGGATGTAACTATGAATGGGGCACAGTGGGTGGTACATGCTTTGCGAGCACAGGGTGTTGAAACCGTTTTTGGTTATCCCGGTGGCGCAATTATGCCGGTTTACGATGCGTTGTATGACGGCGGCGTGGAACATCTGTTGTGTCGTCACGAGCAGGGCGCGGCGATGGCGGCAATCGGCTATGCGCGTTCAACGGGCAAAACGGGCGTCTGTATCGCCACGTCTGGCCCTGGCGCTACCAATTTGATCACCGGTCTGGCTGACGCACTGTTAGATTCCGTGCCGGTTGTGGCCATCACGGGTCAGGTTTCCGCTCCGTTCATCGGAACGGACGCTTTTCAGGAGGTTGATGTGCTGGGGCTGTCGTTGGCATGTACTAAGCACAGCTTCCTCGTGCAGTCACTGGAAGAGCTGCCGCGCATCATGGCTGAGGCTTTCCGGGTTGCTAACTCGGGTCGTCCTGGCCCTGTTCTGGTTGATATCCCCAAAGATATCCAGTTAGCCAATGGTTCACTGGAGCCGTATTTCACCACCGTTGAAAACGAAACGGCTTTCCCGCACGCGGATGTTGAGCAGGCGCGTCGGATGATGGCGCAGGCGCAAAAACCGATGCTGTACGTGGGCGGCGGCGTAGGCATGGCGCAGGCCGTACCCGCGCTGCGCGAATTTATCGCTGCGACGCAAATGCCGGTGACCTGCACGTTAAAAGGCCTGGGCGCGGTGGATGCCGACTATCCGTATTATCTCGGTATGTTGGGGATGCATGGCACTAAAGCGGCAAACTTTGCGGTGCAGGAGTGCGATCTGCTGATTGCCGTAGGGGCACGTTTTGATGACCGGGTGACGGGCAAGCTGAATACCTTTGCGCCGAACGCCAGCGTGATCCACATGGATATCGATCCGGCGGAAATGAACAAACTGCGTCAGGCGCATGTCGCGTTGCAGGGCGATCTGAACGCATTATTGCCCGCGTTACAGCAACCGTTAAATATTGACGCCTGGCGTCAGCACAATGCTGAACTGCGTACTGAGCACGCCTGGCGTTACGATCATCCCGGTGAAGCCATCTATGCGCCGCTGCTGTTAAAACAGCTGTCGGAACGTAAACCCGCAGACAGCGTGGTGACGACGGATGTGGGCCAGCATCAGATGTGGTCTGCGCAGCATATGACGTACACTCGCCCGGAGAATTTCATCACCTCCAGCGGCTTAGGTACGATGGGTTTTGGCCTGCCTGCGGCGGTTGGCGCGCAGGTTGCGAGGCCGAATGATACCGTTATCTGTATCTCCGGTGACGGCTCTTTCATGATGAATGTACAAGAGTTGGGCACCGTAAAACGCAAGCAGTTGCCGTTGAAGATTGTCTTACTCGATAACCAGCGGTTAGGCATGGTTCGACAATGGCAACAACTGTTTTTCCAGGAACGATATAGCGAAACCACCCTTACCGATAACCCCGATTTCCTCATGTTAGCCAGCGCCTTCGGCATTCCTGGCCAACACATCACCCGTAAAGACCAGGTTGAAGCGGCGCTCGACACCATGCTGAACAGTGATGGGCCATACCTGCTTCATGTCTCAATCGACGAACTTGAGAATGTCTGGCCCCTGGTGCCGCCTGGCGCCAGTAACTCAGAAATGCTGGAGAAATTATCATGATGCAACATCAGGTCAATGTGGCAGCTCGCTTCAACCCGGAAACGTTAGAACGTGTTTTACGCGTGGTTCGCCACCGTGGTTTTCAGGTGTGCTCCATGAATATGGAAGCCGCCACCGATGCGCAAAATATAAATATCGAATTGACCGTTGCCAGCCCCCGGTCGGTCGACTTACTGTTTAGTCAGTTAAGTAAACTGGTAGATGTTGCACATGTTGCTATCTGCCAGAGCACAACCACATCACAACAAATCCGCGCCTGAGCGCAAAAGGAAGAAAAATGACGACGAAAAAAGCTGATTACATCTGGTTCAATGGTGAGATGATTCGTTGGGAAGATGCGAAGGTTCATGTGATGTCCCACGCACTGCACTACGGTACTTCCGTGTTTGAAGGGATCCGTTGCTACGACTCTCACAAAGGTCCAGTGGTGTTCCGCCATCGTGAACACATGCAGCGTTTGCATGATTCAGCCAAAATCTATCGTTTTCCCGTCTCCCAGAGCGTTGATGAGCTGATGGAAGCCTGCCGCGACGTTATCCGTAAAAACAACCTGACCAGCGCGTATATTCGTCCGCTGGTGTTTGTGGGCGATGTGGGGATGGGCGTTAACCCGCCTCCGGGATACAGCACTGACGTCATCATCGCGGCGTTCCCATGGGGCGCATACCTGGGCGCAGAAGCGCTGGATCAGGGGATCGATGCGATGGTTTCTTCCTGGAACCGCGCAGCGCCAAACACCATTCCGACAGCGGCAAAAGCGGGCGGTAACTACCTTTCTTCACTGCTGGTAGGGAGTGAAGCGCGTCGTCATGGCTACCAGGAAGGTATCGCGTTGGATGTGAATGGTTATATTTCCGAAGGCGCAGGCGAAAACCTGTTTGAAGTGAAAGATGGCGTGTTGTTTACCCCGCCGTTTACCTCCTCCGCGCTGCCAGGTATTACCCGTGATGCGATCATTAAGCTGGCGAAAGAGCTGGATATCGAAGTGCGTGAGCAGGTGCTGTCTCGCGAATCTCTGTATCTGGCGGACGAAGTGTTTATGTCCGGTACTGCGGCAGAGATCACACCGGTTCGCAGCGTGGACGGTATCCAGGTAGGCGAGGGCCGCTGCGGTCCGGTCACCAAACGTATTCAGCAAGCATTCTTTGGCCTCTTCACCGGTGAAACCGAAGATAAATGGGGCTGGTTGGATCAGGTAAATCCATAAATTAAAAATAAATGGGACGGCACGCACCGTCCCATTTAACAGACAGACACTGGGAGTAAATTACGCATGCCTAAGTATCGTTCCGCCACAACCACACATGGTCGCAATATGGCGGGTGCCCGCGCGCTGTGGCGCGCCACCGGGATGACCGATGCCGATTTTGGCAAACCGATCATCGCCGTCGTGAACTCATTCACCCAGTTTGTGCCGGGTCACGTTCATCTGCGCGATCTCGGTAAGCTGGTCGCCGAACAGATTGAAGCCGCTGGCGGCGTCGCCAAAGAGTTCAACACCATTGCCGTGGATGATGGAATCGCTATGGGTCACGGGGGCATGCTGTATTCACTGCCGTCTCGCGAACTGATCGCCGACTCGGTGGAGTACATGGTGAACGCCCACTGTGCGGATGCGATGGTCTGTATCTCCAACTGCGACAAAATCACCCCAGGGATGCTGATGGCCTCGCTGCGCCTGAACATTCCGGTAATTTTTGTCTCCGGCGGCCCGATGGAAGCCGGGAAAACCAAACTTTCCGATCAGATCATCAAGCTCGATCTGGTTGATGCGATGATTCAGGGCGCGGACCCGAAAGTTTCTGACGATCAGAGCAATCAGGTCGAACGCTCCGCCTGCCCGACCTGTGGGTCGTGTTCCGGGATGTTCACCGCTAACTCAATGAACTGCCTGACGGAAGCGCTGGGCCTGTCGCAGCCGGGCAACGGCTCGTTGCTGGCAACCCACGCCGATCGCAAGCAGCTGTTCCTCAATGCCGGTAAGCGCATTGTTGAGCTGACTAAACGTTACTACGAGCAGGACGACGCTTCCGCACTGCCGCGTAATATCGCCAGTAAAGCGGCGTTTGAAAACGCCATGACGCTGGATATCGCTATGGGCGGTTCGACCAACACCGTTTTACACCTGCTGGCGGCGGCGCAGGAAGCGGAAATCGACTTCACCATGAGTGATATCGACAAGCTTTCCCGCAAGGTTCCACAGTTGTGTAAAGTCGCGCCAAGTACGCAGAAATACCACATGGAAGACGTCCACCGCGCAGGCGGCGTGCTGGGTATTCTGGGCGAGCTGGATCGCGCCGGGCTGATGAATCGCGATGTAAAAAACGTGCTGGGTCTGACGCTGCCGCAAACGCTGGAGCAGTACGACGTTATGGTCAGCCAGAATGAAGCGGTAAAACAGATGTTCCGTGCAGGCCCGGCGGGTATCCGCACGACGCAGGCGTTCTCGCAGGATTGCCGCTGGGATTCGCTGGATACCGACCGCGCCGAAGGCTGCATTCGCTCGCTGGAACATGCCTACAGCAAAGATGGCGGTCTGGCGGTGCTCTACGGTAACTTTGCTGAAAACGGCTGTATCGTAAAAACCGCAGGCGTGGATGACAGCATCCTGAAATTTACCGGCCCGGCGAAAGTCTATGAAAGCCAGGACGATGCGGTTGAGGCGATTCTTGGCGGTAAGGTGGTTGCCGGTGATGTGGTGGTTATTCGCTACGAAGGGCCGAAGGGTGGTCCTGGTATGCAGGAAATGCTCTACCCGACCACCTTCCTGAAATCGATGGGGCTGGGTAAAGCCTGTGCGCTGATCACCGATGGCCGTTTCTCCGGCGGCACGTCTGGCCTCTCTATCGGTCACGTCTCACCGGAAGCGGCCAGCGGCGGTAATATTGCCATCATCGAAGATGGCGACATGATTGCTATTGATATTCCAAACCGTGGTATTCAACTGCAACTGAGCGATGCGGAAATCGCCGCGCGTCGCGAAGCGCAGGAAGCCCGTGGTGATAAAGCCTGGACGCCGAAAGATCGTCAGCGTCCGGTCTCCTTTGCGCTGCGTGCTTATGCCAGCCTGGCGACCAGCGCCGATAAAGGCGCGGTACGCGATAAATCGAAGCTGGGAGGTTGATGATGGCCGAGTCGCAACCCCTGTCAGCCGCCCCGGAAGGGGCGGAGTACCTGCGTGCGGTACTCCGCGCGCCGGTATATGAAGCAGCACAGGTGACGCCGCTGCAAAAAATGGAAAAACTTTCTTCGCGCCTCGACAACGTTATTCTCGTGAAGCGTGAAGACAGGCAGCCTGTACACAGCTTCAAGCTGCGCGGAGCCTACGCGATGATGGCGGGGCTCACCGAAGAACAAAAAGCCCACGGCGTTATCACCGCATCGGCGGGTAACCATGCTCAGGGCGTGGCGTTCTCCTCCGCGCGTTTGGGCGTAAAAGCATTGATTGTGATGCCGCTGGCGACCGCCGATATCAAAGTGGACGCGGTGCGCGGGTTTGGCGGGGAAGTGCTGCTGCACGGCGCGAACTTTGATGAAGCGAAAGCAAAAGCTATCGAGCTGGCGCAACAGCAGGGCTTTACCTGGGTTCCGCCGTTCGATCATCCGATGGTG
Organism: Citrobacter sp. CK189; assembly: GCF_030333505.1. NCBI lineage: Bacteria > Pseudomonadati > Pseudomonadota > Gammaproteobacteria > Enterobacterales > Enterobacteriaceae > Citrobacter > Citrobacter sp. CK189. The sequence goes on along the minus strand of NZ_JAOWFV010000033.1, from coordinate 75,793 downwards.
ATTGCCGGGCAGGGCACGCTGGCGCTGGAACTGCTCCAACAGGATGCGCATCTCGACCGCGTATTCGTGCCGGTTGGCGGCGGTGGACTGGCGGCAGGCGTGGCGGTGCTCATCAAACAGCTGATGCCGCAAATCAAAGTGATCGCCGTTGAAGCGGAAGATTCGGCCTGCCTGAAAGCGGCGCTGGATGCCGGTCATCCGGTGGATCTCCCGCGTGTGGGACTGTTTGCCGAAGGCGTGGCGGTTAAACGTATCGGCGATGAAACCTTCCGTCTGTGCCAGGAATATCTCGACGACATTATCACCGTCGACAGCGATGCGATTTGCGCAGCGATGAAAGATCTGTTCGAGGATGTGCGTGCGGTGGCGGAACCTTCCGGTGCGCTGGCGCTGGCGGGGATGAAAAAATACATCGCCCAACACAATATTCGCGGCGAACGCCTGGCGCATGTGCTTTCTGGCGCGAATGTGAACTTTCATGGTCTGCGCTATGTGTCTGAACGCTGCGAGCTGGGTGAACAGCGCGAAGCGCTGCTGGCGGTGACTATCCCGGAAGAGAAAGGCAGCTTCCTGACGTTTTGTCAGCTGCTGGGCGGCCGTTCCGTTACCGAATTTAACTACCGTTTTGCCGACGCTCAAGATGCCTGCATTTTTGTCGGCGTCCGTCTGAGCCGTGGACTGGAAGAGCGCAAAGAGATTCTCGCGCTGCTGCATGAAGGCGGCTACAGCGTGGTGGATCTCTCCGACGACGAAATGGCGAAACTGCATGTGCGCTATATGGTTGGCGGACGCCCATCGAAACCGTTGCAGGAACGTCTGTACAGTTTCGAATTTCCAGAGTCGCCCGGCGCGCTGCTGAAGTTTCTGCACACGCTGGGAACGCACTGGAATATTTCGCTGTTCCACTATCGCAGCCACGGTACCGACTATGGTCGTGTGCTGGCGGCGTTCGAACTGGGCGAAAACGAGCCAGATTTCGAAACCCGGCTGAATGAGCTGGGCTACGAGTGCCACAACGAAACCCACAACCCGGCGTTCCGCTTTTTCCTTGCGGGTTAGGGTGTTCGGGAAAATGCCTGATGGCGCTGCGCTTATCAGGTCTACGTTCTTTTGAGCCGTAGGCCGGATAAGGCGCTTGCGCCGCCATCCGGCTAGTGGTTGGGCAGAATGTTCCAGAACGCATCAATAAGCGGCTCATGCAGCCGCTTTTTTTGTGCGCAAACGCCCAGCTCAAACGGCGTTTTCTCGTCGCTGCGCTCCAGGATCATCACGCGGTTACGCACGGGTTCAGGGCTATTTTCCAATACCACTTCCGGCAGCAGTGCCACGCCGCAGCCGAGCGCGACCATCGACACCATCGCTTCATGTCCACCGACCGTTGCGTATATCGACGGATTGCTGATTTTCTGACGGCGGAACCACAGCTCAATACGGCGACGCACCGGGCCTTGATCGGCCATGATAAACGGCACCGTTGACCAGTCGGGTTTATCCACTGAGACCTGATTTCGCACCGGGCAAGGCAATGCGGGAGCTATCAGCACCACCGCCAGATTCTCCAGCATTGAAAACGCGACCGCGCCGGGCAGGGTTTCCGGTTTACCAGCAATCGCCAGATCCGCCTCGCCCGTCACCACTTTTTCCATCGCATCGGCGGCATCGCCGGTGGTGAGTTTGATTTCCACAGAGGGATGCTCCGCCCGGAAACGGTCAAGAATGGGCGGCAGATGGCTATAAGCGGCAGTGACCGAGCAGAAGATATGCAGCTCGCCCGACAGCGACGGGCCTTGTTGGTCGATGGTGTGGCGTAACTGCTGATACTGCAACAGCGTTTGCTGGGCGAACGTTCGCAGCTCTTCTCCCGCTTCGGTGAGCGTAACGGTACGGTTATCGCGAATGAACAGCGGCTGACCGAGATCCTCTTCGAGGCGTTGAATCTGCCGGGAGAGCGTGGAAGGGCTAACGTGCATTGCCCGCGCGCTGCGGCCAAAATGGCGACTTTCCGCCAGATGCAGGAAGGTTTTCAGATCGCGTAAATCCACTGGCTTTACTCCCGATGTCTACGTTGCAGAAATTGCAATGTGATGTTGTGAATATATCAATTTCCGCAATAAATTTCCTGTCATATAGTGAGTTCATTCTCTCTTGCACAGACACGGCAAGCGAACCGAACAATAAGCACGACACAACATCACGGAGTTACAGATATGGCTAACTACTTTAATACACTGAATCTGCGCCAGCAGTTGGCGCAACTGGGTAAATGTCGCTTTATGGGCCGCGATGAATTTGCCGATGGCGCGAGCTACCTTCAGGGTAAAAAAGTGGTCATCGTCGGCTGTGGCGCTCAGGGGCTGAACCAGGGCCTGAACATGCGTGACTCCGGTCTGGATATCGCCTACGCCCTGCGTAAAGAGGCGATTGCCGAGAAACGTGCTTCCTGGCGTAAAGCGACCGAAAACGGCTTCAAAGTGGGGACTTACGAAGAGCTGATCCCGCAGGCTGATCTGGTGGTTAACCTGACGCCGGACAAACAGCACTCCGACGTGGTGCGTTCCGTACAACCTCTGATGAAAGACGGCGCGGCGCTGGGTTACTCCCACGGTTTCAACATCGTGGAAGTGGGCGAGCAGATCCGCAAAGATATCACCGTGGTGATGGTGGCGCCGAAGTGCCCGGGTACTGAAGTCCGTGAAGAGTACAAACGTGGTTTCGGTGTACCGACGCTGATCGCCGTTCACCCGGAAAACGATCCGAAAGGCGAAGGGATGGCGATTGCCAAAGCATGGGCGGCGGCAACTGGCGGTCATCGTGCGGGTGTGCTGGAGTCCTCCTTCGTGGCGGAAGTGAAATCTGACCTGATGGGCGAGCAGACCATCCTGTGCGGTATGCTGCAAGCGGGTTCTCTGCTGTGCTTCGATAAGCTGGTGGAAGAAGGTACTGACCCGGCATATGCGGAAAAACTGATTCAGTACGGCTGGGAAACTATCACCGAAGCGCTGAAGCAGGGCGGCATTACGCTGATGATGGATCGTCTGTCCAATCCGGCAAAACTGCGTGCTTATGCGCTGTCTGAACAGCTGAAAACCATCATGGCGCCGCTGTTCCAGAAACACATGGACGACATCATCTCCGGTGAATTCTCCTCCGGTATGATGGCGGACTGGGCGAACGACGATAAGAAACTGCTGACCTGGCGTGAAGAGACCGGTAAAACCGCATTCGAAACCGCGCCGCAGTATGAAGGTAAAATCGGTGAGCAGGAGTACTTCGATAAAGGCGTACTGATGATCGCGATGGTGAAAGCGGGCGTTGAGCTGGCATTCGAAACCATGGTGGATTCCGGCATCATCGAAGAGTCTGCGTACTATGAGTCACTGCACGAACTGCCGCTGATCGCCAACACCATCGCCCGTAAGCGTCTGTATGAAATGAACGTGGTTATCTCTGACACCGCCGAGTACGGCAACTACCTGTTCTCTTACGCTTGCGTACCGTTGCTGAAAGCGTTCATGACTGAAATTCAACCGGGCGATCTGGGTAAAGCGATTGCTGAAGGCGCGGTTGACAACGCACAGCTGCGTGATGTGAACGAAGCGATTCGTGGCCACGCTATTGAGAAAGTGGGCCAGAAACTGCGTGGCTATATGACTGATATGAAACGCATTGCGGTAGCTGGTTAAACAGGTTGTCGGGTGGCGCTAACGCTTACCCGACCTACAAAAAGCCATTATTTCGTAGGCCGGGTAAGCGTTAGCGCCATCCGGCAAAAAAGCCCGGTGTTTATACTCACCGGGCTTTTTATTAGTTGCGATACAGCACCTTAATGATGTGGTATCCGAACTGGGTGTGCAGTGGGCCGGTTGGCTCCAGCACCGGGCAGGAGAAGACCACTTTGTCGAACGCCGGAACCATCTGGCCCTGACGAAACTCACCTAAGTCACCGCCTCTTTTGCCTGACGGGCAGATAGAGTGCTTTTTCGCCAGTTTGCCAAAGTCGGCGCCATTCTTGATTTGTTCCAGAAGATCCAGCGCCAGCTTCTCTTCTTTTACCAGGATATGCAGTGCTGCTGCGGTTTTCGCCATTATTTCGCTCTCATGTCTCAAAGGTTGCCCGCCACTTTATCATTCCTTAGGGCGTCGGACATATACTCTTCGCCATCGCAGGACAGATGTCCCGCCGGGTTTAATGAACCGGGAGATGAACGACACTTTTATCAGACATATTCCCTCTGCAACAGGACAGCCGTCCTGTCTTTCCATCTCAGGAGAGAGATAACATGAGCTCAATGAAAAACGCAGAATTTTCAGGTGACTGGCTGACAGGGCTAACCCAAATCGTACGCGATCCGCAGCTGTATGAGCTGCTCAAATATTGCCCTCTGGACATCATGCAGCGCTGGCGCGTTGAGGAAATACCTCGCGGAGCGCTGATTTGCCGTCAGGGCGACATTTGTCGGCAATTCTCGCTGATTGTTTCCGGTGAGGTGGATGTCTTTTACGAAGCTGAAGACGGGCGCCGTTATCGGCAGGCACATTACCGCAAAGGCGACATGCTGGGCGAGCTGGAGATTTTTGAGTCGCGGCATTACATCTGTTCGGTGATGGCGGTTGGCAGCGTTCAGTTGTTAAGCCTGCCGCAGGCGGATTTTCATCGCTGGCTGGCGCTGGATAACCATTTTAACCAGCGGATGCTGCGCTTTTTCAGCCAGCAATATTATCAGTTGTCGAAAAAGGCCAGCAGCGACAATTTGTACTCGCTGTATCAACGGGTTTGCCAGGCATTATGGCAGCGATATCAACATGATGAATCGACCACGATTTTGCTGGATAAACAAAATCTCAGTCAGGAATTTGCGGCGACGACGCGCAGTATCAACCGTATTTTGCACGATCTGAAATCGCTGAAAATTATTGATACCGACGGTGAGCGGATCGTCTTATTAGCCCCTGAAAAACTGAAACAGGAGGCGGAGATCTGAGTCCCTCAGCACAGTAAGGAGACAGAAGATGCAACCCCATATTCGATTAAGCAATAGCATGACCGGTGCGCGGTATGCGCTATTGCCCGGCGATCCCGAGCGGGTGGACAGGGTCGCCCACTTTCTTGATAACCCTGAGATACTGGGGCAAAACCGGGAATTTCGGGCGGCGCGCGGCACATATAAAGGGATTGAGATTCTGGTGCTGTCGACGGGAATCGGCGGGCCATCAACGGCCATTGCCATTGAAGAGTTACGGCAGATTGGCGTGGACACGCTGATTCGCATCGGTAGCTGTGGGGCATTGCAGGATACGCTGGCGCTGGGTGATCTGATTATCGCCAACGGTGCGGTCGCCGATGACGGCACCAGCAAAACCTACGCGCCAGCCTGCTATCCGGCCTGCGCAGACCCGCAGCTTATCGCCACGTTGATCCAGCAGGCGAAGCAGATGAACATTCCTGCGATTTGCGGGCTGGTGCGCAGCCACGACAGCTTTTATACCGATCGTGAAGCTGAACTGGATGCGGAATGGTCAGCGCGCGGCATTCTCGGGGCGGATATGGAAACGGCGGCGCTGATGGTGGTCGGCGCATTACGTGGGCTGCGTACGGCGTCGTTGCTGAACGTGGTCGTTGCCCACAACGGCTGTCTGGACAGCAGTATTAATGATTATGTTCAACAGGAAACGCTGTGCCTGCGGGGTGAAGAACGTCAGATTTCCCTGGCGCTACAGGCCATTTATTTCGATAGCCAGCAAGGAGAGCAATGATGGACTTTTTCAGTATTAACAATGTGATGGTCAACATTCCTCTCGGCGAAGGCGGGTATGCGCTGTCGTGGATTGAGGCTATCGGCACGGTCTTTGGTTTATTGTGCATCTGGTGCGCCAGCCGGGAAAAAATCATCAATTACCTGTTTGGTCTGATTAACGTCACCCTGTTTGCCGCGATCTTTTTCCAGATTCAGCTATATGCCAGCCTGCTGCTTCAGGTGTTCTTCTTTGCCGCCAATATCTATGGCTGGTATGCGTGGAGCCGTCAGAATGAGGCGCAAGAGGCGGCGCTGAAGGTGCGCTGGCTCTCCCGCCAGCAAACGCTGGTGCTGAGTGGTGTGTGTATTGTCGCCATCCTGCTGATGACGCGGTTTATCGACCCGGTGTTCGCCATGCTGACCCATATTATGCTCGGGATGCTGCAAACGGTAGGAGTTCAGGTGGCGATGCCAGAGCTACAGCCGGACGCGTTCCCGTTCTGGGATTCCACCATGCTGGTGCTGTCGATCGCGGCGATGGTGCTGATGACTCGCAAATATGTGGAAAACTGGCTGCTGTGGGTGCTTATTGACGTCATTAGCGTGGTGATTTACGCGGTACAGGGCGTCTATGCGATGTCGCTGGAGTATGTCCTGCTAACGGCGATTGCGATTATGGGATCGTACAGCTGGGTCCTGAGCGCAAAACGCAACGGCTATACGCCGCTTGCCGCCAGCGCCTCCTGATTAACGCTTTTTAGGCTGTCTGAAAGGGCAGCCTGTTACTCCCTCGGCCCTGCTTTCTGCTACAATCCTTCCCCCGTTCGAAGATTGAGCAATATTCCCATGCGTTTAAACCCCGGCCAACAACACGCTGTCGAATTCGTCACCGGCCCCTGCCTGGTGCTGGCGGGCGCGGGTTCTGGTAAGACTCGCGTTATTACCAATAAAATCGCCCATCTGATTCGTGGTTGCGGCTATCAGGCGCGCCATATTGCGGCAGTGACCTTTACCAATAAAGCGGCGCGTGAAATGAAAGAGCGTGTCGGGCAAACGCTGGGGCGTAAAGAGGCGCGCGGGCTGATGATCTCCACTTTCCATACGCTGGGGCTGGATATCATCAAACGTGAATATGCGGCGTTGGGGATGAAATCGAACTTTTCGCTGTTTGACGATACCGATCAGGTCGCATTGCTGAAAGAGCTAACTGACGGTCTGATTGAAGATGACAAAGTTATCTTGCAACAGCTGATCTCGACGATCTCTAACTGGAAAAACGATCTGATGACGCCCGCTCAGGCGGCGGCAAGCGCAAAAGGGGAGCGCGACCGTATCTTCGCTCACTGTTATGGTCTGTACGATGCACATCTGAAGGCCTGCAATGTGCTCGATTTTGATGACCTGATTCTATTGCCGACGCTGCTGCTACAGCGTAATGAAGAGGTGCGTGAGCGCTGGCAGAACAGGATTCGCTATCTGCTGGTGGATGAATACCAGGATACCAACACCAGTCAGTATGAACTGGTGAAGCTGCTGGTAGGAAGCCGCGCGCGCTTTACGGTGGTGGGTGATGATGACCAGTCGATCTACTCCTGGCGCGGCGCGCGTCCGCAAAACCTGGTGTTGTTGAGTAAGGATTTCCCGGCGCTACAGGTGATCAAGCTGGAGCAGAACTATCGTTCCTCCGGGCGCATTCTGAAAGCGGCGAATATCCTGATTGCCAATAACCCTCACGTCTTTGAAAAACGCCTCTTTTCTGAACTGGGCTATGGCGCGGAACTCAAGGTGCTGAGCGCGAACAATGAAGAGCACGAGGCCGAACGCGTTACCGGCGAGCTGATTGCCCATCACTTTGTGAATAAGACTGAATACAAAGATTACGCCATTCTGTATCGCGGGAACCACCAGTCGCGGGTGTTTGAAAAATTCCTTATGCAGAACCGTATTCCCTACAAAATTTCTGGCGGCACGTCGTTCTTCTCCCGCCCGGAGATTAAAGACCTGCTGGCCTATCTGCGCGTACTGACCAACCCGGATGATGACAGCGCTTTCCTGCGGATTGTGAATACGCCAAAACGAGAAATCGGCCCGGCCACGCTGCAAAAGCTGGGCGAATGGGCGATGGCGCGCAACAAGAGTCTGTTTACCGCCAGTTTTGATGTGGGGCTGAACCAGACGCTGACCGGGCGCGGCTATGATTCACTGACCCGCTTCACCCATTGGCTGGGGGAAATTCAGCGTCTGGCGGAGCGTGAGCCGATTGCCGCCGTGCGCGATCTCATCCACGGTATTGATTACGAATCCTGGTTGTATGAGACTTCGCCGAGCCCAAAAGCGGCGGAAATGCGCATGAAGAACGTCAACCAGCTGTTTAGCTGGATGACCGAAATGCTTGAAGGTAATGAACTTGACGAACCCATGACGCTCACCCAGGTGGTGACGCGCTTTACGCTGCGCGACATGATGGAGCGTGGCGAAAGTGAAGAAGAGTTGGATCAGGTACAGCTCATGACGCTGCATGCCTCGAAAGGGCTGGAGTTCCCGTACGTGTTTATGGTGGGAATGGAAGAAGGATTCCTGCCGCACCAGAGCAGCATTGACGAAGACAATATCGATGAGGAGCGCCGTCTGGCCTATGTGGGGATCACCCGCGCGCAGAAAGAGCTGATCTTCACGCTGTGCAAAGAGCGTCGTCAGTACGGCGAACTGGTGCGCCCGGAACCAAGCCGCTTTTTGCTGGAACTGCCGCAGGACGATCTTATCTGGGAGCAGGAGCGTAAAGTGGTAACGGCTGAGGAGCGGATGCAGAAAGGGCAGGCCAGCATAGCCAATATCCGCGCCATGATGGCGAAAGCAAAAGCGAAGTAGGTATTTTCCAGGCCGGATAAGCGTAAGCGCCATCCGGCAGCCAGCATCTAATGAACGTCCAAAGGCCAGTGGACATAGCTTTGCCACTGGCTTTCCTGATCGATCAACTCTTTACCCAGCGGGTGATGCTCCAGCCACCCTTGCGGCAAGGTTAACGTCAGATTCTCATCCTGCGCCTGCAACGTAATCTGTGGCACCAGATCGTCACGGCGACGGCTGGCAAAAATGATCGCCAGACGCAACAGGCGACAAAGATGTTCAGCGACGCGCGGCGGCACCGCATTCTGCTGGTGGAGGGAAGAGAGGTCGATCGGGTTGGTCTGATTTAACAACAGGGTGGCTAACAGCTTCTTTTGCGCGGGGGTGAATCCCGGTAAATCCAGATTACGCACCAGATAAGCCGCGTGCTGCGGCGCCTGTTTAAAATCAACGCTCAGGCCGATTTCATGCAGCTGACAGGCACTGGTCAGGAGTTCGCGACTGATCGGCTCAAGATGCCACTTATCTTCCACCTGATCGAGAAAGTTTACCGCCAGATCCGCTACGCGATGCGCCTGTTCGGTATCGACCATAAACCGACGCTGAATGTTACGCAGCGTGCGGCTGCGAATATCCTGATCCACCGCCAGATGCAGCATGCCATACACCAACCCTTCGCGCAGCGCTCCGCCCGCAAGCGTCATACACTGGATGTCCAGTTCGGTGAAAATCGCGATCAGAATGGCCAGGCCGCTGGGGAATACCAGCGCGCGTTCCAGCGTTAACCCTTCAATTTCCAGCTCTTCCAGACGGCCGCAATGAATTGCGCGTTGCTTCAGCTGTTGAAGTTTCGCCAATGTGATGCGCTCATCCATGCCCTGCGCCATCATGATTTCCTGCAACGCCTGGACGGTGCCAGACGCGCCTACGCAGACTTTCCAGCCATGCTTGCGTAGCTCATCGGCGACCGGACGCAGCACTTCACGCGCGGCTTTTTCCGCTTCATCGAAGTTTTCTTGCGCCAGATTGCGATCGGTAAAGTAGCGTTCAAGCCAGGTGACGCAGCCCATTGACAGGCTAAACAAAGAGGTGGTTTGTGCGCCGGTTCCGGTGACCAGTTCGGTGCTGGCGCCGCCAATATCGACCACCAGACGCTGATCGGCGCCGCCGGTGGTATGGGCAACACCCTGATAAATCAGCCGCGCTTCTTCTTCGCCGCTAATGACCTGGACAGGGCAACCGAGGATCTCCTGCGCTTTGGCGATAAACTCGCCCGCATTGACGGCGAGACGCAGCGTTGCCGTGGCGACGACGCAGATTTGCGGTTGAGGAATATCCTGTAGGCGTTCAGCGAAAAGGCGCAGACATTGCCAGCCGCGCTCCATCGCTTCAGCGGAAAGCGAATTATCACTGTTCAGGCCCGCAGCCAGACGCACCTTGCGCTTAATTCGCGTGAGCGTCTGGATGCTTCCAGCCACCTCGCGTACAACCAGCATATGAAAACTATTGGAACCGAGATCAATTGCGGCATACAGCGAAGTGGAAGTGAGCATATATTACGTTAACCTGAACGACGACGATTACGCGGCGCGCCGGTGCGACGCGGTCCATTGCCTGGGCGCGAGCGCGTCAGGCGCAACGGCTTCGGCAAATTGGTCATCAGCGCTTCCGGGTTATATTTGCTGACCGGGATAGAGTGACCAATATAAGCCTCAATGGCAGGCAGGTTCAGCGCGTACTCTTCACAGGCCAGGCTGATAGAGTGACCGCTCGCTCCTGCGCGACCCGTACGTCCGATACGGTGAACGTAGTCTTCGCAGTCATCCGGCAGGTCATAGTTAAAGACGTGCGTTACGGCCGGAATGTGCAGACCGCGCGCGGCAACGTCGGTTGCGACGAGGATATCGAGATCGCCACGGGTAAACTCGTCGAGAATACGCAGACGTTTTTTCTGCGCAACGTCGCCGGTCAACAGGCCGACACGATGACCGTCAGCTGCCAGATGCCCCCAGATGTCTTCGCAGCGGTGCTTGGTATTGGCGAAAACAATGGCGCGATCCGGCCACTCTTCTTCGATCAGCGTTTGCAGCAAACGCATCTTCTCTTCGTTAGAAGGGTAGAAGAGCTCTTCTTTAATACGGTGGCCTGTCTTTTGTTCCGGTTCCACTTCAACATATTCGGCGTTGTTCATCTGCTCGAACGCCAGTTCGCGAACACGGTAAGAGAGGGTTGCGGAGAACAGCATGTTCAGACGCTGATTGGCCGGCGGCATGCGGCGGAACAGCCAGCGGATGTCTTTAATAAAGCCCAGATCGTACATGCGATCGGCTTCATCCAATACGACGACCTGAATGGCGCCGAGGTTAATGTGGTTTTGTTTCGCGTAGTCGATCAGACGACCCGTAGTGCCGATCAGAATATCGACGCCGCTTTCCAGCACTTTCAGCTGTTTGTCGTAGCCGTCACCGCCGTAGGCCAGGCCTAATTTCAGGCCGGTGGTCTGCGCCAGCGGTTCCGCATCGGCGTGGATCTGCACGGCCAACTCACGCGTCGGCGCCATAATTAAGGCGCGCGGCTGGTTCACCTTGCGATCGTCAATCGCGGGATGAGAGAGAAGATAATGAAACGAAGACGTCAGGAACGCCATCGTTTTTCCGGTTCCGGTTTGCGCCTGCCCTGCGACATCACGACCCGCCAGCGTTAGCGGGAGGGCCAATGCCTGAATGGGCGTACAATTATGAAACCCTTTGTTTTCAAGGGCTTCTATCACCTTTGGGTGCAGGGCGAAGTCGGAAAACTTCTGTTCTGTTAAATGTGTTTTGCTCATAGTGTGGTAGAATATCAGCTTACTATTGCTTTACGAAAGCGTATCCGGTGAAATAAAGTCAACCTTTAGTTGGTTAATGCGACATCAACACGTCGTTGATGAAGGCGAAACCAACACACCAGGCTTATTCCTGTGGAGTTATTATGAGCGATAAAATTATTCACCTGACTGACGACAGTTTTGACACGGATGTACTCAAAGCGGACGGGGCTATCCTCGTTGATTTCTGGGCAGAGTGGTGCGGACCGTGCAAAATGATCGCCCCGATTCTGGATGAAATCGCTGACGAATATCAGGGCAAATTGACGGTTGCTAAACTGAACATCGACCAAAACCCAGGCACCGCGCCGAAGTATGGTATCCGTGGCATCCCGACCCTGCTGTTGTTCAAAAACGGTGAAGTCGCAGCAACCAAAGTGGGCGCACTGTCCAAAGGTCAGCTGAAAGAGTTCCTCGACGCCAACCTGGCGTAAGACGGAAGTTTCATGTTCGGGTGACCAGCATCCTAAATTATTCGGATGACTGGACGCCCGGCTTGAGTCGTGCTAACTTAGTGTTGACTTCGTATTAAACATACCTTATTAAGTTTGAGTCTTGTTTTTTCCAACGCTTCCCGTTTTTTCTCGCGCGAGAAGTGAACAGATTCCTGGCTTGTCACTCAATCCGTCTTGTCGTTTCAGTTCTGTGTACTTTCCTGTGACCAGACAGCGAACAGACATGAGTTGGTGGCCGTAAACAGGCATGGATGATCCTGCCATACCATTCACAACATTAAGTTCGAGATTTACCCCAAGTTTAAGAACTCACACCATTATGAATCTTACCGAATTAAAGAATACGCCGGTTTCTGAGCTGATCACTCTCGGCGAAAATATGGGGCTGGAAAACCTGGCTCGTATGCGCAAGCAGGACATTATTTTTGCCATCCTGAAGCAGCACGCAAAGAGTGGCGAAGATATCTTTGGTGACGGTGTGCTGGAGATATTGCAGGATGGATTTGGTTTCCTCCGCTCTGCAGACAGCTCCTACCTCGCCGGTCCTGATGACATCTACGTTTCTCCCAGCCAAATCCGCCGTTTCAACCTCCGCACTGGTGACACCATTTCTGGTAAGATTCGCCCGCCAAAAGAAGGCGAACGTTACTTTGCGCTGTTGAAAGTTAACGAAGTTAACTACGACAAACCTGAAAACGCCCGTAATAAAATCCTCTTTGAGAACTTAACGCCGCTGCACGCGAACTCACGTCTGCGTATGGAACGTGGTAACGGTTCTACTGAAGATTTAACGGCTCGCGTACTGGATCTGGCTTCCCCGATTGGCCGTGGTCAGCGTGGTCTGATCGTCGCACCGCCGAAAGCGGGTAAAACTATGCTGTTGCAGAACATCGCGCAGAGCATTGCTTACAACCATCCTGACTGCGTACTGATGGTGCTGCTGATCGACGAACGTCCAGAAGAAGTGACCGAAATGCAGCGTCTGGTAAAAGGTGAAGTGGTTGCTTCCACCTTCGACGAACCGGCATCCCGTCACGTTCAGGTTGCTGAAATGGTAATCGAGAAGGCGAAGCGTCTGGTTGAACACAAAAAAGACGTCATCATTCTGCTCGATTCCATCACTCGTCTGGCTCGCGCCTACAACACCGTGGTTCCGGCTTCCGGTAAAGTCCTGACCGGTGGTGTGGACGCCAACGCCCTGCACCGTCCGAAGCGTTTCTTCGGCGCGGCGCGTAACGTGGAAGAGGGCGGCAGCCTGACCATTATCGCAACGGCGCTGATCGACACCGGTTCTAAGATGGATGAAGTGATCTACGAAGAGTTTAAAGGCACCGGTAACATGGAGCTGCACCTCTCCCGTAAGATCGCTGAAAAACGCGTCTTCCCGGCTATCGACTACAACCGTTCCGGTACGCGTAAAGAAGAGCTGCTCACCACTCAGGAAGAGCTACAGAAAATGTGGATCCTGCGCAAAATCATCCATCCGATGGGTGAAATCGACGCGATGGAATTCCTCATTAACAAGCTGGCAATGACCAAGACCAACGACGACTTCTTTGACATGATGAAGCGCTCGTAAGTCCGGCTGATACCGAAAACGCCACGTTTTTACGTGGCGTTTTTCTTTTGCGATTTATCTGATCTGTTAGTCAAATAAACAAGTCATCATCACATTCATTATGTGGAATTGCTGTGGGCTGTATAAACTACGAGTGGTCGAAAGTGTAATGTTCTGAATGCTCTCTTCTAGAGACAGACGTAACGCATTATACTTTAAGGAAATGATATATGCTGAGAGCACATACACTGTGAATTTACTCGCTGCTTTATCTGAGCTAATCAGTATTTTTTTATTCACAACCATTTTTATTTTTCTTGCGCGAAAAGTAGCCATCAAGATAGGTTTAGTGGATAAACCCAATTTTCGTAAACGGCACCAGGGGGTGGTTCCTTTGGTTGGCGGGATTTCTGTGTTCGCAGGAATCAGCTTTATGTTTGCTCTCTCGGATTACTATATTCCGCACGCATCGTTATACCTTTTTTCTGCTGGTGTGCTGGTTTTGGTCGGCGCATTGGATGATCGTTTTGACATTAGCGTGAAAATTCGCGCTGTGGTACAGGCCGCTATTGCTGTTGTCATGATGGTGATAGGGAAACTCCATCTCAGTAGCCTGGGGTATATTTTCGGTCCCTGGGAATTGGTGCTCGGCCCCTTTGGCTATTTCCTCACGCTCTTTGCCGTCTGGGCGGCGATCAATGCTTTCAATATGGTTGATGGTATTGATGGCTTACTTGGCGGGCTGTCCAGCGTCTCATTTGCCGCAATGGGGCTGATTCTGTGGTTTGATGGGCAGACGAGTCTGGCGGTATGGTGTTTCGCCATGATCGCCGCGATTCTGCCCTATATCATGTTAAACCTTGGTGTTCTGGGGCGTCGTTATAAAGTCTTTATGGGCGATGCGGGCAGTACGCTGATTGGCTTCACGGTTATCTGGATCCTGCTGGAAACCACGCAGGGTAAAACGCATCCTATCAGCCCGGTTACTGCGCTGTGGATTATTGCGATTCCATTAATGGACATGGTGGCGATTATGTATCGTCGCCTGCGTAAGGGCATGAGCCCCTTTTCTCCCGATCGCCAGCATATTCATCATTTGATCATGCGTGCAGGGTTTACTTCCCGACAGGCATTTGTTCTCATTACGCTCGCCGCTGCGATTCTGGCTTCCATTGGCGTTGCCGCAGAATATTCCCATTTTGTTCCAGAATGGGTCATGTTGGTGCTCTTTTTGCTAGCATTCTTCCTTTACGGTTACTGCATTAAGCGTGCCTGGAAGGTGGCGCGATTTATTAAGCGCGTGAAGCGCAGACTACGCAGAAACCGTGATAACAATCCAACGATAACCAAGTAAATTGAGGATGCGATGACACAACCATTACCGGGGGCACACGCCGTGAGCGCTGAAAATGAACTGGATATTCGTGGGTTGTTTCGTACCTTGTGGGCTGGGAAGCTATGGATTGTGGGAACAGGGCTGGCTTTTGCGCTGATTGCGTTAGCGTATACGTTTTTTGCCCGTCAGGAGTGGAGCGCAACGGCGATTTCCGACCGCCCCACCGTCAATATGCTGGGCGGCTATTACTCCCAACAGCAGTTTTTGCGCAACCTTGATATCAAAGCCAGCCTCGCGCCGGCCGATCAGCCTTCGGTAATGGATGAAGCGTATAAAGAGTTCGTCATGCAACTGGCGTCCTGGGATACGCGTCGCGATTTCTGGCTACAGACCGATTATTACAAGCAGCGCATGGTCGGCAACAGCAAAGCCGATGCCGCGATGCTGGATGAAATGATCAATAACATTCAGTTCACGCCAGGCGATTTCACTCGCAACACCAATGATAGCGTGAAGCTGATTGCGGAAACGGCGCCCGATGCCAACAACCTGCTTCGCCAGTATGTGGCGTTTGCCAGCCAGCGTGCGGCGAGCCATCTGAATGATGAGTTAAAAGGCGCATGGGCCGCGCGGACTATCCAGATGAAAGCGCAGGTTAAACGCCAGGAAGAGGTGGCAAAAAGCATTTTCTCTCGTCGTGTTCATAGCATTGAACAGGCGCTCAAAATTGCCGAGCAGCATAATATTTCTCGTACGGCTACCGATGTTCCTGCCGATGAATTACCCGACTCTGAGCTGTTTTTGCTTGGCCGCCCTATGCTACAAGCGCGTCTTGAAAACCTTCAGGCTGTCGGTCCGGCATTCGATCTGGACTATGATCAAAACCGGGCCATGTTGAACACGCTGAACGTGGGGCCGACGCTGGACCCGCGTTTCCAGACCTATCGTTATTTGCGCACGCCGGAAGAACCGGTAAAACGCGATAGCCCGCGCCGTGCTTTCCTGATGGTTATGTGGGGCATTGTTGGGGCGCTGATCGGGGCTGGCGTCGCATTAACCCGCCGTCGAGCGATTTAGCAACATCTCAGCAGTGAGGGGTTAGGCCCTCACTGCCTATTCGAAGAGAATCGATGTGAAAGTACTGACTGTATTTGGCACGCGACCGGAGGCCATTAAGATGGCGCCTCTGGTTCATGCGCTGGCAAAGGACCCTCATTTTGAGGCAAAAGTCTGCGTTACTGCGCAGCATCGGGAGATGCTCGATCAGGTTTTGAATCTCTTTTCTATTGTGCCTGACTACGATCTCAATATTATGCAGCCGGGTCAGGGGCTGACAGAGATTACCTGTCGAATCCTGGAAGGATTAAAACCGATTCTTGCCGATTTTAAACCTGATGTCGTATTGGTGCATGGCGATACGACAACCACTCTCGCCACCAGTCTGGCGGCTTTCTACCAGCGTATTCCTGTCGGTCATGTAGAGGCCGGGCTGCGAACCGGCGATCTCTACTCCCCCTGGCCTGAAGAGGCGAACCGCACCTTGACCGGTCGCCTGGCGATGTACCATTTTGCGCCGACGGAAAATTCACGGCAGAATTTACTGCGGGAACAGATCCCTGATAACCACATCTTTGTCACCGGCAATACCGTGATTGATGCGCTGATCTGGGTGCGCGATCGCGTACTGGCCAGCGATACGCTACGCGCCGAACTGGCAAAGCGGTATCCTTTCCTGTGTGACGATAAAAAAATGATCCTGGTGACCGGACATCGCCGTGAGAGCTTTGGCCGGGGGTTTGAGCAAATCTGTCATGCGCTGGCGGAGATAGCCGCTACTAATCAGGATGTACAAATTGTGTATCCGGTTCACCTGAATCCCAACGTCAGCGAACCGGTTAACCGCATCCTGGGTCATGTTGAAAATGTGATACTGATTGAGCCGCAGGATTACCTGCCGTTTGTCTGGCTGATGAACCACGCCTGGCTGATCCTTACCGATTCCGGCGGGATTCAGGAAGAGGCGCCGTCATTAGGCAAACCGGTGTTGGTTATGCGCGAAATGACGGAACGGCCAGAAGCCGTTACCGCTGGCACGGTGCGTCTGGTGGGAACCGATTCACACCGTATTGTGGAAGAAGTCACACGTTTGCTGCACGACGAAAATGAATATCAAACCATGAGCCGCGCCCATAATCCTTATGGCGACGGACAGGCGTGCGGCCGCATTTTACACGCGTTAAAAAATAATCGGGTATCGCTATGAGTTTTACGACCATTTCTGTTATTGGGCTGGGATACATCGGGTTGCCGACGGCTGCGGCCTTTGCTTCTCGCCAAAAGCACGTTATTGGCGTGGATATCAATCAGCAGGCGGTGGACACCATCAACCGTGGAGCCATCCATATTGTTGAGCCGGATCTGGATAGCGTCGTGAAAACTGCGGTTGAAGGAGGATTCCTCCGGGCAACGACAACGCCGGTAGCAGCCGACGCGTACTTGATCGCCGTGCCGACGCCGTTCAAGGGCGATCACGACCCCGATATGGTTTATGTCGAAGCGGCCGCGAAATCTATTGCTCCCGTATTGAAAAAAGGCGCGCTGGTCATCCTCGAATCCACCTCGCCGGTGGGCGCGACAGAACAAATGGCCGCATGGCTGGCGGAAATGCGCCCGGATCTGACTTTCCCGCAGCAGGCGGGGGAACAGGCTGATGTGAACATTGCCTACTGCCCGGAGCGCGTATTGCCAGGTCAGGTCATGGTGGAGCTCATCAAGAATGATCGCGTGATTGGCGGCATGACGCCGGTATGTTCCGCGCGTGCCAGCGAGTTGTACAAGATTTTCCTTGAAGGCGAGTGTGTGGTGACTAATTCCCGCACCGCCGAAATGTGTAAGCTCACGGAAAACAGCTTCCGTGACGTCAATATCGCCTTTGCGAACGAGCTGTCGCTGATTTGCGCCGATCAGGGGATTAACGTCTGGGAACTGATTCGTCTGGCGAATCGTCATCCACGCGTGAATATTCTCCAGCCTGGGCCGGGCGTGGGCGGCCACTGCATCGCCGTCGATCCGTGGTTTATCGTGGCGCAAAACCCGCAGCAGGCGCGACTGATCCGTACCGCGCGTGAAGTGAACGACGGTAAACCACACTGGGTAGTGGCGCAGGTGAAAGCCGCAGTGGCGGATTGCCTGACGGCAACGAATAAGCGCGCCAGCGACATCAAAATCGCCTGCTTTGGTCTGGCGTTTAAACCGAATATTGACGATCTGCGTGAAAGCCCGGCGATGGGCATTGCGCAGGAGATTGCGCAATGGCATGCCGGTGAAACGCTGGTGGTAGAGCCTAATATTCATCAGTTGCCGAAAAAACTGGAAGGTCGCTGCACGTTAGCCACGCTGGAAAATGCGCTGGCGGAAGCGGATGTGCTGGTCATGCTGGTTGACCATCATCCGTTTAAAGCGATTAACGGCGACGCCGTGCGGCAACGCTACATTGTGGATACGAAAGGAGTCTGGCGCTGATGAAACGGATTCTGGTCACTGGCGGCGCGGGATTTATCGGCTCTGCCGTTGTGCGCCACATCATTGATGAAACCCCCGACGCCGTAGTGGTGGTGGATAAGCTCACCTACGCCGGAAACCTGATGTCGCTGGCGCCAGTTGCACAGCATGAGCGCTTTGCCTTTGAGAGAGTGGATATCTGCGATCGGGCATCGCTGGATCGCGTTTTTCAGCAGTACCAGCCGGATTACGTGATGCATCTGGCGGCGGAAAGCCATGTTGACCGGTCTATCGACGGCCCGGCTGCGTTTATTGAAACCAATATCGTGGGAACCTACACGCTGCTGGAAGCGGCCCGGACTTACTGGGCGACGCTCAATGATGAGAAAAAATCGGCGTTTCGTTTCCACCATATCTCCACTGACGAGGTGTATGGCGATCTGCATTCCACGGATGATTTCTTTACTGAGACCACGCCGTATGCGCCGAGCAGTCCTTATTCCGCCTCGAAAGCCAGCAGCGATCACCTGGTGCGCGCGTGGTTGCGTACCTATGGTCTGCCGACGCTGGTCACTAACTGTTCCAATAATTACGGCCCTTACCACTTCCCGGAAAAGCTGATCCCATTGATGATCCTGAACGCGCTGGCGGGTAAACCGCTGCCGGTGTATGGCAATGGACAACAGATCCGCGACTGGCTGTACGTTGAAGATCACGCCAGGGCGCTGTATCGCGTGCTGACGGCGGGCGAAGTGGGGGAGACATATAACATTGGCGGCCATAATGAGCGCAAGAATCTGGAGGTTGTGGAAACGATTTGCGATCTGCTGGAAGAGCTTGCGCCACAAAAACCGCAGGGCGTGGCGCATTATCGCTCCCTGATCGCTTTTGTGGATGACCGTCCAGGCCATGATTTACGCTATGCCATCGACGCAGCGAAAATTGCGCGTGAACTCGGCTGGACGCCGCAGGAAACCTTTGAAAGCGGAATGCGGAAAACCGTGCAGTGGTATCTGGCGAATGAGGCCTGGTGGAAGCCCGTGCAGGATGGCAGCTATCAGGGTGAACGTTTAGGTCTGAAGGGCTAAACCCGGAGGAGGAACGCATGAAAGGTATCATTCTGGCGGGCGGCTCTGGCACCCGCCTGCATCCGATTACGCGCGGCGTGTCAAAGCAGCTTCTGCCGATTTATGACAAGCCGATGATCTACTATCCGCTGTCGGTACTGATGCTGGCGGGTATCCGGGAAATCCTGATTATCACCACACCGGAAGATAAGCACTATTTTCAGCGTCTGCTGGGCGATGGTTCGGAGTTTGGCATTGAGTTGCAGTATGCCGAACAACCCAGCCCGGATGGGCTGGCGCAGGCCTTTATCATTGGTGAAACATTCCTTAACGGCGAGCCGTCCTGTCTTGTACTGGGCGACAATATCTTCTTCGGTCAGGGGTTCAGCCCGAAGTTGCGTCATGTGGCGGCGCAAACCGAAGGGGCGACCGTTTTTGGTTATCAGGTTATGGACCCGGAACGTTTTGGCGTCGTGGAGTTCGACGACAATTTTCGCGCGGTCTCGCTGGAAGAAAAGCCGAAACAGCCGAAATCAAACTGGGCGGTGACCGGTCTCTATTTTTACGACAGCAAGGTAGTAGAGTACGCGAAGCGCGTGAAGCCTTCCGAGCGCGGTGAGCTGGAGATTACGTCCATTAATCAGATGTACCTTAATGACGGCAAGCTGACGGTTGAGTTGCTCGGTCGTGGCTTTGCGTGGCTGGATACCGGCACCCATGACAGCCTGATTGAAGCGAGCACGTTTGTGCAGACGGTTGAAAAACGCCAGGGCTTCAAAATTGCCTGTCTGGAAGAGATCGCCTGGCGTAACGGCTGGCTGGATGACGAGGGCGTAAAACGCGCCGCCAGTTCTTTAGCGAAAACCGGCTATGGCCAATATTTACTGGAGCTACTCCGTGCCCGTCCGCGCCAGTATTGAACCATTAACGTGGGAAAATACGTTCTTTGGCGTCAATAGCGCTATTGTTCGCGTGAACCCTGCCGCGCCGGTGTTAACGCCAGAGGCATTGCAACCCTGGTCGCGCGTGCAGGCGAAAATTTCTGCTGCGCGTACGGATGAATTAGATGCGCTGCAACAGTTGGGGTTTTCGCTGGTAGAAGGCGAAGTCGACTTCAGCCTGCCGGTCGCTGGCGTTGAACGTATTTCTGGCGTGGAAATTGCACAAATTGCCGATATTCCCGCGTTACGTCAACAGGCGTCCGCCGCGTTTGCGCAAAGCCGTTTCCGCGCACCGTGGTATGCGCCGGACGCCAGCGCCCGTTTTTATGCTCAGTGGATTGAAAATGCCGTGCGCGGCACCTTCGATCACCTGTGTCTGGTTATCCGGGCGGCGAATAACGATATTCGCGGGTTTGTCTCGCTGCGCGAACTGAACGACACCGATGCGCGCATCGGCCTGTTGGCCGGGCGTGGCGCAGGGGCAGAATTAATGCAGGCGGCGCTCGAGTGGGCGCAGTCTCGCGGAAAGACAACATTGCGGGTGGCGACCCAGATGGGCAACACCGCCGCGCTTAAACGTTATATACAGAGCGGTGGCAACGTAGAAAGCACCGCGTACTGGTTATACAGGTGACAAAATGATTCCATTTAACGCGCCGCCGGTGGTGGGAACCGAACTCGATTACATGCAGTCAGCGCTGGGAAGCGGCAAGCTTTGCGGAGATGGCGGCTTTACGCGCCGTTGCCAGCAGTGGCTGGAGCAACGTTTTGGCAGCGCTAAAGTGTTGCTGACGCCATCCTGTACGGCGTCACTTGAAATGGCGGCATTGCTGCTGGACATCCAGCCGGGCGATGAAGTCATTATGCCAAGCTACACCTTCGTTTCTACCGCCAACGCCTTTGTGCTGCGCGGGGCGAAAATCATTTTTGTCGATATCCGCCCGGATACCATGAACATTGATGAAACGCTGATTGAAGCGGCGATTACCGACAAGACGCGCGTCATTGTTCCGGTGCATTACGCGGGCGTCGCTTGCGAAATGGACACCATTATGGCGATTGCGAAGCGTCATAATCTGTTTGTGGTGGAAGATGCCGCGCAGGGTGTGATGTCGACCTGGAAAGGCCGTGCGCTGGGGACGATTGGTCATATCGGTTGCTTCAGTTTTCACGAAACCAAAAACTACACGGCAGGTGGTGAAGGCGGCGCGACGCTGATTAACGACCGTTCCCTGATTGAACGGGCGGAAATCATCCGTGAAAAAGGCACCAATCGCAGCCAGTTCTTCCGGGGACAGGTGGATAAATACACCTGGCGGGATATCGGCTCCAGCTATCTGATGTCCGATCTCCAGGCGGCGTATCTGTGGGCGCAGCTGGAAGCGGCCGATCGCATCAATCAACAGCGTCTGGCGCTGTGGCAGACCTACTATGACGCGCTGGCGCCGCTGGCGCGCGCGGGACGTATTGACCTGCCCTCTATCCCGGACGACTGTAGGCACAACGCGCATATGTTTTATATCAAACTGCGGGATATTACCGATCGCAGCGCGCTGATCAACTTCCTGAAAGAAGCGGAAATCATGGCGGTGTTCCATTACATCCCGCTACATGATTGTCCGGCAGGCGACAAGTTTGGCGAGTTCCGTGGCGAAGATCGGTACACCACCAAAGAGAGCGAGCGCCTGCTGCGCTTGCCGCTGTTTTATAATCTGTCTCCCGTTAATCAGCGAACGGTGATCTCGACCTTGCTGAACTATTTCTCCTGATATGTCGCTTGCGAAAGCGTCCCTGTGGACGGCCGCCAGTACGCTGGTGAAAATTGGCGCAGGCTTACTGGTCGTAAAACTGCTGGCGGTGTCGTTTGGCCCTGCGGGCGTCGGCCAGGCGGGTAACTTCCGCCAGATGGTGACCGTGCTCGGCGTGCTGGCCGGGGCCGGGATATTTAACGGGGTGACGAAGTATGTCGCTCAGCATCATGATAACCCTGCCCGGTTGCGTAACGTGGTGGGCACTTCATCCGCAATGGTGCTGGGGTTCTCCACGCTACTGGCGCTGGTCTTCGTGCTGGCGGCGGCCCCCATTAGCCAGGGGCTGTTTGGGCACAGCCACTACCAGGGTCTGGTGCGTTTAGTGGCGCTGGTGCAGATGGGGATCGCCTGGGCGAACCTGCTGCTGGCGCTGATGAAAGGGTTTCGTGACGCTGCCGGGAATGCGCTGTCGCTGATTGTGGGGAGCCTGGTGGGGGTTGTGGCCTACTATGGCTGCTACCGTCTGGGCGGCTATGAAGGTGCGCTGCTGGGTCTGGCGCTGGTGCCTGCGCTGGTGGTGATCCCGGCGGCGATTATGCTGATTAAACGCGGCGCGATCCCGCTTAGCTACCTGAAACCGTCGTGGGATAAAGGGCTTGCCGGACAGCTCAGCAAATTTACGCTGATGGCGCTGATTACGTCCGTCACGCTACCGGTGGCTTATGTGATGATGCGAAACCTGCTGGCGGCGCATTACAGCTGGGATGATGTTGGTATCTGGCAGGGCGTAAGCAGTATTTCCGATGCCTATCTACAATTTATTACCGCCTCGTTTAGCGTGTACTTATTGCCAACGCTGTCGCGTCTGACCGAAAAGCAGGCGATTACGCGCGAAGTGGTGAAATCGCTGAAATTTGTTCTGCCTGCGGTGGCGGCGGCGAGTTTTACGGTCTGGCTGCTGCGTGATTTCGCCATCTGGCTGCTCTTTTCCGCCAAATTCACCGCCATGCGCGATCTGTTCGCCTGGCAACTGGTGGGCGATGTGCTGAAAGTGGGCGCGTACGTTTTTGGCTATCTGGTGATCGCAAAAGCGTCGCTGCGGTTTTATATTCTGGCTGAGATTAGCCAGTTCATTTTGTTGACGGCATTCGCCCACTGGCTGATCCCCGCGCATGGCGCGCTGGGGGCGGCACAGGCGTATATGGCCACCTATGTGGTCTATTTCTCTCTCTGTTGTGGCGTGTTTTTACTCTGGCGTAGGCGGGCATGACTGTACTGATTCACGTACTGGGATCGGATATCCCTCACCATAATCAAACCGTGCTGCGGTTTTTCAATGATGCGCTGGCCGCGACAAGCGAGCATGCGCGCGTGTTTATGGTTGCAGGTCAGGATGCGGGGCTCAGGGAAAGCTGCCCGGCTCTGTCGCTGAGTTTCTACGCCGGGAAAAAAACGCTGGCTGAGGCGGTCATCGCCAAAGCGAAAGCCAATCGCCGGCAACGTTTCTTCTTCCACGGTCAGTTCAATACCAGCCTGTGGCTGGCGCTGCTAAGTGGCGGAATCAAACCTGAGCAGTTTTACTGGCACATCTGGGGCGCGGATCTGTATGAAGTTTCCCGTGGGCTGAAATTCCGTCTGTTTTACCCCGTTCGCCGCATGGCGCAAAATCGAGTGGGCTGTGTGTTCGCTACTCGTGGCGATTTGAGCTATTTCGCCCGTCAGCACCCGCGCGTGCGTGGTGAACTGCTCTATTTCCCGACGCGAATGGACTCTTCGCTTAATAACATGGCAAACGATCGTCCGCGTGAAGGGAAAATGACGGTTCTGGTGGGTAACTCCGGCGATCGCAGTAACGAACATATTGCGGCGTTACGCGCGGTGTATCAGCAGTTCGGCGACACGGTAAATGTGATCGTGCCGATGGGCTATCCGGCCAATAACGACGCGTACATTGATGAAGTCCGTCAGGCGGGACTGGCGCTGTTCAGTGCGGAAAATTTACACATCCTCAGCGAAAAACTGGAATTCGATGCCTATCTGGCGCTGCTTCGCCAGTGCGACCTCGGGTATTTCATCTTTGCCCGTCAGCAGGGAATCGGCACGTTGTGTCTGCTTATCCAGGCCGGTGTCCCGTGCGTGCTTAACCGTGAGAACCCGTTCTGGCAGGATATGGCGGAACAGCATCTGCCCGTGTTGTTCACGACGGACGCGCTTAATGAGGGCGTGGTTCGTGAGGCGCAGCGGCAGCTGGCGTCCGTGGATAAAAGCGGGATCACCTTCTTTAGCCCAAATTACCTTGAAGCGTGGCATAACGCGTTACGCATTGCCGCAGGAGACGCCGCATGAGCCTGATGCAATTTAGCGGGTTACTGGTCGTCTGGCTGCTCTCTACGCTGTTTATCGCCACGTTGACCTGGTTTGAGTTTCGCCGCGTGCGCTTTAACTTCAACGTATTCTTTTCATTGCTGTTTTTGCTGACCTTTTTCTTCGGCTTCCCGTTGACCAGCGTGCTGGTGTTCCGCTTTGACGTCGGCGTGGCGCCGCCGGAAATCCTGTTGCAGACGTTATTGTCCGCTGCGTGTTTTTATGCCGTTTATTACGTGACCTATAAAACCCGCTTACGTAAACGCGTGACGGATGTGCCGCGCAAGCCGCTATTTACCATGAACCGGGTGGAGACTCACCTTACCTGGGTCATGCTGATGGGGATTGCACTGGTGAGCGTTGGCATCTTCTTTATGCACAATGGGTTCCTGCTGTTCCGGCTGCACTCTTACAGCCAGATCTTCTCCAGCGAAGTCTCCGGCGTGGCATTGAAACGCTTCTTCTACTTCTTTATTCCGGCGATGCTGGTGATCTACTTCCTGCGCCAGGACAGTAAAGCGTGGCTGTTTTTCCTGGTGAGTACCGTTGCGTTTGGCCTGCTGACCTACATGATTGTTGGCGGCACGCGCGCTAACATCATTATCGCGTTTGCCATCTTCCTGTTTATCGGCATTATTCGTGGCTGGATCTCGCTGTGGATGCTGGCGGCGGCGGGTGTGCTGGGAATTGTCGGGATGTTCTGGCTGGCGCTGAAGCGCTATGGGCTGAACGTGAGCGGCGATGAGGCGTTTTACACTTTCCTGTATCTGACCCGCGATACCTTCTCGCCGTGGGAGAACCTGGCGCTGCTGTTGCAAAACTACGACAACATCGATTTCCAGGGACTGGCGCCGATCGTCCGTGATTTTTATGTCTTTATTCCTTCGTGGCTGTGGCCTGGGCGTCCGGGCATTGTGCTGAATTCAGCCAACTACTTTACCTGGGAAGTGCTGAACAACCACTCTGGCCTCGCCATTTCCCCCACGTTGATTGGTTCGCTGGTGGTGATGGGCGGCGCGCTGTTTATCCCTCTGGGGGCGGTCGCGGTTGGGCTGATTATCAAATGGTTTGACTGGCTGTATGAGCTTGGCAACCGCGAGACGAATCGCTATAAGGCGGCGATTTTGCACAGTTTCTGCTTTGGCGCCATCTTCAATATGATTGTTCTGGCGCGAGAAGGGCTGGATTCTTTTGTCTCGCGAGTGGTCTTTTTCCTCGTGATTTTTGGTGCCTGCCTGCTGGTGGCAAAACTTTTGTTCTGGCTTTTCGATTGTGCCGGGTTGGTCCATCAACGGACGAAACCGCAGCCGCAGACTCAGGTTGAAGGATAATAATGACGGATAACACGACAGCGCCGCTCTATTCACTTCGTGGATTGCAGCTGATTGGCTGGCGCGATATGCAACATGCGCTGAATTACCTGTTTGCCGATGGGCAAATGAAGCAGGGTACGCTGGTGGCGATCAATGCTGAGAAAATGCTGACCGCAGAAGATGACCCGGAAGTCAGGGCGTTGATTGATGCCGCTGAGTTTAAATATGCGGATGGCATTAGCGTCGTGCGCTCAGTGCGTAAGAAATTCCCCCAGGCGCAGGTTTCACGGGTGGCCGGGGCCGATCTCTGGGAAGAGCTGATGGCGCGCGCCGGTAAAGAAGGGACGCCTGTTTTTCTGGTCGGCGGTAAGCCGGAGGTGCTGGCGCAGACGGAAGCGAAACTGCGTGCGCAGTGGAACGTCAATATTGTCGGTAGCCAGGACGGTTATTTTAAACCTGAGCAGCGCCAGGCGCTGTTTGAGCGCATCCATGCCAGCGGGGCGAAGATTGTGACCGTGGCAATGGGATCGCCGAAACAAGAAATCCTGATGCGCGACTGTCGGGTGATTCATCCTCAGGCCTTATATATGGGGGTGGGCGGCACCTACGATGTCTTTACCGGTCATGTGAAACGCGCGCCCAAAATGTGGCAGACGCTGGGGCTGGAGTGGCTGTATCGCCTGCTGTCTCAGCCGAGCCGTATCACCCGCCAGCTGCGTCTGTTGCGCTATCTCCGCTGGCATTACACCGGCAATCTCTGAACGCTGCTTTTCTTACGGGCAGCGCATTCTGCTTAATACGTTGCCCGCCTCCCACATTTTTGTTCCTTTTTTACACAAAACATGCATTTTTTTAATGCTTCATTTGCCATTTTGCCAAATTTAAGAAACCATTCGCATCGCTTGATGTACCCATAACAATAACCGGCAACAACGCCGGAACGAGTGCAAACACGACAAGAGGATTTATGGCAGAGAAAAAACCGGAGCTACAGCGTGGGCTGGAAGCTCGTCATATCGAATTGATCGCCCTTGGGGGCACGATTGGCGTTGGGTTGTTTATGGGCGCCGCCAGTACGCTGAAATGGGCGGGGCCCTCCGTGCTGCTGGCGTATATCGTCGCCGGGCTGTTCGTCTTTTTCATCATGCGCTCAATGGGCGAAATGCTGTTCCTGGAGCCGGTTACTGGCTCATTCGCCGTTTATGCGCACCGTTACATGAGCCCCTTCTTTGGCTATCTCACCGCGTGGTCATACTGGTTTATGTGGATGGCGGTGGGGATATCGGAAATAACCGCTATCGGGGTATACGTGCAGTTCTGGTTCCCGGACATGGCGCAATGGATACCCGCCCTGATCGCCGTTGGGCTGGTGGCGCTGGCTAATCTGGCCGCTGTCCGTCTGTACGGCGAAATCGAGTTCTGGTTTGCGATGATCAAAGTCACCACCATCATTGTGATGATTGTGGTCGGACTGGGGGTGATTTTCTTTGGCTTTGGCAATAGCGGCCAGGCGATCGGTTTTGGCAACCTGACGGAACACGGCGGCTTCTTTGCCGGTGGCTGGAAAGGGTTCCTGACGGCGTTGTGTATTGTGGTCGCCTCCTATCAGGGCGTGGAGCTGATCGGCATTACCGCGGGTGAAGCGAAGAATCCGCAGGTTACGCTGCGCAGCGCGGTAGGCAAGGTACTGTGGCGTATCCTGATTTTCTATGTAGGGGCGATTTTCGTTATCGTGACGATCTTCCCGTGGAACGAAATCGGCAGTAACGGCAGCCCGTTTGTACTCACTTTTGCCAAAATCGGGATTACCGCTGCGGCGGGCATTATTAACTTCGTGGTGCTGACCGCCGCGCTTTCCGGCTGTAACAGCGGCATGTATAGCTGCGGACGTATGCTGTATGCCCTGGCGAAAAACCGCCAGCTTCCGGCGGCGATGGCGAAAGTCTCCCGTCATGGCGTACCGGTCGCCGGGGTGGCGCTGTCGATCGCGATTCTGCTGATTGGTTCATGCCTGAACTACATTATTCCGAACCCGCAGCGGGTGTTTGTGTATGTCTACAGCGCCAGCGTATTGCCGGGTATGGTGCCGTGGTTCGTGATCCTGATTAGCCAGTTGCGTTTCCGTCGTGCTCATAAAGACGCGATGATCAGCCATCCTTTCCGTTCTATTATGTTCCCGTGGGCGAATTATCTGACGATGGCGTTCCTGGTTTGCGTTTTAATTGGCATGTACTTGAATGAAGATACCCGTATGTCGCTGTTTGTCGGCATCATCTTCCTGCTTGCCGTCACGCTCGTCTACAAGGTTTTCGGCCTGAATCGCGCCGGAACTGCCCACAAGGTGGGGGAATAAGCAGCAAAACGCGCAAAGCGTAACCAAACGCGCATTTTATTTAAAAAGGCACTAGACAGAGGGGTGGGAAGTCCGTATTATCCACCCCCGCAACGGCGCTAAGCGCCCGTAGCTCAGCTGGATAGAGCGCTGCCCTCCGGAGGCAGAGGTCTCAGGTTCGAATCCTGTCGGGCGCACCATTTACCCGGTGCTGGAGCTGCGGTGGTTTTAATACCGCGTAAAAGATTTCAGTGGTGGCTATAGCTCAGTTGGTAGAGCCCTGGATTGTGATTCCAGTTGTCGTGGGTTCGAATCCCATTAGCCACCCCATTATTAAAAGTTGTGAAATGCGAAGGTGGCGGAATTGGTAGACGCGCTAGCTTCAGGTGTTAGTGTCCTTACGGACGTGGGGGTTCAAGTCCCCCCCCTCGCACCACGACTTAAAGAGTTGAACTAAAAATTCAAAAAAAGCAGTACATCGGCGAGTAGCGCAGCTTGGTAGCGCAACTGGTTTGGGACCAGTGGGTCGGAGGTTCGAATCCTCTCTCGCCGACCAATTTTGAACCCCGCTTCGGCGGGGTTTTTTGTTTTCACCTCTTCTTCCTCTTCTTTCCCGATCCCCTGTATCGCTGTCGCAATGTTGAGACATTCCAGGCTTCTGTTGTCGCTATCTGGTGACGTCTAACGTCATGATTTATCACTAATTATCGGTATTGCGTGTTATTTGTCTCCGTTCAGAGACAAAGAGGGGATTTTTATGGCGAAGAAGGCTGGCAGAAACCGCCGCAGAGCCGCGAATGGCCTGATACGTTAAAAAGTCTGAATCCTTATTTTTGGCGGTGCAATCCTGGCATGCAATGTGCAATAATATCCCTGTAGATGCTCATTCCATCTCTTATGTTCGCCTTAGTGCCTCATAAACTCAGGAATGATGCAGAGCCGTTTACGGTGCTTATCGTCCACAGACAGATGTCGCTTACGCCTCATCAAACACCATGGACATAACGTTGAGTGAAGCACCCATTTATGTTGTCATACAGACCTGTTTTGACGCCTGCTTATTTGAGCAGGCGTTTTTTTATGGGGAAGCGGAAGAGAACTGCCGGATGGCGGCTTCGCCTTATCCGGCCTACGGTGACCTGGCAGGCCCGGTAAGCGTAGCGCCACCGGGCAATGGATATTACTGCGGAGGATTGTTCTGCAAGGTCAGCATAAGACCGTCGCGGCGCATGGTGGCCGCTTCTTCCGGCTGATGCAACCGGTCCAGCGCATCGGCGAGCCAGGCGTAGTCGTAGGCGTCAGGGCGTTGCTTGAGCGCGGCGCGGAAGGCGAACGTAGCCTCCTGCCATTCGCCATGCTTCATCAATGACTGACCCAGCGTGCTCCACAGTAGCGGACGATCGCCAACGGTTTTAATCTGCTGGCGCAGCACTTTTTCCAGCTGCTCCGGGTTGTTGGTTTTCAGGCGCGGGATCGGCAGAACCAGGCGGTCGTCATACTGGCGCTTCAGGCCGTCGATGATGATCTGCTGCGCCATATCGTGATCGTCACATTCAATCAGATGCTCTGCCATTGCCACTTGCAGCGGAACCTGGTGGCGAGTTTTACGGCTCTGGTTCTTCCACCATTCGCGTAATCCTTCGCTGCCCTGATCGGCTCGCGCCTGATCCATCAGCCCAATCCAGGCCTGCTGTTCCAGCATGGCGCGATGTTCTTCATCACCGACGTTGGCCTTCGCCATTGACGGGATGATGTCCAGCAGCGAACTCCATGCTCCGGTGCGGATGTAAGCCTGTTCCGCCAGGCGCAGCACTTCTGGATGACGCGGGGTAACTTCCAGCAGTTTGTCCACGCCGTGACGCGCCGCATGATTCTCGTTGCGCGCCAGTTGCAGACGTACGCGGGCGATCTCCACCGGAATCGTGTCATTGCCCGCCAGTTCAGCGGCACGTTCCAGATGCTGATTAGCGCGCGCTTCGTCACCACGCTGTTGCGCGGCTTCGGCGGCCAGCAGATAGTTCACCACCGGCTGTTCAGCGTGATCGGCATTCTTCGCCATCAGCTTCTCAACCTGCTGGTAATCGCCTTCCGCCAGCTTAAGCAGCGCCTGTTCGGTCTGCTTACGTGCGCGGCGGCGTTTACGCCCGACAAACCAGCCGCGAGTGTGCGCGCCGGTGCGGAAAACGCGTCGCAGCAGCCACTCAATGGCGAACAGAATGACCATCATAACGATCAGGATGATCACCAGCCCCGTTACGCTGGTCTCAATGTTGTAATTATCGGTCTGGATCAGAACATAGCCCTGATGACCGGCGATCATTGGGCCTATGACGATACCGGCGATCAACAACACAAAGAGCAATAATACTTTCAGCATCATTATTCTCCTTGCGGCGCGGCTGCCGGTGCTTCTGCCTGCGGAGCAGGGGCCTGAGCCGCTTCGGTCGTGGCCGCCGCCGGCTGCGCCAGCAGGTTACGCACGCGAGTCTGCATCAGTTTCTCAAGAATCGGCTGGCTCTGTAACGTCTCCGGCACGTCCATCGTGATGCTCTGTTGACTCAGTTTATCCACGTCATCAAGAAACGCTTTGGTCGTTGCGTCGTCGGTGTCGTAGTACGCGCGTACCCAGGTGGAGACATTATCCAGCGCCTGACGGTAAGTCTCTTCCTGATGACGCGGCACGGCTTGCGCCGCCACTAACAGGCGGGAGCGGATGTTTTCACGTAAGTAAACGTCCTGGTTCGGTGCCAGCAGCGGGACGGCGGTGTCATCACGACGGCGAATAGTAATAAAGCTGTCCATAAAGTTCTGCCAGCTTTTTTGCAGGTTAACGCGCCATTCGCTGATCGAGCTGGACAGCTCGCTGCTGTCGGAGTCCATTGGCGAATCGTCGGTGTCATTATCGGCCAGACGCAGGTTATCAATCTGGTTAGAGAGCTGGTTCACTTTGAGGATAATGCCGTCGTAGTCCACCTGCGCCACCGCCGACAGGCTGGCAATATCATCGGTAATGGCGCGGCGCGCGGCGATCAGACTGGGGTCGTTCATGTCCGCCAGGCTGGCATCCGCGCTTTTGAGCAGCGCCGCAGCGGTGGTGACATCCTGATCGCTCCACAATTTACGTCCGGCGAGTTTGACCAGAAAATCAGATTGCGCCAGCAGCCAGGTTTTGGCATCGCTGCCGGAGATCGTCGCGACTTTCTGTTGCACTTCATCCAGCTGTTTCGCCAGCGCGGCCTGTTGGCGATTTGCATCATCCAGTTGCGTCGCCTGCTGTTTGATAATGCCTTCCAGCTCCGCTTTTTGGCTTTCCTGGGCTTTTTGCAGCGCCGTAAGTTGGTTAACCAGCGCATCGCTGGTGGCCGTTTGTTTAACGGCCTGCTGCTTTCCCCAGCCATACAGACCGACGCCCGCGGCTAGGGCAATGGCGATTGCCACCGCACTCAATACCAGCGCGGCGCCGTTCTTACTCTTCTTTTCTGCATTGACTGGCTGCGGCGTGGTTTCCACGGCCTCCCTGGTCTCTTCAACCACGGCGGAGGATTTTTCTTGTTCCGTCATTATGGCATCCCATTATGAGAGTTATTGTAATGCGCGCAGTAGCGCATCGTTGTCGGCGTTATCAGCGACCTTAATATCTTGCCAGCCCAGTTCCCGGGCGAGGTGCGCCAGACGCTCACTGACGACCAGCAGCCGACAGCGTAGTAACCAGTGCTCACGATACCACTGCGGGATCAGCGACCAGAGCTGTTGCAGCATTTCGCCGCTGGTGACAACAATCGTCGTCACGCCGCGAGAGTGCCAGCGCATCGCCTCTTCCGCGCCATCGTAATGTTTTGCACTGCGTTGATAACATTCACAAAAGGTGACTTCAGCGCCGCGTTCTGTGAGGGTTTTGCCTAACAGTTCACGCCCGCCGTTGCCCCGTAAAATAAGCGCTCGTTTTCCCGCAATATTTTGTAATTCAGGTAATTGTAGCAAGACTTCGCTGATTTCCCGATCCAGAGGATAGCGAATATCGCATCCGCTAACGGTATGCAGCGCCAGCGCCGTTGTGCGCCCGATGGCGAAGTAGCGTGGCTGCACAGGCCAGCCCAGTCCCTGCTGTTGCAGTTGGGCGTGGGCAAAGGCGACGGCGTGTTGCGAGAGGGCGAACACCAGATCGTTGTCCGTGAGCGCCGCCAGGCGATCGGCAAGCGTTGCCAGTTCCCGGCCCGGCGTAAACTCAATAAGCGGAAAACTCCAGGCCACCTGCCCCAGTGTGCGCAGACGGCTCACTAACTCTTCCCCGGAGGGAGACGGGCGGGTGACCAGAATACTCATGCGGGCGCTTCTCCGTTATAAACCTCGGTCAGAATCGCGCGGGCGCCGTTTTCCAGCAGCTCTTCCGCCAGGGAAATGCCCATTTGCGCGGCGTCCTGCGGCAATCCGCGACGTTCTCCGCGAATCATCTGCGAACCGTCAGGCGCGCCAACCAGCGCACGCAGCCAGACTTCACCATCAATGATTTCAGCATAGCTGCCAATCGGCACCTGACAGCCCCCTTCCAGGCGGGTGTTCATGGCGCGTTCGGCTTTTACACGTAGCGCGGTTTCTTCATGATTCAGCGGTGCTAACAGCGCCTGAGTACGTGCGTCATCCAGTCGGCATTCAATGCCCACTGCGCCTTGCCCTACGGCAGGGAGAGAGATTTCGGGAGGCAGCGCGGTGCGAATACGCGACGTCAGACCTAACCGTTTTAACCCGGCAACCGCCAGGATAATTGCGTCATAATCACCGTTATCGAGCTTACTCAGGCGTGTGCCGACGTTGCCGCGCAGCGAGCGGATGACGAGATCCGGGCGACGCTCGGCCAACTGGCACTGGCGACGCAAACTTGATGTGCCGACGATGCTGCCTGCGGGCAGTTCATCCAGATTGTTGTATTGGTTCGAGACGAAAGCATCGCGTGGATCTTCGCGTTCGCAAATCGTGACCAGGCCAAGCCCTTGCGGGAATTCTACCGGCACATCTTTCATCGAATGCACGGCGATATCGGCGCGCTTTTCCAGCAGCGCGACTTCCAGCTCTTTTACAAACAAGCCCTTACCGCCCACTTTTGCCAGAGGGGTGTCCAGAATCACGTCGCCGCGCGTCACCATCGGCACCAGTTCCACGACCAGTCCCGGATGCTGTGCTATCAACGCGTCTTTGACATAATGTGCCTGCCAGAGCGCAAGGGGGCTTTGGCGTGTGGCAATTCTTAAAACATTGTCTAACATGCTTGTTACCGTCATTATCGTCCGTGGACCATCCTAACATCCTTACAAGTGGGATGTCAGTGTTACGGTCAAAGGTGAGTAAGAGGATCAGGCGCGGCGTCGCGACTGGCAGTGAATAATGACGAGAAACCGCCTGACCGTATTAAGGAATTTACACGCAGCTAACGGTGCTACACTTGTATGTAGTGCATCTTTCTTTACGGTCAATGAGCAAGGTGTTAAATTGATCACGTTTTAGACCATTTTTTCGTCTTTACCCCTTAATGGGGAGAAGGATGAAAAAGGTAACGGTTATTTTTGACATACGGTTTATCCCGAATGGTTTGGTTGTCCGCACTCGCGATGGCAATCAGACGCATGACGGGTAGCAACATCAGGCGATACGTCTTGTACCTCTATATTGAGACTTTGAAACAGAGACTGGATGCCATCAATCAATTGCGTGTGGATCGCGCGCTTGCTGCCATGGGCCCTGCCTTCCAGCAGGTATACAGTCTGCTGCCGACATTATTGCACTACCATAATCCGCTGATGCCGGGTTACCTCGACGGTAACGTTCCCAAGGGCATATGCTTTTACACGCCTGATGAAACCCAACGCCACTACCTGAATGAACTTGAACTGTACCGGGGAATGTCCACGCAGGACCCGCCGAAAGGCGAGCTGCCGATCACCGGCGTGTACTCAATGGGCAGTACATCTTCAGTAGGGCAAAGCTGTTCTTCTGACCTGGATATCTGGGTCTGCCACCAGTCCTGGCTTGATAGCGAAGAGCGCCAGTTGCTGCAACGTAAATGCAGCCTGCTGGAAAGCTGGGCCGCTTCGCTGGGCGTGGAAGTCAGCTTCTTCCTGATCGACGAAAACCGTTTCCGCCATAATGAAAGCGGCAGTCTGGGTGGTGAAGACTGCGGCTCGACGCAGCACATCCTGCTGCTCGACGAATTTTATCGCACCGCTGTGCGTCTGGCCGGTAAGCGTATTCTGTGGAATATGGTGCCGTGCGACGAAGAAGAGCATTACGACGACTACGTCATGACGCTTTACGCGCAGGGTGTCCTCACGCCAAACGAATGGCTGGATCTGGGCGGATTAAGCTCGCTCTCCGCCGAAGAGTACTTTGGCGCCAGCCTCTGGCAGTTGTACAAGAGTATCGATTCCCCGTACAAAGCGGTGCTGAAAACGCTGCTGCTGGAAGCCTACTCCTGGGAATATCCCAATCCGCGCCTGTTGGCGAAAGACATTAAACAGCGCCTGCATGACGGCGAGATCGTTTCGTTTGGTCTCGACCCGTATTGCATGATGCTGGAACGCGTGACCGAATACCTCACGGCTATCGAAGATCCGACGCGTCTTGATTTAGTCCGTCGATGTTTCTACTTAAAAGTGTGTGAGAAACTGAGCCGTGAACGCGCCTGCGTTGGCTGGCGTCGTGAAGTGTTAAGTCAGTTAGTGAACGAGTGGGGATGGGACGACGCCCGTCTGACAATGCTCGACAACCGGGCGAACTGGAAGATCGATCAGGTACGCGAAGCGCATAACGAACTGCTCGACGCCATGATGCAGAGCTATCGTAATCTGATCCGTTTTGCCCGCCGTAACAATCTCAGCGTTAGCGCCAGCCCGCAGGATATTGGCGTGCTGACGCGTAAACTGTATGCCGCATTTGAAGCCCTGCCGGGCAAAGTGACGCTGGTGAACCCGCAGATTTCACCGGATCTCTCCGAACCGAACCTAACCTTTATCCATGTGCCGCCGGGCCGGGCCAACCGTTCTGGCTGGTATCTCTACAACCGTGCGCCGAACATGGATTCGATCATCAGCCATCAGCCGCTGGAATATAACCGCTACCTGAACAAACTGGTGGCGTGGGCCTGGTTTAACGGTTTGCTGACGTCGCGTACCCACCTGTTTATTAAGGGCAACGGCATTGTGGACCTGCCTAAGTTGCAGGAGATGGTGGCCGATGTGTCGCACCATTTCCCGCTGCGTTTGCCTGCGCCAACGCCGAAAGCGCTCTACAGTCCGTGTGAAATTCGCCATCTGGCGATCATCGTTAACCTTGAATATGACCCGACGGCGGCGTTCCGCAATCAGGTGGTGCATTTTGATTTCCGTAAGCTGGATGTCTTCAGCTTTGGAGAAGAGCAAAACTGCCTGGTCGGCAGTGTCGACCTGTTGTATCGCAACTCGTGGAACGAAGTGCGTACCCTGCACTTCAACGGCGAACAGGCGATGATTGAAGCGCTGAAAACGATTCTCGGTAAAATGCACCAGGATGCCGCGCCGCCGGACAGCGTGGAAGTGTTCTGCTATAGCCAGCATCTGCGCGGCCTGATCCGCACCCGCGTACAGCAACTGGTCTCCGAGTGCATTGAACTGCGCCTCTCCAGCACCCGCCAGGAAACCGGACGTTTTAAAGCGCTGCGCGTTTCGGGCCAAACCTGGGGGCTGTTCTTCGAGCGCCTGAATGTTTCGGTGCAGAAACTGGAAAACGCCATTGAGTTTTACGGCGCGATTTCGCACAACAAACTTCACGGACTTTCCGTTCAGGTTGAGACCAACCATGTGAAATTACCGTCGGTGGTGGATGGGTTCGCCAGCGAAGGGATCATCCAGTTCTTCTTTGAAGAAACCGGCGATGAGAAAGGCTTTAATATTTATATTCTGGACGAGAGTAACCGGGCGGAAGTGTATCACCACTGCGAAGGCAGCAAAGAAGAGCTGGTACGCGACGTGAGCCGCTTTTATTCGTCGTCGCACGATCGCTTCACCTACGGCTCCAGCTTCATCAACTTCAACCTGCCGCAGTTCTACCAGATTGTGAATACCGACGGTCGCGAGCAGGTCATTCCGTTCCGTACCCAGCCCATCAGCGCCGTGCCACCGGCAAACCAGGACAACGACGCGCCGTTGTTACAGCAGTATTTCTCGTGAACATGATGCCGGATGGCGGTGTTACAAATGACGCGAGATACGTAGGCCGGATAAGCGCAGCGCCATCCGGCAATAAAACTTAGCGGAAGCTCACCGCTTCTCCAGCCTGTTGTGTCGCGGCCTGCTCCAGCAGATCCCAGAAGGTTTCGCCGCTGCGATCGCAAATCCATTCGTCGCCTTTCAGGTCAAAATGGTAGCCGCCCTGTTTGGTCGCCAGCCATACCTGGTGCAGCGGCTCCTGACGGTTGATGATGATTTTGCTGCCGTTTTCAAAGGTAATGGTTAGCACGCCGCCGTTGATTTCGCAGTCGATATCGCTGTCGCCGTCCCAGTCGTCCAGACGTTCTTCAATGGTCATCCACAGGGTGTCTGCGAGGCGATGAAATTCACTGTCGTTCATTGTTGTTTCCCGTTTTTTACGTGATGGCGGCAGTATAACCTGGAAGAATTCATGATGCAGTTTTCAGCCAACTCTTGCTTTTACGTCTTCTCCTGCGATGATAGAAAACAGAAAGCATGAACTTACAGGCAATCCATAATGAAAAATGTGTTTCAGGCACTCGCTGTACTTCTCACTCTGTTCAGCCTGACCGGCTGCGGTCTGAAAGGCCCGCTCTATTTTCCACCTGCTGACAAAAACGCGCCGCCGCCGACGCATGAGGTTGATTCGCAAATCCAATCGACGACGCCCGATCAAAACGATCGCGCTACGGGAGACGGCCCTTCTCAGGTGAACTATTGACGGTACGTTTCTGTCCCCGCGTAAATGGAGTGAATGATGCAATTCTCTAAAATGCATGGCCTTGGCAACGATTTTATGGTCGTCGACGCGGTAACGCAGAATGTCTTTTTCTCGCCGGAGTTGATCCGCCGCCTGTCAGACAGGCATCTGGGCGTGGGGTTCGACCAGCTTCTGGTTGTCGAGCCTCCTTACGATCCTGAACTGGATTTTCATTACCGCATCTTCAACGCCGATGGCAGCGAAGTGTCGCAGTGCGGTAACGGCGCCCGCTGCTTTGCGCGGTTTGTGCGTCTGAAAGGGCTGACCAATAAGCGCGATATCCGCGTCAGCACGGCCAATGGCCGGATGGTGCTGAGCGTCACTGATGATGAGCTGGTGCGGGTGAACATGGGTGAGCCAAACTTTGAACCCGCGCAGGTTCCTTTTCGCGCCAACAAAGCGGAAAAGACCTATATTATGCGAGCGGCCGAGCAGACAATATTGTGCGGCGTGGTTTCAATGGGGAACCCGCACTGCGTGATTCAGGTCGATAATATCGACACGGCGGCAGTCGAAACGCTGGGACCGGTTCTGGAAAGCCATGAGCGTTTTCCAGAACGAGCGAATATTGGGTTTATGCAGGTTGTGAAGCGCGAGCATATCCGATTACGCGTTTATGAACGTGGGGCAGGAGAAACTCAGGCCTGCGGCAGCGGCGCATGCGCCGCCGTTGCGGTGGGCATTCAGCAGGGTTTGCTGGCAGAAGAAGTACGCGTGGAATTACCTGGCGGTCGCCTTGATATCGCCTGGAAAGGCCCGGGTCATCCGTTGTATATGACTGGCCCGGCGGCACATGTCTACGACGGATTTATTCATCTATGAAGCAACCAGGGGAAGAACTACAGGAAACACAGATGGAACTGGACGACCGGGCGGTCGTCGATTATCTACTGCGTAACCCTGAGTTTTTTATCCGTAATGCGCGCGCCGTTGAGGCGATGCGCGTTCCTCATCCCGTGCGGGGTACGGTGTCGCTTGTTGAGTGGCACATGGCCCGCGCCCGGAATCATATCCATGTTCTTGAAGAGAACATGACGCTGCTAATGGAACAGGCGAATGCCAACGAAAGCCTGTTCTACCGTCTGCTGCATTTGCAGGGACGGCTGGTTTCCGCCAGTAGCCTGGATGAAATGCTGATGCGTTTTCATCGCTGGGCGCGGGAGCTGGGGCTGGCGGGCGCGACCATCCGGCTGTTTCCCGATCGCTGGCGACTCGGCGCGCCGTCGAATCATACCCATCTGGCGTTAAGCCGTCAGGCCTTTGAACCGCTGCGTATCCAGCGTCTGGGGCAGGCGCAACACTATCTTGGCCCATTGAATGGCCCGGAACTGCTGGTGGTGCTGCCTGAAGCCAAAGCGATTGGCTCGGTGGCGATGTCGATGCTGGGGCGCGATGGCGATTTGGGGGTCATACTCTTCAGTAGCCGCGATGTGCATCATTACCAGCAGGGGCAGGGGACACAGTTACTGCAAGAAATCGCCTTGATGTTGCCGGAACTGCTGGAGCGCTGGATTGAACGTGTATGACCGAATTATCGCTTTCTCAGGACGTTGCGCGCTTCTTGCGTTACCTGGGCGTAGAACGGCAACTTAGCCCCATTACGCTACTGAACTATCAGCGTCAGCTTGATGCCATTATCGCTTTAGCCGGAGAAACCGGTCTGCAAAGCTGGCAACAATGTGACGCTGCGATGGTGTGCGCTTTCGCGGTACGCAGCCGCCGTAAAGGGTTAGGGCCCGCCAGCCTGGCGTTGCGCCTCTCTGCTTTACGCAGTTTCTTTGACTGGCTGGTGAGCCAGGGTGAACTCAACGCTAATCCGGCGAAAGGCGTCTCTGCGCCGAAAGCGCCTCGTCACCTGCCGAAAAATATCGACGTGGATGATATCAACCGCCTGCTGGATATCGACCTCAACGATCCGCTTGCCGTGCGCGATCGGGCGATGCTGGAGGTGATGTACGGCGCGGGGTTGCGTTTGTCTGAACTGGTAGGGTTAGACATCAAACACCTCGATCTCGATACGGGCGAAGTGTGGGTGATGGGGAAGGGCAGCAAAGAACGGCGTCTGCCCATTGGCCGCAATGCGGTGGCGTGGATTGAGCATTGGTTGGATCTGCGCGGCCTGTTCGGCAGCGATGACGATGCGCTGTTTCTCTCGAAGCTCGGGAAACGGATCTCCGCGCGCAATGTACAAAAACGGTTTGCGGAGTGGGGCATTAAGCAAGGGCTGAACAGCCATGTCCATCCGCATAAACTGCGTCACTCGTTCGCGACCCATATGCTGGAGTCGAGCGGCGACCTGCGCGGCGTGCAGGAGCTGTTAGGCCATGCCAATTTGTCTACCACGCAAGTCTATACTCATCTTGATTTTCAACACCTGGCCTCGGTGTACGATGCGGCGCATCCACGCGCCAAACGGGGGAAATAATGCGTTTTTACCGGCCTTTGGGACACATCTCAGCACTCACGTTCGATCTGGATGACACCCTTTATGATAACCGTCCGGTTATCCTGCGCACCGAGCAGGAAGCGCTCACCTTTGTGCAAAACTACCATCCTGCGCTGCGTACATTGCAGAATGCCGATCTGTATCGCCTGCGTCAGGCGGTACGCGAAGCAGAGCCGGAAATTTATCATGATGTGACGCGATGGCGTCATCGCGCCGTGGAGCGCGCCATGCTGGAAGCGGGCCTGTCAGCGGAAGAGGCAATGGCGGGGGCGAACGCCGCGATGATCAATTTCGCAAAGTGGCGCAGCCGTATCGATGTTCCGCAAGTGACGCATGACACGCTGAAGCGGCTTGCAAAAAAATGGCCGCTGGTGGCCATTACTAACGGCAATGCGCAGCCGGAACTGTTTGGGCTGGGCGATTACTTCGAATTTGTGCTGCGCGCAGGCCCGGACGGGCGCTCTAAACCGTTCAGCGACATGTACTCTCTGGCGGCGGAGAAGCTCAACATGCCGATCGGCGAGATCCTCCACGTCGGCGACGATCTGACGACCGATGTCGCCGGGGCGATCCGCTGTGGAATGCAGGCCTGCTGGATCAAACCAGAAAATGCCGACCTGATGCAGACCACTGACAGCCGTTTACTGCCGCATATCGAAATTTCACGGTTGGCATCTTTGACCTCGCTGATATAATCACCAGCAGTATTGTATATATACCCAGCTTTTTGGCGGATGGCGCTGCGCTTATCCGCCCAACACACTTTTACGCGGCGGTGCCAATGGACGTTTCTTACCTGCTCGAAAGCCTTAATGATAAACAGCGCGAAGCGGTGGCTGCGCCACGTAGCAACATGCTGGTGCTGGCGGGAGCGGGGAGCGGCAAAACCCGCGTGCTGGTGCACCGTATTGCCTGGCTGTTGAGCGTAGAGAATAATTCACCCTATTCCATTATGGCCGTTACCTTCACCAATAAGGCGGCGGCGGAAATGCGCCACCGTATCGGTCAGTTAATGGGAACCACGCAGGGCGGGATGTGGGTCGGCACCTTCCACGGTCTGGCGCACCGTCTGCTGCGCGCGCACCATATGGACGCCAACCTGCCGCAGGATTTCCAGATCCTCGACAGCGAAGATCAGCTGCGCCTGCTCAAGCGCCTTATTAAAGCGATGAACCTTGACGAGAAGCAGTGGCCGCCGCGCCAGGCGATGTGGTACATCAACAGCCAGAAAGACGAAGGGCTGCGTCCGCACCATATTCAGAGCTACGGCAACCCGGTGGAGCAGACCTGGCAGAAGGTTTACCAGGCTTATCAGGAAGCGTGCGATCGCGCAGGGCTGGTGGACTTTGCCGAACTGCTGCTGCGCGCGCATGAACTGTGGCTCAACAAGCCGCATATCCTTCAGCACTACCGCGAACGTTTTACCAATATCCTGGTGGACGAATTCCAGGATACCAACAACATCCAGTACGCGTGGATCCGTCTGCTGGCAGGCGATACTGGCAAAGTGATGATCGTCGGCGATGATGACCAGTCTATTTACGGCTGGCGCGGGGCGCAGGTGGAGAACATCCAGCGTTTCCTCAAGGATTTCCTGGGCGCGGAAACCATTCGTCTGGAGCAGAATTACCGCTCGACCAGCAACATCCTCAGCGCGGCGAACACCCTGATTGAAAACAACAATGGCCGTCTGGGGAAAAAGCTGTGGACCGATGGCATTGATGGCGAACCGATTTCACTCTATTGCGCGTTTAATGAGCTGGATGAAGCGCGTTTTGTCGTTAACCGCATCAAAACCTGGCAGGACAACGGCGGGGCGCTGGAACAGTGCGCGATTCTCTATCGCAGCAACGCCCAGTCGCGCGTGCTGGAAGAGGCGCTGTTGCAGGCCAGTATGCCGTACCGTATTTATGGCGGTATGCGCTTCTTCGAACGTCAGGAAATTAAAGATGCGCTCTCCTATCTGCGCCTGATCGCCAATCGTAATGATGATGCGGCGTTTGAGCGCGTGGTGAACACCCCGACGCGCGGTATTGGCGATCGCACGCTGGACGTTGTGCGCCAGACCTCGCGCGACCGTCAGTTAACCTTGTGGCAGGCGTGCCGCGAGCTGTTGCAGGAGAAAGCGCTGGCTGGCCGCGCCGCAAGCGCCCTGCAACGCTTTATCGAGCTAATTGACGCGCTGGCGCAGGAAACGGCAGATATGCCGCTGCATGTTCAGACCGATCGGGTGATTAAAGACTCGGGTCTGCGCATGATGTACGAGCAGGAAAAAGGCGAGAA
The DNA here is from genome assembly GCF_030333505.1 of Citrobacter sp. CK189. Lineage (NCBI taxonomy): Bacteria > Pseudomonadati > Pseudomonadota > Gammaproteobacteria > Enterobacterales > Enterobacteriaceae > Citrobacter > Citrobacter sp. CK189. The sequence goes on along the minus strand of NZ_JAOWFV010000033.1, from coordinate 34,022 downwards.
AGGCCAGACGCGTATTGAGAACTTAGAAGAACTGGTGACGGCGACGCGCCAGTTCAGCTACAACGAAGAAGATGAAGACCTGATGCCGTTGCAGGCGTTTCTCTCTCACGCCGCGCTGGAAGCGGGCGAAGGGCAGGCGGATACGTGGCAGGATGCGGTTCAACTGATGACCTTGCACTCGGCGAAAGGGCTGGAGTTTCCGCAGGTGTTCATCGTCGGCATGGAAGAGGGGATGTTCCCCAGCCAGATGTCGCTGGATGAAGGCGGGCGTCTTGAAGAAGAGCGTCGCCTGGCCTATGTCGGCGTAACCCGCGCGATGCAGAAGCTGACGTTGACCTATGCGGAAACCCGCCGTCTGTATGGCAAAGAGGTCTACCACCGCCCGTCGCGCTTTATCGGCGAATTGCCGGAAGACTGCGTGGAAGAAGTGCGGCTGCGCGCCACGGTCAGCCGTCCGGTGAGTCACCAGCGGATGGGAACCCCGATGGCGGAAAACGACACCGGGTACAAGCTGGGACAGCGCGTGCGTCACCCGAAATTCGGTGAAGGCACGATCGTTAATCTGGAAGGCAGTGGCGAGCACAGCCGGTTACAGGTCGCATTCCAGGGGCAGGGGATCAAATGGCTGGTAGCGGCCTACGCCAGACTGGAAACGGTTTAATCGGTTTGGCTTTGCCGGATGGCGACGCTGGTGCGTTTTATCCGGCCTACAGACCGGGTAACATTTTGATTTGTAGGCCGGATAAGGCGAAGCCGCCATCCGGCTATCTGTCGGTTAATATTCTGAATATCATAGATAAATAACTCCCCTCTGCTAACATTTTTGCATAAGGGGAAATTATTACTTTTTCGCGTTTCGTTGCGTGTTGACGTCAAATTTTTGCTGGCGTAACATGCGCGCACGATTACGCTAAGAGGACATTCGCCTTGGACACACCCAGTAGATGCTGGCTCATTATCCTGTCATTCAGGATCAACTCCTAAGGCTATCCCTTTTTGCTGATAGCCTTAGCGGTTGTCAGCGACCTTCTCTTTTTCCCGTCGCGCTGAGTCAGGCTGTTTAATGGTCTGAAACCCAATTTGTTTCTGTGTGCCCACCCGAACTGTCCGATATTTTTAAGCATTGGGAGTCCCGGTCATGCTGAGCGCATTTCAACTGGAAAATAATCGACTGACCCGGCTGGAAGTCGAAGAGTCACAAACCCTGATTGATGCCGTATGGGTCGATTTGGTCGAACCGGACGACGACGAGCGACTGCGCGTACAATCTGAACTGGGCCAAAGCCTGGCGACACGTCCTGAACTGGAAGACATCGAAGCATCCGCGCGTTTCTTTGAAGACGAAGACGGGCTGCACATCCACTCCTTTTTCTTTTTCGAAGATGCGGAAGACCACGCCGGTAACTCCACGGTGGCATTCACCATTCGCGATGGCCGCCTGTTTACGCTGCGTGAACGCGAACTGCCCGCTTTCCGTTTGTACCGTATGCGCGCCCGTAACCAGGCGATGGTGGACGGCAATGCCTATGAATTACTGCTCGACCTGTTTGAAACCAAAATCGAACAGCTGGCGGATGAAATTGAAAACATCTACAGCGATCTGGAAGAACTGAGCCGAGTGATCATGGAAGGGCATCAGGGCGATGAATATGACGAAGCGCTCTCCACGCTGGCGGAACTGGAAGATATCGGCTGGAAAGTTCGCTTATGTCTGATGGATACCCAGCGCGCGCTCAACTTCCTGGTGCGCAAGGCGCGTCTTCCGGGGGGGCAACTGGAGCAGGCGCGTGAGATCCTGCGCGATATCGAGTCCCTGCTGCCGCACAACGAATCCCTGTTCCAGAAGGTGAACTTCCTGATGCAGGCGGCGATGGGCTTCATCAACATCGAGCAGAACCGCATTATCAAGATCTTCTCGGTGGTATCTGTAGTGTTCCTGCCGCCGACGCTGGTGGCGTCCAGCTATGGGATGAACTTTGAGTTTATGCCGGAGCTGAAGTGGAGCTTTGGTTACCCTGGCGCGATTATCTTTATGATCCTTGCGGGTCTGGCGCCGTATTTGTACTTCAAGCGTAAGAACTGGCTGTAATATTGCGCCCGGTGGCGCGTCGCTTACCGGGCCTACCGATCCCGTAGGCCGGATAAGCGTAGCGCCATCCGGCACGCTTTTATCCTCGAACTTTGCGTCTTTGTGTATAAATCGCATCCATCACAAAAATCGCCAGCGCCACCCAAATAAAGGCGAACGTCACCATCTTATCGGCGCCCGGTATTTCTCCATAGAACGTCACGGCCAGCAGGAACATCAGGGTTGGGCCAATGTACTGGAAAAAACCCAGCGTGGAGAGGCGCAGGCGCGTCGCCGCCCCGGTAAAGCACAGCAGCGGTACCGTGGTGACGATACCTGCCGCAATCAGCAACAGATTCAGCGACAGCGGATTCTGCCCCATATGGCTGGTTGGGCTATCCGCGATGCCAAACAGATAAATCGCGGCGACCGGCAATAGCCACAGCGTTTCGATCAGCATCCCCGTTTGTGCTTCAACCGCAATCTTCTTACGTACCAGGCCGTAAAACGCAAAGCTAAACGCCAGCCCCAGTGCGATGATCGGCAGAGAGCCGAAGGTCCAGAGCTGCACCAGTACGCCGCAGGCCGCCAGAATCACCGCCAGCCACTGCATACGACGGAAGCGCTCGCCGAGGAACAGCATTCCCAGCAGAATGTTAACCAGCGGGTTAATAAAATACCCGAGGCTGGCTTCCAGCATATGGTGGTTATTGACCGCCCAGATAAAGAGCAGCCAGTTTCCACCGATCAGCACGGCTGACAGCGCCAGCATGAAAATTTTCTTCGGCGTTTGCAGCAGTGTTTTAACGCCAGACCACTGGCGGCTGATGCTCATTAGCGCGATCATAAAGAAAAATGACCAGATCACGCGGTGCGTCAGGATCTCGTCTGCGGGCACGTAGTAAATCAGTTTGAAGTACGCGGGTGCGATGCCCCAAATAAAATAGGCGGCAAGAGCGAGTAACACGCCCTGCCGCGTTTGCTTAGCATCCATCGGGAAAACTCATATCAGAAATGTAACAACAGTTTACCTGTTTTTATCCCACCATATAAGTTGCGGTCGCACTGGCAATGTAAAGCTGTTCTTCGTTGTGCAGTTCCACACGCGCCACAGCGACTTTATTGCCCGCGCGCAACAGGCTGCTGGTGGCGGTGAAGCGGTTGCCTCTGCCCGGGCGCAGGTAGTCAACGCGCAGATCGATAGTTCCCATACGCGACATGCGCTGGCGTAGCTCGTCTTCGCTGATGGTCTCATGGCGGGTCAGCGTGCTGCCCACGCACACCAGTCCGGCGGCGACGTCCAGCGCGGAGGCGATCACCCCACCGTGTAAAATACTTTGCGCCCAGTTGCCTACCATCATCGGCTGATTGTTAAAGGCCAGTTGGGCAAACTCCTTTTCATAGCGTTCCAGCTCCAGTCCTAATGCCCGGTTAAAAGGCATATGGTAAACAAACATCTCGCCCACCAGTTTCAGGGCCTGCTCAGCGGTAAGTACGGAAGACATACGATCCAGACACTCCATTGGTTAATGAAATGTTGATATTATGCTTCTTATTTGTTGTTTTCTACTTTAAGAGAGGATAACTAAACAGGGATTAAGTAAGTATGTAGAATGGCTGGCAGATAATTATACCATTCAACACTTATTGCGTTCAGGAGAACACGACCGATGCGGGCGATTTTGGGTTGGTTATTACCAGCAGCAATGATGCCATTGGCTGTATATGCGCAGGAAGCGACAGTGAAAGAAATTCATGACGCGCCTGCGGTACAGGGCAGTATTATCGCAAACATGTTGCAGGTGCATGATAATCCCTTCACGCTTTATCCTTATGATACGAACTACCTGATCTACACCAATACCAGCGATCTGAACAAAGAAGCGATCAGCTCTTATAACTGGTCTGAAAACGCGCGCAAAGACGAAGTGAAGTTTCAGCTGAGCCTGGCCTTCCCGTTCTGGCGTGGGATTGTTGGGCCAAACTCGGTGCTGGGGGCGTCGTACACGCAGAAATCTTGGTGGCAGTTGTCCAACAGCGAAGAGTCCTCGCCGTTTCGTGAGACTAACTACGAACCGCAGTTGTTCCTCGGCTTTGCCACGGATTACCACTTTGCAGGCTGGACGCTGCGTGATGTGGAGATGGGGTATAACCATAACTCCAACGGGCGTTCCGATCCGACTTCGCGGAGCTGGAACCGCCTGTATACGCGTCTGATGGCGCAAAACGGTAACTGGCTGATGGAAGTGAAACCGTGGTACGTCGTTGGCGGCACCGGCGATAACCCCGATATCACTAAATATATGGGCTACTATCAGCTTAAAATCGGCTATCACCTGGGAGATGCGGTGCTGAGTGCGAAGGGCCAGTACAACTGGAATACCGGTTACGGCGGGGCGGAAGTGGGGTTAAGTTACCCGATGACGAAACATGTGCGTCTCTATACCCAGGTATACAGCGGCTATGGCGAATCGTTAATCGACTATAACTTTAATCAGACGCGTGTCGGCGTGGGTGTTATGCTGAATGACATATTCTGATCTGCGCAATGATTGTGTTTAAAACATTGCAGTTTCTTTCGCAGGCGCTGAAAATAGCGCCTGTTTTTATTTCAGGCAAACGGGGTTAATGTGGCGCAGGCGGAAGTGTTGAATCTGGAATTGGGGGCTAAACAGGTTTTACAGGAAACCTTTGGCTACCAACAGTTTCGCCCAGGCCAGGAAGAGATCATTGAGACGGTCGTCTCGGGTCGTGATTGCCTGGTTGTCATGCCGACCGGCGGCGGCAAATCCCTGTGTTACCAGATTCCAGCCTTACTGCTTAACGGACTTACCGTTGTCGTTTCGCCGCTTATCTCCCTGATGAAAGATCAGGTCGACCAGTTGCTGGCAAACGGCGTGGCGGCGGCGTGCCTGAACTCGACGCAGAGCCGTGAACAGCAGCATGAGGTGATGGCCGGTTGCCGAACCGGGCTGGTTCGCCTGCTGTATATTGCGCCGGAGCGCCTGATGCTGGATAACTTCCTTGAGCATCTGGCACACTGGAATCCGGTCTTACTGGCCGTCGATGAAGCGCACTGTATCTCGCAGTGGGGGCATGACTTCCGCCCGGAATACGCCGCGCTCGGTCAGCTCCGCCAGCGTTTTCCTTCCCTGCCGTTTATGGCGTTGACCGCCACCGCAGATGACACCACCCGACTGGATATTGTTCGCCTGCTGGGGCTGAACGATCCGTTAATCCAGATCAGCAGCTTTGACCGTCCGAACATCCGCTACATGCTGATGGAGAAATTTAAGCCGCTCGATCAACTGATGCGCTATGTGCAGGAACAGCGCGGCAAGTCCGGTATCATCTACTGTAACAGCCGGGCGAAGGTGGAGGACACCGCCGCACGTCTGCAAAGTCGCGGCATCAGCGCGGCGGCGTATCATGCCGGTCTGGAAAATAACGTGCGCGCCGATGTGCAGGAGAAGTTCCAGCGCGACGATCTGCAAATCGTCGTGGCGACCGTCGCATTTGGTATGGGCATTAACAAACCTAACGTGCGTTTTGTGGTGCATTTTGATATTCCCCGCAACATTGAATCCTACTATCAGGAAACCGGCCGCGCCGGGCGTGACGGCCTGCCCGCAGAGGCGATGCTGTTCTACGATCCGGCTGATATGGCGTGGCTGCGCCGCTGTCTGGAGGAGAAACCCGCCGGGCAGCTACAGGATATTGAACGGCATAAACTGAACGCGATGGGGGCGTTTGCCGAAGCGCAGACCTGTCGTCGTCTGGTGCTGCTGAACTACTTTGGCGAAGGGCGGCAGGAACCCTGCGGCAACTGCGATATTTGCCTCGACCCGCCAAAACAGTACGACGGCCTGATGGATGCGCGTAAAGCCCTGTCGACGATTTATCGCGTTAATCAGCGTTTTGGTATGGGCTATGTGGTGGAAGTATTGCGCGGCGCGAACAATCAGCGTATCCGCGATTTAGCTCATGACAAATTGCCGGTGTACGGCATTGGTCGCGATCAGAGCCATGAGCACTGGGTCAGCGTGATTCGTCAGCTTATTCATCTGGGTATGGTTACGCAGAATATTGCCCAACATTCGGCGTTGCAGTTAACCGAAGCGGCGCGTCCGGTGCTGCGTGGCGAAGTGCCGTTGCAGCTTGCCGTGCCGCGTATCGTCGCGTTGAAGCCGCGAGTGATGCAGAAATCTTTCGGCGGCAATTACGATCGCAAACTGTTCGCCAAACTGCGCAAATTGCGTAAGGCCATTGCCGATGAAGAGAATATCCCGCCGTATGTCGTCTTTAACGATGCGACGCTGATTGAAATGGCCGAACAGATGCCGGTTTCGCCGAGTGAAATGCTGAGCGTTAACGGCGTCGGCATGCGCAAGCTGGAGCGTTTCGGTAAAGAGTTTATGGCGCTGATCCGCGCGCATGTCGATGGTGACGACGAAGAGTAGTCAGCCAGGTAAAAAAGTGCCAGGATGGTGACTCGGTAAACTATTCCCCCGCGAGTCATTTTTATGTTGATGCTATTTCTCACCGTAGCGATGGTGCATATCGTTGCGTTAATGAGTCCTGGACCGGACTTTTTCTTTGTCTCTCAAACCGCCGTGAGCCGCTCACGCAAGGAAGCGATGATGGGCGTGCTGGGTATTACCTGCGGCGTCATGGTTTGGGCGGGCGTTGCGTTGCTCGGCCTGCATCTGATTATCGAGAAAATGGCCTGGCTGCATACCATCATTATGGTGGGTGGTGGTTTGTACCTGTGCTGGATGGGCTATCAGATGCTGCGTGGCGCGCTAAAAAAACAGGACGTCGCCGCGCCTGCGCCGCAGATTGAACTGGCGCAAAGCGGTCGTAGCTTTGTGAAAGGTTTGCTGACGAACCTGGCGAACCCGAAAGCGATCATCTATTTCGGATCGGTCTTTTCACTGTTCGTTGGCGATAACGTCGGCGTAGCCGCGCGCTGGGGTATTTTCGCGTTGATTATCGTGGAAACGCTGGCCTGGTTTACCGTGGTCGCCAGCCTGTTCGCGCTACCGAAAATGCGTCGCGGTTATCAGCGTCTGGCGAAGTGGATCGACGGTTTTGCCGGTGCGTTGTTTGCCGGTTTCGGCATTCACCTGATTATTTCGCGTTAATTATCGTAGGCCGGATAAGCGTTAGCGCCATCCGGCAATTTCTCAGGCATGCCTTGCGGACGCCAGCAGCGCACCCACCAGCATAAACAGCGAACCAAATACCTTATTCAACGCCTTCATTTGCTTCGGCCCTTTAATCCAGCCTGCGATACGTGTCGCCAGCGTCGCGTAACCGATCATCACAATGATATCAACGACAATGGTTGTGATGCCGAGCACGACGTACTGCATCAGCTGCGGCTCCTGCGGCTTGATAAACTGCGGAAATAGCGCGGCGAGAAAAACAATGCTCTTTGGGTTGGTCAGGTTTACAAATACCGAGCGTCTGAACAGACGGCTTCGGGACTGCGCGTGCACCAGCGTGTTGAGATCGATAGCGCCTGCGGCACGCCATTGCTGGATACCCAGCCAGATCAGATAAGCGGCACCCGCCCATTTCAGGATTTCGAATGCGACGACGGAACGTGAAAACAGCGTCCCCAGGCCCACGCCAACCAGTACGATGTGAATGCCAAGCCCGGTCTGCAAACCCGCAATAGACGCCGTTGCGCCGCGATAGCCGTGGCTGATTGCCGTGGTCATGGTATTGATGGCGCCGGAGCCGGGAGAAAGGCTCAAAATAATGGATGTCAGCAGATAAGCGAACCACCATTCGAAGGTCATGAGGAACTCCCTGATTGTCTGTTTTTATGCCACAATACCCTACTGTCGCTGTATTGTGTCAGGCATCATAAAGAAAACGATTTTTACCTGGTAAACGAGGCTGGATACCCGATGTTTCAGCAGCAAAAGGACTGGGAAACGAGAGAAAACGCGTTCGCTGCTTTTTCTATGGGGCCACTGACAGATTTCTGGCGTCAGCGGGAAGAAGCAGAATTCACGGGCGTGGACGACGTTCCCGTACACTTTGTCCGCTTTCACGCACAGAAAAACGATCGTGTCATCGTCATCTGTCCAGGTCGTATTGAAAGCTACGTAAAGTATGCCGAACTGGCGTATGACCTGTTCCATCTTGGTTTTGATGTCCTCATCATTGACCACCGCGGGCAAGGGCGCTCCGGGCGTTTGCTGTCGGATACGCACCGTGGTCATGTGGTCAATTTTAACGATTATGTCGATGACTTAACCGCATTCTGGCAGCAGGAAGTGCAATCGGGGCCGTGGCGGAAACGCTATATTCTGGCGCACTCTATGGGGGGCGCTATCGCCACGCTGTTCCTGCAACGCAACGCCGTCCAGTGTGATGCCATCGCGCTTTGCGCGCCGATGTTTGGTATCGTGATGCGCTTACCGGAATGGATGGTGCGCCACATTCTTGACTGGGCCGAGGGGCATCAGCGAATCCGTGAAGGGTATGCCATTGGCACCGGGCGCTGGCGAGCGCTGCCCTTTAGTATGAATGTGCTAACGCACAGTCGGCAGCGCTATCGGCGCAATTTACGTTTCTATGCCGATGAACCCCGGCTGCGCGTCGGGGGGCCGACTTACCACTGGGTGCGTGAAGGTATTCTGGCCGGTGAGCAGGCTCTGGCGGGGGCGGGTGATGACGCAACCCCTGTGCTACTCGTTCAGGCTGAAGAAGAGCGTGTGGTGGATAACCGCGCGCATGACCGTTTTTGTGAAATCCGCGCCGCAGCGGGCCATCCCGTAGAGGGGGAGCGACCGCTTGTCATAAAAGGCGCGTACCATGAGATCCTTTTTGAAAAGGACGCAATGCGCTCAGTCGCGCTTAACGCCATTGTCGAATTTTTCGACAGGCATAACTAATTCATCCAGCGGAAACCGCTTTGCCTTGAGGTTTAATTTTCTTATGTATCAGGTTGTTGCGTCTGATTTAGATGGTACGCTGCTCTCTCCCGATCACACGTTGTCCCCTTACGCGAAAGAGACGCTGAAATTATTGACCGCCTGTGGCGTGAATTTTGTGTTCGCGACTGGCCGCCACCACGTCGATGTGGGGCAAATCCGCGATAATCTTGAGATTAAGTCTTACATGATTACCTCCAACGGCGCGCGCGTGCATGACACCGACGGGAACCTGGTGTTCACCCACAACCTTGACCGCGACATCGCCAGCGATCTGTTTGGCGTAGTGAATGCAAGCCCGGATATCGTGACTAACGTCTATCGCGATGATGAGTGGTTTATGAACCGCCACCGCCCGGATGAAATGCGTTTCTTCAAAGAAGCGGTATTTCACTATTCGCTGTTCGAACCGGCGATGCTGGAGCCTGAAGGGGTCAGCAAAGTGTTCTTCACCAGCGATGCGCATGAAAAACTACTGCCGCTGGAGCAGGCGATTAACGCACGCTGGGGCGATCGTGTGAACGTCAGCTTCTCTACGCTGACCTGTCTGGAAGTGATGGCGGGAGGCGTGTCGAAAGGGCATGCTCTGGAAGCCGTCTCGAAAGCGATGGGCTACAAATTGCAGGATTGCATTGCGTTTGGCGATGGCATGAACGACGCGGAAATGCTCTCGATGGCGGGGAAAGGCTGCATTATGGGCAATGCCCATCAGCGCCTGAAAGATCTGCATCCGGGCCTGGAAATCATTGGCATCAATGCCGACGATGCCGTACCGCATTATCTGCGTAAGCTCTTTTTGCGGTAATGCGATTGCTCTTTAGTTGACCAGTTGTCAACTAAACTCTCCGCTACAATGGGTGCCCCTTATTCAAAGAGACATCCATTGTGGCGCTACTCATCATTACCACTATCCTGTGGGCCTTCTCCTTTAGCCTGTTCGGCGAGTATCTCGCGGGTCATGTTGATAGCTATTTTGCGGTGCTGGTGCGTGTTGGGCTGGCAGCGCTGGTGTTTCTCCCGTTTCTGCGTACCCGTGGGCATAGCGTAAAAACCATTGGCCTGTATATGCTGGTGGGGGCGATGCAGCTTGGCATTATGTATATGTTGAGTTTCCGCGCCTATCTCTATCTGACGGTCTCCGAACTGCTGCTGTTTACCGTCCTCACGCCGCTTTATATCACGCTGATTTATGATTTGATGAGCAAGCGTCGCCTGCGCTGGGGTTATGCCTTCAGCGCGTTGCTGGCGGTCATCGGCGCTGGGATTATTCGTTACGACCAGGTTACCGATCATTTCTGGACGGGGTTACTGCTGGTACAGCTTTCCAATATCAGTTTTGCCATCGGGATGGTGGGCTACAAGCGTCTGATGGAAACCCGGCCTATGCCGCAGCATAACGCGTTCGCCTGGTTTTACGTCGGGGCGTTTCTGGTGGCCATTGTCGCCTGGTCTATGCTGGGGAACGCGCAGAATATGCCGGAAACGACGCTACAGTGGAGCATTCTGATCTTCCTGGGCGTGGCGGCGTCGGGCATCGGCTACTTCATGTGGAACTATGGCGCGACCCAGGTGGATGCCGGTACGTTAGGCATAATGAACAATATGCATGTGCCTGCGGGACTGTTGGTTAATCTGGCGATCTGGCATCAACAGCCCCACTGGCCGAGTTTTATTACAGGCGCGCTTGTGATACTGGCTTCCCTGTGGGTACATCGGAAGTGGGTCGCTCCGCGCTCCGTACAAACGGCAGATGGTCGCATGCGTGGTTCCGCGCCGAGCGAATAAACGCTTCAGTCACCGCCTGACGCTGCTCGCCATCGCGCACCGCAGCGTAGAGGCGGCTCCATAAACCGTCGCCCAGGGTTTTGGTAACGACCAGCCCCTGGCGTTCGAAACTCTCCACTACCCAGTGCGGCAGGGCGGCAATGCCCATTCTGGCGGCGACCATCTGAATCAGCAGTAGGGTGTTATCCACGTTTTTCAGTGACGGGCTGATGCCGGCGGGTTGCAGGAAATGCCGCCAGACATCCAGTCGGCTGCGCTGTACCGGATAGATCAACAGCGTCTCACTGGCTAAATCTTCCGGCGTAATCTGCGTCTTACTGGCCAGCGGATGATCGGGCGCCAGCACCAGTCGTACTTCAAAATCGAACATCGGCGAATAGTGCAGCCCGCTGCGCGGCAGGATGTCTGATGTCATCACCAGATCCAGCTCCCCCTGTTGCAACGCGGGCTGGGGATCAAACGTCACGCCGGATTTGAAATCCATCTCAACCTGCGGCCACCTGGCGTGGAAGTTTTCCAGCGCCGGGGTCAGCCACTGAATACAGCTATGGCATTCAATCGCAATGCGTAATCGGGTCTGCTGTGGTTCGTTACAGGCCTGTAGGGCGCGGCTAATCTGCGGCAGTACCTGGTTTGCCAGTTGCAGGAGAATTTCCCCCTGTGGCGTAAAACGCAGCGGCTGACTCTTACGGACAAATAACCGGAAGCCAAGGCGCTGTTCCAGATCGCTGAACTGGTGAGACAAGGCGGATTGGGTCTGGTGCAGCGTAGCCGCCGCAGCCGCCAACGAACCGCTATTCCGCAACGCCTGGAGCGTTTTCAGGTGTTTAATCTCGATCATGAAAGTCCTTCACTTCGGCATGAGTAAATTGCGCTTGAGGAATATACAGTACCTGCCAATTATAGATGTGTAAACATCTGGACGTCTAAAACTCGTCATATTTCGACTTGCAGATGCGTTGGCTTCCTCGCTTACCCCAGTCACTTACTTCAGTAAGCTCCTGGGGATGCGCATCGTTGCCGCCTTCCTGCAAGCCGAACTATTTAGAGTTTTTTATTCAGATTCAATGAAATAAGAGAGGAATAAACATGACAATCCGCAATCACACCCTCGGTTTTCCTCGCGTTGGCCTGCGTCGTGAGTTAAAAAAAGCGCAAGAGAGCTACTGGGCGGGTAACGCCACCCGTGAAGACCTGCTGGCAACCGGACGTGAACTGCGTGCGCGCCACTGGGATCAACAAAAGCAGGCGGGCATCGACCTGCTGCCGGTGGGCGATTTCGCCTGGTACGACCATGTTCTGACCACCAGCCTGTTGCTGGGCAATGTACCGGCTCGTCATCAGAACAGCGACGGCTCGGTGGATATCGACACTCTGTTCCGCATTGGCCGCGGTCGCGCGCCGACCGGTGAGCCGGCTGCGGCGGCGGAAATGACCAAATGGTTTAACACCAACTATCACTATATGGTGCCGGAGTTTGTGAAGGGTCAGCAGTTTAAACTGACCTGGACTCAGCTTCTGGATGAAGTGGACGAAGCGCTGGCGCTGGGTCACAAGGTGAAACCGGTACTGCTGGGGCCGGTAACCTACCTGTGGCTGGGTAAAGTGAAAGGTGAGTCGTTCGACCGTCTGAGCCTGCTGAACGACATTCTGCCGGTCTACAAACAGGTACTGACCGAGCTGGCGAAACGCGGCGTTGAATGGGTACAGATTGATGAACCTGCGCTGGTGCTGGAACTGCCGCAGGAATGGCTGGATGCTTACAAGCCTGCGTATGATGCGCTGCAAGGCCAGGTGAAGCTGCTGCTGACGACCTATTTTGAAGGCGTCACGCCGAATCTGGATACCATCGCCGCGCTGCCGGTGCAGGGTCTGCACGTTGATCTGGTACACGGTAAAGATGACGTTGCCGAACTGCACAAGCGTCTGCCGTCTGACTGGCTGCTGTCTGCGGGTCTGGTTAACGGTCGCAACGTCTGGCGCGCCGATCTTACGGAAAAATATGCGCAAATTAAGGACATTGTCGGCAAACGCGACCTGTGGGTGGCCTCGTCCTGCTCTCTGCTGCACAGCCCGATCGACCTGAGCGTCGAAACCCGTCTGGATGCGGAAGTGAAAAGCTGGTTTGCTTTCGCGCTGCAAAAATGCGGTGAGCTGGCGCTGCTGCGCGATGCGCTGAACAGCGGCGACACGGTAAAACTTGAAGCGTGGAGCGCGCCGATTCAGGCTCGTCGCCACTCCACCCGCGTGCACAACGCGGCGGTGGAGAAACGTCTGGCGGCGATTACCGCCCAGGACAGCCAGCGTGCCAGCCCTTATGCCGAACGTGCCCAGGCGCAGCGTAACCGTTTTAACCTGCCGTCATGGCCGACCACCACGATCGGCTCATTCCCGCAGACGACGGAAATCCGCGGCCTGCGTCTGGACTTCAAAAAGGGCAACCTTGATGCAAATCACTACCGTACCGGCATCGCTGAACACATCAAACAGGCGATCGTTGAGCAGGAGCGTTTAGGTTTAGACGTACTGGTACACGGTGAAGCCGAGCGTAACGACATGGTGGAGTACTTCGGTGAGCATCTGGATGGTTTTGTTTTCACCCAGAATGGCTGGGTGCAGAGCTATGGCTCCCGCTGCGTGAAACCGCCGGTCGTCATTGGCGATGTCAGCCGCCCGGAACCGATCACCGTGGAGTGGGCGAAATACGCGCAGTCCCTGACTGATAAACCGGTGAAAGGGATGCTGACCGGCCCGGTGACGATCCTCTGCTGGTCATTCCCGCGTGAAGATGTGAGCCGTGAAACCATCGCTAAACAGATTGCGCTGGCGCTGCGTGATGAGGTTGCCGATCTGGAAACGGCGGGAATCGGCATCATTCAGATTGATGAACCGGCACTGCGTGAAGGGCTGCCGCTGCGTCGCAGCGACTGGGATGCTTACCTGCAATGGGGTGTGGAAGCCTTCCGCATCAACGCTGCGGTGGCGAAGGATGATACCCAGATCCATACCCACATGTGTTACTGCGAGTTCAATGACATCATGGATTCTATCGCGGCGCTGGATGCGGACGTGATTACCATTGAAACGTCGCGCTCTGATATGGAGCTGCTGGAGTCGTTCGAAGAATTTGAATACCCGAACGAAATCGGGCCGGGCGTCTACGACATTCACTCGCCGAACGTACCGAGCGTCGAGTGGATTGAAGCCCTGCTGAATAAAGCCGCTCAGCGTATTCCGGCGGAACGTCTGTGGGTGAACCCGGACTGCGGCCTGAAAACCCGTGGCTGGCCGGAAACCCGCGCCGCGCTGGCGAACATGGTCAAAGCCGCGCAGAATCTGCGTCAGGCATAATTCGGTGCTCGGGAAGCGCTAGCGCTTACCCGGGTTACAGGAAATCGCAACTGTTGTAGGCCCGGTAAGGCATAGCCGCCACCGGGCAATTAACGTTTATTTCTTCCCGCCGTACTGCGCAAACCACCCCAGCATTCTTTGCCAGCCATCTTTCGCCGATTCTTCGTGATAGCTTGGACGATAATCCGCATTAAAAGCATGCCCTGCATCCGGGTAAACGACGATCTCCGCTTTGGCGTTTGCTGCGCGCAGCGCCTGCCGCATGGTTTCGACGGTATCCACGGGAATGCCAGTGTCCTGCCCGCCATACAGCCCCAGAACCGGCGCGTTCAGAGCGGTCGCGATATCCACCGGGTGTCTGGGCGAGTTCAGGGTTTTGTCCCCGACCAGCTTTCCATACCATGCTACCGCGGCTTTTAACTGTGGATTGTGTGCAGCATACAGCCAGGTAATACGCCCACCCCAGCAAAAGCCGGTTATCATCAGACGATGCACATCGCCGCCGTTGCGGGAGGCCCAACTGGCGACGTGGTCCAGATCCGCCAGTACCTGAGAGTCCGGTACTTTGGCCACCAGACCGCTTAACAGCGTTGGGATATCGGCAAAATCGTTCGGATCGCCTTCGCGGAAATAGAGTTCTGGTGCGATAGCCAGATACCCTTCCAGCGCCAGGCGGCGGCAAACGTCGCGAATATGTTCATGAACGCCAAAGATCTCCTGCACCACAATGACAACGGGTAACGCGCCATCGTTCACTTTTGGCCGCGCGTGCCAGGCGGGCATCTCATCACCCTGAGTAGGAATAGATGTTACGCCTGCGATAATGGCGTCATCAGGGGTGTGAACCGTTGTGGTAGCAAGGGGGGAAGCAGCAGGTGCAAAGCCAGATTGTTGTGTCGTTGTCATGGTATTCTCCGTACCCTTAAGGAAATAGCGCAATGTTAAATATAGACAGCATGCAACAAATCACATTGCCTGAAACAGGCTATCTTTTGTGCAATGGTGCGCGGTATTGATATGTTTATGTGATGTAACTCACTATTTCATGGTAATTCAATGCAATTTATTTACTTCATGGTGATGAGCGTCACGAAACTATTTTTAGCTCTTCGGTAAAGTGTCTTTTTGCTTCTTCTGACAAACCCGATTCACAGAGGAGTTTTTATGTCCAAGTCTGATGTTTTTCATCTCGGCCTCACCAAAAATGATTTACAAGGGGCTACGCTGGCTATCGTCCCTGGCGACCCGGAGCGTGTGGAAAAGATCGCCGCGCTGATGGAAAAGCCGGTTAAGCTGGCATCTCATCGCGAATTCACCACCTGGCGTGCTGAGCTGGATGGTAAAGCTATCATCGTCTGCTCTACCGGTATTGGCGGCCCGTCCACCTCTATTGCGGTAGAGGAACTGGCGCAACTGGGTATTCGTACTTTCCTGCGTATCGGCACCACTGGCGCTATTCAGCCGCATATCAACGTGGGCGATGTGCTGGTCACAACCGCGTCTGTACGTCTGGACGGAGCGAGCCTGCACTTTGCGCCGATGGAGTTCCCGGCCGTCGCCGATTTTGAATGTACGACTGCGCTGGTTGAAGCGGCGAAATCCGTGGGCGCGACCACTCACGTTGGCGTTACCGCCTCTTCTGACACCTTCTATCCGGGTCAGGAACGTTACGACACCTTCTCTGGCCGCGTCGTTCGTCGTTTCAAAGGTTCTATGGAAGAGTGGCAATCGATGGGCGTCATGAACTACGAAATGGAATCCGCTACGCTGCTGACCATGTGCGCGAGCCAGGGTCTGCGTGCCGGTATGGTGGCGGGCGTTATCGTTAACCGCACTCAGCAAGAGATCCCGAATGCGGAAACGATGAAACAGACCGAAAGCCATGCGGTGAAAATTGTTGTGGAAGCAGCGCGTCGTCTGCTGTAATTCTTCCCTTTCCCACGAAAGGCCGACGCGTTCGGCCTTTTCTTTTTGCGTAGCGCCTCGCAGGAAAACCCTTTCAAACTGGACGTTTATACAGCACAATTCTATTTTGTGCGGGTAATTCCTTGATGCAGGGGGCGTGGTGGATATCACAATCATTTTGTATGCCGTGTTGGCGCTGGCAGGTGTGGGGGTAGGCTGGCTGATCGCCAGTTATCAACAGGCGCAGCATAAGGCCGAACAGCTGGCGGAACGTGAAGAGATTGTGGCGTCGCTCAGCGCTGCAAGACAGCAGGTTGCGCTAAGCGAACACTGGCGCGAGGAGTGTGAACTGCTCAATAACGAACTGCGCAATCTGCGGGACATCAACACCTCGCTGGAAGCGGATCTGCGTGAAGTCACCACGCGACTGGAGGCCACTCAGCTGCATGCGGAAGATAAAATCCGCCAGATGATCAACAGCGAACAGCGCTTAAGCGAGCAGTTTGAGAACCTTGCCAACCGCATCTTCGAGCAGAGCAACCGCCGGGTTGATGAGCAAAACCGCCAGAGTCTGAATAGCCTGTTAACGCCGCTGCGCGAACAGCTGGATGGCTTCCGTCGCCAGGTGCAGGACAGCTTTGGTCAGGAGGCGCGTGAACGCCACACCCTGGCGCATGAGATCCGCAATCTACAACAGCTGAATGCGCAAATGACGCAGGAAGCGGTGAACCTGACGCGCGCGTTGAAAGGCGATAATAAAACCCAGGGTAACTGGGGAGAAGTGGTGCTGACGCGCGTACTTGAAGCCTCGGGTCTGCGTGAAGGTTATGAGTATGAAACCCAGGTGAGTATTGAAAATGACGCCCGCTCGCGTATGCAGCCGGATGTTATTGTGCGTCTGCCGCAAGGGAAGGATGTCGTCATCGACGCCAAAATGACGCTGGTTGCCTATGAGCGCTATTTTAACGCTGAAGATGAGTACACGCGCGAAAGCGCGTTGCAGGAGCACATCGCGTCAGTACGTAACCATATTCGCTTGCTGGGGCGCAAGGATTACCAGCAGTTGCCGGGGTTACGCACGCTCGACTATGTGCTGATGTTCATTCCTGTCGAGCCTGCGTTTTTACTGGCGCTGGACAGACAGCCCGAACTGATTACCGAAGCGCTTAAAAATAATATTATGCTGGTCAGCCCGACGACGTTGCTGGTGGCGTTGCGTACGATTGCCAACTTATGGCGCTATGAGCATCAAAGCCGTAACGCGCAGCACATCGCAGACAGAGCCAGCAAACTCTACGACAAGATGCGCTTATTTATCGATGACATGTCGTCCATCGGCCAGAGTCTGGACAAAGCGCAGGACAACTACCGGCAAGCCATGAAAAAACTCTCCTCAGGGCGTGGAAATGTGCTGGCGCAGGCGGAGGCTTTTCGTGAGCTGGGGGTGGAAATCAAACGCGAGATAAATCCAGATCTGGTTGAACGTGCGACCTCGCAGGATGAAGAGTATCGTTTACGCGCGGTTCCTGAAGATCAACAGGATACGCCTTGTGCTGATGATGAGCGGATAAATCAGCAATCGCACTAGTTCCTTCGGGGTAGCGGAGCCCGGTTGAAGGGTAGGGCAAATTGGCCCAATCTGTTACACTTCTCGAACATTTTATTGATGAGCAGGCACTGAGATGGTGGAAGATTCACAAGAAACGACGCACTTTGGCTTTCAGACCGTCGCTAAAGAGCAGAAAGCTGACATGGTGGCCCACGTTTTTCATTCTGTGGCGTCAAAGTACGATGTCATGAATGACTTGATGTCATTTGGCATTCACCGCTTGTGGAAGCGCTTCACCATCGACTGTAGCGGCGTGCGTCGTGGTCAGACTGTTCTTGACCTGGCGGGCGGTACAGGCGACCTGACAGCCAAATTCTCGCGTCTGGTTGGCGAAACCGGCAACGTTATCCTGGCGGATATCAATGACTCGATGCTCAAAATGGGCCGCGAGAAGCTACGTAACATTGGCGTGATTGGCAATGTTAAGTACGTGCAGGCCAACGCCGAAGCGCTACCTTTCCCGGATAACACATTCGATTGCATCACCATTTCGTTTGGTCTGCGTAATGTGACGGAAAAAGAGAAAGCGCTGCGCTCCATGTACCGTGTACTGAAACCGGGCGGGCGTTTGCTGGTGCTTGAGTTTTCTAAACCAATTATCGAGCCGCTGAGCAAAGCGTATGACGCATATTCATTCCACATTTTGCCGCGTATTGGCTCAGTCGTGGCGAATGATGCGGACAGTTACCGCTATCTGGCGGAATCTATCCGTATGCATCCGGATCAGGACACCTTAAAAGCGATGATGCAGGACGCCGGGTTTGAAAGCGTCGATTACTACAACCTGACGGCGGGCGTTGTTGCGCTGCATCGTGGCTATAAGTTCTGACAGGAGACCGGGGATGCCTTTTACACCCTTCGTGACCGCAGGAATCGAAAATCTGCTCAATACCTTTCTGTACCGTTCACTGGCGCTGAAATCCGCCAGAGCGCGTTTGCAGGACAAGGTGCTGCGTGTGGAGCTCAAAGGATTTTCGACGCCGCTCGTATTGGTGTTCAGTGAACGCCAGGTCGATGTGCTGGGGGCATGGGAAGGCGAGGCTGATTGCACGGTCATCACGCATGCCAGCGTGTTGCCTGAATTGCGCGATCGCCAGCGGCTTACCGCGCTTATTCGCAGCGGCGAGCTGGAGGTTCAGGGCGATATTCAGGTGGTACAGAATTTTGTGGCGCTGGCCGATCTGGCGGAATTCGATCCCGCAGAGCTTTTAGCGCCTTATACCGGCGATATCGCGGCGGAAGGGATCAGCAAAGTCCTGCGTGGCGGCGCTAAGTTTTTACGTCATAACATTCAGCGTCAGCAGCGTTATATCGCTGAGGCGATGACTGAAGAGTGGCGTATGGCGCCCGGGCCGCTGGAAGTGGCATGGTTTGCAGAAGAAACGGCAGCCGTTGAGCGTGCAGTAGACGCGCTGACTAAACGGCTGGAAAAACTGGAGGCCAAATGACGCCAGGTGAAGTACGGCGCCTTTATTTCATCATTCGCACCTTTTTAAGTTACGGCCTTGATGAGCTGATCCCCAAAATGCGTATCACGCTGCCGCTTCGGTTATGGCGTTACTCATTATTCTGGATGCCGAACCGGCATAAAGACAAACCGCTGGGTGAACGATTAAGGCTGGCTTTGCAGGAGCTGGGGCCGGTGTGGATCAAATTTGGTCAAATGCTTTCCACCCGTCGTGACCTTTTCCCGCCTCAGATTGCCGATCAGCTTGCGCTATTGCAGGATAAAGTTGCCCCTTTTGATGGCGCGCTGGCGAAAGCACAAATTGAAGAAGCAATGGGCGGCCTGCCTGTTGAAGAGTGGTTTGATGACTTTGACATCCAGCCATTAGCCTCTGCGTCGATTGCCCAGGTACATACCGCGCGGCTGAAGTCGAACGGTAAAGAGGTGGTGATTAAGGTTATCCGCCCGGATATTCTGCCGGTTATTAAAGCCGATTTAAAACTGATCTACCGTCTTGCCCGTTGGGTGCCGCGCCTGCTGCCGGACGGACGACGCCTGCGCCCGACCGAAGTTGTTCGCGAGTATGAAAAAACGCTGATCGATGAACTGAATTTGCTGCGTGAATCGGCAAACGCCATCCAGCTACGGCGTAATTTCGAAAACAGCCCCATGTTGTATGTTCCTGAAGTCTATTCCGACTACTGTAGTCAGGACATGATGGTCATGGAGCGGATTTACGGCATTCCCGTTTCGGATGTGGCGACGCTGGAAAAGAACGGCACCAACATGAAGCTGCTGGCTGAGCGTGGCGTACAGGTCTTCTTTACCCAGGTGTTCCGCGACAGTTTTTTCCATGCGGATATGCACCCTGGCAATATCTTCGTCAGCTATGAGCATCCTGAAAATCCGAAATACATTGGGATTGATTGCGGCATTGTGGGGTCGCTGAACAAAGAGGATAAACGCTATCTGGCGGAGAATTTCATCGCGTTCTTTAACCGTGACTACCGCAAAGTAGCGGAACTGCATGTGGATTCAGGGTGGGTGCCACCGGATACCAATGTTGAAGAGTTTGAGTTCGCTATCCGCACCGTGTGCGAGCCCATTTTCGAAAAACCGCTGGCGGAAATCTCGTTTGGTCACGTTTTATTAAACCTTTTCAATACGGCGCGTCGATTTAACATGGAAGTCCAGCCACAGCTGGTATTGTTACAAAAGACATTGCTGTATGTTGAAGGGGTTGGACGCCAGCTCTATCCACAGTTGGATCTGTGGAAAACGGCGAAGCCGTTTCTTGAATCCTGGATTAAAGATCAGGTTGGCATTCCTGCGCTCACCAGAGCACTTAAGGAAAAAGCGCCGTTCTGGGTCGAAAAAATGCCAGAAATACCTGAACTGGTGTATGACAGTTTGCGCCAGGGCAAATATTTACAGCACAGTGTTGATAAGATTGCGCGCGAGCTTCAGGAGAATCATGTGCGTCAGGGACAATCCCGCTATTTACTGGGCATTGGCGCGACGTTGTTGTTAAGTGGGACATTCCTGCTTGTCAGCCGCCCGGAATGGGGGCTGATGCCTTGCTGGTTAATGGCCGGAGGCCTGGTCGCCTGGCTGATTGGCTGGCGTAAAACTCGCTGATTTTTTCATCGCTCAAGGCAAGTCGTGTATAATGCGACCTTAATAATTCATCATCTATCACAGAGGAACTCGTATGGGTGGTATCAGTATTTGGCAGTTGTTGATCATTGCCGTCATCGTTGTACTGCTATTTGGCACCAAAAAGCTCGGCTCCATCGGTTCCGATCTTGGCGCGTCCATTAAAGGCTTCAAAAAAGCGATGAGCGATGATGATGCGAAGCAGGATAAAACCAGTCAGGACGCTGATTTTACCGCTAAATCTATCGCTGATAAGCAAGGTGAAGCGCAAGGCGAAACGAAGAAAGAAGACGCCAAAAGTCACGATAAAGAGCAGGTATAATTCGTGTTTGACATCGGTTTTAGCGAACTGCTGTTGGTATTCGTGATCGGCCTCATCGTTCTGGGGCCTCAACGATTGCCGGTAGCGGTAAAAACGGTAGCGGGCTGGGTACGCGCGTTGCGATCCCTTGCGACCACGGTGCAGAATGAACTGACCCAGGAGCTGAAGCTCCAGGAGTTTCAGGACAGTCTGAAGAAGGTCGAAAAAGCGAGCCTCCAGAACCTGACTCCAGAACTGAAAGCCTCAATGGATGAACTTCGTCAGGCCGCAGAGTCGATGAAGCGTTCCTACAGCGCCAACGATCCTGAAAAAGCGAGCGATGAAGCGCATACCATCCATAATCCGGTGGTGAAGGATAACGAAGCGCAGCATGAAGGGGTTACACCTGCCGCCGCTGAAACCCAGGCCAATTCTCCTGAGCAAACATCGGAAACGGCTGATGCCGGGCAGCCTGAACAGACGGAAGCCGCTTCCGTAAACGAGATGGACGCAGAAAAGAAATCCGCCGCGACTGTTGTCGAATCCTCCCCCTCGTCGAGTGATAAATCGTAAACATGGCTGTAGATGATACCCAACCTCTTATTACGCATCTGATTGAACTGCGTAAGCGTCTGTTGAACTGCATTATTGCGGTTATTGTGATTTTTCTGGCGTTGGTCTATTTCGCCAATGACATTTATCACATGGTTGCCGCGCCGCTGATCGAACAGATGCCGCAGGGTGCGACGATGATCGCCACCGACGTGGCCTCGCCGTTTTTCACCCCTATCAAACTGACTTTCATGGTGTCGCTGATCCTGTCTGCGCCCGTGATTTTGTACCAGGTATGGGCGTTTATTGCCCCTGCGCTGTATAAGCATGAACGTCGTCTTGTCGTGCCGCTGCTGGTGTCCAGCTCGCTGTTGTTCTATATCGGCATGGCGTTCGCCTACTTTGTGGTCTTCCCGCTCGCGTTTGGTTTCCTTGCCAATACCGCGCCGCAGGGCGTACAGGTTTCTACCGATATCGCCAGTTACCTCAGCTTTGTGATGGCGTTATTTATGGCATTCGGCGTCTCTTTCGAGGTGCCCGTCGCGATTGTCCTGCTCTGCTGGATGGGGGTAACTACCCCTGAGGACTTGCGTAAGAAGCGTCCTTACGTCGTGGTTGGCGCGTTTGTCGTGGGGATGCTGCTGACGCCGCCAGATGTCTTCTCACAAACATTGCTGGCGATACCGATGTACTGCCTGTTTGAGGTTGGCGTGTTCTTCTCTCGCTTCTATGTCGGTAAACGACGTCCACGAGAAGAAGATGACGAGGCCGAGACTGAGCAGGCCGGGAAAACTGAAGAATAAACGCAACCGCCCGTCAGGGCGGTTGTTATATGGGAGGAAGCATGTTTGATATCGGCGTTAATTTAACCAGTTCGCAATTTGCGAAAGATCGCGATGACGTGGTGACGCGCGCGCTGGCTGCCGGGGTGTCGGGTATGCTTCTGACCGGAACCAATCTGCACGAAAGCCAGCAGGCGCAAAAACTGGCGCAGCGTTATGCCTGCTGCTGGTCGACGGCTGGCGTACATCCGCATGACAGCAGCCAGTGGCAATCAGAAACTGAAGACGCGATCGTTGCTCTGGCAAGCCAGCCGGACGTGGTGGCGATTGGCGAATGTGGTCTGGACTTCAATCGTAATTTTTCCACGCCGCAAGAACAGGAACGCGCCTTCCAGGCGCAGTTGCGCATTGCCGCTGAGTTGCAGATGCCCGTTTTTATGCACTGTCGGGATGCGCATGCGCGTTTTCTGGCGCTGCTTGAGCCGTGGCTGGATAAACTCCCGGGCGCGGTATTGCATTGCTTTACCGGTACGCGTAAGGAGATGCAGGAGTGCATAGACAGAGGGCTTTATATCGGTATCACGGGTTGGGTCTGCGATGAACGTCGCGGTCTTGAATTGCGTGAGTTGCTGCCCTTCATCCCTGCGGAAAAACTGTTGATTGAGACCGACGCCCCCTACCTGTTGCCGCGCGATCTCACGCCTAAACCGGCTTCGCGGCGTAACGAACCGGCGCATCTGGCGCACATTCTTGCGCGCGTTGCCCACTGGCGCGGGGAAGACCCGCAATGGCTGACGGCCACAACGGATGCCAATGTCAAAACGTTGTTTGGGATTGCCTTCTAAAGCGCGCTTAAACTTTACGAAACGCGGTGTTTTTCACGCTCTGCTTCACCTCTTTATTCAGCAGGTTAAGCAGCAGCATGGAGCGCGCTTCGCCATCCGGTTCGGTAAAAATCGCCTTCAGACCTTCAAATGCGCCTTCAGTGATAATCACGCTGTCCCCTGGGTAGGGCGTTTCGGGATCAACAATGCCTTCCGGTTTGTAGACAGAAAGCTGATGAATCACGTTGGACGGAACGGTGGCAGGGTGCGCGCCAAACCGCACGAAGTGGCTGACGCCGCGCGTGGCGTTGATCGTGGTGGTATGAATCACTTCCGGGTCGAATTCAACAAACAGATAGTTAGGAAAGAGCGGTTCGCTAACGGCGGTACGTTTGCCGCGCACCATTTTTTCCAGCGTGATCATCGGCGTCAGGCAATTTACCGCCTGTCTTTCGAGGTGTTCCTGAGCACGCTGAAGTTGCCCGCGCTTGCAGTACAGTAAATACCAGGATTGCATAATAACTCTTATCCGCTTGTCCGGGGCGCAAGCATAACAAAAGCCATGCGCTAAGTTAATTATACCCGTTGTATTTCAGGCTGCTTCTTTGTTGACTACCTCGCCGCAACCTGAAATTTATTGGGTAGATAACCCCTGGGTTCCCCTGTACCGTCAGAGTTCACGCTAATTTAACAAAAATACAGCATCACGATGATGAACGCCGTATAATGAGGCGCTTACAAAGAGGCCACAACTGACGCCATGAAATATCACGACTTACGCGACTTCCTGACGCTGCTGGAACAGCAGGGTGAACTCAAACGCATTACGCTTGCGGTAGATCCCCATCTGGAAATGACTGAAATTGCTGACCGTACGCTGCGTGCGGGCGGGCCTGCTCTGTTGTTTGAAAATCCTAAAGGCTATGCGATGCCGGTGTTGTGCAACCTGTTTGGCACGCCCAGACGCGTCGCAATGGGTATGGGCCAGGAAGATGTCACCGCGTTGCGCGAAGTCGGCAAGCTGCTGGCGTTTCTGAAAGAGCCGGAGCCGCCGAAAGGGTTCCGCGACCTGTTTGATAAGCTGCCGCAGTTTAAGCAAGTGCTGAACATGCCGACCAAACGGCTACGCGGCGCGCCGTGCCAGCAGAAAGTGTTCTCTGGCGACGACGTTGATTTACAGCGTATTCCCATCATGACCTGCTGGCCGGAAGATGCCGCGCCGCTTATTACCTGGGGGCTGACCGTGACGCGCGGCCCTCACAAAGAGCGGCAAAATCTGGGGATCTACCGTCAGCAACTGATCGGCAAAAACAAATTGATCATGCGTTGGTTGTCGCATCGTGGCGGCGCGCTGGATTTCCAGGAGTGGTGCGCGGCGCATCCTGGCGAGCGTTTCCCGATTGCGGTGGCGCTGGGTGCCGATCCGGCCACCATTCTCGGCGCAGTGACCCCCGTACCGGATACGCTGTCGGAATACGCGTTTGCAGGGCTACTGCGTGGCACAAAGACGGAAGTGGTTAAATGTCTCTCCAGCGATCTTGAAGTACCTGCAAGTGCGGAAATCGTCCTGGAAGGTTATATTGAACCGGGCGAAATGGCGGCGGAAGGGCCGTATGGCGACCACACCGGTTATTACAATGAAGTGGATAACTTCCCGGTTTTCACCGTTACGCACATTACGCAGCGTGAAGACGCCATTTATCACTCAACTTATACCGGCCGACCGCCTGATGAACCTGCTGTGCTCGGCGTGGCGTTGAATGAAGTCTTCGTCCCGATTTTGCAAAAGCAGTTCCCGGAAATTGTTGATTTCTATCTTCCGCCGGAAGGGTGTTCTTATCGACTGGCCGTTGTAACGATGAAAAAGCAGTACGCGGGCCATGCGAAACGCGTCATGATGGGCGTTTGGTCATTTTTACGCCAGTTTATGTATACCAAATTTGTTATCGTCTGCGATGACGACGTCAACGCACGCGACTGGAATGATGTGATTTGGGCGATCACCACCCGTATGGACCCGGCGCGGGATACGGTGCTGGTAGAAAACACCCCCATTGATTATCTGGATTTTGCCTCGCCGATCTCCGGGCTAGGTTCAAAAATGGGACTGGATGCCACAAACAAATGGCCGGGCGAAACCCAACGTGAGTGGGGGCGTCCTATCAAGAAAGATCCTGAAGTGACTGCGCGTATTGACGCGATTTGGGATGAGCTGGCCATCTTTAACGACGGTAAAGGCGCCTGAGGCGCGATCGTTTTGCCCTATAGACCCGACAGAGGGAGCGCATGACAACCTTAAGCTGTAAAGTGACCTCGGTAGAAGCTATCACCGATACCGTATATCGCGTTCGTTTAGTGCCAGACGCGGCGTTTTCCTTTCGCGCTGGTCAGTATCTGATGGTCGTAATGGATGAGCGGGATAAGCGTCCGTTCTCTATGGCCTCCACGCCGGATGAGCACGGATTCATTGAGCTGCACATTGGCGCTTCGGAGCTTAATCTGTATGCGATGGCGGTGATGGATCGCATTCTGAAAGACAGAGAAATTGTCGTCGATATTCCGCATGGCGAAGCCTGGCTGCGTGATGATGAAGAACGCCCGCTGATTCTGATTGCGGGGGGAACGGGTTTCTCCTATGTCCGTTCAATTTTGCTGACGGCGCTTGCGCGTAATCCGAATCGCGACGTGACGATCTACTGGGGCGGGCGTGAAGAGAAGCATCTCTACGATCTCGCTGAGCTGGAGGCGCTTTCGGTTCAACACCCGAATCTGCGCGTTGAGCCGGTGGTTGAGCAACCGGAAGAAGGCTGGCGTGGCCGCACGGGCACGGTATTAACTGCGGTATTGCAGGATCACGGTACGCTGGCGGGGCATGATATCTACATTGCCGGTCGTTTTGAGATGGCGAAAATCGCTCGTGATCTGTTCTGCAATGAGCGTAACGCGCGGGAAGATCGCCTGTTTGGCGATGCGTTTGCCTTTATCTAAGCAATAAAAAACCCGCCCCTGACAGGCGGGAAGAACGGCAACTAAATTGTTATAGAGTGGCATTTGCGTTGTAGGCCGGATAAGACGCCTGAGCGTCGTCATCCGGCATGGTCGCCGGGGGCGCTTCGCTTGTCCGGCCTCCAATAAATAACGCTCTATGATTAAACTCGCTCAAATACTGTCGCGATACCCTGACCTAATCCGATACACATCGTCGCCAGGCCAAACTGGGCGTCTTTGCGCTCCATCAGATTCAACAGCGTGGTGCTGATGCGCGCCCCGGAACAACCCAGCGGGTGGCCCAGTGCGATCGCGCCGCCGTTGAGGTTGATCTTCTCGTCAATCTGCTCCATCAGTCCCAGATCTTTTATACACGGCAGGATCTGCGCGGCGAACGCTTCGTTCATTTCAAACAAATCAATATCGCTGGCGGCAAGCCCTGCTTTTTTCAGCGCCAGTTTTGACGCCGGAACCGGGCCGTAACCCATAATTGAGGGATCGCAACCGACAACTGCCATTGAACGAATGCGGGCGCGTGGTTGCAGGCCCAGTTCACGCGCACGGCTTTCGCTCATTACCAGCATGGCGGCTGCGCCATCGGAGAGGGCGGAAGAAGTGCCTGCGGTCACGGTGCCGCTGACCGGATCAAACGCGGGGCGCAGAGTCGACAGCGCTTCGACGGTGGTCTCCGGGCGGATGACTTCGTCGTAGCTAAACTGCTTTAGCACGCCGTCGGCGTCATGACCGCCGGTCGGGATGATCTCGTTTTTAAACGCGCCGGACTGCGTGGCTGCCCAGGCGCGGGCGTGTGAACGTGCGGCAAACGCATCCTGCATTTCACGGCTGATGCCGTGCATACGGGAAAGCATTTCTGCCGTCAGCCCCATCATCCCGGCGGCTTTGGCTACGTTGCGGCTCAGGCCGGGATGGAAATCGACGCCATGACTCATTGGCACATGGCCCATATGCTCCACGCCGCCAATCAGGCACGTCTGCGCGTCACCGGTCATGATCATCCGTGCGGCATCGTGCAGCGCCTGCATGGAGGAACCACACAGACGGTTAACGGTGACCGCCGGAACGGAGTGGGGGATTTCAGCCAGTAGCGCGGCGTTGCGGGCGATGTTAAAACCCTGCTCCAGCGTTTGTTGCACGCAGCCCCAGTAAATGTCGCCGATAGCGGCTGCTTCCAGCGCGGGATTACGCGCCAGCAGACTGCGCATTAAGTGTGCGGAGAGATCTTCTGCCCGCACGTTACGAAATGCGCCGCCCTTTGAACGGCCCATCGGGGTGCGAATTGCATCGACAATGACAACCTGTTCCATTGTGACTCCTTAAGCCGTTTTCAGGTCGCCAACCGGGCGGGCTGGCTCAACCGGGGGATAGTACGGTTCGTTATGGCGCGCTTTGTTACGCAGACCTTCCGGCACTTCATAGAGTGGGCCGAGGTGCTGATACTGCTGCGCCATATCGAGATATTTTGCGCTGCCGAGCGTATCCAGCCAGCGGAACGCGCCGCCGTGGAACGGAGGGAAGCCCAGACCGTAAACCAGCGCCATATCCGCTTCTGCCGGACTGGCGATGATGCCTTCTTCCAGACAGCGCACCACTTCGTTGACCATCGGAATCATCATGCGGGCGATAATCTCTTCGTCGCTGAAGTCGCGTTTCGGCTGGCTGACCTCTGCCAGCAGGCTGTCCACGGCTGCGTCTTCTTCTTTCTTCGGCTTGCCTTTGCTGTCTTCTTTATAGCGCCAGAAACCCAGACCGTTTTTCTGACCATAGCGGCTGGCGTCAAACAGCGCGTCGATGGCATCACGATAATCTTTCTGCATACGCTGTGGGAAACCGGCCGCCATGACTGCCTGTGCATGATGCGCGGTATCGATCCCGACCACATCCAGCAGATAAGCCGGGCCCATCGGCCAGCCAAACTGTTTCTCCATCACTTTGTCGACTTTGCGGAAATCGGCGCCGTCGCGCAGTAGCTGGCTGAAACCGGCGAAATACGGGAACAGTACGCGGTTAACAAAGAAGCCGGGGCAGTCGTTGACCACAATCGGCGTTTTGCCCATTTTGCTGGCCCAGGCGACGACTTTAGCGATGGTTTCATCCGAGCTTTTCTCGCCGCGAATGATTTCAACCAGCGGCATCCGGTGTACCGGGTTAAAGAAGTGCATGCCGCAGAAGTTTTCCGGGCGCTTCAGCGCGCTTGCCAGTTCACTAATTGGAATGGTGGACGTATTTGACGCCAGCACGGTATCCGGGCGGACGTTGTCTTCGGTCTCCGCCAGTACCGCTTTCTTCACTTTCGGGTTTTCCACTACCGCTTCGACCACCACATCAACGCGATCAAAACCGGCGTAGTTCAGCGTTGGGTGAATCGTTGAAATCACGCCCGCCAGTTTCAGGCCGTCGATCCTGCCGCGTTCCAGCTGCTTATTCAGCAGTTTCGCCGCTTCGGTCATGCCCAGCATCAGGGATTTGTCGTTGATATCTTTCATGATCACTGGCACGCCTTTCCAGGCTGACTGGTAAGCGATGCCGCCGCCCATAATACCTGCGCCCAGTACGGCTGCCTGCTTCGGTGTTTCAACGTCTTTGGTCAGCTTTTTCGCTTTACCTTTCACGAACTGATCGTTGAGGAAGATACCGACCAGCGCGCGGGCTTCATTGGTATGCGCCAGCGGGACAAAGCTTTTATTTTCCAGATTCAGGGCTTCTTCACGGCCAAAGCGTGCGGCGGCTTCGATCGTTTTCACGGCGGTCATCGGGGCGGGGTAATGCTTCCCGGCCGTCTGCGCCACCATGCCTTTGGCGATGGTAAAGCTCATCGCCGCTTCAATTTTACTGAGCTTCAACGGTTCCAGCTTCGGCTGGCGTTTAGCTTTCCAGTCCAGTGAGCCGTCAATCGCCTGACGTAATACCGCTATTGCGCCATCAAGCAGTTTTTCCTGTTTCACGATACCGTCGACCAGGCCGATTTTCAGCGCCTGCTCAGCGCCGATGTCTTTCCCGGCAGCAATAATTTCCAGCGCGCTGTCAGCGCCCAGCATACGCGGCATACGGACAGAACCGCCAAAGCCCGGCATGATGCCCAGCTTCGTTTCTGGCAGGCCAATGCGCAGATCCGGCGTCACCAGACGATAATCGGTTGCCAGTACGCACTCGCAGCCGCCGCCCAGCGCATAGCCGTTGATGGCGGAAAGCGTTGGCACCGGTAAATCTTCGAGGCGATTAAAGACGCTGTTGGCAAAGTGCAGCCACTGGCTTAACTGTTCTTCAGGAACAAGGAACAGCGAAAGGAATTCGGTGATATCGGCACCGACAATAAAGGCTGCTTTGTTAGAGCGCAGCAGCAGCCCTTTTAAATCTGTTTGCTTTTCCAGCACGTCCAGCGCCTGGCCGAGGCTGGCGACGGTCGCAGTGTCGAGTTTATTGACCGATCCTGGGGCATCGAACACCAGTTCGGCGATGCCATCTTCCAGCCAGTCGAGGTACAGGGTGTCGCCTTTGTAAAGCATGTCAGTCTCCTGAATCCGCAAGGTGATCTGGTCATACCAGATGAAGCGAGTGTGTATTTTGTGTTAAAAAAATGCAAATAAGAGATTAAAAAAATGCCGATGCGATCACGCTCGGCAGAAATCACGCTCTCCCGGAGCGATGTGCTAAGATGCGGAGACTCGAGGTCAAAAAAACAGAAGGGTAGAAAATGGAATCACTGGCCGCACTCTATAAAAATCATATCGTTACCTTACAAGAACGGACGCGTGACGCACTGGCGCGTTTTAAGCTGGATGCGCTACTTATTCACTCCGGCGAGCTTATCAACGTCTTCCTCGACGACCATCCCTATCCGTTTAAAGTTAACCCGCAGTTTAAAGCCTGGGTACCGGTCACACAGGTTCCAAATTGCTGGTTGCTGGTCGATGGCGTGAATAAACCCAAACTGTGGTTCTACCTGCCGGTGGATTACTGGCACAACGTTGAGCCGCTGCCCACGTCGTTCTGGACCGAAGAGGTAGAGGTGATTGCCCTGCCGAAAGCCGACGGTATTGGCAGCCAGCTCCCTGCCGCGCGCGGTAATATCGGTTACATCGGTCCGGTGCCGGAGCGTGCGCTGCAACTGGATATCGCCGCCAGCAACATCAACCCGAAAGGGGTGATCGATTACCTGCATTACTACCGTGCGTACAAAACGGATTACGAACTGGCCTGTATGCGTGAAGCGCAGAAAACGGCGGTGAACGGCCATCGCGCGGCAGAAGAAGCGTTCCGTTCCGGTATGAGCGAGTTCGACATTAACCTGGCTTACCTGACCGCGACCGGCCACCGTGACACCGATGTGCCTTATAGCAATATCGTGGCGCTCAACGAGCACGCTTCGGTTCTTCATTACACCAAACTGGATCATCGCGCGCCGTCTGAAATGCGCAGCTTCCTGCTGGATGCCGGGGCGGAATATAACGGTTATGCCGCAGACCTGACGCGTACCTGGGCGGCAAACAATGACACCGATTACGCTCAGTTAATCAAAGATGTGAATGACGAACAGCTGGCGCTGATTGCGACCATGAAAGCGGGCGTCAGCTACGTGGATTATCACATTCAGTTCCATCAACGCATCGCGAAATTGCTGCGTAAGCATCAGATTGTCACCGATATCAGCGAAGAAGCGATGGTCGAGAACAATCTCACCGGGCCGTTTATGCCGCACGGTATTGGTCATCAACTGGGTCTTCAGGTTCATGATGTTGCAGGCTTTATGCAGGACGATACCGGGACGCATCTGGCCGCGCCGTCGAAATACCCTTATCTGCGCTGCACCCGCGTGCTGCAACCGCGCATGGTGTTGACCATTGAGCCGGGGATCTACTTTATCGAATCGCTGTTGGCGCCGTGGCGCGAGGGGCAATTCAGCAAGCACTTCAACTGGCAGAAAATTGAAGCGCTGAAACCGTTCGGCGGCATTCGTATTGAAGACAACGTGGTGATTCACGAAAACGGTGTTGAAAATATGACGCGGGATTTGAAACTGGCGTGATGGACAGCTGGTTAATCCCTGCGGCGCCGGTCACTGTCGAGGAAGAGATCAAAAAAAGCCGCTTCATTACGCTGCTCGCCCACACGGACGGTGTTGAAGCGGCGAAAGCCTTTGTTGATGCTGTCAGAGCGGCGCATCCAGATGCGCGTCATCATTGCGTGGCATGGGTGGCGGGCGCGCCGGATGATTCACAACAGCTGGGATTTTCTGATGATGGCGAACCGGCGGGAACGGCGGGCAAACCGATGCTTGCCCAGCTAATGGGCAGCGGCGTTGGCGAGATCACCGCTGTTGTGGTGCGTTACTATGGCGGTATTCTGCTCGGCACCGGTGGGCTGGTAAAAGCCTACGGCGGCGGCGTGAATCAGGCGTTGCGTCAGTTAACGACGCAGCGCAAGACGCCGTTAACCGAATATACTTTGCAGTGTGAGTACGGCCAACTGGCCGGAATAGAAGCATTATTAGGGCAGTTTGCCGGTCAAATCGTTACCAGCGATTATCAGGCATTCGTTCGGCTCAGGGTGGCGCTTCCTTATGCAAATGTGGATGAATTTTCAGCAAGGCTGGCGGATTTTAGCCGTGGTTCATTGCAATTGTTAGCGATTGAAGAATAATCCCACCTCATTTTGAAGAACAAAGGAAGCGGCAGAGATGCATTTTCGCGCCATTACCCGAATCGTTGGACTGTTGGTCATTTTATTTTCGGGAACAATGATCCTCCCTGGACTGGTTGCGTTGATCTACCGTGATGGGGCGGGGCGGGCATTCACGCAGACATTCTTTGTCGCACTGGTGATCGGCTCTCTGCTGTGGTGGCCCAACCGCCGGGAGAAAGGCGAGCTTAAATCCCGCGAAGGGTTTCTCATTGTGGTGCTGTTCTGGACCGTACTGGGAAGCGTGGGGGCGTTGCCGTTTATCTTCTCTGAAAGCCCGAACCTCACCATTACCGATGCTTTTTTTGAATCATTCTCCGGCTTAACGACAACGGGCGCGACGACGCTGGTGGGGCTGGACTCTTTACCGCACGCGATTCTCTTTTACCGCCAGATGTTGCAATGGTTTGGCGGGATGGGGATCATTGTGCTGGCGGTGGCGATTCTTCCTATCCTCGGCGTCGGGGGGATGCAGCTCTACCGCGCAGAAATGCCGGGGCCGCTGAAAGACAATAAAATGCGCCCGCGTATTGCGGAAACGGCAAAGACGCTATGGCTGATTTATGTGTTACTGACGGTGGCCTGCGCGCTGGCGCTATGGTTCGCCGGAATGCCCGCGTTTGACGCCATTGGGCACAGTTTTTCTACTATCGCCATTGGTGGTTTCTCTACGCACGATGCCAGCGTCGGTTATTTCGATAGCCCGACCATTAACAGCATCATGGCTATCTTCTTGCTGATCTCTGGCTGTAACTACGGTCTGCACTTCTCTTTATTAAGCGGGCGCAGCCTGAAAGTTTACTGGCGTGACCCTGAATTTCGTATGTTCATTGGCGTTCAGTTGACGCTGGTGGTGATCTGTACGCTGGTGCTGTGGTTCCACGATATCTATAACTCGGCGCTGACCACGCTCAACCAGGCGTTCTTTCAGGTCGTATCAATGGCGACAACCGCCGGGTTTACCACTGACAGCATCGCCCGCTGGCCGCTCTTTCTGCCGGTGCTGCTGTTATGCTCTGCGTTTATCGGCGGCTGTGCGGGGTCAACGGGCGGCGGGCTGAAGGTGATCCGCATCCTGTTGCTGTTCAAACAGGGGAACCGTGAACTGAAGCGTCTGGTCCATCCGAATGCGGTTTACAGTATAAAACTGGGGCACCGTGCGCTGCCGGAACGTATCCTCGAAGCGGTATGGGGATTCTTTTCTGCTTATGCCTTAGTCTTTATTGTCAGTATGCTGGCCATTATCGCGACTGGCGTGGATGACTTTTCCGCGTTTGCCTCCGTTGTGGCGACCCTTAACAACCTGGGGCCAGGGTTAGGTGTGGTTGCGGACAACTTTGCCAGCATGAACCCTGTTGCGAAATGGATTCTGATCGCCAATATGTTATTTGGTCGTCTTGAAGTCTTTACTTTGCTGGTACTTTTTACCCCTACCTTCTGGCGTGAATAATGGAGTAACACGTGAAAACATTGATTCTTTTTTCTACCCGGGACGGACAAACGCGCGAGATAGCTTCTTATCTGGCCTCGGAATTAAAGGAGTTGGGGATCTGGGCGGATGTGATTAATCTCCATCGTACTGAAGAGCTGGACTGGCAAAGTTACGATCGCGTGGTGATTGGCGCCTCTATTCGTTATGGTCATTACCATGCCGCTTTCCAGGAGTTTGTGAAGAAGCACGCTACGCGCCTGAACGCGATGCCGAGTGCGTTTTATTCCGTTAACCTGGTCGCGCGTAAACCTGAAAAGCGCACACCGCAGACCAACAGCTACGCGCGCAAGTTTCTGATGAGTTCGCAGTGGCGACCCGATCTTTGCGCCGTTATTGCTGGCGCGCTTCGTTACCCTCGTTACCGCTGGTATGACCGTCTGATGATTAAACTCATTATGAAGATGTCTGGCGGTGAAACGGATACGAGTAAAGAAGTGGTCTATACCGACTGGGAACAAGTGGCGAATTTTGCCCGCGACATCGCCCAATTAACCAACAAATCGTTGGCAAAATAAACGTAAAGAATAAAAAACACGCAGTCGGAAAATAATTTTAAATTTCCCCTTGTCAGGCCGGAATAACTCCCTATAATGCGCCTCCACTGACACGGAACAA
>NZ_JAOWFV010000032.1:0-454550 GCF_030333505.1 Citrobacter sp. CK189 | reverse complement strand
GGAGCGGTAGTTCAGTTGGTTAGAATACCTGCCTGTCACGCAGGGGGTCGCGGGTTCGAGTCCCGTCCGTTCCGCCACTAATTAAGAGCCCTGAGCTAACGCTCAGGGCTTTTTTCTTGCCTGCTGTTCCATTATTGCTTATTTCGCAAAAATCCTCTGCGTTCTACGATCTTTTTCCGCATAAAAACAACCGCGATAATCCTCCTCAGTTAACGACACAACAATTAATGAGGAATTCAATGACAATCCCTGCATTTGGTTTAGGTACTTTTCGCCTGAAAGACGATGTTGTTATCGCATCGGTCAAAACAGCGCTGGAACTGGGCTATCGTGCAATTGATACTGCACAAATCTATGATAATGAAGCGGCTGTTGGTCAGGCGATTGCCGAAAGTGGCATCCCGCGCGGCGAGCTGTACATCACCACCAAGATCTGGACTGAAAATCTCAGCAAAGAGAAGCTGATCCTGAGTCTGAAAGAAAGTCTGGAAAAACTGCGCACTGATTATGTGGATCTGGCATTGATCCACTGGCCGTCACCAAACGATGCGGTATCTGTCGAAGAGTTCATGCAGGCGCTGCTGGAAGCAAAAGAGCAGGGACTGACGCGCGAAATCGGTATTTCTAACTTTACTATCCCGTTGATGGAAAAAGCCATTGCCGCTGTCGGCGCAGAAAACATTGCGACTAACCAGATTGAACTGTCTCCGTATCTGCAAAACCGCAAGGTCGTGGATTGGGCAAAACAGCATGGAATTCACATCACCTCTTACATGACGTTGGCTTATGGTAAGGCACTGAAAGATGAAGTGATTGCCCGTATTGCCGCTAAGCACAATGCGACTTCGGCGCAGGTGATCCTTGCATGGGCAATGGGAGAAGGCTACTCCATAATTCCTTCTTCTACTAGACGTGAAAATCTGGCAAGCAACCTGCTGGCGCTCGATCTGCATCTGGATGCCGAAGATAGAAAGGCGATTGCCGCACTGGACTGCAACGATCGCCTTGTCAGCCCGGAAGGTCTGGCGCCAGAGTGGGACTGATCGGCTAACATTCTCTCTGTATCCTTAACCCTCTTTTACAGCTCCTTCGGGGGCTGTTTTTACATGATCGCTGAGAAAATCGATAAATGCCCGAATGCGGGTACTGACCGCACGATCGCTGTAATAAACGGCACTGAAAGGCATCTCTACCGGTAGGCGCTTATCGGCCATCAGCTCCACAAGCTCTCCCCGCGCGATTTCTTTATCAATCATATAGTCAGACAGGCAGGCGATCCCGTTACCACTCAGACAAAGCT
This sequence comes from Citrobacter sp. CK189, assembly GCF_030333505.1. NCBI lineage: Bacteria > Pseudomonadati > Pseudomonadota > Gammaproteobacteria > Enterobacterales > Enterobacteriaceae > Citrobacter > Citrobacter sp. CK189. The sequence continues at coordinate 453,250 of NZ_JAOWFV010000032.1, read as the reverse complement.
GCTTGAGCGTCTCACCGCTATTTGACGACAGACCGCTGCTGATTTCATGGAGTTGTCCGTCGCTGCATGCTACAGGCCATGTATTGAGCGAAGCCGGTTCAGTGAATCCGAGACATAGATGCTGTTTTAACTCTTCAATGGTTTCGGGTTTGCCAAAGCGGGCAATATAATCCGGCGACGCGATAATCTTTCGATAACTGGTAAAGAGCGGGCGGGCGCGCAGGCTTGAATCGGTCAGCGTCCCGGCACGTATGGCGACATCGACCTTTCGTTCAATCAGATTGATGAATGTTTCTGAGGAAACCAGTGATAGCGTCATTTCTGGATAACGCTCGCGAAAAGGCTTAACCAGCGGCATCAGAAAGTGCAGTATCACCGGCGTGGCGGCGTCGATACGCAACAGACCGCGTGGAGTGCTTCGCGTTTCCATCACCTCCGTTTCAGCGGCGGCCATGTCTTGTAGTATTGACTGCACGCGACGAAAATAACGTTCGCCTTCTTCCGTCAGACTCAACTGGCGTGTTGTGCGATTAAGCAGACTCACGCCCAGTTTCATTTCCAGCTTTTTGACCGCCCGGCTGACCGCAGAATTCGCCTGTCCAAGTTGCTCCGCAGCGCGGCTAAAGCTACCGCTTTCGACTACGGCAACAAATATCACGAGTTCTTCTGAAGTGGCTTTCATTTTTGCACCTGAAGCAAAATTACATTGATATTTTGGCTATTTTTTCATTAAAACATCCTGGGCTGTTGGTTTCAATCTGCGCGTGAGGTGTGGTGGCCGGAGCGCCTGTTCTGACGGCGTTAACCTGTGATCGGTTGGATAGGCCAGTTCGCGCTGTTCCTGGTTAAATTTACGGAGGTAAGCGCTTGCTTACAAAACAATATGTAACTGCTCGTTGAAAGTGTGAGCTAAAATCCCTATAACAGAATAACCAGTCCGTGCCCGGGCTGGTTGACGTTACAGAGGTTTTAAAGTCAAACGTGCGAAAAAATACTTATGCCATGCGCTATATTGCCGGACAACCCGCCGAGCGGATTTTACCGCCTGGGTCGTTTGCGAGTATTGGCCAGGCATTACCCGCTGGAGTGCCGTTAAGCAGTGAAGACCGCATTCGGATTCTGGTGTGGAATATCTTTAAACAGCAGCGGGCCGAATGGTTATCGGTGCTGAAAAACTTTGGCAAAGATGCGCACCTGGTTTTATTACAGGAAGCGCAAACCACGCCCGAACTGGTGCAGTTTGCGACCGCTAACTATCTTGCAGCCGATCAGGTTCCCGCTTTTGTGTTACCTCAGCATCCTTCGGGTGTTATGACGCTTTCTGCTGCTCATCCCGTCTACTGCTGCCCGCTGCGCGAACGTGAGCCTATCTTACGTCTGGCGAAGTCAGCGCTGGTGACTGTTTACCCTTTGCCTGATACGCGATTGTTGATGGTGGTAAACATTCACGCCGTTAACTTCAGTCTTGGGGTGGATGTGTATAGTAAGCAGTTACTTCCTATTGGCGATCAAATTGCACATCACAGCGGCCCGGTGATTATGGCCGGTGATTTTAATGCCTGGAGCCGACCACGAATGAACGCGCTGTATCGCTTTGCGCGCGAGATGTCCCTGCGGCAGGTGCGTTTTACTGACGATCAGCGCCGACGGGCGTTTGGCCGTCCTCTTGATTTTGTGTTTTATCGAGGTTTAAACGTTAGCGAGGCTTCCGTACTGGTCACGCGCGCGTCCGATCATAACCCGCTACTCGTTGAATTCAGTCCCGGCAAACCTGAGCAATAAGGTGTGTCAGGTCTGCCGTGGGGCAGACCTGAAGTGGTGCTGCCCTTTATTTTGCAAACAACCAAAGGACAACACGATGACAACACACTCCCACCATGACAACGTCGAAAAGCAGTTTGGCTCTCAGGCAAATGCCTATTTAACCAGTACCGTTCATGCTTCTGGTCGTGACTTACAGCGACTGGCGGAACGGCTGTCCTCTTTTCCGCATGCCAGCGTACTGGATATGGGATGTGGCGCCGGGCACGCCAGTTTTATTGCTGCGCAGAACGTAAAGCAGGTGGTGGCTTACGATTTGTCTTCGCAGATGCTTGAGGTCGTCGTACAGGCGGCGAAAGAGAAAGGTTTAGAAAATATCGCGACCCGACAGGGGTATGCTGAAAATCTGCCGTTTGAGGATCACGCTTTTGATGTGGTGATTAGCCGCTATTCTGCACATCACTGGCATGATGTTGGGCTGGCACTGCGTGAAGTCAACCGGGTTCTGAAAGCGGGTGGCGTGTTGATTATGATGGATGTGATGTCGCCTGGGCATCCGGTGCGCGATATCTGGTTACAGACTGTAGAAGCGTTACGCGACACTTCTCATGTACGTAACTACTCCAGCGGTGAGTGGCTGTCCCTGGTGAATGATGCGAATCTGATTGTCGATACGTTGTTAACGGACCGCTTACCGCTGGAGTTCAGTTCATGGGTAGCGAGAATGCGTACGCCTGCGGCGCTGGTTGAGGCTATTCGTTTGTATCAGAAGAGCGCATCCGCGGAGGTAAAAGCGTATTTCGCTTTGCTGGAGGACGGTTCGTTTACCAGCGATACGATTATGGTTGAGGCGCATAAAGCGGCATAAATAAAAAAGGCACTGGGGGGAAACCAGTGCCTTTTCTGAGTCATGCTATCAGGAGTCAGGTGTGCTGCTGTTCTTCACAAACAACGTTAGCTGATCTCCTGGTTGCAGATTTGCTGTATCGCTGTTCCAGCGCATCACATCTTTGATGTTCACCCCGTGACGTTTGGCGATACTCGAAAGCGAATCACCTTTCCGCACACGATAGGTAATGCTATCGCTGTTGTTGGCCAGACGCTGTGCGCTACTGCCTGCGCCAATCGTCAGACTTTGGCCCACTTTCAGGTTAGATCCGCGCAGACTATTCCACTGCTGCAAATCTTTCGTGCTCACGCCAAGGCGTGCCGCGATGCCGGAAAGCGTATCGCCAGAGCGAACTTTGTAGCTACGGCTGTTCAGCGGCGTATTGTCTGCGACCAGCGTAGACTGTACGGCAGCAATTTCGCCTGAAGCCAGAGACTCACGCAGTTGTTCTGCATGCTTCTTTGGCACCATCACGTACTGTGGGCCGCTAACACCTAGCGTAGAGCCTTTCACGCCAGCATTAAACGCCTTCAGCTTGGTGACGGACATGCCCGCCATATCTGCAACTTGTGCCATCTCAACCGGGCTGCTCAAACGAACGCGCGCCAGCGCACGACTTTCGTCTGTGGTTGGCAGACGCACGCCATAGCGTTTGCTGTTTTTGAGAATATCGCTCAATGCCAGCATTTTTGGCACGTACAGCTTCGTTTCCTGAGGTAACGAAAGCGACCAAAAGTCGGTGGCTTTGCCACGCGCCTTATTCGCTTTGATTGCCTTCATCACGCGACCTTCGCCGCTATTATAAGCTGCAACGGTCAACAGCCAGTCGCCATCAAACATCTTATTCAGACGCTGCATCATGTCTAACGCGGCCGTTGTGGAAGCCACAACGTCACGACGCGCATCATAATTGCGGGTCTGTTTCAAACCATAATTGCGCCCTGTGCTCGGAATGATCTGCCAGATGCCTGCGGCATTGGCGCCAGACGTTGCGTGTGGGTCAAAAGCGCTCTCCACTATGGGTAGTAGTACCAGTTCCATCGGCATGTTACGTTTCTTAACCTGCCCGGCTATCCAGTACATATACGGCTCTGCCCGTAAAGTTACATCGTGGAGATAGCTCTTATTGCGTAAATACTTCTGTTTCTGTTCGCGTATCCGGTTGTTCTCCGGAATTCCCATCTTTAGCTCGTCGCCAATGAAAGCCCACAAGTCTTGATCCGGCGCGAGAGACGTCCCATCGTCCATCCATCGTGCCTGACTCGTAAACTTTCCTGCTTCCCCTTGACCAGCTGCAGAAAGGCTCTGTGCGTGCTGTTGGACGTTGCCAGTGTTCTGAGACGACTGGCACCCCACAAGCAGGACAGAGGCGAGTAATATCGCTTTTGCCTTCATGTGTGTGTCAATAGTTGCTTAAAAGACGACCGATCATAACGGCGAAGTTCGCCAATGACAAGTAGGAATTGTCAGAAGCTGTCTTTCTTTGACCTTAACCAGGCAAAACGCTCTTCAGGTTGTTGCAACTTTGTTTCTTTGTTTATTTCATTAATTAAATCAGGATCTTCCGTTCTCAAAAAAATATTACTTTTCCGCTCATTTTTCAGAATTACGGGGAGTGTAATTTGGTTTTTTGCGCGTAACTCATTAACTTTACGATAATATTCATTTATGAACGAATCGTGCGGTAGGATGCTCAATGCAAACTTCATGTTTGCTAAAGTATACTCATGTGCGCAACAAATCAGCGTATCGTCGGGAAGGGCGCTGATTTTTTTAAGTGATTGATACATCTGTGAGGCTGTACCTTCAAACAGGCGTCCACAGCCTCCAGAGAAAAGGGTGTCGCCGCAGAAAAGGTAAGGATGGCTAAAGTAACAGATATGTCCTAAAGTGTGACCCGGTGTGGCAAATATACTAAATTCATGCCCTAAAACGAGGGCGCTATCGCCATCTTTGACTACGTGCGTGGTTCCCTTATCTTGTGTTTCTGCCGGTCCGTAAACCACTACGTGCGGAAAATGTTGAAGAAGTTCTTTCACGCCGCCAACATGGTCGTGGTGATGGTGAGTGAGGAAAATCGCTTCCGGCTGCCAGTTCTTCTCTTTGATGGCGTTTAGCACGGGAGCCGCTTCGCCAGGATCAACGATCAGACAACGTCCTTCATTATTACTCAGAACCCAGATGTAATTGTCCTGAAATGCGGGAATACTGTTAAGATTCATAAATTACCTCTTAGTGCGTAGCGGAAGGTTGTGATGAAACCGGCAAGGATCCCTCAAACAGTCATAGCTCCCCATCGCTGGGGCGATTTGCCCTGGGGTGAATACTATCGTGAGGCGCTGGAGCATCAGCTTAACCCGTGGTTCGCCAAAATGTATGGTTTTCATTTGCTTAAAATTGGTAATTTAAGCGCAGAAATCAACTCTGAAGCGTGCGCCGTTTCTCATCAAGTCAATATTTCCCTGCAAGGCGCGCCCGTCCAGGTTCAGGCCGATCCTTTACATCTTCCCTTTGCCGATAAGTCTGTTGATGTTTGTCTGTTGGCGCATACGCTACCGTGGTGCGTCGACCCACATCGGTTACTGCGTGAAGCCGATCGGGTGTTAATTGATGATGGTTGGCTGGTTTTGAGTGGTTTTAACCCGATTAGTCTGATGGGCCTGCGTAAGCTGGTGCCCGTCTTGCGTAAATCTTCACCTTATAACAGCCGGATGTTTACGCTGATGCGCCAACTGGACTGGCTCTCGTTATTGAATTTTGAAGTGCTGCACTACAGCCGTTTTCATGTTTTACCCTGGTCAAAGCAAGGGGGAAAGCTGCTGAGCACGCATATTCCGGCGCTGGGCTGCCTGCAACTGATTGTGGCGCGTAAGCGAACCATCCCGCTTACGCTTAACCCGATGAAACAAAATAAAAGCAAAGCGCGGATTCGCCAGGCCGTGGGTGCGACCCGGCAATACCGTAAGCCAGACGCTTAAGCCTCTGCCTGATAGCCAACGTCTTCCTGCGTAGGATTCATCGCTGCCGCACGCGCCAGCTCATCGCAACGTTCGTTTTCAGGATGGCCGGCATGGCCTTTTACCCATTCCCATTTGATTTGATGTTGGCCCAGCGCGGCATCAAGGCGCTTCCAGAGATCGACATTCTTTACCGGCTTTTTCTCTGCTGTTTTCCAGCCGCGCTTTTTCCAGTTGTGGATCCATTGCGTAATTCCCTGACGGACATACTGGCTGTCCGTGCTTAATGTGACTTCACAATGTTCTTTTAACGCTTCCAGCGCGACGATGGCCGCCATAAGCTCCATGCGATTGTTAGTTGTGAGGCTATATCCTTCGCTAAAGGTTTTTTCATGGCCGCGATAGCGTAAAATAGCGCCATAACCACCTGGACCTGGATTTCCCAGGCAAGAGCCATCGGTGAAAATTTCTACCTGTTTAAGCATCTCTGGTAGACTTCCTGTAATTGAAATCGATCGTAAAACGACAAGTCTGACATAAATGACCGCTATGAGCACTGCAATTACACGACAGATCGTCCTCGATACCGAAACCACCGGTATGAACCAGATCGGCGCCCACTACGAAGGCCATAAGATCATTGAGATCGGTGCAGTCGAGGTCGTGAACCGCCGCCTTACCGGCAATAACTTCCACGTCTATCTAAAACCGGACCGACTGGTGGACCCGGAAGCGTTCGGCGTACACGGTATTGCGGATGAATTTCTGCTTGATAAACCCGTTTTTGCCGATGTGGTTGACGACTTCCTGGAGTATATCCGTGGCGCGGAACTGGTGATCCATAACGCATCGTTTGATATCGGCTTTATGGATTATGAGTTCGCCAAACTCAGTCGTGGTATTCCGAAAACAAGCGAGTTCTGCAAAATCACCGATAGCCTGGCGCTGGCGAGGAGGATGTTCCCCGGCAAGCGTAACAGCCTTGATGCGCTTTGTTCACGCTATGAGATAGATAACAGCAAACGTACGCTGCACGGCGCATTGCTCGATGCCCAGATTCTGGCCGATGTCTATCTGGCGATGACCGGTGGGCAAACGTCGATGGCCTTCTCAATGGAAGGGGAAACGCAGCAACAGCAGGGTGAAGCGACAATCCAGCGTATTGTCCGCCAGGCCAGCAAGTTACGCGTTGTTTTAGCGACTGATGAAGAGCTGATGGCGCATGAGTCGCGTCTCGACCTGGTGCAGAAGAAAGGCGGAAGTTGCCTCTGGCGGGCGTAATTCGGGGTTTTACGACGTAAAAATAGCCGTCCGGGTGATTTTTACAGCAAACGATTCAAAACGTGAGAAAAACCGTTGACGAGGTGCGAGGCAATCCGTAATATGCGCTTCGTTCCCAAGAGGAACACAACGCGGAGCGGTAGTTCAGTTGGTTAGAATACCTGCCTGTCACGCAGGGGGTCGCGGGTTCGAGTCCCGTCCGTTCCGCCACTATTCAGAAAGCCTGAATCAGAAATGATTCAGGCTTTCGTCGTTTTAGCCTTCAACAAAAATTATCCTTCTCTGTAGAAATGCCAGAATCGTTGCAGAGAAGGATGAACAATCATCAGCGTAACGTGAATGGGTCGGCGTCCTGCCATGCCGGAAATTTCTCGCGGTATTCCCGTAACGCCGTGAGTGACAGATCTGCATCAATACGTGTCGCCTGATGTGGCTCGGCGGTGGCGATAATCTCTCCTTGCGGGTTAATCACCCGACTGTCCCCACGGTAATGGTGCCCGTTGCCGTCAGTGCCAACACGGTTGCAGCCTGCAACATAGGCCTGATTTTCAATCGCGCGTGCGGTGAGCAGCGCCTGCCAGTGTAGCGAACGTGGAGCAGGCCAGTTCGCTACATACAGCGCCAGGTCATAATCATTAAGATTGCGGGACCATACCGGAAAACGCAGGTCATAACACACTAACGGCAGAATACGCCAGCCGCGCCATTCAACGACAACACGTTTATCGCCCGCCTGGTAATGATGATGTTCATCCGCCATGCGGAACAGATGGCGTTTATCATAGCAATGAACGTTGCCGTCAGGTTCAACCAGTAAAAAACGGTTTACCGGGCCACGTTCGGTTTGCAACGCAGCGCTGCCCGCAATCAGGGCATCAGTCTGTTGTGCTTTGGCCAGCATCCAGTCGATCGCATCTTCTTGCGGGAGTGACTGAAGTGCGGCTTCCATTGCAAAACCGGTGGTAAACATTTCAGGTAAAACAATGACGTCACGTCCGGTGATGGTTTCCAGCAGTCTGTCAAAATGACGTAAATTGGCCGGACCGTCCATCCAGACCAGCGGTTGTTGCAACAGGGTAATTTTCAAACCAGGCACGATCGGGGCTCCTCGTTGAACAGCATTTTTACACTGTAGCATGAGCATCAACGAAAATGTGGCAATAAAAAGCCCCGCAGAAGCGGGGCTTTCAGGGGAGATGAGGATTAAGCGGCTTCTACTTTACGCACTTGCTTCTCTGGCAACTTTACCGGCTGAGTCGCCAGCGCGTCGGCATCAAAATCATCAACGTTAATGCTGCGCAGACGGCTTTCTTCCGCTTTCACCAGAATGGCGGCTTCATCGTTATCAATCAGCCCTTTTGCCAGCGCGTTATGCGCCAGTTCATCCAGACGGGTAAACGGCAGATTTTTACCCAGCTCTTTGCAGATCCGCTGGTGGATAGGATCTGCCGCTATTACGTCCAGCAGCGCTTCTTCCAGCAAACCGACCGGGTTATGCTCGCTCGGCGTCAGGTATTGACCGCGACCGATACGTGAACGGGTTGCGCTCGGTACTTGTAGAATCTGCGCGACCTTATGATCCAGCTTGTCGGAAGGGGCAAGGTAGTGACGACCGGTTGGGAAGATCACCACGTTCAGCAGACCCGCAACAAAACGGTTCGGGAAGTTTTGCAGCAGTTCATCCATCGCTTGCTCCGCCTGATACAACGCATCCTGTACGCCCCAGTGCACCAGCGGCAGATCGGCTTCGTTACGGCCTTCATCGTCATAGCGTTTCAGCACGGCGGAGGCCAGATACAGCTGGCTTAAAATATCGCCCAGGCGTGCGGAGATACGTTCACGACGTTTCAGGCTACCGCCCAACACCGCCATTGAGACATCAGACAGCAGGGCCAGGTTGGCGCTCAGTCGGTTAAGGTGCTGGTAATAACGTTTCGTTGCGTCGCTGGTTGGGGTGTAGCTGGTCAGGCCGCGGGTCAGACCGAGCCAGAAGCTGCGTACTTTGTTGCTACCGACATGGCCGATATGTTTAAACAGCAGATTGTCGAACGCATTCACATCGTTGCTTTGCGCGGCGGCCATCTCTTCCAGAACATACGGATGGCAGCGAATCGCCCCCTGACCGAAGATCATCATGCTGCGGGTCAGGATATTCGCACCTTCAACGGTGATGGCGATAGGCGCCCCCTGGTAAGAACGCGCCAGGAAGTTGCTTTCGCCGAGCATAATGCCTTTACCACCGGTAATGTCCATTGCGTCGATGATGGACTGCTGGCCGCGATGGGTACAGTGGTACTTGACGATAGCTGACAGCACCGCCGGTTTTTCACCCAGCATAATGCCGTAGGTAATCAGCGACGCTGCGGCGTCCATTACGTAGGCGTTACCGGCAATGCGCGCCAGCGCCTCTTCAATACCTTCCATCTTGCCGATAGAGATTTTGAACTGGCGACGAATATGGGCATATGCCCCGGTTGCCAGCGCGACGGATTTAACCCCGCCGGTCGAGTTGGACGGCAGCGTGATACCACGGCCTACCGACAGGCATTCCACCAGCATACGCCAGCCCTGGCCTGCCATCTTCGGCCCGCCAATGATGTAGTCGATCGGCACAAAGATATCTTTGCCGTGCGTAGGCCCGTTCTGGAACGGTACGTTCAGTGGGAAGTGACGGCGACCAATTTCTACGCCAGGCGTTGAGGTCGGGATCAGCGCACAGGTGATACCCAATTCTTCTTCGCCACCCAGCAATTTTTCCGGGTCAGAGAGTTTAAAGGCCAGGCCCAGCACGGTCGCGATAGGGGCCAGCGTAATGTAACGTTTGTTCCAGGTCAGGCGCATACCCAGTACCTGCTGGCCCTGCCATTCGCCCATGCAGACGACGCCGGTATCAGGAATTGCGCCCGCATCGGAGCCCGCTTCCGGGCTGGTCAGCGCGAAGCAAGGGATCTCCTGACCACGCGCCAGACGCGGCAGGTAATGGTTTTTCTGCTCTTCAGTACCGTAGTGTTGCAGCAGTTCACCTGGGCCTAATGAGTTAGGCACGCCCACGGTAATCGCCAGAATCCCGGAAACGCCGGAGAGTTTTTGCAGCACGCGAGACTGCGCATACGCCGAAAACTCCAGGCCGCCGTACTCTTTCTTGATGATCATCGCGAAGAAGCGATGCTCTTTCAGGTAGTCCCACAGCTCCGGCGGCAGATCGGCTAATTCGTGCGTGATCTGGAAATCATTCGCCATACGGCAGGCTTCTTCTACCGGGCCATCCAGGAACGCCTGTTCTTCAGCAGTCAGATGCGGTTGCGGATAGTTGTGCAATTTTTTCCAGTTAGGTTTGCCCTGGAAGAGATCGCCTTCCCACCATGTTGTACCGGCATCAATGGCCTCTTTCTCCGTGCGCGACATCGGCGGCATCACTTTACGGAAGCTACGAAACGCTGGCGCAGAGATCATCGACTTACGCATCGGCGTAACGTTAAACGGTACGAGGATAATGGCCAGAGGAACCAGCACCCAGATAGACCACAGGCCAGCAACGCCCAGCGCGGCTGTCCATGCGAGTAAAATCAGGCTGCTGAGGAATAAGCTCACGCGGTGATAAAACAGCGCGCCGAGCAGAACAACCGTTGCGAGAATACTCAAAATCATCATAACGAAAAGCTCCCTTGCTTGTAGGAGGTCTGACCACTTGTGATGATATGGTTGTAGTGGATGTCATTTCTTTTAGCAATGTGTTTACAAAATAATTACAACGAAGCTCACATTGTTGCCGTTTTCACCGGCACAAAAAATCAAAAGCCAGCGGCATTCCTGTGGCTTGTACTTCTCGCTTTCTGCGCTATCCGGTACACTGCATCTGTCAATTACATTCATGCTGAAGGATATCCTCATGTACCAGGATCTTATTCGTAACGAACTGAACGAAGCGGCGGAAACGCTGGCCAATTTTTTAAAAGATGAAGCCAATATTCACGCTATTCAGCGCGCGGCGGTCCTGCTGGCAGACAGTTTTAAAGCGGGTGGCAAGGTACTTTCCTGCGGTAACGGCGGCTCTCATTGCGACGCGATGCATTTTGCCGAAGAGCTGACCGGTCGCTACCGCGAAAACCGTCCAGGCTACCCGGCGATCGCTATTTCTGACGTCAGTCATATCTCCTGTGTCAGTAATGATTTTGGTTACGACTATGTTTTCTCTCGCTACGTTGAAGCGGTTGGCCGTGAAGGGGATGTGCTGTTAGGGATCTCAACTTCGGGCAACTCTGGTAACGTGATTAAAGCGATTGCCGCAGCACGCGAGAAGGGAATGAAAGTCATCACCCTGACCGGGAAAGACGGCGGTAAAATGGCAGGGACGGCGGATATTGAAATTCGCGTGCCGCATTTCGGTTATGCTGATCGTATTCAGGAAATCCATATCAAAGTGATTCATATCCTGATCCAATTGATCGAAAAAGAGATGGTTAAGTAAGCGGATAATTCTTTACTGTGTTTTTGCCGGATGACGACGTTAAAGCGTCTTATCCGGCCTACATTTGATTTGTCCAGGCCTGATAAGCGCAGCGCCATCAGGCGGTTCAGCGTTTTAAGGTAGGTGATGTATGTGCGAACTGCTCGGGATGAGCGCCAATGTGCCAACCGATATTTGCTTTAGTTTCACCGGGCTGGTTCAGCGTGGTGGAGGAACCGGGCCGCACAAAGACGGCTGGGGCATTACGTTTTATGAAGGTAAAGGGTGTCGCACATTTAAAGATCCGCAACCCAGTTTTAATTCGCCCATCGCCAGACTGGTGCAAGACTATCCCATTAAATCCTGTTCCGTCGTCGCCCATATTCGCCAGGCGAATCGTGGGGAAGTGGCGCTGGAAAATACGCATCCGTTTACCCGTGAGCTTTGGGGGCGTAACTGGACGTATGCGCATAACGGGCAGCTCAACGGCTACAAATCGCTTGAAACCGGTAATTTTCGCCCGGTTGGTGAGACGGACAGCGAAAAAGCGTTCTGCTGGCTGCTGCATAAGCTGACGCAGCGTTATCCGCGTACGCCGGGCAATATGATGGCGGTATTTAAATATATTGCGACGCTGGCAGAAGAACTCCGTAAGAAAGGTGTCTTCAACATGCTGCTGTCAGACGGGCGCTATGTTATGGCCTATTGCTCGACCAATTTATTCTGGATCACCCGCCGCGCGCCGTTTGGCGTTGCCACGCTGTTGGACCAGGATGTGGAAATCGACTTCAGTTCACAAACCACACCGAATGATGTGGTTACCGTGATTGCAACGCAGCCGCTGACGGGAAATGAAACCTGGCAAAAGATTATGCCAGGCGAATGGCGATTATTTTGTCTCGGGGAGCGTATAGTTTGACGCCAGCTGTGGCTGAACCACTTCATGGCTCAACGGTTTGCTGACCACGTAACGGCCATCAACAACGGAAACTGTTGGTGGCTTACGGGTTTGCTCAAAGTAGTCGTAGCCCGGTTTTAGCTGCGTCCAGAAATCTTTGTAATACGAATACTTATGGCGCTGCATATTTGCATCGGTCATGCGGAAGGGATAGATGCTCACCTGTACGCTGGATTGCCCGAATACCAGGGCGCCGGTTACAAACTGGAAAATCTCATCAATGCCGCTGTCGGTCATGGCATAGCAACCGACGGAAACGCAGGCGCCGTGGATCATCAGATACTTACCTTCATAACCGTGTGCGCGGTCATAGGCGTTCGGAAAACCGATATTAATGGCCTTATAGAAACGGCTGTCCGGTTTGAGCTGATTACGCTGGACGCTGTAAAAACCTTCCGGGCTTTTAAAGTCACCCTGGCGCTGTTTGGGGCCTAAGCCACCGGAATAGTTGCAAATTTTGTAGCTGTCGAGCAATTGATATTGCTCACCCATCTTGACGTACAGATCGAGCGTACGCTCTTCTTTAAAGATCTGAATATAGACAGGCGACCCCATCAACTGCTGCTTATATTCTTTACTGACTGGCGTGGTTGGGCTGCTACTGCTTAGCAAACCGGCAAATGAGACGCACGGGATCAGAAGCATCGCAAGAAAAAATGCGATTTTACGCATACTGCTTATTCCTTGATAAAACGGTTACACACGCCAGAACGGCAAACAGAGTCCCCAAATCAGACTAATCCGTATTTGGTGCGCTCACATTATCACCACGGCAGTTTTTCGCAAGCCCCAGGCGATGCGTTTACAATTTAGTTTCTCTTTATACTGAAATTTAGCCGTCAAGGCAGTCAGAACCCGGCGCATTCTGCCGCGGCTTAATTTCCACTCGCTTCTCACAATACAAAATATACTGTATACTTAAACAGTATTGCAGAGGTGAGCCATGCGCAAAATCATACATGTTGATATGGACTGTTTTTACGCGGCGGTTGAAATGCGCGATAACCCGGCCCTGCGTGATATTCCCATTGCTATCGGCGGCAGCCGCGAGCGCAGGGGCGTTATCAGTACGGCAAATTATCCCGCCCGCAAATTTGGCGTGCGCAGCGCGATGCCGACCGGTATGGCGCTTAAGCTTTGCCCGCACCTCACGCTATTGCCGGGGCGGTTTGAGGCGTATAAAGAAGCGTCGCAGCATATCCGTGAAATCTTCTCTCGTTATACCTCGCGTATAGAGCCGCTTTCGCTGGATGAAGCCTATCTGGACGTCACCGACAGCACTTATTGCCACGGCTCCGCCACGCTTATCGCTCAGGAAATCCGTCAGACGATTTTTAACGAACTCCAGCTCACCGCATCAGCAGGTATTGCTCCGGTTAAGTTTCTGGCAAAAATTGCTTCTGATCTTAATAAACCGAATGGGCAATATGTGATTACCCCCGCCGATGCTCCTGAGTTTCTCAAAACCTTACCGCTGGGGAAAATTCCGGGGGTGGGTAAAGTGTCTGCGGCCAGGCTGGAAACGATGGGGCTGCGTACCTGTGAAGACGTGCAAAAGTACGATCTGGCGATGTTACTCAAGCGCTTTGGTAAGTTTGGCCGCGTGTTATGGGAGCGTAGCCAGGGGATTGATGAGCGGGATGTGAACAATGAAAGACTGCGTAAATCGATAGGCGTTGAACGTACGCTGGCGGAGGATATTCACGAATGGGCGGAATGCGAGGCGATCATTGAGCGGTTATATCCAGAGCTGGAAAGGCGGCTGGCAAAAGTGAAGCCTGACCTGCTCATCGCCCGTCAGGGGGTTAAATTAAAATTTAACGATTTCCAGCTGACCACTCAGGAGCACGTCTGGCCGCGTTTAAGCAAGGACGATTTAATCACGACGGCGCGTAAAACCTGGAATGAGCGGCGGGGAGGGCGGGGCGTGCGGCTGGTAGGGTTACACGTTACGCTACTGGATCCGCAACTGGAAAGACAGCTTCTGCTGGGGCTGTGACTTTGATGTATTGCCGGATGGCGGCGTAAACGCCTTATCCGGCCTACAAATCAGCGTGTAGGCCGGGTTAGTTGTAGGCCGGATAAGCGCAGCGCCATCCGGCATTTAGCGCAGAATTTTACTTCGCCGGAATAGACTTCAGCAGTTCAGTCAGAAGCCGCCAGTAGTGACCGACGCTTTCGATATGAACCTGCTCATCTGGAGAGTGCGGGCCGGTAATGGTTGGCCCGATAGAGACCATGTCCATATCCGGGTACGGTTTTTTGAACAGACCGCATTCCAGACCCGCGTGAATAATCTGGATGTTCGGCGTCTTATTGAACAGACGCTGGTAAGTTTCACGCACCAGGTGCATTACCGGCGAGTTCGCATCTGGCTGCCAGCCCGGATAGCCGCCTTTTGCTTCGGTTTTCGCGCCAGCCAGTTTACCCAGCGAATCCAGCATGCTCACCACGTAGTCTTTACCGCTGTCGATCAGCGAGCGGATCAGGCAGTGGATTTCCACGTTGTTGTCGGTCATGGTCACAACGCCCACGTTCAGGGACGTCTCAACCACGCCTTTCGCTACGTCGGAATTGCGAATCACGCCGTTTGGCGTGGCGTTCAGCAGACGGATAAAGCCGTCGCGGGACGAAGCAGTCAGCGCCGCTTTGTCGTTAGCGGCAGCTTCCAGCAGAACCGCCAGATTCTTCTCTTTCTCTGCCAGCTCGTTTTTCAGGATCTCCTGATAAGCGTTCACCCGCGTTTTCAGCGCATCGACGTTATCTGCCGCTACGGCAACGGTGGCGAAGGCTTCACGCGGGATAGCGTTACGCAGCGTACCGCCGTTGAAATCAACCAGACGCAGACCCAGTTCTTCAGCATGATCCGCCAGGAAGCGCACCAGCAGCTTGTTGGCATTGCCGAGACCGACGTGGATTTCGCCGCCGGAGTGGCCGCCTTTCAGGCCTTTCAGCGTCAGTTTAAAGCTCTGGAAGCCCGCTGGAATGGCTTCACGGGACAGCGGCAGGTTAGAGGTAAAATCGATACCGCCTGCACAGCCCATGTAGATCTCACCTTCTTCTTCGGAGTCGGTATTGATCAGAATATCGGCCTGTAGCCAGCCAGACTGAAGGCCGAATGCGCCGTCCATACCGGCTTCTTCCGTCATGGTCAGCAGCACTTCCAGCGGGCCGTGTGCGACGTTGTCGTCAGCCAGAACGGCCAGCGCAGAAGCCATACCTATGCCGTTATCCGCGCCCAGCGTGGTGCCGCGGGCTTTTACCCACTCGCCGTCAATATAAGGCTGGATCGGATCTTTGGTGAAGTCGTGTACGGTGTCGTTGTTTTTCTGCGGAACCATATCCAGGTGCGCCTGCAAAACCACTGGCTTGCGGTTTTCCATACCTGCGGTGGCAGGCTTACGAATCAGGATATTACCGACCCGATCGCGCTCAGCGTGGAAACCTTTCTCTTTGGCCCAGCCCATAATGTGTTCAGCGAGCTGCTCTTCATGGTAGGACGGATGAGGAATAGAACAGATTTTTGCAAAAATATCCCACAGCGGTTGTGGAGATAATTGAGACAGTTCAGACACGATAAGTCTCCTTGACGATGTCCTGCAAAACTTTCTTGCAGGCCACAGGGTTAGCAGATTGATTGTCACCACAAGTCGGGCTTGCGAGATGCGATTGAGAATACCACTTTCCTGGTCTTCGGGTAGTATAAAGCACGTAAAAAGAGGGCTGGATTCCGCGAAACACTGGTTTTTAGCGCGTCAGGTCTCTATAATCTCGCGCAACCTGGTTCACCCTCAATTTTTAAGCCGTAGATAAACAGGCTGGGACACTTCACATGAGCGAAAAATACGTCGTCACCTGGGACATGTTGCAGATTCACGCACGCAAACTGGCAAGCCGCCTGATGCCTTCTGAACAATGGAAAGGCATTATTGCCGTCAGCCGTGGTGGTCTGGTACCGGGCGCATTGCTGGCGCGTGAGTTGGGTATTCGCCATGTCGATACCGTTTGCATCTCCAGCTACGACCACGACAACCAGCGCGAACTGAAAGTGCTGAAACGTGCGGAAGGCGATGGTGAAGGTTTCATCGTGATCGACGATCTGGTCGATACCGGCGGTACTGCTGTTGCTATCCGCGAAATGTACCCTAAAGCTCATTTCGTCACTATCTTCGCTAAACCGGCTGGCCGCCCGCTGGTGGATGATTATGTGATTGATATCCCGCAGGACACCTGGATTGAGCAGCCGTGGGATATGGGCGTGGTATTCGTCCCGCCAATCTCTGGTCGCTAATCACTGAAATTTTCAACGCCTGGCAATGCCGGGCGTTGTTTTTTTTAGCCGCACACACGTTACAATAGGCCTCAGTAAGTACCCTTGGAGGCTGCACGAATGTCACAGGCTAACCTCAGCGAAACCCTGTTTAAACCCCGCTTCAAACATCCTGAAACGTCGACGCTTGTCCGGCGCTTCAATCACGGAACGCAGCCGTCCGTGCAGTCCACTCTGGATGGTAAAAACGTGCCGCACTGGTATCGCATGATCAACCGTCTGATGTGGATCTGGCGCGGTATCGATCCGCGAGAAATCCTTGATGTGCAGGCGCGTATCGTAATGAGCGAAGCCGAGCGAACCGACAAAGAGCTGTACGACACGGTGATTGGCTACCGTGGCGGTAACTGGATCTTTGAATGGTCGAAACAGGCGATGGAATGGCAGCAGAAAGCCTGCCAGGAAACAGACCCACAGCGCAGCGGGCGTCACTGGCTGCACGCTTCCTCGCTCTACAACATTGCGGCTTACCCACATCTTAAAGGGGATGAGCTGGCGGAGCAGGCGCAGGCCCTGGCGAACCGCGCGTATGAAGAGGCCGCGCAACGCTTGCCGGGCTCGCTGCGTGAAATGGCGTTTGCGATCCCCGGCGGCGCGCCTGTCACTGCGTTTTTGCATATGCCGAAAGGGGATGGCCCGTTCCCGACCGTACTGATGTGCGGCGGCCTGGACTCCATGCAAACGGACTATTACACCCTGTTCGAACGTTACTTCGCGCCGCGCGGTATGGCGATGCTGACGCTGGACATGCCGTCGGTTGGATTCTCGTCAAAATGGAAACTCACCCAGGACTCCAGTCTGCTGCATCAGCATGTGTTGAAAGCGCTGCCTGGGGTGCCGTGGGTTGATCATACCCGGGTGGCGGCGTTTGGTTTTCGTTTTGGCGCTAACGTTGCGGTACGTCTGGCCTACCTGGAAGCGCCGCGACTGAAAGCGGTAGCCTGTCTGGGGCCGGTGGTCCATGCGTTGTTAAGCGATTCACAACGTCAGGGGACGGTGCCGGAAATGTATCTTGACGTGCTGGCAAGCCGTCTGGGGATGCATGATGCGTCAGATGAAGCGCTGCGCGTTGAGCTAAATCGTTATTCACTGAAGGTGCAGGGGTTGCTCGGCAGACGCTGCCCAACGCCGATGTTATCTGGCTTCTGGAAAAACGATCCGTTTAGCCCGGAAGAGGAGTCCCGGCTCATCACCTCGTCATCTTCCGACGGTAAGCTGATGGAGATTCCGTTTAATCCGGTGTATCGCAATTTTGACACTGCGCTGAAAGAAATTACCGGTTGGATCAATCACAGATTGTGTTAATGGATTGCTAAATTTTATTGTTTTGGTAAAACAGTTGCTTCACCAAAGGAGATCGCAATGACGTTACCGAGTGGACACCCGAAAAGTAGATTGATCAAGAAATTCACTGCGCTTGGCCCGTATATACGCGAAGGGCAGTGCGAAGATAATCGTTTTTTTTTCGATTGCCTGGCTGTTTGCGTCAACGTGAAGCCAGCGCCTGAGAAACGTGAATTCTGGGGCTGGTGGATGGAACTGGAAGCGCAGGAAAAACGCTTTACCTACAGCTACCAGTTTGGCCTGTTTGACAAAGAAGGTAACTGGACCGCCGTGCCGATTAAAGAGACCGAAGTGGTTGAACGCCTGGAGTACACCCTGCGCGAGTTTCATGAAAAATTGCGTGCACTGCTGACTTCGCTGAATCTGGCGCTGGAACCCGCCGATAACTTCAAAGAACCGGTGAAGTTAACGGCGTAACATAGAATAATGCCGGATGACGCTACGCTTATCCGGCCTGCAACAGTGCAAAAGAGTAGGCCGGATAAGACGCCTGAGCGTCGTCATCCGGCAAATTAAGACAATCAGAACTGGTACGTCATACCAATCGCGACGATATCATCGCTGCTTACGCCCAGCTTGTTATCATCGTCAATCTGGTTGATTTTATAATCAACGAACGCAGACATATTTTTATTGAAATAATATGTTGCGCCCACATCGATATATTTCACGATATCTTCATCACCGATACCTTCAATATCTTTGCCTTTAGACTGAACATAGCCCAGGGAAGGACGCAGACCGAAATCAAACTGATACTGGGCAACCGCTTCGAAGTTTTGCGCTTTATTGGCGAAACCACCGGAAATAGGCGCCATGTTGCGGGTTTCAGAATAGATAGTCGCCAGGTAAATGTTATTGGCGTCATATTTCAGGCCCGTCGCCCAACCTTCCGCGTTTTTACCTTGTCCGCGAGATTGCAGGTTCTGCTCATTGGTGCGGTCTGAATTGGCGTATGCGCCGATGATGGCGAAGTCGCTGCCGCCGAAGTCATAGCTCAGAGATGTGCCGAAACCGTCGCCATTCTGCTTTTTGACGTCGCGGTTTTCGTTTTTACCCTGATATTGCAGGGTTAAGTTCAGACCATCGATAACGCCGAAGAAATCGGTGTTACGGTAAGTTGCCAGGCCACTGGCGCGTTTGGTCATAAAGTTGTCGGTCTGTGCAAGGCCGTCGCCGCCGAATTCAGGGAACATATCCGTCCACGCGGCAACGTCGTACAAGGCGCCCAGGTTACGACCATAATCTAACGAACCGAAATCGTTCAGCTTCAGACCCGCAAAAGCCAGACGGGTTTTCTGACCGCCTTCGCTTTCTGTTTTGTTACCGGCGAACTCAGCTTCCCAGCGACCGTAACCAGTCAGCTGATCGTTAATCTGCGTTTCGCCTTTAAAGCCAAAGCGGATATAAGTCTGGTCGCCATCTTTGCTGTCATCATCACTGATGTAGTGCATCGCTTTTACTTTGCCATACACGTCCAGTTTATTACTGTTTTTGTTATACACTTCTGCTGCCTGCACGGATGCCGATGCAACAATACCCATCACCACTAATGCCAGAGTGCTCTTTTTCATTTTCATTCCTGATTTAAAATTACGCGCTAATATTCGCTGGGAGTGATCCCCGTGAAAAACAGGATGGTTTTTAACGCTCTGCAATGAAGGTTTTATGACAAATTAAGAATATTTTTAAAAAAGGATGATTTATTATTGCGGTAATAAAATTGTCAGAAACTGCCGCTACGCTTGCTGATCCTGCGCAACAAAATTTCATGCTTTGTGCTCTGGTTGTTGGCAACCGGGGCCAGTCCTGCTAAAACGTTCGTTTGATATCATTTTCCCCTATTTTGAATGGCAGAGAATCATGAGTGACAGCCAGACGCTGGTGGTAAAACTCGGCACCAGTGTGCTAACGGGCGGATCGCGCCGCCTGAACCGTGCCCATATCGTAGAACTTGTTCGTCAATGCGCGCAGCTACATGCCGCAGGCCATCGTATTGTGATCGTCACGTCGGGCGCTATCGCCGCCGGGCGTGAGCATCTTGGCTACCCGGAACTCCCGGCGACCATAGCGTCTAAACAACTGTTGGCGGCGGTGGGGCAGAGTCGTCTGATTCAGCTTTGGGAACAGCTATTCTCTATCTACGGTATTCACATCGGGCAGATGCTGCTGACGCGTGCGGATATGGAAGACAGGGAGCGCTTCCTGAACGCGCGTGACACCCTGCGTGCGCTGCTGGACAACAATATTGTCCCTGTCATCAATGAAAACGATGCCGTGGCGACCGCTGAAATAAAAGTGGGCGATAACGACAACCTTTCCGCGCTGGCCGCCATTCTGGCGGGCGCCGACAAATTGTTGTTACTGACCGATCAGCAAGGGTTGTTTACCGCCGATCCGCGAACCAACCCGCAGGCTGAACTGATTAAAGACGTGTACGGCATTGATGATGCGCTGCGTGCGATTGCGGGCGACAGCGTCTCTGGCCTGGGAACCGGGGGAATGGGCACCAAATTGCAGGCTGCCGACGTTGCCTGTCGTGCCGGAATCGACACCATCATCGCGGCGGGCAGCAAGCCGGGCGTGATTGGCGATGTTATGGCAGGCATTTCTGCGGGAACCCGTTTCCATGCGCAAGCCTCCCCGCTGGAAAACCGCAAACGCTGGATCTTTGGCGCGCCGCCTGCCGGTGAAATCACGGTGGATGAAGGGGCGACATCTGCGATTCTGGAACGCGGTAGCTCATTATTGCCAAAAGGCATTAAAAGCGTGACAGGTAACTTCTCGCGTGGTGAAGTGATCCGCATCCGTAACCAGGAAGGGCGCGATATCGCCCACGGCGTCACCCGTTATAACAGCGACGCGCTGCGCCGTATTGCTGGTCACCACTCTCAGCAGATTGACGCGATTCTTGGCTATGAATATGGCCCGGTCGCTGTCCATCGCGATGACATGATTACCCGTTAAGGAGCCGACGTATGCTGGAACAAATGGGCATTGCTGCCAAAGCGGCGTCCTACAAACTGGCGCTACTCTCCAGCCGCGAGAAGAATCGCGTACTGGAAAAAATAGCGGACGAACTGGAAGCGCAAACTGAAAGCATCCTGAGCGCTAACGCCCAGGACGTTGCCGAGGCGCGCGAAAACGGCCTCAGCGAAGCGATGCTGGATCGTCTGGCATTGACGCCGGCGCGCCTGAAAGCGATTGCCGATGACGTCCGTCAGGTGTGTAACCTGGCCGACCCGGTCGGACAGGTGATTGATGGCGGTCTGCTGGACAGCGGGCTGCGTCTGGAACGTCGTCGTGTTCCGCTGGGCGTCATTGGCGTGATTTACGAAGCGCGTCCCAATGTGACCGTTGACGTCGCCTCGTTGTGCCTGAAAACCGGCAACGCGGCGATTCTGCGCGGCGGTAAAGAGACGTATCGCACCAATGCGGCAACGGTTGCGGTGATTCAGCAAGCGCTGGAAGCCTGCGGCTTACCTGCTGGCGCAGTTCAGGCGATCGACAGCCCGGATCGCGCGCTGGTCAATGAAATGCTGCGTATGGATAAATACATCGACATGCTGATCCCTCGTGGCGGCGCGGGCCTGCACAAGCTGTGCCGTGAGCAGTCGACGATCCCGGTGATCACCGGCGGGATTGGCGTATGCCATATCTTTGTTGACGACAGCGTGGAGATCGAACCGGCGCTGAAGATCATCGTCAATGCGAAAACCCAGCGTCCGAGTACCTGCAATACGGTGGAAACGCTGCTGGTGCATCAGGATATCGCTGCGCGTTTTCTGCCTGCGCTGAGCAAGCAAATGGCGGAAAGCGGCGTCACGCTGCATGCTGACGATGCGGCGCTGGCCCAACTGAAATCAGGCCCGGCGAACGTGGTAGCGGTGAAAGCCGAAGAGTATGACGACGAGTTCCTGTCGTTGGATCTGAATGTGAAAATCGTGGCCGACCTGGATGATGCGATTGCGCATATTCGTGAACACGGTACTCAACATTCCGATGCGATCCTGACGCGCACTCTGCGCAACGCCGATCGTTTTGTGAATGAAGTAGATTCGTCCGCCGTTTACGTCAATGCTTCTACCCGATTTACCGATGGCGGACAATTTGGCCTTGGCGCGGAAGTGGCTGTCAGCACGCAAAAATTACACGCACGCGGCCCAATGGGGCTGGAAGCGCTGACCACCTACAAGTGGATCGGCATCGGTGACGATACCATTCGTGCGTAATTAAAACCGGAGTGATGCAAAATCAGCCACTTGATTCACAAGGCTATTGACGCATCACCCGGTTAGTTTTAACCTTCTACCCCGTGATTCACACTCGTGGTCATGTCCTTTCAGGGCCGATATAGCTCAGTTGGTAGAGCAGCGCATTCGTAATGCGAAGGTCGTAGGTTCGACTCCTATTATCGGCACCATTTCAAACTCCTCCCAGGTCTACCGAACTCAACTAAAAGCCCGTATACTGCGGTTCCTAGCCCGTATCTTATCTCCTGTTATCAACTGTACTCAACCAGAATCAAGTCACAGTTGGGGGCATAAGTGGGGGCATTCTGTGTTCGGTCCAGGGAGATGCCCCCAATGAAGCTTAATGCCCGACAGGTAGACGCTGCTAAACCCAGAGAGAAAGCCTATAAGCTGGCAGATGGTGCTGGTTTGTATCTTGAAGTCGTTCCCTCTGGTTCACGATACTGGCGGATGAAGTATCGCTTCAATGGAAAAGAGAAGCGTATGGCTTTTGGTGTCTATCCAGCAGTGTCCCTTGCACAAGCGAGGGCACTACGTGATGAAGCCAAGAAAAAACTGGCCGAGGGTATCGATCCATCGTTTGCTAAGAAAGAAGAAAAGCTGGTTCGCGATGTGCAGCTCAACAATACGTTTCAGGCAGTGGCGCTTGAATGGCACGGAACGAAGCCGATGGTCAGAAGGGTATGCTTCTGACGTTCTGGAGGCCTTTAGGTTCTACTGAATGTGCTACGTCGAATGGAAAGCCGTGGCGCGACAGAGAAGGCAAAGAAGGTTCGCCAGCGTTGTAGTGAAGTCTTTCGCTACGCTATCGTTTAAACTTATAGTTCCGAAGGAACGATACCGCATCTGTGTGAACACGTTCACATACGTTATCTTCCTCATCACGCCATCGCTGTACTATATTGATATCAAGCTCAATACCTATATTTCTGTCGGCCGGTAATTTATTGCGCATGACAGCCCCACCACTTGGATGGGTTTCAATATAAGTATGGTGCTGCGGCATAATATTAATGAGCCGCTGAAAGCACTTGCTTTTTCCGCCTGGATATTTCATTACTCAATCATCGCCATAAATGATGATATAAAGTTATTGTCCCGTTCATTATATCTCTCATCATGTAGTTAAATTCATGACATTTACTCTGTCAGGTGTTGACATTGCACATGATGGGGTCCGTTTGGAAAAAGGAAAATATCTCAAGCTAAGACTTTTTTGTACTACCCAGTGTCAACTGTGCGTAATGACCGATGCCCAAATATTTGCAGCCTTTTACCGTCATTACTTTCAGTTTTTTGGGTTGTCTCTACGGAGGTGTTTGCACTCGATGTCACTGCGTATCATCGCGTTCAGTTTCATATGTCTGAAGAGGAAGCTGCAAAGTCGCTGAAGCAGATTACTCCGCCTGCAGGTTAACCAGCGTATATACCGGGTGGTCAGAATTAGCAAATGTAAGCGCGAGGAAGATCTGACCATTTTGTTGCATAAGATGGTGAGAGCATTTCACTATTCATTTGCCATTCCGGCGCTATCCCTCCGAGGTTGTAACTCGTCAAACAGGTTAAGCTGAGAAACGCCAGAAGGGGTAAAGTCATTCAGCATCACACCTGCCTTCGCGTAACAATGGCCCTCAAGAAAGATACGATCCAGAGCCTTTACAGCGGCGGTGATGATGTCACATGTATCGTGGGTGGGAAGACGCAACTTTTCGCTGGCCACGTTGCTGTAGTAAGTCTCTTTGACTGCAAATAGTGACGTTTTTTGACGTGCCGGCAATATTGTCGTTCTCCTCGCAGCTTAGCGGTCTTTCCGGGGATCTCTAACCCATGTATTTCCCAGTATCCTGGCTTGTGCTTAAATAGCTAAATCGGTTTAACGTTATTTAGCTATGAGGATTACATGGAAAAGATCTGGGTGCTTGGCGACGCGGTTGTGGATCTTCTGCCGGATGGTAAGGGCAGATTACTGCAATGCCCCGGGGGCGCACCGGCCAATGTCGCGGTTGGCATTGCCCGCCTCGGCGGCAAAAGCGCGTTTATCGGCAGAGTCGGTGATGACCCATTCGGCAGGTTTATGCAAAAGATGCTTGCGGACGAACAGGTCGACGTTCAGTGGATGCGGCGGGACCCGCAGCATCGCACATCAACGGTGGTGGTTGATCTGGACGAACAGGGTGAACGCTCGTTTACGTTTATGGTACGCCCGAGCGCCGATCTGTTCCTGACATCTGATGATCTCCCGCCATTTCAGGTTGGGGAGTGGCTGCATGTCTGTTCGATTGCCCTGAGCGCAGAACCCTCTCGTTCCGCTACACTTCAGGCAATGGAAACCATCAGAAAGACCGGTGGTTTTGTCAGCTTCGACCCCAACATCCGCCACGATCTCTGGCGTCATGATGCCGAGTTGCGCCAGTGCCTTGCGCAGGCATTGACCAAAGCCGATGTGGTGAAACTTTCCGTGGAAGAGTTGAGCTATTTAACGGGGGAGCATCAGGTACAGGACGGTCTGACGGCGTTAATGCAAAGCTGTCCTGCCAGTCTGGTGCTGGTAACTCGGGGTAAAGAGGGGGTGATTACCTGGCATGAGGGCACGATGACCCACTATCCCGCGACGTCAGTGGAATGCGTTGACACCACCGGCGCAGGGGATGCCTTCGTGGCGGGACTTCTCTACGGACTGGCGTCAGCAGGCTCTGCCATTCCCCATCATCTCCCCCCGATAATCGGACTCGCACAACGCTGCGGCGCACTCGCCACAACGGCCAAAGGGGCAATGACTGCACTGCCGTATCTCCACGAACTGTAATATCCCTCCGCAGGCTGCCTATCGGTGGCCTGAATTGTTGCCCTGATCACAATTGTTAAACCGGTTTAGCAAAAAGCATTGCCGATTCAGAATCCATCAGTTTAGTATCACTTGCCTAAACCGGTTTAGCTGATTAGCAATATTCAATAACTTCTTTCAGGATGCGACAAAATGTATAAAAAACGCAGAATTGCCGTGATGATAGGCATGCTGATCGGCAGTACCTCTGTTCTTGCCCAGACGGATATGACGAGTATCGAATCACGCCTTGCGGCGCTGGAGCAGCGTCTTCAGGAAGCAGAAACCCGCGCACAGGTGGCTGAGAAACGTGCCACAGCAGCAGAACAAAAAACGCAGCAGTTGGTTGCCGCCCAGCAACAGGCGCAAACCATCACCCGGGAGGTGGCGCAGCGGACTACCGCGCTGGAAAAGAAAGCCGATCAGAGTAGTGGATTTGAGTTTCACGGCTATGCTCGTTCCGGCCTGCTGATGAACGACGCAGCCTCGAGCAGCAAAAGTGGCCCGTACCTGACGCCAGCCGGGGAAACAGGCGGGGCGATTGGGCGTCTGGGGAATGAAGCAGATACCTACGTCGAGCTAAACGTGGAACACAAGCAGACCCTGGACAACGGCGCAATCACGCGCTTTAAGGCCATGCTGGCCGACGGGCAGAAAACCTATAACGACTGGTCAGCGGACAGCAGTGATCTCAATATTCGCCAGGCCTTTGCTGAACTGGGCAATTTGCCTGATTTTACCGGTGCGCTGAAAGGCAGTACCTTCTGGGCGGGAAAACGTTTTGACCGCGATAACTTTGACATTCACTGGCTGGATTCTGACGTGGTGTTCCTGGCCGGTACGGGCGGCGGTGTGTATGACGTGAAGTGGGACGACACGCTGCACAGTAACTTCTCTGTCTATGGGCGCAATTTTGGCAGCGAGGAGGAGATCGACAACAACGTTCAGAACTACATCCTCAGCATGAACCACTTTGCCGGACCGTTCCAGCTGATGGTGAGTGGTCTGCGGGCTAAAGACAACGATGACCGTAAAGACAGCAACGGTGACCTGATTAAAACTGATGCGGCGAATAACGGTGTTCACGCTATGGCTGGCCTGCACAACAAGAGTTTCTACGGCCTGCGGGAGGGATCTGCCAAAACGGCGCTGCTGTATGGCCACGGCCTGGGTGCGGAAGTAAAAAGTATTGGTTCCGATGGCGCACTGCTGTCTGAAGCTGATACCTGGCGCTTTGCCAGTTATGGTGTCACGCCTCTGGGCGGCGGCTGGCATATTGCACCTGCAGTCCTGGCGCAGAGCAGTAAAGACCGTTACGTCAAAGGCGACAGCTATGAATGGGTCACGCTCAACACTCGTCTGATTAAAGAGGTCACGCAGAATTTCGCCCTGGCGTTCGAAGGCAGCTATCAGTACATGGATTTGAATCCTGAAGGCTACAAAGACCGTAATGCGGTCAACGGGAGTTTCTACAAGCTGACTTTCGCCCCGACATTAAAAGCAGGCAAGATCGGCGATTTCTTCAGCCGTCCGGAGCTGCGTCTGTTCGCCACCTGGATGGACTGGAGCAGCAAACTGGATAACTACGCCAGCGATGACGCCTTTGGCAGCAGCGGCTTCAATGCTGGCGGGGAATGGAACTTTGGGGTTCAGATGGAAACCTGGTTCTAAGCCTTCACGCTCCTGCGTGGCGGGAGCGTTTTAAACACCATAAAAATGAAGTCAGGCAGAGGTATATATGGATTTTGATAATATCGCCCGCGAACTCATCCCGCTGCTCGGAGGCAAAGAGAACATCGCAAGCGCCGCTCACTGCGCAACGCGTCTGCGTCTGGTTCTGATTGACGACGCGCTTTCCGATCAGCAGGCCATTGGCAAGGTCGAAGGGGTGAAAGGCTGTTTTCGTAACTCCGGGCAGATGCAGGTGATTTTTGGTACCGGTGTGGTTAACAAGGTCTACGCCGCGTTTATTCAGGCTGCGGGGATTAGCGAATCCAGCAAGTCCGAAGCTGCAGATATCGCCGCACGTAAGCTGAACCCGTTCCAGCGTATTGCTCGTCTGCTGTCTAACATCTTCGTGCCAATCATTCCTGCCATTGTGGCGTCCGGTTTGCTGATGGGCCTGCTTGGGATGGTAAAAACCTACGGCTGGGTGAATGCGGATAACGCGCTTTACATCATGCTGGATATGTGCAGCTCGGCGGCGTTTATTATTCTGCCGATCCTGATTGGCTTTACCGCAGCCCGGGAATTTGGCGGTAACCCGTATCTGGGGGCGACGCTGGGTGGCATTCTGACGCACCCGGCGCTGACCAACGCCTGGGGCGTGGCGTCCGGCTTCCACACCATGAACTTTTTCGGTTTTGAAATCGCCATGATTGGCTATCAGGGAACCGTGTTCCCGGTACTGCTGGCGGTGTGGTTTATGAGCATAGTGGAGAAACAGCTGCGCCGGGCGATCCCGGATGCGTTAGATCTGATCCTGACCCCGTTCCTGACTGTTATTATCTCCGGCTTTATTGCGCTGTTGATCATTGGCCCTGCGGGCCGCGCGCTGGGAGACGGTATCTCCTTCATCCTGAGTACCCTGATTGCTCATGCAGGCTGGCTGGCCGGGCTGTTGTTTGGTGGTCTGTATTCGGTAATTGTTATTACCGGTATTCACCACAGCTTCCACGCCATCGAGGCCGGACTGCTGGGGAATCCGTCGATAGGCGTTAACTTCCTGCTACCAATCTGGGCGATGGCGAATGTGGCGCAAGGCGGGGCGTGTCTGGCGGTGTGGTTCAAAACCAACGATGCCAAAATCAAAGCCATTACATTACCGTCGGCGTTCTCTGCGATGCTGGGCATCACCGAAGCGGCGATTTTTGGTATCAACCTGCGCTTCGTGAAGCCGTTTATCGCGGCGCTGATCGGTGGCGCGGCGGGCGGTGCTTGGGTGGTGTCGGTGCATGTCTACATGACCGCCGTGGGACTGACTGCTATTCCGGGCATGGCAATAGTACAGGCCAGCTCGCTGCTTAACTATATTATCGGCATGGTGATTGCTTTCGGTGTGGCGTTCACCGTCTCCCTGCTGCTGAAATATAAGACGGACTCTGAATAATGACTTTAGCTTCCCGCTGGCCTGCCGTGTTGCAGGCAGTAATGCAAGGCCAGCCGCGTGCACTGGCGGACAGCCATTATCCGCAGTGGCATCCCGCGCCGGTAACGGGGCTGATGAACGATCCGAACGGGTTTATCTGGTTTGCCGGGCGCTACCACCTGTTTTATCAATGGAACCCACTGGGCTGCGATCATCGCTATAAGTGCTGGGGACACTGGAGCTCCGTGGATCTGGTGCACTGGCAGCACGAGTCAATTGCCCTGATGCCCGACGAAGAGTATGACCGTAACGGCTGTTATTCCGGCAGCGCCGTGGATAACAACGGCGTGCTGACCCTGTGCTACACCGGCAACGTCAAGTTTGACGACGGCGGTCGCATCGCCTGGCAGTGTCTGGCGGTGCAAAATGACGATGGCAGTTTTACCAAGCAGGGGCCAGTGTTGCCCCTGCCGGAAGGGTACACCGGGCATGTACGGGACCCGAAGGTGTGGTGCCATGATGGGCAGTGGTACATGGTGCTCGGTGCGCAGGATCTGCAAAAGCAGGGCAAAGTGCTGCTGTTCACATCCGATGATTTACACCACTGGCAGCCCTGCGGTGAGATTGCTGGACAGGGCGTGAACGGTCTTACGGACTCCGGGTATATGTGGGAGTGTCCGGATCTGTTTGCGCTTGATGAAACACATGTGTTGATCTGCTGCCCGCAGGGGCTGGCGCGCGAACCGCATCGCTATCTCAATACCTATCCGTCAGTCTGGATGAGCGGGGCATTTGATTATGAAACGGCTTCGTTTGCCCACGGCGAGCTGCATGAGCTTGACGCCGGTTTCGAGTTTTATGCGCCACAAACCACGGTGGCGGAAGACGGAAGACGCATCCTGATCGGCTGGATGGGCGTGCCGGACGGTGAAGAGATGCTTCAGCCCACATGTGCGTACGGCTGGATCCACCAGATGACCTGCCCGCGGGAATTGAAGTATCGCGACGGCAGGCTCTGGCAAACGCCTGCCAGAGAACTTGAACAGCTTCGCGAAGCCGAACACCAGTGGCAGGGCCGCGCCAGCGATGCGCCAGAACTGGAGGCGACACGTCTTGAGTTTGAACTGAACACTTCGTACGTGAATGCCGATTTTGCCGGCGCGTTGCGTCTCACGGTCGATGACCACGGTGTGCGTCTGGAACGCGCCAGTCTGAAAACCAGTGAAACGTTGACCCGCTACTGGCAGGGCGACGTCAGCCATTTACGCGTTCTGTGCGACAGCTCCAGTATTGAAATTTTCATCAACCATGGCGAAGGGGTGATGAGCAGCCGCTATTTTCCTGACCATCCGGCCCGGGTACGCTTCGAAGGTGCGTCCGACATCACATTACGCTACTGGTCGCTGCGCCGCTGCATGATAGAATAGGAGTTTTGGCAGCCGGATCTAAGTCGTTGTGAGAAAAACAAAACGCGTCACAATAAAAGACATCGCGGAACTGGCGGGGGTCTCAAAAGCCACCGCCAGCCTGGTACTGAACGGACGCAGCAAAGAGCTACGGGTGGCGGAAGAAACACGGGATCGTGTACTGGCTATTGCAAAAGAGCATCACTACCAGCCCAGCATTCACGCCCGCTCGCTGCGTGATAACCGCAGCCACACCATTGGTCTGGTGGTTCCGGAAATCACCAACTACGGTTTTGCCGTCTTTTCTCACGAACTGGAAACCCTGTGCCGGGAGGCGGGCGTTCAGTTGCTGATTTCCTGTAGCGATGAAAACCCAGGCCAGGAGACCGTAGTGGTCAATAACATGGTGGCGCGCCAGGTGGACGGGTTGATTGTCGCCTCCAGTATGTTGAATGATGCGGATTACCAGAAACTGAGCGAGCAGATGCCCGTGGTTCTATTTGATCGCCACATGAACGATAGCTCTCTGCCGCTGGTCATCACCGATTCGATTACTCCCACGGCTGAACTGGTGGCGGATATCGCCCGCCAGCATCCTGACGAGTTCTACTTCCTCGGCGGTCAGCCGCGGCTTTCCCCGACGCGTGACCGTCTGGAGGGGTTTAAGCAGGGGTTACGTGAAGCCAACGTTGAACTGCGCCCGGAGTGGATCATCCACGGCAACTATCACCCTGGTTCCGGTTATGAGATGTTCGCTGAACTTTGCGCCCGACTGGGACGTCCACCTAAGGCGCTGTTCACCGCCGCCTGCGGGCTGCTGGAAGGGGTGCTGCGCTATATGGGCCAGCACAATCTGCTGCAAAGTAACATGCGGCTGGCCAGCTTTGACGATCACTATTTGTATGACTCACTCACTATTCCTGTCGATACCATCCGCCAGGATAATCATCAGCTGGCATGGCACTGCTTTGATCTTATTGGCAAATTGATTGAAGGGGAAAACCCGGAACCTCTCCAGCGTAAGCTGAAAGCAACACTGCAACGGCGATATAAAACAGAAAAACAGACGCAATAGTCTGTCCTGACACGTTAATAAAAAGAATCGGAGAACCACTGGCTAACGGTATTTTTTTCAGACACGAAACTCAAATTTTAAACTCTTCGGGATAACGCTTACCGTCCATGGGCACCTCTTTTTAAGCCATCTTAAACGACTCTGAGGTGTCTGTTAAACCCGTGGCGATTCAGGATTCAAGCCATTCGGCACCTATATTGATAAGAAGTCTGCGTATCCGTGGCGATTCATATTGGTAAAACGGATAAAGTTAACTGTGCCCCCAGTTGAGTCCAGCATTCAGTCATGTTTTCATCGGATCAATACCAATTATTTTACTTGAATTTAATGGGGTTTTAGAGTGAATGCCAAAGAAGTATCGGTGAACCTACCAACATTATAAGATTTTTTTCGCCATTAGGGCTGTGGGTTAAAAGCCTTACCACCCGGCAGGAAGGCGGTAAGGTCAGGAAAAAAGTGGCATAAAAGATGAGAACAAATACCTGAAAGGAGGGGGATGAAACTCTCTGTCAAAGTGCCTTAAAGGACGTAACGAACGCCGAACACAAATTCATTGTTGACCAGGCGTCCACGCATATTTTCATCCTGTAGAGCACGGGCGTTTACAAAGGTGTTACGGCCGCTTTCGATATTGCCCATATCGACATAACGATAAGTGGCGTACAGGGTCAAATCGTTAATAACTTCATAAGAAGCACCCGCACCAACGGAGTACGTAAAGTTGGTTTGCGTGTTGCCGGCGAACTCGCGGGTGTCATTACCCTGCCAGCCACCTACTTTCACTTTCGCTACACCGGCGCCAGCCGTTGCGTACAGGGCGAATTTATCGGGAAACTTAAACTGCGACTTGAACAGCGAGACCGTGACAAGGTTGGCCGCATGGCACACCGGATTAACGGCGGTGCACGGATGATGAATTATACGCCGCTGAAAGAGACCTGTGAGGCGCTTGAAGTTGCCTGCAATAACGAGCAGGACTGGGAAACGATTGAACAGTTGGTCGAATGTGTGCTGGAAGATATGGTGCGCTTTAATAAGTGGCTGGCAGAAAAATCTTAACCCCCTCCGGGCATTCATGAGCTGTTTGAAAGAGGGCGATAAACAGCAGCTGTCTGGCTGACGCCTTCTGCGCCAGCATGCGGTTCTGCCGCTCAGGGATATATTACCCACTGCGGTTTATAGCCCGTATCTTATTAACAGAGTCATTTAGCCGAAAGTTCTCTTCGGATGATTTCTGCGCCTGCGCTTAGGGCATCGAGCTTACCTCTGGCTACCTGACGAGATAAGGGAGCCATACCACAGTTGGTAGAAGGATAGAGCTTGTCGGCATCGACAAACTGAAGCGCTTTGCGTAACGTACTGGCGACTTCTTCTGGTGTCTCAATGGTGTTGGTTGCCACGTCAATGGCCCCTACCATGACTTTTTTACCGCGAATCAGTTCAAGCAGATCCATTGGAACATGCGAGTTATGACATTCCAGTGAGATGATATCGATATTAGACGTTTGCAGTTTGGGAAAAGCTTCTTCATATTGTCTCCACTCTGACCCCAGCGTCTTTTTCCAGTCGGTATTGGCTTTGATGCCATATCCATAGCAGATATGCACAGCGGTTTCGCATTTTAGCCCTTCAATGGCTTTTTCTAACGCGGCGATCCCCCAGTCATTCACTTCATCAAAAAACACATTAAATGCGGGCTCATCAAACTGGATAATATCGACGCCGGCAGCTTCTAACTCTCTGGCTTCCTGATTGAGAATTTTTGCAAATTCCCAGGCCAGCTTTTCGCGGCTTTTATAGTGAGCATCGTAGAGCGTATCGATCATCGTCATAGGCCCTGGCAGCGCCCATTTAATCGGCTGACGAGTGAGCTGGCGTAAATACTTTGCATCTTCAACAAAAACGGGTTTTTGACGCGCTACCGCATCAACAACGGTCGGTACGCTCGCATCATAGCGATTACGAATTTTAACAATCTGACGTTTCTCAAAATCAACG
The DNA here is from genome assembly GCF_030333505.1 of Citrobacter sp. CK189. Classification (NCBI taxonomy): domain Bacteria; kingdom Pseudomonadati; phylum Pseudomonadota; class Gammaproteobacteria; order Enterobacterales; family Enterobacteriaceae; genus Citrobacter; species Citrobacter sp. CK189. The sequence continues at coordinate 420,639 of NZ_JAOWFV010000032.1, read as the reverse complement.
CCGCTGAGGTGTTCAATAAACGTGGTGACAAAGTGTTGGCGCGTTTGCTCGCCATCACTAACAATATCAATACCTGCCCGTAGTTGATCATCCAGGGACAAACGTAGCGCATCTTGTTTTCCCTCGATTAATTCCTCATTTTGCAATTTCCAGGGCGACCAAAGCGTCTCAGGTTGAGCAAGCCAGGAAGGTTTAGGTAAACTGCCAGCGGTTGAAGTGGGTAGTAATATTTTCATAATCGATGACCTTTTATTTTCGGTTAATCAGAGAGCGTAGTGAGCAGACCACTTTTCAAGAATATCCTTGTATGGTTTGATGAAGTGCTCTTCTGTAAACTTTCCTTGCTCAATAGCCAGCTGGCTGCGTTCTTCCCGATCATAAACAATTTTTGTTAATGAATGATCCTGGTGGTTCAGATTTGGTTGATAGCATTGACCTGCTGCGGCGTTAGCATTGTAAATTTCAGGTCGGTAAATCTTCTGGAACGTCTCCATCGTGCTGATGGTGCTGATAAGTTCAAGATTCGTGTAATCACTAAGTAAATCACCAGAAAAATAAAAGGCTAAAGGTGCAACGCTATTTTGGGGCATAAAATAGCGAACCTGCAAATCCATTTTTTTGAAGTATTTCTCAGTTAACGAAGAACCACCTGGCTGGTATTCGATACCCAATACAGGATGCTGATTTCCAGTCCGATGATAGATATCGTTACTTGACACGCTGAGGCATATCACAGGTGGTTTTTTGAAATGCTCTTTGTATTCATTTGAGTTTATGAAATGTTTAAATATGTTCCCATGCAAATCACCAAAATTATCTGGAATGCTAAACTCAGGTTTGTTTTTGTTATGTTCTGGCAGTAATACGCTAAAATCATAATCTCGTACGTAAGAGGAAAAATTATTCCCGACAATACCTTCAAAACGTTCGTTGTTCTTTTTGTCAATAATATTGGTTTTTAATATTTCAATAGCGGGGAATGTATCGCTGTTGCTATCAACGTTAATATTCATCGCAACAGAAATGATATCAAGTTCCACAGAATAACGATCGCTTTTGGGGTTATCCCAATACGCCAGTGTATTGAAGCGATTGTCAATCATCACTAACGTGTTGCGTAAGTTTTCCTGGCGGTTCTTTCCTCTGGCCAGATTTGCAAAGTTGGTAGTAATACGCGTATTTTCCGAAGGGTTATAATGTTCATCGAAGCGACTGCTTTTGATCGTAAATGTAAAATCGTTATTCATCGTGATCCTGCATCCTAAGTCATGATATGAAAACTGAATTAATTTATTGATTTTACAGAGTTACCTGACTTTATTATTTAGCAGTCTTCATGTTATCAATAAGTGAGTAAGGTCTCTTTTATGCCAGAGTCACTGGATGAGTGAAAGAGACTTAATTTCATTACAACATGAGTCATATTCATGGTCTGCTGTACAGTCAAACCCGGTCATGCTTGTAATCGATTAAGTTGAATAGTGATTCTTCCACCTGACCGGTTCACCTGGCTCTGTTATTCAAGCGCAGCTGGCAGGAGGCTGTGCAGCAGAACATTAGCGCCTTTTTCTGCCCATTCCGGCTGAATGTTTTCTGCCTCGTTGTGGCTGATGCCTTTTTCGCAGGGGATAAAAATCATGCTGGCGGGCGCGATTTTGCTGATATAACAGGTATCGTGACCGGCGCCGGACACCATCCGTTTGCTGCTGTATCCCAGTGCCTGGGCCGCGTTTGCGCTGCGCTGTAGACAGGTCTCGTCAAATGCGATGGGGGCGTAATCGAAGATACGTTCCACGTCGAGCTGAATGCCGCGCTGATTCAGATCGGCGGTTGCCTTGCGAAGCGCCGTTTCCATTGCCTGGAGGGTGGCAGTCTGTGGATGACGAAACTCCACGCTGCAATGTACTTCCCCTGGCACTACGTTACGCGATCCCGGTGAAATCTGCGCCATACCGATTGTCGCTCTGCCGTTTGGTTCGTGCTGATTGCCAATATCCTCCACCGCCAGCGCCAGACGGGCGAAGGCGGTCAACGCATCGCGGCGGCTGGCCATTGGCGTGGTGCCGGCATGGGCGGCAAATCCGCGGATTACAACGTTGAACCAGCGCTGGCCCATAGCGGCATGCACCAGGCCGATATCAATACCTTCCTCTTCGAGAATCGGGCCTTGCTCGATATGTAGCTCGTAACAGGTGTAGACAGGGAAGGCGACGGTGGGCTGGTCGCCACGGTAACCGATGGCCTCAAGCGCTTCGCCGACGCTGATGCCATCCTGATCTTCACGCGCCCACGCGTATTGTTGTGTGAACTGCCCGCTCCAGACGCCGGAGGCCAGCATTGCTGGCGCGAAGCGTGCGCCTTCTTCATTGGTCCAGTTGACCAGTACAATATCGCGTTCGGTCTCAATGTTCTGATCGTTTAAAGTACGCAGCACTTCCAGCCCGGCCAGCACGCCGTAAATTCCATCATATCGCCCACCCAGCGGCTGAGAATCAACGTGTGAACCGGTCATCACCGGCGCAAGCTGTGGTTTTTTACCGGTGCGGCGAATAAACATGTTGCCCATGCTATCGATTTCGCAGCGAAATCCGGCTTCCTGCGCCCAGTCGCGCAGTAAATCACGGGCGAGGCGATCCTCATTGCTTAATGCCAGTCGGGTGACGCCACCGGCTGGCGTGCCGCCGATTTGCGCCATTATCTCAAGCGTTGACCATAAACGCTCTGCGTTCACGCGGATCATACGTCTTCCTTTTTGGTGCGATAGCGAAAGTCACAGCATGCGCCACCCTGCATGATGGTGGTCGTACGGGTCAGCTCCACGTCGGGCGCGTAGCCGACGATAAATTTCTCATCTCGGGCGCAGGAGAGCAGGTGACCAATCTCACCGAGGCCCATCTCGTGGTACATCTCGGCATAACGGCAGCGGGTGACGTTATAGTTGTACTGCTTGTCGTCGGCGTCGATCACTTTGACATCCAGCGCGTTATCCTTCTCCCACAGGTATTGCAGGGCGATAAAACTCTTCACGTCTGTGCCATTCGGCTCCTTGCGCGCAAATTCTTTACCGGCATCGATCGCCGCCTGCTCAATGGCTTCGCCAATGACCGCCTGGGCGCGGGCTTTCCCTATCTCGCGCACCAGGATTTCATAGATTGGTTTAATAATCTCTGCTTCTATTTTGCGGCGGGCGAGAATGCCCAGCTCATTATTATCACTCATCACATTGCCTCACTGCGTTACTTCGTTTTGGCGCCGCCCAGTACCGTTTGCGGCTGCCATTTACCATCCACGACTTTGTAGACGGTGAAAGACGGCGATTTCAGGTTGCCTTCATTATCAAAAGCGATCTGCCCGGTAACGCCGGAATAGCTTATTGCGCGCAGAACCGGCAGATACTCAGCCGGATCGACAGAGTCGGCTTTTTCCATCGCGGCAACCAGAACGCGGGTGGCGTCATAGGCGAATGGGGCGTGGAGTTCAATATGGGTGTGGTAGCGAGACTGATACTCTTGTTCGAACGCCTTACCGCCCGGCATCTGCTCAACCGGCAGGCCCGGCTCCAGCGCCACGACGCCTTCACCTTCTTTCTGGGCCAGTTGCAGGAAGGTCTGGCTGACGAAGCCGCCTGCGCCCATCAGCGTGGCGTTCATACCCAGCTGTTTGATACGACGCGCCAGCGGCGCGGCCTGGCTATCCACACCGCCGAAGAAGATCAGGTCAGCGTTTTTGCTACGAATGGCGGTCAGCACGGCGCTGAAATCCACGGTTTTGTCGTCAACGTACTGGCGGTCAACAATCTTCACGCCCTGCGCTTCAAGTGATTTTATAAACTCGTCAGCCAGCCCCTGACCGAATGCGGTACGGTCGTCGATCACGGCAATACGTTTTGCTTTCAGGGTATTCACCGCATACTGACCGGCAAACTGGCCGCCGTCGTCGTCATGCCCCATCACACGGAAGCTGGTATCAAAGCCCTGTCTGGTATAGGCATGGCCGGTGGCAACGGGCGCGACCTGGGCGATACCCGCATCGTGATAAACGCGTGCCGCCGGAATACTGGTGCCGGTATTCCAGTGGCCGACCACGCCCGCCACGCCGCTATCGACCAGACGCTGCGCCACAGCCACGGCAGTGCGCGGGTCAGACTGATCGTCTTCAGATTGCAGCCTGAAGGTCACCGCTTTACCACCGATGGTCGGGTGCTGCTTGTTGATATCGTTAATCGCCAGTTGGGCGCCGTTCTCCAGATCTTTACCAATACGGGCAGACGGGCCGGTAAGCGGGCCTGCAAGACCGATGGTCACGGTTTCGCTTTCCGCTGACCATGCACCTGTAGAGGCAAAATTACTGAGCAGAATAGCGGCGCTGAGCGCACTGATTTTTACTGTTTTCATTGTTTTTCCCTGCTGTTGGTGAGTGTGTTAAACAGGCATTTCGCCCAAATAAATCTGTGCAATTTGATCGTCATTAAGCATCGCTTTCGACTCGCCGTGATGCACAATGCTGCCGCTGTCCATCACCCAGGCGCTGTCGGTTACTTCCAGCGCCAGTCGGGCGTTTTGTTCAATGAGCAGCAGGGCGACGCCGCATGCGCGCAGCCCGGCGATCACGGTAAAAATGTTTTCCACCATCCTGGGGGCTAACCCCATAGATGGCTCGTCGAGGATCAGCAAACGCGGGCGGCTCAGCAGGGCGCGGTTGAGCGCTAACAGCTGCTGTTCGCCGCCAGAGAGCAGTCCTGCAAGCTGGTGCTGGCGTTCGCCAAGACGCGGGAAACGCTCAAAAATCTCTGCCATTTCGCGCTTAATGGCGGCGTCACGCCTTAACCATGCCCCCATCTGCAAATTTTCAAGCACCGTCATGCGGGCAAAGATGCCGCGACCTTCCGGCACCATCACCAGCCCGTTGCGCAGCAGCGTCTCCGGTTTCTGTTTGCGTACGGCTTTGCCATTGAACTCAATGTTGCCGTTAAAACTTTCCAGCCCGGTGATGGCGCGCACGGTGGAACTTTTACCCGCGCCGTTGGCGCCAATCAGCGTGGCTTGTTCACCCTCATGCAGGGTAAAGGAGATATCGCGAACGGCCTGAATACCGCCGTAATGCACATCCAGGCGTTCCACCTTCAGTAACTCAGACATGCTTATTGCCTCCAAGCCAGGCTGCGATAACTGCCGGGTCGCGACGCACGCTATCCGGCGTGCCGCAGGCCAGCGTTTTGCCGTAATCGAGCACCGTCAGGCGGTCGCAGATGTTCATCACCAGCTTGACGTCGTGCTCGATCATCAGCAGGGTTTTGCCATCTTCACGAATACGGATTAACAGCTCGCCAAGCGCGACCTTCTCGGCGGCGTTCATCCCCGCAGCAGGTTCGTCAAGCGCCAGAAGCAGCGGATCTGTAGCCAGCGCGCGGGCGATCTCAAGACGACGCTGGTGGCCATAGGCCAGATCGCAGGCGCGGTAATGGGCAAACTTTGCAATGCCGGTGTACTCCAGCCAGCGCCAGGCCTGTTCGCGGGTTTGCGCTTCTTCCTCACGGGCGCGTTTATGGCGGCTCAGTGCAGCCCATAGCCCATTACGGGTGCGAACGTGGCGACCGACCATCACGTTTTCCAGCACCGACATCTCGTTGAACAGACGCACGTTTTGAAAAGTGCGTGCAATCCCGGCGGCGGTGACTTTCTCTATCTGTTTTGGGTAATAGGGTTGGTCTGCAATAAAAAACGCCCCCCTGTCTGCCGGGTAAAGCCCGGTAATCAGGTTAAAACAGGTGGTTTTTCCGGCTCCGTTGGGGCCGATCAGACCGTAGATCTCGCCTTTATTGATGGAAAGCGAAACATCGTCCACGGCGGTCAGGCCGCCAAAGCGTTTGGACATATTGCTCACGGTTAACAGGCTCATGCTTTCACCTCTTTGTGGCGAACCGGCCAGATACCGGATGGGCGAACCAGCATCACCAGCACCAGTGCAAGGCCGTAGAAGAGCTGACGCAAAATTTCCGGGTCAATCAGTACCGTGCCGAACAACATCTGTTGAACAGGGGCCGCCTGGCTACGGAGCAGTTCCGGCAGGGCGGTCAGGAGTACCGCACCGAGGATCACGCCGGGGATATGGCCCATACCGCCCAGCACCACCATCGCCAGCACGGCAATGGACTCTTGCAAGGTGAAGGATTCCGGGGAGACAAATCCCTGAAACGCGCCAAACAGTGCGCCAGCGACGCCGCCAAACGAGGCGCCCATAGCAAAAGCCAGCAGCTTATAGTTACGCACGTTAATGCCCATCGCGCGGGCCACGTCTTCGTCCTCACGAATCGCGTGCCAGGCGCGGCCGATACGTGAGTGTTGCAGGCGCAGGCAGACAAAAATGATCGCCACAATGACCAGCATCAGCAGGTAGTACCACAGCCACAACGCGGGCACTTTAAAGCCGAGCCAGTGATAAACACCGCTGAACTTCAGGCCAAACAGGTTAAGCGTATCCACGCCGGTGATCCCTTTGGCACCGTTGGTGATATTCACCGGGCGATCGAGGTTGCGCATCAGAATGCGGATAATTTCGCCAAAGCCCAGCGTAACAATTGCCAGATAATCCCCGCGCAGCTTCAGCGTCGGTGCGCCAAGCAAAATGCCGCATACGGCAGCGACCAGTGCCGCAGCCGGAACGATCAGCAGATACGAGGTATGTAGCCCGTTCGGGAACCAGACGGTGAGGATTGGGAACACCTCAGACAGATGGGGAGAGGCCAGCAGAGCGGCCAGATAAGCCCCAACGGCATAAAAGGCAATAAACCCCATATCCAGCAGGCCGGTATAGCCCACGACGATATTGAGCCCCAGCGCCAGCATGATGTAGAGCAGGGCGAAATCGATCACGCGGACCCAGTAGTTACCGCCAAGCTGGCTGGCAACGACAGGAGCAATCAGCAATGCGATGCAGAACAAGGTCATACCTGACCAGAATTTGCGCGTCGTGGCTGGAGCTTGCAGTTGTACGGTTGTCATTGATTTTCCCTTACGCTCTGTGCGCCACGCGCTCGCCCAGCAAACCTGCCGGACGGAATACCAGCACCAGGATCAACACGATGAAGGCAAACACGTCCTGGTAATTACTGCCAAAGACGCCGTTAGTGAGCTCACCGAGATAGCCCGCACCCAGCGCTTCTATGACACCCAGTAAAATCCCGCCGATCATCGCACCGCGAATATTGCCAATGCCGCCAAGCACGGCGGCGGTGAACGCTTTAATTCCGGGGAGAAAGCCCATTGAGAAGCTGGCGTTACCGTAGTTGCTCGCCATCATCACGCCGGCCAGCGCCGCAAAAATGCCGCCGATAGCAAACGTCAGGGTGATGATGGCGTTTGGGTTAACGCCCATCAGCGTGGCGACCCGCGGATTCTCTGCCACTGCGCGCATGCCTCGCCCGAGGCGAGTGTATTCAACCAGCAGCCACAGACCGGTCATGACTGCCAGCGCCAGCCCGACGGTGACAATGCCGGTGAGAGTGATAATCGCGGGTGGATGAGTTTCGCCGCCGGAGGTCACGGCGATCGGGGCCATCGACAGGATCTGCGGGAACATCAGCGGGTTGCGGGTCCAGACGATCATCGCCACGGTTTGCAGTAATACGGAAACGCCGATACCGGAGATCAGCGGAGCCAGCCGTGGGGCGTTACGCAGCCTGCGATAGGCGAAACGTTCTACCGCCATTGCCAGCAGGGCGCAGACGGCCATCGCAATGAGCAGCGCTACACCGAGTTGCAATAACTGCGGCATAGCAGGGAAGGTATGATTCAGGACATTGATGGCGGAGAGCGTAGTGAGCGCGCCAACCATCAGGATATCGCCGTGAGCAAAGTTAATAATACGCAAAATACCATACACCATGGTATAGCCCAGCGCGATCAGCGCGTAGATGCTGCCCAGCATCACACCGTTTATCAGTTGTTGTATGAGTGTGTCCAACGTTTGTACCCGACAAATTGCTCTTTCAGTGGGTACCATCCAATAATTGAATAAAATTGTAAAATACACATATATTATTTCTTATGATAAACAGATATTTTCATATCTTAATGATTAATATGATGATTTTATTAATCACAAAACAAGGTTACAGCCTAAAGAAATCAATATATGAATAAAACAGAACAATTGACGACATTGCCCTCCTTTGCGGAGAGTCGCCTTGCCAACGATCCTCCGTTGCGGGCGGTGCGCGCCTTTGAAGCCATTGCCCGGTTAGGAAGCGTGACGCAAGCCGCGAGGGAACTGGCGATTTCGCCATCTGCGGTTAGCCATCAGCTCAAATTGCTTGAGGGATATCTGCAAATCGCGCTCACCGAACGGCATGGGCGACGACTGGCGCTGAGCCAGCAAGGGCGTGAATATTATCGTTCGATCCGTGCGGCGTTTAACGTTTTGCGTCAGGCGACGGAGCATCTGGTGGAGCAGGAGCAGACCCGGCAGGTAACGATTAGCCTGATTCCGCTTTTTGGGATGGGCTGGTTTATTCCTCGTCTGCCGATGTTTATGCGCGCGAATCCGCATACCGAGATTAACGTGGTGTATGCCAATCACCGCAACTATCTGAGTGACGCTTCAGACATGTCGATCCGCTTCGGCAATGGCAACTGGGCGGGATACCAGAGTGAAAAACTGATTTCCGGGCGCATGGTGCCGGTATGCAGCCAGGCGTTTTTGCGACTGCATGGTCATATTGATACCCCGGAGCAACTGATGCAGATGCCGCTGCTGCATGATGAAGAACGAACCACCTGGCATCAATGGTTTATTCAGCAGGGCGTGAAGCGTTCCCCGCCGCGCAGCGGCCCCTTGTTTGAGGACGGTCTGCTGACGCTGGCGGGCGTACAGGCAGGACTGGGATGCGCCCTGATGCGCGAACCCCTCATTATGCCGTACCTGGACAAAGGCGAGCTGGTGAAGATTTTCGATCTGCCAATAGATGACGGGCGCGACTACTATTTGTGCGTCCGCCAGGATAGTGAAATGACGCAGGATGGCAAACTATTACAGAACTGGTTAAGGCGCGAAGCGGCTACCGTATAACGATGTCACTGCGGATGAAGCGAATAGGGGCGACATAATGAAATGCCGTTTTCAGCGCAGCGTTGCATAGCCTCTGGAGAACGCAATTTCTTCCCGGTCGCAGACGACTTGCCAGGCGTCTGCTGACGGGGTGGTAAATCCCCGCAGCCCCAGAGGCCGTAATAGCGTGGCGTCGCGTTCTGTATTCAGCGTTAGTAGCGCCGTTTGCAGCGCCGCAATGGCCTGTGGATTAACGGTATCGCTTGCCACCAGTAAAGGCATCGGTGCGGGAACGCTGCGCGTCAGTATGCGCACATGGCGCGTTAGTTCCGGCTCATACCGGCACAGAAGCGACCAGGCATAGCTGTCCAACGGGCCGACATCCGCTTCGCCCGCTGCCAGCGTTTCCACCACGCGTCGCGGGGTGATTAGCGGCCCGACAAGCGTGCGATAGAGCGTCTTTCGCGTCTCGTTAATGTATGCCGACAGATGATAGCGTACCGCGTTATAGCCGGAGTGCGACTCCGGGTTGGTATACGCCAGCCGCCCGCCGAACGTCTCTTCCAGACATCTGGCGGTAGACGATGTTGGCACCATAAATAGGGTGCGGTAGTGCCCTGGAATCCCTTCCCTGGCGGCCTCTTCCGTAACCGGCGCGGCCACCGGGCGTACCGGAAAGCGCCGCTGCGCGAAGGGCCAGCCGCACATGAATACCGCCAGCAGATCGGAACGAGTCCATAGCCCCTCCAGCCTGGCCGGGGCCGGGTAGTCAACAATCTCTGCCGTCAGCCCGGCGCGGCGCACGGCTTCGGGCAGGAGTCTTTTCCACCCCTCCGCCGCTGCCGGAGTTACCGAGTACATTCTTGCGTTAACAATCATCGGTAACGTAGCTCCTGACCAATACCCAGCGCATGCGCTTTCTTAAGCATCGTATGCCCCAGCGCAATATCGCTTAGCGACAGCCCCCGGTGCCAGAAGAGGATGGTTTCATCATCATTTTCACGGCCTGGCTTCGTGCCCGCGACAATGTCGCCCAGCTCGGCATGCAGGGTATGCTCACTTAATTTTCCCGCTTCTACGTGGGCTCGCAGTGAACCAAACATGCCGCCTTTGCACTGCCCCCAGTCGTCCACTACCAGCTTGTCCATCATGTCGGTGAGCGACAGCTCCACGGCGCTCATGGTGCCGTAGGGCACAACAAAGGCGCCGGGCTTTATCCATTCTGTTTTTAACAGCGGCGTCGGCGCATTAAGACGCGAGGCTTCGACCACAATATCCGCGCCGCGCACGCAGCTTTCCCAGTCATCGGTAACGATGATTTTTTTGCCGAGATCCTGCTCCAGACGGCGGGCAAATGCGGTACGGCTTTCCGGGCGACGCGAATGAATGCGGATTTCATCAAAATCATAAATGCTGTTGAGCAGGCGAACGTTCCACCAGGCGGTTCCCCGCGCGCCGATATGTCCCAGCACTTTACTGTTGCGGCGGGCAAGGTGGCGTGCGCCCAGCGCGGTAAGCGCGCCGGTGCGCATATCGGTGATCGCTGACGCGTCCAGAATGGCGACCGGCATTCCGGTGCGCGGATCGAACAGGTTCAGTAGCGCCATTTCCGAGGGCAGCCCGAGCGTATAGTTATTGACGTAATCGCCGACGATTTTTACCCCGGCGAGTCCAAGCGGTTCGATATAACCGCGCAGCACGTTAAAGTGGCCGTTAAACGCTTTATCGGGAATTAAATGCATGCGCGGTTCAATGACTGTTTTTTTCTCTCCCTGTGCCCGCAGCCCGTCCTCCACCGCCGTGAGGATTTCTGTATCCGTGAGCTTCAGTTGGTCAACGTCGGGGCCGTTTAGCCAGGTTAAATGGATGGGTTGAGTCATAGATTTCTCTCACTGGTAGCATGGTTCGCATCGGGTCGTACGTGGGTGAAAAGCCGCTGGCGAGTTAATACGCCAACGGGCGCGCCGCATTTGGTGACGGTGATGCTGTCGGCGCGCCGGGAAAGCATCAGCGCCAGCGCGTCTTTCAGGGTAGCGTTGACGTCAAGCCGTTGTGGATGGTCAGCGCTCAGAGACGTTTCCATCGCCTGGGCGACCGGGGTAATAGCAAGAAGTTTCAGCGCCGCATCGCTGCCGACAAAAGCCGCGACGAACTCATCCGCCGGAGCCGAGAGCACTTCAGCGGGCGGGGCATACTGGCACAGGCGTCCTTCGCGCATAATGGCGATGCGATCGCCCATTTTGATGGCCTCATCAAGATCGTGAGTGACGATAATCACCGTCTTTTTCACGCGTTGCAGAATCTGCTTAAACTCGGTCTGTAATCGCCCGCGAACCAGCGGATCGATGGCGCCGAACGGTTCATCCATCAGCATGACCGGCGGGTCCGCCGCCAGTGCGCGGGCAACGCCGACCCGTTGCCGCTGACCACCGGAAAGCGCGGCAGGAAATCGGCTGGCGTATTGCCGGGCATCCAGCCCGACCAGCTCCAGTAATGTTTCCACTCGCGCCTGAATACGCGAGGCGCTCCAGCCCAGCAGGCGCGGCACCGTGGCGATGTTGTCCGCGACGGTCATATGCGGGAACAGTCCGACGTTTTGAATAACGTAGCCGATATGCCGACGCAGCATCACCGGATCTTCCGTTGCGACGTCGCGCCCGTTTACCCGGACACGCCCGGAAGTGGGTTGTTCCAGCCGGTTGATTAAGCGCATGGTGGTGGTTTTACCGCAGCCGGAAGGGCCAATCAGGGCCGTGGTGGTTCCCTCTTCAAACGTCATGGAGAGATCGTCAAGCGCTTTACGCGGCGATCCAGGATAAATTTTGCTAATATTTTCCAGTGTAATCATTGTATTAGCCCTTTACGTCGGCTGAGAAAACAGGCGCTCAAGCAGGGCGAAAAGCGCTTCGATAGCCACAGCGAGCAGAATAATCGGCACCGCGCCGACCAGCAGGCGCGACATGTCCATGATGGCAATGCCGGTGGTGACAAAATCCCCCAGACCGCCGCCACCGATAAATGACGCCAGAGCCGCGCCGCCGACAACCTGTACGGCGGCGGTACGGCAGCCGGCGAGAATGCCGGGAGCCGCCAGTGGCAGTACGATTTTGCCTGTGACCTGCCAGGGCGTGAGCCCCATGCCGTGCGCCGCTGAGAGCGTATCCGGGTTCACGGACTGAATGCTGGTGCAGGTGTTGAGCAAAATCGGCGGCACGGCCAGCACCACCAGCGCGACGACTGAAGGCAGCAGGCCAATACCGAGAAACGGCATGACCGCCGCAAGGATCGCCAGACTTGGGATCGTCCGCAGCGTGCTGGCGCCGCTGGTGATGATAAAAGCGAGGCGAGGGATGTTCGCGATCAGCACGCCCGTCGGGATAGCAATAATCAGGGCGATGCTGAGCGCCAGCCCGCACATCATCAGATGCTGCCACACTGCCTGCCAGAACAGCGGCTGGTTATCCAGCACCCATAGCCATGCCTGGGTTATCATTGGTCTCTCTCCTGTAAAACGCGCCGCTGTAGCCGGACAAAAAACAGATCCGCGCCGATCGCCAGCAGTGACGTCAGGCCGCCGCCGATAAATATTTTCTCTGGATAGCGCTGATCCAGCCCGGCGAGAATAATCGCGCCAAGTCCACCGGCGTTGATATATGCCGCGACCGTAGCGATGCCGATAAGCGTGGTGGTGGCAATGCGCAGTCCGGTGATGATGAACGGTAGCGCCAGCGGCAGTTCCACTTCGCGCAGATTGCGCCAGGCGCCATATCCCATTCCGCGCGCCGCTTCGCGGACGTCCAGCGGAATGGCATGAAAACCGGTGGCAATATTGCGGGTCAGGATCATCAGCGCATAGGCTGTCAGCCCGACAATAGCCGGGAGCATTCCGATGCCGAGCCACGGGATGAGCAGTGCGAATAGCGCCAGCCCTGGAATGGAAAAAATCATGCCGGTGACCGCCATCACCAGCGCATACAGTCGCGGGCGGCGGGCGGTGGTAATGCCGAGAAACAGTGAAATGGCGAACGCCATCAGCATTGCGGCGCCGACCAGTACCAGATGCTGCCAGAGCGCCAGCAGAATGTCGTCATAGTGTCGCGTCGCCCAGCGCATCAGGAGGTCTCCAGCAATACGGCCTGGCCTGCAAGCCATTCCGGCTGCATTATTGCGTCGGCCAGAACGGAAATGTCGCCAGCGCTGGCGCGATCTTCATCCAGCGGCGCCACCCGAGCGCGAATCTTGTCGTGTAATGCCGTTGCATAGCGTCCTGGCCGTGGCGACGCCTGAAGATCCAGCGCCTGCGCGGCGACCAGCAGTTCAATGGCCACCAGATAGCGCAGGCTTTCCAGTAGTCGTGTGGTTTTGGCGACCACCCCCATTGCCTGCGAGGCGTAATCTTCAATCCGATCGGCTACCGGCATCGTCAGCGGGGAGAGCGGCTGGGCATGATGGGCGATATCGCTGACCAGCGCGGAAACCGTTTTTTGCAGCGTGGCGAAGCCTGTCTGCCCGGCGTGGCGGGTGAGAAAACGCGGCAGGCCGCTGGCGGCGGGTGACATCAGTTTCATGATGCGTTCGCCGCTGCATGCGGCATGGCGGGCGAGAGCCAGCCCGAGGCTTTCCAGCGCCAGCGCCAGATGCGTGGCATCAAAATTGGCATTTGCCAGGACCTGTTCAGACTCAGCCAGCAGGCCGGGATTGTCGTCGGCGCTGTTGAGTTCCAGTTCCACCGCCGCGCGGGCATTCAGCCAGGCGTGGTGAACGCAGGCCAGCACCGGCGCGACGCAGCGGAAGCTGAGCGGGTCCTGCAACGAACGCGCGCTGCCGGGCTGGAGTAGCGAGCTGCCTTCCAGCAGCGCCAGCAGATACGCGGCGGTCTTAGCCTGTTGCGGTGCGGGGCGCATCCGCGCCGCCCAGGGCGTCAGCGGCGAGATATTAGCGCGAAACGCTTCAAACGAGAGCGCGATAGCGCCCGCGTGGGCGTTCATAAGCCGGGCGGCGTCGTGCAGCAGCAGCGCGGCGAGGCCGACGCTGGCGGCGTTAGACGACACCAGCGCCAGCCCGTCTTTTCCACGCAGCGGCGCAGGCGTCAGACCAGTCTGGTTCAGCAGTGCGGAGACTGGCGCCACCGTACCCTGATATTCCGCTTCGCCATCGCCGATGAGCGCGCATCCGATATGCGCCAGCGGCGCGAGATCCGCTTCGCCGATAGATCCGATAAGCGGAACGCGCGGATGGATGCCTTCGTTGATAAAGGCCAGCAGCGTCTGCGCCACGGGCAGAGAAATACCCGATGCGCCCTGCACGAAACCCGCAAGACGCGCCAGCATGATCGCGCGAACCTGTGCGGGCGTTGCCTGCTGGCCGACGCCGACCGCCCGCGCCAGCGGGATCCGTCGCTGAATCGCCTGTAGCAGATCCTCATCGTGACGGTCATTTTGCGTGTGCAGCAGCGTCGTATCGACATTAGCGCCAAGCCCGGTGGTGACGCCATAGATATGCTTTCCGGCGCTGATGCTGTGCAGCAGAAAATCAAAGGACGCGCTGATGGCCTGCTGCGCCAGCGCCCCCAGCGCGACAGTCTGGCCGCAGTCAGCGACAGCTCGCACGTCATCAAGCGTGAGCGGCGCGTCGCCCAGAAAAAGTGTCGTTGTCACGGTCGTACCCTATTTAATTACGCCTTTTGCGCGCAAAAAGTCTTCCGCCACATCGCGCGGTTCTTCTTTATTCTTTTCCACTTCCGCATTCAGTTTTTGCATCGTGGCGTTATCAAGCAACTGGCTGATGTTATTTAAAATGTCGCGAACCTGGGGATGTGCCTGTAGCGCGGCATCGCGCACGACCGGCGCAACTTCGTAGGGAGGGAAGAGGTGTTTATCGTCTTCCAGTGCGACATACTGGTTTTCCGCGATTTGCCAGTCGGTTGCGAAGCCGTTTGCGACGTCTATTTGCCCGGCAGCAAGGGCGTCGTAGCGCAGGCCGACTTTGGCAAACTGGCGGAAGGCTTTAAATTTAATGCCGTAGGTCTGCTCCAGCCCTTTCAGGCCGTCCTGACGGTCGCCAAACTCCGCACCTGCGCCGATGGTCAGTTCCGGCGCGGCTTTGGCGAGATCGGAGAGCGTTTTCAGGTGGTATTTCTCTGCGGTTTGTTTGCTCACCAGCAGTGCGTAGCCGTTGTTCACGCGGGCTGGTTGCAGCCAGGTGAGATGATATTGCTGCTGGTAGGCGTCGCTGACCTGCTTAAACACCTGTGCGGCATCGGAGGAAGGCTTTCCTTTGACCACTGCGCTGAGCGCCGTACCGGTATATTCCGGGTACATATCAATTTCGCCTTTCAGCAGCGCGGCGTGGGCGATTAACGTCCCGCCCAGGTTTGTTTTGCGTTCAACGGAAAGACCGGATTGCTCCAGTGCCTGGGCATAGATTTCCGCCAGAATATATTGTTCGGTAAAGTTTTTGCTGCCCACAACGAAATCCGCTGCCTGCGCCTGCGCTGCGAACAACCCCAGCGCCAGCCAGGAGGCTGCCAGTTTGTTTTTTATGCTCATCCCCGTTTCCCCGCAAAGAAATGCATGAATTTACTTGTATATACAAACCAGCGAAGCTAGCAGCATATTGACGGCGCATGAAATAGGGATTCGTTCTTTCTTATAACGAAACTTTAAATGTTTACTATTTGGCTGACTTCCCCATGATGTGCCGTTTATTGATGCTGATTACAATATGGATAATGGGTTCGAACGTGTGAAACCGTAAATTTCAGGGAAGGGAGTTGTATTATGGAAAGGAGTAAAGCCATTTTTTGATAATGGCTTAGTCAATGGGGAATACCCGCTTACCCCGCTAAATGATGAAGGGTAAAGGCCCGATTGCCGCAGAATGTATACGCAGGCCGGAGAGCAGGCTCCTGAATGTTATTCACCTATCGGTTGATAACCCTGCCATTCTGGTTGGTCACGACGTCCTGTCGGGCAGGGTGTCAGATGAATAAATAGCCCGCCTACCTTTTCAAGTAACAGACAATCATCGACATCCTTCAGATTGTCTTTATGTTGCTGTTCAACGCCGCAGAGCAACGTTTGTAGTGCATTCTTCCTGGCCTGTTGTGCGTCTTGCGCGACAAAAAGATCAAATTCATGTAATTCA
The DNA here is from genome assembly GCF_030333505.1 of Citrobacter sp. CK189. Taxonomy (NCBI): domain Bacteria; kingdom Pseudomonadati; phylum Pseudomonadota; class Gammaproteobacteria; order Enterobacterales; family Enterobacteriaceae; genus Citrobacter; species Citrobacter sp. CK189. Next base: position 404,448 of record NZ_JAOWFV010000032.1, on the reverse strand, counting down.
GCTAACGTATCAGGCCGGTATCCACCAACGTTAACAAAAAATAACCTGTTCGCCGTTGGGGAGGGTTCAGGAGAGAGTGTGACAGAATAGCCATTCACCCACGTAATACGGCTGTAACCATCAATGTGAATCTTATCCTTGTCACCAAACCATGCTTCTCTTAGCGCAGGCCAGGCGTCTTGTGGCTCGTTGGCTGCGACAAACTGAATATCGTGTACTTCGATATTGGATTTACCGGCATTTCCACCGATATAAAACATATACAGGTTCATGGAAACTCTCTTTTAGCATTGATGTCGTTATGTATTTGACTACATAACGATTGTGGTCGCAACCTGATAAACAATATCGGGAGTCTGGGTATCCCCGGTATCAAAGCGTACCAGCATCGTCAGACAAGTTTCAGGTGGGGCTCAGTGCCGTTGAATGGTCTTAACGGCGGAGAGCGCCGGGTGGATACATAAGTAATTTTGGCTGCTCAGTAATCCCATCTTTTTTAATGCCGACCTCTTGTAGTAAGAGACCGTTTTTTCAGAGATGTTTATTGCGCTGTACATTCGTTTCACATTCCCGGCGCGGACTAACTCGCTGAGAATAAAAAACTCTTTGTCAGTGATGGTGTTACTTTCCGTATTTTTTCTATTTGAAATAGCTATCAGAATATCGTTTAATTCTGATAATGTTTTGTTTTTATTGAAGTAATATACACCGTACTGGCAAAAGAAATGGCGACGGGAATGCAGGCCTGACGGTGATATGCACAGCGTAACCTTACTAAAGAAAAAGGTTATTAACCTGTCGAGTAAACCCGGCTCTCTGACGGAGAGCAACACAACGGTATCTTTTGATAGCGAAAAAGAGGTGGTTAGCGTGAAACGTTCAAACTCGCCAGCATCGCTTAAAAAAATGCTCTCAACACGCGTACCTGACTCTTTCATCCCTTTCGATATACCCGTCAGATAATAGACGTCATCAGACACTATCACTATTTTCGACTTCATTTGAATCCCTTTTTTATATTTGAAATATGCTGGTTTCCTTAATATTTAAATCGTTATTACGAATGATTCTCGCTCATCAACGGGCCAGAGAAACCCCTGGGCATAATGTACGTCGCTCTCCGAAATAAAGCGGTGCTGGTATTCGTTTTCAACGCCTTCCACCAGAACATGATCCGTCAGATATTCCACCTGTCTTACCAGCGTTGTCATTGCTGAGGTATCCTGTTCAGCGGATATTCTCCAGAGTTCATGTTTATCAATCTTAATCCCATCAAAGCGAAAGGGGAGTTGCGCAATTAACGGAATATGCCTGACATAGAGATCGTCCAGCCAAAGTTGAGTATTAAAAGCGCGCATTAGGGTCAGAATTGCATCAATATGTGGCACAAGTCGTGGAAAATAAGACTCGCTTTGCTGGCAATCAATTTCAATGACCTTTGGGCCGGGTAACATGGCAAGAATCGATCTGAGCCACACCAGATTCATAAGCAATGGAATCGTAATATTCAAAAATAAAATGCCATTGCGATCGTGCTGATTTGCTACTCCCGTGCATATCTGTTCCTGAACAATATGTGACAGGAGTTCTGGCGAAACAGAGCGGAAAAATAGCTCTGGATCTGCCCCTTCCGGCTGGCAGAGCACCTCACCGCCAATCCGTCTACCGGTCTGGACATGAATGATAGGTTCGATACGGCACATGAGTTTCATAATAATGGCATATCCTTTTTAATTATAAACGGTGCATCGGGCTTTTCTGGGATTAATTAAATCGGTCGCGATAAGATATGCTTGCACTTTTTAGTGGATTACTGTTTATCGCTTTCAGCATTTTTATGTGTTCATTTTTAGTGCTTAGATGCAGCTTTTTATTGATCTTTTTGATGTAGTAAAAAAGCGTGTGATAGCGTTTATTTATTATTTTTGCGATGTCATGGGTAGGCGTGCTGTGGGCCAGTTCGGTCAGCACGGTCCATTCAATGTCGTCAAAAGAATCCGGCTGTTCTATTTCAGCCATGAGATCGTTAATGTACTGGCTGTAAAAAGCCTCATCCAGCCAGCAGGCATGAACGGCATGATTAAGCTCGGACATGGGTTCATACTTAGAAACGATATTGATATAATGAAAACTTCGCAAAACCTGAAGCAGGTAACTGTTACGCGTAAAAGTAAACACCGTTAAGCGAATGCCAGGATAGTTTATCTGCATATCATAAATGAAATTAAGCGCCTCCAGCGCACTCTCCTCCAGCGTAAAAACTTCCATGACGACATTATCAATAATATGGTTTTCTATTTTGTATTTTGCTTCTCTGAATGTCGGGCTGGTGTGTAATACCAAAGGGTTGATCAGATGTTTGCAAAGAAAATTAATCATATAGTTATCGGTATCAATAATTAACGTTGAATGGAGCGGCTGCGTAACGCTATTTAATGACTTGACAGAGTTTTCTATCATGACTAAATCAAATCTTGCAGTGGAAGGATTACAGGGGGAGTCCTCACTGCTGAGATAAAGAAATTGATCGTTCTGTAGTGTACGCATTATATTTTTCGATCCGCATATCGTTTACAATAATGACAAGATGTAAAATTTAACTGTAACTATTTATAAAATAAGAAAATAATAGTGATGCTATTAAAACACACCATGATAAGGCGTTGATATACACTTCATCCTTCAGACTGCCTATTTGTTGGCTGCGCTCATTCACCCCGGTCACGTACTACGTGTACGCTCCTGGGGGCTCATTCACTTGCCGCCTCGATGCTTCTCAAATGATTTTGTGTATAAATATTTTTCTTTTTTTGTTGAGGCTTCTGATTATTTCAGTAGATGACTATTCTGTTTCTCGCCTTTTATCATGGGTAAATGATATTTACTTTCGCCGTGGTCTGTATTCTGCCTTCCGTCGGTTTTGCACCATAGATGTAATAATATGCTCTCAGTGGAATATCAAAATTACTTCCCCACTGCGCAATCTTATAGAGCTCATACTCGCTGGTAATATTACCTGCGGTAAGCTCTGTCTGGCTGATGGCAATTTTTTTACTGGTATCGGCACGCATAATTCGTACCCCAATATTCCTTGCCGTTCCCTGGGTGTTTTTCAGGGTGTATTTATCCGTATCGACGCTGGCGCTACTGAGATAAAACTGAATGGTGCGTGTACTCATGCCTTCTAACAGGTCGCTGCATTCGGCATGCAGAGTGAAGTTTTCATAAAACTGCGCTTCCTTTCCTGCGGATATCAGGCTGGTAAGATCGGTTTCCGGTAGCGTGACCGTCGTATCCGGGATGCTACAGGTGCTGACATGAGGACGATAATTGATCGTGATATTCTGGTAGAACAGGCGTTTCTCTTCGTCAGAACCGATAAGGCCTAATATCCATTTAATGAATTCGGCTAAATTAACGCCGGGAAACCAGAAATCGATACCTGAAGCATCAACAACGGATATAGCGTGAGCAAGAGTAATACTGGTTGCGTCCGGGCCAACGTTATAGACATAGGCCGGGTTGGCGCCGCTCGGTACGCTTTTGAGTAACTTAGCCTTATAGGTATAGACCACGTTATTCAGCGAAGTACCGGGAATATGACTTTCTCCAGAGCGACTATAGTCTTTTTTCGTGGGTACAATATTGCCGATGGTGAATTGCAATACATAGTTACTATAATTGATATAGGCCGTGCTGTTGGCCATTTCAGAGATAATGGCAACACGGTTAGCATAACCAATCCATTCGCCGGTACAGCTAAACGTACCGGATGACAGCGACAGGTTCTGCGAACCTGTGGTTTCGCTGCTGAGGGAAAGTGAATCCAGGTTGAGCACCAGATTGCTCTCTTTTTGCGCGCCGGAATCGCTTTTACAGGAGGCCTGTACGCCATAGCTTATCGATCCCAGTAGCCAGGCAAGAATTAACGTTATTGTACGCATAGTGATTTTCATCCTCTGCTCCTGCCATTAGCGGCAAATATTTATCTGACCATCGTGGGTCGGCTGGCTAATAACACAGCTTTGGCGGCCGTCACTGCTGGTTTTGATATGTAAACGTGACGGGAGCTGTTCCGTTTTCAGGTACAACATTCCTCCCTGGGCGACATATCCGACGCTGGCGCCAGCATCGTCAAAAATTTCGGTGCCGAAGGGGAGAGGGCGCCCGTTAACGGCCCGTGCTGGCAACATGAACTGCCGCCGTTGGTCGGTATCGAAGCGCACATAGGTGACGGAACCCGCATAAGGCACCACTTCCTGGATATTGCCTTTCAGCTCAACGCCTTCCTTCATATGGGTGGTATCTAACTGGATTCGGTTTTTACGGTACGGGGACAGGTAAGGAACCAACGCTTTCCCGGCGGTATTCGTGGTGCGTGTGCCGTCGCCGCCCAGCGTGGCCCCTTGAGCGCCTGGCGCGTCGATAATTGCGAAGGTATCGCCCAACTGGCTGGACGTCAGCAGGCCGCCCCGATAAGCCACCAGGCTACCGCTGGCTCCCGCGCCGATCTGACGATAGTCTCCTGACTCGCTATAGCTGCCGTTTAAGGTGGTAAACGCAGTGCGATAGCTCAGGCTGCTGCTGGCCGAGTTATTCCCACCGCGACGGTTGCTGCCGCTGACGCTATAGGTCGCCTGATTAAATTCGCCTGCGGTTCCGCTGATCCCCATGTTCGTGTCGGAATAGCCGTCACGATTAAATGTAACGCTGCTGTTGAGGAAGACGGGCCGTTCAAAGAGACTCAGGGGCACCGAGAATGTGAGGTAATAACGTCGCTCTTCGCGCTGATTATCATTACGCATGCTGCTGGCTGAGAGGGTATAACTTACGGCGCCAACGTGGTTGGAATACCCCAGTTGATACTCTTTTGTTGTGCCATGACCATTCCAGTAGTCCCGCCAGGTTCCTGATAAGTAAAGGGAACCCAGTTCCTCACCCAGAGACTGGCTCAGGTTGATATTAAAGGTGTTTTTCTGGCGCATATATCTGGCATTAGGGCTGTCAGCGTTCTCTTTTTGCCAGTTATGCAAAGCGATTGCATCATTGAAGCTGTAATAGTTTTTCGTGGAATAGCGATACGCCGCCAGCGCAAAGTTCGTCCCGGTGACATTGAAGAAGCGGCTAAAGGCGACTTTGTAACTTTGCCCGCGGACTTTTTTATCTGCCGGAATTTGCGTTTGTGACTGTGTGACGTCAAAAGACAGCGCGCCAAACGGGAGATTAAGGCCGCTCCCGAGAAGAAACGCGTTATAGTCTTCGCTGTAAATTACCCCGGTATAACCGGTGATCAGGTTATTGATCCCGTATTGATAGCTGCCCTGGGCAAACTGGGGGCGATAGCGGCTTTCTTCCGTGCGCGCTTCCCCCAGCAACAGACCATATTTCCCAATCCCTTCTTGCAGCATGTTTGGCACCGAAGAAAAGGGGACGATGAAACTGCTGGTGCGCCCGTCTGCTTCAATGACTTCGACATTCAGATCGCCGCCTGAGCCGGTAGGAAGGATATCCGCAATTTCAAATGGGCCAGGCGACACGTTTTTCTGATAAATAACCTGCCCGTTCTGACTAATTTTAACCAGCGCGTTAGACTGTGCGACGCCGCGTACAATCGGGGAAAAGCCCTGCTGAGAATCGGGTAACATGCGCATATCCGTGCCCATGCTGACGCCGCGAAAACGCAAAGAGTCAAAAAGATCGTTGCTGGAATAGCTGTCACCCATGCGGATGATCGATTTAAGCGCAGCGATCCCGCGCTCAACGTAGCGTGTATTGTTTGTCCATGATCCTTCCACGCCCTTGCTTTTGTTATAGCTGGAGCTATCGCGAAATTGCCAGCCAAACGCATTCAGCCCGCTGTTTAACTGGAAATAGGCGTTTTCCTGATTGCGTCCGCCGCCTTTGGCTTCGTTGTAGTTATAGTTGGCATTGTATCCCAGCATCAGCGCCGGAATGCCTTCATCCCAAAAGACAGGATCGACATAGCCGCGCAGCGTCTGGCGAATATACGCCTGGGGAGTGGTCAGACGCAGCGACATATCGGCCGCATTGACTTTCATACTGCCTCCGTGCAGTAACGTATTCACATCCACTCGCTCGCTGGCGCTATTTGCGGCAGGGACTATTGAGGGAAGAAGCCCAAGTTGGGCAATATTCTCATGCTGGAAAAACGTTCCTTCATCCGTGATATAAACGGGAAGCCGGCCTTTCCACTCCTCGTTAATAAAAACATCAAACGGGTATTCACCAGGAGGAAGCGCAGAGGCACGATAAAAACGCGACATATCGGCATTTTTAGAGTCACCGGCTAAAAAGTCAGTATTGAAAGCCACGGCATACGCCCGACTATAAATAGACATCATCGCCAGTATTGGCAATAAACATGCGTATTGACTCTTTTTAACAGCCATTGCCATCCCCATTCATTTGGACATTATTATATTATTTTGTGGTGAATGAATATTTTTGATATGAACCGTAATCATCAACTAACAGAATATCCAAAGCCTGCCCCGATAAAACCGCCCCTGTCGTGGGTATTGTCAGTGTTGACAATGGCGCAATCATTTTCGGTTCGCCAGTAAGAGATTTACCTCGTGAACTCATTGTGGCAATCGATGCGAAATAAGGAGCCCGGTTTGTGGCGACAAGTTGATTACCCTGCGCGCTAAACGATAAATACTTATGTAAATCGCTGACCGGAATCGTGAGTTCGGTAGGGCGATAAAATAATTTGATGCGCGACTTAATGGCGATTTGCATCGTGTTTTTGCCATCAAGATTTTCCTGTTTTGGCGGAATATCCAGCACATTCAGGTAATAAACGGACTCCCTGTCCTGAGGCAGCGCGTTGGCTGAACCGGTATAGCGAATGCGCAGCTGCTGGCCGCTACCGCCTTCAACTTTCACCACTGGCGGCGTCAGCAAAAAGGGAACCTGAGCGGTTTCTGGCGTAGAGTCTGGATTACCTTCGTCTATCCAGGCCTGAATTAACGCCGGACTGTTGCCACGGTTAATCAGCTGAACCGTTGTTTCTTTTTGTTCTTCAGGATAGATAACCCTGGTATTGCTAATAATAACATTCGCCAGACTGCTAAAGCTGAAGGCAATAAGCGTTAGAAAAATGAGAGAACGTTTCATATTAACCTGAAAAAAGAGAGCCTAATCTAATCAATATACCTGGTCGCGTTTATTTTCTCTCTTCCCTTCTGAATTGCAGGTATAAGAATACCTCACCAGAAGGTGAAAATAATTCGCGAATACAATAAGTCAATAATGACGGATCAGGCTCTTTATTTATATGAGTAAATTAACCCGTTGCTTATAAATACGCGACGGTATAAGTCAGCATGGTGTTAACGGCACCGGTATCGGCAGCGTCTGAACCGACTTTATAGTAGTTCGCATACAGATCGACAGTGGCGCTATCACCTTCAACATTCGTATCAAGGTTAGTATGCAGGTTCAGCGGCGTCTGGCTATTGGCCAGCGTGCTGAGTGCGATACCCACGTTTTTCTTCGTGCCGTCGGTTCTCAACTGTGTGTTGTTCAGATACAGACCATCGTTAGAAATACTGTCTGAACTCAGGATCAGATTCAGGGTATTTTTATTTCCCGCGCCATCGTCCTGCCCCAGGGAAGCAGAAGTACAGCCGGTAAATTCCAGAGTAAATTGTTTACGGTTTTTCTGGATCAGACCTGCGGTAGATGCATCGCTAACGGCGATGGGATCTAATGGAATCGTCAGGTCAGCAGAGTTTCCGCCGTTAATTGTACAGGTTGTATCAGTAACCTGGCCGGTAAAGGTGATAGTACCGCCAGAAGCCTCGGTTGCAGCGCTGACATTAAAGGCTGCGAAGGATGACGCGATAACAAAAGAAGAGATAGCGAGCTTTTTCATTGATATTAACTCCAGTATGTTTGCTCCCGTCCTGGGGACGAACATTTCATGTCACAAAACCGTCCTGGTCTTGCTGTCTACATCCGTAAAATCCCTGAAAACGGAAAAATGGAGCCTGCATCATTATTTCCATCAGGTTAGGTGATGATCCTAATTGATGTAACACAATCTTAAAATATCAGTTTAAGAATTTACTTAAATTAAGTGTATAAGTCTGCTGTTTTGGTTTTTTTTCTTGTTTATCAGCATATGGCACTGATCGTGTAACTGAGATGTAACTTTAAATTTTAAAATTCTTATAAAACGAAAGGCAAAATGGAAAAAATCTGATGCTTACATTCAGTAATATTGATTTACACAATCAGGTAACGACAAAAAAAGAGAATATTTTGCGCGCTAATGTTATATTTATAAATAAATATAGTTAAATGTTCTTTATTTGTTTTGTTTTTGTTTCATTGTTCGGGGTGAATTATTTTAATTAATAAGATTTATTAAAATGAAAGTGGGTGAAGAGGATGAGCAAAAGGGATAAAAACGCCCTGGCATGCAATATAAAATGGCGTTTTAATAAAAAGGAGAGAAGAGGAGGATTGCTGCTTATTCTTGCAGGTACGCACTGACGCTAACTAAATAGCGCAATGGCAGGGGAGCAGAGTGTACGGCTTTGCCATATGGGGACTGTTATATACCGCAAACTCCGTATTTTTATAGGCGGGGCTGCGTTCTGTCGTTGCATTCCGGCCTTTATCTGTCCCTTAATTTGCTCCCGATCACCGCAGACTTCCCAGCATTTTATCTTCTTCGGCGCCGCTGATTAACCGGGTTAATTCCTGACAGGCAGCAATACGGCCATTTTCTAATGTGAAACAGGCAAAGACTTCGGTTTGTGCCTGTTCGCCGTTCGTTTTGATGACGGTCACCAGGTGATGGGTCAGAACGTGATTGCCCTGCTGAGCGATGGCCAGAATGTTCACCTTCATGGTACGAGTAACCTGTTTTAGTTTTGCCATGTGCGTGACGAAGTTCTCGTAATCAAGGTCGATGCCATTTACCGTCTGGCGATAATCGGGCGTGAAAAATGATTCGATAGTGTGTTCATCGTGCCCGGGTCGGGAAATAACGGCATCAAGCGCCTGAGCAACGCGTTGCATCATATTTTCCAATGTTCTCTTCCTCATCGTGATTGCGTACAGGGAAGATTACCCTCAGACTGAAGCGGCAAAGTAACCGTAGTAAGACAATAAATACGTTAAATCGGCCATGATGATAGAAAGTATTCAACCTTTACATCACTCCTCTAAGCATACGACTCAGTGGCACCATCACCCTGGCGGGCAGTTGTACTGGATCACGCGTGGCATGGTGATGGTCGAAACGGAGCAAGGGCAGTGGGCGTTGACGCCCGGTTCGGTAGGGTGGATTCCGCCGTCGTTACCCCATTGCGCGTGGATGCCGGTGAGTGCATATGGCGCCAGTCTGCACTTCAGCGCGGAATTTTGCGGGGTCTTTCCCTCCTCACCGTGCGTTCGGGCAGCGTCGCCTTTTTTACTGCTGTTGCTTGAGAAAATTTGTGGGGAGGGAACCATCGGAGAGCCTTCAGAGCGGCTGGCCCACCTGTTGCAGGTTATGGTCGATGAGATTCGCTATGCTGATGCGCTCTCTTCACTATTGATCCTTCCCGACGACAGAAGGGTCAGACAGATTGCGCAAAAAATACTGGCCGACAGGGCCTGTACGCTGAGTCAGGCAGAGCTGGCGAAACAGGCCGGGCTGAGCGTCAGGACGTTGAGCCGCCTTTTTATACAGCAGACGGGTTTAACATTCGGTCAGTGGAAGCAAAAAGCGAAAGTCATTTTGTCGCTGGAATATTTACTGCGCGGAGAACCTGTCAGCCTTGTCGCGCAATTAGCGGGTTATGAGAATGTGAGTGCATTTATTGCCGTGTTCAGGCGTTTTATGGGAATGACGCCAGGGCAGTTCTATCTGCGTTTCGGTCATGGTACGAATGTGGTTTAAAAAAAGGTCGCATAAATAGAGTCACTTATGCGACAAGGCACACGGAGTCAGACATCCCTGCCTGTATAATAGAATCTTATGATTTGTTCTTCGTTTTCTCCAGAATGACGCCTTCCAGAAAAATAATTCTGTTTTCCAGCAGATTAATATAATCCTTCATCAGGACATTTTCTTGTCGCAACGTTTTAAAGACATTAATTTTTAAGCTAAGGTCGTGGTCTATTTTATTTCTTCCTGTTTTTTTTATGTTTAACAGTTCCCTTTTCATAAATATTCCTTATGCTTATAAGGTTATGCCTTTATTTCTTATTGCCCATATTTATGCTGTGTAATTATCTTGTCAAGATTATTATTTTTTCTCATTGGATTTAAGATGCAAGGACAATGTACCGGAGAGAATAAATGAGACTCTGGACTCAGGTGTGTTCTGTTTACATTGATGTATTATGCTTTTATCAGTGTTGACATGTTATCAGTTAGTTGTTTATATAACATATATTTTACAGGGAAAAGTTCATAATTGTGATATGGTCACTTGAACTCTTTTTTATTGGACTGCATGTCTTTCATTTTTTTGCTTATTTAGCACGCTCATACAGATCTTTTCTAAACTTTACCTGATGTGCGCCTGTCTTCTTCTTCCTGAAAAGACGTATAATTGTGAAACACAATTCGTACAAGGATAATAATTATGCCGAAAATCATTCAGTCTTTATTATTATTTATTGCACTAAGTAATATCTCAATGGCATCGACGCAGGAAACGGCGTTTTTGGCTGAACGCGGGCTGGCGGGAAAATCGGTTGAGCAAATGGTGGATGCTATCGATCAAAACCCTCAGGCGCGTCCTTTACCGTATACCGCTTCTGTGACCAGCACGGATCTGAAACTGTCGGCGAATGGCGAAACGTACACCTTTCCGCTGGGTGAGAAATTTTATCTCTCGCTGGCGCCTTATGAATATCAAACCCATCCCTGTTTTAACCACAGTCTTTCAGGTTGCCAGGGAGAAATGCCGGACAGCTGGTTTGATGTGAACGTGACAGATCGGAACGGTACGGTGTTGATACATAAGAAAATGAAAAGTTATCAGAATGGCTTTATCGGGTTATGGCTGCCGCGTAACACTGAGGGGATGATTGAAATCAGTCATGAGGGGAAAAAAGCGGCTTATTCGTTTAAAACCGCGAATGACAGTCAGACTTGCCTGACCGACCTGCAATTACGTGCTGCCTCGTAAAGGGATAAACAGCCTGGAGAGATGACTGACGATGTGCTGCATTCTTCGCCAGTCTCTATCTTCAGGGCGATTCCCTTGCCGGTGACTCAGCCCCGCATCGGGTGTGAATCACGTATCATGTAATGGTGACTTCTTTTCGGATTTTGTTTTGAAATTCCGTAGACAGCGATTTAAATTGCGCTCGCTTTTCTGTCAGTGTGGTAATGACTTTATTGCTGCTGGTACATCTGCCGTAGATAAAGTCAAAATAGATAGAGCAGTTTGAAACTTTACACAGCGTATTATAATCATCCTGTAGATGCGGAAAGTAAATAGATATTAATGCTTTTATTTTGGAGTAAAGTTTGCTGTCGCCGCTTATTGTCGGTTGTGTTATCGGCGTTTCTGTGGCGCTTTTACTCTTCACTTTTGTAATGAAAAACTCAATGGTGGATATTCGATACGTATGCCATTCGATTTCCATTGCTAACAGCTCCTCATATTTTTGCAGAATTTTATTATTCTGATCCTCTTTCCTTTTGAGTTCCAGCCCATCCATTATTTTTTGTTCTATTTTAGCTTCGGCTTTCAGAATGAGTATCCATCCTCCAGACAGTGCCAGGATGCAGCCAATTATGATTAAGGAGATAATAAATATTATGTCCATACATCAGACTCCTTCATTTGTTATTTTGCTCAAATTGCCTGAGTACCATTGCGACACAATCCGGCCTGTACTTAAATCTTATGTTGTATGATTGCTATAAATTCTGTTGATATTTTAAAAAATAGATGCAGAGTTAGCTGATATGTTTCATTAAGTCAAATCAGATCGCCTTGTCAATGTGTAAATAAAGTATTTGTTTTCTGTTCAAGCGTAAGGTTTTTGATTTTTCTTATTTCTGTTAGACATGAGGCAGAGTATTAGTAATTCTCTTAGGGCGTTAATGGACGAACATACAACAAAAGGAGTTTGTTATGGAGTGGAGCGTCGAAAATAACCTGGTGTGCCCGACAACGGGAACCGCCTTTGCGCTGACCAGCGGAGCGGAAAATCTTAAGTTCATTCTGTGGTATAAGGGCGATTATTTTTTACGCACAGGTTCCGTTATCTCCCCGGAGGATTCAGGCGTCCTGGCGAACGGGAAAAAAAGAAACATCAAAATCCTGCACGTTTTCCCCTACAGCAATGCGTTATGGGCCTCTTTTCATAACCGAATTGACTGCCCGGGAAATGGCGTTGTTACCATCAATCACTGTGCGCGACAGCAGCGGTGCGTATTCACGCTTTGTCCGTATGGCGCGAGGACTGTCACCGGATAAAATAATTTATGGCGTGACTATTCTGGCATCGCAGAACGTCGTCGTTACATGCAGATTGGGTATCCATCCTTTTTATTGCTGTCATTTAAGACGGGCCGGTTTTGTGTCGCCTGAATACAGAGTGCCCTGAGTAGAAAAGAAGCGACCTGATATGTCTTTAAGGTTTATAACAAAATCAGATAAAAGAATCCTTACAGCTTCTGTCTTTCTGTTTTTTCTGGTATTTGCCAGCGTGCTGTGGCTGGAGTTAACGAGCGTACAGCAAAGTAAGCAGGCGCTGCTGCAATCTGAGGTCAAAAGTCTGGCTTTTGTCGTCGATAAAGTATTAGGCGATGCCCGACTGGCGATTGCGCAGGCGCAACCGTTACTGGGTCAGCCCTGTAATACGACACTGGAAAAAAAGCTCAATATTATCCCCACACGCTACCCGCATCTTCAGTCGCTTAACTTTACGCAGGGCAATACGATTTATTGTTCCTCGCTACTCTACAACAAAGGGTACACCCTGAGTCCTGCTCTCTCTTTACAGCAGGGCATAAGGGTTGATCGGGTGATCACCTCTCCGCATGATTTCATCATGATGCTTTATGTTTCTTATCCGGCGGGAAGAATATTTGCGGCTTCTGATGTGCGCATTATTGTTGAGCGCATCAAAAATATGGCGTTCAGCGATCGTATTGTTTTACGCACGAACGATAAAATTTTAACCGCCTCTGGCGTTAAACCGGGGAGTTTGCAGGAGTCGCATTTTTCACACTATATAAAAGCGGAAAGTTATAACAAACTTTATACGATTGCCTGGCGAAAAACCGAACTGGGGGATGCGCTGGTCGTGATCGCCCACTCATGGCGCTATATTGCGATGATTATCGCCAGTGCGCTCGTATCATCCATATTGCTCTGGTTACTGTTATCGCATCGGGCATCATTACCTCATCACCTTGCGGTAGCCATCAGAAGAAATGAAATCCAGCCTTACTACCAGCCGATTGTATGCGCCAAAACAAACCGCGTGATTGGCGCGGAAGTTCTGGCCCGCTGGCAACATTGTGAAGCGGGTTCTGTTTCTCCCGATATCTTTATCCCGGTGGCAGAACGTGCCGGGTTGATTGCCGACCTGACGAAAGGATTACTGGATCTGGTGGTTATCGATATTCAACGCTCGGTCACGGTATTTAAACCGGGTTTTAAATTTAACCTGAACATCAGCCATGCTCATCTGGTGAAGGACTCTTTTTATTCATTCATCGGGACGTATTCAGGTGTGTTTCGCGAACAGAACCTGCAACTTGTTTTTGAAATCACCGAGCGTGGAGAGATCGAAGTGAATGATGATATCTCCAATAAAATTGATTATATGAAGATTCATAATGTCGGGCTGTCGCTGGATGACTTTGGCACGGGGTTTTCTAACCTGTCTTATATCACTGGCCTGCGGCCAGAGAATATTAAAATAGGTCGCATGTTTATTAATCTGATTTCGGAAGGGAAAAATACGCCGCTTGTTGATTGTGTGGTCGAGATGGCACAAAGAATGCGTATTCAAACGACTGCGGAAGGGGTGGAGCATAAGTATCAGGTTGATTATCTTCGATCTAAAAATGTTGATTTCTTTCAGGGCTATTTCTTCTCCCGGCCACTTTCATTCGCGAATTTTATCCGCTTTATCAGAGGTTATCAGGTTGTCACGTAACATACTGATTATAGGAATTATATCCTGAAGGACTCTGCGCGGGGGAGGGGGCGTGATATGAACGATAAGCTATCTCAAGTGCGTGACAGATTACCGCTCATAATAATTATGCTGTATAGCGATGATTCAGACTGGCGTCTCTTTACCTAAATCATACTGAATTAACTGCCATTGCACGGGCGAGCCCTGATAATAAGGCATCATTTCCCCTTTTTTTAGGTTCACTACAGCCGATACCGCGGTACTGGACAATTGCCAGTAGCCGCTTTGTGGACTGGCCTGCCCGCTGTTACGCGTGATGCCGAGAGGTTTGCGACTGGCATCGTTTTGTGACGAACCTGAGGAGAGTGTCGAAAGCATGTAATTACTACTGTCTATCTTCATAACCTAACAATCCATGAGGAACACATATTGTTATCAAGCGACATTTACCGGCAACAACTTAAATCAGGGAGGTGATTATTCATAATGTGAATAAAATCTTGTGACTTATTGCAAATAAAACATAATTTAGCCAAAATAAGCCCCTGTATTGGTTAAAGATTATTCATAATGATTGGTCGCCTGATTAACTGTCTGATACTCCTTGTGTCATTCTCCGCTGCCAGCGCTTATGCGGTTAACTGTCAGCGTGCTTCTATGCCTTTAGAAAACACCATTTGTAACAACGACAATCTTCATTGGCTGGACAGCACAATGACGGTTATCTATCACACGATGTTGGTCAGAAACCCTTCTCAACAGGTTCACAAGAAGTACCAGGAATGGGAAAAGTCGCTACAGGCGTGTACCTCCGACAGCTGCATTGAGCGTGCCTACTATCAGGGCATCAGTTCTATTTCAGACGTTGCCCCGGATTTTGACTGGGAAGGGCTGTGGTGGAACACCAGTGTGTCCAATTTAAGTGGCGGAATGATCCAGTTCAGCCGGAGCGCGGAATGGTCAGTCACGACGGATATTCGCGTCTGGTCGGGATTAAATAAAGATGAGTTTACGGCCGAAGCCCGAAAACTGTACGGCATGGCGCTGGTCGAACGTATTGCCGATACCAGTAATTGCAAACTGCTGTTTATCCCCCGTAAAAGCGGCGCGCTTCAGGTCTACAGCAACGCGGACTGGGGATGCCGGATTTCGATGCCGACGGGGGCATTTATTGATGGGCGCTATCTGCGCTCGGATCACGATCCCCGCCCGAAGGCGACGCTGTACTCGCTGGGAATTTTCTCCGACCCCAAAATGGATGAGCGCTTCCGCGCGCTGGTGGGGGATGATTACCAGAAGTTTGTGGATACCGCCAACGTTTACATTTATCAGGATGATATAGATAACATCGGCGCAACGGTCGTCTCTATGTGGGTGCGTGGCGCGGCGAACAACCATACGGCCATTATTATGTACACGCAAAGCAATATCTGGGCGGCGAGGGTAGAACGCGACAGCGCCGGAAAAATGCAGTTGTACTACTTCAGCACCAGAGGTAACGATATCAAGAAAATGCCGCGTACGCTCGCTGGCTGGAAACTGCGTTACCTGGATCAATAAAACCTGTCGTTATGGGAAAGGAGATCGTCATCGCGATCTCCTTTGTCGATCTCCTGCCGGTTATGCCAGCGTCCCTACGACGTTCAGATCCGCGTCATCCGGTACTTCATTATAAGAAAGAATATGCAGCCCGCTGGCGAACAGTCGGCCATAGCGGGAGATCACCGGACGTAGCTGCGGCGTTACCAGCAGCAGCGGCGGCAGCCCTTTCGCCTTCATCTGCTCGTAAATCATCGGCATTGTCGTCTGCAACTGGGTCAGAATGTTCGGATCGACAGGGAAGCTATCCAGCGCCACTTTTCCGGCCTGCTGCGCCTGGTTGAGCGCGCCCAGCAGCATATTCTCCAGCTGGCTGTCGATGGTGTAGGCCGCGAGTTGTTGACGATCGCCGTTAATGGTGTGAACGATGGCGCGGCGCAGAGCATAGCGCACGTCGGAGGTCAGCAGAACGGGATCTTTCGTCACGGTGACGCTTTCCAGCAATGTGGACGCGATGGTGACGATATCCTTCAGTGAAATCTGCTCCAGCAATAACTGGCGATAAATGCGCAGCAGCAGACTGTAGCTAAACGCGGCATTTAAATCCTCCGCCAGCTTTGGTGCCTGGAGCGCCAGGCGCGCATGCAGGTGGGTAATATCGTCATAGTTAAACAGATCTGGCAGATGTTCGCGGGCGACCTTGTTGACGTGCGTCGCCACCACGCTCGCGCAGTCAACCACCTGATAACCAAGATTCAGCGCTTTCGCCTTTTGTTCCGGGTCGATCCAGACAATCGCCATGCCGTAAGCGGGGTCGGTATCCAGTATGCCGTTGATCTCCCCGTACAATTCAGTGCCGGGAATCGCCATCAGTTTTTCAGCCTGGACTTCGCCGATCGCGGTACGAATGCCGTTGATATGAATCGCGTATTGCGCCGGTTTCAGGCGGAAGTTTTCCCGGATGCGGATCTCCGGCAGCAGTACGCCGCAGTGCTCGGAAATGACCTGGCGAACGCCGCGTATACGTTGTGACAACGGACTGCCCTTCGACTCATCCACCAGCGTGACCAGTTTATAGCCGAGATTCAGGCCAATGGGCTCCACCAATGGAATGCTTTCCCAGGAGACGCCTGGCGTCGCATCCGGCGCGATGGCTTCGGTGATGGCCTCCATATCCGTCTCTTCCTGGGCGGGCTGCACCGCTTTGCTCTGCCGCCAGGCGGCAAACAGCAGCAGGGCGGTGAAGCTCAGGAAGGCGATGTGCGGCATTCCCGGCACAATCGCGAGAATAAACATCACGAAAGCGGCGGTATAGAGCACCTTCGGGCGAGAGAGAAGCTGGATTTTAATCTCATCGCTGACGTCATTGCCTTCGCTGACGCGGGTCACGATAATCGCTGCGGCAGTCGCCAGCAGCAGCGACGGGATCTGGGCGACCAGACCGTCACCAATGGTCAGCAGTACGTACTGGCGGAACGCGTGGCTGGCATCGAGATCGTATTTAAAAATACCGATACAGATACCGCCGATCACGTTGATGATCAGCACCATGATCCCGGCGATGGCGTCACCGCGAACAAACTTCGACGCGCCGTCCATCGCACCGTAGAAGTCTGCTTCTTTCGATACTTCCTGTCGGCGGTTTCGGGCCTGCTGCTGGTTAATCAGACCCGCGTTCAGATCGGCGTCGATAGCCATCTGTTTGCCCGGCAACGCATCCAGGGTAAAGCGCGCGGAAACCTCGGAAATACGTTCCGCCCCTTTGGTGACCACCACGAAGTTGATGATCATCAGGATGATAAACACCACGAAACCGACGACGAAATCGCCGCCGATGACCACCTGACCAAAGGCTTCAATGACCTTACCCGCCGCGCCTTCGCCTTCATGACCGTGCAGCAACACCACGCGGGTAGAGGCGACGTTCAGCGTCAGACGCATTAACGTCGTGATCAGCAACAGCGTCGGGAAAATCGCAAAGTCCAGCGGACGCTGCATATTCACCGATACCAGCAGCACGATGACCGCCAGGACGATATTAAAGGTAAACAGAATATCCAGCATCAGCGGCGACAACGGCAGAATAACCATTGCCAGCACGCAGAGAAGCAGAATAGGCACGCCGACTTGCCCCTGACGGAGCACGCTCAGCGCGTTGCGCAATTTACTGTTCGCCATTGGCTTTCAGTACCTCTTGAGGAATGTTGATTTGCCTGTTCAGGCGGGGCTTTTGTTCCACGTTGCCTTCGCGCCAGGATTTTAATTGCATGACGTAGGTCAGTACGTGGGCAATAGCGCGGAAAAGCTGTGTGGGAATCTGTTGGTTAACGCGGGTGGTGTAATAAACTGCCCGCGCCAGCGGCGGAAATTCCACCACCTCGATATTGTGATTAGCGCCCACTTCACGGATCCAGAGCGCAACATCGTCGATTCCTTTAGCAACGATGTAAGGGGCTTCGGCACGCTGTGGATCATATTTCAGCGCAACGGCGTAATGCGTCGGGTTGGTGATGATAACGTCTGCCGTTGGTACGGTTCGCGCGATTTGCCCCATCGCCATCTGACGCTGAAGCTGGCGGATGCGTCCTTTAATCTGTGGATTACCGTCGTTGTTTTTATACTCTTCTTTCACTTCCTGTTTGGTCATGCGCATTTTTTTGGTGAACATGAACTTGCTGAGCGGTACATCCAGCAGGGCGAAAATGACGATAACGGCGATGAAGTAGCTGAAGACGTGACGAAAAATGGCAAACCCTTGTCCGATCGCCTGACGAAGATAAAGCTGTTGCAGGTGCAGCAGAGCGTGCATGGAGTCATGCACCATCATGTACAACACGGTAAGAATAATGCCGCACTTGAGCAGCATTTTGCCGACTTCCGTGTAGTGGCTGGCGGAAAACATCCGCTTGATGCCGCTAATGGGGCTGAGCTTTTTAAAATCCGGCTTCAGTTTTGTGGGGGTAAAAATCCAGCCGCCAGGCACCAGGCTTGCCACTATGCAGCACAGCGGAATCGGAATCAGCGTTGCGATAAAGCGCAGTACAACCCAGACGTTCAGCAGCATAAACTGATTCAGCGCCGTGGGATCGTCGAGCCTGCCCGCCATTTCACCGACAGCGGCAAACGATTCACGGATTAACTGCTGGTAATAGGGCAGAAATGCGGCGAGGGTGAAAAACGACGCCAGCAGTCCCGCCGCCATCGTCAGATCTTTTGAGCGCGGGAGGTCGCCTTTTTCACGCGCTTTGCGCAGTTTTCCGGGGGTGGGTTTTTCGCTTTTGTCGCCGCTGGAGGACATTACGACACCCTTATGGCGTCGAGCTTCGCCAGTATTTCATTGGTGAGATTGAGATAGTGATCAGGAATGTTGGTCACCATCATCGAGATACAGAGCAACCCAAACAGCATACTGATCGGAAAACCCAGCGAGAAAAGGTTCAGCGTCGGTGAAACGCGGTTTAACAGGCCAAATCCGCCCTGCACAATCAGCATGACGAACGTCGTTGGCAGCGCGATAAGCGTCGCGGATGCCATAATCCAGCCCAATCCCTGAACAATCAGCGTCAGCGTTGGCTGGTTAATCGCCTGACCAATAGGCCAGTAGCTAAAGCCTTTGAACAGAATCGTGACCAGCAGCAGGTGCCCATCCATGATGAAAAAGAGCAGTGCGCAGAAAACATAAATGATCTGCGAAATCACCGTAGTGGAGCTGCCGTTGACCGGGTCGTTCATCATCGCCATCCCCAGCCCCATGTTCATCGACAGAATATGCCCGGCGGTTTGCAGCGTGACAAAGACGAGCTGGAGCGCCATGCCGAACAGGAATCCCCACAGGAGCTGCTCGCCGATCAGCAAGACGGTGCGCATCGAAAGCAGTTCGCTGAGCACAACATTATTGGGCAGCATAGGGGTGATAATGATCGACAGCGCCAGCGCTGCGGCAATCTTAATGCGACGGGAAAAAGCCCGGTTGTCCAGCACGGGCGCGAACTGCAAAAACGCCAGGATGCGGAAAAAGGGCAGCACCAGAGCCATCAGCGGCGTGAACAGCGCCTGTATATCGATTCCCATCGCCGCTTAACCGACCAGCGCCGCCGCCTGGTGAAAGATCTGGATCGTAAAATCCACCAGTTGCGTCAGCATCCACTTACCGGCGAAGATCAGCACGCCCAGGGTGACGACCAGTCGCGGCAGAAAGCTCAGCGTCTGTTCGTTAATTTGCGTGGTGGCCTGAAAAATACTGACGCACAGCCCGACAATCAGGCTGGGAATAATGGCGACGGCGGAAATCAGCAGCACCAGATGGATGCCGGTCGCCATGATGTCGCCTGCCGTGTCCATGTTCATCATCGCTAAAGACCCTGAACGCTGGAGGCCAGCGTACCGACGATCAATGTCCAGCCATCGCACAGGACGAACAGCATCAGCTTAAAGGGCAGCGAGACGATCAGCGGCGAGAGCATCATCATCCCCATCGCCATCAGGATACTGGCGACAATCAGGTCGATCACCAGGAAGGGGATATAGATCATAAAGCCGATCTGGAAGGCGGTTTTCAGTTCGCTCAGCAGATAGGCCGGAGTCACGATCGTGAGATCCTGCTCGCGCGCATCGCCCTCGATCCCGGCGATGCTCATCATTTGCGCCATCGCTTTATTGTTCGTCTGGGCCAGCATGTAGTTCTTCAGCGGCACTTCCGCCTTCGCCAGCGCCTGTTTCAGCGTGATTTCATCTTTTTGAAAAGGGTCAATGGCGTCAGTATAAATCGTGGTCCAGACCGGGCGCATCACCAGCAATGTCAGCGCCAGCGCAATCCCGGTAAGAATTTTATTGGGTGGACTTTGTTGCAGCCCGAGCGCCTGGCGCAGAATCGCCAGAACGATAATGAAGCGGGTGAAACAGGTCATCATCAGCACCATGATCGGCAATAAGCCGAGCAAAGTCATCAGGATCAGGATCTCAATTTTAACATTGTAATCCTGACCTGCGCCGTTGGCGGCGGTGCTAAAGAGGGTAATGTCGCCATTTGCAGCCAGTGCCGGTTGTGCGACAAGCAGACCCAGGAGCAGCAGAGCGATGCCGCTTCTGTTAAACAAGCGGTTCATCGCGTGAGCTCACCGAGTTCTTTGGCGTTGAATTCAATGATTCGCAGGCCGTATTTATCGTTGAGCACCACCACTTCTGCTTTACCAAACAGAATGCCGTTCACTTTAATGTCCAGCGGCTCGCCCGCCATCTTGTCCAGTTCGACCACCGAATCGCTGTTGACTGACATTAATTCAGCAAGCGAGATATTTACGGAAGCGACTTCCAGCGTCAGCGTCACGGGAATGCGGCTAAACAGCGCCATTTTACGGATATCCGTCATCGCGGTGTTGCGCGTTTCAGGCTGCAAATCCAGGCGGATATTCCCTTCGACGGTGTCTTCCTGCGTCATATCGCTAAGGTTCAGGTCATCCAGGTCAAGAGACTGGCTTAGCTCGTGTTGCAAATCACTCATATTGCTTCTCGGTTGTCTTATCATAGATATCGCACAAAAACAGCTTGCTACGATCTTCAACGATAGCAGCCTCAAAAATCTGTTCTTTGCCGATAAATACCGGTAAAGGTTCGTTAATGGCGATGGGGATGATATCCCCGGGTTTAATATCGGAAATCTGGGCGACGGTCAGGTTCAGGCTGGCCAGACGCCCGCTCAGTTTTAACGGCAGACTGTCGAACAACCGTTCTATCTGCGCAGGGCTCAGGGGCACGCTTTTCACGGCGCGGCTATCGGCCGCATCTGGCGAACGGAGTATCGCCAGCATCTGATCAACATGGTGGTGATCGAGCAGAATGGTAAAAGAGCCGTGATCGTACCCTTCGAGGGTAAAGGTAATGCACCAGGACCAGTGGCTAATGACCGTTGAATAATCGACCTTAATATCGAGATTTTCGCCAAAGGTTTCTTTGCAAATCACCAGTTGCGTGAGTTCCTGACCCAGTTTACTTCTCAGGCGCTCTTCTGTTTTTGTCACACGCAACGATTCATCTGGCGCAACATGGCTGCTGTCTTTACTTAAACCGTAATAATCATGAAGGATGTTCAGCAATAAGATGCGATCAATAACAAAGGCGACATTTCCGTAAGGCGTCGAAAAAACCTGCGCATTCTTATATTGCTGGTCGATTGCGAAGGTCATCGACTTCAACGCGGCATTAACACGGAGTTTCTTCAGAAAATAAATGCTCAGGCGTGCATCAAGTATGTCAAAACTGTCATTCATCAACTTGGGTAACTTGTGCCACGGCCGACCGAGTTTACTGGTGTCGAGCTTTACCAGAGAGGGTAAATCCTTTCTCTGATGAATTCTGACTCGCTGTGATGCAGGGTTCATGATTATTCCGGGTTACCAAAAGTTTAGATGAAAAATAACGCCACTTTTTGGTTGTTGTGTAGCGTGAACCGTAAAATTTCCTGGAGGTATTTGAGTTTTAAAAATTATGTGTCGCTCTTGAACAACACAGAAGAAACGTCGCTGTCGAAAACTCTCACACATTACGTCAGGATGTAGATTAGACAATCTTAACCCTGCTATTGCAAGCATTCAGGGGTTATTAATCCATTATTTCTCTAGGAATTTTCTCATTAATAACTTTTTTAATTTATTGATTTTTATAGATTAATATTTTAATACCCATTAAAAACAAGACAATTCCTATTCGCTACGTATACTGCCTTTACTTTATGAAAGTTGCCTGATTCATGAGTTAAAAAAACTGTTTATTTTTATTAACATCTTATAAATACCCATTAACAAACTGGGTTTGTGATGTTTTTAAAAGATGCTTTGAATAATGGCTGAACAGCATATTTCTTATTTTGTTTTTTCTGTTGGTACACCTAAATGAGTATTATCATTGAATGCGAAGATCGTAATAGAAATGGCTTTATCGCCGTTTCTCCTGCCAGCGTTAGCGTAATGTCGTTAGCGCGTCGCGTTGCTAAGTATAATGTATCAGTACTGATTACGGGCGAAACGGGAACAGGGAAAGAGTGTATCGCCAAATACATTCACGAGAATGCCTGCGGCAGTGACGCCCCGTATGTCGGCGTTAACTGTGCAGCTATTCCAGAGAGTATGCTGGAAGCCATTTTATTTGGTTACGAGAAAGGCGCGTTTACCGGCGCTGTTGCGAGCGTTGCCGGTAAATTTGAGCAGGCTAATGGCGGCACGCTGCTGCTTGATGAGATTGGCGATATGCCGTTGGCGTTGCAGGCAAAATTACTGCGCGTATTGCAAGAGCAGGAAGTTGAACGTCTGGGAAGCCATAAGCGTATTCCGTTGGATATTCGCCTGATCGCTTCTACAAATAAAGATTTGCAGCAGGAAATTGCCGAAGGCCGTTTCCGCCAGGATCTTTTCTACCGTATTTCCGTCGTGCCTATTCATATTACGCCGCTGCGTGAACGCAGGCAGGACATCCTGCCGTTGGCCCAGCGTTTTATCACTAAATACCGCGCTTTTCATAAAGGCGATCTGCGTCTGAGCGATGAGGCGCGTACCGTCCTGCTCAGATACGACTGGCCGGGTAATGTCCGTGAACTGGAGAATGTGATTCAGCGCGGCATGATTTTGTGCAACGGCGAAGAGATTCACGCCGCCGACTTTGGCCTGGCCGTTCGCGCTTCCCAGCCTGAAGCGGCGGTTATCGAAATGATGCCTGCCTATCGCGAGCAGGAGACGGGCAACCCGTCGATCCGCGATGTCAAACTGCACGGACGGCTGGCGGAATACCAGTACATCATCGATCTGCTTAAACGCCATAAAGGCAACAAATCCAAAACCGCAGAGTTTTTAGGCATCACCCCACGCGCTCTACGTTATCGTCTCGCCTCCATGCGCGACGAGGGTATTGATATTGAATGTTATTCCTGAGGCCAGGAAGGATTGATGAATGGATAAGATTACTGCCGCAGGCATTAACACGACACACCAGGCGTTGCTGAACAGAATGCAGCAAACCGCTTCATTAGCGTCAGCCGGTTCGGTTGACGCCTCTTTAACTATTGCTCCCGCCAGCAACGCGTTTGGCGTCAGTGAACCGATTTCCTTTGCGGGTGCGCTGAATAACGCTATCGATAACGTCGATGCGATTCAACACAGCGCAGGCGCAAAGCAAAAAGCGATTGATATGGGGCTGAGCGACGACTTAGCCGGTGCGATGATCGAAAGTCAGAAAGCCAGCGTGGCTTTTTCGGCCATGATGCAGGTGCGTAATAAGCTCACCACGGCACTGGACGAAGTAATGAATATTCCGCTCTAAGGTTTTAACCGTGCTTACTAAGATTAAAAGTCGTCTCCCTTCCGTGTCGGTGCCATCCGGTCTGAATAAGCCCCAGCTCATGGCGATTGTGGGCGGCGTGGTGCTGGCGGCCGCGATTATTCTGTCGCTGTGGAACCGCAATCAGGGTTATGTCGCGCTCTACGGTTCGCAGGAACATCTGCCGGTGTCACAGGTGGTGGACGTTCTGGGGGCAGAAAACATCGCTTACCGCATTAACCCGGACAATGGCCAGATTCTGGTGAGCGAAAGCAAACTGCCGCAGGCGCGAATGGCGCTGGCGGCAAAAGGCATCAGCGCGGCGACGCCCGATGGCTACGAGTTGATGGACAAAGAAGAGATGCTCGGCAGCAGCCAGTTTATTCAGAATGTCCGTTACAAACGCAGCCTGGAAGGGGAACTGGCGAAGAGCATTATGGCGCTGGACCCCGTGGAAAACGCGCGCGTCCATCTTGGGCTTAACGAGTCCAGCTCCTTTGTATTGACCAATAAACCGACCAGCAGCGCATCGGTCATGGTGCAACTGCACTATGGCAGAAAACTGGATGAGCAGCAGGTCGCTTCTGTCATTCAACTGGTGGCCGGAAGCGTACCGGGTATGCAGCCTGGCGCGGTGCGGGTGGTCGATCAGAGCGGTAATTTGTTGTCTGACGGCATCGAAGGCACGGATGGCGGCATGACGAGCAAGCGCATGGGCGATGACGTCATGCAGCGCATTCGCGAGGATACCACGAAAAATATCACCAGCCTGCTGACGTCGTTAGTGGGGCCGGGCAACTTCCGTATCAGCGTTGCGCCGACCGTAGATTTAAGCCGTGTGGAAGAGACTCAGGAACGGCTGGGTAAAGATCCGCGCGTCAGCGATGAACAACTGAGCCAGGAAAACACCACCAATGAAATGGCGTTTGGCATTCCCGGCTCGCTGAGTAACCGTCCGGTCAACCCGACGCCGCAGGCTCCCGCCAACCCGGCGGAGGGCAATCCGCCCGCTGCAAACGCCGCGAATAACACCGATCCGCGCTCGCTTTCCAGCCGCAGTCAGGAACAGCGTAAGTACGCGTTTGATCGTGATATTCGCCATATCCGCCACCCGGGTTACAAGCTGGAAAAACTGAGTGTCGCGGTGGTGCTGAACCAGGCCGCTCCTGCGCTGGCGAAAATTACGCCGGAACAACTGACGTCGATGACGCGCCTGGTGGAAAGCGCGGCGGGTATCGAAAAAGCGCGCGGCGATGCCTTAACGCTGGATGTTCTGACCTTCACGGCCCCGGCAGACGATGTCATGCCAGACCTGAAATGGTGGCAAGACCCTTCCATGCAGTACTGGGGACAGAATGGCGGAATTGGGCTGCTGGCCTTGCTGACATTGCTGTTTGGCGTTCGCCCGCTGGTACAGCGCTTTGGACGTCGCGACCCGATCACCCTTGATGGCGAGGCGACGAAGAAAGAGCTGGAAGCGCCTGACAATGGGGTGGTGATGAACGATGACGAGTTCGCCAGCCTGTCGAAAGCGGCGTTCAACAATAATGAAGATCTGCTGCCGCCGCAAAGCTCCGGCCTGGAAGCCAAAGTGGAATTCCTCCAGCTGTTGGCCCAGAGCGAAACCGAGCGCGTAGCAGAAGTACTGAAACAATGGATCAACAGCAATGACCGAAGCAACAGTAAGCCGGAATGATAAAAACCACTCAGCCTCAGCCGGGCGCAGCCGTCTGGAGCAGGCGGCGATCCTGCTGATGAGCGTAGGCGAAGAGGCCGCCGCGCAGGTGATGCAGAAGCTGAACCGCGAAGAGGTTATGTTGTTGAGCGAAACGATGGCGCGTCTCCATGATGTGAAGGTGCATCAGGCGCGTCTGGCAATGAACAATTTTTTCTCTGATTACCGCGAACAAAGCGGGATCAACGGTGCCTCACGCACGTATCTGCGCAGCATTCTGGAAAAAGCGTTGGGCGGTGAGATTGCCCGCAGCGTGATCAACGGTATCTACGGCGATGAGATTCGCTACCGTATGGCACGCCTGCAATGGGTCGATATCCCACAACTGGCGGCATTGATTGAGCAGGAACATCTCCAGCTCCAGGCCGTTTTTCTCGCCTTCCTGCCGCCGGATATTGCCGCCAGCGTGTTAAGCGTTCTGCCGCAAGAACGGCAGGATGAAATTATCTATCGCGTCGCGCGTCTGGACGACATCAATCGTGACGTTATCGACGAACTGGACAGACTGATCGATCGCGGCGTTGCGGTGCTTTCCGAGCATGGTTCAAAAGTGATTGGCCTCAAACATGCCGCCAACATCGTTAACCGTATCCCCAGCAATCAGCAACAGCTGCTGGATCAACTGCGCGAGCGCGACGAGAAAGTGGTCGAAGATCTGAAAGACGAGATGTACGAGTTCTACATTCTCAGTCGTCAGACGCCGGTGACGTTGCAGCGTCTGATGGATGAAATCCCGATCGAAGAGTGGGCGGTAGCCCTGAAAGGGACGGAGCCGGTTCTGCGTCAGGCCATCTTTAACGTGATGCCGAAACGCCAGGTCACGCTGCTGCAAAGCACCACGACCCGCCTGGGGCCAGTGCCGATTAGCCGTATAGAGCAGGTGCGCAAAGAGATCATGCAGGTTGTGCGCCAGCTGGCTGAAGAAGGTGAAATTCAGGTGCAACTGTTTGCCGAGCAGACGGTGGAGTAAACCATGTTCAAGAAACGGAGTTTACCGCTGGATGCCCTGACCGCCAGCCGCCAGGCGGTGGTTAAGCCGCGCTTATACCGCTTCCCGCCCCTGCGTAATCGCAGGATGCCTGCCGGTGTTATCGCTGATGAAGACGCCGCACCGACGCTGGACCCCGCCGACTACCAGTTACAGGTAAAAGAGGGGTTCCAGGAAGGGATGAACCGGGGGTTTGCCCAAGGGATGGAAGAAGGCCGGGAAGAGGGCTACCAGGAAGGTATTCGTCTTGGTTTTGACGAAGGGATGCGCAAAGGGCTGATTGAAGGTAAACAGCAGGCGCGCCAACAGTTCCTGGACGCCGCCGCCCCGTTTGAGCGCCTGACCGCAGAGGTGCGGAACTACCTGGAGCGTTACGAGCAGCGTCGCCGCGAAGAGTTGCTGCAACTGGTGGAAAAAGTGACCCGCCAGGTGATCCGCTGTGAACTGGCGTTGCACCCGACGCAACTGCTGGCGCTGGTGGAAGAGGCGTTGACCAGCCTGCCGCATCAGCCGGAGCAGGTGCGTGTTCAGCTGAACAGCGAAGAATTTATGCGCATCAGCGAGGCCGAACCGGAGAAAGCGCGTGAGTGGGGACTGGTTGCCGATCCTTCTCTGGAGCCGGGAGAGTGCCGCGTTATCACCGATACCACGGAGATGGATGTGGGCTGTCAGCACCGTCTCGATCAGTGCGTAGATGTACTGAAAAACAGTTTGCTGCCGGAATCGCCGCATGAGCAGCCTTGATTTTGAAGAGGCGCTGCGCTCTATCGAGCAGATCGATCTGGCGCGCGTCGCCGGGCGGTTGGTCAGGGTCAACGGCATTCTGCTGGAGTGCGTCGGTTGTCGTCTGGCGGTAGGGCAGATGTGCCACGTTGAAAGCGTCGATCAGGAGATGATGGATGCGCAGGTGGTTGGCTTTGATCGTGACGTGACCTACCTGATGCCCTTCAAGCATCCCTCTGGCCTGATCGCTGGCGCCCGCGTGTTTCCCGCAGGCAAAACTGAAGGGGTTATGATCGGCGATCAGTGGCTGGGACGCGTGGTAAACGGTCTTGGCGAACCCCTTGATAATAAAGGAAAGCTCGGTGGCGATACGCTGTTAGCACAGCAGCTTCCGCAGGTGCATCCGCTTAAGCGTCAGCCTGTTCATGCGCCGCTGGACGTTGGCGTTCGCGCCATCAACGGCTTGCTGACTATCGGTAAAGGCCAGCGCGTCGGGCTGATGGCGGGCAGCGGCGTCGGTAAAAGCGTTCTGCTCGGCATGATCACGCGTTATACCCGGGCGGAAGTCGTGGTGGTAGGGCTGATCGGCGAGCGAGGCCGTGAAGTCAAAGAGTTTATTGAAAATGCTTTGCAGGCTGAAGGGCTGGCGAAGTCGGTGATTGTCGCCGCGCCAGCGGATGAATCGCCGCTGATGCGCATTAAAGCCACTGAGTTATGCCACACCATTGCTGGCTATTACCGCGATAAAGGGAAAGACGTTCTGCTGCTGGTAGATTCCCTCACGCGTTACGCGATGGCGCAGCGCGAAATCGCCCTGTCGCTTGGCGAACCGCCTGCGACCAAAGGCTATCCGCCGTCGGCGTTTGGGATGATCCCGCGGCTGGTTGAAAGCGCCGGAAACAGCGAAAGCGAGGGATCGATGACCGCGATCTATACGGTGCTGGCGGAAGGGGACGATCAGCAAGATCCGATTGTGGACTGCGCCCGCGCGGTGCTTGACGGGCATATCGTGCTTTCGCGCCACCTTGCCGAGGCCGGGCATTATCCGGCGATTGATGTCGGCCAGTCTATCAGCCGCTGTATGAGTCAGGTGACGGAGCGTGAGCACCAGCTCGCCGCCCGCACGCTGAAACAGCTGTATGCCGAATACCAAAGTATTAAACCGCTGATCCCGCTGGGGGGATACGTTGCAGGCGCCGATCCGCTGGCAGACAGAGCGGTACGTCTTTCGCCCGCGATCAATCAATTCTTACAACAGGAAGTCCAGGATGCCGCGCTGCTTGAGCAGACAATCAGCGATCTGTGCGCCCTGGCGCAGGCAGGGTAATGCACGATGAGCAAACTGATTTCTACGCTTGAGCAACTTCACCTGCTGCGCGCCCGCGCGGTAGAAGACTTAAGCACGAAGCTGGCATCGCAAAACCAGCTGTGCCAACGGTTTGAGAAAAATATCGATACGCTGACGTCACTTGCTGCGGGTCTGGTGTCTCAGAGCGCCAACAGTGCGGCCATGATGATTAACCAGTCGAAATATAAACATAACATTCAACGCATTATCGACTGGCAAAAACAGGAGCAGGCGCTGGCGCACCTGGAAGCGCAAAAAATTCAGGGCAACCTGCTGGCGGAGGCGAAGCGGGAAAAAAGCATTGAGCTGGTTCTCGACGCTAAACGCGCTGACCGGCAGGCTGAAATCAACCGTCGGGAACAGAAAATGACCGATTCGCTCTCTGCCCAGTGCTGGCTGCGTCAACAACGTCTGATTCGTCAACGATAGCGCTATGAAAAGAAACAAACCGGGTTTCCCGCAAACGTCTTCGCGTTCTCTGATGGGGACGCTGATTCACCGTCAGCAGACGGCACGCGTTCACAGCACGCCGTTCGTTAGCGTCGTCTGCCCGACGTATAACCGACGCGAGTTCCTGCCGTATCTGCTGTATATCTGGCAGTACCAGGACTATCCGGCTGACAAACGCGAACTGATTATTCTGGATGATTCTCCGGTCAGCAATGCCGATCTGATTGAGATGATGACGGACCCGTCGCAGCCCAACGTGCGTTATGTCCACAGTGAAGCGCGCCTGGTACTGGGGCAAAAACGTAACATGCTCAATGCGATGGCGCAGGGAGAGTACATCCTGTGTTTTGACGATGACGATTATTACCCGCCGGATAAAATTTCCTGGCAGGTGGCGCAGATGCAGGCCAGCAACGCGCTGTTCTCCGGCAGCGATCAGATTTATATCTGGTACAGCCATCTGGACAAAATCTATATCACGCACCCTTTCGGGCCGAGACATGCGCTGAACGGCACTTTTGGGTATCACCGCAATTTGTTGAAAAAAAATCGTTATGACGACGATGCGACAAAAGCGGAAGAGACGGGATTCCTGAAAGGCTTTACCACGCCGGTTCACCAGATAGATCCGAAGCGCGCCATTCTTTGTATTTCGCACAGCAGCAATACCTATGACAAAGATTTCATCATGGGCAGCTCCACGCCGGTGGATCTGACGCTGGAAGACATTGTCAATGACGCGAACTTGCTGGCGCACTACCGTCGACTGAGTCATGCGCCGCTGAATGTTCAGGTGAACTGGCAGGCTTTTGAAAAGGTGGCGGTGCTCTACGACCCGGCAAAAGAGGCGGAGCTGGCCCGTCGCTGCGAGGCTTTACTGGATTTTGGCCTGCGTGGCGAACAGATCTGGCCGGTAGCGAAAAACGCGGAGGCGTCGGCGGAACGGGCGGAACTGGCAACGCACTGCCAGGTGCTTGAGCGGGCGCAGAAAGAAGGCTGGAAAAATGTACTGCTGCTGGATGCCGACGTGCAGTTCGTCAAAAAAGAGAACGCCGTTAACGACATCAACAAGCTGCTGAATGGCCTGAACCAGCTTAACTGGCAGGTGCTTCTGCTCGGCGGGCGCTATGAAAACTTTACGCTCACCCAGTCATTGAAGGGCGTAGCGCGGATCTATAACGCGGGCTGCGGCTGCGCGTATGCCGTTAACGCAGGTTATTACGATGCCCTGCTGGACGCCTATCGCCAGGCGATGGACTATCCGGCAAGCCTGGATCGCTGCTGGGCGGCATTAATGAATAAGGGGGATTTGTGGCTGGGATTCAGCCCGAGCTTTGCCTTCCTGCAACATCACCCGGACCCTAAAAGTGGCGAAATCATCGATTGTACGCACTGGTTTTTCCGTAAACACCGCTAACCGCAGGCCAGAATACGCCTGGAGAGAGCAAACATGGAACTGATAGAACATTACCAACCTGAATTTGTGTCACGCTTTGATGCGCGAGAAACCCCGTGCCAGTGCCCGGCTTGCCAGCATGCGCAGCAAAACTGGCCGCGTATTAGCGTGAAGCTGAAAAACCAGCAGCGTGAAAGTCTGGATATCACCTGTGAAGCGGCGGCCAGAGAGATGCTGCTTAACCCGGAGGCCTTTATCCTGCACACCTCGCAAGGGGAGGCGCAGGGCGAAGATGAGTTATCCGCCTGGAGCGAAACCCTGAACCAGCAATGTATTAACCTGGCGGTACATCCTGCGCTGTCGCTGGAAGGCAGCCTGTATGCGATCGGCGTTTTGCTGAGTAAGGCGCAGCAGTATCTGGACGGCGGCGAGCACGATCCGGCCCTGCTGTCCTCTATGGGAGAGCAACTGGCAATGCTGGCAGAACAAGGCGTGCTGACACAGCAGTTTGCGCTGTTGCCTCCGATTGCTGAAAACCGCATTGCCGCGCTAAAAGAGATGGGCCGGGTACGCCTGAATCTGAATCTGCCGCTGACTGAAAAAATGAGCGTGGCGCTGAAAATGAGCGAGCTGTCGGTGATGCAGCCAGCGCGGCTGGCGGATCGTCTTCAGCAACTGGAATCGCTCTGGTCAACCATTCCGCTGTTTGATGAACAGCCGCACATCCTGCGTAATGCGCTGATTTATCAACTGTATAACGATGTATTCCCCGGCATTCAATGCACCAATTACGGTGAGGCGCTACTGGGGCTGGCCAACCAGTTCTTCCAGATCAAAATGCTGTGCGCAATCCGCCGCGAGCAGGGAGCGCTGACGCAGGATGATGTCGTGCTGCTGATTAACGCGCTGAAGGGGTGGCAGCAGCAGAATCCGTTCTCCGCGAATGCGGCGCATACCTCTGACTACAGCCTGCTGTGCGGGTTGTCGCTGTTGTAATAAATCATATGGATACTGTTTATTTACATCTTAATGCTGCAATGGGAGATACCCTGTATCTCCTGGCAGCGTGCAGAGCCATCAAAAATAAAACCGGCGCGAGCATCATTATGTTGAGCCAGCCGCACTTTAGCGCGCTGGCGCGGGCATGCCCGCATATCAGCGAGGTCTGGCCGGTGGACTCTCTTAATGCGGAGCAGCATCAATGCATTCAGCGGGCGCAGGCGCAAGGGCGACTTTTTGACTTTACGCATTGGGCCCATGCGCTCAGACCGCGACATATGATCGATGCTTTTCTCGCGCAGGCAGGGCTTGAGGCGTCCGCAGCGGATAAACACCTCGATTTGGTCATTCCAGAATCTGCCCACAGTGCCGTTGACGCGTTCTGGCAGCAACATAAATTAGAGAACGCGCCGGTGTTATTAATGCACCCTAATATTGGGCACCCAAACCGGACCTGGCCGCAAAATAACTGGCATGAGCTGGCGCAAATGTGGCTGCAAACGGGGTGGCAAGTTGTGTTCATTGGGAGCAATAACAACTCTGAGGCGGGAAAATCGATGGCGGAAGCGTATCCGGCCGGGGTTATCAATGCTATTGACCGCTTTTCAGCGCTGGAAACGGTTGCGCTTATGCAGCGAGCGAACATGCTGGTTTCCTGTGATTCAGGGCCGGTCATGCTTGCGGCGGCAACAGATATCCCTGTGGTAGCCCTCTATTCAACCGTGGCGGCGGAACACCGGTTGCCGTTTCGCCGTGGGGAGGCGGGCTGGCGTTGTATGGGAATTGATCTTGCCTGTAGTCATGGGCCATGTGCGCGTTTGCTGATGAACGATGTCATTTTCACCACCGTGCTTAAACGCCCTTTTGATGTGCCGACGACTCAGGAATTTGCAAACTGGTGCGTTCATAAAACCCCTTTCCGTTGTCTGCGACAATATGAACCGACGATGCTGTATACCCAAATGGTCAGTTTTGTTTTATCGCTCCAGGAATAACGTTATTTCTTGTCGTGTCGGTTCCAGAAGGAATATCTGGTAAAAGCGATTGGCTATGCGGCATAGCCAATCGTATTGCTAAATAGCGTGGTATGAAGACTAAAAACCTTCGGCTAATATTCTTCTTTTGTTCTTTATCGCCAGTTCAATTCTGCCTGATAGCGCGATGAATTCGCTCTCATCAATAATATTGCTGTCGCGAGCAATTTGGTTAATCAAGGCATGCAGCAACACAAGCCCATTCTCTGTTGGCGTGTCTACATACAGTTCATGAAAAATGGATGCCAGATAGTGAATCATCTTCTGTGCGGAAAATAAAGGCAGCGTTTCGGGCAAATTACGGATTATCGCATCCTGATATAGCATACCCGTATATCGGTTTAAACATTGTACGGTTTGGGGATTGCTGATATTTCCGGCCCGGGGAAGCAGCAGTCGGAAGGTATCAAGGATAGCCAGCGCGCGTTTTGCTTTGCTGCTGGAAGTGGTGATTGAGCCGTTACGAATGGTATGGAAATACAGTCTGTCGGCAAGGCACCTTACTTTTGCGTCGGGCACGCTGAGCAGCAATTCAGTGGTGAAGTATTCATCCTCAAAAAACGGTGTCTTAAACCGCATATGAGCATATGTTTTTCGCCGCCAGGCATATCCCCAGACCACAACGGAGTAACCGTGTCCTGTTCGGGCGCGTTCGGTAATGCAGTGATTAAAGAACGTTTCGGCATGAAATGTTTTATTAATCAGATTACGCGGCCGTTGATAATACCCGGAAACCATATTGTTGCTGATATGGTGCAGGTGAAATTCCAGATGGGTGGAGAAAAACAGGACATCCAGGTGGTGCTTTTCCATTTCGCGCACAATGGTTTCGATACCATCCGAAGCGATATGATCGTCAGAGTCCAGGCAATAAATATATTCACCTGATGCGCTTGCTAACGCGGCGTTGCGGGCCTCGGCAAGTCCTCTGTTTTCCTGGTCAACGATACGCATACCCGGCAGACGGCTCTGATAACGCGCCAGAATATCCCGGGAGTTATCTGTCGAACCGTCATTAACCGCGATAATTTCCAGATGCCGCCAGGTCTGCGCAACGAGTGAATCAAGGCAGCGCTCAAGGTATGCGCTGACATTGTAGACCGGCAAAATAATCGATACGACAGGGTGATTCATTGGCTACTCTCCCTGTTGCTATGATTTCAGCTTTTGGATGATTATCTCAATTGCGGATTCAGCAAACGCCGTCCGCGTTTGATCGAATCGAGGCATACCTTTTAAATGGCTATGATTCAGCCTCTCTATTTTCTCAATGCTGAAGTTCCCTGGCAGGGTTTGTAATAACGATAATACGTTGACGGAAACAGGCGACCAGCTCCGATGCTTAAAGGGCGTAAAAGTATGTTTATGATCGTCGTTGAAGGTTGATGGCCAAACGCCTTGCTCGTATAAATCTTCATCTGGAATGGTTAAAACCAGATGACCGCCGGGTTTTACGACCCTTAACCAATGAGGCAGCGCGACGTAAGGGTCCATGACATGCTCCAGGCAATGCCCTGAATAAACGAAATCAAATTCGTTATCCGGTACTCTGGCTAAATACTGCGCGTCACCTTGTTGAAGATCGAATACGGTTATTGATTGGATTAAAGGAAACAGGCTTTGATACAACGCAATACTGTCATCGCCGCCGCCAATATCCAGACCTTTTCCTGACAGCCAGCGAGTACTGAAACGCGCATCAAGCAATCGCCTGTTAATTGACATACAGGTTGATCCTGGTATCCCCGTTCGAAATACGGGGGCCGCAGTCCGGTCCCCTGCCAGAATATGGGTGTTAACGGCGAATTCTCGCCAGCTTTTAGGCCAAAGTACAACGTAGCCCTGGTCATCGGGGTAATGTTTGATGATATGCGTCCCGCTATAGGCCTCAAGCGCTTCCAGAAACGCGTTCTCAGCGTCTTCTGTGGGAGGAGGGAGCGCTTTGCAGCCGGTGGCCTCATGCATAACGCGAAGATAGATACGGCTATCGTCAATAATAATCAGCGCATTATCCGCAAATTCTTTTAGCTGGCGTAACTCATTGAGCAGAGGAAGGCGCGTTTCCTCATTGTATTTATTGCTCTGGTAGTCCTCGAATTTAAAATCCGCGCCGGGGAAGTGTGCATCCAGAAAAACAACGGCGCGCTTGATGAAAAGAGTGCGTTTAATTTCCTCATGGGACAAAAATGTCAGGCTGTCTTCATTGTACAGATGCAGATTGTCTATTTTTGGCGCGGCATCAAATAACGGTTTATAGATTTCACAGGAATAAACTTCTTCAGCACCTGAGCGTAAGGCATATACACTTGATGCACCTTTACCAAAACCTGTTTCAATTACATGAGTAACACGATAGTGACGAATCAGGTGGGGAAGGTTGAAGCGTCGTAATTGCCCCATAATATTGGCCTCGATGAAAATTACGGATAGAACGCAAACGGAACAAAGCTACAAATCAATAAATTACAGTGCATTACCCCTGCTGATACAGCCAGTTTTCGGGTTCGCTGATATTCAACAGATTGGTCAGAATCTCCTGCTGCATATTCATCAGCATGGCGTTGTATTCATTGGTGGCCTGACATTGCGCGACCTGTTGCTGGAGACTTTGCCAGAGAGCGGAAACGGAAGGCTGGTGGGCGGCAGGCAGGCGGGCAATGAGCGTTTGCATGCCCTGCGCGTTGGCGTTAATGCCTAACCGTTCAAGCAGGCGATAACGTTGCTGACTGTGCTGCGACAAGTGCTGGTAGCACGCCATGATTTGCGCGTTCAGCACGTCAAGCTCTGCGGCGCGGCGCGCAATAATGTGGTCGCGCTGCTGTATGAGTAAATCATTCAGGACATGGTAATGCTTACGGTCTTCGGCCATGTCCTGTATCAGTGTTTTAACGCTCTGAGCGGCGTTAGTCATAATTACCTCTGGAAATACTTCTGCATCGCATCCGTCAGCGAATCGAGGTTAACCGCGATTTTACCGCTGCTGATAGCGTCTTTCATTTCAGCTACGCGCGCCATATCCACTTCCGGCAGCGCAGAGAGTTGTGTTTGCGCATCGCCCAGTACCGGATCGATCGCGGCGCTGCGCTCAATTTTCGTGCCTTCCTGAGCGACAGTGCGGGTCTGTTCTGCGGCGCTGCTCTTGTTGATTGCGGTTGCCAGATTGTATTGATTCGCTACTACTTTCATCGCTTCGCCTCTTTTTCATCTTTTCGTTATGGTTGCGGATGAATCCTGCCCTGCGGAAGGAGGACTTCCGATGCCCTCACCGTTAAAGAGCGGCCTGTTGCCGGTAAAACTTAAACCGCGAATGAATATTTTTAGTTTCCGCTGGCGTAGACCATTTTGACGACGCCAGCGTCTGCGACAATTGCGCTGACCACCCGCTCGCTGCTCTCATTTTTCACCTTAATCATTTCGCCTTTACGTCCCTTTTTCATGGCTTCCCCCATCGTACGGGCCTCTACGCCTCCCTGTTCGGCGATCATCAGAACGCGCTGACCGCGTTCAACCAGCACCGGAGATTCCAGTTGCGTCAGGGTGATCGGCTGTAGTTCACGAATGCGGCGCTTCACGGTCAGCCCAATGGCCTCATCCGGGTCGGTGAGGTAGTTGCCGCGCGTGCTGCTGATGTTGAGCTTTTTGATGGATACGTCGCTGGCGGATAACACCTGGCCGCGCTCCAGTGAATTTTTGGCGATCACCACCGGAAGATAGACATCCGGTTTGACGGTGACGGCGACATCCCAGCCTTGCGGCCCTTCACAGCGCACATCAAAACGCAGGCGGTTGAGATCGATGCGTTCGCCGCCGGGCAGCGACACGGTTAGCGCGTCAGGGCAGGGAGCGTACCGGGAGACGTCGGAAGGGATAAACAGGTTCATCTTCGCCTGGTACTCGGGCCACTTGCGGCGCCCGGCCTCCTGGCGAAGGGCTTGCGCTGCGTGATGTTGAACGGCGGCAGTGACCTGCTTACGCGCGCTCTGCACTTTTTCCGGGGCGGCGAAGGATGGCAGCGCCGTAAAAAGCATCAGCAGGAAGGATAACGTTCCAGGGCGGAAGCAACGCTTCACCCGTGTAGGGATAAAACCAATAAATCCATTAAAAATCATGATGTTAAAACCTTGGCATGAATGTTGCTATACAGGGAAGCAGATCATTGCAGGTTTAGCATCACGAGGGTGTGAGTTGTGAGTATTACTTTTGACAAAGCATTGGGCGTTCATCCACAGGCTGTAGCGCTTCGACTTTCCCGAGCAGAGTTGCTGTCAGCCAATCTGGCAAACGTCGATACCCCCAATTTCCAGGCTAAAGATATTGATTTTGCCGCTGAGATGCAACGTTCATCGTGGCGTTTTTCGAATCCGTCAGCGCCGCAAGAGATGTACCGCGTGCCTTATCAGCCCTCTTCCGATGGCAACACCGTTGCGCTGAACGTCGAGCAGGCTGAGTTTGCGAAGAATACCCAGGATTATCAGATGAGCCTGGCATTTTTAAACATGAAATTCACGGGCCTGAAAAAGGCCATTGAAGGTAAGTAATCCTACGCAGGTGATAACGGAATATGGCTTTTACCGATATTTATCGCGTTTCGGGGTCGGCGATGACGGCGCAAACCGTTCGTCTGAATACCATCGCCAGTAACCTCGCTAATGCGGAAACCGCCTCCGCCACCGAAGACGGCGTCTATAAAGCCCGTCGTCCGGTGTTTGCTGCGGTTTATAAGAATGATGAGTTAATGAATAGCAGGGCGTTAACCGGCGCGCGCGTCCAGGTGATGGATGTTGTCGAAACCGGCAATGCCGTACAGCGTTATGAGCCGCATAACCCGATGGCGAATACGGATGGCTATGTCTACTACCCGGATGTCAACGTGGTAGAGGAGATGGCGGACATGATGTCGGCGTCGCGCGGTTTCGAAACCAATGTTGATGTTCTGAACAGTGTTAAAAGCATGCAGCAAAGTCTGCTGAGACTCGGAGAGGTATAAGGATGAATGTAGACGGCACGTCCACCAGAAGCCAGACAGGAATGTCGGATAGCAGCATTGCCAGTAACAACAATAACAGCAGCGCAGCCGGCATGAACACGCTGTTCATGCAGCTTCTGGTCGCGCAGATCCAGAATCAGGACCCGCTGAACCCTACCGATGGCACCGAGTATGTCAGCCAGCTGGCGCAACTGACGCAGGTTCAGTCGATGGAAACCATGTCGCAACTGATGGCGAACAGTTCCGTATTGATGGACAACCTGCAAACGCTCACCACCGGCAACCTGGTCGGGCAGCATGTGATGGTGCAGACCGACGCTATCAACTCTGACGGCGAAACGACGATTAACGGACGTCTGACGCTGGATCACGCTTCCGGTGTGACGACGGTCATCGTCAAAGACGCGGCCGGCACCGAGCACAAAATTGAGCTGGGGAAACAGGACGCCGGGCAGGTGGACTTCACCATTGACCCGCAGGAGCTGGGCCTGAGCGAAGGGAAATACACCCTTAGCGTTGTGACCGATACGGGCGAAGAAGGCATTCCTGTTGAAGTGGGCGGCATCGTCAACAATGTGCGCATCCCGCTTGATGGCAGCGCCATCCAACTGAATCTCACCGGAATCGGTGAAATTGCTTACAACAATATTACCCAGTTTGGCAGCGACTCGCAGAAACGTGCGTAAGTCGGGTTAAGCGTTGAGTTAACAGGAATTTATTATGAGTTTTAATATTGCGACCTCCGGTCTGAATGCGATTACCGAGCAGTTGAACGCCATTTCCAACAACATTGCGAACTCCGGCACCGTAGGATTCAAATCCGGCCGTGCGGAATTTTCCTCACTGTATGCGGAAAGCCAGCCGCTGGGCGTAGGGGTTTCTGGTGTGACCCAGAGTATTACCCGAGGCGGAAACATTTCTACCACCGGAAATGCGCTCGATCTGGCGATCAGCGATAGCGGATTTTTCATGGTGCGTGACAGCACGGGGACCACGGCATATACGCGTGCGGGCTACTTCGGCACCGACAGCAGCGGCAACCTGATCAACAACCTGGGGATGTATCTTCAGGGCTACCCGGTTAATGCTAACGGCGAGATAGAAGTGGGGACGATCGGCAATCTGACGATCAGCAGCGGCTCTATTCCGGCGAAAGCGACCGACAGCCTCGACTTCACCGCCAACCTGGACGCGCGCGCCGCCGAGCCGGAGACGGCGCCTTTCAACCCAAAAGACAGCACTTCCTATAACAATACCTACACCACGCAGGTTTTTGATTCCCTGGGACGCGAGCACACGCTGAACCAGTATTTTGTGAAAACCGGCGAGAACACCTGGCAGGTTCACTATTACATGGACGACGTGGAAATCCCGGACAGCAGCCAGGCGATAGAATTTACCGAGCAGGGCGTCCTGAAAAGCCCGATTGGCCTGACGAACCTGACCACATCGATCTCCGGCGCGGCGGATCTCTCTATCGATCTGAGCTACAACGGCACCAGCCAGTACGGTTCTGACTTCTCCGTCAGCAAAAACAACAGTAGCGGCTACGCATCTGGCGAACGTACCGGTCAGGCGATTGATGAAGACGGCAGCGTTTACGCGACCTTCTCCAACGGCGAACGGATGTTGCAGGGGCAACTGGTGCTGGCGAACTTTGCGAACCCGAATGGTCTGGCGTCAAAAGACGGCACGACGTGGGTACAAACCGCCAGTTCCGGCGCGCCGCTGACTGGAACGCCGGGCACCGGTTTGCTGGGTTCTGTGAAATCCGGTGCGCTGGAATCCTCAAACGTGGATTTGACCTCTGAGCTGGTTGGTCTGATGACCGCGCAGCGTAATTACCAGGCGAACACGAAGGTTATCAGCACTAACGACAACATGATGAACGCTCTCTTCCAGGCGGTGTAATGGATCGTTTGATTTTTACCGCCATGAGCGGCGCATCGCGCAGTTTGTCGCAGCAGCAGATCCATGCAAACAACCTGGCGAATGTGAATACCCAGGGGTTTCGTAGCGATCTTGATAATGCGATTTCCCAGCAGGTTAACGGCGAGGGATATGCCTCGCGTTATATGGCGCTGCCTACTCAGGGCGGCGTGGATATGACGCCTGGCGCGGTACGTGAAACGGGGCGCAATCTGGATATCGCCATTAAAGGCGATGGGCTGATTGCGCTGGCCAGCGGCAACCGTGAGGTTTACACCCGCAACGGGCAGATCGACGTCAGCCCGGAGGGCGATCTGTCGATCAACGGTCTGCCGGTTGAAGGTGACAACGGCCCGATCGTTTTACCGCCGTTCTCGTCCGTCAGCATCGGTGAGGACGGTGTGATCACTATCGTGCCTGACGACGGCGATATTGCCGCGCCAGTTGATGTTGACCGCATCAAGCTGGTGAACATTCCGGTAAGCGACCTGAGCAAAAATGTGGATGGCTTTCTGGTGAGCAACACGGCGATTAACCCACGCGATGAAGAGGTGATGGTGGCGTCCGGGCATCTGGAAACCGCTAACGTCTCGGCCATTAATGAGATGGTCGCCAGCATTGCGCTGAATCGTCAGTTTGAAGCGCAAATCAAGATGATGAAAGCCGCTGAAGATCTCGCTAATTCAGGCAACCGTCTGATTCGTGGCACCTGATAACAATAAGAAGGAATAAAGATGAATCCCGCTTTATGGATCAGTAAAACCGGCCTGGCGGCGCAGGACGCCAAAATGACCGCGATTTCCAACAACCTGGCGAACGTCAACACCACCGGGTTTAAACGCGATCGCGCGATGTTCGCCGATCTGTTTTATCAGAATCAGCGCACGCCAGGCGGGCAGCTCGATCAGAACAATATCGCGCCGACCGGCATTCAGTACGGCACCGGGGTGAAGATCGTCGGGACGCAGAAAGAGTTTACCGTCGGCAGCATCCAGAACACCGGGCAAACCTTCGACGTGGCAATCACCGGGCAAGGGTTCTTCCAGGTGGAAACTGCGGATGGCGATATCGCGTATACCCGCGCCGGTAATTTCCAGAAAACGCCAGATGGCGTGCTGACGAATGCGCAGGGGCTGCCGCTGGTGCCGCAGATTGAATTGCCGGAGAACGTCAAAGATTTGCAGATTGGTAAAGACGGCACTATCACCGCGACGGTGGCAGGCGAAACCGATCCGGTGGAGCTGGGGCAGTTGACGCTGGTGAACTTCGTCAATCCGGCCGGTCTGGAGGCGATAGGCGGCAACTTATACCGTGAAACGGCGGCCAGCGGCGAAGCGGTTGAAGGCGTACCCGGCGAGGACGCGCTCGGACAACTGGAGCAGGGCTCTCTGGAAGGTTCTAACGTACAGGTCGTTGAAGAGATGGTCGACATGATCACCGTTCAGCGTGCCTACGAAATGAACGCCAAGATGGTCTCTGCCGCCGATGACATGTTGAAGTTTGTCACCCAGTCGATGTAACGACAGGGCTTTAAAGTGAAAGAGAAATGAAAAAGCAGTTAGTTATCAGTCTACTGGCGCTGTTTTTGTCGGGCTGCGAAAGCCCGGCGTTGCTGGTGAAAAAAGACGATGCGGCGTATGCGCCGCCGGAAGATATCGTGGTGCCTGAAACGCAGGTGCGCGGCGGTGGGTTATATAACGGCAACTACAACTGGTCGTTGACCCAGGATCGCCGGGCTTATCGCGTAGGCGACATCCTGACCGTTAAGCTGGATGAGTCTACTCAGGCCAGCAAGCAGGCGCGCACTAACTTTGGTAAGAAAAACGATGTTTCCCTGGGGATACCGGAAGCATTCGGCCATTCAATCGATAAGCTTTCCGGCTCGATTGACGGCAACCGAAACTTTAACGGTAATGCCACCTCGCAGCAGCAAAACAGTCTGCGCGGCGCGATCACCGTTGCGGTTTATAAAGTGTTGCCAAACGGCGTGCTGGCGATTCGCGGGGAGAAATGGCTCACCCTCAACCAGGGGGATGAGTATATGCGGGTGACGGGCCTGGTGCGCGCGGAAGATATCGAACGCGACAACTCCGTCTCTTCACAGCGAATCGCCAATGCCCGTATCTCCTATGCCGGACGCGGCGCGCTCAGCGACGCGAATGCGGCAGGCTGGCTGACCCGCTTCTTCAACCACCCGCTGTTCCCAATTTAATGGAGGCCATGATGCGTAAACTGGCACTCTTTTTCCTGCTGATTTGCAGCATGAACGCGGCGGCGCAGCGTCTTGGCGATGTGGTCGATATTCAGGGCGTACGCGGCAACCAACTGGTGGGCTACAGCCTGGTTGTGGGGCTTGACGGTACAGGGGATAAAAACCAGGTCAAGTTCACCAGCCAGTCCGTTACCAACATGCTGCGCCAGTTTGGCGTGCAGTTGCCTGCGAAGATTGATCCGAAGGTGAAGAACGTCGCGGCCGTGGCGATTAGCGCCACGCTGCCGCCGGGCTATGCGCGTGGGCAAAGTATTGATGTAACCGTCTCCTCGATTGGCGATGCGAAAAGCCTGCGTGGCGGTACGCTGCTGCTGACTCAACTGCGCGGTGCTGATGGCGAAGTGTATGCGCTGGCACAGGGGAATGTGGTGGTAGGCGGCGTGAAAGCCGAGGGCAACAGCGGCTCCAGCGTGACCATCAACACCGCGACCGTTGGCCGTGTGCCAAACGGCGGCTCGGTGGAGCGCGAAGTGCCGAGCGATTTCCAGCAGGAGCCGGTGGTGATGCTGAACCTGAAACGTCCCAGCTTTAAGACTGCCAACAGCGTCGCAGTCGCGCTGAACAACGCCTTTGGTTCCGGCACGGCGACCGCGCAAAGCGCGACTAACGTGGCGGTACGTGCGCCGATGGGCGCGGGCGATCGGGTGGCCTTTATGTCCTCTCTGGAAGATGTGCAGATTAACGCCGGTAAACAGCCGCCACGCGTGGTGTTCAACGCCCGAACGGGAACGGTGGTCATTGGCGATGGCGTAGTGGTGCGCGCTGCGGCGGTATCACACGGCAACCTGACCGTCACCATCCGCGAGTCGTCGAACGTCAGCCAGCCTGGCGCATTCAGCCAGGGAAGAACGGTTGTCACGCCGGAAAGCGACGTCAACGTTAACCGTGGCCGGGGTCAGATGGTGACTATTGCGGCAGGAACCAGCCTGCGCAGCATCGTGAATACCATTAACAGCCTTGGCGCGGCGCCGGACGACACGATGGCTATCTTACAGGCGCTGCATGAAGCTGGCGCGCTGGATGCTGAACTGGTCGTGATTTAAGGAAATACCATGCTGAATGCCATTAACCGACAAACCGCGATTCTGCCCGGCGATCTCTCCGGGCAGGTAAAGCCGCAGAATCTTGAACAGGCCGCCGAACAGTTTGAGGCGCTGATGCTGCGTTCCATGCTGTCGCAAATGCGCAAGGCGTCCGATGTGCTGGGGGAAGACAACCCTTTCAACAGCAAACAGCAGCGGATGATGCGTGATTTTTACGATGACCGACTGGCGTCTGACCTGGCGTCTCAGCGCAGCACCGGGATTACCCAGATGATCATCAACCAGCTTTCGCCGCAGGTGAATACGCCGCTTAAGAAAACGGATGAAATGACCGCTTTAGAAGAGCAACCGAAAGAACTTAAAACGCCTGTGGTTCCGGTAATGCGCGGGCAGGAGTAAGCCATGAGTATGATTAATATTGCCTTCAGCGGTTTGCAGGCAGCCCAGGTGGGCATGAATGTCACCTCGATGAACATCGCTAACCTGCTGACGCCGGGGTACAGCCGCCAGGGCATTATCCAAAGCTCCATCGGCCCAATGGGGGAAGCGGGTTTTACCGCCGGGAACGGGGTACAGGTCGACAGTATTCGCCGCATCTCCAGTCAGTATCTGGTTAATCA
Organism: Citrobacter sp. CK189; assembly: GCF_030333505.1. Lineage (NCBI taxonomy): Bacteria > Pseudomonadati > Pseudomonadota > Gammaproteobacteria > Enterobacterales > Enterobacteriaceae > Citrobacter > Citrobacter sp. CK189. The sequence goes on along the minus strand of NZ_JAOWFV010000032.1, from coordinate 360,945 downwards.
GGTGTGGCAGACCAACTCGAAAGCCAGCTATTTCGAAACCGGAAATCAATATATTGGCGCGCTGGAACAGGTGATCGGCACCGACTCTACCAGTCTTGGTAACGGGCTGGATGATTTTGTCAGCGCCCTGAGCGCATTGACCCAGACGCCGGAATCCCCGGCGCTGCGTCAGCAGCTTATTAACCAGGCGGGCGCGCTGGCGACCCGTTTCAATAACGTTAACAACTTCATCTCCAGCCAGAAAGAGTCGATCAACACCCAGCGCAACGCGATGGTTGACCAGATCAACACCCTGAGTACCAGTATTGCGGACTACAACAAAAAAATTACCGACATGGAGTCAACCGGCGGTAACAGTAGCGTACTGCGCGATCAGCGTGATGAACTGGTAAAACAGTTAAGTACGCTGGCGGACGTGAAGGTGACGGACGATGGTTCCAGCGGGTACACCGTTTCAATGGCGAACGGTCAGCCGCTGGTGAGCGGTAAGGTCGCCGGGCAGCTCAGCGCGGGGCAGGACGCCAACGGTAACTCCACGCTGACGCTGAAATTTTCCACCAGCGAGTTCACGCTGAACCCGTCGGCGGGCGGTCAACTTGGCGCGCTGTATGATTATGAAACCGGCACCCTCCAACAGATGAAAGATTCGGTGCAAGGGATGGCGGAATCGGTGGCAAAACTGTTTAACGATCAGCTGGCGAAGGGCTATGACCTGAATGGCAATTCAGGCAAGCCGCTGTTTACTTTCGATCCGAGCAATCCTGCGGGCATGTTGCAGGTGACGGATCTGAAGCCTGAAGAACTGGCACTATCCGGCATCCAGGCCGACGACGGCACGGGCGTACCGGGCAACGGCGATAACCTGAAGGCGCTGATCGAACTGAAAAACCAGAAAACGGATATTCCGGGTCTGGGAAATATGAGCCTGAGCGAAGGGGCTGCGGCGATCATTTCCACTATCGGTATTGCCAGTAAGCAGAGCAAAACAGAAATGGAAGCGGCGTCGACGGTGCGCGACCAGGCGCAGAATCAGCGCGATAACCTGAGCGCGGTAAACCAGGATGAAGAGGCGATTAATCTACAGATCTACATGCAGGCTTACCAGTCGAACATGAAGGTGATCTCCACCGGAAATCAGATCTTCAGCGACCTGCTGGGGATGTTTTAAGCGCCATCAGAGAATTTAAATTATGCGTATTAGTAGTCTTTACAACTCAAATGCCATGCTGGCGCAATTAGGCGTTAACGGCACGCGTATCAGTAAGTTGATGGAGCAGATGTCGACGCAAAAGCGCATTAATGTGCCGTCTGACGATCCTGTTTCCGCAAGTCGTCTGGTGCAACTGAACCGTGAGCAGTCTGCGATTAAACAGTATCAGAGCAATATTTCCAGCCTGAGCGGCGCGCTGTCGATTCAGGAGTCGAACATCACCGCGCTCAGTAACCAGATGCTGGCGGTCGGCGATAAGCTGAAGCTGGCGAATAACAGTACGCTCAGCCAGAAAGATATGGCGGGTTACGGCATGGAGCTTTCTTCAATGCTGGATTCGCTGGTCGCCACCCTGAACGCTAAAAATGAAAACGGCAGCTATCTGTTTTCCGGCACGCAGACCGACAGCCAGACGGTAACGTGGGATGAGGCGAAAGGGCAGTATGTGTATGGCGGCAATGACAGCAGCCGCGAAACGATTGTCGCGAACGGCGTCTCTATTACGGAAAACACCCAGGTTGCTCAGGCATTCTCCGGTTCAGGAAACGACCTTGAGATGCTGAATAAATTGAAAGCGCTCAGCGACAAAATGCAGGACCCGAACGCGAATTACGCTGACTATAAAGACGAACTGGAGGAGATGATCGGTGTCGCGCAAAATACCAGCGATAACATCTCCAGCCTCTTCACCGATCTTGGCGGCCGTCAGAACCGCCTGACGCTGCTCAGCGATGCGCACAGCGATGTCAGCCTTGCGAACGATCAGGTTGTACGGGACCTGTCCGAAACGGACTGGGCGACCACCAGTATCAACCTGCAACTGTATACGCAGTCGGTGCAGATCACTAATAAGGCTTACAGTATGGTGAGTCAGCTTAACTTGTTTAGTCTGTTGTAATTGTTATGCAGGTAGGTTTAAAAACAACGTCCCTTACGACTTCTGCGCCCGCAACCGGGCGCGGAAGCATTGATGCGCCGCAAACGGTCGGCCGCGTCAACGCGCCAGAAATCACCGCGACCCGCAATGCGTTCCCCGAATCGGCGCTGTTGTCCCGCCGTCCGATGCGCTACAACGTACAGCTAAATCAACAACTCACGGCAGTGCAGCAGGCTGACAGCTATCTGGCGCAGACGGAAACACAATTGTTGCAGGTGCGTCAGTCGTCGCTTCGCGGCGATGCGACGCAGCCGGCGAATACGCTGCAAAAGCATTTGATGCGTCGGACGCAGCTTTCCGGCGGCACTGTCGATCGCCATCTGACCGCGTCGCTGGAGCAAAAAAGCACGGTTAACTTTACGCTTCCCGGCAGTGAGAAACTTCTCAGCCAGCCGGGGGGAGAAACGCTGGTATTTTCACTGGGCGGGCGGCAGCGTGAGATGACCGCCATTTCGTTGCCGGAAGAGGCGACGCCGCGTCAGACGTTGACCCAGTTGAATGTGGGACTGGGCCGTCTGGGGATTCATGCGCGTCAGACGGCAAACGGGCAACTGATGTTCAGCGTGGATGAAAGCCGTTGGGAGCGGGTCAGCCAACAGCTCACCGTGCGCGGAGAGGGCAGACATTTCCCCGCCGATGCGTTTACGTTGCTCACGCCACAGGCGGAAACGGCAAGCAGTGATGAGGTTGTTTCGCTGGCGACGCGTCGGGAAAGGGAAAGCCAGGTAAAGCTGCAAAATACGCTGGAGCACATTACCACCCAGCGCAGCAGGCTTCGCCAACAGCAGGAGCGTGTGGCGTCGCGCATCAATGATATGGCGACGGTATACAGCCCGGCGCAGGCCCGGGAAACCGCGCGCGGCCTGGGGGAAGCGCTGGCGAGCAGCGCCAGCAGCTACAGCACCCTCTCCAGGGCGCTGGGCGCGCAGGCCAACGTCAGGCTGGCGACGGTAAAAAATTTGCTGGGGTGATTATCGTAACCGGAAGCGGGCCTCCGCCTCCGGTTTTGACTTACTGCTGGATAGGGTAGAGAAAAATCGACCCGCTTTGCCCTACCACTAGCGGTTGCCCGTTAAATGCCAGCGGCTCCATCCAGAAATTGGTGTTCATCAACATATCGACCAGACCATCTATCATCAGCCCCTTGTGCGTGGTGGTGTAGTAGATGGGCGTCAGGTAAAAATAGAGTTTGCCGTTTTTCCCTGACGTCGGCGTAAATTTTTCCTTTAGTACGAAACGATTGTCATCAGGGCTGGTAATGGTCGCCAGAATGGTGCCTTTCGTTGTTTTCATCCGCGAATTATAAATTTCTTTCGTCTGCGACATCAGGTCATAGAAACCAAGCTGGAAAGTCCCTTCCACATCCGTATTGGGTCGCTCTGCGCCGCCTGTGAGGGTGCTGGTGCCGAATGCGATGGCGAGAAGCACGGAAATACTCAACAAAATCACAAGATTAACTTTCTTTGCATGTTGCCATTTCATTCAGTTTTCTCCGGGTTTCACGCATAATCAGGTTGTTCAGCCGTGTCGGATCGATACGCCAGTGATAAATCGTCATCGCTAACTGCTTTTTGTCGCACTGGCTGGTAAGGGCGAACGTGTAGTTCAGCGATGAATTGGTGATGCTAAAGTAGACGCTCATCCTGACTGACTGCATTTTGATCTGCTGATTAATGGTATAAAAAGTGTCTTTCAGCTTGGTGTACAAGTTATTGGCGTCATAAGACGGCTCGCTGCTCGTCCCAATGGAATACAGGTTGATGTTGCTGTAAACGTTAGGCTGTATCTCCTGGGCGACCAGATGTTCATGACCTTTCAGTTTCATGTACCAGCCGGTAAAGAGTATGCTGCCGATCGCCGTCAGCGCGAGCAGTAAAAACACGGTGGTCCAGTGGATGGATTTTTTCACTGGCCTGGTCGTTGCAGGCGGCGTTACGCGGACGATATCGTTCACTTGTTCCGCGACAGGAAGTGACGTCTCGTCGACAACCTCATATTCCCCGGCTAAATCGGAGGGGGCGTTTTCTTCCAGCGGAAGATGATTTTCTTCGGGGTCGCGAATCTCGCTCTCTTCTTTTTCGATAAAGCAGCAATAATCAGGCTCAAGCAAATACCCTTTTTTAGGGATGGTTTTGATGATTTTTTGCTTTTTGCCGTCGTCTTCCAGTGCCGTACGCAGCGCGTGGATGGCATTGGGCAGACTGTTATTACCGATGACGCGGCGTTCCCAGACCAGCGTGGTGAGTTCTTCACGCGTAAAGATCTTTCCCGCATCTTGCATGAGCGTTTCAAGGAGCTTGAGTTGATATTCTCCCAGACGTTTACGTTCCCCTGTTGTTAAATGGAGAATAGATCCCGAGGGGATATCAACCAGCCAGTTATTAACGGAGTAATAGCGTTTATTCATTTATTCATCGATGGATATACCACCCCAGTAAATGCAACGGCTAAATATCGCAAGAAAATATAGCCTGAACACGGATGTTGACTATCTGTTAATTCCATTTGAAATTCTTAATGAATGCCGCTTGCCTGCGGGAGGTGAGGAAACGAAAAGCGCTTTTGCCGATGACTGAGTTTGTTTTTCAGCCTGAACAGCACTCAGAAACAAGACACCAGCGGCCTGCTGTTGTTCTGATTATCGCGGAATCATCTTTTCCTGGCGCTCTTTTTACGCGATAAAAATGTGATGTGCAACCTCATTTGCAGTGAAAGATTCGCCTTATTATTAATTCTTCTGATTAAAAGTTAATCGAAATAGTTAAAAGATCCTTATGTAAAATCAGGCCCTGCGAATGTGAAAAATTTGTGTTCATCAATCTCCTTTCATGGGGTGTGGGTATATTTTGGGCAGATTAAAACAATAAACAAGAAAAAATAAAGGAGCGGAGTTAATTTTTTTATCGTTTGTGTCGCCTGATTGCATAATTATGGGGTTGGTTTTATTGCCGGGCTAAAGGTGGTTTATTGAGGATGGTATAATAAGAATAATTAATTGGATATTTTTCGTCTTGAAAAAAGAGGGTGACAAATCTTTAAATAAATTTTCATTAAATGAATTTAATTTTTCGTTGTGGTGGGTCGTTTTTATCAGTCAGCAACGACAAGAACCTGATAAAACAGACAGGTAATCCAAGGAGAAATATATTATGTCGCTTTCGATTTTCACCAGTGCTTCTTCTATGGCATCCACCAATGCCCTGAATAAATCCAACAATCTGCTGTCTACCGCAATGGAGCGTCTGGGCACCGGCAAACGCATCAACTCCGCAGCGGACGATGCGGCCGGCTTGCAGATTGCCACTCGCCTTCAGGGTCAGACCAACGGCATGGCCGTTGCGCAGCGTAACATCTCTGATGCCACCGCATTGCTGCAAACCGCAGAAGGCGCGTTCGACGAAGTGAGCAACATCATGTACCGCATGAAAGATCTCGCCACCCAGGCAGCGAACGACACCAACACCACCAAAGACCGTGATGCCATCAACGCTGAAATGAACGACCTGAATGCCGAACTGAAAAACATCATGGGCAACACGTCTTATGCGGGCGATAAATTATTCGGTACCGGCGGTAAATTTGCCGATTCCCTGAACTTCCAGATTGGTTCTTCCTCTGGAGAAACCATGACCGTGAGCCTGGGTGATGAACTGGGCGGTACAGCGAGTGGCCTGTTTAGCGCTTCTGGTTTCTCGGGTATCGGTGACTGGAACAATACCGCTTCCGGTATCAATATCGGGAGCGCCTCCGACGCTACGGCGATGATGAACTCTCTGGAAACGGCGCTGAATGACGTCGGTGCCGTGCGTTCCAAAATGGGTGCGAGCATTAACCGTCTGGGCCACACCGCGGCCAACCTGGCAAACATGAAAGACAACACCGATCTGGCGCTAAGCAATATTCAGGATGCGGACTTCGCCAGCGAAGCCTCCTCCATGACGCGTAACCAGATGCTGGCGCAGACCAGCATGTCCATGCTGAAACAGTCCAACAGCATGTCCAGCATGGTGATGTCTCTGCTGGGTTAACAGTAAGCCGCCGCTTGCCTGGAAAGGCAGGCGATGTGTTCTTATGACGCTGCATCCTGCACGGGGTGCGGCTTTTTTTGTGTCTGCTGTTGCCGTGCAGATCCTTTTGCCGTCTTTCTTCGCCATTTTTTTCCCCGGGTTGCCTGAAAAATGGTCATTCGAACGTCGTCGGATTTAATTTTCGAAATGGATGTGTCGTTTTGAATCAGTACAACGAATGAATGACCTGAATGAATAAGGAATATCTATGTCGCTTTCTATTTTCACCAGCGCTTCTTCCATGGCATCCACCAATGCCCTGAATAAATCCAACAATCTGCTGTCCACCGCAATGGAACGTCTGGGTACTGGCAAGCGTATTAACTCCGCAGCGGACGATGCGGCGGGTCTACAGATTGCCACCCGTTTGCAGGGCCAGACCAACGGCATGGCCGTTGCACAGCGCAACATCTCTGATGCCACTGCGCTGCTACAGACCTCCGAAGGTGCGTTCGACGAAGTGAGCAACATCATGTACCGCATGAAAGACCTTGCCACCCAGGCAGCGAACGACACCAACACCACCAAAGACCGCGATGCCATCAACGCCGAGCTGAACGACCTGAACTCTGAGTTGCAGAACATCATGAACAACACCTCCTATGCAGGTGACAAACTGTTCGGCGCTTCCGGTAAGTTTGGCGAAGCGATGAACTTCCAGATTGGCTCTTCCACCGATGAAACCATGCAGGTTGATCTGTCTAAAGAGCTGAAAGGTTCTGGCACCGACTCGCTGATTGATGCCAGCGGCGGTTTTGGCACGATTAGCGATACAGGCAGCAGCTACTACTCGGCCAGCGGCATCAACATTACTGACGCTGCCGGCGCGAAAGATCTGATGAACAACCTGGAAACTACGCTGAATGACGTCGGTGCCGTGCGTTCCAAAATGGGTGCGAGCATTAACCGCCTGGGCCACACCGCGGCTAACCTGGCGAACATGAAAGACAACACCGATCTGGCTCTGAGCAACATTCAGGATGCGGACTTCGCCAGCGAAGCCTCCTCTATGACCCGTAACCAGATGCTGGCGCAAACCAGCATGTCCATGCTGAAACAGTCCAACAGCATGTCCAGCATGGTGATGTCTCTGCTGGGTTAATCCTTCGCGGATATCTGCCCCTAAAACACCGCTGTATGGCGGTGTTTTTGTATCCGGCAATGCGCTTCCTTCTGCCGGAAATTGCGGAAGGGGACATTCCTCCTCTTACGTAACTCATTGATAAATACTTATTAAAAAATTGGCACGATAGTTGCTTTATCTACTGTATGTTGAAAGCGGCGCGCGTGCCCGGAGAAACCCACTATGTCTGATTTTGATCCAACGGCACTGGCCACACAGTTGGCAGGCTATGACATTCTTGCGCTGCAAACCTCGCTGAAATCACAGACTTCCACGCTGGAAGCGCAGAAAAAAGCGCTTTCCTCGCTGCGTACCGCCCTGTCGGATTTCCGTTCGGCAATCACCGGGCTGAATTCCTCCAGCACCAGCGTGCTGAAAAATACCGCGACCATGAACCAGGAAGGGATCGCGACCATCACCGCCAGCGCGTCTGCCCGTAAAGGGACATACAGCCTGAACGTCACCCAACTGGCTTCTGCGCAGCAGAAAGGGTTTGACGGGCTTGATGATGAGGCGATTAAAAACGCCAGCGGTACGCTGAAGATCAATCTCAACGGCGAGAGCCTTGAAATTGAGATGGATGATTTAGACAGCCTCGCTGATTTTGCCGACGCCATCAATAATGCGGATTTCCCGAGCGCGTCTGACACCGCGACCTCTGACGACGGTCAGAACGGCGTTACCGCTTCGCTGATGCGTATTGATGGCAAGGTGACGCTGATGATGAGCAGCGATCAGAGCGGCGAGAAATACGATATTCAGCTGGATACCAGCGGCATGACCAACGGTCAGGATATCTTTAATGGCGAGAATGTGATTACCGCCGGTAAAGATGCCAAATTCACCGTTGGCGATTCCAGCACCGTTTACTCCAGCAGCTCCAATACCCTGGATAACCTGGTAGACGGCGTTTCGATCAAACTGACCGGCACCACCGAAGCCAACAAGCCGCTGGTTATTTCAGTCGACACGGATGCCACGGGGACAAAGGAGCAAATCCAGGCCTTTATCGATGCCTATAACACGTTGCAGGACACCATCTCCGGGCTGACGGCGACCGGCAGCAGCTCTGATTCGCGCGGCGCGTTTGCCGGTGATGCCAGTATCTCCTCGTTAACCAACGATCTGAGCAACATGCTGCGCGGCACCTTCGGCGATCAAAACATGACGAAGTTCGGCATTACTGCCGACAAAGACGGCAAGCTGTCGATCGACGCCGACACGCTCAATGAGCAACTGAAATCAAATCCGCAATCGGTCGCTGATTTCTTCAACGGGAATAACGGGCTGATTAAAGCGATGGATAAATCGCTGGATAAATACCTGAACACCAGCACCGGTTTATTAAAAGGTCGCCAGGAAACGCTCGACAGACAGCAGCGCGACATCGACACCAAAACCGAAAAAATGAACACGCGTTATGAGTCCTCCTATAACCGCTACCTGAAGCAGTTCACGCAGTTACAGTCGATCATGACGCAGATGAATAACACCATGAGTATGTTTAGCTAATTCTTAGGGAATTTAACTTTCAATGTACGGTAACGAGCAGGAAGGCTTCGGCCTCTATCACCAATCTGACCTGGCGATTCAGGCCGCAGCAGCGAATCCGCATCAGTTAGTGCTGATGTTGTTCAATGGCCTGATGGACGAACTGGTACGCGCGAAAAGCCATATTGCGGCGCGTCGCTACGAACGTAAGGCGCAAAGCATTAATAAATGCATCGACATCCTGAACGCGCTGACCAGCGCGCTGGATTTTGAAAAAGGCGGCGAGCTGGCATTAAGTCTGGCGAATCTTTATGACTACTGCGTTTACCGCCTCTATGACGCCAGCCACAAGCTGTCTGTCGAAAATATTGAAGAGGTGGAAGTTATCCTCGGCAATATTCAGGACGGCTGGGAAAAAATGGGTCAGGGAACATGAGCTATGCGTTGACGATGCGAACGCTGATGCAGGCGTTACGCCAGGCCGCAGCCGACCATAACTGGTCTGCCGTACGGAATGTTGACCTGAAGATTGCTGAATTGCTTACCGCTGTCCGGGGTAAACCCCTGGATGCGGCAGACAGCAAAGCCCTGGACGAGCTGCGGGAGATTCACCGTCAGGTGCGCGATTACTGTCAGGGGCAGAGCGACATTATTGCGAACAAAATGGCGCTCGCCATGCGCAATCGTGAAGGTGCGACGGCGTATGCCGCGTTTATGGACGCAGAGGATATGGGGTAATGGATATTCTCAATCTTTCTCAAAATGCGGGGCACGCTTCCGGTTTGCCGATGCAGGCGGAGACGATCGCCGGGCAGAGCGGCGCTCAGTCATCTGCCGGGCAGACGCAGCCAGGATTCAACGATGCGTTGATGAATGTTGTCAGCACGCTGATGGGCGGGCAGGGCAAAAATGCCCTGGGGATTACCGTCAGCGCGCAGCCGGTGAGCGTGCAGGACGAGGACGATACGGGCGATCGGCATCAGAAGGATGCCTCTCCGTTGAAAGACGATGCGCAGCAGCAGCTGTTGCAGGCGCTGTTGATGACCGGGCAGATGCCGGTTAAACCCGTCAGCTACGCGGGTCGTTCGCAAAACGAGATGAATGCGCTGACGTTGCAGACGCAGCCGTTACTGGCGGGACAGTTGCAGGATAAGGGGGCGTTATCGCCAACGCTGCGCCCGATGCTGGCGGCAGGGGTTAACGTAACGCCTGCGACCGAGTCGCCGCAGACGCCAACCGCAGGGTTGCAGCACATTACGCCGCAGCTTATGACCGCAGTCGCTGTGGCGACGCCGACAGTGAATGCGCAGCCGGTCTCCGTTGTCTCCACGACGCCAACGGCGGCGGTGACGCCTGATGCAATGTTTGCGCATACCTCGACATTAAAACTTGATACGGAAACCTCCCGCTGGACGCAGCAGTTGCAAAGCGCGTTGGGCGATCGTCTGCAACTTCAGGTGAAGAACCAGATCCAGCACGCCACTATCCGTCTCGATCCGCCTGAAATGGGCAAGATCGACATCTCGTTGCAGCTTGATAACGGGCGCGTACAGGTACAAATCAACGCCAGCCATGCTGAGGTCTATCGTGCGCTTCAGCAAACGAGCAACGATCTGCGCCAGAGCCTGACCGAACAGAACTTTGTTCAGGTAAACGTGCAGGTCTCCTCTCAGTCAGGGCAGCAGCAGGGCAAAGAACAGCAGTTCGCACAACAACACGCCATCATTCAGGCGGGAGATGAGATCGCGGCAGGTCTGCCGGAATCAGAAAGCACCCGCCGTGAAGATGATTCGGTATTACTGACCGTTTAACAAAAAGACATTTATGAACGCAAAAACAATCTCCTTTGGGCTGGCGATCGCTTTGGTTACCGCTTTACTGACGGCATGTTTAACCGTTGCCGGCACCTGGCTACTTCGCGCGGACACGGCATCGGAGAGCAATCCGTTGACGAGCTTATTTAAATCCTCCACGCCGCAACAGGTGGAGTTCGTGGAAATTAAAAACATCCTCATCACCCTGAAAGGGAAAGGTAATGCGGAGCGTTATCTGATGCTGGAACTGAACCTGGCGACCATGAGCGCGGAAAACGCGCGGACGGCGCAAGACATGATCCCTGCGATTCGTGGAGCGACCGTCAATCTGTTTTCCGAAATGGACTATGACGCCGTGCGTGCGCTAAGCGTCAGCAACCTGCACGACAAACTCAAAGCCGCCTATGCCGCCAGATTTGACAGCCTGAAGATGGACGTCCCCTTTGATGACGTCATCATCAGCAAAATGGTCTTCCAGTGATTGATAAGCCGTATTGGACATGATGGATTTTATCGCAAGTGAAACGCTGACGCCTGCGGATGAAGCGCGCTATGTCAGCACGTATCTGCCGCTCGTCAACAAAGTGGTGAAGCAACTCGCTTACCAGACCAGTAGCGTTATTGATCGGGATGATATGGAACAGATCGCGCTAATGGGGTTATTAACCTCGTTGCGCCGTTACGGTCATCCTGATGAGCAGTTTGCCGCTTATGCCATACAACGCGTTCGCGGCGCGGTACTGGATGAGCTGCGGTTGCTTGACTGGCGTCCGCGTCGTTTGCGACAGAAAACGCATAAGCTCAATGACGCAATCCGCGAGATTGCGCGTCAGCTGGGGCGTACGCCCAGCTTTGAGGATATCAGCCACCATCTTTCCATTACGGCTGAAGAGTATCAGGAATATCTCTTACTCGATTGCGCCAAAACGCTGGAGAGTCTCGACGATCTTCTGGGTAATGACGTATATGCGGGGGCGCTGGATAGCCGTCCGCTTGAAGAAGAGATCATCGTCAGCAGAACGCTACGCAACGCGTTGGCGAGTCTTGATGAGCGTGAGCAACTTATTCTCACGCTCTATTACCAGCATGAAATGAGCCTGAAGGAAATTGCGCTGGTCCTCAATTTAACCGAGGCCAGGGTATGTCAGCTCAATAAAATCATTGCGCAAAAAATTCAGTCTTTTTTCCAGAAGTGAAAGGTTTATGCAGAAATTCTTAGGTATTCTCATCATCATGGGGTGTGTTGTCGGCGGCTTTATTCTGTCAGGCGGACACCTCGCCTCATTCTGGCAGCCGGGTGAAATCATCATTATTCTTGGCGCGGGACTGGGGGCGATGGTACTGGCGAACCCCAAAGCGGTGCTGAGCGAAATGTACCGTCAGTTTCGCGGCATTATGCGCAAAAACGAATATACCGATGAGTATCAGCGCCAGCTGCTGATGCTGCTGTATGAACTGCTGGAACTGGTGCAGGACGGTGGCCTGAAGGTGCTGGATGAGCATATCGAAGCACCGGAAAACAGCGCGTTATTCCAGAAATACCCCCTCATGCTGCACGACAAAGCGCTGGTGACGTTCATCTCCGATAACTTCCGCCTGATGGCGATGGGGAAAATCAACGAGCACGAGCTGGAAGGGATTCTCGAACAGGAACTGGTGGCAATGGAAGAGAACCTTCTGCAACCATCCCGCTCTTTGCAACGTACTGCGGAAGCGATGCCTGGATTCGGCATCTGTGCGGCGGTACTTGGCATCATCATTACCATGCAATCCATTGACGGCTCGATTGCGGTCATCGGCGTGAAGGTTGCGGCCGCTCTGGTGGGAACCTTCCTCGGCGTATTCTTCTGTTACTGCCTGATGGACCCGGTGGCGAACGCCATGGAGCAACGCACCAAAAAGCAAATCTCGGTGCTGGAGTGCGTGCGTACCGTACTGGTGAACCACGTTGCCGGTAAGCCGACGCTGCTGGCGGTCGATGCCGGGCGCAAAATGCTGCCGATGGACACGAAACCGACATTCGCGACGCTGGACGGTTGGGTAAACCAGATGATGGGTGATGCCTGATGCGTAACCGCAGCAAAGAACATACCACGATCATCAAACGCTCCTCGCGTAAAAGCCATGATGAATTTCATGGCGGCGCCTGGAAAGTGGCCTTCGCAGACTTCACGCTGGCAATGATGGCGCTGTTTATGGTGCTGTGGATCATGGGCGCGGTAACGGAAGAAGAACGTAAAGAGATTGTCTCCATGCTTAATGGCGAGTCGGTCTTTGAAGGCAACTCATTAACGCCCATTACGCAAAAAGAGGGGCAGGGCGGGCAGCTTTCGCTGATTGACAGCCGTCATCCGAAAACGCCTAAACCGTCGAAAACGGCAGAGTCGTCAAAACCGTTGACCGATGCGGAGAAGCAGGTTGCTCAGCAGGCGAAACAGACGGAAAGCCTGGACGACGTGAACGCCCGCTCGCGTAATGAGATTGAAGATCTGGCGCGCATTATCATGAAAATCACCTCGACGTACGATGCGCAAGCCAACCTGAAAATGGAAATTGTGCCGCAGGGGCTGCGTATTCTGGTCTCGGACGATCAAAAACGCGAGATGTTCCAGCGCAGTAGCGCAATCCTGACGCCGTTTTTCAAGCGCTTACTGACGGAGTTCGCGCCGGAGCTGAACAAGATCGACAACAAGATCATCATCACCGGCCATACCGATGCCACGCGTTTTCGCGATCAGGTGCTTTATAACAACTGGAACCTGTCCGGCGAACGCGCCATGCAGGCGCGGGCGGTTCTGACCACCGGGGGGCTGGATCAAAGCAAAATTCTGCAAGTGAGCGGCATGGCGGATCAGATGTTGCTTGACCCGCAACATCCGCTGAGTTCCGCGAACCGCCGCATTGAAATTATGGTGCTGACGCATTCCGCCAGTGATTCTCTGTACCAGTTCTTTGGGCAGCATGGCGAAAAAGTCATTAAACCGCTGACCGATAAACTGACGAAAAACCATTAATCAGATCGTTATTGCTGTGAAACGTTTCATCCGTTCTGTCCGTTTTGTACCTGCCCGGCATGTTCTGTGCCGCCAGGTACCTTTTTTTTCTCTCATCCTGTTATTGCTGATGCCGACGGGTTACAGCATCGCAAAGCCGAAGCCTGTAGAAGCGGGTATGACGCAGCAGGAAAACGCGTTGCAGATGCGGAAAAAAAATCGCGAGCGGCTGATGGCGAAAGTGAAAAAACGGACTGCCGTCGTACCGTTAACGCCGGAACAAAAGCAGCGGGAAACGGCGCAAAAACTGGCTGACCGCACTAAAAACCGCGAGATGCTGGCAATGCATGCTCGCTGGCAGCCCGGTAGCCTGGGAAGCTCCGACACACTGTGGAGTCAGGCGCGCAAAGGGAAGGACAAAACGGGGCGCATCAGCCCGAAACTGGCGTCCCGATTACATACCGTCATCAAGCGTCTGGAAGACCAGTTAGGTAAGCCCTATGTCTGGGGCGGTAAAAATCCGCTGGAAGGATTTGATTGCAGTGGCCTGGTTTTCTACGCCTTCAATCATGTGCTGGAGCGCAAGCTACCCCGCACGGCAAACGGCATGTATCAGGACCCCACTCTTAAACATATTCGCGTAGATAAACTCCGTCGCGGCGATCTGGTGTTTTTTAACATTAACCAGCGACCGGGCGCCGACCATGTTGGCGTCTACCTTGGAAACGATGAGTTTATTGAGGCCCCGCGTAGCGGGCTAAATATCCGCATTAGCCAGCTTTCAGATGATTTCTGGCAATCGCATTACCTCGGCGCTCGCCGCATTCTGACGGAAGAGGCGACGCTGTAAAAATGACCCTTAGATTGAGTTAAAACCCATGACCGCAACACGTATGAAATTCGCCATTGATGATGGCTCAACCAATGTGAAAATTAGCTGGATTGAAAACGGTACGCTGAAGACCGTTGTTTCGCCGAACTCCTTCCGTAAGGACTGGAAAAGCGCGGCGTTGCTGCGTGGTCAGTCGGTATACAACTACACCATCGGCACCACGAAATACACCTATGATGCGACCTCGGATAAAGCGCTTTCCACGACGCACATCGAATACCAGTATGACGATTTGAATCTGCTGGCGGTTCATCATGCGCTGCTGCAAACCGGCCTGACGCCGCGTGACGTTGAAGTTATCGTCACACTGCCGATTACGCAATTCTACAAGCCGGACGATTGCCAGCGTAACGATGAGCGCATCGAAGCGAAACGTCGCAACCTGATGCGTGAGATCTCGCTGAATAAAGGCGAGCTGTTCCGTATCGTTGATGTGCATGTTATGCCGGAGAGCCTGCCTGCGGCGCTGTCGCATCTGCTTAACTCCAACGTGAATGAATTCACCAAGTCGCTGGTCATCGACTGCGGCGGGACAACGCTGGACATGGGGGTGATTGTCGGCGAGTTTGACGATGTTTCCGCAATTTACGGCAACAACGAAATCGGCGTGGCGATGGTGACGGACGCCACGCGTAAATTACTGGCGGCGGCGGACAGCGACTCCAGCTACCTGGTGGCGAACGAGCTGATCAAGCGTCGCAACGATCTGGATTTTGTCAGAAGCGTCATCAACGATGAATCGCGGATTGACGAGATCCTTGAACGGATCGAGATCAAGATTCAGGAACTTGGCGATCAGGTGGCTTATGAAGCGAAGAAATTCGCTAAGAACCCTAACCGCGTTTATCTGGTCGGCGGCGGCGCGCATCTGATCGAATCCGCTCTGCGTCAGGCCTATTCGACGCTCGGCGAACGCGTGGTGACGCTCGACAACCCGCAAAGCGCGCTCTCTCGCGAGATCTGCCTGTACCATGCTGAGTCAGGCGTTGAGCAGATTGATTCGCCGCAAATGGTTGAGGTAGGCGACGATGAGTAACAGGCAGATCCGCCGTGTTAACCTCTCATTGCATTTGTCGCCAGAGCGATCGCGCGCGGATTTGCGCGCGATGCTGCAACTAAAAAAATGGTATGGCGCAGTGCAGCGGGACGGGAGCGACGTCAATGACGCCAACATGGAGATCCGCCAGTTTCATCGCAATATCTATCTGTCCGGCCTGCAATTGCATCTTCTCAACCCGCAATTGTGCAGCCATGTTGCAGAATCCCTGAGCCGGGAAGGTTTGAGCCTCGAATCCCTTTGCGCGGAATTGCAGGAGAGCAATTTGCTGCCCGTCGCCCTCATGACCGGCGATGGCGATGCAGAAAAAGAGAAAGACTTCAGCGAACAGCAGCTGGCGCAAATGCGTACGCTGATGGCGCAGGCCCTGCAAAAACAGCAGGTCGCCGCAGCGCCATCGGATAACACGCAGCATGAGGAGACAGCAAAACTGCGCGAAGAGGTCGCCCAGCTCAAAGTCTTGCTGGAACAGCAGCATCTGCTGTTGCAACAGCTGCGCGTGACGGGGCGCACGTCAGCGGCGGAACCGGCTAAATCCGTAAATGCTGAAGAAGTCGATCTCAGTACCGTAGACGCGCCGACGCAGAAGATGAGTAAAGTGCGTCAGAAAGGGATCTTTTAGACTTTCGCCCGGCGCGTCACCAGTGTTGAAAAGGGAACCCGGCGGTTCCCTTTTTATTTTATGCCGCCGCGCATGGCGTACTACCGGTATACCGGCAGAAGGTTAATGCTGGATAGAATATGGATAAGCGCGTTAGCTGCCCCAAAGCATAAAATCAGGACGATCATCGCGTTGCCTCCCCATACCCGATAGTGCGGGCTGTTAAAGCGTTTGCGCGATGCGCGCGCCAGCAGCGCCGGGACAATCGCCGCCCAGACGGTGGCGGCCAGCCCGGCAAAACCGATGGCGTAGATAAACCCATTTGGCCAGATTAAACCGCCGGTGATGGGCGGCAGAAACGTGACCAGCGCAGTTTTGAAACGTCCTTTTGGCGAGTCGTCGAACCTGAAGAGATCGGCGAGGTAATCAAATAATCCCAGCGTAACGCCGAGGAACGAACTGGCGACGGCAAAGTTGGAGAAGACGGTCAGCAGCAGATCGAGCGTTGAGCTGTTCAGCAAACCGCTCAGCGTCTGTACCAGCACGTCGATATTGCCGCCTTTTTCGGCGATCTCAATAAACGCCGGACGCGGAATATTCCCCATCGTACCGACCAGCCAGATGATATACAGCACCAGCGCCATCAACGTTCCCAGTAGCAGGCAGCGGCGGATGGTCAACGGATCTTTGCCGTAATATTTCATCAGGCTGGGCACGTTGCCGTGATAACCAAATGAGGCGAGACAGAACGGCAACGTCATCAGGACGTAGGGCAGGTAGCTGGGGCTGACTTCAGCGGTATTGAGTAAAATCGTCGGCTGGACGTGCCAGAGCAAACCGCCAAACGTCATAAAGAAGGTGAGAATTTTGGCGCCCAGCACAATGGTCGTCATACGGCTCACCGCCCGGGTGCTTAGCCAGACAATAAACGCTACCGCCAGGGCGAATAATAACCCGCCGAGCCTGGCCGGAAAGACGATCCCCATTTGTGCAAAGGTATGGTGAATAACCGAACCGCTGGCGGAAATATAGGCGTAAGTCAGAATATACAGCACGAACGCGACGGTCAGACCGTTAATAATATTCCAGCGATTTCCCAGCAGGTCTTTGGTAATCGTGTCGAAGCTGGCGCCAATATGATAATTCAGGTTTGCTTCCAGGATCATTAACCCGGAATGCAGCATACAAAACCAGGTAAAAATTAATGCCAGCAGTGACCAGAAAAACCAGGCGCCAGACATCACCACCGGGAGAGAAAACATGCCCGCGCCAATAATGGTTCCACCGATAATCATTGCCCCGCCGATCAGCGACGGCGCTTTATTTGCGACCGATAATGTAGCCATAGTGCGTTTTCCTCGCGTGGCTATGCCCGTCATTGTGCAGAGAAAAGGGCGATCCCGCTTTTCTCATGCCTGAATGCGTTGAATATCGTATTAAATAGCGGAATCGCGCTCCCGCAGGGGAGCGCGTATCAGAACGTTATTTCACCGGTTTCAGCCGGGCCACAAAGTGGCGCAGCACCGGCGGTTCATAGGTGAAAGTCAGCCCTTTGATCGATGCGGCGCGGGCTTTTACGGCGATTAACGCATCCGCGATATAGTCCATGTGATCGTTGGTGTAGACCCGGCGGGGGATCGTCAGACGCAGCAACTCCATTGGCGACGGTTTTTGTTTGCCAGTGGCCGGATCGCGCCCAAGCAGCAGAGAGCCAATTTCCACGCTGCGAATCCCGGCTTCCAGGTACAATTCGTTATTCAGCGCATGAGCCGGGAACTGTTCTGCCGGAATGTGCGGCAGCAGCAGCTTCGCATCGACAAATACCGCGTGGCCCCCGGTTGGATACTGGATTGGAATCCCCCCTTCGCGCAGCCGTTCGCCCAGGTATTCCACCTGGTTAATCCGATAGGCGAGGAAATCTTCATTCATCCCTTCTTCGAGGCCGATCGCCAGCGCTTCCATATCGCGCCCCGCCAGCCCGCCGTAAGTGACAAACCCTTCCATTGGCACGCAGCGAATGCGCACGTCGTTGAACAGATCTTCATCATCACGGAAGCAGCACAGCCCGCCGATATTGACCATCGGATCTTTCTTCGCCGACATGGTCAGCATATCCCCATACTGGTACATCTCACGGACGATCTCTTTCACCGTTTTATCCGCGTATCCCTCTTCGCGCTGTTTAATAAACCAGGCGTTTTCGCAGAAGCGGGCGGAGTCGATGACCACCGGAATATTGTGCCGCTTCGCTATTTGATACACCTCGCGCATATTGGCGATGGAAACCGGCTGGCCGCCTGAGCTGTTGCAGGTGACGGTGGTGATAATCGCCGCGACGTTTTCTGCGCCATGTTCCGCGATAGTGGCGTTGAGCAGGTCGATATCAAAGTTGCCTTTCCAGTCGTACCATGAGGTGGTGTCGAACGCTTTTGGCGTCACCACGTTGATGGCTTTCGCGCCGTTTAATTCGACATGGGCGGCGGTCGTATCAAAGTGGAAGTTGGAAATAAAGACCGGTTTTTCAGCGTTGCGGCGGGCAATCAGGCAGGGAAACAGAATTTGCTCGGCGCCGCGTCCCTGGTGTGTTGGGATCGTAAACGGGTAGCCGATCAGCTCTTTTACTTTGTCGCACAGATGGTAATAGTTGCGTGAGCCGGCGTAGGCTTCATCGCCCATCATCAGGCCAGACCATTGACGATCGCTCATTGCGCCAGTGCCGGAGTCGGTCAACAGGTCGATATATACATCATCGCTTTTGAGCAGAAAAGGGTTATATCCCGCTTCTTCAAGCGCTTTAACACGGTCGTCCCAGGTGGTCATACGAATGTTTTCTACCATTTTAATGCGGAACGGCTCAGGAATACGTTTCATATTATTTCTCCAATAGCATGTCGCGCTACGTGAACGTTATTTTTGTGCCTTTAACAGGCGCAAGAAATACCGACCAAACGTAGTGTTCAGTTAATTTTTTATTGATGTTGAACGGCTAAGGAGAATTAACGCGGGAAGTCGTTAGAAATACGCGGATCGAGGTTATACCAGAAGTGCAGACCGCCTGCGGCAATGAGGCGATAAAACGATTTGTGTTTCATTACATCGTCCTCCATGAGTGAAAGGGAATTTAAAAATAGCGGAAGATTAAAATTTATCCGCGATAAAAATCACAAAATGTTAAATCTGATACAGTTCAGTTAAGAAAGTTGATGAGGCGCGCATTTTTGCGTTCATTGGGCGGTGTGAGTTTATTCATCTTAATGTGAGGGAATAGCGGGAATACCCTGCCAGAATTGACAGGGTATTTGGATGAGAAGGATCAGAACTCCATTTTTACCGTGAACTGAACTTCACGCGGGTCGCCAATCTGATTACCCAGATTATTGGTGGCAATGGATGAGGTGTAATACGTTTTATCAAACACGTTTTTCACGTTGAGTTGCAGAGTCACCGGGTATTGCAGTTTCATCTTATAGGCTGCAAAGGCATCGGCCACAAAATAACCAGGCAGATAATAGTCCGCGCCGTTGGTGGCGGAGCGACGGCTTACGCCATGTCCGCCGCCGCCAATGGTCAGCGTATTGCCCATAAAGGCGTTGTGAATGTCATAGGTCAGGAACAATGAACCGGTATGACGCGGTACGTTAGGCAGCGGTTTCCCTTTGTAATCGGGATCTTCCGTGACTTTTGCTGCGGTATAACCGTAGCTGGCGATGATATTGGTATTGGGCGTCAGCGAGCCTGCGACATCCACTTCCACCCCCTGTGAGCGTACGCGCCCTGCGGTTTTCGCCACGGTTTCGCCATCCACGATTTCGTTGTACAGCACGTTGCGCTTATCAATATTGAACAGGGCGATATTGGCGGTGATGCCGTCAAAGAGATCGAATTTCGCCCCCACTTCATAGGCGGTAGAGGTTTCCGGCGGCAGATCGCCAATGTAGCTGGCAATAGAGTATTGCGGCATAAAGGCGCGCGATACGTTACCGAACAGCGACACAGAAGGGGTCAGCTTATAGACCATGCCGAATTTCGGCACCCACTGCTGGTCCGTGCTGTCGGTGTTGACGTTGAACGGGCGGCCCTTCCCGGCATATTCGGTGTAGTACTGATAGCGCATCCCGGCGACGGCGATCCACTTATCGGTCAGATACAGCGCATCCTGTACGTAAGCGGAATAGCTCTCCTGCTTAATCGTCTGGTCGCTGTCGGAGGCCGAGACGCTGGTGCATTTGCCGAGCGTACCGTAGACCGGATTGTAAATATTAAAGCCTTTCACGTTCTTACAGCGAATCATATCCGTGCGCAGCAGATCGTAATTCTCATAAGAGACGCCGGTCAGGATCTCGTTATAGAAACCAGCGATATCCACGTTTCCTTGTAAATCGGCGCGGGTCGCATGCATCCGTTGGGTGGAGCCTTGCGTCGCATCCACGCGGCGGGTCAGGTTCCCGGTAGCGGAATCATAAGCCATCACGCGAGCCTGGTTATCGCTGTATTTATCCTGGCTGAAGCTGTAATCAAACTTCGCCGTCCACGCGCTGTTGAAGCGATATTCGGCATTGAGCTGCGCCAGATCCGATTCGCCATCGGTGATATTGAATTTCTCATCAAAGCGGGTTTTCCGATCCACGTTAACCGGCTGTTTAGTATTGAGATCGAAAATGGTGCCGCGATCGAACGGGGCTTTGTAATTACGGTGCGAATAGAGCACGTTGACCGTCGCGTTGTCGCCAAACCAGGTCAGGGAAGGGGAGATGAAGCTGCTCTGGTTAGTACCATAGTTGCGCCAGTAGTCCTCGTGCTGATACTCACCGATCAGGCGATACGCCAGTTGGGTGCCTTCAATCGGCCCGGTGATGTCAAACTGGCCTGTGCCGCCGCCGAAGCTGGAGGAGGTGGCGGAAATTGAGCCGCCAAATTGCGTTTGCGGACGTTTGGTTACGACGTTAATCAGGCCGCCGGGATCGAGAATACCGTACAGCGTGGAGGCCGGGCCTTTCAGCACTTCCACCCGCGACGTGGCCGCGTTGAAACTGCGCGGCAATACGGTTTTAAGACCGTTGGTCATCACGGAACCGTCACGATTCGCGCCGAAACCACGGCGAACAAACGCATCCTGCGTTCCGCCCAGCGTGTTGGTTTGCACAACGTTGCTGACGTTATACAGCGCTTCATCGAGGGTTGTGGCGTGCTGATCTTCCAGCACTTTGTCGCTGACGGTATTGACCACCTGCGGGATATCCAGCAGCGGCATCGACGTCAGCGTGGCGGTGGACGAACTCAGCGGTTGATAACCTGACGTGACGGCCTGATCGGCAGAAGAGGCGTCTGCGCGCACGGTCATCGTCTCTTCATTTTTGAGCGGCGAGTTTTCTTTTTCCGCCGCCATGACCGCAGGAGCCGTCGTGATACCCAAAAACAGAGCGGAGCACAGCGCTCGCCCTTTCATCCCAGAAAAATAAGGAGTTAACTTAGCCATCTTTTATTTATTCCGCAAAATACCCTGCCAAAAACGGGAGGGTAAACAGGTTTATCCAGTTCATTGCCCGGCTTGCTAGCCATGCGTTTTATCCATCTTTTAACCAACGTAAACGGCGTCAGATGTGTAATTGAGAATCATTCAATCATGGGCGTTTGTAGTAGTAAACGTAAAAATGAAAAAGAAACTACAGCGGGGTTAACGTCATAAAACCGTAGTGTTATTGCGGGAAAATAATTTTTAATTTATTGATATATATTTATTTTTATAAGTTTGTTCGTCTTTTTCTGCGGCGTTTTTGTTGCGTGCGTACGGTGATGTAACTACAGGGCGTAATTGCTTGACTACTACAGCGCAACCCAGCAAGATCTTAAAGAGAATGAGTTTTATTTTTATTTGAAAGGCTGCGCGCGCTGGCTTTGCCAGGCTGCGACGGCGCAGGAGTGAACATGCCACAGCATGTGGAAAACACCGCCCACAGAACGGGCATTGAGCTGAAACAGCTTTCTGCTGGCTATCGTCACCACGCTATCGTGCATGACGTCTGCCTCACTATCCCGCAAGGTAAAATGACGGTGCTGGCCGGGGCGAACGGCTCAGGCAAATCCACCTTATTAAGTACGATTGCCCGAATGCTGAAGCCGTTGGGCGGCAGCGTGCTGCTTGATGGTAAAGCGATTCATCAACAGCCGACCAAAGCGGTTTCGCGTCAGCTTGGCATCCTGCCGCAATCTCCGCTGGTGCCGGAGGGATTAACGGTTTTTGAACTGGTTTCGCGCGGGCGTTTTCCCTGGCAGAATTTTCTCCAGCAATGGACCGATGATGACGCACAGGCCGTAGAGCAGGCGTTGCAGCTCACCGGAACAACCGACTTCGCCCATTTGCCGGTAGAGAGTCTCTCCGGCGGGCAGCGGCAGCGGTGCTGGATTGCAATGGCGCTGGCGCAGCAAACGCCGTTTATTCTGCTGGATGAGCCTACAACCTTTCTCGATCTGCGTTATCAGGTAGAGATCCTTGAGCTTCTGCACTCCCTGACCCGCCATCATGGTCGTACCGTGGTGGTGGTGTTACATGATCTCAATTTCGCGGTGAATTACGGCGATATGCTGGTCTTTCTCAGACAGGGGCGGCTGGAGGGGATCGTACATGAAGGAGAGCACTGTACGCCGGAGCTGATCAAATCGGTGTTTGACGTCGATGTGCAGATGTCGGTGAATCCGTTGACCGGAAAGCCGTTCTTCATGCCGTTTCGTGCCAAGGCTGGAGCGGAAGAATGACGGATATGGTCATTGCATCAGGCCGCCGTCGTGGTCGATTTCTGCTGGCGCTTCCTGTCTTGCTACTGCTGCTGTTTATGCTGGCGGTGATTCATCTGGGCGTCGGGGCGCGTGCCGTCAGTCCGCAGACCGTCATTCAGGCGTTATTTCACTTCGATGCCAAAAACTTTGATCACCGAATCGTTATCTCTCTGCGTCTGTTGCGTATGGCTGCGGCCATGCTGGTTGGCGCGGCTTTGGGCGTAGCCGGCGTTCTGTTACAGGCATTGATTCGCAACCCGCTGGGCGAACCGCACATTCTGGGGCTGAATGCGGGGGCCGCGTTCTCCGTGGTGCTGTGTACCGCGCTGGGCGTCGCGGGGCTCAGTCAGTCACTGGTTGCGGCAGGGGGCGCAGCGGCACTCTTTTCGCTGGTGATGGCGCTCTCTTCCGCCGGGCGTGGCGGACTGACGCCGCTGAAGGTCACGCTCTGCGGCGTGGCGCTGTCGGCGATGGTGTCGTCGCTCACGGCGGCAATCCTTATTCTGGATGAGCAGACGTTGCTGGCGATGCGCACCTGGCTGGTGGGCGATCTCGCGGGGATGAGTTGGGAAAAAGTACGCCAGGCTCTCCTGCCGTCGCTGGTTGGCGTCGTACTGGCGGTAGCGATAGCGCCGGGGCTGAATATTCTGGCGCTAGGCGACCAGATGGCCTGTGGGTTGGGCGTTAATATTCTGCGCATTCGTCTGATGGCGATGATCGCCATTGCGCTGCTGTGCGGCGCGGCGGTATCCGTCGCCGGGCCGCTGGGTTTTATCGGGCTGTTGGTTCCGGGCGTCATCAGACGCCTGGTGACGGAAGACATTCGCCAGATGCTCCCGCTGGCGGCGCTGCTGGGGGCGGCAGTGCTGCTACTGGCGGATATCGTTGCCCGAACCCTGCTTGCCCCGCAGGAGCTGGCTACAGGAGTGATGACCGCGCTGGTCGGCGCGCCGGTGTTTATTTTCATTGCGTCGAGATTTCTTAAATGAGCGTTGTTCTGGCGCGTGCCGGGCTGCGCGCATGGCGGGTGGGAAAATTCTCACGCCTTGTCCGGCTGAAAACGGTGTGGTGTGTGCTGGGGTTTGCCACGCTGGCCGCCGTACTGCTGGTTTCGGGCGTGTTGCAGGGGTCGCTTCCCGTTCCGGCTTCCGCCATCGGGCGTGCGTTGTTCTCTCCGCAGGCGTTAACGGAGCAGCAGCAGTATGTTGTCTGGGATGTCCGTCTTCCGCGTTTGCTGATGGCGCTGCTGTGTGGAGCAATGCTGGGGCTGGCTGGCGCGGCGATGCAGTCGATTACCCGTAACGGCCTGGCTGACCCCGGTCTTATCGGCGTGAAAGAGGGGAGTAGCGTGGTGGTACTGGCGTTAGTGCTGCTCTTCCCGTCGGTCAGCCTGGTCTGGCGACCGCTGGCGGGTATTGCTGGCGGATTACTGGTCGCCGCGCTGGTCATGCTGCTGGCCCGTGATTTCTCCCGCCCGCGATTTGTGCTGATCGGCATTGGCGTCTCGTGGTTCTTTGCTGCGGGAATGGGCGTTTTTATGACGACAGCCGATGTCCGCGATGTGCAAACGGCGCTGGTCTGGCTGGCCGGAAGCCTGCACGCCGCCACCTGGCCGTTGCTGTGGGTGGCGCTGGGGTGGGCGTTGCCTGCGGCTGTTCTGCTGTTTGCGACGGCGAGAGCATCGGATGTGGCGCTGCTGGGTAATCACACCGCGACCGGGCTCGGGGTGCGTCTGTCTCATCTGGCGCTGCTGCGTTTTATGGCGCCGGTCTTTCTGACCGCCGCCAGCGTCTCCTGCGTGGGCAGCCTGGGGTTTGTCGGCCTGATGGCGCCGCATATGGCGCGTTTTTGCCTGCGCGGAGGGCAAATGGCGCTGCTGTGGGGCAGTGCGCTCATTGGCGCTCTGCTGGTGCTGCTCACGGATACCATCGGGCGTCTGGCCTTTGCGCCGCTGCAAATACCGGCGGGGATCGTGATTGCGCTGGTCGGCGGCCCTTTCTTTTTACTGTTGCTCTGGCGTCGTCGGGATCGTTTGTAATTTTTAAGAGGGTGTATGCGTTTACTTTTTTCGCTGTTGCTGCTGCTGGGGGGCTCTGTACAGGCAGAGGTTGCCACCAGGCCTTTTACCGACGATCTCGGACGCGTGGTGAACGTGCCGCTGCATCCGCAGCGCATTGTGTCGCTACACGATCTTGATATCACCATTCCGCTGATTGAGCTGGGCGTTCCGCCGGTCGCCAGCCACGGCAGAACGCGTCCTGACGGCAGCCATTTCCTGCGTTCGGGCGCGCTGCTGACCGGCGTCGATTTTGATCATTCAACGATAAAGTTTATTGGTACGGCGGACATTGATATTGAAGCGATTGTCGCCGCGAAACCCGATTTGATCATCACCGAGCCGAGTCGCCATACGCCCATCGAACAACTGGAGAAAATCGCCCCGACGGTGAGCATTGATCATCTCGACGGCGGCGCGCCGGAAATTTACCGCAAGCTCGCGCAGCTTACCGGAACTCAGGCGCGACTGGCTATCCTGGAGCGTCGCTACCGGGAAGAGATTGACCGGTTGAAGCACACGGTGGATACCCAACACATTACGGTGTCAGTCATTCAGGCAAATCAGGGAAAAATCAATGCGTTGCACACCTATCATTCGTTAGGACGCGTCCTGCGCGATGCCGGGTTTTCCTTCCCGAAACTGATCGACAGCATTCCGCCGGGAGGGCGGATTGACGTGAGCGCGGAGCGTCTGCCAGAGATGGATGCGGATTTTGTTTTTGCTACCTGGCGCGGTGATACCGGTGGTAAGCCGCAGGATGAAATTGCCGCGATGGATGCCGTGTTGCCGGGCTGGTGCGAGTTTCTTACCGCTTGCCAGCGCGGGCACTACGTTTTGATCTCCCGTGAAGAGGCGATTTCGAACTCCTTTGCATCACTCAGCCTGATGGTTGCACAGGTACAGTCGCATATTGCCGGGCGCCACTTACCGGAGGGGAAATAACCATGCTGACGGCGAAGAAAGTGAAAAATCGTATTGATGTCTACGGCGATCGCTTCCGGGCGCGGGCGCATCTGCTTCCGCCGAGGATGCAGGCGGTGGCGCGTTATATCCATGAGAACCGGGAAGTGGTACTGGAATTTACGGCGATAGAAATTGCGGCCGCCACTCAAACTTCTGACGCGACGGTTGTCCGGGCGATTCAGGCATTGGGGTTTGCCGGGCTGCGCGATTTAAAACAGACCATCGAACACTGGTTTGGCCCGGGTATCACCTCGGAAGAGAAAATGACGACCACGGTGAATACGCTTTCCTGCGATGTAAATTCGAGCATTGATTTTGTTCTGCAAGGGCATCAGCGCACCTGCGACGTGCTGTCTACGCCGCAAAACCGTTACGCGATTGCGCAGGCGGTCGCACTGTTGGTGGAGGCGCGTCAGGTGGGGATATTTGGCATTGGCGCATCCGGGATCCTTGCGGACTACACGGCGCGTCTGCTCAGCCGTATTGGCTTGCCGTCGGTGGCGTTTAATCGTACCGGGATTAACCTGGCGGAACAGCTGATTGCGCTACAGCGGGGGGATGTGCTGATTATGATGGCGCAGAAATCGCCGCATCGCGAAGGGTTGACGACCATCCGCGAGGCGAAGCGATTAGGCGTGCCGGTGATTTTACTGACCAATGCGCTGGAATCACGTTTTAGCAAGGAGGCGGATGTGGTGATCAATGTGCCGCGCGGCGGTGAGAACGGGAAAATGCCGTTGCACGGTACGGTGCTGGTTTGCCTGGAAATGATTGTGTTGTCTGTCGCTTCGACAGCCCCGCAGCGTTCGATTAAGTCCGTTAAACGCATCAATGAATTGTACCGGGGAATTGGAAAGTCAGGGGCAAAGAAATAAATTTAAATATTCTCTCCATCTGATTTTCCGATTTTTTTCATTAAATCTCCATAATCTCTCCATTATTTTCCTGGCAAATAATGCAGGAAAATAATAAGCAAAAAAATCCTTTTCAATGTGCGCAGGAGACGTATAATTAGCCAAAATGAGAACGATCATTCTCACTTTTGAGGTGACGAGGAGATGCGATGAGCAGCAAGCTGGAAATCCGCCAGAAACAACGACAGGATGAGATCATCAACGCCGCGCGCCAGTGCTTTCGCGCCAGCGGATTTCACGGCGCCAGCATGTCGCAGATCGCTGCTGAAGCCCGTCTCAGCGTGGGGCAAATCTATCGCTACTTCGCCAGTAAAGATGCCATTATCGAAGAGATGATCCGCCGTATTATCGACTATCGCATCACGCAGATAGAAGATAAAACCCAGACGGAGCGTATCCCCGGAATCCTGGCCTGGCGGCAAACGCTGAGCGAGGATGATGATGCGCTGATGCTGGAGATGGCGGCTGAATCGACCCGCAATCCTCATGTTGCCGCGATGCTCGAAGAGGCGGACGCGCGGATGTTCGACAACGCCTGCGCGCACCTGAGAAAAACGTGTCCGCAACTCAGCGAAGCCCGCATCCGTTGCTGTGTTGAAGTGATTGCAACCATGATGGAAGGGGCGGTTTACCGTCGCCTGACGCCGCAAAAAAGTGACCCTGATGCGTTACAGGAGATATATCGGGATATCGTTACCATGCTTGTGAATGGCTGAATAAAGAATCTAATAATCAAAGGGAAATAAATTATTTCCCTTATTGTCGTTGTGAGAAATACCTCATGACGCGATACCGCTGTACCTGAAATAACGTTCAGTCGCCTGGTGCTACCTTGTTAATTTTAACGGGGCAGGCGTTTCTCACCCTGGAAAAAAGATGAAATACATAACAACATCAATTATCGCGCTATTGTTATTATCCGGCTGTGATAATACGCAAACCGACAATACCGCTTCTCCGTCTCAGGAAGTGGGCGTCGTGACCCTTAAAACAGAACCCGTTTCTGTGGTCAGTGAACTGACCGGACGCACCAGCGCAGCGCTCAGTGCCGAAGTTCGCCCGCAGGTGGGGGGCATTATTCAAAAACGCCTGTTTAATGAGGGCGATATCGTCAAAGCGGGGCAGGCGCTGTATCAGATCGATCCCGCCAGCTATCGCGCCGCATGGAACGAAGCGAATGCCTCGCTCAGACAGGCGCAGGCGCTGGTGAATGCCGACTGCCAGAAGGCGCAACGTTACGCGCGGCTGGTTAACGATGACGGTGTTTCCCGCCAGGATGCCGATGATGCGCAGGCTACCTGTGCTCAGGACAAAGCCAGCGTGGAGGCAAAGAAAGCCGCATTAGAAAGCGCGCGTATCAATCTGGACTGGACCACCATTACCGCCCCGGTTTCCGGGCGCATTGGTATCTCATCCGTCACGCCCGGCGCGCTGGTGACGGCTTCACAGGAGACGGCGCTGGCGACCATTCGTGGGCTCGACACCATGTATGTCGATCTTACCCGCTCCAGCGTGGATTTGCTGCGCCTGCGTAAGCAGTCTCTGGCGACCAACAGCGATACCCTGAACGTGACGCTGACGCTTGAAGATGGCACGACCTATAGCGAAAAAGGAAAGTTAGCGCTGACGGAAGTGGCGGTAGATGAGTCTACAGGCTCAGTCACGCTGCGGGCGATTTTCCCCAACCCTCAACAGCAGCTGTTACCTGGTATGTTCGTTCGTGCCCACATTGATGAAGGGATCATGAACGATGCGATCCTCGCGCCGCAGCAGGGGATCACGCGCGATGCGAAAGGCAATGCGACAGCGCTGGTGGTCACTAAAGACAATAAAGTGGCGCAGCGTACCCTGGAAACAGGCGATACCTATGGGGATAAATGGCTGGTGCTGGACGGTTTGCGTAGCGGCGACCGGTTGATCGTTGAGGGATCAAGTAAGGTCACGCCGGGTCAGCAGGTTAACGCCGTTGATGTACAACTGAACGGAGGCAAAGGCTGATGTTCTCCCGTTTCTTTGTGCGCAGACCCGTTTTCGCCTGGGTTATCGCCATTCTGATCATGCTGGCTGGTATTCTGGCGATTAAAACGCTGCCGGTTGCGCAGTATCCTGACGTGGCGCCGCCGTCGGTGAAAATCTCGGCGACCTATACCGGCGCTTCCGCCGAAACGCTGGAAAACAGCGTGACTCAGGTGATTGAACAGCAGCTTACCGGGCTGGATAACCTGCTCTATTTTACCTCGACCAGCAGTTCCGATGGTTCGGTCAGTATTGATGTCACCTTTGAACAGGGCACCGACCCTGACACCGCGCAGGTGCAGGTACAGAACAAGGTGCAGCAGGCGGAATCCCGCTTGCCGAGCGAGGTTCAACAATCCGGCGTCACGGTGGTGAAATCGCAAAGTAACTTCCTGCTGATTGCCTCCGTGTATGATAAGTCCGACCGGGCGAGCAGCTCAGATATCGCTGACTGGCTGGTGAGTAACGTACAGGACCCGCTGGCACGCGTGGAAGGGGTCGGGAGCCTACAGGTGTTTGGGGCGGAATACGCCATGCGTATCTGGCTGGACCCGGCGAAACTGGCCTCCTATTCTTTGATGCCGTCGGATGTGCAGAGCGCCATTGAAGCGCAAAACGTTCAGGTTTCCGCCGGGAAAATCGGTGCGTTACCTTCCCCTGACACACAGCAATTGACCGCTACGGTTCGCGCGCAGTCGCGCTTGCAGACGGTAGAACAATTCAAAAAGATCATTATCAAAAGCCAGTCTGACGGGGCCGTGGTACGCATCCAGGATGTGGCGCGCGTGGAGATGGGCAGTGAAGACTACACCGCCATCGCTAAACTCAACGGTCATCCGGCTGCGGGGGTTGCGGTCATGCTTGCGCCGGGGGCGAACGCGCTGGATACCGCCACGCTGGTAAAAGATAAAGTCGCTGAATTTAAACGGGATATGCCGCAGGGCTATGACGTGGCGTATCCGAAAGACAGCACTGAATTTATTAAGATCTCCGTAGAAGATGTGGTTCAGACGCTGTTTGAAGCCATCATTCTGGTGGTCTGCGTGATGTACCTGTTCTTGCAGAATCTTCGCGCCACGCTGATTCCGGCGCTGGCGGTTCCGGTCGTGCTGCTCGGTACTTTTGGCGTGCTGGCGCTGTTTGGTTACTCCATCAATACGCTGACGCTGTTTGCAATGGTGCTGGCGATAGGTCTGCTGGTCGATGACGCCATTGTGGTGGTGGAAAACGTCGAGCGTATTATGCGCGATGAAGGGCTGCCCGCGCGCGAAGCCACCGAAAAATCGATGGGGGAAATCGCTGGCGCGCTGGTGGCTATCGCTCTTGTTTTGTCTGCGGTATTCCTGCCGATGGCGTTCTTTGGCGGCTCTACCGGCGTCATTTATCGCCAGTTCTCTGTGACGATTATCTCAGCAATGCTGCTCTCGGTCGTGGTGGCGTTGACCCTGACCCCAGCCCTGTGCGGTTCGATTCTTAGCCATACCGCGCCGCATAAAAAGGGCTTCTTCGGGATATTCAACCGATTCTATAGCCGAACTGAACAGGGTTATCAGCGCGGCGTCCTGCATGTGCTGCGTCGCAGCGTCAGCGTGATGGGCGTTTATGCGCTGTTATGCGGGGCGATGGCGCTGGCGATGTGGAAGCTGCCCGGCAGCTTCTTACCGACCGAAGATCAGGGTGAAATTATGGTGCAGTACACCCTGCCCGCAGGGGCGACGGCGTCGCGAACCGCAGAGGTCAATCGTCAGGTGACAGACTGGTTTCTCAATAAAGAGAAAGCCAATACGGACGTTATTTTTACCGTCGATGGTTTTAGCTTCAGCGGCAGCGGGCAGAATGCCGGGATGGCGTTCGTTTCGCTGAAAAACTGGTCGGAGCGTAAAGGCGAAGAAAATACCGCACAGGCTATTGCGCTGCGTGCCAGTAAAGAACTGGGCGCTATTCGCGATGCGACGCTTTTTGCGATGACGCCGCCGTCGGTTGAGGGGCTGGGGCAAAGCAACGGCTTCTCTTTTGAGCTGATGGCGAATGGGGCGACCGATCGCGATACCCTGTTACAGATGCGTAATCAGCTGATCGCCCAGGCAAACCAGAGCGATATTCTGCACGCCGTGCGCGCAAATGACCTGCCGCAAATGCCGCAGCTTCAGGTGGATATCGACAGCAATAAGGCCGTCTCGCTGGGGCTTGGCTTAAGCGATGTGACCAGCACATTATCCAGCGCCTGGGGGGGAACCTATGTCAATGACTTTATCGATCGCGGCCGCGTGAAGAAGGTCTACATTCAGGGCGACAGCGAGTTCCGTTCTTCGCCTGCGGATCTGGGCAAATGGTTCGTGCGCGGCAGCGATAACAGCATGACGCCCTTTTCCGCCTTCGCCACTACCCGTTGGGAGTACGGCCCGGAAAGTCTGGTGCGCTACAACGGCTCTGCCGCCTATGAGATTCAGGGAGAAAACGCCAGCGGTTTCAGCTCCGGCGCCGCGATGGACAAAATGGAAGCGCTGGCAAACAGCTTGCCTGCTGGCACCACATGGGCGTGGAGCGGGTTGTCATTGCAGGAAAAGCTGGCCAGCGGTCAGGCTATGAGCTTGTACGCCATCTCTATTCTGGTGGTTTTCCTCTGCCTGGCGGCGCTGTATGAAAGCTGGTCGGTACCGTTTTCGGTGATTCTGGTCATCCCTCTGGGGCTGTTAGGCGCAGCGCTGGCGGCCTGGATGCGTGATTTAAATAATGATGTTTACTTCCAGGTCGCGCTGCTGACCACCATCGGCCTGTCGTCGAAAAACGCCATTCTGATCGTCGAATTTGCCGAAGCTGCGGTTGCGGAAGGCTATTCCCTGAGCCGGGCTGCGCTGCGAGCGGCGCAGACCCGTTTGCGCCCAATCATTATGACCTCTCTGGCCTTTATTGCCGGGGTTACGCCGCTGGCTATCGCCACAGGGGCCGGGGCGAACAGCCGTGTGGCGATCGGGACCGGAATCATCGGTGGGACATTAACCGCCACGCTGTTGGCTATCTTCTTTGTCCCGCTGTTCTTCGTGCTGGTTAAGCATCTGTTTACCCGCAAGTCCCGTCGTCAGGAGTAAGTTATGTTGCGTATTTTTCTCTTTGTTTTCGCTCTCCTGAGCGCAGGGTGTGTGTCGCTTGATCCGCACTACAGCACGCCCGATGCGCCGGTTCCGGCAAGTTTACCGGGCGCGCAGGGGCAGGGGAACGCTGTCAGCCGCGACTGGCAGCAGATTGTTAACGACGCGCGGCTGCAACAGGTGGTGAACACCGCCCTTAACAGTAACCGTGATGTACAAAAGGCGATTGCTGATATCGACTCCGCACGGGCGTTGTATGGCGAAGCGCGTGCCTCGTTGTTCCCGACGGTGAATGCTTCACTCAGTTCTACACGCAGCCGTACGCTGGCGAACGGAACCGGAACGAGTGCTGAAGCCGATGGCGCGGTGTCCAGCTTTGAGCTGGATCTGTTTGGCCGCAATCAGAGCCTGTCGCGGGCGGCGCGAGAAACCTGGCTTGCCAGCGAATTTACCGCGCAGAACACCCGTTTGACGTTAATTGCCGAGATCAGCACCGCGTGGCTGACCCTGGCGGCAGATAACAGCAATCTGGCGCTGGCCAGGGAGACGATGGCCAGTGCGGAAAACTCGCTGAAAATTGTTCAACGTCAGCAGCAGGTCGGGACAGCCGCCGCAACGGATGTCAGTGAAGCGATGAGCGTTTACCAGCAGGCGCGCGCCAGCGTAGCCAGCTATCAGACTCAGGTGGCGCAGGATATCAACGCCCTGAACCTGCTGGCGGGCACAACGCTGCCGGAAAGCGTGCTGCCCGGTACGCTGGAAAGCCTTGATGCGCAGGTGATTACGCTGGTGCCCGCTGGCGTCTCTTCTTCCGTGCTGTTGCGTCGGCCGGATATTCAGGAAGCGGAACATAACCTGAAAAGCGCCAATGCCGATATTGGCGCGGCGCGAGCGAATTTCTTCCCGACCATCTCCCTGACGGCAAGCGCCGGTGTTGGCAGCGATGCGCTCTCGTCCTTGTTCAGTCATGGCATGAAGGTGTGGTCGTTTGCGCCTTCCATTACGCTGCCGCTGTTTACTGGCGGCAGCAACCTGGCGCAGCTCCGCTATGCCGAAGCGCAAAAACGGGGACTCATTGCTACCTATGAAAAAACGGTGCAAAGCGCGTTCAAAGATGTGGCTGATGCGCTTGCCCGGCGTGCGACGCTGGATGAACAGCTGGATGCCCAGCGCCAGTATGTCGCCGCAGAACAAAAAACGCTGGATGTCGGGATGCGTCGTTATCGCGCCGGGGTCGGGGATTATCTGACCGTACTGACGGCGCAACGCACGCTGTGGTCGGCGCAGCAGACGCTTATCGCCCTGCAACTGACGGACAATGAAAACCGCATAACGCTCTGGCAGTCGCTCGGCGGCGGGGCCCGGTAATCAGAGGGAGGTGTTTTTATGGCGCGTGTGTCGCTTTCGTGGGTGCTGATCCTCGGTTTGTTAACCGGGATCGGGCCGCTGTGTACCGATCTTTATCTGCCCGCTCTGCCGGAGATGTCCGAACAGCTGGCAACGACGACCACCCTGACGCAACTGACGCTGACGTCTTCGCTGATCGGCCTTGGGCTTGGGCAACTGCTGTTTGGCCCGCTCAGCGACCGGATTGGTCGTAAGGTTCCGTTGATCCTGTCGCTGTTGCTGTTTATTGCCTCTTCGGTACTGTGCGCGACAACTCAGGATATTCACTGGCTGATCGTCTGGCGTTTTGTGCAGGGCGCGGCGGGGGCCGGTGGTTCGGTGCTCTCGCGCTCTATTGCGCGGGACAAATATCAGGGCGTGACCCTGACCCAGTTCTTCGCGCTGCTCATGACGGTGAACGGCATCGCCCCGGTGCTTTCTCCGGTTCTGGGCGGCTACATTGCCACCGCGTTTGACTGGCGTATGTTGTTTTGGGTAATGGCGGGGATTGCGACACTGCTTTTGCTCTGCTGCATCCTGTTTATCAGTGAGACGCTGCCGCAGCGAACGCGCGGCGCATCGTTATTTTCGACCGGGCGCAGCGTGGTGAAAAATCGTCTCTTTATGCGCTTCTGCCTGATGCAGGCCTTCATGCTGGCGGGGTTGTTTGCTTATATCGGCTCTTCGTCATTTGTGCTGCAAAGCGAGTATGGCTTAAGCCCGATGCAGTTCAGCCTGCTGTTTGGTCTTAATGGGATCGGGCTGATCGTCGCCTCGCTGATTTTTTCCCGTCTTGCGCGTCGAATCACGGCAATGACGCTGCTGCGCGGCGGCTTGCTGTTGGCCGTCATCTGCGCGTTAATCACCTTGCTCTGCGCCTGGCTACAGCAGCCGGTTCTGGCGCTGGTGGCGCTCTTTTTTACCGTCGCCTTTTGCAGCGGAATTGGCACCGTGGCGGGCGCAGAGGCGATGAGCGTGGTGGACGTTCAGGAGTCAGGAACCGCCTCCGCGTTGATGGGGATGAGCATGTTTGTTTTCGGTGGCATCGCCGCGCCGTTGTCGGGGCTGGGCGGCGAAACCATGCTGAAAATGAGTCTGGCGGTGGCGCTCTGTTATGTGGCCGCTCTGCTACTGGCTAGCGGTGGTTCACGCCTTCGTAAATCAGCCTGAGGGCGAACACGCCGATGATCGCGCCAATCACCCTGCTGGCAATGCGCTGAATCCGCCCGTAAGCGCGGCGTACCGCCGGTAGGGAAAAGGCCTGGCTCAGGAAGATGCGCCAGATGACGGAAGAGAGCACGATGCCGGCCCAGGCCATCAGTCTTGCCCATGTCGGGGTTTCCGTGCTGAGCGTGACCGAGAAAATACTGATGAAAAACAGCACCGTCTGCGGATTTGACAGATCGGTTAACAGTCCCCGGCGGAAGAATACGCTCCAGGGGGCGGAAATGGGCTGTTGCAGAGTCGGCATTTGCGGGGTGGCCTGATGGCGGATGCTGTTCCAGGCAAACCATAACAAATATGCGCCGCCGACGATTTTGATCAGTGAGAAAATTTCTTCGCACTGGGTAATCAGGGTCGCCATGCCAAACAGTCCCAGCCCGGAATAAATCGCATCGCCAAGCGCCACGCCCAGCCCTGTTAATACACCGGCCCGACGCCCGGAGGCGAGGCTGGTTTGTACCACCACAAAGAGGTTTGCGCCGGGGTTAAAGAAGGTTAAGACGAACAGGCTGACGGTCAGGACAACCGCGTGCAGAGGTTCCATAGTGAGATTTCCAGGGCCTGATAGTTAACGCCATACTATTTATAGTAAAAGTGCAGGGGTGAGAGAAAGATCACAAATTATGATACATCCGGCTGACTGGATTTTTCCGCTAATCTCAACTAGTTATTTAATCACTCAGAACAGAGCATCCGTTCCGAGAAGGCGATGATAGCGTAATAACACAACCGGAGCTTTTATATGAAGACAGGATATAAAGTATTGATTGGTGCGTTAGCGTTTGTCGTAACCAACGTCTATGCCGCGGAGCTGTTGACAAAGGTCGAGTTTGAGAAAGTGGAGTCGCAATACACGAAGATAGGCACCATTAATACCAGCAACGAGACGTCAACTATGCAGGCAAAAGAGGATCTGCTTAAAAAGGCCGATGAAAAAGGGGCTGATGTGGTCGTACTGACCTCCGGGCAAACCGATAATAAAATTCATGGTACTGCGGATATCTACAAGAAAAAATAAGCTGTCATTGTGCCGGATGGCGACGTAAAACGTCTTATCCGGCCTACGGTTCAGTGCTGCTCGTAGCTCGTAGGCCGGATAAGCGTTAGCGCCATCCGGCGATAAGTTCTCACTCTGCTCGTAGGCCGGATAAGCGTCAGCGCCATCCGGCGATAAACCTTCACTCTTTTAATCGTCGCCAGAATGTCGTCCGGCTAATACCCAGATATCGCGCCGCCGCGGTTTTATCGCCGTTAAACTGCGCCAGAACCTGCTGCGGCGTAAGCGCTGATGGCGCTTCGGGAATCGTCGCCAGCTCGGGTAAAAACTGCTGTAAAAACTGGCTATCCAGACTGGGCTGCGGCTCGACGCTTAAAAAAAGCGCCAGGCGCTCCATCATATTACGCAGCTCGCGAATATTGCCGGGCCAGGCATAGCGCAGAAGAATGGTCTGGCTTTGCGCCAGCCCCTCGCGCACCGATTCGCCAAACGGCGCGTCTAATGCAGCCAGGGACTGTTTCAAAAATCCCTCTGCCAGCGGCACGATATCTGACGGGCGCTCCCGAAGGGGCGGAAGCGTCAGGCGCAGAATGCTGAGACGATAAAACAGATCGGTGCGAAATTGCCCCTGCTTTATCGCCTGTTCCAGATTGCAGTGCGTGGCGCTGATAACCCGTACAT
The DNA here is from genome assembly GCF_030333505.1 of Citrobacter sp. CK189. NCBI lineage: Bacteria > Pseudomonadati > Pseudomonadota > Gammaproteobacteria > Enterobacterales > Enterobacteriaceae > Citrobacter > Citrobacter sp. CK189. Next base: position 324,657 of record NZ_JAOWFV010000032.1, on the reverse strand, counting down.
CCACCGGGACAGGCTGATGCCCGCCAACGCGCGTCACCTCTTTCTCTTCCAGTACGCGCAGCAGGCGGGTCTGTAAGGGCAGGGGCATTTCCCCGATCTCATCCAGAAACAGCGTCCCGCCGTGGGCGATTTCAAACAGACCGGCGCGTCCGCCGCGTCGGGAACCGGTAAATGCCCCCTCCTCATAACCGAATAACTCTGCTTCAAGCAGCGATTCGGTAATTGCGCCGCAGTTAATGGCCACAAACGGAGGCGTTTTTTTACCGCTGCGCTGGCCCCGACGGGCAAAAAACTCGCGGTGAATCGCCTGCGCCGCCAGCTCTTTACCGGTGCCGGTCTCACCCTGAATCAACACCGCCGCGCTGGAGCGGGCGTACAGCATGATCGTATGGCGAACCTGCTCCATTTGCGCGGAATGGCCGCGCATATCTCCCAGATCGTAGCGGGTGCGCAGCCCGTTGCCGGAGGCATATTGGCCGCCATGTTGCAGCGTCAGCCGGGTCATATCCAGCGCATCGCTAAACGCCTGACGCACGGTGGCCGCAGAATAGATAAAAATGCCGGTCATCCCGGCTTCTTCCGCCAGATCGGTAATTAGCCCTGCGCCGACTACCGCCTCAATGCCGTTGGCTTTCAGTTCATTAATTTGCCCACGGGCATCCTCTTCGGTGATGTAGCTGCGCTGTTCCAGACGCAAATTAAACGTTTTTTGAAAGGCGATCAGCGCGGGGATCGTCTCCTGGTAGGTGATAACGCCAATGGACGAAGTCAGTTTTCCGGCTTTCGCCAGCGCCTGGAGCACGTCGAATCCGCTGGGTTTTATCAGGATCACCGGTATGGAGAGGCGGCTTTTTAAATAAGCGCCGTTGGAACCCGCCGCGATAATGGCGTCACAGCGCTCGGTCGCCAGTTTTTTACGGATATAGTTCACCGCTTTTTCAAACCCAAGCTGGATGGGGGTGATGGTCGCCAGATGGTCGAACTCCAGGCTGATGTCGCGAAACAGCTCGAACAGACGCGTTACCGAGACCGTCCAGATCACCGGCTTGTCATGATTATCGCGAGCGGGAAGGTGCGTGTCAGCCATAGCAGTTGATGTTGTATTGAGGGACCGAGATTTTGTTTTAGTCGTGTTTCATAAATGTTGCAATGAAACAGCGCGAACCGTTTCATGAAACGTTAGCTGACACGCTTTTGTCCTGATGAAAGGTATGGTTAAGTTTGTATTTTTTGTTATTTGTTTGAATTATAAGAAAAAACAAAATTCTCTCTTTTTCAGCGACCGCTCTGGCATTCCCTTTGCTTTATGTGAATCAACATTAAATAACAAGTTGATAACAAGAGGACGGGATATGTCTCTACACTCTCCGGGCCAGGCGTTTCGCGCTGCGCTCACCAAAGAAAACCCCTTACAGATCGTCGGCGCCATCAATGCCAATCACGCATTGCTGGCCCAGCGCGCAGGCTATCAGGCGATTTACCTTTCCGGCGGCGGCGTGGCGGCGGGATCGCTGGGTCTGCCGGATCTGGGGATCTCCACGCTGGATGATGTGTTGACCGACATCCGCCGTATTACCGACGTTTGCCCGCTGCCGCTGCTGGTGGATGCCGACATCGGCTTTGGTTCCTCCGCCTTTAACGTGGCGCGTACGGTGAAGTCGATGATCAAAGCCGGCGCCGCTGCGCTGCATATCGAAGATCAGATCGGCGCGAAACGCTGCGGCCATCGCCCGAATAAGGCGATCGTGTCCAAAGAGGAGATGGTGGACAGGATTCGTGCGGCGGTGGATGCGCGTACCGATCCTGACTTCGTGATCATGGCGCGTACCGATGCGCTGGCGGTGGAAGGACTAGAGGCGGCGATCGATCGCGCGCGGGCTTATGTGGAAGCGGGGGCCGACATGCTGTTCCCGGAAGCGATTACTGAGCTGTCAATGTATCGCCAGTTCGCCGATGCCGTACCGGTGCCGATCCTGGCGAATATCACGGAGTTTGGCGCGACGCCGCTGTTTACCACCGACGAACTGCGCAGCGCTAACGTGGCGATGGCGCTCTACCCGCTGTCGGCATTTCGCGCCATGAATCGCGCTGCCGAGCGTGTCTATAACGTGCTGCGCCAGGAAGGCACGCAAAAAAACGTTATCGACATCATGCAGACCCGCAACGAGCTGTACGAAAGCATCAATTATTACCAGTACGAAGAGAAGCTGGATGCGCTGAACCTGAAGTAGACCCGTAGGCCGGATAAACGAAGTGCCATCCGGCAATGCCTGATGGCGGCTGCGCCTTATCAGGCCTACGGCGGCGAAACGTACACCCTCAATACCCTACATATAACAATGACGAGGACAACATGAGCGATACGACGATCCTGCAAAACAACACCCATGTCATTAAGCCCAAGAAATCTGTCGCATTATCGGGCGTTCCGGCCGGAAATACCGCGTTGTGTACCGTGGGAAAAAGCGGCAACGACTTACACTATCGCGGGTACGATATTCTCGATCTCGCGGAGCATTGTGAATTTGAAGAAGTCGCGCATCTGTTAATTCACGGCAAATTGCCCAATAGTGACGAACTCCATGCCTATAAAAATAAGCTGAAAGCATTGCGTGGATTACCGGCCAATGTACGCACCGTGCTGGAAGCATTGCCTGCGGCGTCGCACCCGATGGACGTCATGCGCACCGGCGTGTCGGCTCTCGGCTGTACGCTGCCGGAAAAAGAGGGGCATACCGTTTCCGGCGCGCGCGATATCGCCGACAAACTGCTGGCCTCGCTCAGTTCCATCCTGCTCTACTGGTATCACTACAGCCATAACGGCGAACGTATTCAGCCGGAAACTGACGACGACTCCGTCGGTAGCCATTTCCTGCATCTGCTGCACGGCGAGAAGCCGTCGCAAAGCTGGGAAAAGGCGATGCACATCTCGCTGGTGCTGTATGCCGAGCATGAATTCAACGCGTCCACTTTCACCAGCCGGGTGATTGCAGGGACGGGCTCCGATGTCTACTCCGCCATCATCGGCGCGATTGGCGCGCTGCGCGGCCCGAAGCACGGCGGGGCGAATGAGGTATCGCTGGAAATTCAGCAGCGCTACGAAACGCCGGAGGAAGCCGAGGCGGATATCCGCAAACGCATTGAAAATAAAGAGGTGATCATTGGTTTTGGCCATCCGGTCTACACCATTGCCGATCCGCGCCATCAGGTGATCAAACGCGTGGCGAAACAGCTTTCGGAGGCCGGTGGTTCGCTGAAGATGTACAACATCGCCGACCGTCTGGAAAACGTGATGTGGGAATCGAAAAAGATGTTCCCCAACCTCGACTGGTTCTCGGCGGTCTCCTACAACATGATGGGCGTCCCCACCGAAATGTTCACCCCGCTGTTTGTGATCGCCCGCGTCACCGGCTGGGCGGCGCACATCATCGAACAGCGTCAGGACAACAAAATTATCCGACCTTCCGCCAATTATACCGGCCCGGAAGATCGCGAATTTATTCCGCTGGATCAGCGCCAATAACTTTATTTCTCTAACGATAAAACGCAGGAAATGTACCCTATGTCCGCACAAATAATGAACATTCGCCCGGAATTTGACCGTGAAATCGTGGATATCGTCGATTACGTCATGAACTACGACATCACCTCTAAAGTGGCCTGGGACACCGCCCACTACTGCTTGCTCGACACGCTGGGCTGCGGTCTGGAAGCGCTGGAATATCCGGCCTGTAAAAAACTGCTGGGGCCGATCGTTCCGGGCACCGTCGTGCCAAACGGCGTACGCGTACCGGGCACCCAGTTTCAGCTCGATCCGGTGCAGGCGGCGTTTAATATCGGCGCGATGATCCGCTGGCTCGACTTCAACGATACCTGGCTGGCGGCAGAGTGGGGCCACCCCTCTGATAACCTCGGCGGGATTCTGGCAACCGCGGACTGGCTGTCGCGTAATGCGGTTGCCGCAGGCAAAGCGCCGCTGACCATGAAGCAGGTGCTGGCCGGGATGATCAAAGCCCATGAGATTCAGGGCTGCATCGCGCTGGAAAACTCCTTCAACCGTGTCGGCCTGGATCACGTACTGCTGGTCAAAGTGGCTTCGACAGCGGTTGTCGCCGAAATGCTGGGGCTGACGCGTGATGAGATCCTCAACGCGGTGTCGCTGGCGTGGGTGGATGGTCAGTCGCTGCGTACCTATCGCCATGCGCCAAACACCGGAACACGTAAGTCCTGGGCGGCGGGCGATGCCACCTCCCGTGCGGTGCGTCTGGCGCTGATGGCAAAAACCGGTGAGATGGGCTATCCGTCGGCGCTGACGGCGAAAACCTGGGGCTTTTATGATGTCTCTTTCAACGGCGGGGCGTTCCGCTTCCAGCGTCCGTATGGTTCTTACGTCATGGAAAACGTGCTGTTCAAAATCTCCTTCCCGGCGGAGTTCCACTCGCAGACGGCGGTTGAAGCCGCCATGACCCTTTTTGAACAGATGCAGGCGGCGGGCAAAACGGCGGCGGATATTGAGAAAGTGACGATTCGCACCCATGAAGCCTGCATTCGCATCATCGATAAAAAAGGGCCGTTGAATAACCCGGCCGACCGCGACCACTGCATTCAGTACATGGTGGCGATCCCGCTACTGTTCGGGCGCTTAACGGCGGCGGATTATGAGGACGGCGTAGCGCAGGACAAACGCATTGACGCCCTGCGCGAGAAGATAACCTGCTTTGAAGACCCGGCGTTTACCGCCGACTACCACGACCCGGAAAAACGCGCCATCGCCAACGCTATCACCCTTGAATTTACCGATGGTTCACAGTTTGCCGAGGTGGTCGTAGAGTACCCGATTGGCCACGCTCGCCGCCGTACCGACGGCATTCCGAAGCTTATCGATAAATTCAAAATCAACCTGGCGCGTCAGTTCCCGACTCGTCAGCAGCAGCGCATTCTGGATGTCTCCCTGGACAGAACTCGCCTGGAGCAGATGCCGGTCAATGAATACCTCGACTTATTTGTCATCTGAGCCAACAGGCAGTAAGTTCAACAGGAGAGCTTCATGTCTTTTAGCGAGTTTTATCAGCGTTCCATTACGCAGCCGGCGTCGTTCTGGGCCGAGCAGGCCCGACGTATCGACTGGCAGCAGCCGTTTACCCAAACGCTGGATCACAGCCATCCGCCGTTTGCCCGCTGGTTTTGCGGCGGAACCACTAATTTGTGCCATAACGCTATCGACCGCTGGCTGGACAAGCAGCCGGATGCGCTGGCGCTGATTGCCGTCTCCTCTGAAACGGAAGAGGAGCGCACGTTTACCTTCAGCCAGTTGTATGACGAAGTGAACGTGGTGGCGTCGATGCTTTTGTCGCTGGGCGTGCAGCGCGGCGACCGGGTGCTGGTTTACATGCCGATGATTGCCGAGGCGCACATTACGCTGCTGGCCTGCGCGCGGATTGGCGCGATTCATTCGGTGGTGTTCGGCGGTTTTGCCTCGCACAGCGTAGCGGCGCGAATCGACGACGCTAAGCCGGTGCTGATTGTCTCGGCAGACGCCGGGGCGCGCGGCGGTAAGATTCTGCCGTATAAAAAGCTGCTGGATGATGCCATCGCGCAGGCGCAGCATCAGCCGCGCCACGTTTTGCTGGTGGATCGCGGGCTGGCGAAAATGGCGCGAGTACCGGCGCGCGATCTCGATTTTGCGTCGCTGCGTCAGCAGCATCTCGGGGCGCGGGTGCCGGTGGCCTGGCTGGAATCCAATGAGATCTCCTGCATTCTTTATACCTCCGGCACGACCGGAAAACCGAAAGGCGTACAGCGCGACGTCGGCGGCTATGCGGTGGCGCTGGCAACCTCGATGGACACTATCTTCGGCGGCAAAGCGGGCGGCGTGTTCTTTTGCGCGTCGGATATCGGCTGGGTTGTGGGGCACTCCTATATTGTCTACGCGCCGTTGCTGGCAGGCATGGCAACCATCGTTTATGAAGGGTTGCCGACGTACCCGGACTGCGGCGTCTGGTGGAAGATCGTAGAGAAATACCGCGTCAGCCGGATGTTCTCTGCGCCAACCGCCATCCGCGTGTTGAAAAAGTTCCCGACGGCGCAGATCCGCAATCACGATCTCTCCTCGCTGGAGGTGATCTATCTGGCCGGTGAGCCGCTGGATGAGCCGACGGCCGCCTGGGTGACGGAGACGCTGGATGTGCCGGTTATCGACAACTACTGGCAGACCGAGTCCGGCTGGCCGATTATGGCGATCGCCCGCGCGCTGGACGACCGGCCTTCACGGCTGGGCAGCCCTGGCGTACCGATGTACGGCTATAACGTGCAGTTGCTCAACGAGGTCACTGGCGAACCTTGCGAGGTGAACGAGAAAGGGATGCTGGTCATTGAGGGGCCGCTGCCGCCTGGCTGCGTTCAGACTATCTGGGGGGACGATGCGCGTTTTGTGAATACCTACTGGTCGCTGTTCTCACGTCAGGTGTACGCCACTTTCGACTGGGGGATTCGCGACGCGGACGGCTATTATTTCATCCTCGGGCGCACCGATGATGTGATCAACGTCGCCGGGCACCGTCTGGGCACGCGCGAGATCGAGGAAAGCATTTCCAGTTACCCGAACGTAGCGGAAGTGGCGGTGGTGGGGGTGAAAGATGCGCTGAAGGGACAGGTGGCGGTAGCGTTTGTGATCCCGAAACAGAGCGACACGCTAGAGGACAGGGACGTGGCGCAAACGGAAGAGAAGGCGATTATGTCGCTGGTGGACAGTCAGATCGGTAATTTTGGCCGCCCGGCGCACGTCTGGTTTGTTTCACAGTTGCCGAAAACACGTTCTGGCAAAATGCTGCGTCGTACGATCCAGGCGATTTGCGAAGGCCGCGATCCGGGCGATTTGTCCACGCTTGACGATCCCGCTTCATTGCAACAAATCCGTCAGGTGATTGAGGAGTAACCGAGGTGCCCGATGGCGTTATCGCTTATCGGGCCAGGAAGAAAATGTATCGCAGGCCGGATACGGTGCTTGCACCGTCATCCGGCAGTTTCCCTTTTACCGCCAGCTTATCTGGTAGTGGTAGCGCCCGGCGCTGAGCTGATATTCCGCAGAGACAGAAGGGCTCCAGGAGTCATCGCCGCCCACGCCCATATGGAAACCGTCAATATTGAGCCAGGTGCCCGCTTCCGGCTGGAGCAGATGGCGGTGGCTGGTTTCCATCAGCTGTTTCTGGCTATAGCGACCGATGTTGAACTGAAAATCGCCGCGCCACTGATGCGCGCCATAGCGCAATTCACGCGTTCCGCAGCGCAGGCCGTTTTCGCTCGGGAAAACATACGGGGTGTACATCTCTTCCAGCGGCAGATCCCAGCGATCAAAGCAGGCGGCAGAGAGACGATCCGGGTAGTTTTCGTGCGGGCCTAACCCCAGCCAGTTAACCCGCTCCGCCACCTGCGCAAGCTGGCAGCTCAGGCCGATGCGCGCCGGATGCGGTGTCCCGCTGGCGACGTCAACATCTACCGTTATCTGCATTTCACCGTTGCCGTCGATACGGTAGGTTTTCCGGCTGATGAACAGCGTCTCGCCCTGATACTGCCAGGCGTGGGCGGTGGTAATCAGTACCGCGCTGGCAAGCGTGTCGGCATCGCATTGCAGTAATACCGCTTTTGCCTGGTAATGGCCGGCGGCCTTCCAGCGTTCAACCCAGGCGTTAGGGTCGATACGGGTTGCCTCGCTCACGCCGATGTCGTTGTCCAGCGGCGCGCGGGTGAACTGATCGACAAGCGGAGTCAGCAACTGTGCCTCTTCGCCAATCCAGAATTGCGTCAATACGCCCTGCTGGCGGCTGAACTCCCAGCGTTTCTCGCCTGCGACAATACGGAATGCCGTCCCGCTGCTGGTGAGCTGTGGCGCGTTGCCAGCGTGCTGCGGCCACTGCGTAGCGAGTTTTTCGCCGAGCTTCCACTGTTGCCAGGCGCTGATATGTCCGGCTTGCGACCACGCGGTTGCCTGCGGCTGTTCAACGCGTACCGTCAGCCACAGCTGGCCTGCGGTTTCCGCTTCCGGGAGCGCTGGCAGTGTGATGATCTGACGTCCCTGCGGCGGGATATCCAGCGTCACAACGCCTGCGGTCAGCGGGTTGCCATCCAGCGCCAGTGACCAGTGGAGCACCTCGTTATCGCTATGGCGGAACAGGTATTCGCTGGTCACTTCAATCTGGCATTCGGCTCCCGGCAGCAGCGCAAACTGGAAAAACTGCTGCGCGTGTTTGGCTTCATACAGTGACGGATGCGGCGTTCGGTCGGCGAACACCAGGCCGTTCATACAGAACTGACGGTCGTTAGGCGCGTCGCCAAAGTCGCCGCCGTAGGCTGACCACGGCCGACCGTCGTCGTCGTATTTGATAAGCGACTGATCCACCCAGTCCCAGACAAAACCGCCTTGCAGGCGCGGATACTGGCGAAACGCCTGCCAGTATTTCGCGTAACCGCCGAGGCTGTTGCCCATCGCGTGGGCGTATTCACACAGGATCAGCGGGCGCTGCTCGCCCGGCATCGACAGCCATTTTTTGATCGACCATTTCGGTACGGCGGGGAAGGGCTGATCCTGATCGACGCGGGCGTACATCGGGCAAATGATGTCGGTTGCCGCCGTATTCGCGCCGCCGCCTTCATACTGCACGGGACGGGAGGGATCTTCCGACTTAATCCAGCGGTACAGCGCGTCGTGGTTGGCGCCGTGCCCGGACTCGTTGCCCAGTGACCAGATAATAATGCTCGGATGGTTGCGGTCGCGCTGTACCATCCGCGTCACGCGCTGGCTCATGGCGGGCAGCCAGACCGGATCGTCGCTCAGGCGATTCATCGGCACCATGCCGTGGGTTTCGATATTAGCCTCATCCACCACGTACAGGCCGTAGCGATCGCACAGGGTGTACCACAGCGGGTGATTCGGATAATGGGAGCAGCGCACGGCGTTAAAATTGTTCTGCTTCATCAGCAGAATGTCTTTAATCATGGTCTCTTTATCCATCACCTGGCCGTTTTCCGGGTGATGTTCATGGCGGTTGGCGCCGCGGATCAGCAGCGGCTTACCGTTTAACAGCAGCAGACCGTTTTCAATGCTGACCTGACGGAAACCGACGTCGCAGGCTTCGGCTTCAATCAGCGTGCCATCGGCGGCGTGTAGCTGCACAACGGCACGATACAGATGCGGGGTCTCCGCGCTCCACAGCACCGGGTGTTCGACATTCAGACGAAGGGTTGTGCGATCAGGGTAAGCGCCGCGCTCATCAATGATCCCGCTGCCGAGCGGAGCGGTTTTTTCTCCGACGAATGTTTCGCTATCCCACAGCTGTACCGTCACGCGTAAATCATCGCATCGTTCCCCCGTTGTTCTGACCTCCGCTTCCAGCACTGCGCGGCTGAAATCATCGTTGAAGCGGGTGTTGATGCGCAGGTCACGGATTTGCGTTGCCGGTTTATGCAGCAGCGAGACGTCGCGAAAGATGCCGCTCATCCGCCACATATCCTGATCTTCCAGATAGCTGCCGTCACTCCAGCGCAGCACCATTACCGCGAGGCGGTTTTCACCCTTAAGCAAAAAATGCGTGAGATCGAATTCAGACGGCAGACGGCTGTCCTGACCGTATCCGACCCAGCGACCGTTGCACCACAAATGGAAGGCGGAGTTCACGCCATCAAAAATGATCCGCGTCTGGCCTGCCTGTAGCCAGTCTGCGTCAATACTGAATGTGAGCGAGTAACATCCGGTTGGGTTATCTGCCGGAACGAACGGCGGGTTAACCGGAATGGGATAGGTGACGTTGGTATAAATGGGGGCGTCGTAACCGTCCATTTGCCAGTTAGACGGCACGCGCACGCTATTCGCCTGTTGCAGATCGCTTGTCCGCCAGCTCTCTGGTACTGCTTCAGGCGCCGAAAACCAGGCAAACGTCCATTCACCGTTCAGGCTATGCTTTTGTGCGGAGTCACGGTTCGCGCGGGCGTCATCGGCATTACGCCAGCTGCAAAAAGGAGGGTGCGCCTCCAGGCGATTAAGTTGTGTTACGCCAGGGTTTTCCCAGTCGCGACGTTTCAGAACGACGGCGAGTGAATCTGCATTCTGGGGCATAGCGGTATCCTGATTGGGTTTGTTATTCGCTCACAATTTCAGTCAAAATACGAAGAAGGGATTCCTGCTGTAAAGGACAGGAGGTTCAATGAGTGAACTGACTCACACAATTGTTATGCGTTCACATTTTCGGCGCTAACAGCGAAACCTGACGAGCCAGTTGGATCAGGGAGTCGGCCAACGCCTGCGGAGAAGTGACCTGAGCATTGGGGGGCTGCACGGTTTTACGCTGAACCAATGAAACGGGGAGTCGCTGGTTATCGGTGGCGGGCTCGCCACGGGAGAGTTGCAGCAGTTTGTCGACGCTGGTTGCGCCAAGCAGGGGGAAATTCTGTCTGATGGTGGTCAGCGGTGGGATGTAGCAGGCGCTGTCTTCGGTGTCATCGTAGCCTATCACCGAGATATCCTGCGGGATGCGCAGGCCAAACTCGGCGATCGCCCGCATGGCGCCCAGCGCCATCTGATCGTTAGCCACCAGTATTGCGGTGGGCATCGTTCCGTCATTGAGCATCTGCATGGTTTGCTGGAAGCCGGACATCGCGCTCCAGTCGCCTTCCGTTTCTGCCACCGGTCGCAACTGATAGTGGGTCAGATATTTATGCCAGCCCGCCAGTCTTAGCCGCGCAGAGACGGACGAGTGCGGCCCTGTCAACAGCGCGATGCGCTGGTGCCCGTGTTCTACCAGATGCTCAACGCCCAGACGCGCGCCGTCGTCATGGGAAAAGATAATGCTGTTAACGGGGAACCGATCGGACACGTCGAGAAACAGTACCGGCACGTTGCCGCAGGCGGCGGCAACGGCAATGGCATCGTTCTCATCAAGCGGGTAGTTGATGATCAACCCGCTTACCCGCTGCGCCAGCAGGTTATGTACCGCCGCTTTGCAGGCGTCTACTCCGTTGCGCTCCACCATCGCGATCACCACGCTGGCGCCTGACCTGTCGGCGCGGGATTTAATCGCCGCGACAATTTGCGACGGCGCGTGCAGCGCGAGGTTAGCGGTGGCGACGCCGATGAGCGGAGTTTGTTTACCCGCCAGCTGCTGCGCGACGCGATTGGGAATGTAATTCAGCTCCGCCATCGCGGCTTCGACTTTTTCACGGGTTTTGGCGGAAACGTGGCTGGCCTGATTCACCACGCGAGAGACGGTCTGATAAGAGACGCCTGCACGGTCTGCAACATCATAGAGCGTTACCGGTTTCACATTCATCACCCTGAATTTGTTGTTATCTGCGCGTTATGATGCCACACCCTGAAGGTTTTTCGCCATTCTGCCGGGCTGACGTCAGTTTGTCGGCTGATATCGACCCCGGTTCCTGACGTTGTCCTCATTCCGTCGTATGAGTGGGGACGGTATGTTCCCACTTCTGTCTGAGCGCCGGTGCGCCGCCTTGTTGCCAGAGTTGTAAGAGATTCTGGCAGCGGAGGTATTATGAGCTGGCGACCCTTTCTTTACCTCATTGTTACTCCTCACCCGGTGCTGAGCGCCCGGCGCGCGCGTTTGCGGCTGGTACAAGGCTGACGGGTCTTTAATAATTGCGTAGCGCTCCCGATTACCGCCCGGCGCGCTGTGTTATGGTGCTTGTTTCATTGCCGATTTCATAAGCAGAAACAGGAGCCAGACTATGTCGCAACATAATCCGTTGAGCGCCATCCTCGATAAACAGGATTTCCTGTTGCTGGACGGGGCGATGGCGACGGAACTGGAAGCGCGCGGCTGTGATTTAGCCGATAGCCTGTGGTCAGCGAAGGTGCTGGTAGAAAACCCGGCGCTGATCCGCGAAGTCCACCTTGATTACTACCGGGCGGGGGCGCAATGCGCGATTACCGCCAGCTACCAGGCAACGCCCGCAGGACTTGCCGCGCGTGGGTTTGATGAAGCGCAGTCGAAAGCGCTGATCGGCAAGAGCGTGGAACTGGCGCGCAAAGCGCGGGAAGCGTATCTGGCTGAGAACCCGCAGGCGGGCACGCTGCTGGTGGCGGGTTCCGTCGGGCCATATGGCGCGTATCTGGCCGACGGTGCGGAATATCGCGGGGATTACGTATGTACTCCCGAAGCGTTCCAGGCTTTTCATCGCCCGCGTGTGGAAGCGCTGCTGGATGCGGGCGTTGACCTGCTGGCCTGCGAAACGCTGCCGAATTTTATTGAGATTAAAGCGCTGGCTGAGTTGTTAACCGAATATCCACGGGCGCGGGCATGGTTTTCGTTTACGCTGCGCGACAGTGAGCATCTGAGCGACGGTACGCCGCTGCGTGACGTGGCGGCGTTCCTCAACGCCTGCCCGCAGGTTGTGGCGACTGGCGTAAACTGTATCGCGCTGGAAAACGTCACCGCCGCATTGCAGCATTTGCACGGGCTGACCGCGCTGCCGCTGGTGGTTTATCCCAATTCGGGCGAGCGGTACGATGCGGTAAGCAAAACCTGGCATCATCACGGCGAAGCGTGCGCCACGCTGGCGGAGTATTTACCGCAGTGGCTGGCGGCGGGTGCGAAGCTGATTGGCGGCTGTTGCCGGACGACGCCGAAAGATATTGCTGAATTGAACGCGCAACGTTGAGTGTGCGCCGGGTGGCGGCTGATGCCTTACCCGGCCTACAACGTGCACGAACCGTAGGCCGGGTAAGCGGTAGCGCCACCCGGCATCAATTACACTGCGTCTGCTAAAACAAACATCCCGTACGGGTGGATTTCGAGGTAATAGTTTTCCCCCACGTCCGGCTGCAATCGGGTGGCGTTAACCTGCAATAAAATCTCCTGTCCGTGCCACGCTACCGTCACCTCATACTGCGGCCCCATATAGGCGACATGCTGAATCACACAGCGCTGGCTCTCTTCGCCGCGATCGCTCAAGGTAATCGCTTCCGGGCGCACGCCAACGGTGCCGGAACCCTGGGCGGCAAAGTGCGCCGGGCGCGGCAGTCGATAGCCGTAGATATCCACATACTCCTGACTGAACGTCGCCGGGAACAGGTTGGCATCGCCCATAAAGCTCGCCATAAAGCGTGACGCAGGTTGACGGTAGAGATCCTGCGGCGAACCGATCTGCATAATATGCCCCTTGTTCATCACCAGTACGGTATCGGAAACCGCAAAGGCTTCGCTCTGATCGTGGGTAACGTACAGCGAGGTGATATCAAACTGCTTTTGCAGTTCGCGGATCTTGTCGCGCATGCTGCGGCGCAGGTTGGCGTCGAGGTTACTTAACGGCTCATCAAACAGCAGCACCTTCGGCTTGAGGATCAGCGCGCGCGCCAGCGCCACGCGCTGCTGCTGACCGCCGGAGATCTGATCAACATAGCGGTCTTCGAATCCTTCCAGATCCACCATCGCCAGCGCCTCTTGCACACGGGCTTTCACTTCGCTGCGCGACACGCCAAGCATCTTCAGACCGTAGCCGACGTTTTCCCCCAGCGACATGTGCGGGAACAGGGCATAAGACTGAAAGACCATACAGATATCACGCTGCTGAATAGAGCGATGGGTGACGTCTTCGCCATCAATGAAAATCTGTCCTTCGCTCGGTTTTTCCAGCCCGGCCACCAGACGCAAAATGGTCGTTTTGCCGCAGCCGGAAGGGCCGAGCAGCGTCACCATTTGCCCCTGCGGGATGGTGAGATTGATATTATCGATAACCGTGTTGCTGCCGAATCGTTTGGTGACGTTGCGCAGTTCAACAAAATTTTTCTGACTCATAGTGCGCTCCATTACGCCTGGTTTTTGGCTTTTGAACGGGAGATTCGCGCTTCCCCGATCAGCCAGTCAAAGATGAAAATAATCGCCAGCATCACCACGATCAGAATCGAGCCGTAGGCGATCGCCACGCCGTATTCGCCGTCTTCCACGCGGTTGAGGATGTAGGCCGTCGCCACGCGGGTGTCTGGCGTGACGAGGAACACAATGGCGCTGACGGTAGTAATGGCGCGCACAAAGCTGTAGATCAGCGCCGAGAGGATCGCCGGGCGCAGCAGCGGCAGCAGGATGTGCGTGATGGTGCGTAAGCTCCCAGCGCGCAGGCTGAGCGACGCTTCATCCAGCGATTTATCGATCTGGCCTAATCCGGCGATCCCGGCGCGAATCCCAACCGGCACGTTACGCATCACCATCGAAATAATCACAATCGCCGCCGTTCCGGTGAGGTACACCGGGGCGCTGTTAAAGGCGAGGATGTACGACACGCCCGCCACGGTGCCCGGTACGGCGAAACACAGCATGGTGGTGAACTCGATAGTCTTTTTGCCTTTGAACTGCTGGCGTACCACAATCCAGGCGATCAGCAGACCGAAGATGGCGGTGATCGGCGCGGCAATTCCGGCGTAGAGCAACGTATCAAGCAGGGAAGGCCACGCGCCGTCGCTCATACCCTGGCCGAACAGCTTGATAAAGTTCGCCAGCGTCAGGGTGTAATCCACGCCCCAGTTGACGGTGAAGCTACCGTAGAAAATGCTGCCGTAGAGCAGGGCGTTGAAGGCTATCCACACGGCCAGAATGGCGATGACGCTCCACACCAGGGTAACCGGCAGCGGCTGGACGTCGCCACGGTACGATTTCCCGGAGACCGTGACGTAAGAGCGCTTACCGATCCACATATACTGCACACAGAACACCAGCAGCGAGAACAGCAGCAGGAACGCGCCCAGCGTACTGGCGGCCTGATAATCAAGCTGCGAACCTGTGATATAGAAATAGATCTGCGTCGCCAGCACGTCGAAGTTACCGCCGAGCACCAGCGGGTTACTGAAGTCGGCCAGCGACTGCACCACCACAATTAAAAAGGCGTTCGCCAGCGCCGGTTTCAGCAGCGGGACAAACACACCGTTAAAGGTCTGCCAGCGGCTGGCGCGCAGGGTGTACGAGGCTTCTTCCAGCGATGGATGGATAGTTTTGATCGCCCCGTCGAGGATCATAAACGCCATCGGGGTAAAGGCCAGCACCTGCGCCAGCCAGATGCCGGTAAACCCGTACAGCCAGTTGGTGTTGGTTAGCCCGAACCACTCGACCATAAATTCGGTGACGTAGCCGGAGCGTCCCATCATCAGCGTAACGCCTAAACCCACTACGAACGGCGGCGTGACGATTGGCAAAATCGAGAAGATGCGGCCAATAATGGCGCTGCGTTTGGCAATGCGGGTGGTGTAAATCGCCAGTACCAGGCCGAAGAAGGTACAGCCCACGCCCACCGCAATCGACAGGGCGATGGAGTTGAGGATCACCTGGATGATATGCGCCTGCGACAGCACCGTCATAAACGCCAGCGGCGCGAATTCCCCTGCATCGTTGGTGAACATCGGGATGAAAATCGCGATACTCGGCCAGACGATAAAGATGCCGATCAGCGCCACAATGGCGGTAAGTGAGCCGATCACGAAGCGGTCGCCGCCCAGCCATTCCAGACGGGTCAACGCCAGCGTCATGATCGCGCCCAGCGCGACGAACAGCACGATAGTGGCGTAGCCTAAACCACGGCCTTCAACGGTGGCGCTGATGACGATAAAGGCCATACACAACAGCGCCCAGCCCGCATCAAGGTAATGGCGGCTGCGCTGTTCGCGCCTGGCTTCATGGAACGGGCGAATCAGCAGCAGGCTTGGCAGCAGATACCACAGCCAACTGATATTGCGCTGTGACCAGCCGTAGGACTCAAGGATTTCATCGCCCGTGGACTCCAGCAGGCCGTAATCCAGGCTCCAGCTCGGCAGCAGGGCAAACGCCAGCCAGCCCAGCAGAACCCAAAAGAATATCGCATCCCGTTTTTTCACGGGATGGTGTGCAAGTGTGTGTGACATAGCGGTTCCGGTATTGTGGGCCGGGTACGGCGTTACGCCGCCACCCGGCAAATGAACGCAATGTGGGCTTATTTACCCATCTTCACTTCGCTAACCCACTTATTGATAAGCTGCTTACGGACGTCGGTAGAACCGTATTTATCCATGTCGTAGTTGATGAGCTTCAGGTCGTCGAGCTTCAGCGAGTTCGGTGATGTTTCCGCTGTGGTGTTGGTCAGGATCTGATAAGACTTGCCTTTCTTCCACGCCAGCTCTTGTGCTTCTTTTGACAGCACCCAGTCCACGAACAGTTTGGCGTTGTCGAGATTGCGCGCGCCTTTCAGGATGCTGACGCCGCCAATTTCATAGCCGGTGCCTTCGCACGGAGAGATCAGCTCCAGCGGCGCACCCTGTTCTTTTTCCAGCGAATAGTCGTGCAGGAAGCCGATGCCGATAGCGGTTTCGCCACGGGCGGCGTTACGTGCCGGGGCAATACCGGATTTAGTGTACTGAGACACGTTGGCGTTGAGCTGTTTCAGGTAATCAAAGGCCTGATCTTCTCCCCACAGCTGGGCGAAGGTCGCCAGTGCGGTATACGCGGTTCCTGAACTTTGTGGGTCGGCAATCTGAATTTCGCCTTTGTATTCCGGTTTGGTCAGATCCTTCCAGCATTTTGGCACCGGCAGATTTTTCTCTTTCAGGCGCTGGGTATTGACGCCAAAGCCGAGAATACCGACATACACCGCTGAAGAGAGGTTGCCTTTTACTTTCGCCGGATCGCGGAATTTCTCCATGACCTGCTCAAGATTGGGAGACTTGTAGGGTTGCAGCAGCCCCATTTCACCCGCCTGGGACTGAGGGTCCAGCGTCCCGCCGTACCAGACGTCCGCCTGCGGGTTTTTCTTCTCGGCATCCACTTTCGCCAGCGTACTGCCGGAGCCGTTGCGGATGAACGAGGTTTTGACGTCATATTTGTCGCCAAACGCTTTGGTTTCTGCTTCGCACATTTCGTTGGTGGCGCTGCAATAAACCACCAGGCGGCCTTTGGCCTGCGCGGCGCCGGTTAAGGTTGCCAGCGCAATGCCGGATGCAATCAGGGTAGAGGTAAGCGTCAATTTCATTGTTTTATCCTTTGACTGAGCGAGGTGGTGATGCCCGCCATCAGCAGCGGCATCAGCAATAAACCCATAAGTACCGCGGCGACCGAGAGCAAACTGAACATGCCCGACCAGCCGTAGCGTTCAATGACCAGCGACAGAGGCCAGCCCGCCAGCGCTGCCCCCAGATAGGCGAACAGGCCGAGAAACCCGGTGATGGAACCGGCCGCCGCTTTGTGCCCACACTCGACGGCGGCAAGGCCAATCAACATTTGCGGGCCAAAAACGAAAAAGCCCACCGTGAAGAAACAGACCGCCAGCAGTGCGTAATGGTGTACCGGCGCTAACCACAACGCGGCGACGGACACCATCAGCCCCAGCGTGAACAGCAAAATCATCGGCGCGCGCTGGCCGCTGAACAGCAAATCCGACCCCCAACCGGCGAACAACGCGCCGAGCAGACCGCCAACTTCAAACAGCATCACCGTGGCGTTGGCGCTGAGCAGATTGACGCCGTGGCTTTCCGTGAGCCAGATGTTGCCCCAGTCGTTGAGGGCGATGCGGATCAGATAGACCAGCACATATGAGACGCCCAGCAGCCAGATCATCGGGTTTTTCAGCATCGTGGTGCGCAACATCTGCCACAGCCCCATCGGCGGGCTTTGCTGCTCCTGGCGCAGCTCCAGCGGGTCATGACGCCATGCGCCGACCGTTGGCAATCCCTCTTCCTGCGGCGTGCCTTTCAGCTGTAGCGTGAGCCAGATACCTAATGCCATGCTGATGATCCCCGGCGCCAGCATCGCCGCCTGCCAGCCCCACCAGTGGGCGGCGAAAGCGCTAATCAGCGGGATAATCGCCCCGCCGATGTTGATCGACATATTCCAGCAGCCCCACCAGAAGCCGCGCTCGTTGCGCGAATACCAGTGGGTCAGCAGTCGGGCGCAGGGCGGCCATCCCCAGCCCTGAAAGAAACCGTTCAGCGTCCAGACCGCCAGCAGCAGCGTCAGCGACTCGCCAAAGGCGAACACCACATTCAGCAGGCCGGTGGCGAACAGGCCGACGCCCATAAACCAGCGATGCCCGTGGCTGTCGTGCCACAGCCCGGCGGTAAACTTCGACAGGCCGTAGGTCAGGTAAAACAATGAACCCAACAGGCCGATATCGCCTTTATCGAGTCCCAGATCCGTTTGCAGCGCCGGAAGCACGTAATTCACGCTTTTTCGCGTCAGGTAAAACGCGGCATACCCAATGACCATGCACATCAGCAACCGCAGGCGTAGCGCCCGGTATCGTTGGTCTGTTTCGCTTATTGAACGTGGGTGCATGGCCGTCTCCGTTTGTGCTGACTATAGGAAAGTGAAAACCAAAGGGGATGAGAGAAAGTCCGCAGTGACTAAGACTTTTTCCTGGTCAGGACGTGGTTTGTTGCAAAATTGTGGGCAAGTTAACAATTACCCGCGTGCCGTGCAGCGATTCGAGCGTCAGTTCGCCGCCCAGCGCGCTGACCCGTTCGCGCATCCCCTGAATACCGAATCCCGGCATTTTTTCAGGCTGGATGCCGGTGCCGTTGTCCCGAACTTCCAGATGGAGGGTCTGTTTCTGCTGGCTTAACAGAATCGTGACCTCGCTGGCTTCGGCATGTTTACAGACGTTGTTCAGCAGTTCCTGCAACAGGCGGTAGAGGGTAAACCTGACGGTTTCATTTTCCGGGGTAAGCGTAAGGCGATACTCAAACTGGCAGCGAATCCCACGTTCGGGGAACGCGAATTCGTTGACCAGATGATGCAGCGCCTCTTTGAACGACAGCTCATCCAGCGCGGGGGGACGTAGCTGGCGTAACAGCTGGCGGGTAGAGTGGTGAATACGGCGGGCGAGATCGTTTATCTGGCTGGCGGCGGCCTGCGTCTGCGCCGGATCGCGCGCGCGTTTCACGAGCTGTGACTGGATCTGAATGGCGGTGATGTTCTGCCCGATCTCGTCGTGCAGCTCGCGCGCCAGGTTTTTGCGCGTATCCTCTTCGGTATGGATCAGCTTTTCGGTCAGCGCCCGGCGTGCCGCCAGCTCCGCCTCCAGACGCTGGCGATAGTGGTGCAGGTTTTGCGCCAGATGCTGCTGGCGGCTGATGGCGATCCCAAGACCTATGCCGAGTAGCGCCTGGGTGGCGAGGAAAATCTCCAGCTCGACCAGGTTGTTAAACCCGACGCCGACCTGGCGAGCGATGGTGATCATCATGCTGCCCAGCAGACCGGAGAGCACGCCGCCCTGCCAGCCAAACTTCCACGCCATCACCACGTTAGGCAGGAACACCACGATCAGCAGCAGGCGTTCAATTTCCGGCGACAGCACCATTTGCGTGCCGATGCCGATAATAAAGAACAGGCTGCACCAGATGATCAGCGAAGTGCGCAGCGGCGGGTTGTTGGTATCCAGCCCCAACAGATGATAACGGTGCTGCTGGCGTAAAAATTCAAATACCAGATAAACAAAGGGGGTGAGCAGCACGCCGCCGGTAAACGACGCCAGGCCAGTCAGCATTGCCGGGCTTTTTATAAAGGGCGACAGCAGGGCGGTATTCAGCAGCGAGGCCAGCGTGACGGCGGCCAGCAGCAGCGTGAGACGCTGCCAGTACAGGGGAAAACGGTGCCAGAATTTTTGTCCGATGCTGGCCGGGATCAGGCAGATCAGCGGCGCCGCCAGCAGGACGTAGCCGCTGAGCAGTTGCTCGCTATGGAGCCATAACGGCATCAGCACCGGCGGCAGTATCAGCGCGGGCCAGTAACGGCGGGAGAGTAAAATCAACAGCGCAAGATAAACGCCGTGCGGCAAAAAGAGCGCCGCCTGTTGGCCGTTATGGGTCAGGTAAAAGCCCAGCGTCCATAGCATCAGCCAACCTGTTCCCCAGGCCAGCAGGATAAACAGTGAGATCACCCAGTAACGCACGCCGCGAGACATCAGTGCCCCGTCAGCAACTGGTGGTCGAGGGCGAAATGCACCAGCTCGATGGTACTGTGGCACTGCAATTTACCCAGTACGTTAGCACGGTGGACGTGAACGGTTTTATGGCTGAGGTCGAGCTTAAATGCGATCTCTTTGACGCTGTCGCCTTTGACCAGTAAATCAAAAACTTCTCGCTCACGGGGGGTTAATACCTCCAGCACCTGCGCCGGCTGTTCACCGCCGCGCAGCGCCCGCAACGCATCGGCGCACAGATAGTGGCCGCCCATACCGACGGAACGCACCGCCTGAACCAGCTCTTCCGGCCCGCAGCGTTTGGTCAGATAGCCGCTGGCGCCTGCATCCAGCGCGCTTTGTACAAACGCTGGCGTGTCGTAAATGCTGAGGACGATGGCGCGAAACGTGGGTTTTTGCGCGCGTAGCCGCTTTAACAGACTCAGCCCGTTTTCGTCCGGCATCGCGATATCCAGCACCGCGACGTTAACGTCATCGCGCAATAATGCGGGCCAGGCTTCCGCCGCGCTGCTGTACTGGCCTGCTACGTCCAGATCGTCTTCAAGACTTAATAATTGCGCAAAGCCGGAACGCACCACCACATGGTCATCAACCAGCACCACACGAATCATATGCTTACTCTCTTGCCGAATAATGCCTCTATGATGCCTGCCCCCGCTGCGCTGGCAATCATCCGGGTGTGGTTATGGAATGAATGTAACAAAATCGCAATAATTTGCAGGGTGTTGTTGTCGTGGTAGGCGCTGATAAGCGCAGCGCCATCAGGCATGGATTGCCGGATGGCGGCGCAAGCGCCTGATCCGGCCTACAACTCAATGCTAAATACATTTCCACACTAACCATTCCCGTTTTTTTTCTAAAAACGCTTTGCTATTAGCAAGAATTTTTAATTCCTTTATCAAACTCGGCCGCAACGAAATACTGCCCCCATAACAAGACAGGGGAGCAGACAATAATGGGTATTTCATCGCGTAACACACTTCTCGCCGCACTGGCGTTTATTGCATTCCAGGCGCAGGCGGTTAACGTCACCGTCGCGTATCAGACATCCGCCGAACCGGCGAAAGTGGCGCAGGCGGATAACACCTTCGCCAAAGAGAGCGGGGCGACCGTTGACTGGCGTAAATTCGACAGCGGCGCGAGCATCGTGCGCGCGCTGGCTTCCGGTGATGTACAGATCGGCAACCTTGGCTCCAGCCCACTGGCGGTCGCCGCCAGCCAACAGGTGCCGATTGAGGTTTTCCTGCTGGCGTCAAAACTGGGGGAATCCGAAGCGCTGGTGGTGAAGAAAACGATCGCTAAGCCGGAGGATCTCATCGGCAAACGCATTGCGGTGCCGTTTATCTCCACCACCCATTACAGCCTGCTGGCGGCGCTGAAACACTGGGGCATTAAGCCCGGGCAGGTCGAAATCATCAATCTGCAACCACCGGCGATCATTGCCGCCTGGCAGCGTGGCGATATTGACGGCGCTTACGTCTGGGCACCCGCCGTTAACGCGCTGGAAAAAGACGGGAACGTGCTGACAGACTCAGGGAAAGTCGGCGAATGGGGCTCGCCGACGCTGGATGTGTGGGTAGTGCGTAAAGACTTCGCGGAAAAACATCCAGAGGTGGTCAAAGCATTCGCGAAAAGCGCCATCGACGCGCAGCAACCCTATATCGCCAATCCTGAGGCGTGGCTTCAGCAGCCGGATAACATCAGCAAACTGTCGCGCTTAAGCGGCGTGCCGGAAACGGACGTGCCGGGGCTGGTGAAAGGCAATACCTACCTGACGGCGCAACAGCAGGCCGTTGAGCTGAACGGGCCGGTCAATAAAGCGATTATCGACACCGCGCAGTTCCTGAAAGAGCAGGGCAAAGTGCCCGCCGTCGCGACGGATTACAGCCAGTACGTCACCGATCGCTTTGTGCAATAAGGAGGCGCGGATGCTGCAAGTTTCCCATCTCTTTGCCGATTACGCCGGTAAACCGGCGCTGGAAGATATCAATCTGACGCTCGACAGCGGTGAGCTGTTAGTGGTGCTGGGCCCGTCAGGGTGTGGGAAAACCACGTTGCTGAATCTGATCGCCGGTTTTCTGCCTTATCAGCACGGCACGATCCAACTGGCGGGCAAACGGGTCGATGGGCCGGGTGCGGAGCGCGGCGTCGTCTTTCAGAACGAAGGGCTGCTGCCCTGGCGCAACGTGCAGGATAACGTCGGACTTGGCCTGCAACTGGCGGGAGCGGACAAAACCCGGCGTCGGCACGTTGCGCAGCAGATGCTGAAAAAAGTCGGGCTGGAAGGGGCGGGAAAACGCTTTATCTGGCAGCTTTCCGGCGGGCAGCGCCAGCGTGTCGGCATCGCCCGCGCGCTGGCGGCAAATCCTCAACTCCTGCTGCTGGATGAGCCTTTCGGCGCGCTGGATGCTTTCACCCGTGAGCAGATGCAAACGTTGCTGCTGAAACTCTGGCATGAGACCGGCAAACAGGTGTTGCTCATTACGCATGATATTGAAGAGGCTGTGTTTATGGCGACGGAGCTGGTGCTGCTTTCTCCTGGCCCCGGTCGCGTGCAGGAACGGCTGTCGCTTGATTTCGCCCGCCGCTTTGTGGGGGGCGAATCCTGCCGCAGCATTAAATCCGATCCGCAGTTTATCGAGACGCGGGAGTATGTGTTAAGCCGCGTCTTTGAACAACGGGAGGCCTTCTCATGAGCGTGGTCATCAACGATAAGCTGCGTCAACGCGGGTTGAAATGGCGCTGGCCGTTCTCTCGTCGCATTACCCTGAGTATCAGCACATTAGCGGTGATTCTGGCCGTGTGGTGGAGCGTAGCGGCGTTGCAGTTAATCAGCCCGCTGTTTCTGCCGCCGCCGGGGCAGGTGCTGCAAAAACTGATCGCCATCGCCGGGCCGCAAGGGTTTATGGACGCCACGCTGTGGCAGCATCTGGCGGCGAGCCTGACGCGCATTCTGCTGGCGCTGTTGGCCGCCGTGATTATCGGCATTCCGGTGGGCATTGCGATGGGGCTAAGCCCAACGATACGCGGCATTCTCGATCCGATCATTGAACTCTACCGACCTGTTCCGCCGCTTGCGTATTTACCGCTGATGGTGATCTGGTTCGGGATTGGCGAGACCTCCAAGATCCTGCTGATCTATCTGGCGATTTTCGCCCCGGTCGCCATGTCGGCGCTGGCGGGCGTCAAAAGCGCGCAGCAGGTTCGCATTCGTGCGGCGCAGTCGTTAGGCGCCGGACGAGTACAGGTATTGTGGTTTGTGATTCTGCCCGGCGCGCTGCCGGAGATCCTCACCGGATTACGCATTGGCCTGGGCGTGGGCTGGTCAACGCTGGTGGCGGCTGAGCTGATTGCCGCCACCCGGGGTTTAGGGTTTATGGTGCAGTCCGCCGGGGAATTTCTGGCAACCGACGTGGTGCTGGCGGGGATCGCGGTGATTGCAGTGATCGCGTTTATTTTAGAACTGGGTCTGCGTGCGCTTCAGCGCCGCCTGACGCCCTGGCATGGAGAAGTACAATGAGTGAACGTCTGAGCATTACCCCGCTGGGGCCGTATATTGGCGCGCTGGTTTCCGGCGCGGATCTGACCCGCCCGCTGAGCGATAATCAATTCGAACAGCTGTATCACGCGGTGCTGCGCCACCAGGTGGTTTTTCTGCGTGAACAAGCCATTACGCCACAGCAACAGCGCGCGCTGGCACAGCGTTTTGGCGATCTGCATATTCATCCGGTCTATCCCCACGCCGAAGGCGTCGAAGAGATTATCGTGCTGGATACCCATAACGATAACCCGCCGGATAACGATAACTGGCACACCGATGTGACCTTTATTGAGACGCCGCCAGCAGGGGCGATTCTGGCGGCAAAGGAACTGCCCTCTACCGGCGGGGATACGCTATGGACCAGCGGTATTGCCGCATATGACGCGCTTTCCGAACCGTTTCGCCAGTTGCTGAGCGGTTTGCGGGCGGAGCATGATTTCCGTAAATCGTTCCCGGAATACAAATACCGCAAAACTGACGAGGAGCATCAGCGCTGGCTTGAGGCGGTAGCAAAACATCCACCTTTGCTGCATCCGGTGGTGCGTACCCATCCGGTGAGCGGCAAACAGGCGCTGTTTGTGAATGAAGGCTTTACCACGCGGATTGTCGATGTGACGGAAAAAGAGAGCGAGGCGCTGCTTGGATTCTTGTTTGCGCACATCACAAAACCGGAGTTTCAGGTGCGCTGGCGCTGGCAGCCTGATGACGTAGCCATCTGGGATAACCGCGTCACCCAGCATTATGCCAACGCTGATTACCTGCCGCAGCGGCGCATTATGCACCGGGCGACGATTCTGGGAGATAAGCCGTTTTATCGCGCACCGTAATAGATAATCACACTATTCGGTTAGGGAACGGTTAGGGAAATGCAGACCTGGTAAGCGCAGCGCCATCAGGCACGATGTGGCACCGCGCCGGATGGCGGCGTAAACGCCTTATCCTGCCTGGAAACCCAAATGCGCGCCAATATAGCGCTGATACCTGTTTGCCTTCAGATAGGTTAAATCGACCAGCACCAGACCATCCACGCAGTTGCTGAATGCCGGATCGTTACCGAAATCAATAAACTGCACGCCGCCGGGGTCGCAAAGTTCGGAGTACTGTTTGTAGAGCGGGGGAATACCGCAGCCCAGATTGCCGAGCAGCGATTTCAGCCGCGTCAGATCGTCGTTGTAGCTTTTGCCTTCAAACTGCGCCAGTACGTCCGGCAATGACGCGGGGTAGGGCTGGCGTGATATCGCCAGCGGGTGCGTCGGCGGGAACCACAGGCGATAAAAGGCCACCAGTAAATCCCGCGCATCCGCAGGCAGACCGCCGGAAATAGACACCGGGCCGAACAGGTATCGGTATTGCGGATAGCGCGCCAGATAAGCGCCAATGCCAGACCAGAGATAGTCCAGCCCGCGACGTCCCCAGTAACGCGGCTGGATAAAACTGCGACCCAGCTCAATGCCGTGCTGCATCACTTGCGCCATCTGCTCGTCGTAATGGAACAAACTGTAGCTGTAAAGCCCTTCTATGCCGCGTTTTTCCTGCTGCTGCGCGCAGGGAATGAACCGATAGGCGCCAACAATTTCCAGATCGTCTTCGTCCCATAAAATCAGGTGCAGATAGTCGTCATCATAGCGGTCGGTGTCCCGACGCTTTCCGCTGCCTTCGCCAACCGCGCGAAAGGCGATTTCACGCAGCCGCCCCAGTTCCCGCAGGATGGGGACATCCTCTTTGCCGTTGCGCTGCCAGAGGTAAATGTGCTTCCCGTCGGCGGTGTGCCCAAGGCATTCCGCCTGGGCGAGATCGCGTTTGAGGTGCGCTCTGTCTTCTGCGCGGGCTATCGTACTTTCGGTGGTGAATAACCCAGGGCGTCCTTTACCTAATGCCGCGACGTGCTGACGGCATTTTTCGGCCTGCTCGCGGACGTTGGTTTTCGTGGCGGACCACTGTGTCCAGGCGATTTGTTGGCCGATGCGGAGCGGCAGGCTGCTGCGACGCCGACGAAACATCTGCTGCATCAGGAGCAGCAATGCGAAGGTGGGGGACACCAGGCTGCTGGCGTAAAACAGCGAGCTGTTACGCGCGTTGATATGTACGGGAAGCAGCGGCGTGCGGTATTTCTCCGCCACCCGGATAAACCCGGAATGCCATCGGCCTTCCCTGATTCCCTGCGATGTGAAGCGCGCTACTTCGCCCGCCGGAAAGAAAATTAACGCTCCGCCAGCCTGTAAGTGCGCATCTATCTGTTGTAGCGATGATTTTGGCGTGCGCCCGCCGATGTTGTCCACGGGAATGAAAAGTGAGCTGAGCGGTTGCAGATGTGAGAGCAGGCGGTTGGTCACTACTTTCACGTCACGGCGCACACGCGAGATGGCATACAGCAGGGCCAGCCCATCAAGCGTGCCTGTCGGGTGGTTGGCAATGATGACCAGCGGGCCATGTGCGGGGATGTTTTCGAGGTCGTGTGCGGGGATATCGCAGCGTATTTCAAGGTGTTCGAGAACCTGTTCCACCATGTCCACCCCTTTCAGATGGGGATGGCGGGATGCAAATTGCTGAAATTCTTCTTCATACAGCAACCGCCTGAGCAGATTTTTTTGCCAGGGTGTCGGCCTCGCCTGAGGCCACAGGTCGTCGAGTACGTTATCGAGACTAAACATAGCGGCTCCTCCTCCCGTCCTGTGCTGACAGTAGAAGGTACAAATGTCGTTTGTATGACGATGAGGTGACGTTTTGTGACAGTGCCGGATGGCGGCACCCGGCCTACAGATGTCAATCCCGTAGGCCGGATAAGCGCGGCGCCAACAGGCACCGCAGGTCAGAAAGGATTAACGCAGGATTTTTTTCTCCGCCAGATCCAGCGCGAAGTAGCTGAAGATCAGATCCGCGCCCGCGCGTTTGATCGAGCCTAAGCTTTCCAGCACCACTTTCTCTTCGTCGATCGCGCCCGCCATCGCGGCGAATTTGATCATGGCGTATTCGCCGCTGACCTGATACGCGCCGAGCGGTAATTCGGTACGATCGCGGATATCACGCAGAATATCCAGATAAGCGCCAGCAGGTTTCACCATCAGGCAGTCCGCGCCCTGCGCTTCGTCGAGCAACGACTCGCGAATCGCTTCACGGCGGTTCATCGGATTCATTTGATAGGTCTTACGATCGCCTTTCAGTGCCGTACCGGCCGCTTCACGGAACGGGCCGTAGAAAGAGGAGGCGAACTTGGTGGAGTAGGACATGATGGCTGTATCCGTAAACCCGGCGGCATCCAGCGCCTGGCGAATCGCCTGCACCTGACCGTCCATCGCGGCGGAAGGGGCAATAAAATCAGCGCCCGCAGCGGCGGCGACCACCGCTTGTTTACCGAGGTTCGCCAGGGTTGCATCGTTGTCGACGCCGTGTTCGCACAGCACGCCGCAGTGACCGTGGGAGGTGTACTCACAGAAACAGGTGTCAGACATCACGATCATTTCCGGCACGGTTTGCTTGCAGATGCGCGACATGCGCGCCACCAGGCCGTCTTCTTTCCAGGCATCGCTGCCGGTGTCGTCGGTATGGTGGGAAATGCCGAAGGTCATCACTGACCGAATGCCGGCGTTGGCGATGCGTTCAATCTCGCGCGCCAGGTGTTTTTCAGGAATGCGCATGACGCCAGGCATGGCGTCGATCGCTTTGTAGTCGTCGAGTTCTTCTTCAACAAAAATCGGCAACACCAGGTCGTTTAAACTGAGTGTTGTCTCTTCAAACATGGCGCGCAGCGCAGCGGATTTGCGCAGGCGACGGGGGCGTTGGATTAGGTCTGTCATGGTATGCCTGATGTTTGTGGAATCGAAACGTCGAGTATACCTGAACCTGCCGCGAGGTGTTTTACGAAAGTTGTCCTTATGTGAAGTATTGCGGGTTGCTGTTAATGAAGCGATTAAATATTCGCAATTAGTATTTCTATGAATAAGATTATTTTTGTTAGTGATACATTTATTTCTGGTTTTAATTTTATTAAATGTTGTTTTAAGCTCTTCTGTCCTTTATTTATTGGTGATTTCTTTATTTCTTCATCATATATCATTCAGTTAAATAAGTAACTTCTATTTCCCTTTCTAATTTATTGAAAACTGGCGATTTAAAAAATATCTGTGATTTTGCTGGTGATTTTTTAATTGTCCGCTTTCGGACATTAAACAAAGAATAATTGAACCTTTCAATGCTGACGCCGCATAATCGACCTGCGAAACATAAAATGTTTTCTATGCATTGATAATTGATGGATCAACTATATTACGTCCCTGAGGAGGGATGACAAATGCACTCCTGGAAAAAGAAACTTGTAGTCTCACAATTAGCACTGGCCTGCACTCTGGCAATCACCTCTCAGGCAAATGCTTCTACGGATATTTCTGGAACCACCTACACAACATTCAACCACTATAACGACGCAACCTACGCTGATGGTGTTTATTATGATGGTTACGTAGGCTGGAACAACTACGCGACCGATAGCGTTTATAACGGTGATATTTATCCGGTTATCAACAACGCTACCGTTAACGGCGTAATCTCAACCTACTATCTGGATGATGGTCTTTCTACCAACACCAACAGTAATAGTCTGACAATCAAAAACAGCACCATTCACGGGATGATCACCTCTGAGTGCATGACCACCGATTGCGTGGGTCGCGATGCGACCGGTTATGTTTATGACCGTCTGGCGCTGACTGTTGATAACTCAACCATCGATGATAACTACGAGCATTATACCTATAATGGCACGTACACTGATGGTACGGCGGATACGCATGTTGTTGACGTTTACAACCTGGGTACTGCGATTACGCTGGATCAGGAAGTTGACCTGGTCATCAAAAATAATTCCCACGTTGCGGGTATTACGCTGACTCAGGGTTATGAGTGGGAAGACATTGACGATAATACCGTTAGCACCGGCGTCAACAGCGCTGAAGTGTTCAACAACACCGTCACGGTGACTGACTCTACGGTGACCTCTGGCTCATGGTCAGATGAAGGGACTTCCGGTTGGTTCGGTAATACCAACAACGCGAGCGATTACAGCGATTCTTATACTGCTGATGACGTGGCGATTGCGGCGATTGCGCATCCGAATGCGGATAACGCAATGCAGACCACTGTTAACCTCAGCAATTCTACCCTGATGGGCGACGTTGTTTTCTCCAGCAACTTTGACGAAAACTTCTTCCCGAACGGGGCGGATACTTATCGCGATACGGACGCTGACCTGGACACCAACGGTTGGGATGGCACTGACCGTATGGATGTTACGCTGAACAACGGCAGCAAGTGGGTTGGCGCGGCAATGTCCGTACATCAGGTTGATTCTGATGGCGATGGCGTGTACGACAGCTTTGCTGCGGGCACCGATGCCACTGCGACGCTGATCGACATTGCGGCTAACAGCCTGTGGCCTTCCTCTACTTACGGCATTGACAATAATGACACCGCGTATGGCGAAGATGGTCATGTTGTTGGTAACGAAGTCTATCAAAGCGGCCTGTTCAATGTGACGCTGAACGGTGGTTCACAGTGGGATACCACGAAAACCTCGCTGATTGATACGCTGAGCATCAACAGCGGTTCCGTCGTGAATGTGGCAGACTCTGATCTGGTTTCTGACAGCATCTCCCTGACCGGCGGCGCGGCCCTGAATATCAATGAAGATGGTCATGTTGCAACTGATGAACTGACAATCAACAACAGTACCGTCACGATTGCTGATGATGTGTCTGCTGGCTGGGGCGTGTACGATGCCGCACTGTATGCAAACACCATCAACGTCACCAACAACGGCGTTCTGGATGTGGGCAACAGCACCGCGTATGCGCTGCAAGCTGATACCCTGAATCTGACCAGCTACACCGATGCTAACGGTAACGTGAATGCCGGTGTCTTCAACGTTCACAGCAACAGCTTTGTGCTGGATGCCGATCTGACTAACGATCGTACTAACGACATCACTAAGTCTAACTACGGCTACGGTGTGATCGCGATGAACTCTGATGGTCACCTGACCATCAACGGTAATGGCGATGCCTGGACTGGCGATCAATCTGAAGTCGATAACGCGGGTGATAACGTTGCTGCGGCAACCGGTAACTACAAAGTGCGTATCGATAACGCGACCGGTGAAGGTTCTGTCGCTGATTACAAAGGCAAAGAGCTGATCTACGTTAACGACAAGAACAGCAAAGCCACCTTCTCCGCAGCGAACAAAGCTGACCTGGGGGCATACACCTATCAGGCTCAGCAGGAAGGCAACACTGTTGTTATGCAACAGATGGAACTGACCGACTACGCGAACATGGCGCTGAGCATCCCGTCTGCAAACACCAATATCTGGAACCTGGAACAAGACACCGTTGGTACTCGTCTGACCAACTCTCGTCATGGTCTGGCTGATAACGGCGGCGCATGGGTGAGCTACTTTGGCGGCAGCTTCGATGGCGACAACGGCACCATTAACTACGATCAGGATGTGAACGGCATCATGGTCGGTGTTGATACCAAAATTGACGGTAACAACGCTAAGTGGATTGTCGGTGCGGCGGCTGGCTTTGCGAAAGGCGACATGAGCGACCGTACCGGTCAGGTGGATCAGGACAGCCAGTCTGCCTATATCTACTCTTCCGCTCGCTTTGCCAACAATGTCTTTGTTGATGGTAGCCTGAGCTACTCTCACTTCAACAACGATCTGTCTGCCAACATGAGCAACGGCCAGTATGTTGATGGCAACACCTCTGCGGATGCGTGGGGCTTTGGTCTGAAACTGGGTTATGACTGGAAACTGGGCGACGCTGGCTATGTCACGCCGTACGGTAGCGTATCCGGCCTGTTCCAGTCCGGCGACGATTATCAGCTCAGCAACGACATGAAAGTTGACGGTCAGTCTTATGACAGCATGCGTTATGAACTGGGTGTTGATGCAGGTTATACCTTCACCTACAGCGAAGATCAGGCGCTGACGCCTTACTTCAAACTGGCCTATGTTTATGACGACGCGAATAACGACGCCGACGTAAATGGCGATTCCATCGATAACGGCGTAGAAGGTTCAGCGGTGCGTGTTGGTCTGGGCACTCAGTTCAGCTTCACCAAAAACTTCAGCGCTTATACCGATGCCAACTACCTCGGTGGTGGTGATGTCGATCAAGACTGGTCCGCGAATGTGGGCGTTAAATACACCTGGTAATTGTTTTTCATGATGAAAACACAGGTGATTTAATCAAAGGAAATGCCCGTCATGGATATGGCGGGCATTAATGCAAGGATGCGCATATGCTGTCTCTGAATAAACCACTTCAGGAATTTAGTAAGCTCGATAAGTGCCTGTCTAAATACGGCACGTACTTTGAATACGCCGATGAAAAGCAGGTTGTCTATTCGAATGATGCCAATCAAGGCGATACGTTTGTCATTTTAGACGGTCTCATCTCTTTGCGCAGAGGGGAGAACGTGCTTATGGGGATAACGCAGGCTCCCTTTATTATGGGTATTGCTGATGGCGTGATGAAAAATGATATCGAATATAAATTAGTCACGGAAAGTCGTTGTACCGGTTATTTTCTTCCTTCTTCCCACGCGATAAAAATCCTTGAGCAACACCAGTTATGGCGTGAAGCCTTTTGCTGGCTGGCATGGGAAAACAGAACTCTGGAACTGCGCGATCTGCAATTAATTGGCAACAACTCGTATGATCAAATTCGGGCGACGTTGATCGCGATGGTTGACTGGGATGAGGGCCTGCGAGCGCGTATTGGCGTGATGAACTACATTCATCAGAGAACGCGAATTTCCCGTTCCGTAGTGGCTGAAGTGCTCGCCGCGTTACGCAAAGGGAACTACATCGAAATGAAAAAAGGCAAACTGGTCAATATCAACCATTTGCCTTCAGAGTATTGATCAGGACGCTGGCACGATCAGCGGTTTATTTCCGCTCAATTCTGTTACCAGGTCGTTGATGCCATCGCTCATATTAGTAAATCGCGTAAGCGGTGAGCGAGTGACGACCACAAAAGCGCCAACGTTGTGTTGCGGAATCATCGCCATATAGGTGATGAAACCACCGCCGCCGCCGGTTTTTTGAATAATCCCCGGACGTCCGTTTTTAGGCGCCATATAGACCCAGCCTAAGCCCAGCGCATCGGCTTTGCCCGGCACGTCCATACCTGTCACCCGTGTGAGCTGAGTTCGCTGATAAATCAGCGTCTGCATACGATCGGCCTGATTACTGCGATGATAAAAGTCGGATGAGAGATATTGCTGCATCCAACGCATCATATCTCCCGGCGTGGAATAGACGCCGCCGCTGCCAATTGCTGCCAGCGTGTTGTTACAGGGACTGGCCCCTTTCTCCGCCACCATCAGGCGCTTGCACTGATCGGGGGAGGGGGTAAAGGTTGTGTCTTTCATCCCCAATGGGCGCGTAATCTGTTCTTCAAATAACTGCGTGTAGGGTTTGCCGGATGCGGTTGCCAGCGCGTCAGCCAGCAGGTCAAACGCAAGGTTGGAATAAGACGCCTGCGAGCCAGGAGCCGCTTTTAGCGTTGCGGTAGAGAGGTAGCTCCAGCGCTGTTCGCGGGTTGGCCAGACAAATACCGGGCGATGCGGCGCGCCGCCGGGTTGCTCACGCGGCAGGGCGCTGGTATGGGTCGCCAGATTCACCAGGGTGATAGGCGTTCCGTTGTAGGTCGGTACACGCGCACCGGGCGGGGCATACTTGCTCAGTGGGTCGTGTAATTTCACCGTCCCCTGATCGAGCAGTTTGACCAGCATCTCGCTGGTCATGAGTTTCGTGATAGACGCAATGCGAATAACGGAGTCCAGTTGAGGATGTACGTTATTGCCGGGGCGAGTCTCCCCGAAACTGCGGAACACGCGTTGATTACCATCAATCACCACCAGCGCCATTCCCGTCGCGCCGCTGCCGTAAAAGATGTGGTTGGCATAACGATCAACGATATCGGAAGCGAAAACCGGATCGGTGATTGGCTGTGCCGCCTGGACAGATGTCAATGACGCCGCGCACAGCACGGCAGAAAAAAGCAGACTACGTTTCAACGGTTGTGTCCATCAGTTAAATGAAAAAACTATGCGTATTTATACTACCTGGCGGCGCGTTGCAAAGCGCTAAAAAGACAATAATAGTGTGAAAAACGTAACGACGAGTAAACAGGGCATTTTTTCCCAATCGCGAATGTCCGCTTTTGTGATCCCGCGCTTGTGGTAACCTTGGTCGGTTTTTGGGTTTCGCCTTCCTGTTGTCGTTGAAGGGGAGCCGAAACTCGCTGAAACAATTCTGAAAAAATGATGTGCGAACTAAGCTGGCGAATACGGGTCACAATGCTCGGTTTCCGTCGCGGTTTTGTTGGGCCAGGCCCGTCTTGTCGCGCTCAGCGCTGCGGCAAAAGCACAGCAGTCGTCATAACGATAAGAAGTTAGCAGGAGAGCATCATGTTTAAGTCTTTTTTCCCAAAGCCGGGGCCGTTTTTTATCTCGGCGTTTTTTTGGGCGCTTGTCGCCGTCATTTTCTGGCAAGCGGGCGGAGGCGCCTGGGTTGCGCATCTTACTGGCGCTTCCGGTGATGTTCCCATCAGTGCCGCACGCTTCTGGTCGCTGGACTACCTGATTTTCTACGCATATTACGTCCTTTGCGTCGGATTGTTTGCGATGTTCTGGTTTATTTATAGCCCGCATCGTTGGCAATACTGGTCGATTCTGGGCACCTCGTTGATCATCTTTGTGACCTGGTTTTTGGTGGAAGTGGGCGTGGCGGTTAACGCCTGGTACGCGCCGTTTTACGACCTGATCCAGACGGCGCTGAGCTCGCCGCATAAGGTCACTATCGAACAGTTTTACCGTGAAGTCGGCGTGTTCCTCGGGATAGCGCTGATTGCCGTAGTGATTGGCGTGATGAACAATTTCTTCGTCAGCCACTATGTGTTTCGCTGGCGTACCGCGATGAACGAGCACTACATGGCGCACTGGCAGCATTTGCGCCATATTGAAGGCGCCGCGCAGCGTGTGCAGGAAGATACGATGCGTTTTGCCTCTACGCTGGAGAATATGGGCGTAAGCTTTATCAATGCCATCATGACGTTGATCGCCTTTTTACCCGTACTGGTTACGCTGTCTGCGCACGTACCGGATCTGCCGATCGTCGGGCATATTCCTTATGGGCTGGTTATCGCGGCTATCATCTGGTCGCTGATGGGAACAGGATTGCTGGCCGTGGTGGGGATCAAACTGCCGGGGCTGGAGTTTAAAAACCAGCGGGTTGAGGCCGCTTACCGTAAAGAGCTGGTCTACGGTGAAGACGACGCCAGCCGCGCTACGCCGCCCACCGTGCGTGAGTTGTTCAGCGCGGTGCGCCGGAACTATTTCCGTCTCTACTTCCACTATATGTACTTCAACATTGCGCGCATTCTCTATCTACAGGTGGATAACGTTTTCGGTCTGTTCCTGCTGTTTCCGTCGATTGTTGCCGGTACGATTACGCTGGGCCTGATGACGCAGATTACCAACGTGTTTGGTCAGGTGCGCGGTTCCTTCCAGTATCTGATTAACTCCTGGACCACGCTGGTGGAACTGATGTCCATCTACAAACGTCTGCGCAGCTTTGAGCGCGAACTGGATGGACAGGATATCCAGGAAGTGACGAATACATTTAGCTAACAAACAAAAGGAAACGTTATGTCGGCGGCGTCCCGTCTTTACCCTTTGTCATTCCTGGCTGCGTTGGTGCTGGCAGGGTGTAGTAGCCAGCCTTCGCAACCGCTGAAAAAAGGGGAAAAACCTGTCGATGTGGCAAGCGTGGTGCGCCAGAAAATGCCCGCCAGCGTAAAAGACAGGGACGCGTGGGCGCAGGACATTGCAAAGGCCTTCGAAAGCCAGGGGCTGGCGCCAACGGTTGAGAATGTCTGCTCGGTGCTGGCGGTGGCGCAGCAGGAGTCTAACTATCAGGCGGACCCGGTGGTGCCGGGGTTGAGCAAAATCGCCTGGCAGGAGATCGACAGGCGTGCTGAGCGGATGCATATCCCCGTTTTTCTGGTGCATACCGCGCTGAAAATTAACTCCCCGAATGGAAAAAGCTACAGCGAACGTCTGGACGCGGTGAAAACGGAAAAACAGCTCAGCGCGATTTTTGATGATTTTATTAATATGGTGCCGATGGGGCAGACGCTGTTCGGTTCGCTTAATCCGGTGCATACCGGCGGGCCGATGCAGGTCAGCATCGCCTTTGCCGAACAGCACACAAAAGGTTATCCGTGGACCATGAACGGGACGGTTCGCCAGGAGGTCTTTAGCCGCCGTGGCGGACTGTGGTTTGGAACCTGGCATCTGTTGAACTATCCGGCGAATTACAGCGCGCCTGTATTCCGTTTTGCTGATTTTAATGCCGGTTGGTACGCCAGTCGTAATGCGGCATTTCAGAATGCGGTCAGTAAAGCCAGCGGCGTTAAGCTGGCGCTGGACGGCGACTTGATTCGTTATGACAGCAAAGAGGCCGGGAAAACGGAACAGGCAATCCGTAAGCTGGCGGGCAAACTGGACATGAGCGACAGCGCGATTCGACGTCAACTGGAAAAGGGAGACAGCCTCGCTTTTGAGGAGACGGCGTTGTACGAGAAAGTGTATAAGCTGGCGGAAGCCAAAACCGGTAAGGCATTACCGCGCGAGATGTTGCCAGGTATTCAACTGGAAAGTCCGAAGATCACCCGTAATCTCACTACCGCGTGGTTTGCTAAACGTGTGGATGAGCGTCGGGCGCGTTGTATGAATTTGTAGGCCGGATAAACCTGGCGTCATCCGGCACAGGGAGGGTTACTGATGACGGTGACGCCAGCGCAAAATTACGGCAATGACGCCAAAAATCAGGCAACCTGTCAGGAAAGGCACCAGTCCGAAAATGGTGCCGACGCCTAATCCAATTTCCACGCGGGGGCGTCCGGTCTCTTGCATCTGCATCAGATGTTCATAAACGCCAGGCGCGTGAACCAGAAGGTTCAGGATCTGCGCCCCTGCCCAAAAGCAAAACAGCACAAACACGGCATAGGCGATATTACCTGGCGTGGAGGAGGTATCTCGATGTTTCCCGCTAAACAGGGATTTTGAGAGGGTAAAGTCAGCCATAAAGACCTCCGGGATAGTCTTCTGCACGAATCTGGCGTCATGCCAGCGGCTTATCGTGAAGTCTGACAGGTCATCGTGTTTGTCAATATCAGAATGATGGTAATTTCACTCAGGGATGACTCCTGGATTGCGGATTTTTTGTCTGATGTCACAATTTTGTTACCTTAATCTAAATTGATTAACATTTGAGAAATTCCGCACAGGCCACAGACGCTCAGGCAGAAATGTGCGAGGATGATTTTTTATTGTTTTAGCGTCGGAGCTGTCATGAACCTGCCTGTAAAAATTCGCCGTGACTGGCACTATTATGCTTTCGCCATTGGGCTGATCTTTATTTTGAATGGCGTGGTGGGGTTGTTGGGCTTTGAAGCAAAAGGATGGCAAACCTACGCGGTAGGCCTGGTGACGTGGGTATTCAGTTTCTGGCTTGCCGGACTGATTATTCGTCGCCGTGAGGATGATAAAACCGAAGAAGCTTAATGCGGTGTGTGCCGGATGGTGGCATCGGCCTACGGGCGTAAAACGTCGTAGGCCTGATAAGCCAAAGCGCCATCAGGCGGTCAACACCAGATGGCGCATCGTCATCATGACATGCTGGTTTTCAGGGCGTTATCCGCCGCATGACGTTCCAGCGCCAGTTCAATCAGACGGGTAATCAAATCGGTATACCCTAAGCCACTTGCCTGCCAGAGTTTCGGGTACATGCTGATGTTGGTGAATCCCGGCAGCGTATTGATCTCGTTAATCACCACCTCGTTTTCCGCCGTTAAGAAGACGTCCACGCGCGCCATTCCCGCGCAACCTAACGTCTGGTACGCCTGAATGGCGATCTGGCGGATCTTGTCGTTCACCTCTTGCGGGATTTGGGCGGGAACCACGACCTGCGCCCCGTTGTCGTCGATATATTTGGTATCGTAAGCGTAAAAATCGCTGTTCAGGACGATCTCGCCGCAGGTGCTGGCCTGCGGGTGATCGTTGCCCAGCACGGCGCACTCGATCTCACGGCCTTTGATCCCTTGCTCAACAACCACTTTGTGATCGAATTCGAACGCCAGCGCGACGGCCTGTTCATATTGCGCTTCGCTGGTGACTTTGCTGACGCCCACAGAGGAGCCCTGATTTGCGGGTTTCACAAACAGCGGCAGACCCAGACGGGACGCCACTTCCGCAAAACGGATCGCATCGCGATTCGCGCGAGTCAGCGTAATAAACGGCGCGATGTTCAGCCCGGCATCGCGCAGCAGACGTTTGGTAACGTCTTTATCCATGCAGGCGGCGGAACCCAGCACATCGGAGCCGACAAACGGTAAATTCGCTACGCGCAGCATCCCTTGCAGCGAGCCGTCTTCCCCCAGCGTGCCGTGTACGATCGGGAAAATGACGTCCACCGTCGGCAACGGCTGGCCGTTCTGTGCGTCAATTAACTGGTGTTCGTGTTTGCCCGGAACCTGCGCCAGGCTGGTAGAAGAGGGGCGCAGCGCAATGTGCGCGGGATCGTTTGCATTCAGCAGATAGTTTTCGGCATCGCTGACATGCCATTGCCCTTGTTTATCAATGCCTAACAGCACAACGTCAAAGCGGGCTTTGTCGATGGCATCGACAATATTTTTTGCCGATTGCAAAGACACTTCATGTTCCGCTGATTTACCACCAAATACGATACCTACCCGCAATTTTGCCATCTTAAAAACCCATTCCATCGAACGCAAAGCGTATACATTACCACGACAAAACGTCGGATTCGCGGGCTTCTGCCATAATGTTTAAGGGAATCAGAGAGGAGGGGGCGTGAAAGGTAAGGATTGGCTTGCGATTGTGCTGCTGGGGGCCGTGGGTGTGGTGGGTTACCGCTCTCTTCCGTCGCATTACAATCCTTTTGTTTCCCTGCAACTGTCCGATCCTCCGGGCTGGCTCACCAAATTCAAACTACAGCGTCTGACGCCGCAACAGTGCCAGGGATTACTTGAGCAGGCCAATCGCCAGGGAATGATCTCGTCGCAACCCGTTGCCGACAGCGCGGGCGAATGTCCGCTGTCAGATGTGGTACGGGTCAGGCATTTTGGCTCCGTGTCGTTGAGCAGCAGTTTCCTGGCCTCTTGCCCGCTGGCGCTGAGTTCTGCGCTGTTTGTGGCACGCCAGGCGAAACCGCTAACCCAGTCGTTTATGGGCAGTCAACTGACCCGTATTGAGCACCTTGGCAGCTATGCCTGTCGCAATATCTATCACCGGGCGGATGCGCGTCGCAGTGAACATGCCAGCGCGCAGGCGTGGGATATCAGCGGTTTTCAACTGGCGGACGGTCGAAAAGTTACGGTTCTGCGGGGATGGAAGGATGAGAAAACCGCCCCCTGGCTGCGCGCGATGCTTAACGCCAGTTGCACTTATTATGGCAATGGACTGGGGCCGGAGTACAACGCCGCGCACGCCAACCATTTCCATCTCGGTATGCGCGGATACGGGCTTTGTCGTTGAAGCATAAATCCCTGTTCTGAGCGGGTATATAATGTGACATATTTCACAAATCTGATGAACGGGGAGATAAAATAGCAAAATAGAGGTTACCGCATCTCTGGAACCACTTCTGCTGGCGCAACTTGCTAAGCTGGTGAGCGTTTTCAGCTATTTATCGTTATGAGCACTTATGGAATCCTGGAAGGTTAATCTTATCTCCGTCTGGTTCGGCTGCTTTTTTACCGGGCTGGCGATCAGTCAGATCCTGCCATTTTTACCGCTATATATCTCGCAAATGGGCGTCACTTCGCATGAAGCGCTCTCCATGTGGTCTGGCTTAACCTTCAGTATCACCTTTCTCATCTCCGCGATTGTTTCGCCCATGTGGGGCAGTCTGGCTGACCGTAAAGGCCGCAAACTGATGCTACTGCGCGCATCGCTCGGCATGGCGATCGCGATTTTACTTCAGGCGTTTGCGACCAATGTCTGGCAACTGTTTCTTTTGCGCGGCGTCATGGGGCTTACCTCCGGGTACATTCCTAACGCGATGGCGCTGGTGGCTTCGCAGGTGCCGAGAGAGCGTAGCGGCTGGGCGCTCAGCACGCTTTCCACCGCCCAGATCAGCGGGGTGATCGGCGGGCCGTTAATGGGCGGAGTTATTGCCGATCATATCGGGCTGCGGGCGGTCTTTTTTATTACCGCCACGCTGTTGATGGTGAGCTTTCTGGTAACGCTGTTTTTAATTAAAGAGGGCGTTCGTCCGACTCTCAAAAAGAGTGAACGACTGAGCGGCAAAGCGGTTTTTGCCTCATTGCCCTATCCGGGTCTGGTGATTAGCCTGTTTTTCACGACGATGGTGATCCAGCTCTGTAACGGTTCGATCAGCCCCATCCTGGCGCTGTTTATCAAATCCATGCTGCCGGACAGCACGAACATTGCCTTTTTGAGCGGATTAATTGCGTCGGTGCCTGGCGTTTCAGCGCTCATTTCCGCCCCCCGCCTTGGCAAACTTGGCGACAGGATCGGGACGGAAAGGATTTTGATGGCGACGCTGGTCTGTGCCGTGGTGCTGTTTTTCGCCATGTCGTGGGTGACGACGCCGTTCCAGTTGGGGGTTCTGCGTTTTCTGTTAGGTTTTGCCGATGGCGCGATGCTGCCTGCCGTACAGACCTTATTGGTGAAGTATTCCAGCGATCGAATAACCGGCCGTATCTTTGGTTATAACCAGTCGTTTATGTATCTCGGAAATGTGGCCGGGCCGCTGATGGGGGCATCCGTATCGGCGATGGCGGGCTTTCGCTGGGTATTTGTCGCGACGGCGCTCATTGTGCTGTTGAATATCTGGCAACTGGCGATTGCGTTGCGCCGCCGTCACGCTGCCTGAGATCTGCTGCTAATCGTGATCATGTGCAGAAAGCATTCTGTACATGATCCTTTCTTTGCTGCCAAATCCAATGTAGATCACAAATTGACCATTAGTTGTGTAAGAGAACTTCTTTTTTCTACTGTTACGCGTATACAGTTACGCGTAACAGCTATCGAAAAAGAGGTTTTTGATGAAAAGTATTTTTAGTCTTGCAGGTAAACGCGCATTGATTACGGGGTCAGCGCAGGGAATCGGTAATTTGCTGGCAAGGGGGCTGGCAGAGCATGGCGCCAGCCTGGTGATTAACGACATTACGCAGCAGCGGGCGGAACAGGCCGCGAGCACTCTGACGGCTCTGGGTTATGACGCCGTGGGTTATGGATTTGATGTCACTCACGCGGCGGAGGTGGAAAAAGCGATTGCGCATATTGAGCAGGAAATTGGGGCGATTGATATTCTCATCAATAATGCCGGTATCCAGCGTCGTTACCCCCTGACAGAATTTCCTGAAGCAGAGTGGGATCGCGTTATTGATGTCAATCAGAAATCCGTCTTCCTTGTTTCTCAACAGGTGGCCAAATATATGATGGCGCGCCGGGAAGGGAAGATTATTAATATTTGTTCCATGCAGAGTGAATTAGGCCGGAAAACAATTACACCCTACGCTGCCTCAAAAGGCGCGGTGAAAATGTTGACGCGAGGAATGTGCGTGGAACTGGCGGAATATAATATTCAGGTTAACGGTATTGCGCCGGGCTATTTTGCCACAGAGATGACGGAAGCGCTGGTGAACGACGACGCCTTTTCTGCCTGGCTGTACCAGCGCACGCCTGCCGCGCGCTGGGGAAAGCCGGAGGAGTTGATTGGCGCGGCGGTTTATCTTGCGGCCCCGGCCTCGAATTTTGTTAACGGTCATATTCTCTTCGTCGACGGCGGAATGTTAGCTGCGGTATAGACTCATTATCAAAAGGAATGTGTATGAACGCTCTTGCTAAATTACCAGCCCGGCGCTGGTGGTATTTAATGCCGATTATTTTTATTACTTACAGCTTAGCGTATCTCGATCGCGCCAATTATGGTTTTGCCGCTGCGGCAGGTATTGAAACCGATCTGGGTATTACGAAAGGAACCGCATCCTTAATTGGCGCGCTTTTTTTCCTCGGGTATTTCTTTTTTCAGGTGCCGGGGGCTTTGTACGCCGTTAAACGCAGCGTACGGAAAATGATCTTTTTCAGCCTGATCCTGTGGGGAATATGTGCTGCCGCGACGGGGTTTGTCAGTAATATTCCCATGCTGATGGCGATCCGTTTTACTCTTGGCGTGGTTGAGGCGGCGGTGATGCCAGCCATGCTGATTTATATCAGCAACTGGTTTACGAAAACCGAACGCTCGCGGGCGAATACCTTTTTGATTTTGGGTAATCCTGTCACCGTGTTGTGGATGTCGATTGTCTCTGGTTATCTGATTCAGGCCTGGGGATGGCGCGAGATGTTCATTATTGAGGGCATCCCGGCGGTACTGTGGGCATTTTGTTGGTGGGTGCTGGTTCGTGATAAACCGGCCGATGCCAGCTGGCTGACGGCGGAGGAAAAAGAGACGCTGCAACAGGCGATGGATCGTGAGCAAACCCATATTAAACCGGTACGTAACTACGGCGAAGCCATGCGCTCGCGTAACGTTGTCATGCTGTGCGCGGTACATGCTTTGTGGAGTATCGGCGTGTACGGATTCATGATGTGGATGCCATCCATCCTGAAATCAGCGGCCCAAATGGATATCGTATCCGTCGGCTGGCTGGCCGCCGTGCCTTATCTGGCGGCGATCTGTCTGATGCTTACCGTATCGTGGTTATCGGATAAGTTTCAGAACCGTAAGCTGTTTATCTGGCCGTTGCTGCTGATTGCCGCCATCGCTTTCTTATGTTCCTGGCTGTTGGGGAGCAACGCTTTCTGGCTCTCTTATGGATTGCTGGTGGTTGCCGCAGCTTGCATGTATGCGCCTTACGGCCCGTTTTTTGCCTTAATTCCTGAACTGTTGCCGCGTAATGTGGCGGGCGTGTCGATGGGCTTAATCAACAGTTTCGGCGCGTTAGGGGCATTCCTCGGCGCATGGCTGGTGGGGTATCTCAATGGCCTGACGGGCGGGCCGGGCGTTTCGTACACCTTTATGGCGATTTCCCTGCTGGCCTCGGTGGTATTGATGTATAACGTGCGCGCTAACCAGGCGCCGTCGTCCACATCCTTACAAACCGGGAAAGCGGTGGGCTAATCCGGTCGGATAAGATGCAGTCCCTCGCTGGCTGTGTTAAGGTTCTCTGCGAATTGATCACGCTGTCTTTCGCAGAGAACTTCATGAAAAACAATCGGATGACCTTGCAGGATATCGCCACGCTGGCTGGGCTAAATAAGATGACGGTAAGCCGTTATCTTCGCGATCCCAATCAGGTCTCGCAGCGTAGCCGCGAGCTGATTTCGAAGATCATGGAGGAGAATAATTATATTCCCAATCGCGCCCCCGAGATTTTGCTTAATGCGCGCAGTAAAACGATCGGGGTGCTGATTCCCTCCTTTCGCAACCAGATTTTTGCCGATGTCCTGGCGGGGATTGAGTCGGTGACTTCCGCTCACCAATACCAGACGCTGATCGCTAACTATGAATATGACCCGGAGCGGGAAGAACGCGAAGTGCTTAACCTGCTCTCCTACAACATTGATGCGCTGATTCTGACCGGAAAA
Source organism: Citrobacter sp. CK189 (assembly GCF_030333505.1). Taxonomy (NCBI): domain Bacteria; kingdom Pseudomonadati; phylum Pseudomonadota; class Gammaproteobacteria; order Enterobacterales; family Enterobacteriaceae; genus Citrobacter; species Citrobacter sp. CK189. The sequence goes on along the minus strand of NZ_JAOWFV010000032.1, from coordinate 282,476 downwards.
CAACATACTGAACGTATGGTGCAGTATGTGCGCGCCAGCGGTATCCCCGTGGCGGAGTTAATGGATATCACCGAGCATTGTCTGGATATGCAGGTTGGTATTGATAACGAAAAAGCCGCATGGGATATGACTCAGGCGTTTCTGGAGGCGGGAAAACGCGCCGTGGCGTTTTTCGGCTCAATGGACGACCCGCGTGATGTCAGTCGCTATCGCGGCGTTGAGCGTGCGCTGAGCGAGCAGGGGTTACAGCCTTACCATGTGGTGCCAAAAGCCATTTCGTCACTGGCCTTAGGTCGTCAGTTGTTTTTGCAGACGATGCGCGACAGACCGGATATTAACGCGATTTTTTGCACCAACGACGACTTAGCCGTTGGCGCGCTGCTGGAGTGTCAGTCGCAGCAGATCCCCGTTCCGCAACAGGTTGCTATTGCCGGATTTCATGGCCTGGAAATCGGCCGCGCACGTTTGCAAAAAATAGCGAGCGTGATTACCCCCCGCTACGATATGGGAAGCGTAGCCGCAGATATGCTGATTAAACGTCTGGGCGGAAAAGAGACGCTGGACAGGGTCAATCTGGGATATCAAATATATTATGGCGATACGCTTTAAGTTAAATTATGGCGTATTTACCATAACTTTAATTTATGCAATGGCGTGACTATTTATACCCTGATTTTTTACGGTTGAATTATTTTCTCGCGAGAAACGTTTCGCTCCATTTTGTCAGCGCATTATTTACAGAAAGTCTTTCCTTTATCATAAAAATACTACTTTTACCCTCTAGGCAGTCGTGAACCATAATGATAACGTCAGCATTCCTCGGATAAGGAAATACGGTCATGAAAAATCTCATTTCAGAGTTGTTGCTGAGGCTCGCCCAAAAAGAAGAAGAGTCGAAAGAACTGGTTGCTCAGGTAGAAGCGTTAGAGATTATTGTCACGGCGATGCTGCGTAATATGGCGCAAAATGAGCAGCAGAAGCTCATTCATCAGGTTGAGGATGCGCTCGACGGCGTAAAGCCGGATGCCAGCGTTCCAGATTACGATACGGAATTGCTGCGCCAGTATGTAAAAAAGTTACTGAGGCATCCTCGTAGCTGATCGTATTCAGAGTAAACACTGTCATAACCTTGTCACGTCAGTTACCTATAGTCGCTTTGTTTTTATTTTACTGTATTTATACCCGTTGTACTTCAGGTTGCATATGTATTGGCTTTCTGTAACCCGAATTATTTAGGGTAGGCACATGGAGAAAATAAAGTGAAACAAAGCGCTATTGCTATTGCCCTGTTACCTCTGCTGTTTACCCCCATTACGCATGCCAGGACGTCCGCGATGACGGTGCTGGATAATCGTGCCGCACAGGGAGATATTACCACGCCGGGCGGGGCGCGCCGATTAGCGGGCGATCAAACGGCGGCGCTGCGAGATTCGTTGAGCGATAAACCGGCCAAAAATATTATCCTGCTGATTGGCGACGGTATGGGTGATTCTGAAATCACTGCGGCGCGAAATTATGCGCAAGGGGCCGGCGGCTTTTTTAAAGGAATTGATGCTTTACCGTTGACCGGGCAATACACCCATTACGCGCTGGATAAAGAAACGGGCAAACCGGATTACGTCACAGATTCCGCCGCGTCGGCAACGGCGTGGTCGACGGGAGTAAAAACCTATAACGGCGCGTTAGGCGTCGATATCCACGAAAAAGATCACACCACGATCCTGGAGATGGCCAAAGCGGCAGGTCTGGCGACGGGCAACGTCTCGACCGCAGAATTACAGGATGCGACACCCGCTGCGTTAGTCTCCCATGTAACCTCACGCAAATGCTACGGCCCCAGCCTTACCAGCACTCTTTGTCCGACAAACGCGCTGGAGAAGGGTGGAAAAGGGTCGATCACCGAGCAACTGCTGAATGCGCGGGCGGACGTTACGCTTGGCGGCGGCGCGGCCACCTTTGCTGAAATGGCGACAGCAGGCGAATGGCAGGGGAAAACGCTGCGTGAGCAGGCGCTGGCGCGGGGATATCAGCTGGTGAACGATGCCGCCTCGCTGAAGGCGGTAACGGCGGCAAATCAGGATAAGCCGCTGCTGGGCTTGTTCTCCGACGGCAACATGCCGGTTCGCTGGGAAGGCCCGAAAGCCTCTTATCACGGCAACCTTGAACAACCTGCGGTGACCTGCAAGGCAAACCCGCAGCGCGATGATACCGTGCCTACGCTGGCGCAAATGACGGACAAAGCGATTGAGCTGTTGAGTAAGAATGAAAAAGGCTTCTTCTTGCAGGTTGAAGGCGCATCCATCGATAAACAGGATCACGCCGCCAACCCATGCGGGCAGATTGGCGAAACGGTCGATCTGGACGAAGCCGTACAGCGTGCGCTCGCATTCGCTAAAAAAGAGGGCAATACCCTGGTTGTGGTGACTGCCGATCATGCGCATTCCAGCCAGATTATCGCGCCGGAAAGCAAAGCGCCGGGACTGACGCAGGCGTTAAATACCAAAGATGGCGCGGTGATGGTCATCAGCTACGGCAACTCGGAAGAGGAGTCGCAGGAACATACCGGCAGCCAGTTGCGCATTGCCGCATACGGCCCGCATGCGGCGAATGTCGTCGGATTAACGGACCAGACCGATCTGTTTTACACCATGAAAGCGGCGTTGGGACTGAAGTAAACGGACTCCTGACGGCAATACTTTTGCCGTCAGGTGGTATTTTCGTCGTCAGCAGCCAGACTTAGAGTTAGCCTCCTTCGGTTACGGCGCACGTAACCAGAAGGATGACGTGTAGTGTCAATACTCACAGAAGGATGGTGCTATGAAAATAACATTACTGGTTACCCTGCTGTTTGGGCTGGTTTTTTTAACCGCCGTCGGCGCTGCCGAGAAGACATTAACCCCGCAACAACAACGTATGACGAGCTGCAATCAGCAGGCGACGGCGCAGGCGTTAAAAGGGGATGCGCGTAAGACCTACATGAGCGATTGCCTGAAAAACAGTAAATCTGCCCCTGGTGAGAAAAGCCTGACGCCGCAGCAACAGAGAATGCGTGAGTGCAACCAGCAGGCGACGGACCAGTCGCTGAAAGGCGACGATCGCAGCAAGTTTATGAGTGCCTGTCTGAAAAAATCCGCATAGTGCTAACGGGTGAGCTGAGAAAATCACTCACCCGAAATTTCATACTTCCTTCACAATCCCCCTCTCTATAATTTGGGAAAATTGTTTCAGAATGTTCCCAAAAAATAATGAATGATGAAAACTTTTACAAAAAAGCGGTCGCACAGAGTGAGCCACCTCACTCTCCTCAAAATGACCATCAACGCTCCGGGCTGCGATTCGCCAGGCGGGTGAGACTGCCGCGTGCGGTAGGACTGGGATGGATGTTTCTCCCGATCGCCGCCGTACTGGCTTCACAACCGATTGCGGGAGGATGGTGGTTGTTTCTGGTCGGCTGGTCTTTCGTCTGGCCGCACCTGGCGTGGCAACTGGCGAGTAAAGCCATCGATCCTTTAAGCCGGGAAATATACAACTTAAAGGCGGACGCCATTCTTGCTGGCGTCTGGGTTGGGGTGATGGGCGTCAACGTGCTGCCCTCCACGGCTCTGCTGATGATGATGTGTATGAATTTGATGGGCGCGGGAGGGCTGCGGCTCTTTATTGCCGGTATGGTGTTAATGGTTGTGTCATGTCTGGTGACGTTACAGCTGACCGGAATTACCGTGGCTTTTCGCAGCGCGCCGCTGGAGTGGTGGTTCTCCCTGCCGGTGATTGTGATTTATCCCTTACTGTTTGCCTGGGTGAGTTACCAGACGGCGACCAAACTGGCGGAACATAAACGCAGGCTACAGGTGATGAGCATGCGGGATGGCATGACCGGCGTCTATAACCGGCGTCACTGGGAAATATTGTTGCGTAATGAATTTGATAACTGTCGCCGCTACCACCGGGACGCCACGTTGCTCATCATCGATATCGATCACTTTAAGAGCATTAACGATACCTGGGGGCACGATGTCGGAGATGAGGCGATTATTGCCCTGACGCGCCAGTTGCAGATGACGCTGCGCGGCAGCGATGTGATAGGACGTTTTGGCGGCGACGAGTTTGCGGTGATCATGTGCGGTACGCCAGCGGATAACGCGATTGCCGCGATGTCGCGGGTTCATGAGCGATTAAACGCGTTACGCCTGCCGTGCGCGCCACAGGTTATTTTGCGCATCAGCGTGGGCGTTGCGCCATTGACCACGCAAATCGGACACTACCGGGAATGGCTGAAATCGGCGGATATGGCGCTTTATAAAGCAAAGAACGCCGGACGTAACCGTACCGAAGTGGCGGCCTGACGTCCGGCAACTGGCTCAGGATTTACTGAGTTTCTCTGATTTTTCCATACACTTCGCCATCGCTTCGATAATCGACGCCCGGAACCCTCGCTCCTCCAGCACGCGAACGGCTTCAATGGTCGTCCCGCCAGGCGAGCACACCATATCTTTCAGTTCACCCGGATGTTTACCCGTTTCGAGCACCATTTTGGCTGAGCCCATTACGGCCTGCGCGGCGAATTGATAGGCCTGCGCGCGAGGCATTCCGCCCAGCACCGCAGCATCGGCCATCGCCTCAATAAACATGAAGACATAAGCCGGAGCGGAACCGCTGACCCCAACGACGGGGTGGATCATCGACTCGGCAATCACTTCCGCTTCGCCAAAGCAGCGGAAAATGTTCAGCACGTCAGCGGTATCTTCCGGCGTGACCAGCGCATTTGGCGTTATGGAGGTCATGCCCGCGTTGACTAAAGACGGCGTGTTTGGCATCGCGCGAACAATTTTGCGATCGTGCCCCAGCGCGCGCGCCAGCTGATCGAGCGTGACCCCCGCAGCGATAGAGACGACTAATGAGTCCTTGTTCAGGCTGGAGCTGATTTCGCTCAGCACTTTAATCATGATGCCCGGCTTCACGGCGCCGAAAACGATATCCGCAACCTGCGCGACGTCCTGCGCACTCTGCGCCGCATTGATGCCGTACCGATCGTGCAGCGCGGCGACGTTATCCGGGGACGGGGTATAGACCCAGATTTGCCCGGGGAGAACCTGACCGCTGGCAATCAGGCCGCCCAGAATGGCTTTTCCCATATTACCGCAACCGATAAAACCGATTTTCTTCTCCATTTCGTCACTCCCTATGCGTATTTTTAGTTGGGGTTATTAGCTTAACGTGGATTGAAAGTCTCATGAAGGAGAAACAGCACTTTGACGGAAGACAAAAGCACGAGACAATAGACGATTGCACATGAGCCTGGAGCGGTTATGACAATATGGGTGGATGCGGATGCGTGTCCGAATGTGATTAAAGAGATTCTGTACCGTGCGTCTGAACGTATGCAGATGCCGCTTATTCTGGTGGCAAACCAGAATTTACGCGTACCGCCTTCGCGTTTTATCCGCACACTGCGCGTACCCGCCGGATTTGATGTCGCTGACAACGAGATTGTGCGTCAGTGCGAAGCCGGAGATTTGGTCATTACGGCGGATATCCCGCTGGCCTCTGAAGTGCTGGAAAAAGGGGCGGCGGCGCTGAATCCACGCGGTGAACGCTATACGGAGTCAACGATCCGCGAACGCCTGACAATGCGTGATTTTATGGATACCCTGCGCGCCAGCGGGATTCAGACGGGCGGGCCGGACAGCCTTTCTCCGCGCGATCGCCAGCATTTCGCCGCCGAGCTGGATAAGTGGTGGCTGGAAGTCCAGCGCAGAACGCGCTAAATGTAATGTTATTTTTACACTTTGCTGCTGATGATTTCTTGTTATAGTAAGCGCGTACAATCTTTCACGGTTTTTGTGGAATGATTTATTTACATTTAACGATGTACTAGTTTGGTGGTATGATTATTACTTTGATGACATCAGATCCCGCACCTTTGCGGCTCTCTGGGGAAAGCCCGCTATGACGCAACCTCTCTTTCTTGTTGGCCCTCGCGGCTGTGGTAAAACAACAACCGGTATGGCGCTTGCGCAGGCAGTGGATTTCCAGTTTGTCGATACCGATCGGTGGTTGCAATCGCACGTCCAGATGACGGTTGCGGAGATTGTTGACCGGGAAGGGTGGGACAGCTTTCGCGCCAGAGAAACAGCAGCGCTGAAGGCAGTTACCGCGCCGTCAACGGTGGTTGCGACGGGGGGAGGGAGCATCCTCACCGAATACAATCGTCGCTATATGCGCGAAAATGGCATTGTGATTTATTTAAGCGCGCCAGTGTCCACGCTGGTGAACCGGCTGGAGGCTGCGCCAGAAGAGGGACTGCGCCCGACGCTAACCGGCAAGCCCTTAAGTGAAGAGGTGCAGGAAGTGCTCGAACAGCGCGACGCGCTGTATCGTGAAGCCGCGCATTACATCATCGATGCGAGCCATGCCCCTGACCAGGTTGTTTCTGAAATTCTTGCGGCGTTGTCGCAGGCGGCGCAACGATTGCAGGGCGGCGTCTATAATTAAAGTTCATCCAGTAAAAAGGAAGAACTATGCCAACAAAACCGCCTTATCCCCGGGAAGCGTATATCGTCACCGTTGAGAAAGGAACGCCAGGTCAGACGGTGACCTGGTATCAGCTCCGCGCCGACTATCCCGAACCTAACGCACTGATCAGCGAGCATCCTTCCGCGCAGGAAGCGATGGATGCCAAAACGCGCTATGAAGATCCCGATAAAAGCTGATAAATCCTGAAGTGTGGAACGCCCGGCAAGGCGACTGAGTCACGTCACAACGTACTTGCATCACACTTTTCACTCATTGCCGCATTCTGCTAAAACTGAAAATTAAACGATAACAATATACTACTGGAGTGATTTGGAATCTTTACACAATGCATTGCCGATCTCCTGCTACGCTTTTCTGCATTTGTAGCGCAGGGCAGGTAAGTGTCCAGGCATTTACCCGGGAATTAACGACGAAGTAAAAAGAAGGTGGAACAGAAAATGAGTGCGTCGTTGGCTATCCTCACGATCGGCGTTGTGCCAATGAGCGAAGTGCTGCCGCTTCTGACGGAGTATATCGATGAGCAACATATTACCCATCATAGTCTGTTGGGTGAGATCAGCCGTGAAGAGGTGTTGGCGGAGTACGCCGTTGAGGCCGGAGACGATCCGCTATTAACGTTGCTCAGTGATAACCAAATCGTCCATGTTTCGCGCCAGAAAGTGGAGCGCGACCTGCAAAGTATTATCGAAGTGCTGGATAACCAGGGCTACGATGTCATTTTATTGATGAATACCGCCGCGATTAACAGTATGACCGCGCGTAACACGATCCTGCTGGAGCCGTTGCGTATTATCCCGCCGTTAGTGGCGTCGATTGTTGATGGCCACCAGGTGGGCGTGATTGTGCCGGTTGAAGAGTTACTGGATGTACAGGCGAGAAAATGGCAGGTCTTACAACGTCCTCCGGTCTTTTCTTTGGCGAATCCCGTTCAGGGATCGGAACAACAACTGATTGATGCCGGTAAAGATTTGCTGGAACAGGGCGCGGATGTGATCATGCTGGATTCCATTGGATTTAATCAGCGTCATCGTGATTTATTGCAAAGAGCGCTGGATGTTCCGGTCTTGCTCTCTAATGTATTGATTGCACGGCTGGCTTCGGAATTACTCGGTTAATTTTGCGTGACAGGCAGAAGGTCGCGACCCTATATTGGTGCTTAACGTAACCATGAGAAAGGGCCAGTTTATGCTACAAAGTAACGAATACTTTTCCGGCAAAGTGAAATCGATCGGCTTTACCAGCAGCAGTACTGGTCGCGCCAGTGTCGGCGTGATGGCGGAAGGCGAATATGCCTTTAGCACTGCTGCGCCGGAGGAGATGACGGTGGTCAGTGGCGCGTTGAACGTACTGCTTCCGGGGGAAACCGAGTGGAAAGTCTACGCAGCGGGCGAGGTGTTTAACGTCCCTGGCCAAAGTGAGTTCCATTTGCAGGTGGCTGAACCGACGTCCTATCTTTGCCGCTATTTATAATGGCGCTTCCCTCTCCCGGCGGAGAGGGAATATTCACTTAGCGTTGCGCTTCGCCGCCCAGACCTTCAACCAGGCTTTGAATTAACGCCGCCAACTCACCCGTCATCAGAATGAAATCGGCATCAAAACGCTGAGCGTAGTCTTCGCGATCGATATCTTCGTTTTGATCGCGCAGTTCATCGCTGAACTTCAGGCGTTTGATCGAACCGTCATCGCAGATCAAAAACTGAATGTGCTGCTGCCAGTCGAGCGCCAGTTTCGTGACCACTTTACCCGCTTCAATGTGCACGGCGATCTCGTCGCTGACCAGATCCTGTTTCTTCGCGCGGATCACGCCGCCGTCTTCCAGCATTGCTTTCAGCTCTGCTTCGTCCAGCAACTGGAATCCCTGCGCCACCGTACCGGAACGCACCCATTCGGTGAGCGTCAGCTCGATAGGATTTTCCAGCGCCAGCGGAACCACCGGCAGCGAGCCGAGGCTTTTACGCAGCAACGCCAGCGTATCTTCCGCTTTTTTAGCGCTTGCGCAATCGACCATGATCAGACCGTTAACGGTGTCGATCCACATCATTGTCTGACTAAAACGGCTAAAGGCGCGCGGCAACAGTGAGTGCAGCACTTCATCTTTCAGCGAGTCTTTTTCCGTTTTTTTCAGCTTGCGCCCCTGATCAGCTTCCAGTTTGGCGATTTTCGCTTCCAGCGCTTGCTTGATCACCGGCGACGGCAGAATCTTCTCTTCTTTGCGCGCGCAGATAATAATTTGGCCATTGGCGGTATGCGTTAACGCATCGCTGTGCGATCCCATTGGCGGAACCCAGCCCATTTTTGCCATATCCTGGCTGCCGCAAGGGGTAAACGTCATCGAGGCTAGCTGTTTTTCCATCTCCTCGGCGCGCAACGAAATATCGCGGCTAAGACGGTAAACCATTAAATTTTTGAACCACAGCATGATAATTTCCACGGCCTTGTCGTTAAATCCAGCGGGTATAATAACGAATTGTCGGCGGGCTTGCATTGCCAACCAGAACACCCGCCTCTACTCTGTTGATATTCCCTAAAAATGAGGAGCGATGTGTGCGTATAGGTATCGATTTAGGCGGCACGAAAACGGAAGTAATTGCGCTCGGCGATGCGGGGGAACAGCTGTTTCGCCATCGTCTGCCTACGCCGCGGGATGATTATCGACAAACGATAGAGACCATCGCTTCGCTGGTCGAGATGGCGGAAAAGGCGACGGGCCAGACGGGTACGGTAGGGATGGGTATTCCCGGTTCGATCTCGCCCTATACCGGCGTGGTAAAGAACGCCAACTCAACCTGGCTTAACGGTCAGCCGTTCGATAAAGATTTGAGTGCGCGTTTGCAGCGGGAAGTGCGCCTGGCGAACGACGCTAACTGTCTGGCGGTGTCCGAAGCGGTGGATGGCGCGGCGGCCGGAGCGCAGACCGTTTTTGCGGTGATCATCGGCACCGGGTGCGGGGCTGGCGTGGCGCTGAACGGTCGGGCGCATACCGGCGGCAACGGTACGGCAGGCGAGTGGGGACACAATCCCTTGCCGTGGATGGATGAAGATGAACTGCGCTACCGTGAAGAAGTGCCCTGCTACTGTGGCAAACAAGGCTGCATTGAAACCTTTATCTCAGGAACCGGGTTTGCCACGGATTACCATCGTCTGAGTGGTCATCCGCTGAAAGGGAATGACATTATCCGTCTGGTTAACGAGCAGGACGCGCTGGCGGAACGGGCGCTTAGCCGTTATGAACTGCGCCTGGCGAAATCGTTAGCCCATGTGGTCAACATCCTCGACCCGGACGTTATCGTGTTAGGCGGCGGGATGAGCAATGTCGATCGGTTGTACAACACCGTGCCATCGTTGATTAAACCGTTTGTTTTTGGCGGCGAATGCGAAACGCCGGTTCGTAAGGCGTTACATGGCGATTCCAGCGGCGTTCGCGGCGCGGCATGGTTGTGGCCGCAGGAGTAATCGTTTTTTGCCGGATAAGGCATAATGCCCGGTGGCGCTACGCTTACCGGGCCTACAGCATGCTCTCTGTAGGCCGGATAAGGCGTTTACGCCGCCATCCGGCAAAACAACCGTCATTCCACAGCAAACATCTTATCCAGTTTGCTGTAACCCAGCCCGTTGATTTTCTTCACCTTAATTTGCACAGGAATGCGTTCTTTCATCGCTTCCACATGGCTTATTACGCCAATTGTCTTACCGGTGGCATTCAGCGCGTCCAGGGCATCCAGCGCGGTATCCAGCGTCTCGCTGTCCAGCGTGCCGAACCCTTCATCAAGGAACAGGGAGTCGATGCGCGTTTTGTGGCTGACCAGATCGGACAACGCCAACGCCAGTGCCAGACTGACCAGGAAACTTTCGCCGCCGGACAGCGTGCGGGTATCGCGAACGGCATCCGCTTGCCAGGTATCGACCACCTCCAGTTCCAGCGCTTCGCTGGCCTTGCGCTGGAGCAGGTAACGACCATGCAGGCGAGTCAGCTGATTGTTCGCCAGCCAGACCAGGTTATCCAGCGTCAGTCCCTGAGCAAATTTGCGGAATTTATCGCCCTCTTTAGAGCCGATTAACGCGTTCAGATAACCCCAGTCCTCCACCTGCTGCGAGGCGTTTTCAATCTCCAGCATCAGAGACTGCTGCTGTTGGCGGTTACCCGCATCCTGTTTGAGCTGCTGGCGGATCTCCCCCTGACGCGTCGTATTGTCCCGCAGTTGTCCGGTTAATTGCGTCACGGCCTGCTGAATGTGTTCAGGCGTGAGCGTGAGATCCAGCCCCTCGGGCGGATGTTGTTGATGTTCTGCCAGCGCCTGGCTCGCCTGAGCGGCTAAGGCCTGCGCCTGCTGTAACTGGTTTTCCAGCGCCTGGCGATGTTGTTCGAGGCGGGCGATGGCCTCATCATCCAGCAGCGCGGCAAGGAAGGCGGCGCGATCGTCAAATACGCTGGCCTTGAGCGCGGCGTCAAAGTGCGCCTGCGCCTGTGCTATCCGCTGCATTTCCTGCGCTTCCTGCTGCTGCAAGGTCTGCCACTGGCTCTGTAGCGAAACGCAATCATCATGTACCTGCCGCCAGTTATCCAGCGCCACGCGCTCGTCGCTCTCCGGGAGAATATCTGTTTCCGGTAGTGTTTCCAGCAGGGGAACCAACTGCGCGATGCGCGTTTGTAGCTCGCCCAGTTCCGTCTGGCGCTGTTGCCATGTTTGCGCGTCATCCGCGCGGGCGTTTAACCACGACGCTTCTTCTCCGTCGGCGGGCAGAGATAACCCGTAGCGGCGCAGTTCAGACAGCAGCGTAGTTTGACGCTGGTCGATTTGCTGCTGAAACTGCGTAACCTGCCCGGTATGGGCGGCGATCTGCGCCTGCAACATATGGCGCTGGCTGAGCTGATACAGCTGTTGTTCATAGTCCTGCCGGGCGGTAAGCCACGGTGAAATATCGTCCTGAGGGTGCAGCGTAATTTTCAGCGCGTCACACAGCGTCTGCCATTCTTGAGTGAGCGCTTGCTCCTCTTTTACCAGTGCCTGCGCTTCGCTTTCGTCGCGGTGTAGCTGCTGCGTTAATGTTTCCAGTTGCCCGCGTAAGGCGGCGCCTTCTTCCGCCAGCGTCTTGACCTCTTTTTCCAGTGCATCGCGCCGCGCCTGATTCACGCCGGGTTCGAGTGCCTGATAGGATGCAATCGCCGGATGCGAGGTCGAGCCGCAGAGCGGGCATGGCTGGCCGGATTGCAGCAGCGCTCGCTGGCTTTCCAGATCTTTGATGCGCGCCTCCTGCTCGCAAATCGTTTTCACATCCATGAACTGCTGATTTTTTTCTTTATATTTCTGTCGCTTATCCTCCAGCGCCGCATTGCGTCGGGCCAACTCCTGCTGACTATTCTGGATCGCGGTTTGCAGTTGTTCCCGTCGTTTTTGCTTAGGCGCTATCTGCCCATGCAGGCTGGCGAGACGCTGACGCAGCGGCTGCTGTTGCGTATGCTGCGCCAGCGCTGCCGTGGCCTCTTCTGGCGTAAGCGTCAGAGGATTCGGTGGAAGCGCGTCACGCTTGCGGATATCGCTTGCACACTGCTGCTGCCATTTAAGCAACTGCGCTTTATCGCTGGACTGTTGAGCAAACAGCGCACGCCAGCCTGCCAGTTCACTGCTCCACAAGCGGAAGCGTTCATGTTCGGTGAGCCACCCGGTCAGCGTCTGCATGGTGGCGCGCAGTTCGGCGGATTGTTGTTGAGCGCTGTGTCGAATGCGGCTGCGCAGGTGTAATACGCTTTGTAAGCGAGTATTTACTTCCTGAATTTGCTGACGTGTGCGCCCGGCGGCAGCGGTTTGTTCCTCAATGCGTTCCCAGTGTGGGCGTAACTGCCGGGCAGGATGCGCCAGCTTCAGCGCGGCCAGCTGCGGCTGCGCGTTTTCCTGTTCTTCCTGGGCAACCCGCAGCGCCTGCTGGCGGCGATTCATTTCAGCCTGCAACTCATTCTGACGGGTCATCCAGTGCAGATGTTGCTGGTGAAGCTGCTGGCGGGCGAGCAGCTGTTTTTCTTCGTCAGTGAGCGCCTGCAAACTTTCATTGAGGGAATGCTGCTGCTCCGGCGCTAACAGCGAGACGCCGCTGGCCTGCGCCTGAAGCTTTTCCAGGTCGGTGCGGGCGGTCTTGTGCTTTTCAAACACCAGTGCGGAGATCTGCCCGTAGATTTCGGTTCCGGTCAGTTCTTCCAGAAGCTCGGCGCGCTCTTTTGGCTTCGCATTGAGAAACGCAGCGAACTGCCCCTGCGACAGCAGCATGGAGCGGGTAAAGCGTCCGTAATCCAGCCCGGTAAGCGATGCCGTCATCTCCAGCTTATCTTTGACCTTATCGGCGAGGATTTTTCCGTCGGCGCAGCGCGCCAGCTCCACGCGCGGCACTTGCAGGTTTCCGTCCGACTGATTGCGGGCGCGGTTCTGGCTCCAGAAAGCGCGGTAAGACTCGCCTTTAACCTCGAACTCCACTTCGGCGAGGCATTCGGCCGTATCGCGGGTCATCAGATCGTTTTGCGATTGCGAAACGGTGCTCAGGCGCGGCGTCTCGTGATAGAGCGCAAGACAGATGGCGTCGAGCAGCGTGGTTTTCCCCGCGCCGGTCGGCCCGGTGATGGCAAACAGCCCGTTGCTGGCAAAAGGTTCTGCTGTGAAATCGACTTTCCATTCTCCCTTCAGGGAGTTGAGGTTTTTCAGGCGCAGGCTGAGAATCTTCATGCGTCATGCTCCCCGGCCAGAGAATGTAGGGTGGTGGTAAAAAGCTGCGTCAGACGTTCACGCTGGGGCTCATCCAGCTCTTCCAGCGCCAGACGGCGGGTAAAAACGTCTTCCACGCGCAGTTCGCTCAGGGTTTCACGTCGTTCGTTAGCCATAATGCGTTCGCGATTTTCCCGACTGCGGCGCACCAGCAAAACCTCAACGGGCAGCGACTCCGTTAATGCCTGAATTTTGCGCTGCATATCGTGAAGGTATTCGTCGGTGGTGATTTCAATATCCAGCCAGACGGGAGGCTCCTGGTGAGCATCTCGCCATTGCTCAAGTTGTTCGGTGATGGAGGCCAGATCGCCTTTCAGCACCGCCAGCGGTTGAGTGACGGGAACGGTGAGGTTCTCTACTTGATGTAATTTGCCGTTTGCAAAACTGACCAGATGGACGCATTTGCTTTTGCCGCACTCATCAAAGCTCAGCGCGATCGGAGAGCCGCAGTAGCGGATGTGTTCCGTGCCGCCAATGATCTGCGCCCGGTGAATGTGTCCCAGCGCGATATAATCGGCAGGAGGGAAGTTTTGCGCCGGGAAGGCATCCAGCGTGCCGATATAGATGTCACGTACCGCGTCACTTTTACTGGCGCCAACGGTGGTCAGGTGCCCGGTGGCGATAACCGGCAGAGTTTGATCGCCGTCGCCGCGCAGCTTACAGGCTTCCTGATACTGTTGTTGGTAATAATCAGTGATCGCCCCGAGCAGATGCTGCTGTTTTTCATTGCCCGAAAGCCCCGCCTGGCTGGTGATGATGTCGCGCGGGCGTAAAAACGGAATCGGGCAAAGCACGGCGCCCGGCGTGCCGTCGCGACGGTAAAGGTACTGCGGCGCGTGGCCTGCGCTGGCGACCACGGTGGTGTTGAGAAACGCCAGAATATCGCGGGATTCGTTGAGCGTGGCGACGGAGTCATGGTTTCCGGCCAGCACCACCAGATGACAGCCGGTTTGCTGTAAATTGACAACAAACCGGTTGTACAACTCGCGGGCATAGCTTGGCGGCGATCCTGTATCAAAAATGTCACCCGCGACAATAATCGCATCCACCTGGTGAGATTGCGCGGTTTCCAGCAGCCAGTCGAGAAACGCCTGGTGCTCGGCGGCGCGGCTTTTGCTGTAGAAGTTTTGTCCCAGATGCCAGTCAGAGGTGTGAAGGATGCGCATAACGGTTCCATGACGAAAAAGCGTGGGCAGGATTATAACCCGTCGGGAACGGTAATATCTTGTTTCGTGACTGTCATAAATCAATAACCTGAGCCGAATGTCGACTATCTTTTTCATAAATCTGTCATAAATCTGACGCATAATGGCGCCGCATTGATGACAACGACTTATTTAAACAGGGCAAATCATGGCGAGACGTATTCTGGTCGTAGAAGATGAAGCTCCAATTCGTGAAATGGTCTGCTTCGTGCTCGAGCAAAATGGCTTTCAGCCAGTAGAAGCCGAAGATTATGACAGTGCTGTGAACCAACTGAATGAACCCTGGCCGGATTTAATCCTCCTTGACTGGATGTTGCCCGGCGGGTCGGGCCTTCAGTTTATTAAACACCTCAAGCGTGAAGCGATGACCCGGGATATCCCTGTGGTTATGCTGACGGCAAGAGGCGAAGAGGAAGACCGCGTGCGCGGGCTGGAAACCGGGGCGGATGACTATGTCACCAAGCCGTTTTCCCCTAAAGAGCTGGTGGCGCGTATCAAAGCTGTGATGCGCCGCATTTCGCCGATGGCGGTAGAAGAGGTGATTGAGATGCAGGGGCTTAGTCTCGATCCAACCTCGCACCGCGTGATGACCGGGGAAAATCCGCTCGATATGGGGCCGACCGAATTTAAATTGTTACACTTCTTTATGACGCACCCTGAGCGCGTCTACAGTCGCGAGCAACTCCTCAACCATGTCTGGGGAACGAATGTGTATGTTGAAGACCGTACGGTCGATGTGCATATTCGTCGTTTGCGTAAAGCGCTGGAGCACAGCGGTCACGATCGTATGGTGCAAACGGTACGCGGAACCGGGTATCGCTTTTCGACCCGTTTTTAATACCTTGCCGCCAGACCGGCATCTCGGTGTGGCGGGCGGGTTTACTATTCTGAAGGGAGTGTGACGCGTGCTGGAACGGCTGTCATGGAAAAGGCTGGTGCTGGAGCTGATCCTCTGCTGCATCCCCGCTTTTATCCTCAGTGCTTTTTTTGGTTATCTGCCCTGGTTTTTACTGGCGTCGGTAACGGGATTGCTGATCTGGCATTTCTGGAATTTATTGCGCCTCTCCTGGTGGCTGTGGGTCGATATGAGTATGACGCCGCCGCCGGGACGCGGGAGCTGGGAGCCGCTGCTGTACGGTCTGCACCAGATGCAGTTGCGTAATAAAAAGCGGCGTCGCGAACTGGGAAACCTGATTAAACGCTTTCGCAGCGGGGCGGAATCCCTCCCCGACGCGGTGGTGCTGACAACCGAAGACGGCGGGATTTTCTGGTGTAACGGACTGGCGCAACAGGTGCTTGGGCTGCGCTGGCCGGACGACAACGGGCAAAACATTCTGAACCTGCTGCGCTACCCGGAATTTACGCAGTATCTCAAAACACGCGATTTTATCCGGCCGCTCAATCTGGTGCTCAACACCGGGCGGCATCTGGAGATCCGCGTGATGCCTTATACCGATCAGCAACTATTGATGGTCGCACGCGACGTGACGCAGATGCACCAGCTTGAGGGCGCGCGGCGCAATTTCTTCGCGAACGTCAGCCATGAACTACGCACGCCGCTCACCGTCTTGCAGGGCTATCTGGAGATGATGCAGGAGCAGCCTCTGGAAGGCGCGACGCGGGAGAAGGCGCTGCATACGATGCGTGAGCAAACGCACCGGATGGAAGGGCTGGTGAAACAACTGCTGACGCTGTCGAAAATTGAGGCGGCGCCCGCGCTGCTGTTGAACGAAAGGGTGGACGTGCCGATGATGCTGCGTGTTGTTGAGCGTGAGGCGCAGGCGCTCAGCCAGCAGAAACACACCTTTACGTTTGAAGTGGATGCCCGGCTGAGCGTATTGGGCAACGAAGAACAGTTGCGCAGCGCGATTTCGAACCTGGTCTATAACGCGGTAAATCATACGCCTGCGGGAACGCATATTACCGTGCGCTGGCAGCATGTGACCCACGGTGCGGAGTTCAGCGTGGAAGATAACGGGCCGGGGATTGCGCCTGAGCATATTCCGCGTCTGACGGAGCGTTTCTACCGTGTGGACAAAGCGCGGTCGCGGCAAACCGGGGGAAGCGGATTAGGTCTGGCGATTGTGAAACATGCGCTGAATCATCACGAGAGTCGATTGATTATCGACAGTTCGCCGGGTAAAGGGACGCGCTTCAGCTTTGTGCTGCCGGAACGATTAATTGCCAAAAATTGCGCTTAATTGTGGTTCGTAAGGTTAGCTTTCCATAAGCCAGCGGATGCTGGCTTATTTTCTTTGCAGTAAAGAAGACTCTGCTGAATTTTTCAACGTCTGATGCTTTTTTGTTCGCATGATTAGCCATGACTTTTTCTTATGGATAGCGTTTTGTACTGGTTGCTAATTTCATATCGCTATATTCTTCTGGTTTTTGGATCTCACCTTGCTTTAAAACGTTATAAGCGTTTAAATTGCGCTCCAGATGCTGTCATACCGACTGCATTTACGCGGTAAATCGAAAAACTATTCTTCGCCGCGCCAGCCCAGGAGCATATCCCGCTGGAATTGCTTAAAAATGCCGCTGTATCGTCCCGCAGGGAAGGGCAGAAAATTTAACGTTTTCAACACCACATCCACAGGCAGTAAAACTTTATGACCCATCAGTTAAAATCGCGCGATATTATCGCTCTGGGCTTTATGACATTTGCGCTGTTCGTTGGCGCAGGCAATATTATCTTTCCGCCGATGGTCGGTTTGCAGGCAGGCGAACACGTCTGGACTGCGGCGTTCGGCTTTCTGATTACTGCCGTTGGTCTTCCGGTACTTACCGTTGTGGCGCTGGCGAAAGTCGGCGGCGGCGTTGATAGCCTGAGCACCCCGATTGGTAAAGTGGCTGGCGTTCTGCTGGCGACCGTCTGTTATCTGGCGGTGGGGCCGTTATTCGCAACGCCGCGTACGGCGACCGTCTCCTTTGAAGTCGGGATTGCGCCGCTGACCGGCGATTCCGCACTGCCGCTGTTTATCTACAGCCTGGTGTATTTCGCCATTGTGATTCTGGTATCGCTCTATCCGGGCAAGCTGCTGGACACGGTGGGTAACTTCCTGGCGCCGCTGAAAATCATCGCGCTGATTATTCTCTCCGTTGCGGCAATCATCTGGCCTGCCGGCCCGATTAGCGACGCGATGGACGCCTACCAGAACGCGGCGTTCTCTAATGGCTTTGTGAATGGCTATCTGACGATGGATACGCTGGGCGCAATGGTGTTTGGTATCGTTATCGTCAATGCGGCGCGCTCGCGCGGCGTTAAAGAAGCGCGTCTGCTGACCCGTTATACCGTCTGGGCGGGCCTGATGGCGGGTGTGGGTTTGACGCTGCTGTACCTTGCGCTGTTCCGTCTGGGATCGGATAGCGCGACGCTGGTCGATCAGTCTGCTAACGGCGCGGCAATCCTGCACGCTTACGTTCAGCATACCTTCGGCGGCGCGGGTAGCCTGCTGCTGGCGGCGCTGATTTTCATCGCCTGTCTGGTGACGGCGGTTGGCCTGACCTGCGCATGTGCGGAGTTCTTTGCGCAGTACGTCCCACTCTCTTATCGCACGCTGGTGTTTATTCTGGGCGGCTTCTCAATGGTGGTATCGAATCTGGGTCTGAGCCATCTGATTCAGATTTCTATTCCGGTGCTGACAGCCATCTATCCGCCGTGTATCGCACTGGTTGTATTAAGCTTTACCCGCTCATGGTGGCATAATTCTTCCCGCGTCATTGCTCCGGCGATGTTTATCAGCTTGGTTTTTGGTATCCTTGACGGGATTAAAGCCTCTGCGATTGGTGACATCTTACCGGCCTGGACCCAGCGTTTACCGCTGGCGGAACAGGGGCTGGCGTGGTTGATGCCAACAGTGGTGATGGTTGTTCTGGCAATTATCTGGGATCGCGCCGCAGGTCGACAAGTGACCTCCAGCGCTCACTAAGATCACTGACAGTATGTTTTAACCACGGGGCTACAGGCCCCGTGGTTTTTTTATTATTTTGATGGGTTCGGAATTGATGGAAAGCAATAACAAGCTAAAGCGTGGGCTGAGCACCCGGCACATTCGCTTTATGGCATTGGGATCGGCAATTGGCACCGGATTATTTTATGGCTCGGCAGACGCCATCAAAATGGCCGGGCCAAGCGTGTTGCTGGCCTACATTATCGGCGGGGTCGCGGCGTACATTATTATGCGCGCGCTGGGCGAAATGTCCGTGCATAACCCCGCCGCCAGCTCGTTCTCGCGCTATGCGCAGGAAAACCTCGGCCCGCTCGCGGGTTACATTACCGGCTGGACTTACTGTTTTGAAATTCTGATTGTCGCCATTGCCGACGTGACCGCCTTCGGTATCTATATGGGGGTCTGGTTCCCTACGGTGCCGCACTGGATCTGGGTGCTGAGCGTGGTGCTACTTATCTGCGCCATCAACCTGATGAGCGTGAAGGTATTCGGCGAACTGGAATTCTGGTTCTCGTTCTTTAAAGTCGCCACTATCATCATCATGATTGTCGCCGGCTTCGGCATCATTATCTGGGGGATTGGCAACGGCGGGCAGCCGACCGGGGTCCACAACCTGTGGAGCAACGGCGGGTTCTTCAGCAACGGCTGGCTGGGAATGGTGATGTCGCTGCAAATGGTGATGTTCGCTTACGGCGGGATTGAAATTATCGGCATCACCGCCGGAGAAGCGAAAGACCCGGAGAAATCTATTCCGCGCGCCATCAATTCCGTGCCGATGCGTATTCTGGTGTTCTACGTGGGCACGCTGTTCGTCATCATGTCTATCTACCCGTGGAACCAGGTTGGCACCAACGGCAGCCCGTTCGTCCTGACCTTCCAGCATCTTGGCATTACGTTTGCCGCCAGCATCCTGAATTTTGTGGTGCTGACCGCTTCGCTGTCGGCGATTAACTCCGACGTGTTCGGCGTGGGGCGTATGCTGCACGGTATGGCGGAGCAGGGCAGTGCGCCGAAAGTGTTCGCTAAAACGTCGCGTCGCGGTATTCCGTGGGTGACGGTTATGGTGATGACCATTGCGCTGCTGTTCGCGGTTTACCTGAACTACATCATGCCGGAAAACGTCTTCCTGGTGATTGCTTCGCTGGCGACCTTTGCCACGGTATGGGTATGGATTATGATCCTGCTGTCGCAGATTGCGTTCCGCCGCCGTCTGCCGCCGGAAGAGGTGAAGGCGCTGAAATTTAAAGTGCCGGGCGGCGTGGCGACAACCGTTACGGGCCTGATCTTCCTGGTCTTTATTATCGCGCTTATCGGCTACCATCCAGATACCCGTATTTCGCTGTACGTCGGTTTCGCCTGGATCGCACTGCTGCTGGTCGGCTGGATGTTTAAACGCCGCCGCGACCGCCAACTGGCTGAAGTGGGGTGATTCCCCGCCGGATGGCGCTAACGCTTATCCGGCCTACAGGCAACCGTAGGCCGGGTCAGGCGAAGCCGCCGCCCGGCAGTATCAAACAATATCCTCCCCCGGACTCCTCCCCCAATAAACATTAAGATGATGAGTTATCCTTGATGTCGCTATGGCAAGGTGGCTTCATTTTCATCAAAGGGGATACGTGATGTTGAACGCCTGGCACCTTCCGGTTGCCCCATTTGTTAAGCAAAACAAAGAACAACTGACCATTACGTTATGGCTGAGCGGGGAAAACCCGCCCCAGCGTGTGACGCTACGCGCTGAGAACGATAATGAAGAAATCTCGCTGGCGATGCATCGGCTGCGCAGTCAACCGCAACCGGGCGTCACGGCGTGGCGGGCGGCGATCGATCTCGCCAGCGGACAGCCGCGCCGTCGCTACAGCTTTAAGCTGCTCTGGCACGATCGCCAGCTGTGGTTCACGCCGCAGGGATTTAGCCGTTTCCCGCCCGCGCGGCTGGAGCAGTTTGCCGTCGATGTGCCGGATAATGGCCCACAATGGGTCGCCGATCAGATTTTCTATCAAATCTTCCCGGATCGCTTTGCTCGCAGCCAGCCGCGCGAAGCGGAACAGGATAATGTCTATTACCATCATGCCGCCGGTCAGGATATCGTCTTGCACGACTGGGACGATCCGGTGACTGCGCAGGCCGGGGGATCGACGTTCTACGGCGGCGATCTGGACGGGATCAGCGAGAAACTGCCGTACCTGAAAAAACTGGGGGTGACGGCGCTGTACCTGAACCCGGTCTTTAGCGCGCCAAGCGTCCATAAATACGATACGGAAGATTATCGTCACGTTGATCCGCAGTTTGGCGGCGATCGGGCGCTGCTGCGCCTGCGGCAGCATACGCAGCAGCAGGGAATGCGCCTGGTGCTGGACGGCGTCTTTAACCATAGCGGCGACTCGCACGCCTGGTTTGACAGGCACAATCGGGGAAGCGGCGGCGCATGCCACAACCCGGAATCGCCCTGGCGTGACTGGTACTCTTTCTCCCCGGAGGGCGTGGCGCTGGACTGGCTGGGGTATCCGAGTCTGCCCAAGCTGGATTTCCAGTCGGAAAGCCTGGTCAATGAAATCTACCGCGGTGAAGACAGCATTGTGCGTCACTGGCTGAAAGCGCCGTGGCATATGGACGGCTGGCGGCTTGATGTGGTGCATATGCTGGGCGAGGCCGGAGGTGCGCGCAATAATCTGCAACACGTTGCCGGCATTACGCAGGCGGCAAAAGAGACGCAGCCTGACGCCTATATCGTTGGCGAGCATTTTGGCGATGCGCGGCAATGGCTCCAGGCGGATGCGGAAGACGCCGCCATGAACTATCGCGGCTTCACTTTCCCGCTATGGGGATTTCTCGCCAATACCGATATCTCTTACGATCCGCAGCACATTGACGCGCAAACCTGCATCGCCTGGATGGATAACTACCGCGCTGGCCTGTCGCATCAGCAGCAGTTACGGATGTTTAACCAACTGGACAGCCACGATACCGCCCGTTTTAAATCGCTGCTGGGCAAAGACGTGGCGCGTTTGCCGCTGGCGGTTGTCTGGCTGTTTACCTGGCCTGGCGTTCCCTGCATCTATTACGGCGATGAAGTGGGGCTGGACGGCAATAACGATCCGTTCTGTCGTAAGCCGTTCCCGTGGCAGGTTGAAAAACAGGATGCCACGCTGTTGGCGCTGTACCAGCGTCTGGGGAAACTTCGCCAGCGCACGCAGGCGCTACGTCACGGCGGTTGCCAGGTGATTTATGCCGAAGAAGATGTGGTGGTTTTTGTGCGAGTCTATCACCAGCAGCGCGTACTGGTGGCGATCAACCGGGGCGAGGCCTGTGAGGTCGTATTGCCTGCCTCACCGTTGCTTAACGTCAGCGAATGGCGAGGCAAAGAGGGGAAAGGCCAACTGGCTGAGGGCGTTCTCAGCCTGCCCGCCATTTCCGCTACGGTCTGGGTGAATCACTGATAGAGCTGCGCGACTTCCGGGCTGGCGAGCAGGGCTTCTCGCCACCAGCGCTGCGCCAGACCGTCGCTGTGGTTGCGCCATGCCATATAGGCGACATCTTTCTGCCGAAAAGAGATGACGGATTTTTCCACCAGCTCGCCGGTGGCAAGCCACGGTCTGACAATATGGCGGGGGAGGAATCCGCACCCTAAACCGGCGCGCAGCAGCGTCACTTTGCTGTCGAAGTCATCCACGCGAATTTGCGGCTGCTCATCCATTAAATTGGATTGCAGGGGATGGCAGAAGCGGGCGCTGTCGCTGATCACCACCGCCCGATGCAGACAGAGTTGCTCATTGGTCAGACCGTCCGTGGCGGCGGCCAGCGGGTGCGAAGGCGCGACCACAAATACGTTGTCCAGGGTGCCGAGCATTTTATATGACCAGGCGGCGGAGGTCGGAGGCTCGTTAATTGCGCCGAGAATGATGTCCGCGCCGTTGTGCGTCAGCTCTTCCCACGATCCCGCCAGCGTATGGTGTGTAAAATTGAGGCGCGTTTGCTTATTCAGCGCATAAAACGCATCAATAACGGGCAGCAGCGTCTCGAAAGGGAAGGAATCATCCAGCGCTATTGCCAGCTCTTTTTCCCAGCCAGAGCTTAACTGCACGGCTTGTTTCTCCAGGTCTTTTGCGGCGTTGAGCAGCAGACGCCCTTTTTCCAGCATCATTCGTCCGGTATCGGTAAATTTCGCCCGGTGGCCGGAGCGATCGAGAAGCTCAATATCGAGATCGTTTTCCAGTTTCTGAATCATATAGCTAAGCGCCGCGGGGGTTTTAAACAGCGACCCGGCCGCAGCGGCAAACGAGCCGTGTTTGTCGATAGCATCAAGAATGAGCAGAACGTCCAGATTGATTCGCATGATCTGAAAATATCCTGAAAATGAAATAAGTACGTTGTACAGACTGTCGAAAAACAATGCCAGTGAATAATTTAGACCAAAGCATGGCATTTTTTTGAGGGTGTCTGTTATGCAAAATAAGATGAAATAACCACGTTATTAGCATGGTTCATTTCCTCAATAATGCATTAAAAATGGTCGGCTCTATTCGCCCCGAAGCCGCGTTCTGGTTTACGCCGCGATCCGGCATTTTCACCTTCAGGGATGGCAAAAATGTAATAATCTATGTCATTCTGGTCTGTCCTTGTACAGTGAAGGTGGAAACATGGATGAGCTTTTAATCCTTGGCTGCATTGTTTTATTCTTCGCGCTGGTGGTGGTTCCCATTCTCGCGATTGTCGCGCTCAACCGCAGCGCGGCGGTTCGCTTTGAGCTGGCGGTGTTGCGCCGACGGGTTGAGCAACTTGAACAGCAGCGTGCGGGAGAAGCGCCAGCGGTACAGGTGACGGCGGAACCTTCGCTACCTGCGAAAGAGCGTGTCGCGCCATCGCCGCCTGATGCCATCGAAGCGGCCATACCTGAGCCGGAAAATCCCTGGGCTGCGCAGGAAATCCTCGCAAAACCGCTTCCGGCGCCTGCGAAAAAGGCGAAACCTTCCGCGTTCGGCGGCGTTTTCACCTCGCTGGCGCGCTGGTTTATGCAGGGAAATCCGCTGGCGAAGCTGGGCATTCTGCTCCTCTTTTTCGGTTTATCCTTCCTGTTGCGTTATACGGTTGAACACGCGCTGTTTCCGCTTGAACTGCGTCTTGTCACTGCGGCGCTGTGTGCCGTAGTGCTGCTCGCGACAGGCTGGCGTTTGCGACGCAAACAGCCGGTCTATGCGCTGATCCTGCAAGGCGGCGCGACAGGCGCGCTCTATCTGACCGTCTTTGGCGCATTCCGGCTGTGGCAAATGCTGCCGATGACGCTGGCGTTTGCGCTGCTGGTGCTGATTTGCGCCGCAAGCGTAGGGCTGGCTATTTTGCAAAAAGCGCTTAGCCTGGCGATGCTGGCCAGCCTGGGCGGCTATCTTGCGCCGCTGCTGCTGTCGACGGGCGGCGGGAACTATGTGGCGCTGTTCTCGTTCTATCTCCTGCTGTCGGCAGGCATTCTTGCCATAAGCGTCTGGCAGCACTGGCGTGAGCTTAATCTGCTGGGGTTATTATTCACTTTCGGGGTCGGCGGCCTGTGGGGCGTCAGTGACTACCGGCCTGAATACTGGCTCAACTGCCAGCTTTTCCTGATTGCCAATATCATTATTTTCGGTGTGCTGAGCGTGGCGCTGTCGCTGCGGGCGCAGGAAAAAGGCAAACATATTGTTGATGGCGTGCTGTTGTTTGCGCCGCCGCTGGTTGGGTTTGGCATGCAGTACGCCATTACCCAACATATGGATTATGGTCCGGCGCTCAGTGCGCTGGGCTACGGCGCCTTCTATATGGCGCTGGCGTGGCTGGCGCTGCGCCGCTACCCGTCGATGGGAAGGCCGCTGGTGCTGGCGGCGCTCGCGTTGGGCGGCGCGTTTACCACCCTCGCCATCCCGCTGGCGCTTTCGGCGCGCTGGACGGCAATGGCCTGGGCGCTGGAGGGGCTTGGCGTATTGTGGCTGGGTATGCAGCAACAGCAGCGGCGGATGAGCTATAGTGGCACTGCGCTCATGCTACTGGCTGTGGGCAGCGCGCTGTGGGCGCTGGCCGATGACGCCGCGCCGCTGACGGTGATGATGATCTTCGCCGTGCTGAGTTTGTGCTGGCTGGGCGGCGCGTGGCTGTGGCGCAGCGAGAAGAAGGAGGTCAGTTGGGCGCTGCTGGCGGGCGGCATCGCCTTCTGGATCGTCGCGCTGACGGGGGCCTCGCAACTGGCGCTGGCGCGTTATGCTGCCGAATGGTCTGGCGTGTTGGCGCTACTCGCCGCGTCCGCCTGGCTATGGCGTTATCTGAGCGGGCGGCTCGCCTGGCAGGCGTTAGGTTACAGCCCCTGGCTGCTGTGGCCTGCGATGCTGCTGGCATTGCTGTACCAGATTGAAGAACGCCAGATTTTCGCCGCAGGCTGGCAAAATCTGGCGTGGTGCGTGGCGCTGCCTTGTGCGGTGCTCATGCTTTATCGTGATGATGCGCATCTGCCGCCGCGCATCTCCCGGACGCTGCATTTATCCTTGTTCTGGATGGTGCTTTTAGCGCTCGGGATGGAGCTGTTCTGGTTTGTGCAGTCGTTGCCGTGGGGAATGGACGCCTGGCGCAGCGGGTTGATGATGGCGGCGGGCGGAATCGTCATACTGCTGGTACACGCCGCGCTGCGCCGCGATTTGTGGCCGTTCAAATGCTGGCCTGCGTTGTACGGCGCGCTGGCGCTGGCGCCCGTGGCAGCGATCCTGCTGTTGCTTCTGGTGCTGGCGAATTTACAGGATGGCGTGGTTTTCCAACAGCGCTATCTGCCAGTGGTGAATCCGCTTGAGGAGGGAGCCGCTTTCGCCTTGCTGGGATTGTTCCTCCTTGCGCGTTTCTCTCGTCGTTTTCTGCCGTCGCCGTTAGCGAAATATCGCGCATGGGCGCCTGTGGTGCTGGCGGCGCTCGCATTCTGGTGGTTGAACGGAGGGCTGATGCGGGCGCTGGCGTGGTATGGCGAGGTGGCGTGGAGCATGGAGACATTGTGGCATTCGCGGTTGATCCAGACCTGTTTCGCCCTGTTCTGGATGCTGACGGCGTTAATTATGATGTTGCTCGCGACCCGTCGCCGTTCGCGGCGGGAATGGTTATGCGGCGCGGTGCTTTTGGGGATCGTCATTGTTAAGCTGATGCTGGTGGATAGCGCGCGCGGCGGCGGGCTGGCGCGTGCCATCGCTTTTATCGGCGTGGCGATCCTGGTAC
Organism: Citrobacter sp. CK189; assembly: GCF_030333505.1. Lineage (NCBI taxonomy): Bacteria > Pseudomonadati > Pseudomonadota > Gammaproteobacteria > Enterobacterales > Enterobacteriaceae > Citrobacter > Citrobacter sp. CK189. Next base: position 256,823 of record NZ_JAOWFV010000032.1, on the reverse strand, counting down.
TTATCGTCGGGTATTTCTCACCGTTACCGCCCAAAGCAGGAGAAGAAAAATGAAATGGATGAAAGCGGTAGTCTGGAGCGCGTTGCTGAGTACGGCGTGGCCGGCGTTCAGCCGTGACGAAGCCCCGGAAACGCCGCAGGATTACGCCACCGGCATGATGCTGGAAGCGACGGGTTCATCGCCGTGGTATCGCGTTTCGCTGCCGCTGGCGCTTTACCAACAAAGCGCCTGGCCGGATTTACGCGATGTGCGGGTTTTTAACCGCCAGGGCGATACGGTGCCCTTTGCGCTGACGGCGCAGAAAACGCCGTCTGTCACGCCAGAGACGGTGGCGCTGCGGCTTTTTCCTCTGGATATGTCGCCAGTATCACCGCGGGAAGGGGAGCGCCGTGGAAGCGAATCCTTTGTCTTGCGTTCAAAGACCGGCGTGGAAATTCATCTGGAAAGCGATGACGTTAACGCGGTTGGGCAGAGCTATTTACTGACTCTGCCGGAAGAGATGACGGCGGCCTTTTCGCTGGCGCAACTGCGCCTGAACTGGAACACGCCTGCGGGCAACTGGCAGGGGAAGGCGTCCGTTTATGCCAGCCGTGATTTACGTTACTGGCAACCTGTGCAAGAAGACGCGCCGCTGATGGATCTGACGCGCGATAACGATCGGCTGAAAATGGACACCATCAGCGCCAGCCTGACGCTCTCTGCGGAAGGCCGTCGCTACCTGCTGGTGATTCTCGATTCGCAAAGTCCGCCGCTGACCTTAAACAGCGTAAGCGCCATTGCGGACAGCGGAGAACCGGCGTCGGAGCGTATTGCGCTGGAGGCCCACGCAAAGAACGTGTCGGAAACAGAAGCCGTATGGCGCTGGAATCAGCCGCAGCCGCTGACGTCGCTCAGAATTGCGCTGGAAAACGAGGGCGTTTTACCGGTTGAGCTGGCATGGCGCGGCGGGGAAAAAGAGGCGTGGCGCCCACTGACGAAAACGATCCTGTACCGCCTCGACGGGAAGCGTTCGGAGGATATTTTTCTTTCAGGTCAACAGGTTGAAGCTATCCGTATGACCACCATCAACGCCCGATTGCCGGAAACGCTGCCTGCGCTGAGCGGCGCGCGGGACAGTTATCAACTGGTGTTCAATACGCAGGGGAAAGGCCCGTATATGCTGGCCTGGGGAAACCGGGCGGCGGAAAAAGCCGATGTTGAGCTGGATATGCTGATCCCGGCGTCGCTGCGCAAAACGCAGGATGTTAACGACCTGCCCTGGGCGATGACGCAGCAGCGCGTAACGCTGGGCGGTGAGGCGCGGCTGACGGCAACGTCGGCTGCGGAGCAGCAAAGCCGCTGGAAAACGTTACTGGTGTGGGGGGCGCTGATTGCTGGCGTCGCGGTACTGTTGGTGATGGCGTGGCGAATCTGGCGCGAGGTGAAAAAGGACGGCGCGGCGTAAACGCGACATGTTTGTAGGCCCGGTAAACGGCGTGCCACCGGGCACTACGCCGGATGACGGCGAAACACCTTATCCGGGCTACAAAAATCCGTAGGCCGGATAAGCGCAATAAAAAAGCTCGCCATAGCGAGCTTTTTTCAATTCGAGCCGATTACAGGCTGGCGACGTTTTCAGTCAGGTATTTTGCCACGCCGTCTGGAGAGGCGTTCATCCCTTCTTTGCCTTTTTCCCACTGTGCCGGGCACACTTCGCCGTGCTCTTCGTGGAACTGCAACGCGTCAACCATACGCAGCATTTCGTCGATGTTACGGCCCAGTGGCAGGTCGTTAACCACCTGGTGACGAACCACGCCGTTGGCGTCGATCAGGAAAGAACCGCGCAGGGCAACGCCCGCTTCCGGGTGTTCGATACCGTAGGCTTTCTGGATTTCACGCTTCACGTCAGCAACCATTGCGTATTTCACTGCACCGATGCCGCCTTTATCGACAGGGGTGTTACGCCATGCGTTGTGGACGAATTCAGAGTCAAAAGAAACGCCGACAACTTCTACGCCACGCGCCTGGAACTCTTCATAACGTTTGTCGAAAGCAATCAGTTCAGACGGGCAAACGAAGGTGAAGTCCATCGGCCAGAAGAACAGAACGGTTGCTTTGCCGTTGGTGTGCTGTTTGAAGTTGAAGTTTTCAACGATCTCACCGCTACCCAGTACGGCGGCTGCTGTGAAGTCCGGGGCCTGACGAGTAACCAGTACCATATAAATACTCCTGCAAAGTTAAGGGGTTTGGAACGCAACGCGGGCAAGTATAGGGAGGGGAAGAGGGCAACTCAACGCGGTGCTGACAATCAATGAGACAGGTTTCACCTATCAATTTTTTGCCTGATGGCGTTACGCTTATCAGGCAGCTAAAGCGATTTCTGACGCGCCTGCGCCATCATGCGCGGGTAGAAGCGCCAGAAGCGCGCTTCTAACGCATCGTAGTGCGCATCCAGATCGTACCAGGAATCGCGCAGGGCATCGAGGCGTGGGCGGCGATTCGCCATCCCGTTGAGGACATTCTGGATAAAATCCATATCGCGATAACGCTCCAGCCACTTTTCCGACCACAGATAATCGTTCAGATTCACGAAACGCGGCGGCGAGTCGGGCAAAATAGTGCTGACCTGCGCATGGGCGTAGCCCACGAATGCCTGCAACGGGAAATCGGGAGATATTGTCGACCAGTGGCGCGACAGGAAGTGGTCCCACATCACATCCAGAGTGATGGGGGCTACACGACGGGTTTCGCTGCGAAACCATTCCCGCGCTTCACGCACTTCCGGCAGATTATCGGTCATGACGTCAATCCGCCGATGCATATAAATCCCTTCCACCACGTCAGGGGGAAAATTAGCCTCCGGGTTTCCCCGAACAAAATCGGCCAGCAAATTGCCGGAAAGCGAGCTGTCGGCGAGATGCGCTAAGTGCAGGTGTGCAAGAAAATTCATATCCACTTCATCCTTCAAACTGCCTCTTTGTTGGCTGCGAGTTACTCGGCCCATCCCCGGGCCTCACCCCTGCGACTTACTTGAGTAAGCGCCTGGAGACTCATTCAGTTGCCGCCTCGATACATCCTGAATGATTTTGTCTATAGCTTATATCTCTTAACTTGAGGGGTAACGGTTGCAGGGAGCGCGCCCCGGCACTAGACTACCCGCCTCTTATTTTAGTCTGAGTCAGTGTCATGCGCGTTACCGATTTTTCCTTTGAATTACCCGAATCCCTGATTGCCCACTATCCGCAGCCTGAGCGCAGTCGTTGCCGCTTGCTGTCACTGGACGGGCCGACGGGCGCGCTGACGCACGGTACTTTCACCGATCTGCTCGATAAGCTCAACCCTGGCGATCTGCTGGTCTTTAATAATACCCGCGTCATCCCGGCGCGTCTGTTTGGCCGTAAAGCCAGCGGCGGCAAGATTGAAGTACTGGTTGAGCGGATGCTGGATGACAAACGCATTCTGGCGCATATTCGCGCTTCCAAAGCGCCGAAACCGGGCGCGGAACTGCTGTTGGGCGATGACGAAAGCATTAACGCCACCATGACCGCACGTCATGGCGCGCTGTTTGAAGTTGAGTTCAACGACGCGCGCCCGGTTCTGGAGATCCTCAACGCGATCGGCCATATGCCGCTGCCGCCGTACATCGACCGCCCGGATGAAGACGCCGACCGTGAGTTGTATCAGACGGTCTACAGTGAAAAACCGGGAGCCGTTGCCGCGCCAACCGCGGGTTTGCACTTTGACGATCCGCTGCTGGCCGCGCTGCGCGAAAAAGGCATTGAGATGGCGTTTGTGACGCTGCACGTCGGCGCGGGGACGTTCCAGCCGGTGCGTGTGGAGACCATTGAAGATCACATCATGCACTCGGAGTACGCCGAAGTCCCGCAGGAGGTGGTTGATGCGGTGCTGGCGGCAAAAGCGCGGGGCAATCGGATCATCGCGGTGGGCACCACCTCGGTACGCTCGCTGGAGAGTGCGGCGCAGGCGGCGAAAAACGACCTGATCGAACCGTTCTTCGGCGATACGCAAATCTTCATCTACCCAGGTTATCAATACAAAGTGATTGATGCGCTGGTGACCAATTTCCATCTGCCGGAATCGACGCTGATTATGCTGGTGTCCGCTTTTGCGGGTTATCAGCACACGATGAATGCGTACAAGGCTGCGGTAGAACAAAATTATCGCTTTTTTAGCTACGGGGACGCGATGTTTATCACGTACAATCCGCAGGCTTTGAATGAGCGTGTCGGGAAGTAGGTTCGCGGCACAGGTTTAAACGTCAGACTGTTTTTCTGGCGTATGGAGAGAAAATGAAATTCGAACTGGATACTACCGACGGACGCGCTCGCCGTGGCCGCCTGGTGTTTGATCGTGGCGTAGTGGAAACGCCTGCTTTTATGCCTGTCGGTACGTATGGCACCGTTAAAGGCATGACGCCGGAAGAAGTTGAAGCCACTGGCGCACAAATTATTCTCGGCAACACCTTCCACCTGTGGCTGCGCCCGGGTCAGGAAATCATGAAACTGCATGGCGATCTGCATGATTTCATGCAGTGGAAAGGCCCGATCCTGACGGACTCCGGCGGTTTCCAGGTGTTCAGCCTCGGCGATATTCGCAAGATCACCGAGCAGGGCGTGCATTTCCGCAACCCGATCAACGGCGATCCGATTTTCCTCGATCCTGAAAAATCTATGGAGATTCAGTACGATCTCGGTTCCGATATCGTCATGATTTTCGACGAATGTACGCCGTATCCGGCGGACTGGGACTATGCTAAACGCTCTATGGAGATGTCTTTACGCTGGGCGAAGCGCAGCCGCGACCGTTTTGATGGTTTGGGCAACAAAAATGCGCTTTTTGGCATCATTCAGGGCAGCGTTTACGAAGATTTACGCGATATCTCTGTCAAAGGTCTGGTAGAGATTGGCTTTGATGGCTACGCTGTCGGCGGTCTGGCTGTGGGTGAGCCGAAGGAAGACATGCACCGCATTCTGGAGCATGTCTGCCCGCAAATCCCGGCGGACAAACCTCGTTACCTGATGGGCGTCGGCAAACCGGAAGATCTGGTGGAAGGCGTGCGTCGCGGTATCGATATGTTTGACTGCGTTATGCCAACACGCAATGCCCGTAATGGTCACCTGTTCGTGACTGACGGCGTGGTGAAAATTCGTAATGCGAAGCATAAAAGCGACACCAGCCCGCTCGATGCCGAGTGTGATTGCTACACCTGTCGCAATTATTCGCGTGCCTACTTGCATCATCTCGACCGTTGCAACGAAATATTGGGCGCGCGACTCAACACGATTCATAACCTGCGTTACTACCAGCGTTTGATGGCGGGTTTACGCAAGGCTATTGAAGAGGGTAAATTAGAGAGCTTCGTGACCGATTTTTACCAACGTCAGGGTCGACCTGTTCCACCTTTGAACGTTGATTAATTTTAATAATGAGGGAAATTTAATGAGCTTTTTTATTTCTGATGCGGTAGCGGCAACAGGTGCTCCGGCGCAGGGCAGCCCGATGTCTCTGATTTTGATGCTGGTGGTGTTTGGTCTGATTTTCTACTTCATGATCCTGCGTCCACAGCAGAAGCGCACCAAAGAACACAAAAACCTGATGAGCTCCATCGCAAAAGGCGATGAAGTGCTGACTAACGGTGGCCTGGTGGGTCGCGTAACGAAAGTAGCGGAATCCGGCTACATCGTTATCGCGCTGAATGACACCACTGAAGTGGTTATCAAACGTGACTTCGTAGCTGCCGTTCTGCCGAAAGGCACTATGAAGGCGCTGTAATCTATTGTTTTCCCAAAGGGAACTGCCGTGTTAAACCGTTATCCTTTGTGGAAGTACATCATGCTGGTCGTCGTGATTGTCGTCGGCCTGCTTTACGCACTTCCCAACCTGTATGGTGAGGATCCGGCTGTTCAAATCACTGGCGCGCGCGGCGTCGCCGCCAGTGAGCAAACGCTGATCCAGGTCCAGAAAACGTTACAAGAAGAAAAAATTACCGCTAAGTCTGTGGCTCTGGAAGAGGGCGCTATTCTTGCGCGCTTCGACACCACCGACATCCAGCTGCGCGCCCGTGAAGCGCTGGTTGGCGTGCTGGGTGATAAATACGTCGTGGCGCTTAACCTTGCTCCGGCAACGCCTCGTTGGCTGGCGGCCATTAAAGCCGAGCCGATGAAACTTGGCCTTGACCTGCGTGGCGGCGTTCACTTCCTGATGGAAGTGGATATGGACACCGCGTTAGGTAAACTTCAGGAGCAAAATATCGATAGCCTGCGCAGCGACCTGCGTGAAAAAGGCATTCCTTATACCACTGTTCGCAAAGAAGATAACTACGGTCTGAGCATCACGTTCCGCGATAACAAAGCGCGTGATGAAGCGATCTCTTATCTGAGCGGGCGTCACCGCGATCTGGTGATTACCAGCCAGGGCAATACGGTGCTGCGTGCGGTCATGTCTGATGCGCGTCTGAGCGAAGCGCGTGAATATGCCGTTCAGCAGAACATCAACATTCTGCGTAACCGTGTAAACCAATTGGGCGTGGCTGAGCCGGTTGTCCAGCGTCAGGGTGCGGATCGCATCGTCGTTGAGCTGCCGGGTATTCAGGATACCGCGCGTGCGAAAGAGATTCTGGGCGCTACCGCGACCCTCGAATTCCGTCTGGTAAACACCAACGTTGACCAGTCTGCGGCGGCATCCGGGCGCGTACCGGGTGACTCGGAAGTGAAACAGACGCGCGAAGGCCAGCCGGTTGTGCTGTACAAACGCGTGATCCTGACCGGTGACCATATCACCGACTCCACTTCCAGCCAGGACGAATACAACCAACCGCAGGTTAACATCTCGCTGGATAGCGCAGGTGGCAACATCATGTCTAACTTCACCAAAGACAATATCGGCAAGCCGATGGCGACCTTGTTTGTGGAGTACAAAGACAGCGGTAAGAAAGATGCCAACGGTCGTGCGGTACTGGTGAAGCAGGAAGAGGTGATCAACATCGCCAACATCCAGTCTCGCCTGGGCAACAGCTTCCGTATTACCGGTATCAACAACCCGAATGAAGCCCGCCAGCTCTCTCTGCTGCTGCGCGCCGGGGCGCTGATTGCGCCGATTCAGATTGTTGAAGAACGGACTATCGGCCCGACGCTGGGTATGCAGAACATCAAACAGGGCCTGGAAGCGTGTCTGGCCGGTCTGGTGGTCTCCATTCTGTTCATGATCTTCTTCTACAAGAAGTTCGGTCTGATTGCGACAAGCGCGCTGGTGGCCAACCTGGTATTGATTGTCGGTATCATGTCGCTGCTGCCGGGGGCCACGCTGAGTATGCCGGGGATTGCCGGTATCGTGCTAACCCTTGCGGTGGCGGTCGACGCCAACGTACTGATCAACGAACGTATTAAAGAAGAGTTGAGCAACGGGCGTACGGTTCAGCAGGCGATTGATGAAGGTTATAAAGGCGCGTTCAGTTCCATCTTCGATGCGAACATCACCACGCTGATTAAAGTCATCATCCTGTACGCAGTCGGCACCGGGGCAATTAAAGGGTTCGCGATTACTACCGGTATCGGTGTGGCGACGTCGATGTTTACCGCGATTGTCGGTACGCGTGCCATCGTAAACCTGTTGTATGGCGGCAAACGCATCAACAAGCTGTCAATCTGAGGAGTGCGATGTGGCACAGGAATATACTGTTGAACAATTGAACCACGGCCGTAAAGTCTATGACTTTATGCGCTGGGACTACTGGGCTTTCGGCATCTCTGGTTTCCTGCTGATTGCGGCCATCGTGGTGATGGGCGTGCGCGGTTTTAACTGGGGTCTCGATTTTACCGGTGGTACGGTTATCGAAATCACGCTGGAAAAACCGGCCGAAATGGACGTGATGCGCGATGCGCTGGAAAAAGCGGGCTTTGCCGAGCCGCTGTTGCAGAACTTCGGTAGCAGCCACGACATTATGGTGCGTATGCCGCCGACGGAAGGTGAAGACGGCGGTCAGGTGCTGGGTAGCAAGGTGCTGAGCGTGATTAACGAAGCCACCAGCCAGAACGCCGCCGTGAAGCGTATTGAGTTTGTCGGGCCGAGCGTGGGCGCCGATCTGGCGCAAACCGGTGCGATGGCGCTGATTGTCGCGCTGATCTCTATCCTCATTTATGTCGGTTTCCGCTTTGAGTGGCGACTGGCTGCGGGGGTGGTTATCGCGCTGGCGCACGACGTGATTATCACCTTAGGGATTCTGTCGTTGTTCCATATTGAGATCGACCTGACGATCGTTGCATCGTTGATGTCGGTTATCGGTTACTCGCTGAACGACAGTATCGTGGTATCTGACCGTATTCGTGAAAACTTCCGCAAAATTCGTCGCGGGACGCCTTACGAAATCTTTAACGTGTCGTTGACCCAGACGCTGCACCGTACGTTGATCACCTCCGGGACGACGTTAGTGGTGATTCTGATGCTGTACCTCTTCGGTGGTCCGGTACTGGAAGGCTTCTCTCTGACCATGCTGATCGGTGTTTCTATCGGTACGGCATCGTCGATCTACGTGGCCTCGGCGCTGGCGCTGAAGCTGGGCATGAAGCGCGAGCATATGTTGCAGCAGAAAGTTGAGAAAGAAGGGGCGGATCAGCCGTCTATTCTGCCTTAATCACGCAGTCACGTTATTACTGGAATCCCGGTCGTATGGCCGGGATTTTTTTATCGCTAAAAAAGCCTGCGGTTAAGCGGGCTTCTGCATCCTTCACGGGCAATGGGGTACGCAGAGTGTTAAACTTGCTCATAACCCTACATTCAACGCAGATACAGAGTCACTATGGCGATTATCCCTAAAAACTATACGCGGCTGGAAAACGGCTATCGTGAAAAGGCGCTCAAATTATTTCCGTGGGTATGCGGGCGATGCTCTCGCGAATTTGTTTATTCTAACCTGCGCGAATTAACCGTCCATCATATCGATCACGACCACACCAATAACCCGGAAGACGGCAGTAACTGGGAGTTGCTGTGTCTGTACTGTCACGATCATGAGCATTCGAAATATACCGAAGCCGATCAGTATGGCTCAACCGTTATTGCCGGGGAGGATGCGCAGAAAGATGTCGGTGCTGCGATGCATAACCCTTTCGCTAATTTGAAAGCGATGATGGATCAGAAGAAATAAAAAAGCACCGGCGCGTTGCGCGTTCGGTGCTCTTTCTGTGCCCGGCGTTGTACTGGCCGGGCGGCAAATAAACAGCTTAGAAGTTGTAACCGACAACCAGGTAGCCACCCCAACCGGTAGCTTTAACCGTTTCGGATTGCCATACCGGCTGAGCGCCGTTTTCCCACTGTCCGCCGTTATGGAAGTAACGAGCCACCACAGAGTAGTGCCAGTGATCGTAGTTCAGCGCCAGGATGTGGCTGGATGCGATAGAGTTGCTGGTACGGTACTGAGAGTCGCCCAGATCGGAGCCCCAGTCAAAGTTAGTGAAACCGATGTAGCTCAGGTTACCGCCCCACAGCTCGGTGAGTGGCACAAAGTATTTCACTTTGAAACGGTAGCCGTCCCACTCGTTTTCGTTATCAGCCAGGTAGTTCTGCCACTGGTACTTCGCATAGACGTTCAGGGACAGGCTCATCGGCAGACCGGTTTCGATGTCAGTACCCAGACCCATGTACCAGGTGCTCTGACGGCCAGACTTGTTACGACCCATGTCATAGATGTAGTTGTTAGCGAAATACCACTCTTTGAACGGGCCAAAGCTCAGGTCGGCTCCGGTCAGTTTGTCGATAGAGAAACGCGGTTCAATTTCCATGAACAGCGGGGAACCGTGGTTCCAGATACCCTTCGCGTTGGTGTTACCGCCGAAGAATACCGGCGCATCCATATAGCCGTAGAAATCGAACCAGTCTTTTTTCGCGAATGCTTCATATTCCAGATAGGTATCGTTACGGAGCTGCGGTCCGAAACGGGTATGGTAGCTGCCTACGACGTTAACGCTCTGGTGCCACCAGTCTGAAAGGTATTGCGGTTTGTCATTTTCTGCTGCGTTAACAGTAAAGGACGATGAGAGCGCCAGCACTGCACCGGCTGCAAGTAATGTTTTTTTCATATTGTATGCCACTGTTGAAATCCCTTGAAGGGAATGAAAAAGGCGCAATTTGCGTTTCTAAATATTTCGTGTTTCTGCGGAGCCTATTATAGAAATCATTGCTCACAAAAATATGTCTTGTTTCACAGATCTATCATCTACGTAATCGATTGCGTTCACGTTTGCGTACTTTAAGCGCGGCGATTGTACTGACTTTCATGAATGTTGCCAACTTTTAGCAAAAATTGCGGTGATGTCAGGGGAGTAACAAAAAGCCGGGGAGGGATGTTGCGGAACGCACAAAACGCTCCGCCGGAGGTTTATTGATTAACAGGCTGGATATCGTGAACGCGGACAAAACCTAACTGGTCGGGCGTTAATCCATTTAATTGTAACGGGATGTCCACATCGCTCGGCGCCAGGATGCTGGCCGGGGCGTTAATCAGTTGATTCTGGACATTCACTTCCTGATAGTTATCCGTGGTGCCCTGAATCTGCCCGTATTCGACAGTACCGCTAAACGCCGGTAACGGATCGTTGGACTCACCCTGAATGCGCAGCGTCACGCGTGTGCCGTCGGCATTGGGCGCGATATTCACCAGGGACATACGCAGCGTACCGATCTGACTGTTCAGGCGGGCAGGCGTTTTTGAACCCGGCAGCAGATAGACCCCGCTGGTGGATTTCGCATTCAACATATTTTGCTGAGTAATCTTCACGGTTTCCTGGTTTAACTGCGCCATTTCCGTATTCAGCGTGCTGACGCTTTGGTTCATCTGGCGAACTTCGCTCTGCTGCGCGCAGGCGCTCAGGCTAAAGAGGCTTCCCACCAGGAGAATTCTTAGGTAACGTCTTGTCATGTAGATTATTTCCTTCATGGTCGCGATACCCTAATGGTAGATCGCAAAGGGGTGTAAGGTATCGATCCTTTGTCTCAAAAGTGCTCCGCCTTTGTTGTCGCGCCAGTTCAGGGTAAAATAGATTTCTGTTAACCACCTGGTCAGGACGCCGTATGCATTGCCCATTCTGTTTCGCCGTAGACACTAAGGTTATTGACTCTCGTCTCGTGGGTGAGGGCTCTTCCGTACGCCGCCGTCGGCAGTGTCTGGTCTGTAATGAACGTTTCACTACCTTTGAAGTGGCAGAGCTTGTTATGCCGCGCGTAGTGAAAAGTAACGATGTGCGTGAACCTTTCAACGAAGAGAAGTTGCGCAGCGGTATGCTAAGAGCGCTGGAAAAACGCCCTGTCAGCTCTGATGACGTCGAAATGGCGTTGAATCACATCAAATCACAGCTGCGAGCCACCGGGGAACGCGAAGTTCCCAGCAAAATGATTGGCAACCTGGTGATGGAGCAACTGAAAAAGCTCGATAAAGTGGCTTACATCCGCTTTGCCTCCGTCTATCGGAGTTTCGAAGACATCAAAGAATTCGGCGAAGAGATTGCTCGCCTACAGGATTAAGCCATGCTGGATGAGTTTTACATGGCGCGTGCGCTGAAGCTGGCGCAGCGCGGGCGTTTCACCACGCACCCGAACCCGAATGTAGGCTGTGTGATCGTCAAAGATGGCGAAATCGTTGGCGAAGGCTACCATCATCGCGCGGGTGAACCGCATGCTGAAGTCCATGCGCTGCGTATGGCGGGAGACAAAGCCAAAGGCGCGACCGCGTATGTCACGCTTGAACCGTGCAGCCATCATGGCCGTACGCCGCCGTGCTGCGATGCGTTGATTGCCGCTGGCGTGGCGCGGGTCGTTGCGGCGATGCAGGACCCCAATCCGCAGGTCGCGGGACGTGGGCTGTACCGTTTGCAGCAGGCGGGGATCGACGTCAGCCACGGGCTGATGATGAGCGAAACGGAACAGCTAAACAAAGGTTTCCTCAAGCGGATGCGCACCGGCTTCCCGTATGTGCAGCTCAAGCTCGGCGCATCGCTGGATGGCCGCACGGCGATGGCCAGCGGTGAAAGCCAGTGGATTACCTCCCCGCAGGCGCGGCGCGATGTGCAGCGTTTACGGGCGCAAAGCCATGCGATTCTGACCAGCAGCGCGACGGTGCTGGCCGACGACCCGGCGTTAACGGTTCGCTGGCCTGAACTGGATGCCTCAACCCAGACTCTCTATCCGCAGGAAAACCTGTGTCAGCCGATTCGCATTGTCCTCGACAGCCAAAACCGCGTGACGCCGGAGCACCGTATTGTACAGCAGCCGGGAGAAACCTGGTTTGCCCGTACACAGGACGATTCCCGCATCTGGCCTGAGACGGTTCGCAGCCTGCGGGTGCCGGAGCATAACGGTCATCTGGATCTGGTGGTGCTGATGATGCTGTTGGGTAAACAGCAGATTAACAGCATCTGGGTGGAGGCCGGGCCGGTGCTTGCGGGCGCGCTGTTGCAGGCGGGCGTGGTGGACGAGCTTATCGTCTATGTTGCGCCTAAACTGTTAGGAAGTGATGCGCGAGGATTATGTGTGCTGCCGGGGCTTGAGAAACTGAGCGAGGCACCCCATTTTAAATTCAACGAGATACGCCATGTAGGCCCGGATGTTTGCCTGCATTTGATTCCCGCGTAAAGGCTTCGAAATAGAGAAGCGGCGCGTCGAGTATTATGATAAAATCCGCCCCCCTGCGGGGCCATATCGAACCCGAAGGAAGAATATGAACATTATTGAAGCTAACGTTGCTACCCCGGACGCTCGCGTCGCCATCACCATTGCGCGTTTCAACAATTTTATCAATGACAGCCTGCTGGAAGGCGCGATTGACGCCCTGAAGCGTATTGGTCAGGTAAAAGATGAAAATATTACCGTGGTTTGGGTTCCTGGCGCGTATGAACTGCCGCTGGCGGCTGGCGCATTGGCAAAAACCGGTAAATATGACGCGGTGATTGCGCTGGGTACAGTGATTCGTGGCGGTACCGCGCACTTTGAATATGTGGCTGGCGGTGCAAGCAACGGCCTGGCGCATGTCGCCCAGGACAGCGAAATCCCGGTAGCCTTTGGTGTTCTGACCACTGAAAGTATTGAACAAGCCATCGAACGTGCTGGCACTAAAGCTGGCAACAAAGGTGCGGAAGCCGCACTGACCGCGCTTGAAATGATTAATGTATTGAAAGCCATCAAGGCCTGATTTTTGTAAGGGGAAATCCGTGAAACCTGCTGCTCGTCGCCGCGCTCGTGAGTGTGCCGTTCAGGCGCTCTACTCCTGGCAGTTGTCCCAGAACGACATCGCTGATGTTGAATACCAGTTCCTGGCGGAACAGGACGTAAAAGATGTCGACGTTCTGTATTTCCGTGAACTGCTGTCCGGGGTGGCGACTAACAGCGCGTACCTGGACGGATTGATGAAACCGTACCTGTCTCGTCTGCTGGAAGAGCTGGGTCAGGTAGAAAAAGCTGTGCTGCGTATTGCGCTGTTTGAACTGTCTAAACGTAGCGATGTGCCATATAAAGTGGCCATCAACGAAGCGATTGAACTGGCGAAGACCTTCGGCGCCGAAGACAGCCACAAGTTCGTCAACGGCGTACTGGACAAAGCAGCACCTGTGATTCGCCCCAACAAAAAGTAATCTCCAGGTCGGCTGGTGGCGGGATGTATTCCCGCTATCTCCGGCCTTTTCTTTTTTTCTGCTGAGGCATAACGTATGGCATGCGGCGAGTTCTCCCTGATTGCCCGTTATTTTGACCGTGTTAGAAGCTCTCGTCTCGACGTCGAAACCGGTATCGGTGACGATTGCGCTCTCCTGAATATTCCTGAAAAACAGACGCTGGCGATCAGTACCGATACGCTGGTGGCGGGCAACCATTTCCTGACTGATATCGATCCTGCCGATCTGGCCTGGAAAGCGCTGGCGGTTAACTTAAGCGATCTGGCGGCGATGGGGGCCGATCCGGCCTGGCTGACGCTGGCCCTGACGTTGCCGGACGTTGACGAAGCGTGGCTGGAAGCGTTTAGCGACAGCCTGTTTGACCAGCTGAATTACTACGATATGCAGCTGATTGGCGGCGACACCACGCGTGGGCCGCTGTCGATGACGCTGGGTATTCATGGCTATGTGCCCGTGGGACGCGCGCTCAAGCGTTCCGGGGCAAAACCTGGCGACAGGATTTACATCACCGGCACGCCGGGGGACAGCGCCGCTGGGCTGGCGATTTTACAGCATCGCTTACAGGTGGCGGATGCGAAAGACGCAGACTACTTGATTAAGCGGCACCTGCGCCCGACGCCGCGTATTTTGCAGGGGCAAGCTCTGCGCGACCTGGCGAATGCGGCGATCGATCTTTCCGATGGCCTGATTTCTGATTTGCGGCATATCGTTAACGCCAGCGGCTGTGGCGCGCGGGTGGATGTGGATGCGCTGCGGTATTCTGAGGCGGTTACCCGTCATGTTGATCCCGGGCAGGCGCTGCGCTGGGCGCTTTCCGGCGGTGAAGATTATGAATTATGCTTCACTGTACCGGAGTTGAACCGTGGCGCGCTGGATGTGGCGCTGGGGAATCTTGGCGTACCGTTTACCTGCATCGGACAAATGAGTGCGGATGTGGAAGGCATCAGCTTCATGCGTGACGGAAAGCCTGTCACTTTTGACTGGAAAGGATATGACCATTTTGCCACGCCATAAAGATGTTGCCAAAAGTCGGCTGAGCCTGCGTAATCCGTGGCACTTGCTGGCTACCGGGTTTGGCAGCGGCCTCAGCCCGATTATTCCGGGAACAATGGGGTCGTTAGCGGCGATCCCATTCTGGTATCTGATGACATTTCTGCCCTGGCAGCTCTACTCGCTGGTGGTGATGTTGGGGATCTGTATTGGCGTTTATCTTTGCCACCGAACGGCGAAGGATATGGGTGTTCACGATCACGGCAGTATTGTCTGGGATGAGTTTATCGGGATGTGGATCACCCTGATGGCGCTCCCTACGATGGACTGGCAGTGGGTTGCCGCCGGATTTGTGATTTTCCGTATTCTGGATATGTGGAAACCCTGGCCGATTCGCTGGTTCGACCGTAACGTACACGGTGGAATGGGGATAATGGTTGACGATATCGTCGCAGGGGTTATTTCCGCCGGTCTGCTTTATTTCATCGGGCACCATTGGCCCATCGGGTTGTTTTAAACCTGTAGGCCCGATAAGCGTAGCGCCATCGAGCGTGGTATGGCCGGATGGCGACATACATGCCTTATCCGGCCTACATGCTCATCGGGCAATATTATTTAAATCCGACCACCGGGTGCTGTTTATATGGCGTTTCCAGCTCGGCAATCTGCTCTGGCTTCAACGTCAAATCCACCGCGCCGAGCAACTCATCCAGCTGTTCTTCCCGTGATGTACCGATAATCGGCGCAGCGATGCCTGGTTTACTCAATAGCCATGCCAGCGCCACCTGCGCACGCGTTGCGCCAAGATCCTCACTGACGCCCGTCAGACGCTCTGCAATCCGTGCGTCATTCTCATCGCTCTCGCTGTACAGCGTCTTGCCGAACTCATCGGATACCGAACGCGCGGTGGTTTCTCCCCACGGGCGCGTCAGTCGTCCTCGTGCCAGCGGGCTCCACGGAATCACCGCGATCCCTTCGTGATAGCACAGCGGCAGCATTTCGCGCTCTTCTTCGCGATAGATGAGATTGTAATGATCCTGCATACTGACAAACTGCGCCCAGCCGTGCTGTTTTTGCAGCGCCAGCGCCTGGGCAAACTGCGCGGCGTGCATGGAGGAGGCGCCGATATAGCGCGCCTTACCGGCCTTCACCACATCATTCAGCGCTTCCAGCGTCTCTTCTATCGGCGTGTTGTAATCCCAGCGGTGAATTTGCAGGATATCCACATAGTCCATACCCAGACGTTTCAGGCTGTCATCAATGGAACGCAGGATTTGCGCGCGGGATAATCCTTCTGGCAGGTCGCCGACGCGATGAAAAACTTTGGTGGCGACCACCACTTCTTCGCGGCGGGCGAAATCACGCAGCGCGCGACCCACAATCTCTTCGCTGCTGCCTGCGGAATAGCTATTGGCGGTATCAAAAAAGTTAATACCGCCTTCAAGCGCGCGCTTAATGATGGGGCGGCTGCTTTCTTCCGGTAGCGTCCAGGCGTGATTGCCGCGATCCGGTTCACCGAACGTCATGCAGCCCAGACAAAGGCGAGAAACCCGTAGATCTGTTTTTCCTAAGGTGTTGTATTGCATTGTTCCGCTCCTGTTATACCCGTTATTGATTAAGCATAGCAGGAGCGGGGAGGGGATTATGCCAGCCAGTCCTTGATTTTGGCCTCAATTCCGGCGGCATCCAGACCGAGTTCCGCGCGGGCCTCGTCCTGTGTACCCTGCGGGATAAAGAAGTCCGGCAGGCCGATATTCAGTACCGGAACGACTTTACGATGCGCCATCAGCACTTCGTTAACGCCGCTGCCTGCGCCGCCCATAATGGCGTTCTCTTCAAGCGTGATCAGCACTTCGTGACGTTCAGCCATCTCCAGAATCAACGTTTCATCCAGCGGTTTCACAAAGCGCATGTCGACTAAGGTCGCGTTCAGGGACTCGGCGACTTTTGCCGCTTCCGGCAGTAGCGTACCAAAGTTCAGAATTGCCAGTTTTTCACCCTGACGTTTGACGAGTCCTTTGCCGATCGGCAGTTTTTCCAGCGGCGTCAGTTCCACGCCAACGGCGTTGCCACGCGGATAACGCACTGCCGTTGGGCCATCATTATAGTGATAGCCGGTGTACAGCATCTGGCGGCACTCGTTTTCATCGCCCGGCGTCATAATGACCATTTCCGGGATGCAGCGCAGGTAAGAGAGATCAAACGCTCCCTGGTGCGTCTGCCCGTCAGCGCCGACGATACCGGCGCGGTCGATAGCAAACATCACCGGCAGTTTTTGGATCGCGACGTCATGCAGCACCTGATCGTAGGCGCGTTGCAGGAAGGTGGAGTAGATCGCCACGATCGGCTTATAACCACCGATCGCCAGACCGGCGGCAAAGGTCACTGCATGCTGCTCGGCAATCGCCACGTCAAAGTAGCGGTCGGGGAATTTACGTGAGAACTCCACCATGCCGGAACCTTCGCGCATTGCCGGGGTGATCGCCATCAGCTTGCTGTCTTTGGCGGCGGTTTCGCACAGCCAGTCGCCAAAGATCTTTGAATAGCTCGGCAGGCCGCCGCTGCTTTTTGGCAGGCAGCCGCTGGACGGATCGAATTTTGGCACCGCGTGGAAGGTGATCGGATCTTTTTCCGCCGGTTCATAGCCACGACCTTTTTTGGTCATGATATGCAGGAACTGCGGGCCTTTCAGATCGCGCATGTTCTTCAGCGTGGTAATCAGCCCCAGCACGTCGTGACCATCGACCGGGCCGATATAGTTAAAGCCCAGCTCTTCAAACAGCGTGCCTGGCACGACCATGCCTTTGATATGTTCTTCGGTGCGTTTGAGCAGCTCTTTGATAGGCGGCACGCCGGAGAACACTTTCTTCCCGCCTTCACGCAGGGACGAGTAGAGCTTGCCGGAAAGCAGCTGCGCCAGGTGGTTGTTCAGCGCGCCGACGTTTTCCGAGATCGACATTTCGTTGTCGTTGAGAATGACCAGCATGTCCGGCTTGATATCGCCCGCGTGGTTCATCGCTTCAAACGCCATCCCGGCGGTGATCGCCCCGTCGCCAATGACGCAAACGGTGCGGCGGTCTTTGCCTTCTTTTTCTGCGGCGACCGCAATGCCAATGCCTGCGCTAATGGAGGTAGAGGAGTGGCCGACGCTCAGTACGTCGTATTCGCTTTCACCGCGCCACGGGAAGGGGTGCAAACCGCCTTTCTGGCGAATGGTGCCTATTTTATCCCGACGCCCGGTGAGAATTTTGTGCGGATAAGCCTGATGCCCAACGTCCCAGATTAACTGGTCAAACGGAGTGTTATAGACATAGTGCAGCGCCACGGTGAGCTCCACCGTGCCCAGCCCGGAGGCGAAATGTCCGCTGGAACGACTGACGCTGTCGAGTAAATAGCGGCGCAGTTCGTCGCAGAGTTTCGGCAGACTCTCTTTTGGTAGCAGGCGTAACTCCGAAGTGGAGTCGACCAGTGCCAGGGTCGGGTATTTGGCTATATCAAAACTCATCAGAGGCCTATTAAGTAAGACTTGTTGTTTGTTTATTTATCACGCTGGATTATGTAGTCCGCTAGCGCTTCCAGTGCCGAGGTATCGAGTGAGAGGTCTGCCAGCTGCGTTAACGACTGGCGGGCGTCTTCGATCAGATCCCGGGCTTTATTCCGGGCTTGCTCAAGGCCCAGAAGTGCAGGGTAGGTACTTTTGCCAAGTTGCTGGTCAGCACCCTGACGTTTACCCAACGTTGCAGTATCGCCCACCACATCCAGAATGTCATCCTGGACCTGGAAGGCAAGGCCGATACTTTCTGCGTACTTATCGAGTATCGGCAAGGCGTTTCGTCCGTTTTCTCCGGCACTTAGCGCGCCAAGACGAACCGCAGCGCGAATCAGCGCGCCCGTTTTATGACGATGGATACGCTCCAGCGCCTCCAGCGGCACCTGTTTCCCTTCGGCATCAAGATCCAACGCCTGGCCACCGCACATTCCGGCGATGCCGCTGGCGTTCGCCAGTTCAGAAATCATAGCAATGCGGTCGCGGTCGGCCACTTCCGGCATCGGGGCATCGCTGATGATAGAAAACGCCAGCGTTTGCAGGGCATCTCCGGCCAGAATGGCATTCGCTTCGCCAAATTTGACGTGGCAGGTCGGCAGACCGCGACGCAGGTCGTCGTCGTCCATCGCGGGTAAATCGTCATGAATCAACGAATAAGCGTGAATGCACTCAACGGCGGCTGCCGGGGCATCCAGCGTGGGCAGGCTTACGCCAAACATCCTGCCCGTTGCGTAAACCAGGAACGGGCGCAGACGTTTACCGCCTAATAATGCGCCATACTGCATGGTTTCGACCACGGGAGTGTTCTGAAAGGGCAGTGGTGCGATAAAACGGCTCAGCGCCTGGTTGGCCTGCTCGACGCAGGCCTGTAGCTGCTGCGAAAAATCCATTTACTCATTATCCGGTGTAAAAGGCTCAGGAGATGCATCTTCATTGTCAGACAGCAGAATCTGCACACGCTGTTCGGCCTGTTGCAACTTTGCCTGCCCCTGACGCGCCAGCTGCACGCCACGTTCAAATTCGTTCAGCGCCTCTTCCAGCGGCAGGTCGCCGCTTTCCAGACGGGTAACAATCTGTTCCAGCTCGCTCAGCGCTGTTTCAAAGCTGGCGGGCGCCTCATTTTTCTTCGGCATAATGAATATCTGACTCTCAATATTTTCAGCTCTGATATGGTAACGGACTCAGAGCAATTATCAAATAACGCGCAATGTGCACAGGACGACCATGATGGTGGTATACTTCCGCGCCTGGATGCAGCTTCATGTATGGGCTGCTGTACTCTTTTCTCCACGACAAGCCTTGATGCTTGCTTAAGAACCATTGCCGCCATGAAGTTTATCATTAAATTGTTCCCGGAAATCACTATCAAAAGCCAATCTGTGCGTTTGCGCTTTATAAAAATTCTGACCGGGAACATCCGTAACGTGTTAAAGCACTACGATGAGACCCTCGCCGTTGTTCGCCACTGGGATAACATTGAAGTTCGCGCCAAAGATGAAAATCAACGCCTGGCGATTCGCGACGCGCTGACCCGTATTCCGGGCATCCACCATATTCTCGAAGTCGAAGATGTGCCGTTCACTGATATGCACGATATCTTTGAGAAAGCGCTGGTGCAGTATCGCGATCGGCTTGAGGGCAAAACCTTCTGTGTGCGCGTTAAACGTCGTGGTAAGCATGAGTTTAGCTCCATTGAGGTGGAACGTTACGTTGGCGGCGGTTTAAATCAGCATATTGAATCGGCGCGCGTGAAGCTGACAAACCCGGATGTGACGGTACACCTGGAAGTGGAAGACGATCGTCTGCTGCTGATTAAAGGGCGTTACGAAGGTATCGGCGGTTTCCCGATCGGCACCCAGGAAGATGTCCTGTCGCTGATCTCCGGCGGTTTTGACTCCGGCGTTTCCAGCTATATGCTGATGCGTCGCGGTTGCCGCGTACACTACTGCTTCTTTAACCTTGGCGGCGCGGCGCATGAAATCGGCGTTCGCCAGGTGGCGCATTACCTGTGGAACCGCTTTGGCAGTTCGCATCGCGTGCGTTTTGTCGCCATCAACTTTGAACCGGTGGTCGGCGAGATCCTCGAAAAAGTCGATGACGGTCAGATGGGCGTGGTGCTGAAGCGCATGATGGTGCGCGCGGCGTCGAAAGTGGCGGAGCGCTACGGCGTACAGGCGCTGGTGACGGGTGAAGCGCTGGGGCAGGTTTCCAGCCAGACGCTGACTAACCTGCGTCTTATCGACAACGTTTCCGATACGCTGATCCTGCGCCCGCTGATCTCTTACGACAAAGAGCACATCATCAACCTGGCGCGCCAGATTGGTACGGAAGATTTTGCCCGCACGATGCCGGAATACTGCGGCGTTATCTCGAAAAGCCCGACGGTGAAAGCGATCAAGGCGAAGATTGAAGCGGAAGAAGAGCACTTCGACTTTAGCATTCTCGATAAAGTGGTTGAGGAAGCGAGCAATGTCGATATTCGCGAAATCGCCCAGCAGACCGGGCAGGACGTGGTGGAAGTGGAAACCGTCAGCGGTTTTGGCCCGAACGACGTGATACTGGATATTCGCTCCGTTGATGAGCAGGATGACAAACCGCTGAAAATCGAAGGCGTGGATGTGGTTTCTCTGCCGTTTTACAAGCTGAGCACGAAGTTTGGCGATCTCGACCAGAGCAAAACCTGGCTGCTGTGGTGTGAGCGCGGCGTGATGAGCCGTTTGCAGGCGCTCTATCTGCGTGAGCAGGGCTTCCAGAATGTGAAGGTGTATCGTCCGTAATTGTTAGCATGATTGCAGGCCTGATATGCATCGCGCTATCAGGCGCAACGTATTGCCGGATGACGGCGTAACCGCCTTATCCGGCCTACGCACCGCCATCCGGCGCTATTCGTAGTAATTATAAATTCCCGCCGCCATCACCAGCTGTGACGCCACTTCATGGGCTTTTTCACGGCCAACCAGCAGATCGATAATTTTCAGTCCGAAGTCAATCGACGTCCCTGGCGCCTGGCTGGTCAGCAGCTTCACGCGCGGGTCCCACACCACACGTTTATCCTGCCACTGTTCGGCGGGAATGTTGTCTTTCAACGCCGGGAAGCCGGTCATATTGCCGATGGGAAAGATATCGTGCGGAACGAGAACCGTGGCGGCCGCTGCGCAAATCGCGGCGACAATACGCCCGGAACGGTGGAACTGCTTAACGGTTTCGACCAGCAACGGGCTGTCGCGAAAACACTCCGCGCCCTTAATGCCGCCAGGCAATACAATGATGTCGTAATCGCCGTCGGCCACCTCGACCAGCGGCGCATCCGCCAGCAGTTTTACGCCACGCGAACAGACAATGGTGAGATTTCCGTCGCTGGCGACGCTCGCGGTCGTGACCTGAATACCACCACGAACCAGCAGATCGATAGTGGTGACCGCTTCGGTCTCTTCACTACCAGGGGCGAGGCATACCAGTGCCGATGCGCTCATACTCACTCTCCTTTCGCTTTACCATTTCAAACAGACGGGCATTTTCCGGGACGGCGATGCCATGCGCGCGGGCGCGTTTTAACAAATAACCCGTAATATAGTCGATCTCGGTATGACGCAGGGCACGCATGTCCTGCAACATAGACGAGATATTTTCTGCCGTACTCTCAATCACTTGATCGACATAATAACGTAAATCGTCCGCCGACGTATGGTGTCCTTCGCGCTCGATAACCGCAGCGACCTCCTGACATATCGCCATTACCGCTTCCGGGTGGTGGCGTAATTCGCCGTTGGGGCAGTCCCATAGCGCGGTAAGGGGATTAATCACACAGTTTACCGCCAGTTTGCGCCACATCTCTGCGCGAATGTTGTTGTGCCAGGCGACGTCAGGCAGCACGCCCTGCAAAATATCGGCCAGATAGCTGTAGTCCCCGTCCTGCTCACGCGCCGGGCCAATATGGGTAGTGCCGTTGGCGACATGAATGATGACATTCCCGTCGCGTCTGGCGGCATGCGTCGTGGTGCCCATCAGTAACGGCTGCGGGATGTTTTGCAACTCTTCGATTGTGCCCATCCCGTTGTGAATCAGCAGGATCGGCGTGGTTTCAGGCAGAGTGGCGACCAGACCTCTTACGGCATCGTAGACCTGCCAGGCTTTCAGCGTGACCAGCAGCAGATCGCTGTTGGCCAGAAAATCAGGATCGTTCGCCGTCAGGGATTCGTTAAATATTGAACCGTCCGTCTCTATCAGATTCACGCTGCAATAGGGTTGCGGTACGCGCAGCCAACCCTGTACTTCATGTCCATGTTTGCACAGCGCTGTAAGCCAAAGTTGCCCTAAGGCTCCGCATCCCAGTACGGTAATTTTCATTGTTCCTCCTCACCTGCAACAGCGCCAGGTGTTATGGCCTAAGTATAGCGCCATCAGCTAAGCTTCTCGTTATGTCTCGTTACGGGTATTATGCTTCGCATCAAAAACGAAGGGAGAGGAAAAGATGCCATCTTTCGATATTGTCTCTGAAGTCGATCTTCAGGAAGCGCGTAACGCAGTAGATAATGCGACTCGCGAAGTCGAATCACGCTTTGATTTTCGTGGCGTTGAGGCCACGTTTGAATTAAACGACGCGAACAAAACCATCAAAGTACTGAGCGAATCGGATTTCCAGGTGAATCAGCTGCTGGATATTCTGCGCGCGAAGCTGCTCAAGCGCGGCATTGAAGGCAGTTCGCTGGATGTGCCGGAAGCGTTCGTCCACAGCGGTAAAACCTGGTTTGTGGAAGCGAAGCTGAAGCAGGGCATTGAAAGCGCGGTTCAGAAGAAGATCGTGAAGCTGATTAAAGACAGCAAGCTGAAAGTGCAGGCGCAAATTCAGGGGGAAGAGATCCGTGTGACCGGAAAATCCCGTGACGATCTGCAATCCGTCATGGCGCTGGTGCGCGGCGGGGATTTGGGACAGCCGTTCCAGTTCAAAAACTTCCGCGATTAAGTTGTGATGCCTGATGGCGCTGCGCTTATCCGGCCTACGGACAATGCGGTCTTGTAGGCCGGATAAGGCGCAGCCGCCATCCAGCATTATGCCCGGTGGCGCGATGCTTACCGGGCCTACAACGTGCGTGCTCTGTAGGCCGGATAAGGCGGTAGCCGCCATCCGGCACTTCTCACGCCAGCCTGATCGCCTGCTCAACCTCAAAACGGTTGGTCACTTTGCTGTCGATCTTCACATAGGCGGAATGCTCTTTCTCTGCGATCAGTACCTCACTCACACCTTCAGTCGCCAGCAAACGCTGTTTCAGCGCGTTATCGGCGGCAATCTCCGGCGGAATTTCCACGCGTAAGCTGCTGACATACGGCGGTTCTTTCATCGTACTTGCTACCGCCAGCCAGACGACGGTCAACAATGCGCCAGCCAGAAATACCGCCTGACCGCCGAACAGACCATTCACCCAGCCGCCCAGCGAGCCGCCAATCGCGACGCCGAGGAACTGGCTGGTGGAGTAAACGCCCATCGCGGTGCCCTTATAACCAGCAGGAGACTCTTTGCTGATCAGCGAGGGGAGGAGGGCTTCCATCAGGTTAAAAGCGAGGAAGAACAGCTGTACCCCGGCAATTAACCCCCAGAAGTGCACGCCTGCGCCCCACAGCACGACTTCGGCAATCAGTATCAACGCGACGCACAGCAGAAAGACCCGCTTCATCCGGCGTTTGACTTCGGCGTAGATAATGAACGGGACTACGGAGCCAAATGAGATCAGCATTGTGACCAGATAAATCTTCCAGTGTTCGGCGGCGGGGAAACCGGCAGCGGCAAGCTGGCCGGGGAGGGCGACGAAGGTCGACATCAGCAGAATATGCAGACACATGATGCCGAAGTTAAGCTTCAACAGCTTAGGTTCGGCCAGCACTTTGCTGAAACTGCCTTTCACCATGCCGGATTCACGGTTCAATACGTGGGTCGTGCTGTTGGGGACAACCCAAACGGTCAGGGCGATGCCGAGCGCGGCGAGTGCGGCAATCATCCAGAACAGGGCGTTCAGCCCCAGTTTGTGGGTGACGATCGGCCCAAGCACCATCGCAATGGCGAAGGTAATACCAAAACTGACGCCGATAAACGCCATCGCTTTGGTTCGGTTTTGCTCGCGGGTTAAGTCAGACAGCAGCGCCATGACGGCGGCGGCGATTGCGCCAGAGCCTTGCAGCGCGCGGCCAAGAATAATCCCCCAGATGGAGTCAGACAGCGCGGCGATCACGCTACCCAGCACGAACACGGCCAGACCTCCGATAATTAACGGCTTACGCCCGACGCGGTCTGAGAGTAACCCAAAGGGGATCTGGAAAACGGCTTGCGCCAGGCCGTAAATACCGATAGCAATGCCGATCAAGGCTTCGCTGGCGCCCTGAAGCGCCATACCATAGGTGGTCAGAACCGGCAGGACCATAAACATGCCAAGCATGCGCAAAGAAAATACAGTCCCTAAACCCCAGGTGGCGCGCAACTCACCCGGCGTCATTTTGTAATCGTTCATTCCCACCTCTGTATAAAATCCGCGACTAGTGTAAAGCGGTAAACGGGTGGGGTAAATACGTGCTTAATGAACAAATGTTGCGTTTGTGAGGGGGATTTTATCAGGCAATAAAATGCCGGATGGCAACGCGAAAGCGTTTTATCCGGCCTACTCGCTGAGCGCGTTGCGTAATGCCCAATGGCGCTGTGCGGTTTCCGTAGGCCGGATAAGGCGTAAGCCTCCATCCGGCAGAAGATTTGTTGCAGGGCGGGTGTTACCAGACCGAAGCCAGCAGGCTGTGTGAGTCCGGCACCATAAAGTCGACGGACATCATCACGCTTAACGCAGTGATGGCGATGATGGAAAAGCCGAACAGCTTACGCGCCCAGACTTTGTCATCTTCCACTTTGTAACCGCGCAGAGCCATACCGAGCCACCAGACGCTCACGGCTGCCGCGACCACCAGATATTTATATCCGGCATAGCCACCCAGGGAGAGCATCAGCGTCGCAACGGCAAAGGCGATGATGTACAGCGTGATATGGTTCTTCGCCACCGAGATGCCTTTCACCACCGGCAGAACCGGAATGTTGGCAGCCTGATAATCCTTGAAGCGGAAAATCGCGATGGCGTAAGAGTGCGGCATCTGCCACAGGCTAAAGATCGCCAGCAGAATCAGCGCGCCGCTGTCGAACTCGCCCGTTACGGCGCAGTAGCCAATCACCGGCGGCGCAGCGCCGGAGAGAGAACCAATCAGCGTGCCGTAAACGGAGTGGCGTTTCATGTACAGACTATAAATGCCGACATACACCACGAAGCCCATCACCCCCAGCCAGCAGGCCAGAGGATTCGCGCCAAACCACAGCAGCATAAAGCCAGCAATACCCAGCAAGGTGGCGTACACCAGCGAGACAGCAGGAGAAATCAGGCCTTTGACCAGCACCCGATTCTTGGTCCTTTCCATCTTCCTGTCGATATCCCTGTCGATGTAGTTGTTAAATACACAACCCGACGCCACAACCAGTGACACCCCGACCAGCGTATAGATAAACAGGGGATAGTCGATGCTGCCTTTAGAAGCCAGCAGGAATCCCCCAATCACCGAGATCAGGTTGCCAAAGATGATGCCTGGTTTCGTTACTTGCAGGTATTGCTTAAACATCATAACCGCCGCTCTTAGTGCATCATCATATTGTAGTTCAGGTTCCACATAATCCAGATGGAGCCCACCACCAGAATGGCAATGATCAGCACGGTAAAGACAAAGGCCGTCATGTTCCAGCCTTCGTCAGATTTCGTATTCATGTGCAGGAAGCACACCAGATGCACCAGAATCTGCACCACTGCCATCGCCAGGATAGTCCCCAGAATCACGGCCGGGGAACCTGTACCCGTCATCACCATCCAGAACGGAATGACCGTCAGGATGATCGACAGAATAAAACCTGTCATGTAAGTTTTTACGCTGCCGTGGGACGCGCCGCTGTGATCGGTAGAATGACTCATTACATCGCCCCCATCAGATAAACAACAGTGAACACACAGATCCACACCACATCCAGGAAGTGCCAGAACAGGCTCAGGCACATGATGCGGGTACGGTTAGTGCTGGTCAGGCCGCGACGGGCGATCTGCACCATCAGCACGGCCATCCAGATAAGACCGGAGGTGACGTGCAGACCGTGCGTACCGACCAGCGCGAAGAACGCAGACAGGAAGCCGCTGCGATCCGGGCCCATGCCTTCAACAATCAGGTGATGGAATTCGTAGATTTCCATCCCGATAAATCCGGCACCGAACAAGAAGGTCAACGCCAGCCAGGAGACAACCTGGCTCTTGTTATCCTTGTGCATGGCGATAGCCGCCATGCCGTAGGTGATGGAGCTGAACAACAGCAGGAAAGTTTCAACCAGAACGAACGGCAGTTCAAAAATGTCCTTACCTGTCGGGCCGCCTGCGGTGCCGTTCACCAGAACGGCATAGGTCGCGAACAGAATAGAGAACAGAATGCAGTCGCTCATCAGGTAGATCCAAAATCCGAAGATTTTGGTCTGGCCTGCATCGTGGTGCCCGTGTTCGTGCGCGTGGGCAGTCGCGTGCGTTTGCGCTAAAGTATCAGTTGCCATTTTTCAGCCCTGCCTTAGAAATCTCATCGAAATGCTGGTTTTCCAGTTTTTCGACTTCCGGGACTGGTACGTAGTAGTCCACGTCCTCGTCAAAGCTCTTAACAATCCAGCTGATGATCATGCCTGCGAAGCTTGCAATCGCCAGCCACCAGATATGCCAGATCATGGCGAAACCAAAAATAGTGGAGAAGGCGGCGATAACGATGCCCGCACCGCTGTTTTTCGGCATATGAATTTCTTCATAATGCGCAGGCTGTTTGTACGCTTCGCCTTTTTCTTTCATTTCCCAGAAGGCATCACGCTCGTGAACGTGCGGCACAACGGCAAAGTTATAGAACGGAGGCGGAGAAGAGGTTGCCCACTCCAGCGTACGCGCGCCCCACGGGTCGCCGGTCAGGTCGCGGTTCTGCTCGCGGTCGCGAATAGAAACGAAGATCTGAATCAGCTGGCACAGGATGCCCAGTGCAATCAGCGCGGCGCCACAGGCGGCAATCAGCAGCATTGGATGGAACTGCGGGTCAATCTGCTGGCTGAGACGACGGGTCATCCCCATGAAGCCCAGCACGTACAGCGGCATAAACGCCACGAAGAAGCCGATGATCCAGAACCAGAATGCGCGTTTACCCCAGGTCTCGTTCAGCGTGAAGCCGAACGCTTTTGGCCACCAGTAGGTCATACCGGCGAAGCACCCGAAGACCACACCGCCGATGATAACGTTATGGAAGTGCGCAATCAGGAACAGGCTGTTGTGCAGAACGAAGTCCGCGCCCGGAACCGCCAGCAGAACGCCAGTCATACCGCCGACCGAGAAGGTCACGATAAAGCCGATCGTCCACAGCATCGCTGAGTGGAAGACGATACGCCCCTGGTACATGGTGAACAGCCAGTTGAAGATCTTAACCCCGGTCGGGATCGCGATAATCATCGTGGTAATACCGAAGAAGGCGTTTACGTTCGCGCCCGCACCCATGGTGAAGAAGTGGTGCAGCCAAACGATGAACGACAGAACGGTGATACACACGGTCGCCCAAACCAGCGAGGTGTAACCAAACAGGCGTTTACGCGAGAAGGTTGCGGCGATTTCGGAGAACACCCCGAAGACCGGCAGTACCAGGATGTACACTTCCGGGTGGCCCCAGGCCCAAATCAGGTTGATGTACATCATCATGTTGCCGCCCATATCGTTGGTAAAGAAATGGGTGCCCAGATAGCGATCCAGGGTCAGCAGCGCGATGGTGACAGTCAGAATTGGGAAGGAGGCGATAATCAGGATGTTCGCGCACAGCGATGCCCAGGTAAATACCGGCATCTTGAACATGGTCATGCCTGGCGCACGCATCTTCAGAATCGTCACGAAGAAGTTGATACCGGTCAGCGTCGTACCGATACCGGATAGCTGGAGACTCCAGATCCAGTAATCGACCCCGACACTCGGACTGTACTCTATTCCCGAGAGCGGCGGATAAGCCAGCCAGCCGGTCTGCGCGAACTCACCAACGCCCAGAGACAGGTTAACCAGGATAACGCCGACAACGGTGAACCAGAAGCTCAGGTTGTTCAGGAACGGGAACGCAACGTCACGCGC
The DNA here is from genome assembly GCF_030333505.1 of Citrobacter sp. CK189. Lineage (NCBI taxonomy): Bacteria > Pseudomonadati > Pseudomonadota > Gammaproteobacteria > Enterobacterales > Enterobacteriaceae > Citrobacter > Citrobacter sp. CK189. The sequence continues at coordinate 228,441 of NZ_JAOWFV010000032.1, read as the reverse complement.
GCCGATCTGCAACGGAACCACCAGGTTCATCAGACCGATAACGAATGGCATTGCCACGAAGAAGATCATGATCACGCCGTGAGCGGTGAAGATCTGATCGTAGTGATGCGGCGGCAGGAAGCCTGCTTCGCCCGCAGAAGCCAGCGCCTGCTGGCTACGCATCATGATGGCGTCGGCAAAGCCGCGTATCAACATAACAATTGCGACGATGACATACATGATGCCAAGACGCTTGTGGTCAACCGAAGTAAGCCACTCTTTCCATAGGTAGGTCCACTTACCGAAGTAAGTGATCAAGGCTAAAAGCGCCAGACCCCCGACGATAATGGCAGCGATCGTAACCATGACGATAGGTTCATGGAACGGGACTGCATCCAGTGTCAATTTTCCGAACATCGTTTTCTTCCTCGGCCCCTTAGTGAGCGGATTCCGCGTGGCTCATGTCCATGCCTTCCATGCCTTCATGCGAGCTGTGCTCACCTTCCGGTTGGGTCATGTCCATGCTCTTACCGTGAGCCATAAATTTGTTAATGACGTCTTTAAACAAATCCGGTTTCACGTTGGAGAAATATTCCACCTGGTTGTATTCGCTTGGCGCAGCCACTTTCTCGAACGCAGCCATGTCGCTCATGGTGTTCGGTGACTGTTTAGCTTTAGCAACCCACTGGTCGAATGTGGCGCGGTCCGGCGTGGCGATAGCTTTGAACTTCATACCGGAGAAACCAGGGCCGCTATAGCTTGCGGAAATACCATCATAGGTACCGGCTTCGTTGGCGATCAGATGCAGTCGAGTCTGCATACCGGCCATGGCATAAATCTGGCTACCCAGACGCGGGATAAAGAAGGAGTTCATCACGGAGTTGGAGGTCACTTTGAAATAAACCGGAGTGTTCGCCGGGAAGGCGATTTCATTCACGGTTGCAATGCCCTGTTCCGGGTAGATGAAGAACCATTTCCAGTCCATGGAAACCACTTCGATGGTAATGGGCTTCTCGTCATGCGCCAGCGGCTTGCTTGGCTCAAGAGCGTGAGTGGTTTTCCAGGTAAGTACAGCAAGGAAAATGATGATCAGAATCGGCACCGTCCAGACCACAGCTTCCACTTTATTGGAGTGTGACCAGTTCGGGCTGTACTTCGCATCTTTATTGCTCGCACGGTACTTCCAGGCGAAACCAACAGCCATCAAGATGGCGGGAATCACGACAATCAACATCAGGCCAAAAGCCGTCAGTATCAGTGAACGTTGTTCCAGTCCAATCTGTCCTTTGGGGTCAAGAAGTGCAGAATTACAGCCACTGAGTAATGCAGTGCCTGCAATTAATGACAACCATCCCAAACTTTTATTGTATTTCCTGAGTCTCATTTAACGACCTCAATTCCACGGGACCTGGTGGCGTTTAAAGTGTGTGGGCATTTTACGGGAAGGTTACATTACTGTAAACATGATTGGATCTGTGTTACTGGGTTCTGCCGGGCATGTCACATATGTTGCAGGATATGTCGCGTTGACTTTAAGAACCTGTTGCAACATCACGTTATAACGAAAGAGGGCAGGAAAGCAGGGCTTACAGGGTAATTGGTATAACCAATGCGAAATTAAAACAATTGTTTAACAATTAATTATCAACAAAGAGACAAATGAAAAACAAAAAATAAAACTATATTGGCTGAATCGAGTAAGGAAAATAAAATCTATAAAAGGCGTCAATAATTTCCAGATGCTATTGCGCACAAAACAACAAATATTATTTTTCGCAACTGCTGCTTATTTAGCCGTTATAATTTCGCTCTGTTATTACAACGGCAAATAACGTTGCCCGCTTACACAAGACGTGTTTTGCGTAGCGCCAGATAATCCAGCACCCCGCCGAACAAAATGCCGCATATCGCCACCATGACCCCCGCCTCAAGCAGTTCGGGCAGGAAGGAGAAGCGAGTGTAGTCCACGGCGTTCATCGTCAGCAGCAACAGCCATACCGCCAGCAGGCCGCAACCGATCATTAGCGTCAGCAGCGCCAGACCATACGCCCCGCGAAATTCCGTACGGGGGATGAAGCTTTCGCTTTCCCAACTGTGTTCAAGGGTTTGACGACAAACCAGCAGAAGCAGAAGGCCAGGCACGGCCGCTGCGACAGAAAAGAGATAAAACGTGGGCCAGCCATGCGCTTCGACAAACCATCCGGCAACGGGGCCGACATACACGCGTCCCACCGCAGAGAGCGCGGAGAGCAGGGCAAACTGGGTGGCGGAAAACGATTTGTTGCACAGCGTCATTAACAATGCGACAAAGGCCGCCGTTCCCATCCCGCCGCACAGGTTCTCGAAGAAGACCGCTGCGGCCATGCTGAACATATGCTTGTCCGTCACGGAAAGCAGCCAGTAACCGGCGTTGGAAACGCCTTGCAAAATGCCGAAAATCAGCAGCGCGCGGAAAAGGGAAAGGCGCTGCATCAGGATGCCGCCGTACAGCGCGCCGACAATTGTCGCCAGCAGTCCCAGCGTTTTATTGACCACGCCGACTTCACCGGCATCAAAACCAACGCCGCGAATCAAAAAGGTGGTGGTCAGGCTCATGGCGAACGCGTCGCCCAGCTTATACAGCACGATTAACAACAAGATCAGCCAGGCGTTGTTGCGGCCAAAAAAGTCGCGCAGCGGAGCGGCGACCGCCTGTTCCAGCGTTTTAGGCACTGGAATGGAATCTTCAGGTTCAGGGGCCAGGAGCGTGGCGATAATACAGGGTACAAGCAGCGCCGCCATCAGCCAGTACATCCCCTGCCAGCCGAGCCAGCGATCCGCCAGCCACAGCGCCAGACCACCGGAGACCAGCATCCCTAGCCGATAGCCCAGTACGCTAATCGCCGCCCCGGTGCCGCGTTCTTCCGCAGGCAGAACATCTGTTTTCCACGCGTCAAAGACAATGTCCTGAGATGCGGAACAGAAGGCGATGATAACCGCCAGCGCCGCCATCCAGCGCAGCTGCGTGCCGGGTTCCAGAAAACCCATCGCCGCAATGGCGAGCAGCAGCAGAATCTGCGTGGTAATCAGCCAGCCGCGACGACGACCTAAAAAAGGTGGCGTGTAACGGTCCATGACCGGAGACCAGAGGAATTTAAAGACGTAGGCCTGGCCCACCAGAGAGAAGAAACCAATGGTTTTGAGATCGATATTCTCAACGGTCATCCAGGCCTGTAGCGTGCCGGAGGTGAGCGCGAGGGGTAAACCTGATGCAAACCCCAGAATCAACAGGATAGCTGAACGCGGTTGCTGAAAAATACGTAAATATTGGTTGGGCATGGGCATCTACAGGCCCGACAAGCGCCGGGCCATCTGGACAGAAATTAACGTGCGTTCTGCTTAATGAATTCGTGAATGCTGGTGTCCTGAGACATATCAGCGATGGTGTCGGTCAGGACGCTGTTAACCGCGTTGGCGATATTCTGGTTGGACGCCTGGAATGCGCCTTCAACAGAGTAGCTCGCACGGTAGTTTTTCGTCATCTTGTTGCCGTTTGCCGCCGTCGCGATGATGGCGATATCCGCTTTGGTGGCGATGTTGTAGCGAACGTTACCCTGAGATACATCGGCATACAGCTGATTTACGATGATTTGCAGGTTAACAGCGCCGTTTGGCCCCACCATATAACCGCGTGCGGTCATCTGTTTTTCCAGCACTTCTTGCAGCAGGAAGCGCAGATCGCGGGAGGCGGTCAGAGTAACCAGTTGGTTATTACGCGTAACTTTCGCCAGCGCCTGATCCTGACGCTGGTCGGCGCCGTTGATGCTCACAGTAACGCCCATCAGGCTTGGATCTTGTTGCGGCAGTGTGATTTTCGGCGATACGTCAATGGTTGTCGGCGGTGTTGCGCACCCTGCCAGCATAACCAGAGCAATTAATGGAAAGAGGATTTTCTTTAACATGTTCGGGCTCTCAGTGACTCTTAAGCGTGATAGATAAAAATTCCCGCCATCATAACATTGCCAACGGCGAGGGGAAGTGGTCAACGCATGTAAATTCATCGCGTTGTCTGTTTTCTGACCCTCGGTACACCTTACTTCGGGTTTTCGCAACCAAATGAATGGATAAGTCAGTAAACTTCATACGTTTGAATGAAAATATCAGACGAACGCTAAATTTTTGTTGTCATGATGTAATGTAAACGGTAAAAGCGGCTAGTATTTAAAGGGATGGGTGACATCTCAGCGTTGTCGGAGGAGATATTTCATGATGATACGTGAGCAAATAGAAGAAAAATTAAGGGCAGCGTTCGAACCCGTGTTCCTCGAAGTTGTGGATGAAAGCTATCGTCACAATGTTCCGGCAGGCTCTGAGAGCCACTTTAAGGTTGTGCTGGTCAGCGATCGCTTCACTGGCGAACGTTTTCTTAATCGCCACCGGATGATTTACGGTACGTTAACGGCAGAACTCTCCACAACCGTACATGCGCTGGCCCTGCATACCTATACCATTAAGGAGTGGGAAGGATTGCAGGATACGATCTTCGCATCGCCTCCTTGCCGTGGCGCAGGAAGCATCGCGTAGAAAAACGCATTTGCAACTGTTGGCGCTTTTCCAGTCTGTTGCTACAGATTATGTGAAAACGGCCTGCGGGCCGTTTTGTTTTGTCTGAATTTTGAGCGAGATGTACAGTATTCAGACCAAAATTAGCCGGGAATTGTGAAAAAAGCCGCAGCAACGCGCGATAACCGTTCTCGACTCATAAAAGTGATGCCGCTATAATGCGGCGTCTTATTTTTCGGAATGTCTTCGGGATGATTCTGACGACAGGGAATGTGATTGATTATGAGAACATCCCGGTTCCGCGAAGCCAACAACCTGTGCTTGCGGAGTAGAGTTGACCGAGCACTGTGATTTTTTGAGGTAACAAGATGCAAGTTTCAGTTGAAACCACTCAAGGCCTTGGCCGCCGTGTAACGATTACTATCGCTGCTGACAGCATCGAGACCGCTGTGAAAAGCGAGCTGGTCAACGTAGCGAAGAAAGTGCGTATTGACGGCTTCCGCAAGGGCAAAGTACCGATGAATGTTGTTGCTCAGCGTTATGGCGCTTCTGTTCGCCAGGACGTTCTGGGTGACCTGATGAGCCGTAACTTCGTTGACGCGATCATCAAAGAAAAAATCAACCCGGCTGGCGCACCGAACTATGTTCCGGGCGAATACAAACTGGGTGAAGACTTCACCTACGCTGTAGAATTTGAAGTCTACCCGGAAGTTGAACTGACCGGTCTGGAATCCATCGAAGTTGAAAAACCGGTTGTTGAAGTGACCGACGCCGATGTTGACGTGATGCTGGACACCCTGCGTAAACAGCAGGCAACCTGGAAAGACAAAGACGGCGCTGCTGATGCAGAAGACCGTGTAACCATCGACTTCACCGGTTCTGTTGACGGTGAAGAGTTCGAAGGCGGCAAAGCGTCTGACTTCGTACTGGCGATGGGCCAGGGTCGTATGATCCCGGGCTTTGAAGACGGTATCAAAGGTCACAAAGCAGGCGAAGAGTTCACTATCGACGTGACCTTCCCGGAAGAATATCACGCTGAAAACCTGAAAGGTAAAGCCGCTAAATTCGCTATCAACCTGAAGAAAGTTGAAGAGCGCGAGCTGCCGGAACTGACCGAAGAATTCATCAAGCGTTTCGGCGTTGAAGATGGTTCTGTTGCCGGTCTGCGTACTGAAGTGCGTAAAAACATGGAACGCGAGCTGAAAGGCGCTGTGCGTAACCGCGTGAAGTCTCAGGCGATTGAGGGCCTGGTGAAAGCGAACGACATCGACGTTCCGTCTGCGCTGATCGACAGCGAAGTTGACGTTCTGCGTCGTCAGGCTGCACAGCGTTTCGGCGGCAACGAGAAACAAGCGCTGGAACTGCCGCGTGAACTGTTCGAAGAACAGGCTAAGCGTCGCGTTGTTGTCGGCCTGCTGCTGGGCGAAGTGATTCGCACTCAGGAGCTGAAAGCTGACGAAGAGCGCGTTAAAGGTCTGATCGAAGAGATGGCTTCTGCGTACGAAGATCCGAAAGAAGTTATCGAGTTCTACAGCAAAAACAAAGAGCTGATGGACAACATGCGTAACGTCGCTCTGGAAGAGCAGGCTGTTGAAGCCGTTCTGGCAAAAGCGAAAGTGACTGAAAAAGCCACTTCCTTCAACGAACTGATGAACCAGCAGGCGTAATTCGTCGCTTAATTAGCACGAAATTCGCACAAGAGCCCGTCACCTCCAGGTGGCGGGCTTTTTTTTGTCACGCATTTTGCATGGAAGAGTGCGAAAACAGCGTTTCAGTGTTAGCGTTACAACAAAAGATTGTTATGCTTGAATTATGGCGATGCCGTACCCATAACAGAGGGACTAGCTGATAATCCGTCCATAAGGTTACAATCGGTACAGCAGGTTTTTTCAATTTTTATCCAGGAGACGGAAATGTCATACAGCGGCGAACGAGATAACTTTGCACCCCATATGGCGCTGGTGCCGATGGTCATTGAACAGACCTCACGTGGTGAGCGCTCTTTTGATATCTATTCTCGTCTACTTAAGGAACGTGTCATTTTTCTGACTGGCCAGGTCGAAGACCATATGGCTAACCTGATTGTGGCGCAGATGCTGTTCCTGGAAGCGGAAAACCCGGAAAAAGATATCTATCTGTACATTAACTCCCCAGGCGGGGTTATCACCGCAGGGATGTCTATCTACGACACCATGCAGTTTATTAAGCCGGACGTTAGCACGATTTGTATGGGCCAGGCGGCTTCTATGGGCGCGTTCCTGCTGACTGCTGGCGCAAAAGGCAAACGTTTCTGCCTGCCTAACTCTCGCGTCATGATTCACCAGCCTCTCGGCGGTTATCAGGGCCAGGCGACAGATATTGAAATTCATGCCCGTGAAATCCTGAAGGTGAAAGGGCGCATGAATGAACTTATGGCGCACCATACGGGTCAGTCTCTTGAGCAGATTGAACGTGATACCGAGCGCGACCGCTTCCTCTCCGCGTCTGAAGCGGTGGAGTACGGTCTGGTCGACTCGATTTTGACCCATCGTAATTGATGCCCAGGGCGCAGGTGTGCCGCTATAATACTATCCAGGGGCGGCACAACGCTGACAAGCGACTTGCGCCTGAGAATGGCATTTGCGTCGTCGTGTGCGGCACAAAGAACAAAGAAGAGGTTTTGACTCATGACAGATAAACGCAAAGATGGCTCGGGCAAATTGTTGTACTGCTCTTTTTGCGGCAAAAGCCAGCATGAAGTGCGCAAGCTGATTGCCGGTCCATCCGTGTATATCTGCGACGAATGTGTTGATCTATGTAACGACATCATTCGCGAAGAGATTAAGGAAGTGGCACCGCACCGTGAACGCAGTGCGCTGCCGACGCCACATGAAATTCGCAACCATCTGGACGATTATGTTATCGGCCAGGAGCAGGCGAAAAAAGTGCTGGCGGTCGCGGTATACAACCACTACAAACGTCTGCGCAACGGCGACACCAGCAATGGCGTTGAGTTGGGCAAAAGTAACATTCTGCTGATCGGGCCGACCGGTTCCGGTAAAACGCTGCTGGCCGAAACGCTGGCGCGCCTGCTGGACGTACCGTTCACCATGGCGGATGCCACCACCCTGACCGAAGCCGGTTATGTGGGCGAAGATGTTGAGAACATCATTCAGAAGCTGTTGCAAAAATGCGATTATGATGTGCAGAAAGCGCAGCGCGGTATTGTCTACATTGATGAAATCGACAAGATTTCCCGTAAGTCTGACAACCCGTCCATTACCCGTGACGTTTCCGGTGAAGGCGTACAGCAGGCGCTGTTGAAACTGATCGAAGGGACGGTTGCCGCCGTTCCGCCGCAGGGAGGACGCAAGCATCCGCAGCAGGAGTTCTTGCAGGTTGATACCTCTAAGATCCTGTTTATCTGCGGCGGCGCGTTCGCCGGTCTGGATAAAGTGATTGCTAACCGTGTTGAAACCGGCTCCGGCATTGGTTTTGGCGCAACGGTTAAAGCGAAATCCGACAAGGCCAGCGAAGGCGAACTGCTGGCGCAGGTTGAGCCGGAAGATCTGATCAAATTTGGTCTGATTCCTGAGTTCATTGGTCGTCTGCCGGTTGTGGCGACGCTGAATGAGCTGAGTGAGGAAGCGCTGATCCAGATCCTGAAAGAGCCGAAAAACGCCCTGACCAAACAGTATCAGGCGCTGTTTAACCTGGAAGGTGTCGATCTGGAATTTCGTGACGAAGCGCTGGATGCTATCGCGAAGAAAGCGATGGCGCGTAAAACCGGCGCCCGTGGTCTGCGTTCCATCGTTGAAGCGGCGCTGCTTGATACCATGTACGATCTGCCTTCTATGGAAGACGTCGAAAAAGTGGTTATCGACGAGTCCGTCATCGGCGGTCAGAGCAAGCCGTTGCTGATTTACGGCAAGCCGGAAGCGCAGCAGGCATCCGGTGAATAATTAACCAACTCATACAATCAGTTAACGAAAAAGGGGGGATTTTATCCCCCCTTTTATTTTTCCGTAAACATGGCGTTGAATGTGTGGGAAACATCCCCATATACTGACATACATGTTAATGGCTGCGTGAAGCACAGTCGCGCAGTCTGATTACCTGGCGGACACTAAACTAAGAGAGAGCTCTATGAATCCTGAGCGTTCTGAACGCATTGAAATCCCCGTATTGCCGTTGCGCGATGTGGTGGTTTATCCGCACATGGTCATACCCTTATTTGTAGGGCGGGAAAAATCTATCCGTTGTCTGGAAGCGGCTATGGACCATGATAAAAAAATCATGCTGGTCGCCCAGAAAGAAGCATCAACGGATGAGCCGGGTGTAAATGATCTTTTCACCGTCGGGACCGTGGCCTCAATTTTGCAAATGCTGAAACTGCCTGACGGTACTGTCAAAGTGCTGGTTGAGGGGTTGCAGCGCGCGCGTATTTCTGCGCTGTCAGATAACGGCGAACACTTTTCCGCTAAGGCGGAATACCTTGAATCGCCGGCGATTGATGAGCGCGAGCAGGAAGTGCTGGTGCGCACTGCCATCAGTCAGTTCGAAGGCTACATCAAGCTGAACAAAAAAATCCCACCGGAAGTGCTGACGTCGCTCAATAGCATTGACGATCCTGCGCGTCTGGCGGACACCATCGCTGCCCATATGCCGCTGAAACTGGCGGATAAGCAGTCCGTGCTGGAGATGTCCGACGTTAACGAACGTCTGGAGTATCTGATGGCGATGATGGAATCTGAAATCGATCTGTTGCAGGTTGAGAAGCGTATTCGCAACCGCGTTAAAAAGCAGATGGAGAAATCTCAGCGTGAGTACTATCTGAATGAGCAAATGAAAGCCATTCAGAAAGAACTGGGCGAGATGGACGACGCGCCGGATGAAAACGAAGCGCTGAAGCGTAAAATCGATGCGGCGAAAATGCCGAAAGAGGCAAAAGAGAAAGCGGAAGCAGAATTGCAGAAGCTGAAAATGATGTCTCCGATGTCGGCGGAAGCGACGGTTGTACGCGGCTACATCGACTGGATGGTGCAGGTGCCGTGGAACGCGCGTAGCAAGGTCAAAAAAGACCTGCGTCAGGCACAGGAAATTCTCGACACAGACCATTACGGTCTGGAGCGTGTGAAAGATCGCATCCTTGAGTATCTCGCGGTACAAAGCCGTGTAAACAAAATCAAAGGGCCGATCCTGTGTCTGGTTGGGCCGCCGGGGGTAGGTAAAACCTCTCTGGGTCAGTCCATCGCCAAAGCGACCGGGCGTAAATATATCCGTATGGCGCTCGGCGGCGTGCGTGATGAAGCAGAAATCCGCGGCCACCGCCGGACATACATCGGCTCTATGCCGGGTAAACTGATCCAGAAAATGGCTAAAGTGGGCGTTAAAAACCCACTGTTCCTGCTCGATGAGATCGACAAAATGTCTTCCGACATGCGTGGCGATCCGGCCTCTGCGCTGCTTGAGGTGCTGGACCCTGAGCAGAACGTGGCGTTCAGCGATCACTACCTGGAAGTGGATTACGATCTCAGCGACGTGATGTTCGTTGCCACCTCCAACTCCATGAACATTCCGGCGCCACTGCTGGATCGTATGGAAGTGATTCGTCTGTCCGGTTATACCGAAGACGAGAAGCTGAACATTGCTAAACAGCACCTGCTGCCGAAACAGATCGAGCGTAACGCGCTGAAGAAAGGCGAGCTGACGGTTGAGGATAGCGCCATTATCGGCATTATCCGTTACTACACCCGTGAAGCGGGCGTGCGTAGCCTGGAGCGTGAAATCTCCAAACTGTGCCGCAAAGCCGTGAAACAGCTGCTGCTGGATAAGTCGCTGAAACACATTGTGATCGATGGCGATAACCTGCATGACTACCTCGGCGTACAGCGCTTTGACTATGGCCGCGCGGACAACGAAAACCGTGTGGGTCAGGTAACGGGTCTGGCATGGACGGAAGTGGGCGGCGACCTGCTGACCATCGAAACCGCCTGTGTGCCGGGTAAAGGCAAACTGACTTACACCGGTTCTCTCGGTGAGGTTATGCAGGAGTCTATTCAGGCTGCGCTGACCGTGGTGCGTGCGCGTGCGGAAAAACTGGGTATTAATCCAGACTTTTACGAAAAACGTGACATCCACGTTCACGTACCGGAAGGGGCGACGCCGAAAGACGGCCCGAGCGCCGGTATTGCGATGTGTACCGCGCTGGTCTCCTGCCTGACGGGTAATCCTGTTCGCGCTGATGTGGCGATGACCGGGGAAATTACCCTGCGAGGCCAGGTACTGCCTATCGGCGGCCTGAAAGAGAAACTGCTGGCGGCGCACCGTGGCGGGATCAAAACCGTGTTAATTCCGTTTGAGAATAAACGCGATCTGGAAGAGATTCCAGACAACGTTATTGCCGATCTGGACATTCATCCGGTGAAACGCATTGAGGAAGTTCTGACTCTTGCGTTGCAAAATGAGCCGTCCGGCATACAGGTTGTCACCGCAAAATAGTGACCTCGCGCAAATAGCGCTAAGAAAAACAGGGCTGGCAGGGCATTTCGTGCTTGCCAGCCTTTTTTTGTATAGCTAATTTAGATGACGGATCGGGCTTGCCATCATTAACGGGTGTTGTAAGGGCATGGCAGGCCTGATATAACTGCTGCGCGGTCGCACTTTGAAGGATTCCGGTGCGATATAAATTATAAAAGAGGAAGAGAAGAGTGAATAAATCTCAACTGATCGACAAAATTGCTGCAGGGGCTGATATCTCTAAGGCTGCGGCTGGACGTGCGTTAGATGCAATTATTGCTTCTGTCACTGAATCACTGAAAGAAGGTGATGATGTAGCGCTGGTAGGTTTTGGTACTTTTGCTGTTAAAGAGCGTGCTGCCCGTACTGGTCGCAACCCGCAAACAGGTAAAGAGATCACCATCGCCGCCGCTAAAGTGCCGGGTTTCCGTGCAGGTAAAGCGCTGAAAGACGCGGTAAACTAAGAGCTTCTCCCCCTGGGGATGTGACAAAGTACAAGGGCGCATCATCTGATGTGCCTTTTTTATTTGTCCAGTACTACTTTATTTGAGTTTATGCTGGTTGTGGGCTGACAATTACCCCGGTTTCTTGTCACAATACAGCTTTCCGCGCAGCGTTCAGAAAACGCTATGCTGCGTGAAGTATGAATACGCAAAACAGTCACCTACAGCGGAGTGTGGTTACACCATGATGGACAGCTTACGCACGGCTGCTAACAGTCTCGTGCTCAAGATTATTTTCGGTATCATTATCGTGTCGTTCATTTTGACCGGCGTGAGTGGTTACCTGATTGGCGGAAGCAATAACTACGCCGCAAAAGTGAATGACCAGGAAATCAGCCGCTCGCAGTTTGAGAATGCGTTTAACAGCGAACGTAATCGTATGCAGCAGCAGCTGGGCGATCAGTATTCTGAACTGGCGGCGAATGAAGGCTACATGAAAACGCTGCGTCAGCAGGTACTGAATCGTCTTATCGATGAAGCCTTGCTGGATCAATACGCGCATGAGCTTAAACTCAGCATCAGCGACGAACAGGTTAAGCAGGCCATCTTTTCAACGGCGGCTTTCCAGGTTGACGGCAAATTTGATAACAACCGCTACAACGCGATTGTGAATCAGATGGGGATGACAGCCGATCAGTATGCTCAGGCATTGCGTAACCAGCTCACCACCCAACAACTGATTGCTGGCGTTGCCGGTACTGATTTCATGCTGAAAGGTGAAACGGACGAGCTGGCGGCGTTAGTCGCGCAGCAGCGTGTGGTGCGTGAAGCGACGATTGACGTTAACGCACTGGCTGCGAAGCAGCAGACTACCGATCAGGAAGTGTCCAGCTACTACGAGCAGAACAAGAACCGCTTTATGACCCCGGAGCAGTTCCGCGTGAGCTACATCAAGCTGGATGCGGCTGCCATGCAGGAAACGGTCAACGATGCGGATATCCAGTCTTACTATGACCAGCATCAGGATCAGTTCACCCAGCCGCAGCGTAACCGTTACAGCGTCATTCAGACCAAAACGGAAGATGAAGCGAAAGCGGTGCTGGACGCGCTGAACAAAGGCGGTGATTTTGCCGCGCTGGCGAAAGAGAAATCCGCAGACATTATCTCTGCGCGCAACGGCGGCGATATGGGCTGGCTGGAAGACGCCACCACGCCGGACGAACTGAAAAATGCCGGCCTGAAAGAAAAAGGCCAGCTGTCTGGCGTGATTAAATCCTCTGTTGGCTTCCTGGTTGCGCGTCTGGATGATGTTCAGACTGCGAAAGTGAAGCCGTTGAGCGAAGCGCGTGATGACATTGCCGCGAAAGTGAAGCAGGAAAAAGCGCTGGATGCCTATTACGCGCTGCAACAAAAAGTCAGCGATGCGGCGAGCAACGATACCGAATCTCTGGCGGGCGCTGAACAGGCCGCTGGCGTGAAAGCGGTTGAAACCGGCTGGTTCAGCCATGACAACCTGCCAGAAGAGCTGAATTTTAAACCGGTTGTCGATGCTATCTTCAACGGTGGTCTGGTTGGCGAGAACGGTACGCCGGGCAGCAACTCCGATATCATCACCGTGGATGGCGACCGCGCATTCGTGCTGCGCATCAGCGAGCATAAACCTGAAGCGGTTAAGCCTCTGGCTGACGTGAAAGAGCAGGTGGCTGCGCTCGTTAAGCACAACAAAGCAGAGCAGCAGGCAAAACTGGATGCTGACAAACTGCTGGTTGAGCTGAAAGCGGGTAAAGGCGCAGAAGCGATGAAAGCGGCCGGTCTGAGCTTTGGCGAAGCGAAAACGCTGAGCCGTACCGGGCAGGACCCGGTAAGCCAGGCTGCGTTTGCGCTGGGTCTGCCAGAGAAAGATAAGCCGAGCTATGGCGTCGCTAACGATATGCAGGGCAACGTTGTGCTGCTGGCGCTGGACGACGTGAAAGCGGGCTCTATGCCGGAAGAGCAGAAAAAAGCGATGGTTCAGGGTATTACCCAGAATAACGCGCAGATTACCTTTGAAGCGCTGATGAGTAACTTGCGTAAAGCGGCGAAAATCAAAGTCGGCGATGCGCTGGAACAGCAGTAATCACCGAGACGCTTCGCAAAAAACTGCAAAAAGTTGTAACCCTCAAAGGCCGCCTTCGCGGCCTTTTCCATTTCTGATATTTGCTATTTGTTTGCCTTTCGCCGCCCCGCTATCGTGATGCCACTGTTAACACACAAGGAGAAAACAGTATGAAACATGGAATCAACGCACTGCTGGTCACGATGACTCTGGCCTGCGCAGGCATGACGCACAACGCGCTGGCTGCCGGAACGGTAGAGAAAAATCAGGCGGTACAAACAAAGGCGGATTCGTCTGCGTCCACGCAGACTAAAGCCTCCGTGCCTGCAAAGGCCAGCGATGATGAAGGCGCGAGGGTCAGTATCAACACGGCTTCAGCGGAAGATCTGGCGCGGGTGATGAATGGCGTCGGGCTGAAAAAAGCGCAGGCGATAGTCAACTATCGGGAAGAGTATGGGCCGTTTAAAACGGTGGATGATTTAAAGCAGGTTCCGGGGATGGGGAGTTCGCTGGTGGAACGCAATCTGGCGGTGCTGACGCTGTAATAACTTGCACTGTGGCAAAAGTTTGCCAGGATAATGAGGTCATACCAGTTATGGCCTCTGTTCCTATAACAACAACGTAAGGTTATTGCGCTATGCAAACACAAATCAAAGTCCGTGGTTATCACCTTGATGTTTATCAGCACGTTAATAATGCCCGCTATCTTGAGTTTCTTGAAGAAGCACGCTGGGATGGGCTGGAAAACAGTGACAGCTTTCAATGGATGACGGCCCGCAACATCGCTTTTGTGGTGGTGAATATTAATATTAACTACCGTCGCCCTGCCGTGCTGAGCGATCTGCTGACCGTCACCAGTCAGGTGCAGCAGTTAAACGGGAAGAGCGGCATTTTAAGCCAGGTCATTACGCTTGAGCCGGAAGGGCAGGTTGTGGTGGACGCGCAGATTACTTTTGTCTGTATTGATTTGAAAACGCAGAAAGCATTGCCGCTGGAAGGTGAGTTACGCGAGAAACTGGAGCAGATGGTGAAGTAACGGAAAGTTGCCGGATAAGGTGCGTGCACCGCCATCCGGCAAAACGATCACTTTAACCCTGTTTTCTGCTTCATTGCCGCCATCACTGCCGGTTTATCCGCCAGATAATGGTTCAGACCGTTGGCGCGCAGATTACAGGCGGCGCACTGCCCGCAACCGTCACCTTTGATGCCGTTATAACAGGTCAGCGTCTCTTCGCGCACCAGATCCAGCTTGCCCCAGTAATCAGCGAGTGCCCAGGTTTCGGCTTTATCAATCCACATCAGCGGGGTTTCAAAGCGAATATCCTTCGCCATACCCAGGGTGACGGCATGGTTCAGCGCTTTGACAAACTCATCGCGGCAGTCCGGGTAGCCGGAGAAATCCGTCTCGCAAACGCCGGTGATCACCGCTTCGGCTTTCACCTGATAAGCGTAAATTGCCGCCAGAGTCAGAAACAGAATATTACGCCCAGGGACAAACGTATTCGGAATACCGTCGGCATCCGGTTCATAGTCCGGTACGGGAATGTTATCGCGCGTCAGGCTACTGACCGCCAGTTCGCTCAGCAGCGTTACGTCCAGCACCTTATGCGCACGCGCGCCGAGTTTTAAGGCCAGATCACGTGCGACATCAATCTCAGCGCGATGGCGCTGACCATAATCAAAGGTGACGCAGTGCACTTCATCATACTGATGCAGCGCTTGCGCCAGACAGGTTGTGGAGTCCTGGCCTCCACTGAATACAACGACGGCACGTTTCATAACTTATCCTGACAAAAACGAAAAACGCTATGGTAGCGCCTGCGGATGGCCGCGACCAGCTTCTTCACCGCGCGGCGGTGGAAGCCATGCTTTCTCAAACTCAAACCAGCCGCGTGGATTGAGTTGAACACCATTGACGCCCGGCGGCGCGCTAATACGGTAGTGATAGTTAAAAAGCGGCGTAAGCGTGGCGTCATTCATCAGACTCGTGAATACCTGTTGTAACGCAGTATAGCGGTCGTCTTCACCGGGCTGCGTTTGTAAGGCATCCAGCGTGGCCTGAAGATGGGCGAAAGCAGGGGCATCCAGCACATGCGGCCAGAGTTGATCGCAGCGTAGCCACTGCTCAAGCGTATATTCCGGCGCTTCGCCAATCAGTCTGTCGCCCATCATGAGATCCGCTTTTGCCAGCGAAGGGCAGTTATCCCAGTTTTTCGCGTTGTGGAAAATCAACGTTAATTCACAGCCGAGCGTTGCCAGATATTGCTGGAGTTGCTCCGCCATGGTGTGCAACTCAACGGGAAGGTGGTAGACCAGCGTCAGTTTTTTCGGTAATTCAACGGATTCCAGCCCCTTCCATTGCGGCATTACCCAGCCCGGCAGCAGCGCGTTGCTGGGCGTGATCAGATTTTCATCTACCGGCAGCGTCTGTAATAACGACGTATGATGAATGATGTCTACCAGGCGACGCGCCTGTTGCAGGCTGAGTTTCGAGCCTTTTTTAAGCGTCAGGTAGCAAAATCCCAGGCTAATACCGCTGCTCACCTGGCTAAGTGAGGCCAGCTCCTCAGGGTTGCCGATGGCGATCTGTACCGGATGACGGCAACTGGTGCCTAAATCCTGGTCAAAAAGCTGAGGCGTGATCCAGTATTCAATCGCCTTTAGCAGCGGGTGGCAAAGGTGATAATTGTCGTGGCTTTCCAGGCGTACCAGCTCCGGCGTAAATAACGTCAGCCGAAAAGGTCCGGTGCCTGACAGCGGCTGATGCGGGTGCGCCAGGTGGCTACAGTAGCTTGCCAGACGGTGCGCCAGCCAGTAATCAGGGCGATGGAGAATGAACGTCAGGCATTGCGGATGGGTGACTTCAATACGCTTGACGCTGATAAACAATTTATTGAGGGCTGGCAGGTCAAGCAGCATCAGCAGGCGCGCGTGCAGTTGCGCAGTTTCTACCGTATCGCCATTATGCCAGTGCAGGGTAGAGCGAATATAAAAATCCCAGCGCATACCGTCGGCGGAGATATCCCAGTGATGTGCTAAATCCCCGCAGGGGCGCTGGCTGGCGTTGTCAAAGCGGGTGAGGCCGGAGAAAATTTGTCCTGCAAGATGCTGTTCTGCGCGACCGGGCAGAAATCCCGGATGCAACGGGTCCAGCGGACGATAGTAGGGAATACGCAGGGTTGGCGTGTCGTTTTGCCACTGCCCGCCCATAAACGGTTGCAGCATGGTACGCAGTTCGCCTGGCGCCAGCTGTGCCAGCTCCAGCACATTAAGCTGCTGACCTTTTTCCAGCGCTTGTTCCATCATGGTATTGCGCAGTGACTCCGGCGTGACCAGAAATTGCAGTTTACCGCGCTTACCCCGCCCGGATTGCGCCTCCCATGTTAACCAACCGGCTTCCTGCGCCTGGCGTAATAGCGTACGGATGTGGCGTTCGCTACAAAAACAGCGCTCCGCCAGTTCCCCAACGGTGACCGACTGAGGTTCTCCGGCTGAGGGCTGCCAGAGACGTTGATATTGTTTTAAACGGTTGAGAAGTCGCATTGAAACCCGGAACAATTCATTTTATCTATTCACTATTACTTCCGTATATCTCAGGTGATACTCAATCACAAGTTAATTGCGTCACAGTGTGGAGAAAGAGATGGCTCGTCTGGCTGCATTTGATATGGATGGCACGCTTTTGATGCCAAACCACCATCTGGGTCATGAGACCCTTGCAACGCTGGCGCGCCTGCGTGAACGCGATATCACTTTGACGTTTGCGACCGGTCGGCATGTGCTGGAAATGCGGCATATTCTGGGGGCCATCTCAATGGATGCGTTTTTGATAACCGGCAACGGGACGCGCATTCATTCGCAGGAAGGCGATATGCTGCATCGCCAGGATCTGGACCCCGCCATTGCGGATCGCGTATTGCACCAGGCGTGGGATACCCGGGCCAGTATGCACGTATTCAACGATAACGGCTGGTTTACGGGGAGCGCGATCCCCGCGCTATTACAGGCGCATGTCTACAGCGGATTCCACTATCAGATCGTGGATGTCAAACGTATCCCGGCCCACCAGGTCACTAAGATCTGTTTCTGTGGCGATCACGACGATCTGATCCGGCTGCGTATTCAACTGAATGAGGCGCTGGGCGAGCGGGCGAATCTCTGCTTTTCCGCTGTGGATTGCCTGGAAGTGCTGCCGCTCGGCTGTAATAAAGGTTCCGCGCTGGCGGTATTAAGCGACCATTTGGGGCTGTCGCTGACGGAATGCATGGCGTTTGGCGATGCGATGAACGATCGCGAAATGCTGGAGAGCGTGGGACGTGGTTTGATTATGGGCAACGCGATGCCGCAACTGATCGCTGAACTGCCTCATCTTTCAGTGATTGGCCATTGTCGTAATCAGGCGGTCTCTCACTTTTTAACGCATTGGCTGGATAATCCGCATCTACCTTATTCCCCCGAATGAGCGATCCTTTCCAGCAAGCCAGGCCCGTAAAGCCTGGTTTTTTTTATGCCGCTTAACGGACGTTCAGCAGTTGGGCAATTTCCGCCTGCCACGGCGCTAAATCGCCAATGTGATCGTTAACCCACTGGGGATTGTAATAGGTGTCGAGATAGCGTTCGCCGCTGTCACACAGCAGCGTGACGAGAGAACCGGTCTCTCCGGCGTCGCGCATTCTGGCCGCGATCTGCAACGTTCCCCACATATTAGTGCCGGTGGAGGCGCCCACTTTACGGCCCAATTGCGTTTCCAGCCAGTGCGCGGTCGCGACGCTGGCGGCGTCGGGTACGCGCAGCATTTCGTCCACCACATCCGGGATGAAGGAAGGTTCCACGCGCGGGCGGCCAATCCCTTCAATTTTGCTGCCCACCGGGCTGCGCAATGTAGCGTCGCGATTCTGCCAGTAGGGCAGGAAGACCGAGTTTTCCGGGTCAACCACCATCAGGCGCGTGTCATACCCATGACAGCGAATATAGCGGCCAATTGTCGCTGACGTGCCGCCCGTCCCCGCGCTCATCACGATATGCTTCGGCACCGGATTCGGCTCACGCTGCATCTGATGGAAAATACTGTCGGCGATATTATTATTGCCGCGCCAGTCGGTGGCGCGTTCGGCATAGGTGAACTGATCCATATAGTGACCGTTCAGTTCGTGCGCCAGTTGCTCAGAGGCGGCGTAAATCTCGCAGGCGCTTTCGACAAAGTGGCAGCGACCGCCATAAAACGCAATTTGTTCGATTTTGCGTTTTGCCGTGCAGGAAGGCATTACCGCGATAAACGGCAGGCCGAGCAGTCGGGCGAACCAGGCTTCGGAAACCGCCGTTGAACCGGAGGAGGATTCAATAATGGTCGTGTTTTCTTTAATCCAGCCGTTACACAACCCATACAGGAACAATGAACGCGCCAGACGGTGCTTCAGGCTGCCGGTCGGATGGGTGCTTTCATCCTTCAGGTAGATCTGGATGCCCGGAAACGCCGGTAGCGACAACCGGATCAGATGCGTGTCGGCTGAACGCTGATAGTCAGCGTTAATTTCATTAATGGCGTTTTTAACCCAGGTGCTATTCATCATTAATTTCCATTTGTCATTTTGTGCCCAGATTAGCGAAAAGCACGGAAAAAATTGTTGCCATTTCACCTTTAAAATAGAATGTAGGGAGAAAAATCTTCTCTGTGGGGTGGGTATGTTAGATAAAATTGACCGTAAGCTGCTGCTTTTGTTGCAGCAGGACTGCACCCTCTCTTTGCAGGCGCTGGCCGATGCCGTTAATCTGACCACCACACCCTGCTGGAAACGGCTGAAACGTCTGGAAGACGACGGCATTCTCCTCGGTAAAGTCGCGCTGCTGGACCCAGAGAAATTGGGTCTGGGGTTAACGGCGTTCGTACTGATCAAAACCCAGCATCACAGCAGTGAATGGTACAGCCGCTTCGTGACGGTGGTCACCGAAATGCCGGAAGTGTTGGGGTTCTGGCGTATGGCCGGGGAATACGACTATCTGATGCGGGTTCAGGTAGCAGATATGAAGCGTTATGACGACTTCTACAAACGTCTGGTGAACAGTGTTCCGGGATTGTCAGACGTAACGTCGAGCTTTGCGATGGAACAGATTAAGTACACAACCGCTCTGCCTATTGAATAATTCTCCCGGAAAATATTGCCGGAAATCATGTCAGGATATAACGCGTGCGATTATTTGCTCAATTAAGCTGGTACTTCCGTCGGGAGTGGCGTCGCTATCTCGGCGCCGTGGCCTTGCTTATCATTATCGCTGTCCTTCAGTTGATCCCGCCCAAAGTGGTCGGGATCGTTGTGGATGGCGTCACTGCGCAACATTTCACTACCGGTCAGGTATTGATGTGGGTGGGCACGATGGCCATGATTGCGGTAATCGTCTATTTGTTGCGCTATGTCTGGCGCGTGCTGCTGTTCGGCGCCTCTTATCAACTGGCGGTTGAACTGCGTGAAGATTACTACCGCCAGCTCAGTCGCCAGCACCCGGAATTTTATCTGCGACATCGCACCGGCGACTTAATGGCGCGCGCGACTAACGACGTCGATCGTGTCGTCTTTGCCGCCGGGGAAGGGGTGCTCACGCTGGTGGATTCGCTGGTGATGGGCTGCGCCGTGCTGATCGTGATGTCAACGCAGCTCAGTTGGCAACTGACGCTGTTCGCGCTGCTGCCTATGCCGGTTATGGCGCTGATGATCAAGCGCTACGGCGACCGTCTGCATAACCGCTTCAAACTGGCGCAGGCGGCATTTTCCAGCCTGAACGATCGTACCCAGGAGAGCCTGACCAGCATTCGCATGATCAAAGCCTTTGGCCTTGAAGATCGACAGTCGTCGCTGTTTGCGGCGGACGCGGAAGACACCGGGAAGAAAAACATGCGGGTAGCGCGTATCGACGCCCGTTTTGATCCCACGATTTATATTGCCATCGGCATGGCTAATCTGCTCGCCATCGGCGGCGGAAGCTGGATGGTAGTGCACGGTACGCTGACGCTTGGGGAACTGACCAGCTTTATGATGTACCTCGGGCTGATGATCTGGCCTATGTTAGCGCTGGCCTGGATGTTTAACATTGTGGAACGCGGTAGCGCAGCGTACAGCCGTATCCGCGCGATGCTGGCGGAAGCGCCGGTCGTCAACGACGGAACGGAGACGGTGCCGGAAGGTCGGGGAGCGCTGACGGTCTCCATTCGTGAATTCAGCTACCCGCAAACCGCGCATCCGGCGCTGGAAAATGTACAATTCCAGCTTGAGCCAGGGCAGATGCTGGGGATCTGCGGGCCGACGGGCGCGGGGAAAAGCACTCTTCTTTCGCTTATTCAGCGCCATTTCGATATTACGCAGGGGGATATCCGTTTTCATGATATTCCGCTGACGCGCTTGCAGCTTGATAGCTGGCGCAGTCGCTTGGCGGTCGTCAGCCAGACGCCGTTCCTGTTCTCCGACACGGTCGGCAATAACATCGCGCTGGGGCGCCCAAACGCGACGCAGGAAGAGATTGAACAGGTGGCGCGGCTGGCCAGCGTGCATGAGGATATTTTGCGTCTGCCTCAAGGATATGACACCGAAGTGGGCGAACGCGGCGTCATGCTGTCCGGCGGGCAAAAACAGCGCATTTCTATTGCGCGCGCGTTACTGCTCAATGCGGAAATCCTGATTCTGGATGATGCGCTGTCGGCGGTGGATGGCCGTACCGAACACCAGATTCTGCATAATTTACGCCAGTGGGGAGAGGGGCGCACCGTGATTATTAGCGCGCACCGCTTATCCGCTCTGACGGAAGCCAACGAGATTATCGTGATGCAGCATGGCCATATCGCCCAGCGTGGCGATCACGATGAATTAGTGCTGCAAACGGGCTGGTATCGCGATATGTATCGCTATCAGCAACTGGAGGCGGCGCTGACTGACGCTCCTGAAATCAACGAGGAGACGGCAGATGCGTAGTTTTGGACAGTTATGGCCGACCCTGAAAAGGCTGCTGGCGTATGGTTCGCCGTGGCGTAAACCGCTTGCCATCGCCGTGGTGATGCTGTGGATCGCGGCGGCGGCGGAAGTCAGCGGCCCGTTACTTATCAGCTACTTTATCGACAATATGGTCGCGAAGAGCCACCTGCCGCTGGGCACGGTCGCGGGGCTGGTGGCGGCGTACATTGGCTTACAGTTTCTGGCGGCGGGGCTGCATTATGCGCAGTCGCTGTTGTTTAATCAGGCGGCCGTCGGCGTAGTGCAACAGCTGCGTACTGATGTGATGGATGCCGCTTTGCGCCAGCCACTGAGCGCCTTTGACACGCAGCCGGTGGGGCAACTGATCTCTCGCGTGACCAATGATACGGAAGTCATCCGCGACCTTTACGTTACGGTCGTGGCGACGGTGCTGCGTAGCGCGGCGTTAATTGGCGCGATGCTGGTCGCCATGTTCAGCCTCGACTGGCGGATGGCGCTGGTCGCGATGGCGATTTTCCCGGCGGTGCTGGTGGTGATGGTGATTTACCAGCGCTATAGCACGCCGATTGTGCGCCGCGTGCGGGCATATCTGGCGGACATCAATGATGGCTTCAATGAGGTCATTAACGGCATGAGCGTCATTCAGCAGTTCCGCCAGCAGGCGCGGTTTGGCGAGAGAATGGGGGAGGCCAGCCGCTCGCACTATATGGCGCGGATGCAGACCCTGCGACTGGACGGCTTTTTATTGCGCCCGCTGCTCAGCCTTTTTTCCGCGCTGATCCTCTGCGGATTACTGATGCTGTTTAGCTTTACCTCGCGCGGCACCATTGAAGTCGGGGTGTTGTACGCCTTTATCAGCTATCTGGGGCGTCTGAACGAGCCATTGATTGAACTGACGACCCAACAGTCGATGTTGCAGCAGGCTGCGGTGGCGGGGGAGCGCGTATTCGAACTGATGGACGGCCCACGCCAGGATTATGGTCGGGATGAGCGCCCGTTGCAGTCGGGCAGGATTGACGTTGATGACGTCTCCTTCGCCTACCGTGACGACAATCTGGTGCTGCAAAACATTACGCTCTCCGTTCCGTCGCGCAGCTTTGTGGCGCTGGTCGGGCATACCGGCAGCGGCAAGAGTACCCTCGCCAGCCTGCTGATGGGGTATTACCCGCTTACACAGGGAGACATTCGCCTTGACGACCGTTCGCTGTCAACGTTGAGCCACGGGGTTTTACGTCAGGGAGTCGCGATGGTGCAGCAGGACCCGGTGGTGATGGCGGATACGTTCCTGGCAAACGTCACGCTGGGGCGCGATATTTCTGAGGAACAGGTCTGGCAGGCGCTGGAAACCGTGCAACTGGCGGAGCTGGCGCGTAGTCTGAGCGAGGGTATCCACACCCGGCTGGGCGAGCAGGGCAATAATCTGTCCGTCGGGCAGAAACAGCTGCTGGCGCTGGCGCGGGTGCTGGTTGATACGCCGCAGGTTCTGATTCTGGATGAAGCCACCGCCAGCATTGACTCCGGTACTGAGCAGGCGATTCAGCAAGCGCTGGCGGCAGTGCGTGAACACACCACGCTGGTGGTGATTGCACATCGCCTGTCAACCATTGTTGATGCGGACACCATTCTGGTGCTGCATCGCGGGCAGGCGGTCGAGCGCGGTACGCATCAACAACTGCTCGAAGCGCAAGGGCGTTACTGGCAGATGTACCAACTACAGCTTGCCGGTGAAGAGCTGGCGGCCAGCGCGCGTGAGGAATCGCTCAGCGCCTGATGGCGCTGCGCTTATCAGGCCTACGGACAATGCGCTCTTGTAGGCCGAATAAGGTGCTTACGCCGCCATCCGGCAATCAACAATCTGGTGCAAAAATGTAACGTACCATGCACCGTTATAGTGCGTTTTTTCTTTTCCTTCCCCAGCCGCACCCTACAAGCCTGAATTATCCCGCGTTTTTCATTTCTGGCACACCCCTTGCAATATCCCTGTCGTGAAGCGGCAGACATTATCGAATTCTGACAGGAGGGGATCTATGAAGCTGGTTACCGTGGTAATCAAACCGTTCAAACTGGAAGACGTCCGTGAAGCACTGTCTTCGATTGGTATTCAAGGGCTGACAGTCACCGAAGTAAAAGGCTTCGGGCGTCAGAAAGGTCATGCCGAGCTGTACCGCGGTGCGGAATACAGCGTCAACTTCCTGCCCAAAGTGAAGATTGATGTGGCGATTGCCGACGACCAGCTTGATGAAGTCATTGAGGTCATCAGCAAGGCGGCCTACACCGGAAAAATTGGCGACGGCAAAATTTTTGTCGCTGAGCTGCAACGTGTCATTCGTATTCGTACCGGCGAAGCCGACGAAGCGGCACTGTAACTCCTGGCACACAGTGATAGGGAACGAAAAGATGAAGATAGCAACGATGAAAACTGGCCTTGCTTCACTGGCTTTGCTTCCAGGTCTGGCAATGGCGGCCCCGGCGGTTGTGGATAAAGCCGACAATGCCTTTATGATGATTTGCACCGCGCTGGTGCTGTTCATGACCATTCCGGGCATTGCTCTGTTCTATGGCGGGTTGATCCGTGGAAAGAACGTGCTGTCGATGTTGACGCAGGTTGCCGTCACCTTCGCGCTGGTCTGTATTTTGTGGGTTGTTTACGGCTATTCGCTGGCCTTTGGCGAGGGGAACAACTTCTTTGGCGACTTCAACTGGGTGATGCTGAAAAATATTGAGCTCACGGCAGTGATGGGCAGTTTCTACCAGTATATTCACGTTGCTTTCCAGGGCTCTTTCGCCTGCATTACCGTCGGGCTGATCGTAGGGGCGCTGGCTGAACGTATCCGCTTCTCTGCGGTACTGATTTTCGTGGTGGTGTGGCTGACGCTCTCCTATATCCCGATTGCGCATATGGTCTGGGGCGGCGGTTTGCTGGCTTCTCACGGCGCGCTGGATTTTGCGGGCGGTACGGTCGTGCATATCAATGCGGCGATTGCTGGTCTGGTGGGGGCTTATCTGATTGGCAAACGCGTCGGCTTTGGTAAAGAGGCGTTCAAACCCCATAACCTGCCGATGGTTTTCACCGGCACCGCGATCCTCTATATCGGCTGGTTTGGCTTTAACGCCGGGTCGGCGGGCATGGCGAACGAGATTGCTGCACTGGCCTTTGTTAACACCGTGGTGGCAACGGCTGCCGCTATTCTGGGGTGGATTTTCGGCGAGTGGGCGCTGCGCGGTAAACCGTCTCTGCTGGGCGCCTGCTCCGGCGCTATCGCGGGACTGGTCGGCATAACGCCAGCCTGTGGTTACATTGGCGTCGGCGGCGCGTTGATTCTCGGTGTCGTTGCGGGGCTGGCGGGTCTGTGGGGCGTGACGATGCTTAAACGTCTGCTGCGTGTGGACGATCCTTGCGATGTGTTTGGCATCCACGGCGTTTGCGGCATCGTTGGGTGTATCCTGACCGGGATCTTTGCGTCCACCACCCTCGGCGGTGTAGGGTTTGCCGAAGGCGTGACGATGGGGCATCAGCTGCTGGTGCAGCTGGAGAGTATCGCTATCACCATCGTCTGGTC
This sequence comes from Citrobacter sp. CK189, assembly GCF_030333505.1. Lineage (NCBI taxonomy): Bacteria > Pseudomonadati > Pseudomonadota > Gammaproteobacteria > Enterobacterales > Enterobacteriaceae > Citrobacter > Citrobacter sp. CK189. The sequence goes on along the minus strand of NZ_JAOWFV010000032.1, from coordinate 203,366 downwards.
TGGCGTAGTGGCGTTTATCGGCTACAAACTGGCGGATATCACCGTTGGGCTGCGTGTACCGGAAGAGCAGGAGCGCGAAGGTCTGGACGTCAACAGCCACGGCGAGAATGCGTATAACGCCTGATCATCAACAGGCCGGAGGCGACGCTTTTGCGTCGCCATTCGGCCATTTTCAATTGCGATTGCGCATCACGCCTTCCTGAACGGTCGATGCGACCATCACGCCATCCCGCGTGTAAAACTCCCCACGAACAAAACCACGGGCGCTGGAAGCTGAGGTGCTCTCTACGCTGTACAGCAACCATTCGTTCATGTTGAAAGGGCGATGGAACCACATTGAATGGTCGATCGTGGCAATTTGCAGACCTTTTTCCAGGAAGCCGATGCCGTAGGGTTGCAGCGCGACGGGCAGGAAATTCAGATCGGAAGCATAACCCAGCAGATACTGATGAATGCGGATATCATCCGGTATCGTACCGTTGGCGCGGATCCAGACCTGGCGCGTCGGGTTCGCAACGTGGCCTTTTAACGGGTTGTGGAACTCTACCGGGCGGATCTCCAGCGGGCGGTCGCTGATAAATTTCTCTTTCAGCACGGGCGGCAGCAGATGCGCCAATGAACGGGCGATCTCCGTCTCCGATTGCAGCGTTTCCGGCGCAGGGGCGTCCGGCATGGTTTTCTGATGCTCAAATCCCTCTTCCGGCGCCTGGAAGGAGGCTGTCATATAGAAAATAGGCTTCCCGTTCTGGATGGCGGCGACGCGACGCGCGCTGAAACTGTTGCCGTCGCGCAGAACTTCCACATCGTAAATAATGGGCTTCAGGCTGTCGCCGGGGCGCAGAAAGTAGCTGTGAAAAGAGTGAACCAGACGTTGTTCAGGTACGGTCTCTTTGGCAGCATACAGCGCCTGACCGACCACCTGACCACCAAAAACCTGACGTAATCCTAAGTCTTCACTTTGGCCCCGAAAGAGTCCTTCTTCAATTTTTTCCAGATCTAACAATGACAGCAAATTATTCAGTGCCTGACTCATACGTGCTCTCCAGGTAACAACGGCGCCGAAGCGAGGTAGGCAGAGTATAACGCAATTTTGAAAGTGGTCCGATGGGTGCAATAGTCTGAATTACGGACTAATTCCAGGCAAAAATAAGTGAGATATGCCACACTTAGTCACGTTATGTCTTTGTTAACCACTCTTCCGGCGGGTAAAGCACCTCCCGCTGATGCATTGATGATAAGGAGAATTTAATGAAACTCGTGCACATGGTAAGTGGTTTAGCGGTTGCGGTTGCTCTGGCAGCCTGCGCAGACAGAAGCGCAGATATCCAGACGCCTGCGCCTGACCCAAATACTTCTGGCGTGGCTACACAGTCAACTATTCAGCAACCTAATGTCTCCGGTACTGTCTGGATCCGTCAGAAAGTGGCCCTGCCACCGGATGCCGTACTGACCGTGACGCTGTCTGATGCCTCACTGGCGGATGCGCCGTCGAAAGTGCTGTCGCAGAAAGCGGTGCGCACCGAGGGGAAACAGTCGCCATTTAGCTTTGTACTGCCGTTTAACCCGGCTGACATCCAGCCAAATGCGCGGATTCTGTTGAGCGCCGCCGTGACGATTAATGACAAACTGGTCTTTATCACCGATACCGTACAGCCAGTCATTAATCAGGGCGGCACGAAAGCGGATCTGACGCTGGTGCCGGTTCAGCAAACGGCAGTGCCTGTTCAGGCCAGCGGCGGCGCAGCGACAACCGTACCGTCAACGTCGCCGACGCAGGTGAACCCGTCTTCCGCCGTACCGGCGCCGACACAGTACTAAGCTCTCACAGGACAACCCTCTCCGGCCGGAGAGGGTTAATAAATCCAGCGATATCGTTGCATATCGATTTGCCCACTCCCCGAGACCACCACGCCTTCTGACAGTAACGCCTGACGTTGGCGTTGCAGGTCTGGCCCGGTCAGGGAGATGGCGCCATGACGATTCACGACCCGATGCCAGGGGAGGGTGCTGCCTTCCGGCAATCGTTTTAATACGCCGCCGACCTGACGCGCGGCACGAGGTGAACCGGCGAGGCGGGCGACGTCGCCATAAGTCGTGACAAACCCTTCGGGGATTGAGGCCACGATTTGCCAGACGCGTTGGGGGAAAGTGTCTTGTCTGTCCATCATTCATTCCTGCGATAATCTTCCAGCATAATCGTGAACCGCCGGGGAGTGAAGCCTCATTGCGCAAGAAAACAGCATCCGATGTTGGATGGGTTGCATTTACAGGGGCCAGCAGTGATAATGCGCCTGCGCGTTGGTTAACAACGCTCTCAATGGGGGCTCTGTTGGTTCTCCCGCAACGCTACTCTGTTTACCAGGTCAGGTCCGGAAGGAAGCAGCCAGAGCAGATGACGTGTGTGCCGGGATGTAGCTGGCAGGGCCCCCACCCAATTCTGCTAAGTGCATGATATCCATCATGTAACCCTCTTTTTTTCGTGCATTGAAACGGCGGTGATACAACTTTTATGTATCACTTAGGACGCTAATCAATGTCGCATCTTATGCTTTCCCGTCACGGGATCTGGTACTACCGCAGGGTCTACCTGACACCTCGGAAACGCCGTGAAATTCGTATTTCTCTTCGTACACGTTCCAGGTGTGAAGCCTTGCTCCGTGTGGAGAAATATTTCACCTCGCAGCCTTTCCACTGTGTTCCGCAGTCCATCCCGGCACACACTGCAACCCCGTCTGCTTCCTTCCAACAACCACAACAGAAGAAGCCTTTCAAGAGCTTGAAGAGTGAACTTGATAAGTATACGAAAAGCAAAGCGGGATCTGTTGGTGTGCGTGAAATACTGACGATCAACAGGTGTGTGAGTGCATATTTGAATTCCACAACGGAGCCTTTCAGCAAGAGAAGCGCGGCGGCGTTTGTTGATGGTCTTGAAGGATCTGCATCTACCAGGAATCGTTACATCAAGAAGAACTCAGCATTTTTCAAATGGCTTGCTACTCGTACTGATGAAGATATTCGAAACCCATTTGAAGGAATGGGAGTGAAGGAAACCACATCACCAATGGATCGCCTTCTTGCGTATACACTCGACGATCTGAAACGATTGCACATTGCTTTACATAGTGTGAGAGACTGGAAACGCTGGATCATTTTAATCGGTCGCTATTCTGGCATGAGGCAGAATGAAATCTGCCAGCTTTACCACAATGACGTGATGAAGGTAGACGGAATCTGGTGCTTTCGTGTTGATAACTTGAACCCTAATCAGACGCTTAAAACGGACAGTTCTCGGCGGTTCGTTCCGATCCATTCGAAACTGCTGACGCTTGGTCTGCTTGATTTCATCGAAGACAGAAAAGGGCATTTATTCCCTGAGCTAACCTTGCACCTTGGCAGTTATGGTCACTACTTCAGCCGCTGGTTCACACGGTTCCGGGGCAGGCATGGTTTACCTGAATACCATTCGTTGCGACACTATAGCAGCCACCACATTTAAACCGCCGGGATTCTCAGAGCAGTTTGCGTCCCAGGTGCTCGGATACTCGAATGCCACGATCACGTACAACCGATACGGGAAGGGCGTTGATGCCTCGCGGTTGGTTGAAGTGATAGAAACTCTTTGAGCCCTGTATCAAGTGGGAGCCAGCATTAACGCTGGCTAATAAAGATCAATGTGCGTTTTTTATAAACAGGGAAAAAATGGCATAGTCTGCTATTAAAATAAGAGCACCAGAGATCAGGAGAAAAAACTTGATTTTTATCCAGGATGTTTTTTGTTTTGGCTGTTCACGAATGAACTTATACAAATCTTTGTTTATGTTTCGAACAAAAAAACTATTCTCTTTGAATAACAAAGCTAATAAAAAATGAATATCTTTCTGAAATGTTAATAATAAACCACCTCTTTCATATGCGGAAATGTCATCAGGATAATATCCGTATTCTTTATAGAAATCTGTGCATAATATTTTATGCTGATTATTTTTCAATGTCGAATACATGAATGACATAAAAATAACCAGTATTCCTACTGGCGTTAATAACATAAAAAGAGTATGCATGTTATTTACCTACGGATTCATATATAGAATCGCCGAAACTTTGGCCTAAATCAGCTCCTTCTTGACCTAACCAATAGCCTCCACCTGTACCCAGTATTACGCCACAAGCTAATGCACCAGCCCCACCAACTTCTACTGTTGCGCCACCTAAGATGAGAGTACATAACCCCATACCTATTGCGCCTCCTGCATATCCTCCAGCAAGACCTCCAGTGAAACTACCGATCTCAGTATATTTTTTCTTAGTACATTCAGCTTCACGACCAGTTGAGCAAGCCTCATTTATCTCATTGATTGAGTGAACCGCACTAAACGCTATTCCAACGTAACCAGTATAACTCATCGCCTTGGTATATTTAGCTGCTCGCTCGATATGCGTTGCGTAACCTTCAATATCACTGATCCCTGTCTCATTCCATTTATGAGTGATTGAACTGGTAGATAAACCAAGCACATTTTTTATTTTCGTATACTTACCAAAATTCATGAACTTATTTAGGAAGCCAACTTTTAGCACACGTTCAAGCTCTTTGAATAACTGAGTACGCCTCACATAAAACTGTTCACCAATTAATGCACCTCGTGTCATGTACGTATTTTTGTAAGTTTCTTGGATCTCTTTGAGAATCTTTTCAATATTCTCAAAATACTTCCCAACCGGATCGGCTGCAAGGCCAATACCTTTATCGGCAATATTAGAGAAGTTGGCTATGGTAGCGTAATGTTTATGCAGGAAGTTAGCTTCCTGGATTGTCAGCGGTTCTAACGCCGCATCGACTCGCGCTTTCGCGGCTTTCATGTGGGCGATCTGTTCGTCGTCCTGCTTATCAGGATCAACCAGCAGCAGAATAGAACCTGCCTTGTATTCCTTACCTGCACCATTCAATGAGCGGTAAAGTTCGCGTGTTCCTTCCGGCTGACCGCCAGCAAACAGGATGCTTCCGAAAGATTCGGTTGTCGATTGTTCAGGAACTACGCAGAAACCAGCATCAACGCCAGTACGTTTCTTTTTAGCTGCCCGTGCGTGTTGTTCTGGCTCAGGTATATCACCACTGAGCATCGGGGATAGGCCCAGTAACGGTGAACGTTGCAGTGCCGCTCGCTTGCCGCACTCATGTACCGGGGACTTAAATGTCGCATTCCCGATGGTGACATTACCGCTGCCGGAGATAACCACCCCGCCACAGCTAATGCCGCACCCCACACTGACCGCTGGCTTGCCATTGATGAATACAGTGGCAGATCCTTCGGCTATGGAGCGGGAGTGGGTTCCACAACCATTTCCGCAGGTGCAAGTATGTGGTGCAGCCGCATCGCCAACTCGGGCGGCAGGCTGACCGTTGATAAAAACATTCGGACTGCCTTCGATAATCGGGGTATCAGGAAAACACCCGTGGCCCTTTGCTATGTCTCCTTTCCTTGCCGCTTCAGGCATAATATATCCTTATATGACAGTTGATTTTTTTAGGTTTTTCTCGTTTGTGACCGTTGCAGAGGTAGGGCTGTTTAGCTTTTGTAGGGAAAGCGAAATTCACTGTTTAAAGTAGTGCTCCGTAGATGTTATACCGCGCAACTCACTATTTTAGATGTGGAAATAACCACGGAGGTCATTTTACAAGCAATAACTACATGCACAACAAGTATTAGACTTAAGTAAAACTACATTTCGTAACAACCAGTTAAGGGGGCTAATCTTCCTCGAAAGACCTGGTGTATTTGCACTCCTGGGATTGCTTGATCTGCATTATCTCTCGTTTCCCTGATTGGTTTGCTGACAAAGATAAGCCAGCGACCCAGGCTCTCTATGATGGTGCTGTGGACGGTTCTGCTAATGCTACGGCGGATTGGATTCAGGATAAGACGGGGTTTGATACTCGAAGCGTTGATCCTGCGATCATGGATTGGTTGGGGGTTGGTGGTAATGCGCCAGTATACACGGTGAATCCTACATTCAATTTGAATCTTGAAGCATCCGTACCGCTCACTATTGCCAGCGATTCGAGCAGACTTGCGGATTATGTCGATTTCATGGCTAAAGCAAGTCAGGCGAGCTTTATGCAATCGCTCACGTTATCAGCGTTAAGCGGTCAGAGCAGCACAGGCGGGTGATGGTATTGCGTGACAGAGATGGACTGTTGCGCAATGAATGGAAGGAGAAGTTGCTGGCGGTAAACCTGCTTGCTCATTCTCATTTCAGGTGGTACAAATAATGTGTTCCACTTGCCTCCATTGCATTGAAAAATAAGGTTTATAGTTGACTGGCAGGGCCCCACCAATTCTGCCGTCCGGCAACCTCTTCATTTTCCTCCTCTTGTCATATTAACGTCATTATTTTGTCATCAAATGCTGGCAGAGTGTTATCGGGACGTTATTAATCAGTTTGTGCCCTGATATTCACGCGGTGACGATAGCTGTGTCGCACACGACGTGTTTTGCCTGTTTACAAGGACTCTTTACGATGGCTACTGCTGTACTAAATGTCAAAATCGATGAGACGTTAAAAGAGAAGCTTCGCCATTATGCCGAAGCAAATAATGAGAACTTAAGTATCACCACAGAAAAACTGCTGCTGATTGCATTTGAGGCCGCAGAAGAGGCGGGAGTCTCGGCGAGTGATATCGACAGTCAGCATACGGAAGAATCCGTGGATGAGCCGCTTACTCCTAAAGAAATCAAAGCATTACGCAGATTACTCAAGAAGAAAAAATGAAACAACAACTCTCAATCGCCAGTAATTATGGCGAAGCCTGCGAATTACTGCGTTCCGGCTATGTGAAGCATGTTCGTCTTAACTGGAATGTTGGTAGTGATGAATTCTTTCGTATTGCCTCCGACTGGTGCGATGCCGGGGCAAAAATAAAGAAAGACGGCGAGAACTTCATTATTTCCCTGAAAGGTTTCCCCGTCCCACGCCAGCAATAAAACGACGATGACAGGCCATATTAGATAATTTTGCGTATTTTCCCTGCGCTGTTTTGTGAGCGCAGGTTGTCCCATATCGGCTGTAATGTCTGAAAAGCCGATCGCAGTGTTTCATCCGGCAGGGTGAACGGCATACGTAAGAAACGATCAAACGCACCCGCGAGACCAAAACGCGTACCGGTGCCCAGTTGAATCCCTTCGCTTTCGGCGCGCATTGCAAAGAGAGTGGCCAGCGTGTCGGGTAACTCCACCCAAAAAGAGAGTCCGCCCTGCGGCTGCCTGAAGCGCCATTCAGGAAAATGCGCGTGCATCAGTTCACAACACAGGTCGCGTCGTTGGGACAGCAACTGCCGTCTGTCAGGAAGAAAGCTGGCGGCATTATCAAGCAGCCAGCCGGTCGCTAACTGCTCCAGTACCGGCGATCCTAAATCAAACGTATCCCGGGTTTGTACCAGCGCGGCGATTGTCCGTGATGAGGCGCGAACCCACCCCAGACGCAACCCGCCCCAGAAACTTTTTCCTGCCGATCCCAGCATAATAATCGGCGCGTCGGCATTGTAATGCGCGAGTGGGGGCGGCGGCGGGGCGTTGTACCACAAATTAACCATCGTCTCGTCCACAACCAGCGTGGTATGCGTTCTGGCAGCAATATCCGCGACCGCTTGCCGCGTGGCGGCATCCATACAGCGCCCGGTGGGATTATGGAAATCCGGCATCAGATAAGCCATTCTCGGCGCGGTCTGCGCAATGGTCGCCATCAGACCGGCGGTGTCCCAACCCTGTTCGGGCAATGAGACGCCAACGGGGCGACAGGAGGCTCCCTGAATCGCGGCGATTGCGAGCGGGTAGGTCGGGTGATCCACCACCACGCGATCGCCTGGGCCCGTCAGGAGTCGCAGGAGCAGCGCCAGCCCGCTCACGGCGCCATTGACCACCATGATTTCATCAGGACGGGTTGGCAAGCCGCGCTCGCAATAGTGCCGGGCGATAGATTCACGTAAAGAGAGCAGACCTTGCGGCAGATACCCGGAACTCAGCAGATGCTGCGGCATTGCGCAAAGCGCCTGCTGGTAAGCCTGGTGAATTTCAGGGCCTGCGCTGAGCGCGGCGGTAGAGAGATCCAATGCCATATTGGCTCCGCCGCGCGTGGGCACAGGGTGGATGGCATCCGGTAAGATCACCCGCGAGCCGCTACCCTGACGGCTTTCCAGATAGCCTTCTTCCCGAAGTTGCGCCATTGCGCTGGCGACGGTGGTTCGGCTGATCTTCAATACGGCGGCCAGTTCGCGTTCGCCGGGCAGTCGGCTATCGAGCGCCAGTCGGCCATCAAGAATCAGCAGACGCAGGGCCTCCGCCAGCTGACGCCAGACAGGAGTACGTGAGGGGGTCTCCTGCCAGTGCCCAAGCAGGCGCTGAAGAGACTGGCTTCCATAGCGGCGTGATGACATAGCAGTCCACTTTTTTAAAACTGGACATTAATCATAGTGCCAATTGCGGTGAAGATGAAAGGTATCTGAACGGGGAGAATGGAAGAATGCTGCGTCGTCTGATTCAACTGTATACCGGTCTGGCTCTTTATGGCGTATCGACCGCAATGTTTGTGCGTGCGGACTTAGGGGCCGATCCGTGGAACGTTTTCCACCTTGGCGTGGCGAATTTACTGTCAATGAACATTGGCATGGTGATTATCGCCGTTGGCGTGCTGGTGTTATTACTGTGGATTCCGCTGCGTCAACGCCCGGGCCTTGGCACCATCAGCAACGTGATCGTTATTGGACTGGCGGCGGATGTTGCGCTGGCCGTATTGCCCGCTTTTGAGTCGTTGCTTGTCCGCAGTGTTCTGTTGATCTCCGCTGTAGTGGTCAACGCGCTGGCGACCAGCATGTATATTGGGGCCGGTTTCGGCGCAGGCCCGCGAGATGGCCTGATGACCGGGATTCACGCGCGCACCGGTTGGTCGATACGCGCCATCCGTACGGCGATTGAAGTTTCGGTATTACTGAGCGGCTGGTTGCTGGGGGGGACGCTGGGCGTCGGTACGGTATTGTATGCGCTGGCTATCGGGCCGCTGATTCAGATCTGCTTGCCGTGGTTTCGCTATCAACCCCGGGCACGCATTCGGGTTCGTCATTCGCCCACAGCAGAGTAACGCGATGGCGACTAGACTTAACAACGACTGACGCGGCCAGAATTGGCTTGCCGCGCAGTACGCTTCGGAGGTTTTTCTCATGAAGTATGTTGATGGTTTTGTGGTTGCCGTACCTGCTGAAAACAAGGAGGCGTATCGGGAAATGGCGGCAAAAGCGGCTCCTCTCTTTAAAGAGTTTGGGGCGTTACGCGTCGTTGAGTGTTGGGCTGATGATGTGCCGGACGGCAAATTGACCGACTTTCGCATGGCGGTAAAAGCGGAAGATCACGAAGAGGTGGTGTTTAGCTGGATTGAATACCCTTCGAAAGAGGTTCGCGACGCGGCGAATCAGAAAATGATGTCAGACCCACGAATGAAGGAGTTTGGCGATGCCATGCCTTTTGATGGCAAGCGCATGATTTACGGCGGATTCTCTCCCATTCTGGATGACTGAAGCGACAGGCTGTGCGGCGTGCCGCCAGCCGTCCCCATTCTAAATCCGTTTTTCCGCCCACAAAATAAATTCTGCGGCGGGCAGCGCTTTGCTGTAAAGCCATCCCTGACCATACTGCACGCCGTGCTGGCGTAACCAGTCCTCCTGATGCGTCGTTTCAATACCTTCCGCCACCATTTTCAGCTTCAGCGTTTTCGCCATTTCAATAATATGCGGCGTCACATTTTTGTAGGCCAGCGCATCAACAAAGGACTTGTCGATCTTCAGAATATCCACGTCCAGATTCTGTAAGTAGCAAAGACTGGAATAGCCAGTGCCAAAGTCATCAAGATAAATCGCGTGACCGGCTTTGCGGTATCTGGCAATGACTGGCGCGCTGGTTTTGGGATCGGCAAACTCACGCTCGGTCAACTCCAGCGCGATTTGCGACGGTGAAATCTGACTCCGGTTAAGCAACTGACTGAGATGTACCGGAAGTTTCTCCGACGCAAGGGTCGTTGCCTCAATATTGATAGAAATGTGCTGCTCAGGGTGTTGTCGCAGCCATGTTCCCATCTCCTCAAAAACGGTCTCTAAAATCAGGTGGGTGAGCGGTTCGGAAAGCCCCGTTTGTTCTGCGAGGGGAATAAATATTTCTGGCGAAAGGTAGCTGCCGTCGGTTTGCGGCCAGCGAGCCAGCGCTTCCGCGCCTGCTATCTTCCCGCTACTCAGCGAAATAATCGGCTGATAATGCACCTTAATATCACGGTTATGGATGGCGTCCAGTAAACGGTGGTGTGGTGATTGTAAGCGGCGAAGAATGCGCAGAATAAACGCCGCCGCCAGCAGGCTCGCCATCATCCCCAGCGGTAGCCAGATAAAAGCCTGGCGATACCAGTTCTTTTGTAGCGGTAGCGTGGAGGCCCAGGTCACGATGGCGATGTTCATTTCAGGAGAGCGCTGAATTGTGTAGACACTGTTGCGATCTTCCCGGTATTGACCGGGCGACTGCTGCAATTGTCGAATAATGTCGGGATCGAGCCGATTGCTACTGGCGGCCACGATGTTATTTGCTTCGCCAATAATAGCGGCATCAATATGCCATGAACTAAATGGGATCACATCAATGAAGGAGGCGGGGTCCATCATGACCACATAGTGTCCTTTACCCACAGCGACCATAAAGCGCTTGAGCCCTAAATCATTTTGCGAGGTAAGCCATATGCGGTAGCCGTCCTGGGTGATCTTTTCCGGTTTGGGGAAAACGAAGGGGGCGCTTTTTTGCTCCAGCGATGAGCAAACAGGCATATTTTGGTCGAGGTATAGCACTTCCTGAATGTAGCGCAGACTGTAAGATATTCGGCGCATTGTCAGTAAATGCGCATTACTACAAGGCGTACCGCGAAAGGCGTTTAGCTGGTCTAACGCCAGTTTGCTCTGGGAGGCAACTTTGTCAGCGCGTAAGGCTACGCGTGATGAATAGACGTTAAGTTCCTCAATAAATTTCTTTTCAACCTGGCGATGAGCGAGCCAGAGGCTTAATCCCACAGGGGCAAGGACAGACAGAATGAGCACCCCTGTGACCAGGCTGACCAAATGTCGTGTTGTCACGGTGATATCCTTATTGATGCAGCATATGGCGAGTATATCTGAACGTAAAAAAGCCCTTCGTTTAATCACGTTATTCTAACTGCTTTTGCTCTTTCTGGCTCAATAAGGGCTTGTTTCGACTTAAAACGTACAATGTTGAAGGATAACCACATCATTATGAGGGTTGAAAAGCGGCAATTTGCAACGTATTTTATTGTTACGTTATAACATAATATTGAGGCTGTCATGAAACCGAATATCCATCCTGCCTATCGCACCGTGGTGTTCCACGATACCAGTGCGAATGAATACTTTAAGGTGGGGTCAACGATCAAAACCGAACGTGAGATTGAACTTGAGGGCGTGACCTATCCGTATGTCACCATTGAGGTGTCTTCTAAATCACACCCTTATTACACCGGAAAACAAAAAACCTTTGATAACGAAGGCAGCGCAGCACGTTTCCAGAAACGTTTCGGAAATTTTATTGGCGCTAAGCGAGGATAAGATGCAGGTACTGAATTCATTGCGTAGCGCAAAGCAGCGGCACCCGGACTGCCAGATAGTTAAACGCAAAGGGCGTTTATATGTGATCTGCAAATCCAATCCACGTTTTAAAGCGGTGCAGGGTCGTAAAAAAAGACGTTAATGATTTGCCAACATTGCAGGGACTACAGTGCGTGCCAGGGACGGTACGCACTTTTTACATCTGCAACAGTGAGAAAACTAACGGCTTGCCTCTGTGCGAGTGAGCGTGAAAACATCGTAGAAAGAGAGTTCGCCTTTACGCGTTATCATCTTCTGTAATTGTGCTTTCTGGTCGCTGCCAACATGCGGTGACTGAAGAATAGCGTGGATCAGCGCAGGGGGAACGAAGCGCGTGTTATACCATTCTCCGTTATAGCAAACCCTGAAATCCAGCACGTCGATATCCTCGTAGCGATAACGCGGGGCGACATCAAAAAAGAAAAAACCATTCAACAGGACGAATAATACGACCAGCAGCCACACTGAATCCACCAGCGTGTCTGATTGCAGCATGACGGCCAGCGTGGCAAACCAGGCGATATACATGCCAATAAACAGCCCCGGATGTTTGCGGATAAAACTAATACTGAAACGCGGTCTGTTGTCGCGTTTCTCGCGAGCATTGAGATCGTCAATCGTTTCCGTCAGCAGGCGCTGTATTTCTGTCATCATTTGCCTTTGTGATTTCTGTAACATTCAGGGAACAGCCCATTTTAGAAGGGCGAACTTCATGAAAAAAGTAACAGATTAACCACAATTTATCATAACAGTTACAATTCGCTTTACAGCGTTTTAATGATTCGCGCGGGATTTCCACCGACCACAACGTTGGCCGGAACGCTTTTGGTCACGACGGCGCCTGATGCGATAACGGCGTTATCGCCAATGGTGACGCCAGGGTTAATCACGGCGCGACCGCCGATCCAGACATTATTCCCGATGGTTACAGGTTTACCCAGTTCCTTACCGCTATTGCGTTCTGTGGCATCCAGCGGGTGCGTCGCCGTATAGATATGCACGCCAGGCGCGAGCATACAATTGTCGCCGATATGAATCGGGCAGACATCCAGCATCACACAGTCGAAGTTAGCGTAAAATGCTTTGCCGAGGTAAATATTGTAACCGTAATCACAGCGGAAGGAGGGTTCAATATACGCACCGTCGCTCTGGCCTAGCAGGTCGCTCAGAATAGCCTGTCGCGCATTCTTCTCGTCCGGTGCGGAGTGGTTGTATCGATGAAGCAACTGGCGCGCCCGCAGGCGGTCGTTGCGCAATGTCTCATCGGCCGGGCAATATAACTCACCGGCAATCATCTTCTGCTTTTCTTCGCTCATTATGCACTCTTCTGTTTGTGGATTAACTGCCGCAGTACAGTAAAGCGCAACGCCTTTTAAGGGAACGTTCCCGTTACCTTGATGTGATCTAAATCACGAGACGTAAAATAGGAATTAACGGTAAATACAGGGAAGCCCTCGGTCAGGCAGAACGAACGTATTCTCCATAGCGTTATGCAAAAATTAGCGAATGAATTTCCACACGGAGGTGGGAATCTTGTCGTAGAGCTTATTCATCGTCAATTCTGCAAGACGGTGATCTGCTGCTGAGTAAAATACAGCCAATTCATTGTCAGACAATTCATATTTATTTTTCTCTATTACACGTTCCAGCGTGTCTATTGTCTGGCAGCGTCGTAAACGCATCAAATAATCTGTTTTCGTTAATGGTTTATCGGACATAAATCTTACCTATGATTGTAATAATTTTTAACATGACAAGCTAACAGGATTCGCCCTGGTGGCATTGACGAAGCAGCGAAACAGGCGGTTTCCTGATTTTCGCCATTTTTGCAGATCCTGCGCATTAATGCCGTAACTGCTGAACAACATAAAGGTGTCATCCAGATATTCATCTATCTGTGCAATCAGCTTATTGTCCTCATTATACTTAATTTTATAATTAAGTGCGAAGGTTGCAATATGCTCTATCAGTTCATTGAGCTGAAGATTGATTGCCGAAGTAGGGTCATTAACCCAACCGTGGTTGCTTTCTTCAAGGTTTGCAAGACAGTCATGATACAGGGTTTCACAGAGAAATTTAAGCTGTGCGATATCATGTCTTTTGGGTGAGTACTCATCCATAACGCATCCCCTTCTTAGTGGCTTGAACTAACCGAACACCTTTCGGGATGGATACAACTAACTGACCTGGAACTTGCGCTCTTCTCCTGATGTTTTAACTATAATCCACTCTAAAAAAGATTTCATCGTCCTATTACGAAAAATTACAATTAGGTAAAAGTATGTTGCCCCAACGCAATTTTACATTTTAACCGTAAAAGACGATGCCTGAAATGAGGCGATCTTTTTATTGTTTTTGCAATCATTGAGTTATCGTCATTTGTGCTAACAACGATTGTTAAGAAGGCTGTTACACTCACGATATACCAGGAATAATCTTAATGATTTCTTAATTAACGGAAAAAATAAGAAATGACCAGACTCTCTAAGAATAGCCTTTAGCACGCTGGGGATTATATGTCTTATTTATTCTACGGTGAATAAACAAACTAACAATAAGCGCTTTTTATGATTTTTATCCAGAAAAAAGGCCGCTTGCGCGGCCTTTTCACAGGAGATGAATCAATGATGCTCTACCGAATGGCTGTGCTCAATGTCTTCGCTCTTGCGGCTAAAGCGGCGGCGTACCACCACAAAGAAGACCGGAACGAAGAAGATAGCCAGAACCGTTGCGGTGACCATCCCGCCCATTACGCCGGTGCCCACAGCGTTCTGCGCGCCGGAACCTGCGCCAGAGCTGATAACCAGCGGCATAACACCGAGGATAAACGCCAGAGACGTCATCAGGATCGGGCGTAAACGCATACGTACCGCTTCCAGCGTTGCTTCTATCAGACCTTTGCCTTCTTTATCCATTAAGTCTTTGGCGAATTCGACGATAAGTATCGCGTTCTTCGCCGACAACCCAATGGTTGTGAGCAGGCCCACCTGGAAGTAAACGTCGTTGGTCAGGCCACGGAAGGTTGCCGCCAGCAGCGCGCCGATAACCCCGAGCGGCACCACCAGCATAACGGAGAACGGAATAGACCAGCTCTCATACAGAGCCGCCAGACACAGGAAGACCACGATCAGTGAAATGGCGTACAGGGCAGGCGCCTGGTTGCCGGACAGTCGTTCCTGATAAGACATCCCGGTCCAGTCGTAGCCGATGCCGGATGGCAGTTTGCTTGCCAGCTCTTCCATCATCGCCATTGCTTCACCGGTACTCTTACCTGGTGCCGCCTGGCCGAGGATTTCCATTGAAGGCAGACCGTTATAGCGTTCCAGACGCGGTGAACCGTATTCCCAGCGCGAGGAGGAGAAGGCCGAGAACGGCACCATCTGACCATCGCTACCGCGCACATACCAGTTTCCGATATCTTCCGGCAACATACGGTATTTCGCTTCAGACATGACGTAAACTTTCTTCACACGACCACGGTCGATGAAGTCGTTCACATAGCTGCCGCCCCATGCTGCGCCCAGCGTCGTGTTAATATCGCTAATGGAAACACCCAGCGCCTGTGCTTTTTCCTGATCGATATCGACCTTGAACTGCGGCGTATCTTCCAGACCGTTCGGACGAACGCCGACCAGCAGATCCGGGTGTTTTGCAACTTCGCCAAACAGCTGGTTACGCGCCTGCGTCAGTTTTTCATGACCGAGGCCGCCCTGGTCAATCAACTGGAAGTCGAAGCCCGTTGCCGTACCCAGTTCGACAATCGCTGGTAGGTTAAAGGCGAACACCATCGCATCTTTAATCTGGGAGAATGCGCCCATCGCGCGACCGGTGATCGCATCGACTTTATTCTCATCCCCCGGACGGTCGGCCCAGTCTTTCAACGAGACGAACGCGATACCGGTGTTCTGACCACGACCAGCAAAACCAAAGCCGTTAACCGCAAAGACGGATTCAACGTTATCTTTCTCTTTGGTGAGATAATAGTCGGTCATCTCATCGAGAACTTTCTGCGTACGCTCCTGGGTTGCGCCCGCTGGCAGCTGCGCCATGCTCAGAAAGACCCCCTGGTCCTCGTCCGGCAAGAAGGAGCTTGGCAGACGAACGAACAGGTAAGCCATGCCGACCACGATGATCAGATAGAGCAGCAGATAACGACCGGTGCTGCGCAGGATGTTGCCTACGCTGTCGGTGTAGTGGTGCGTGCTCTTCTCGAACATGTTGTTGAACCAGCCAAAGAAACCTTTGGTTGACCCGTGGCTGCCTTTGGCAACCGGCTTAAGCATGGTGGCGCACAGGGCTGGCGTCAGGATCAATGCTACCAGCACTGACAGCGCCATTGCGGACACAATGGTGATGGAGAACTGACGATAAATAGCCCCTGTAGACCCGCCGAAGAAGGCCATCGGGATAAATACCGCTGACAGCACCATCGCGATCCCCACCAGCGCGCCCTGAATCTGGCCCATTGATTTTCGCGTGGCTTCTTTCGGCGGCAATCCTTCTTCGGACATTACACGCTCGACGTTCTCTACCACCACGATGGCGTCATCCACCAACAGGCCGATGGCGAGCACCATCCCGAACATTGTTAGCGTGTTTATCGAGAAACCGAACGCCGAAAGCACGGCGAATGTCCCCAACAGCACTACCGGCACCGCGATTGTCGGAATCAACGTCGCGCGGAAGTTTTGCAGGAACAGGTACATGACCAGGAACACGAGGATGATGGCTTCTACCAGCGTTTTCACCACTTCGTGAATGGAGATCGTCACGAACGGGGTGGTGTCATACGGGTAAACGATCTTCATCCCTGACGGGAAGAACGGTTCCATCTTCTTCAGTTCTGCACGGATGGCGTTTGCGGTATCCAGCGCGTTCGCACCGGTCGCCAGCTTGATCCCCAGACCAGACGCAGGCTGTCCGTTGAACTTCGCAATGATGTCGTAGTTCTCACCGCCCAGTTCAATTCTTGCTACATCGCGCAGGCGAACCTGGGAGCCGTCCTGGTTCACTTTCAGCAGAATTTTACCGAACTCTTCCGTAGAGGTCAGACGCGTTTGCGCGATGATGGAGGCGTTCAGTTGCTGGCCTTTCACCGGCGGCGTACCGCCAAGCTGACCGGCCGCAACCTGGGCGTTTTGCGCTTTGATCGCGTTAATCACATCCACTGGCGTGAGCTGGAAGTTGTTCAGCTTCGTTGGGTCCATCCAGATACGCATCGCGTACTGCGAACCAAACAGCTGCACGTCACCCACACCTGACGTACGGCTGATGGCGTCTTTCATGTTCGCCGCAACGTAGTCAGAGATATCCTCCTGGGTCATGGTGCCGTCGGTGTTGATGACGCCCACAACCATCAGGAAGCTGCTGGATGATTTCTCAACGCTCACACCCTGCTGTTGAACCTCCTGGGGAAGCAGCGGCATGGCCAGTTGCAGTTTGTTCTGCACCTGAACCTGCGCGATATCTGCATCCGTACCGGATTCGAAGGTCAGGGTGATCTGCACGGTACCCGTGGAGTCACTGTTTGAGGACATGTACATCAGGTTATCGATACCGTTCATGTTCTGTTCGATAACCTGCGTCACCGTGTCCTGCACGGTTTTCGCATCAGCGCCAGGGTAAGTCGCGGAGATCGTCACTGCGGGCGGCGCAATCGTTGGATATTGCGCTACCGGCAGTTTGAGGATCGCGAGGCCCCCTGCCAACATGATGATAATGGCGATCACCCACGCAAATATAGGGCGATCGATAAAGAAATTAGGCATGTCTTAACGGCTCCTGTTTAAGTTAAGACTTAGACTGTTCAGACGGGTTAGCGCTTGCGGCTTGCTGTTCATTATCCGCGGTGACTTCCTGCGCTTTAACCTGCGCGCCAGGACGCACTTTTTGCAGCCCGGTAACAATCACGCGATCGCCCGATTTGAGTCCATCAGTGACTAACCACTTATCGCCAATCGCCTGGTTTGCGACGATCTGACGGGTTTCCACTTTGTCATCGGCGCCGACAACCAACGCACTGGCATCACCGCGTGGCGTACGGGTAACGCCCTGCTGGGGAACCAGCAATGCATCAGGATTGGTGCCTTCTTCCAGACGTGCGCGAACAAACATACCAGGCAGTAAGGTATGGTCCGGGTTAGGGAAGATTGCGCGTAACGTAATAGAACCGGTGGTTTGGTCGACGGTGACGTCAGAAAACTCAAGCGTACCGGATTGCGGATAGGTAATGCCGTCGCTGGTGACCAGCTCGACTTTCGCTTTGCCGTTCTCTTGCTTCAGTTTGCCGCTCGCCAGCTCCTGTTTCAGGCGCAGGAAGTCGTTGCTTGACTGCGTTACATCCACATAGATCGGGTCGAGTTGCTGTACTGTCGCGAGGGCGGTAGCCTGCCCGTTTTGTACCAGCGCGCCTTCCGTTACGGATGATTTACCGATACGGCCGCTAATCGGGGAGGTCACTTTGGTATACGCCAGATTAATGCGTGCGGTTTCAACGGCCGCTTTTGCCGCCACAACAGACGCATTCGCCTGTTGCGCATCTGCCAGCGCGCTATCGTAGTCTTGTTGGCTGATGTATTTCGTACCCAACAGTTTCTGATAACGTTTAACCGTTAACTGAGCGATATTTGCAGCCGCCTGCGCTTTAGCGAGATCGCCTTTGGCGCTTTCGTAAGCCGCCTGGTAAGTCGCAGGATCAATCTGATAGAGAGACACACCCGCTTCAATGTCGCCGCCTTCCGTAAAGTTACGTTTCAGGATAATTCCGCTTACCTGAGGACGAACTTCCGCAATACGGTATGCATTGGTGCGACCCGGGAGTTCAGTAGTGATCTGTAGAGGTTCAGTTTTGAGCGTCACAACCCCAACTTCTGGCATCTGCTGACCACCTTGTTGGGCCTGTTTGTCGTCACATCCTGTTAGCGCTAAGCTGCCTGAGAGCATCAGAACGACCGCCAGAGGCGTAAACCCTCTGTTTTTGTTCATATGTAAACCTCGAGTGTCCGATTTCAAATTGATCAATGGTCAAAAGTCCACAAACCCATTGCTGCGTTTATATTATCGTCGTGCTATGGTACATACATCCACAAATGTATGTAAATCTAACGCCTGTAAATTCACCGACATATGGCACGAAAAACCAAACAACAAGCACAGGAAACTCGGCAACACATCCTGGATGTAGCTCTGCGTTTGTTCTCGCGACAAGGGGTATCATCCACTTCGCTCGCGGAGATTGCAAAAGCCGCTGGCGTCACACGCGGTGCAATCTATTGGCACTTCAAAAACAAGTCGGATTTATTCAGTGAAATCTGGGAGCTATCAGAATCCAATATTGGTGAGCTTGAGATTGAGTATCAGGCAAAATTCCCCGACGATCCACTATCAGTATTAAGAGAAATTTTAGTCCATCTTCTTGAAGCAACCGTGACGGAAGAGCGCCGACGTTTATTGATGGAAATTATATTCCACAAATGCGAATTCGTGGGTGAAATGGCGGTAGTGCAACAGGCGCAGCGAAGCATCTGCGTGGAAAGCTATGATCGCATTGAACAAACGCTAACACATTGTATTAAAGCAAAAATGCTCCCGGGAAACCTGATGACGCGTCGTGCGGCAATATTAATGCGCGGCTATATTTCCGGCATCATGGAAAACTGGCTCTTTGCGCCGCAATCCTTTGATCTGAAAAAAGAAGCGCGAGATTACGTCGCCATCTTGTTGGAAATGTATCTGCTTTGCCCGACGCTGAGAGCGGCGCCTGCCCTAGAAAGCCCCTGATATCATTCCAGGAATTATCCTGGACATTTTCCGTTCCGCTATTCTGTCCGTCACCGCCGTGATATTCTTGCGGCTTGACTATTTCCGGTCATTCTTCCGGTTCAGAAACCTTCACTCCCATGACTATGTTGCAGCTCTATAAACGTTCATCGCATCTTGTTTTTATCTCAATCATTTTCTTTGTGTTATTGCTGTGCGGTCAGTCGTCGGCGTTTGCCCGTGCGCAAACGAATGGCGATCTGCCGTCGAAAGCAGACGTGCAAAGCCAGCTGGATGCGCTGGGTAAACAGAAAGACCTCTCGGCGCTGGATAAACTGGTCCAGCAGGATCTCATCGATACGCTCGCCACGCTTGATAAAATCGATCGGGTAAAAGAGGAGACCACGCAATTACGCCAGAAAGTCGCGCAGGCGCCGGAAAAAATGCGTCAGGCGACGGACGCGCTGAATGCCCTCAGCGATGTGGATAATGACGACGAAACGCGAAAAACGTTGAGCACGCTTTCGCTGCGCCAGTTGGAACTTCGGGTTGCGCAGGTGCTGGACGATTTGCAGAACTCGCAAAACGATCTGGCGACTTACAATAGTCAGCTGGTTTCGCTCCAGACGCAGCCTGAGCGTGTGCAAAACGCGATGTATACCGCGTCGCAGCAAATGCAGCAAATCCGTAATCGATTGGACGGCACCAGTGTCGGGGACGGCGCATTGCGCCCGAGTCAACAGACTCTGCTACAGGCGCAACAGGCGTTGCTTAACGCGCAAATCGATCAGCAGCGCAAAAGTCTGGAAGGCAATACAGTTTTGCAGGATACCCTGCAAAAGCAACGCGATTACGTCACGGCGAACACCAATCGACTGGAACACCAGCTCCAGCTTTTGCAGGAAGCGGTCAACAGCAAACGTCTGACGCTAACCGAGAAGACGGCGCAGGAGGCGATCTCGCCGGATGAAACGGCGCGTATTCAGGCTAACCCTCTTGTGAAGCAGGAGCTGGATGTCAATCATCAACTGAGCCAGCGCCTGATCACGGCAACCGAAAACGGCAACGCGCTCATGCAGCAGAACATCAAAGTCAAAAACTGGCTTGATCGCGCGCTGCAATCAGAGCGCAATATCAAAGAGCAGATTGCGGTGCTGAGAGGCAGTTTGCTGTTGTCGCGTATCTTGTATCAGCAGCAGCAAACGCTGCCGTCGGCAGATGAACTTGTCGATATGACCAACCGGATTGCGGATTTGCGTCTGGAGCAGTTTGAAGTTAACCAGCAGCGTGACGCTTTGTTCCAGAACGACGCCTTTGTGGCCAAACTGGAAGAAGGGCACACTGACGAGGTTAATGACGAAGTGCATGATGCGCTGCTGCAAGTGGTTGATATGCGCAGGGAATTACTGGATCAGTTGAATAAGCAGCTGGGCAATCAGTTGATGATGGCCATTAACCTGCAAATCAATCAACAGCAGCTGATGAGCGTCTCGAAAAACCTTAAAGAGATCCTGACTCAGCAAATCTTTTGGGTTAACAGTAACCGCCCGATGGACTGGGACTGGATTAAAGCCTTCCCGCAAACGCTGAAAGATCAGTTCAGGTCGATGAAAATTACGGTGAACTGGGAAAAGGCCTGGCCTGCGGTATTCATCGCATTCCTCGCGGGGCTGCCTTTGCTGCTGATCGCCGGGGTGATTCGCTGGCGACTGAAATGGCTAAAAGCGTACCAGGAGAAGCTGGCGGCCGCGGTGGGATCATTGCGTAACGACAGCCAGCTCAATACGCCGAAAGCGATTTTCATCGATCTGATTCGCGCCTTGCCGGTTTGTCTGATAATCCTTGCGGTAGGGCTGATCCTCCTCACCATGCAGTTGAATATTAGCGACCTGTTATGGGCGTTCAGTAAAAAGCTGGCGTTGTTCTGGCTGGTATTCGGTCTGTGCTGGAAGGTGCTGGAGAAAGAGGGCGTTGCCATTCGGCACTTCGGCATGCCGGCGAAATTGACCAGCCACTGGCGCCGCCAGATTGTGCGCATCAGTCTGGCGTTACTGCCGCTGCATTTTTGGTCGGTGGTCGCTGAACTTTCTCCGCTGCATCTGATGGACGATGTGCTGGGGCAGGTGGTGATTTTCCTCAACCTTCTGCTTATTACTCTGCTGGTGTGGCCAATGTGCCGCGATAGCTGGCGTGATAAGGAGTCGCATGGTTTACGTCTGATCACGATTACCGTGCTCTCCATCATTCCCGTCGCGTTGATGGTGTTGACCGCGACGGGCTATTTCTATACCACGCTACGCCTGTCCGGGCGCTGGATTGAAACCGTCTATCTGGTGATTATCTGGAACCTGCTGTATCAGACCGTGTTACGCGGCCTGAGCGTCGCGGCGCGTCGTATTGCCTGGCGCCGTGCGCTGGCGCGTCGTCAGAATCTGGTGAAAGAGGGGGCAGAAGGCGCGGAGCCGCAGGAAGAACCGACCATTGCGCTGGAACAGGTTAACCAGCAAACGCTGCGCATCACCATGCTGCTGATGATTGCCCTGTTCGGGGTGATGTTCTGGGCGATTTGGTCCGATCTGATCACCGTGTTCAGCTATCTCGACAGCATCACGCTCTGGCACTACAACGGCACGGAAGCGGGCGCTGCGGTGGTTAAAAACGTTACGATGGGCAGCCTGCTGTTTGCCATTATTGTGTCAATGGTGGCCTGGGCGCTGATCCGTAACTTACCTGGCCTGCTGGAAGTTCTGGTACTTTCCAGACTGAAAATGCGCCAGGGGGCTTCGTATGCGATCACCACGATCCTCAACTACATCATCATTGCCGTTGGCGCGATGACGGTATTTGGATCGCTTGGCGTATCGTGGGACAAACTACAGTGGCTGGCGGCGGCGTTATCGGTTGGTCTTGGTTTCGGCTTGCAGGAGATTTTCGGTAACTTCGTCTCTGGCATTATTATCCTGTTTGAACGCCCGGTACGCATTGGCGATACGGTGACTATCGGCACCTTCTCCGGGACGGTCAGCAAGATCCGTATTCGTGCGACCACCATTACCGACTTCGATCGTAAAGAGGTGATCATTCCGAACAAAGCCTTCGTGACCGAACGATTGATCAACTGGTCGCTGTCCGACACCACCACCCGGCTGGTGATCCGCCTTGGCGTCGCCTATGGCTCGGATCTGGACAAAGTGAAAAAAGTGCTGTTGCAGGCGGCGACGGAGCACCCGAAAGTGATGCGTGAGCCAGAACCTGCGGTGTTCTTTACCACGTTTGGCGCCAGTACGCTCGATCATGAACTGCGTCTGTACGTGCGTGAACTGCGCGATCGCAGCCATACAGTGGATGAGCTGAACCGGACCATCGATCGTTTGTGCCGTGAAAATAACATCGACATCGCTTTTAACCAGCTTGAAGTGCATCTGCGCAATGAGAAAGGTGACGAAGTGACGGAAGTTAAACGCGAAATCAAAGGCGACGATCCGACGCCATCGGTGGGCTAAGTTCTGTTCAGGGCGGCCAGGCCGCCCTGAGTGTCTCTAATGGGAGAGCGCAGACAGCTCTTCTGGCGAGAGTCCGGTTAGGTGGGTGATCAGATCGGGGGCCAGACCGCTGTCGAGCATTTTGAGAGCGATGCTGCGTGCTTCGGCCTGACGACCTTCTTCTAAGCCCTTCTGCCGTCCTTGCTGCATTCCTTTTTGCAGCCCGTCTGCTCTGCCTTTCTCTTCCAGCCATTCGGCAATGCTCATCAGTTGCTCCTTATACTGGGGGGCGCTGCTGGCCAGTTTGCGGATCAACGCGCCGGGGTTCGTGGTATTCCCAACCTGCAACATATAGTGTATCAGCACGCTGATTTGGCTACGGGTCAGGTGTTCCTGCGTTAATAGCGTGATTAATTGATCCTGTAATTCGGCCAGATCGCGTCGGCGTATATGCTTTTGCAGTAACTCCAGCATCGCCATCCGCCGATGCCGCATGATCTGATTATCCGGCATTACGGTCAGGTCCACCAGCGCAAATTCATTGCTGTAAAGGCTATTGGCAAGCGCGGGCTCACAAAACATATTCTGCCAGTTCAGGCTGTAGGGCCACGGACTAATTGATCCGTGGTAGAACAGTAAGGGAACCACTAACGGCAGCGTGTCGTGCCCGGCATCAAGATGCCGCTGCATGGCGGCGATGGCATAACGCATCAGGCGAAACGCCATGAATTTATCGGGTTTGCTTTGATGCTCAATCAGCGCATAAACGTAGCCTGGTCCATGCGTAGTTTGCAGGGAATAGAGGATGTCTGAATAGCTGGCCCGTAAGTTCTCTTCGACAAAGCTTCCTGACTCCAGCGTCAGGGAATCCAGATTGCAGATGCGAAGAAAGGTGTCAGGTAAATGGATCTGTAAAAAATCCCGCGCGATCGCTTTTTGCGTCAGCAGTTGCCGAAATACCGCATCATGTGGCGTGGTTGAAAGTCGTTCCATGAACAGTCCGTCGTCATTGTGTCCCAACGCAGACTCTGACATTGACGGTGGAGACGCACCAGCTCCCTTTTAATCGCTTTGCGAGGCGTCTTCCGCGTTTTTTAGTTTGTTTTCATAATCACGCTTCACAATTTCCAGCGCGCGTAGCACGGTTTGCGCGGGCAGCTGATTCTCTTCAAGCAGGACGATCAGATCGACGGCCAGTTTGACGTCGTCCGGGGCATTCTCAAGCGACATATTTTCTCCAGTGGTTAACGGGTCAGGCGCGCCAGTACGCGCTCTATTTTTTCCAGCGCATGACGACAGCGCGCCAGACGGCCTTCAAACGCCTCGATTTCCCGGTGCAGCGCCTGCTGCTCGGTGAAGCCGGTGACCTGTGCCAGACGGGCTTTACGCTCCTCGGTCATTTCCAGCAGACGACGCTCAAACTCCTGATGTTTTACGCGTTTACGTTGCCAGCGCGCCAGCCCCGGGGAGGCGCTGTCCCACTCCCTGAGCGACCAGGTCGCGGTTTCCCGTGTTATCGCCTCAATCTGTGAAACCAGGCGCTCCGCCAGCCAGGCAATCTGCGGCAACGTCTGTTGTTCAACTGCATGGCGCAACGCGTCAAGGTTGGTTCCGGCTTCATCCAGATACGCCTTCAATAGCGTGCTGCGGGTGCGAAAAAGATGCCTGTCAAAGCGTGCGCTGAGCGTCGCATGCTGTGCCAGCGGCGCGCTCTGCTGGCGCAGACTGGCGAGCTGGCTTTCCAGCCTGTGTAACAGCATGGCGGTTTTCAATGTAACACTCCGATGAAAATGATAACTGTTATGCTACAGTAGCAGCCTTGTGTGCTACGTACTGTCATTATGAAACGTACTATTTTAATCATCATTGGCTGGCTGGCGGTAGTGTTAGGGACGCTGGGCGTCGTGTTGCCGCTATTGCCTACTACGCCATTTATTTTACTGGCGGCCTGGTGTTTTGCCCGTTCGTCGCCGCGCTTTCATGACTGGCTGCTTTACCGCTCCTGGTTTGGCGGCTATTTGCGTCACTGGCAAAAGCATCGCGCGATGCCGCCGGGGGCGAAACCACGCGCTATTGCATTGATATTGATTACATTCGGTATCTCGCTTTGGCTGGTGCATATGATGTGGGTACGAATACTGCTGCTGGCGATCCTGGCCTGCCTGTTGATTTTTATGTGGCGGATACCGGTGATTGATGAAAAGCAACAAAAGCACTGAAGCGCAATAATCGCTGTTGCAATTGTCTTACGCAGCCAGTAAATTCGACCGTTTTCGAGCACAGGCGCAGACGGTTAAAGGTTAAACAATCGTTACTTTGACCCCCTTAATTCGCGCCGTGAGTAACACCGTAATAGCAGGCATATATCCATGACCGCGACTGCACAGCAGCTTGAGTTTCTCAAAAATAGCATTAAAAGCATTCACGATTACCCGAAACCGGGCATTCTTTTCCGTGATGTCACCAGCTTGCTGGAAGACCCGAAAGCCTATGCGCTCAGCATTGAATTGCTGGTTGAACGATACAAAAATGCAGGCATCACCAAAGTTGTCGGCACCGAAGCGCGTGGCTTCCTGTTTGGCGCGCCGGTCGCGCTGGGCCTGGGCGTCGGGTTTGTTCCGGTGCGTAAACCGCGCAAACTGCCGCGTGAAACGATCGCTGAAAGCTATGAGCTGGAGTACGGCACCGATCAGCTGGAAATCCACGTTGATGCCATCAAACCGGGCGATAAAGTGCTGGTGGTGGACGATCTCCTGGCGACCGGCGGCACAATCGAAGCGACTGTGAAGCTGATCCGTCGCCTGGGTGGGGAAGTGACCGATGCCGCTTTCATCATCAATCTGTTCGATCTGGGTGGTGAGCAGCGTCTGGCAAAACAGGGGATTACCTGTTATAGCCTGGTTCCCTTCCCGGGGCACTGATTCAGGCTAGCTTATTCGCCACTCTGGTTCCGGCCAGTGCCCGACAAAACGCATTTGCGTTTTGAACGCCGCTTGCGGCGGCCCAAAAGGGTGAGCGTCGCGAATAAAGCCTCACAACCTCGCTGTATTTGCGAGGTTGTGTTAGCATTCCCCCCATGAATCCACCTTCCAGCGTTTCAGAGCCAGCCAATGAGTTATCAGGTCTTAGCCCGAAAATGGCGCCCACAAACCTTTGCTGACGTCGTCGGCCAGGAACATGTGCTGACCGCACTGGCGAACGGCTTGTCGTTAGGGCGTATTCATCACGCATATCTTTTTTCCGGCACCCGTGGCGTCGGTAAAACCTCCATCGCCCGTCTGCTGGCGAAGGGACTGAACTGTGAAACCGGTATCACCGCCACGCCGTGCGGCGTATGTGACAACTGCCGGGAAATCGAGCAGGGGCGTTTTGTCGATCTGATTGAGATCGACGCCGCGTCGCGCACCAAAGTGGAAGATACCCGCGACCTGCTGGACAACGTCCAGTACGCGCCCGCGCGCGGCCGCTTTAAGGTCTATCTGATCGACGAAGTGCATATGCTCTCGCGGCACAGCTTCAACGCGTTGCTTAAAACGCTCGAAGAACCGCCTGCACACGTCAAATTCCTGCTGGCGACCACCGATCCGCAGAAGCTGCCGGTGACGATTTTGTCGCGCTGCCTGCAATTCCATCTCAAGGCGCTGGATGTCGAACAAATTCGCCATCAGCTTGAGCATATCCTTAACGAAGAACATATCGCGCATGAGCCGCGCGCGCTGCAACTGCTCTCCCGCGCAGCGGACGGCAGCCTGCGCGATGCGCTAAGCCTGACCGACCAGGCGATCGCCAGCGGTGACGGGCAGGTCTCCACCCTGGCGGTGAGTGCGATGCTCGGTACGCTGGATGATGACCAGGCGCTTTCGCTGGTCGAGGCGGTGGTTGCCGCCAATGGCGAGCGCGTGATGTCGCTGGTGAACGATGCCGCCGCGCGCGGTATTGAGTGGGAAGCGCTGCTGGTCGAAATGCTGGGGCTGTTGCACCGCATTGCGATGGCGCAGCTGTCGCCTGCCGCGCTGGGTAACGATATGGCGGTGATTGAGCAGCGCATGCGTGAACTGGCGCGAACTGTGCCGCCAGCGGACATACAGCTTTATTACCAGACGCTGTTGATTGGCCGCAAAGAGCTGCCTTACGCGCCGGACAGACGGATGGGCGTTGAAATGACGCTATTACGCGCGCTGGCATTCCACCCACGTATGCCGCTGCCGGAACCGGAAAGACCGCAGCAATCTTTTGCGCCGGTCGCGCCAACGGCGGTGATGACGCCGACGCAGGTGCCTTCGCAACAATCCGCTCCGGTACGCCAGGAGGTGCCGTTGCCAGATGCCACCAGCCAGGTGCTGGCGGCGCGCAACCAGCTTCAGCGTGCTCAGGGAGCAACCAAAACAAAAAAGAGTGAACCGGCAGCCGCTTCCCGCGCGCGGCCGGTAAATAACGCTGCGCTGGAAAGATTAGCCTCTGTCTCTGAACGCGTTCAGGCGCGTCCGGCGCCGTCTGCGCTGGAACAGACGCCGACGAAGAAAGAAGCCTACCGCTGGAAGGCGACCAATCCGGTGGTGGAAGTAAAAGAGGTTGTGGCCACGCCGAAAGCGTTGAAAAAGGCGCTGGAGCATGAAAAAACACCGGAACTGGCGACCAAACTGGCCGCGGAAGCGACTGAACGCGATCCGTGGGCGGCACAAATTAGCCAGCTCTCCCTGCCGAAGCTGGTGGAACAGGTGGCGTTAAACGCCTGGAAAGAGGAGAACGGCAATACCATTTGCCTGCATCTGCGCTCCACGCAGCGACACCTTAACTCCACTGGCGCGCAGCAAAAGCTAGCGGAAGCATTGAGCGCCCTGACGGGAACGACGGTTGAACTGACCATCGTTGAAGATGATAATCCGGCGGTGCGAACGCCGCTGGAGTGGCGTCAGGCGATTTATGAAGAGAAACTTGCGCAGGCGCGTGAGTCGATTATCGCGGATAACAACATTCAGACGCTGCGTCGATTCTTTGACGCGGATCTGGATGAAGAGAGTATTCGCCCCATTTGATCGTAAGCCCGGCTTGCGATTGTAAACCATCAAGAGAGAGAGCTTATGTTTGGAAAAGGCGGTCTGGGCAACCTGATGAAGCAAGCCCAGCAGATGCAAGAAAAAATGCAGCAGATGCAGGAAGAAATCGCCAAACTGGAAGTCACCGGCGAGTCTGGCGCAGGTCTGGTGAAAGTGACCATTAACGGTGCGCACAACTGCCGTCGCGTGGAAATCGACCCAAGCCTGCTGGAAGACGACAAAGAGATGCTGGAAGATCTGGTCGCTGCGGCGTTCAACGATGCGGCGCGTCGCATTGAAGAGACCCAGAAAGAGAAGATGGCGTCTGTCTCCTCCGGTATGCAACTGCCGCCTGGCTTTAAGATGCCGTTCTGATGCAAACCAGCCCGCTGTTAACTCAGCTTATGGAAGCACTGCGCTGTCTGCCGGGCGTTGGCCCGAAGTCAGCGCAGCGCATGGCGTTTACGCTGCTTCAGCGTGACCGCAGCGGCGGGATGCGTCTGGCGCAAGCGCTCACCCGGGCGATGTCGGAAATCGGCCACTGCGCCGATTGCCGCACCTTCACTGAGCAGGACGTGTGCAATATCTGTTCGAATCCGCGTCGTCAGGAAAACGGTCAAATCTGCGTGGTGGAGAGTCCGGCGGACATCTACGCCATTGAGCAGACCGGGCAATTCTCTGGCCGCTACTTCGTGCTGATGGGGCATCTGTCGCCGCTCGACGGCATCGGGCCGGACGATATCGGTCTCGATCGTCTGGAGCAGCGTCTGGCGTCAGAACAGCTCAGCGAAGTGATCCTCGCGACTAACCCGACGGTCGAAGGGGAGGCTACCGCGAACTATATTGCCGAACTTTGCGCGCAATATGGCGTTGAAGCCAGCCGTATCGCCCACGGCGTACCGGTGGGCGGCGAACTGGAAATGGTCGACGGCACCACGCTGTCCCACTCGCTTGCCGGGCGTCATAAGATTCGTTTTTAATCAAACGGGAGAACATTCGCGTTCTCCCGCTTGAAAACTCATTTCCCGTCCCCATCTCTCCCTCAACGCATTTTGACCTTGTAAATGGCATTGTTGAGGTATTTATCCAATGAAAGGACAAGAAACTCGTGGTTTTCAGTCAGAAGTAAAACAGCTTCTGCACCTGATGATCCATTCTCTGTACTCCAATAAAGAAATTTTCCTGCGTGAGCTTATCTCTAACGCCTCAGATGCGGCGGACAAGCTGCGTTTTCGCGCGCTGTCGAACCCGGATCTGTATGAAGGCGACGGCGAGCTGCGCGTGCGTGTCTCCTTCGATAAAGATAAGCGTACGCTGACCATCGCCGATAATGGCGTGGGGATGAACCGTGATGACGTTATCGATCATCTGGGAACCATTGCGAAATCCGGCACTAAATCTTTCCTCGAATCAATGGGTTCCGATCAGGCGAAAGACAGCCAGTTGATCGGCCAGTTCGGGGTCGGCTTCTACTCTGCGTTTATCGTCGCGGATAAAGTGACCGTGCGTACCCGCGCGGCGGGCGATAAGCCGGAAAACGGCGTGTTCTGGGAATCGGCGGGCGAAGGTGAGTACACCGTCGCGGATATCACTAAAGACGATCGCGGTACGGAAATCACCCTGCACCTGCGTGAAGGCGAAGACGAGTTCCTTGATGACTGGCGCGTACGCTCCATCATCAGCAAATATTCCGACCATATCGCACTGCCGGTAGAGATTGAAAAACAGGAAGAAAAAGACGGTGAAACGATCGTCTCCTGGGAGAAAATCAACAAGGCGCAGGCGCTGTGGACGCGTAACAAGTCAGAAATCAAAGACGACGAGTATAACGAGTTCTACAAGCACATTGCTCACGACTTCACCGACCCGCTGACCTGGAGCCACAACCGCGTGGAAGGTAAGCAGGAGTACACCAGCCTGCTGTACATCCCGTCTCAGGCGCCGTGGGATATGTGGAACCGCGATCACAAACATGGGCTGAAACTGTACGTACAGCGTGTCTTTATCATGGACGACGCCGAGCAGTTTATGCCGAACTACCTGCGCTTCGTGCGTGGTTTGATTGATTCCAACGATCTGCCGCTGAACGTTTCCCGCGAAATCCTTCAGGACAGCACCGTTACCCGCAACTTGCGCAGCGCGTTGACCAAACGTGTTCTGCAAATGCTGGAAAAACTGGCGAAAGACGATGCGGAAAAATACCAGACCTTCTGGAAACAGTTTGGTCTGGTGCTGAAAGAAGGCCCGGCGGAAGATCATGCCAACCAGGAAGCCATCGCGAAACTGATGCGCTTTGCCTCAACGCATACGGACTCTTCCGCACAAACCGTCTCTCTGGAAGATTATATCTCCCGCATGAAAGAAGGGCAGGAGAAGATCTACTACATCACGGCAGACAGCTACGCGGCGGCGAAGAGCAGCCCGCACCTGGAGTTGCTGCGTAAGAAAGGCATCGAAGTGCTGCTGCTTTCCGATCGCATTGATGAGTGGATGATGAATTACCTGACCGAGTTCGACGGTAAGGCGTTCCAGTCCGTATCTAAAGTTGACGAATCGCTGGAAAAACTGGCGGATGAAGTCGATGAAAGCGCAAAAGAAGCGGAAAAAGCGCTGACGCCGTTCGTTGAGCGCGTGAAAACCCTGCTGGGCGATCGTGTGAAAGAGGTGCGTCTGACGCATCGTCTGACCGATACTCCGGCCATTGTCACCACCGACGCTGATGAGATGAGTACCCAGATGGCGAAGCTGTTTGCCGCTGCCGGTCAGGCCGTGCCGGAAGTGAAATACATCTTTGAACTCAACCCGGATCACGTACTGGTGAAACGCACGGCGGATACCCAGGACGAAGCGCAGTTTAACGAGTGGGTAGAGCTGCTGTTGGATCAGGCGCTGTTTGCCGAACGCGGTACGCTGGAAGATCCGAACCAGTTTATCCGTCGTATGAACCAGTTGCTGGTGTCTTAATCGGCACCGCGTCATGCCGGATGGCGCTAATGCTTATCCGGCCTACGAGCAGGTTGCTTATGTAGGCCCGATAAGCGCAGTGCCATCGGGCATTTTTTATTTTATCCTCTCTTTTTCTTCATTTTCCCGCCGTTAACCGTTTCAGCGCAGGGCGCCTTCCTTGAGCGAATTGCGTGATGGTGGTATCGTTTAGCGCTTTTTTAAAAAATATCGACAACCTTTAAGGGGATTTTCGTAATGCGTATCATTCTGCTTGGCGCTCCGGGCGCGGGTAAAGGAACTCAGGCTCAGTTCATCATGGAGAAATATGGTATTGTGCAAATCTCCACTGGCGACATGCTGCGTGCCGCCGTGAAATCTGGCTCCGAGCTGGGTAAACAAGCGAAAGACATCATGGACGCCGGCAAGCTGGTGACCGATGAGCTGGTGATTGCGCTGGTAAAAGAGCGTATCGCGCAGGACGATTGCCGCAACGGTTTCCTGCTGGACGGCTTCCCGCGTACAATTCCGCAGGCTGACGCCATGAAAGAAGCGGGCATTGCGGTTGACTATGTTCTCGAATTCGACGTACCGGACGAGCTGATCGTTGACCGCATCGTGGGCCGCCGCGTGCACGCGGCGTCTGGCCGTGTTTATCACATCAAATTCAATCCGCCGAAAGTGGAAGGCAAGGACGATGTGACCGGCGAAGAGCTGACCACCCGTAAAGACGATCAGGAAGAGACCGTTCGTAAGCGTCTGGTGGAATACCATCAGATGACTGCGCCGCTGATTGGTTACTACCAGAAAGAAGCGGAAGCGGGTAACACTAAATATGCGAAAGTGGACGGTACTCAGGCCGTTGCCGATGTGCGTGCCGACCTTGAAAAAATCCTCGGTTAATCCGTAAATTGCCCGATGGCGCTACGCTTATCGGGCCTACGGCCTACGATTTTCTTGTAGGCCTGATAAGCGCAGCGCCATCAGGCAAATTCTCATCTTACCTCTCACAGCAATTAGTTCTTCTTCCTCGCTTTTCCGCTACAATTATCAACAATTTGAATCAATAAGAGGCGGTAATGCGTCAGACGAAAACCGGTATCCTGCTGGCTAACCTCGGCACTCCCGATGCCCCAACTCCTGAAGCGGTTAAACGCTATCTGAAGCAATTTTTAAGCGATGAGCGCGTGGTGGATACTTCTCGCCTGCTGTGGTGGCCGCTTTTGCGTGGTGTGATTTTGCCGCTGCGCGCGCCGCGTGTCGCAAAACTGTACCAGTCTATCTGGCAGGAAGGCGGATCGCCGTTGCTGGTTTACAGCAGGGAGCAACAGCAGGCGCTGGCAGAGCGTCTCCCGGATACGCCCGTTGCGCTGGGGATGAGCTACGGTTCGCCGTCGCTGGAAAGCGCGGTCGATGAACTGCTGGCGAACCACGTCGATCACATCGTGGTGCTGCCGCTCTACCCACAATACTCCTGTTCGACGGTGGCGGCCGTCTGGGACGAACTGGCGCGTATTCTGGCGCGTAAACGCAGTATTCCAGGCGTCTCGTTTATTCGTGACTACGCTGATGACAATAGCTATATCACCGCCCTGGCAAATAGCGCCCGTGCCTCGTTTGCCCAACATGGCGAGCCGGACTTGCTGCTGCTCTCGTATCACGGCATCCCGCAGCGTTACGCTGATGAAGGCGACGACTACCCGCAACGCTGTCGCGATACTACCCGTGAACTGGTCTCCGCGCTTGGTCTGGCGCCAGAAAAAGTGATGATGACCTTCCAGTCGCGCTTTGGCCGCGAGCCGTGGCTGACGCCGTATACTGACGAAACGCTGAAAATGCTGGGCGAAAAAGGCACCGGGCATATTCAGGTGATGTGTCCGGGTTTTGCGGCGGATTGTCTGGAAACGCTGGAGGAGATCGCGTTGCAAAACCGGGAAATCTTCCTTGAGGCGGGCGGTAAAAAATACGAATACATTCCGGCGCTCAATGCCGCGCCGGAACACATCGATATGATGCTGAAGCTGACCGCACCGTACCTCTGAGGCTATTTTAACTGCGCCATAAAGAAACGCGCGCCATCCTGTAGCGCATCGTCCGCGGTTTTCATCATGCGTGAATAGTGCAGGAAGGCGTGCAGTGTGCCGGGGTACATCCGGTACTCACTGGGCTGATTATGCGCCTGGAGCGTCTGGTGCAGCAGACGGCTGTCATCAAGTAACGGATCGAACTCCGCGCCGGCAATAAAGCAGGGCGGCACATTGCGGGTCAGATCGTTATTGAACAGGCAATACCAGGGGGATTCGCGATCCTGCTCGTCACGCAGATAGGCGTTTTCATACCTCTCCAGATCCTGACGGGTTAAGCCGTCCCATTCTCCGCCAAACAAACGGCGGCTGGGCGAATCCTGTAACCCGTAGAGACCATACCACAGCAGCGTGGCGACCACGTTCCCGCATACAATCTGCTTATCGCGCAGCCACAGCGCGCTGGCGAGTGCCAGCATAGCACCTGCGGAATCCCCGGCAAAACCGATTTGCGCCATGTTCAATGCGTATTCATCGGCGCGTTGATGAAAGAACCGACATGCCGCGACGGTCTCCTCAATCGCCTGTGGGAAACGCGCCTCGGGAGAGAGCGTATAGTCGATGCCGACGACCGTACACCGCGTATAGCTCGCCAGCAGCCGCATAATGCGGTCATGAGTATCCAGATTGCCGAGAATAAATCCGCCGCCGTGCAGATAAAACAGCGTTGCCCTGCTGTTGTGCTGTGGATAATACAGACGCGTGGCGACCTCGCCGTAGGGTGTGGGAACAGCCGCCGTCCGCGTTGCCATCTGCGGCGCCCCGGCGTTCCAGAACCGGCGCTCGCGGGTGTAGTGCTGGCGCTGCGCCGCAATGTCATCCGCAGGCCATGGCGGCAGCTCCGCCTGATGAACGTTGATGACGGCCCTCATCTGCGCAGAAATAAGATCGAGAACGGGAATTTTGTTTTCCGGCTTCATAACGCGCTCCTTGTGAAATGCCTCCATTGTAGAAAGCGATCGCCAATAAACTGCGATCTCACCGTCCGATATTGAAACTCCGCGCCTCGTCGCGCGGGCAGGGGGGAATGTGCTACCATGCACCGCTCAGTTATCCACCTGTAAACACAATCATGAAATTTCCCGGTAAACGTAAATCCAAACACTATTTCCCCGTTAATGCCCGTGACCCGCTGTTGCAACAAATTCAGGCTGAAAATGAAACCAGCGCGTCATGGGTGGTTGGTATCGATCAGACGCTGGTGGATATTGAAGCGAAAGTCGATGATGACTTTGTGACACGTTATGGATTGAGCGCCGGGCATTCTCTGGTGATTGAGGATGATGTCGCAGAAGTGTTGTATCAGGAGCTGGTGCGTGAAAACCTGATCACCCACCAGTTTGCCGGTGGCACCATTGGTAACACCATGCACAACTACTCGGTGCTGGCGGACGATCGCTCCGTTCTGCTGGGCGTGATGTGCAGCAACATTGAGATTGGCAGCTACGCCTATCGCTATTTATGTAACACATCGAGCCGTACCGACCTCAACCACCTGCAAGGGGTTGATGGTCCCATTGGCCGCTGCTTTACGCTGATTGGCGAATCCGGCGAGCGTACCTTCGCCATCAGTCCCGGCCACATGAACCAGCTTCGGGCGGAGAGCATCCCGGAATCGGTGATTGCGGGCGCATCTGCGCTGGTGCTGACCTCCTATCTGGTGCGCTGTAAACCGGGCGAGCCGATGCCGGAAGCGACCATGAAAGCCATTGAGTACGCGAAAAAGCATAATGTGCCGGTGGTGCTGACCCTGGGGACGAAGTTTGTTATCGCCGATAATCCGCAGTGGTGGCAGGCGTTCCTCAAAGAGCATGTCTCCATTCTGGCGATGAATGAAGAAGAGGCGGAAGCGTTAACCGGCGAGAACGATCCGCTGCTGGCGTCTGATAAGGCGCTGGACTGGGTGGATCTGGTGCTGTGTACCGCTGGGCCAATTGGGTTGTATATGGCGGGCTTTACCGAAGATGAAGCGAAACGCAAAACCCAGCACCCGCTGCTGCCGGGAGCGATTGCCGAGTTTAATCAGTATGAGTTCAGCCGTGCGATGCGGCATAAAGATTGTCTCCATCCGCTGCGGGTCTACTCGCACATCGCCCCGTACATGGGCGGGCCGGAAAAAATCATGAACACCAATGGCGCGGGAGACGGCGCGCTGGCGGCGCTGTTACATGATATTACCGCCAATAATTATCACCGCACCAATGTGCCTAACTCCAGCAAGCATAAATTCACCTGGCTGACCTATTCGTCTTTGGCGCAGGTGTGTAAGTATGCGAACCGTGTGAGTTATCAGGTATTGAACCAGCATTCCCCGCGGTTGACGCGCGGTCTGCCGGAACGGGAAGACAGCCTCGAAGAGTCTTACTGGGATCGCTGAGTTATTGCCTGATGGCGCTGCGCTTATCGGGCCTACAAGAAAATCGTAGGCCGGATAAGGTGATTACACCGCCATCCGGCATCACACCGTTTAACCCGTCACCACTTCGCCTGCGGGCGGGGTTTCCAGCAGCTCCAGCATGGTGCGGGCAATTTCACGCTCGCCCATCACCACCTGATTCGCTCCGCGCTCGGTGATGTATTCCACCTCATCGTCATAATGCGCGCGTGCGATAATCTCAATGTGCGGGCATTTCTCGCGGGCGGAGGCCACGATTTCACCGGCCTCGTAACCGTTCGGAATGGTCAGCAACAGCCAGCGAGCGCAGTCCAGATGCGCCAGGTTCATGATCTCTTCGTTAGCGGCATTCCCCAGTACGGCGCGAATACCGCGCTCACGCAGCTCATCCACGCGGGTACGTGAAGTTTCAATGACCACCAGCGGAATGCCTGCCGCCATCAGTTTTTCGCCCAGCAGGCTACCGACGCGGCCAAAACCGACCAGCAGCGCGTGGTTGCAGATATCCACCGGAATCTGCTTCTCTTCTTCGATCGCTTCTTCCAGCGTCTGCTCTTCCAGCGTTTCCGTTTTGGCGAGGTATTTCTCTAACAGCGCAAACAGCACCGGGTTGAGCATAATCGACAGAATCGCGCCCGCCAGCACCAGGTTCTGCCCTGCCTGCGGCAGCAGATCCAACGCCATGCCCAGACCTGCCAGAATAAAGGCAAATTCACCAATCTGCGCCAGGCTGGCGGCGATGGTCAGCGCGGTGCGCGGCGAGTGCCCGAACAGGCGAACCAGGAAGAAAGCGGCAACCGATTTACCAAAGATAATAATGGCCAGCGTAGCCAGTACCGCCATCGGCTGTTGAATCAGGATTAACGGGTCAAACAGCATCCCGACGGAGACAAAGAACAGGACCGCAAAGGCGTCGCGAAGCGGCAGCGTATCGTGCGCGGCGCGGTGGCTCAATTCTGATTCGTTTAACACCATCCCGGCAAAGAAAGCGCCCAGCGCAAAGGAGACATCAAACAGCTCGACGGCGCCAAAGGCGATGCCCAGCGCCAGCGCCAGTACGGAAAGGGTAAACAGTTCACGGGAGCCGGTAGCGGCGCTGCGCGCCATAATCCACGGCACCAGACGGCGCCCAACCAGCATCATAATGGCGATAAACGCCACCACTTTACCGATGGTGATGCCCATATCAACTGCCAGCGACGCGAAGCCGACATCGCCTTTTTCCAGCATTCCCGCCACGGCGGGCAGAAGAACCAGCGTCAGAACCATCACCAGATCTTCCACAATCAGCCAGCCGATGGCGATTTGCCCGCGCTGACTGTCAATAAGCTGTCTCTCTTCAAGCGCGCGCAGCAGCACCACGGTACTGGCGGTTGAAAGACATAACCCGAAGACGATACCGGTCATGAGCGACCAACCCAACACCGCTGAAAGCGCCATACCCAGCAACGTCGCCACGGCTATCTGGGCGACCGCGCCGGGAATGGCGATGGCCTTTACCGCCATCAGATCCTTCAATGAAAAGTGCAACCCGACGCCGAACATCAGCAGGATTACGCCAAGCTCCGCCAGTTCAGGCGCAAGTTTGGTATCCGCGACAAAACCCGGAGTAAATGGCCCCGCAAGAACGCCCGCTAACAGATATCCCACCAGAGGAGAAATACGCAGTTTATTGGCAAGCATGCCGAGTATAAAAGCGAGCACGAGGCCGCCAACAATGGTGGTAATAAGCGGGGTGGCGTGATGCATTCCGTCTCCTTTGGTCGTTATGTTGATCCATTTTTGGTCGCCCTGGCGTCATCGCTCGCACAGCCTCACAAACGATGGTGCCAGAGAAACCAAAATTCCAGGTAATAGTTTATGACAATTTCGATGTTTATGTTTATGAATAATTGTTGAAATTTGATGAAAAGTGGAATTTAGAATAAAAAAGGCACGGATTGGAAAACTGGCGGGGTGTCTGTGAGCTAAAGGCTTACGGTGACTGGAAGAGAGTGCGACCAAAGTTTACCTTTGGCCGCAGAAAAATCAGGCTTTATGTCGGTTGTCAGGCAAGAATATGGTCAGTATTCCCAGAAGTGGCAGGAAAGCACATATTTTGTAGACCAAATCAATACTGGTGTGGTCGGCGAGCAGGCCTAATACCGCAGCGCCAAGGCCTCCCATACCGAACGCGAAACCGAAAAAGAGCCCAGAAACCATACCGATACGCCCCGGAAGCAGTTCCTGCGCATACACCAGGATGGCAGAAAAGGCCGATGCGAGGATAAAACCAATTATCACGGTTAAAATCCCCGTCCAGTGCAGGGTTGCATAGGGTAAAACGAGAGTAAACGGCGCTACACCCAGAATTGAGCCCCAAATAACATATTTTCGGCCTATTTTATCACCCAGAGGTCCGCCGATTACCGTTCCAGCCGCAACGGCAAACAGGAAGGCAAACAGATGAAACTGTGCGTTTTGTACCGATAATCCGAATTTTTGCATCAGATAAAAGGTGTAATAGCTGCTGATGCTCGCCATATAGAAGTATTTGGAGAAAATCAGGACTAACAGCACGCTGACGGCAAGTATCACTTTATTGCGCGGCAGCGGATTGACGATGGTCGCCTTCGGTTTTCCTTTACTTATCCGGTGTTGCGCGGCATACCAGCGGCTGATCTGTGCCAGCACAATAATGGCCAGCAACGCGGCTAATACAAACCAGGCCACATTACCTTTGCCATATGGCGCGATGATGACAGCAGCCAGTAGCGGCCCCAGCGAGCTGCCGAAGTTGCCGCCAACCTGGAAGATGGATTGCGCCAGCCCGTGGCGTCCGCCGGAGGCCATACGCGCCACGCGGGAAGATTCTGGATGAAATACCGAAGAACCGGTGCCGACCAGCGCCGCCGCCAGCAGCACGGCGCCAAAACTGCCCGCCAGCGCCAGCAGTACCAGACCGCTCAGCGTAAAGCACATCCCAATGGGGAGCGACCACGGCATGGGATATTTATCCGTCCAGTATCCGACGACCGGCTGGAGCAGGGAGGAGGCGAGCTGGAAGGTCAGGGTAATCATCCCTATCTGCATAAAGGTCAGGGAAAACTCTGATTGCAGCAGCGGGTAAATCGCTAAAATTAGCGACTGGATCATATCGTTCAACAAATGAGACAGGCTGATCGCGCCTAAGATGCCAAACGAGGTGCGTGCTTTAGTCGCCGCAGCAGAGGCGCCCGCTAACGGCTGGGTTGGTTCACTCATTGCCATAGAATGTCACTTCTGTTTTGTTTGCGATGTTGGGGATAATCGAATTTGTAATTATTACTCGACTAACATACCTGTGGACGGTGTTTGAAGGAAGTCTCAATTCTGAAAACATTTTCGACTATTATTTCAGATCATTGTAATTTCAGCGGTTGATATTGAGTCAGGGAGAGAAGCATGAAATTTTTGAAACGGGGTGTGGCGCTGGCATTGTTTGCCGCGTTTACGCTGGCAAGCCAGCCTGTTCAGGCTTATGAAAAAGATAAAACCTATAAAATCACCATTCTGCATACTAACGATCACCACGGCCATTTCTGGCGCAGCGAATACGGCGAGTACGGTTTATCGGCGCAAAAAACGCTGGTGGACGGCATTCGCAAAGAGGTTGCGGCTGAAGGCGGCAGCGTGCTGCTGCTTTCCGGCGGTGACATTAACACTGGCGTACCGGAGTCCGACTTGCAGGACGCGGAACCTGACTTTCGTGGTATGAACCTGATTGGCTACGATGCGATGGCCGTCGGTAATCATGAGTTTGATAATCCGCTCAGTGTGCTGCGTCAGCAGGAAAAGTGGGCCAAATTCCCCTTCCTCTCCGCCAATATCTACCAAAAGAGTACCGGAGAACGTCTGTTCAAGCCCTGGGCTATTTTTAAACGCCAGGATCTGAAGATCGCCGTCCTCGGATTGACGACGGACGACACCGCGAAGATCGGTAACCCGGAATTCTTCACCGATATCGAGTTCCGTAAACCGGCCGAAGAGGCGAAGGTGGTGATTCAGGAACTGCAAATGAATGAAAAGCCGGACATCATTATCGCCACTACCCACATGGGGCACTATGACAACGGCGATCACGGTTCGAACGCGCCGGGCGATGTTGAAATGGCGCGTAGTCTGCCAAAAGGCTCGCTGGCGATGATTGTGGGTGGTCACTCACAGGACCCGGTGTGCATGGCGTCCGAAAACAAAAAGCAGGTTGATTATGTGCCGGGTACGCCTTGCGCGCCGGATAAGCAGAACGGCATCTGGATTGTGCAGGCGCATGAGTGGGGAAAATACGTTGGCCGCGCGGACTTTGAGTTCCGTAACGGCGAGATGAAAATGGTCAACTATCAGCTCATTCCGGTAAACCTGAAGAAGAAAGTCACCTGGGATAACGGGAAAAGTGAGCGCGTACTTTACACCCCGGAAATTTCAGAAAATCAGCAAATGCTCTCGCTTCTGACGCCATTCCAGAACAAAGGTAAAGCGCAACTGGACGTGAAGATTGGCAGCGTCAATGGTCGTCTTGAAGGGGATCGCAACAAAGTTCGCTTTGTGCAGACTAATATGGGCCATCTGATTCTGGCCGCGCAAATCGCGCGCACCAGCGCCAATTTCGGCGTGATGAGCGGCGGGGGGATTCGCGACTCCATTGAAGGCGGCAACATTACCTATAAAAGCGTGCTCAAGGTGCAGCCGTTTGGCAACGTAGTGGTCTATGTCGACATGAGCGGTAAAGAAGTAATTGATTACCTGACCGCCGTCGCGCAGATGAAGCCGGATTCCGGGGCGTATCCGCAGTTTGCGAACGTCAGTTTTGTGGCGAAAGACGGCAAACTTCATGACCTGAAAATTAAAGACGAGCCTGTTGACCCGGCGAAAACCTACCGGATGGCGACGCTGAGCTTCAATGCGACGGGCGGCGACGGGTATCCGCAAATTGATAATAAACCGGGATACGTGAATACCGGGTTTATTGATGCGGAAGTGCTGAAAGAGTACGTGCAGAAGAACTCACCGCTGGATGCCAGCGCGTATGAGCCGAAGGGCGAAGTCAGCTGGCAGTAACAGGGCGTAGTGCCGGTACGGGTCAATGCGGTTTGTAGGCCTGATAAGCGTAGCGCCATCAGGCAATCATTCTAAAATCGCTTAATCCCGGCGAGCGATATCGGCGAATTTCGCATCCAGAATTTTGGCTAAATCGCCCGCCGCCAGCTCGATGTCCAGCCCGCGTTTGCCGCCGGAAACATAAATGGTGGCGAACGTTTGGGCTGGCGCGTCAATCAGCGTCGGCAGCCGTTTTTTCTGCCCCAGCGGGCTGATGCCGCCGACCAGATAACCTGTCGTCCGTTGGGCGACCATCGGATCGGCCATATCGACCTTTTTAGCCCCCAGCGCTTTCGCTACTTTTTTCAGATCCAGCTGTCCGGCAACGGGCGTTACCGCGACCGCCAGGTGCTTCATATCGCCGTTTACGGCAACCAGCAGCGTCTTGTAAACCTGATCAGGATTCAGGCCTAATTTGCGCACCACTTCATCGCCAAAATTGGTTTCTGACGGATCGTGATCGTAGGCGTGGATCTGAAAAGTAATGTTGTTTTTTTCGAGTAATTTTACGGCGGGTGTCATAGCAATTATTCCTGGCCCAGACAAAATACCCTTAAAGCATACGCCTGATGGTGGTCTAAAAAATAGTACCATCTTGCGCAATAGTATTGGCAGGATGGTGACTTTGAGCGACAATCGACATAACCAGGGCGCTACGTCCTGGCATAATAATAACGATGAAATTCCTCTTTGACGGGCCAATAGAAATATTGGCCATTTTTTTAACGCATTAGCGCAGGCAAATTGCCTTCCCCGTAAAGATGAAGCGCGCCGACCGCCACGACGTACCGCCCCGGCGGCATGGCATGCAGACGCTCCCGCCAGGCGACATTTCGCTGATGCATCAGCACATCATACAGCGACTGACTGAAGGTATTCGGCAACGAAATAGCATTATTCTGCGGGGGCGATTTCAGCCACCAGCTCATCATCTGTTGCAGCAGTCTGGCATTGGTATGCCAGTGCGTCAGGGTATCATCCAGTAGCGCCAGTCCGTTATCAGGGAGCTGGCACAGCAGATCGATCTGGCTGGAAGCGCCTTCCAGTTCGATGATCGGTTTTTGCGCCTGTTTTGCCGTTTTCAGCAACTGGTAATCAATACCGTATTCCGGTCGCAGCCCCAGTTGTTGCGCCTGAGTCGCCTGCAATATCATGGCGATTTGCCATAACGGCTGGGTCGAAAAGAGAGAAGGGGAAATGCCCAGTTCATGGGTGATTTTATGCAGGCGCTGACGTAACTCGTCGCTAATTCGCTCATCCAGGTCGGCAAAGGCAGGCAGGTCGGTAAAAGGCGAATCGTTGCCTGAAACATCGGCTTCAACAATCAGCGCGTCCGCCTGCCTGAGCTTTTTAAGCAGTTTTGCCGGAAGGGGGGCCATATCGCGCGTTCCCATGTGAATACTGCCCACAAGATGAAAACAGCGATCGCCGGGTAACATGATGTCGATGGCGGGCCAGGTATAATGGTTGCCGCGCAGTGCAGCCCATAACGCTTTTACCCGGTATAACAGATCCATACGCCCTCCCTTAGTGGAAAACCATGCTAGCGTGTGGCTCTGGAAGGTGCAATGCGTGAAATGCCGGATGGCGACGCAAAAGCATCTTATCCAGCCTACGATGAGAGTGCTGCGTAGGCCGGATAAGCGTTAGCGCAGGCGCCTTATTCTTTTGGTTTAAAGCGCAACAACCGGTTGGCGTTGCTCACCACGGTAATTGAGGAAAGCGCCATTGCCGCGCCTGCCACAACCGGGTTAAGCAGCGTGCCGGTGAACGGCCACAGAATCCCGGCGGCAACGGGGATGCCGATGCTGTTATAGATAAACGCGCCGAGCAGGTTCTGCTTCATGTTTCGCAGGGTCGCCCGTGAGATGGCCAGCGCGTCAGCTACGCCCATCAGGCTATGGCGCATCAGGGTTATCGCCGCAGTTTCAATCGCCACGTCGCTGCCGCCGCCCATCGCGATGCCGACATCCGCCTGCGCCAGCGCCGGTGCGTCGTTGATGCCATCGCCGACCATTGCGACCTGACGTCCCTGACTTTGCAGACGCTTAATCGCATCGGCTTTACCGTCCGGCAGCACGCCCGCGATCACCTCATCAATCCCGGCTTCTTTGGCAATGGCGTTGGCGGTGGTCGGGTTATCCCCGGTTAACATCACCAGACGATACCCGGCGCGGTGCAGGCGCTGAAGCGCTGCGACGCTGTCGCTGCGCAGCGGATCGCGGATCGCCAGCAGCGCCGCGGCTTTTCCGTCAATCGCCAGCAATACGGGCGTTGCCCCCTGAGAAGCCTGCGCTGAAATTTCAGCGTCCATTTCGGTCGTGACAACCTGTTGTTCATTCAGCAGCGCCTGATTGCCTAACAGCAACGTATGCCCGTCCGCTTCGCCGCTAACGCCTAAGCCACGTAACGTCCGAAAGTTATTCACCTGAGGCAGGGCGGCGTCGGCGGCTTTTTCCAGGATAGCGTGCGCCAGCGGGTGGCTGGAGCCTTGTTCCAGCGCGGCCGCCAGACGTAAGGCGCCCACCTCATCGGTATCGCCAAATGTCCTGATGGCGACGACCTGCGGTTTACCTTCCGTCAGCGTACCGGTTTTATCAAATATCACGGTGTCCAGCGTGCTGGCGCGTTGCAGCGCGTCGGCGTCGCGTACCAGGACGCCAAATTCAGCGGCGCGTCCGACGCCCGAGATAATCGACATCGGTGTCGCCAGACCCAGCGCACACGGACAGGCGATAATCAGGACGGTGGTGGCGATCACCAGCGTGTAAACAATTTGCGGCGCCGGCCCAAAGACATACCAGATACCTGCGCTCACCAGGGCAATCACCACCACGACTGGCACGAACACCGAGGAGATTTTATCGGCAAGCTGACCGATTTCCGGTTTGCTGCTCTGTGCCTGGCGCACCATGCGAATAATGCGCGACAGGGTGGTATGGCTGCCGACTGCGCTTGCGCGAAACAGCACGCTGCCGTCCTGCACCACGGTTCCGGCGTGAACGCTGTCGCCTTCGCCTTTCTGCTGCGGGATCGGTTCGCCAGTGAGCATCGCTTCATCCAGCCAGGCTTCACCCTGAGTGATTTCACCGTCTACCGGCACACGGTCGCCGGTGGTCAGACGCAGCAACATGCCCGGCTGTACATCCGCCAGAGGTACGCTTTTTTCACCGTCATCAGTGACCACGCGCGCCGTCGGCGGGGTTAAGTCGAGCAATTTTTCCAGCGCCTTAGAAGAGCGCTGGCGCGCGCGGGCTTCCAGCATGTGTCCGAGGTTGATCAGACCGATGATCATCGCACTGGCTTCATAATAGAGATGGCGCGCTTCCATCGGGAACCACTGCGGCCACAGGTTGACGCTCATCGAGTACAGCCAGGCCACCCCGGTGCCGAGCGCCACCAGCGTATCCATCGTGGCGGTGCCGTTCATCAGGCTTTTCCATGCGCTGCGGTAAAAGTGTCCACCCGCAAAAACCATCACGGCAAGGGTCGCCAGGCCGATTGCCAGCCACAGGCTGCGGTTATCGGCGGTGACCATCATGTTGTCGCCGAGCATCCCCCAGACCATCACCGGCACGCCGACCAGCAGCGCGACAATCGCCTGCCAGCGGAAGCGTTTCATGGTAGCGAGTGCGGTTTCCTGCTGGCGTTCGCGGCGTTTAACGTCATCTTCGATCGCTTCTGCGCCGTAGCCTGCTTTCTCTACCGCCTGCACTAAATCTGCGGCGGACGCGCTGCCCATTACCAGCGCAGTGCGTTCCGCCAGGTTTACCCGTGCCTGTGTGACGCCCGGTACGCTTTGCAACGCGTTTTGCACCCGGGAAACACAGCTGGCGCAGCTCATGCCGCTTAACAGCAGCTGTTGGCTTTCATCATCATCGGCCGTCGCTGCCGGAAGCTCAGGGGGAACCGCTGTCAGTGCTTCCGACGGGATTGATGACTCCGCCAGCGGTTTAGCCTTTGGGTGGCTTAACTCCGCGCCGTAACCGGCTTGTTTAATGGTTTCAATAAGCGCTTCGGCACTGGCGCTGCCGGTAATGTGCGCTTCGGTTACCGTGACGTCTGCCTGTTCAACGTCAGGACGTTGTTCAAGACTTTCTTTCACGCGTTTGACGCAGTGACCACAGGACAGACCGTCCAGGGTCAGGTCGATAGTTTGAGACATAACACACTCCTTTATGACAGGATTAACTGACTGTGATAAAGGGTAAACCTTCCAGCAAGGG
This sequence comes from Citrobacter sp. CK189, assembly GCF_030333505.1. Classification (NCBI taxonomy): domain Bacteria; kingdom Pseudomonadati; phylum Pseudomonadota; class Gammaproteobacteria; order Enterobacterales; family Enterobacteriaceae; genus Citrobacter; species Citrobacter sp. CK189. Next base: position 158,647 of record NZ_JAOWFV010000032.1, on the reverse strand, counting down.
GAAGGTCAAGAAGTTTGTTTTATACTCGTGTTTTTCAGTGTTCCAGCGCGATAGCGCAGACGTGTTCGAGCGTAGAAAGGTTGCTGTACAGTTCGGGCAAGGTTATTTTTTTTCTGATCACAACCTTAAGGTTGACCTCTATTTTTCCCTTTTTTACATCGCGGATAGTAATGGTCTCAATAATGCTTTTTTGCTGATTAATACTTTCTACCAGCGTTTGTAGCCCTGATTTTTCGTCAAGAATAATGCGGATTTTTACTTTGCCGGGGAGCTGGTTTTTTGTTTGTAAAAAGATCACAAAATAACTGAGCTTTATAGCCAGCAGAAATAACCCTGTGGCAAGCAGGGCATGAAGATAAAAACCGGCTCCGCTGGTAATTCCTATGCCAGCAGAAGCCCAGACGATGGCTGCGGTTGTTAGCCCGGATATCGCATCATCATGGCGATGGAGGATAACCCCGGCACCGAGAAAACCCACGCCACTGATGATTTGTGCGGCCAGGCGCATAGGATCGCTACGGATATTCATTGAAATCTCAGCGTAATACTCCGCAGATTGAATCGAAACAATGGTCAGGGCACAACTGGCTACTGAAATAATCACACATGTTTTAAACCCGACAGGCTTTCCCTTTGATTCTCTTTCAAGCCCGATGATTCCTCCCAGGAAAAAAGCGACGCAAATTTTGCATAATGTAATTAAAATTGGTTCTCCTTCACCAGAGAGGATGAGTGCTAACGTATTCATTTTTCCCCCAGAAAAACATAACCTTATACACTGCGCGAATATCTTCTTTTTCTGTGCAGCATCGCTATGCGCCGTAGCGATGGATGTAGTGTTCAATCAGCGAAAGAAGTTGATGGTTATCGATAGTCTGTAGAATTTTTATCATCGCGCCTTTGGGCTCGGGTATTCCCACGTCCAGGCGTAATGTGTCACGTCCATAACGACAGGTCATACCACGAGTAAGGCCTTCAAGCGAGACGTCCAGAAAGTCTTCTGTCGTTGCGGCGAGCGAGGGATCAAGCAACCAGGCGATCGTCAGAACATCGTGGATCCAGCAGCCAGGCAGATTGCGGGTCTGCATAGAGTAGGTGATCCACGGGCGAATGGTTTTCTCCAGATAGCGACCAAGAACGTTTTCTGCCGCAGCCAGACGATCCAAATCGGTATGAAGCATTTGGGTTTTTGTCGTGACATCCATCGGAACCAATGTGACCGGCGCACCGCTGGTGAGTACGGCATGAGCTGCTTCTGGATCAAGGCCAAAATTAGTGTCTTTCAGGTAGCCAGGAACATTGAATACTCCGCCCATGATCACGATATTCTTCACCACATGAACGAGCTGCGGATAGAGCTGTAGAGCAATGGCGACGTTGGTGAGTGGGCCTGTTGCAACCAGCGTTATCTCACCGGGGTTGTTGCATATCAGCTCACCTATCGCCTCAGGCGCAAGAGGCTTCGTGGCCTGGTATGCCTGCGGAACGGGGACATCAGCCCAGAGTTGGCGTAAGCCATATTGGTCTACACCATGATCAAGCTTTTCCCGCCAGGGCTGCGGATCTTCTCTGAGCGCGCGTGCGGCGCCACGGTAGACAGAAATGGGTACACCTAATTGTTGGACGAAGTCTTTGGCTACTGCATATCCGATTTCTACCGGTGTATTACCAGCCACCGTTGTGATCATCTCCAGAGAGATTTGCGGCGCGGCAATGGCGAGTGCCAGCGCGAGGCCGTCATCGATATTGGCGCCGGGAATGCCATTACCCGGATCGCAGTCGATAATCACGCGCATAGATTTATTTTTATCTGGTTTCAGGTTGTACTTCATGTCCCTGGCAGCCACACGACTCTCCCACTCGTAAAAAAAACTCAAATTCAACGCGGCGAACTTCTCCATCCCAGTTTTTCAACATATCAATTGCCGCACGAGCCATTTTGTCGACAGGCTGTCGGACGGCGGTCAGGGAAGGTACGTTGTAAGCCGATTCTTGTGTTGCGTTAAAGCAGACCAGCGCCACATCCTGTGGAACGCGTAATCCTTGTTCTGCCAGAGCGCGTAAACAGCCAAGCGCCTGCTGTTCGTTGGTTGCGAACAGCGCGCGCGGTGGTTTACCTTGTAACATGCGTTTTGTCGCCTCGTAACCTCCGGCGCGGGTATAGTTAGTCGAAAAGATCCAGGAGGGGTTGATAATTAGCGATGACTCTTCCAGCGCTAGCTGCCATCCCCGGATACGATCCTGGGTGTTCAACATTTCACGCGGACCACAAATAATGCCAATATCGCGGTAACCGTGATCAATCAGATGCTTCGTCACCTGCCAGGCCGCCAGTTGTTCATCTACCTGAATAACACTGACATTCAACCCAGGGTCCACGCGATCCAGCATGACGCAGGGGGTTCCGCTCTCCTGAATCAGCTCAATATAGGGATGCCGGTCAACACTGGTATAGATAAGCCCGTCGACCTGACGGTGTAGCATATTGTTAATCAGTTCACGCTCACGTCCGCTGTTGTCGCCCGCATCGCCCAGCAGGAGCACTTTCCCATCAGAAAATGCTTCACGTTGCAGGGCATGTGCCATTGAGGCGATAAACGGGTTAGAGATGTCTGGCGCAATGAGTCCATAGGTTTGCGTGCTGCCTGAAGCCAGGGCGCGCGCTATACCATTAGGTCGATAACCGGTTTTTTTTATGGCCTGCAATACGCGCTGTCGGGTCGCTTCGGCGACGGGGCGCGGACCGTTATTAATAACGTAACTGACAACAGCGACAGATGTTCCCGCTTCTTTTGCAACATCAGAACGTGTTACGCGTTGTGAATGTGATTGGGTCACAAGGCACCTACCTGATTGAGTTCAGAGTGATCTTTTTTCCTGACAGCATAAGGCGTTATGACCCAAAAATCTTTGGTAAAGAACGCGCAACTCACGTTCTCTGGCCTCAAATTGCATCCTCGGGCAAGTTGAGATCCCGCCCACGAGTCTCTGGCGCGAAGAAAGTCGTCACCAGCCCAATTGCGGCCATCAGGGTGAAATAGACGGCGATAGGCCACCAGTGTCCGTAAAATGAGAGCAGCGCCGAGGCGACAAGTGGCGCCGTACCGCCAGACATAATGGACCCCAGCTCTTTTGCGAAAGCCATTTTAGTATAACGGTTGGTCACACCGAAAAGCTCAACGCCCCATGCAGCCTGAACACCGAAAATGCCCAGTGAAGCGAGCCCCATTCCGGTAATGATCGTCGGGATAACAATCCACGGTTCACGAGAGTCCAGCAGCATGAATGCCGGAAATGCGTACAGAATCAGTAGCAGACAGAACCAACGGTAAGTGATACGTCTACCAAACCGGTCAGAAAGCCAACCCGCCAGCGGAATAATGGCAAATCCCAGAATAGAGGCGATAAATACCGCAACAGTGGGGACAGATTTATCAACCATCAGCACTTTGGCAACATAGCCAATGATGAATCCCTGGGCCAGATAGGAGGGGCCATTTTCGCCGATGCGTAATCCGACCATGGTCCAGAACGCTCTGGTGCGTTGCCAGAAGCTACGGGTGTCATACTGTTGCATCTCCTGACCCTGGCGAAGCGCGTTCTCTCGCTCGGCTTGCAGGAGTGCTTTTTGACGCTCAAAGACGGGCGTTTCACGCATATGGCGGCGAATAAACAGTGCTGCGGCGGCGATGAGGAAGCTGCAAAGAAAAGGGATGCGCCATCCCCAGCTAAGCAAGGCGTCTTTATCCATTTGCAGTACGATGAGCCAGACTAAAGAAGCCAGCAATGTTCCGCTATTTGAGCCCAGAGCGATAATCGAGGAGACCAGTCCGCGATGCTTAACTGGGGCATATTCACCGAGCATGACGGTGCCGCCTGAAAGCTCTGCCCCGGCGCCCAGCCCCTGGGAAAATCGTAAGATGACCAGGCATACCGGCGCCCAAACGCCAATCTGGGCGTAGCTGGGAATTAAACCGATCAACATGGTCGACATGCCCATTAACCCGATAGTGATAACCATGACAGTCTTCCGGCCATGACGGTCGCCTATCCAGCCGAACAACAGCGCGCCGATGGGGCGTGCTATAAACCCGACGGAATAGGCGGCGAAGCTGGAAAGTAGCGCCATAACTGGTGTGGCTTCAGGAAAAAAGACGTCGCCAAAGATAATGCCTGCGGCGAGGCCATACAGCGCAAAATCGGCATATTCCATTGTCGTGCCTAACCAGCAGGAAAATGTCGCTCGCCAGAATTCGCGGCGCCCCTCGGGGGTTTCCAGTCGTTCCTGAGCTGCCTGTTGGCCGTCCGTCAGGGGAACAGAGGATGAATGCGTGTTCATAAGAACTCCTTGAAGTTAGCTGTCGACATAAGTCGCAGGTTTATACTCTTCGCGTTCTACTCGCGTAGATATTATATTTTTACCGCAGATTAATAAATCTACCCGCGTAGAATGACCAGTTGAAAGAATCAGAATTGAGAAAGCGATCACTTATAACAGGCAATTGTTACAGAAAATGGAGCATCAGCATTCGATGCTCCGCAAGTTTTACCGATCGAGGACGATCAGCGGTGAGAGATTTGATGGATCGTTTAAAACCGTGATATCCGCGCCGTAAAGCGTTTTCAGCGCCTGTTGTTTCAGCACCTCCTGCGGCCTGCCGTTATCAATAAGGCGGCCATTTGCCATCAGCACCACCCGGTCGGCATAGCGTGCGGCAAGATTGAGATCGTGCAGCACGCAGCAGACGTTGAACTGCCGTTCACGCACCAGTTGGCGCAGCAGACGGAAAAGATGCTGCTGGTGGTGAATATCCAGCGCGGAGGTGGGTTCATCCAGAAACAGCCATTTGGGCGAGGGCTCGGGTTCCCAGAGCTGAACCAGCAGGCGCGCCAGCTGTACCCGCTGCTGTTCGCCGCCCGACAACTGCCGATAATCACGCGAGGCCAGCTGGCTGCAATCGCACAACGCCATGATGTGCTCGGTTTCATCGCGTGGATTATGCGTCCGATGAGGATGCCTGCCCATGCGAATGACTTCCCGAACGCTGAACGGGAACGCCATATGGCTGTTCTGGCGCATCACCGCGCGGGTCTTCGCCAGTTCCGTCAGCGGCCATTCGGTCAGCGGCTTGCCCAGAAGCGTACAGCGACCAGAGTCGGGTTTCAGATACCCGGTAAGCTGGCGCAGCAGCGTGGATTTCCCGGCGCCATTCGGCCCTAGAATAGCGACGATTTCACCACCAGGCAGAGTCAGCGAAACATTATCCGTTAAACGGCGTCCATGAATGCTGTAAACCAGATTTTGGGCATCAATCATACCACCCTCCGGCTGTTCAGAATGAGCCACAGGAACCAGGGGCCGCCAATCAGGCTGGTCAGAAGGCCGACCGGCATCTCCGCAGGCTGTACCAGCGTGCGTGCCAGCGTGTCGGCAACCAGGAGCAAACATGCCCCTGCAAGTGTAGAGCAGGGAATGAGCCAGCGATGGTCTGCGCCGATGATCATGCGAATTAAATGGGGAACCACCAGACCGATAAAGCCAATCACGCCGCTTACCGAAACGGCAGCGCCCACCAGCAGGGAGCTGAGCAACAACAGCTGCTGACGTTTACGCTTTACGTTTACCCCCAGATAGTGCGCCTCTTCATCCCCTAATTGCAGCAGGTTCAGCGTCCCGGAAAGACAGGCGGTGGCGGCGATGGCGGGCAGCGCGAACGAACTGGCCACCAGTAGCGTCGGCCACTGCGCCTGGCCGAGGCTGCCCATCATCCATAGCGTCAACTGACGTAATTGCTGTTCGTCGCCAACATAGCTCAGTATGCCGATAGCCGCCCCGCACAGCGCGTTAATCGCAATCCCGGCCAGCAGCAGTTGCATCATGCCGCCGTGAGCGTGGCGCAGGCTGATCAGAAAAATAACCGCGCAGACCACCACGCTGCCGGCGACGGCAAAGATCATCTGTTCATAGAGCGCCAGAACGACGGGCAACGAAAGAGGGAAAACGATCGCGACGCCGACCATTAACGCAGAGCCGCTGCTGACGCCGAGCAACCCCGGATCGGCCATCGGGTTGCGAAAAAGTCCCTGCATGATCACGCCCGCCGTCGCCAGCGCGCCGCCAACCAGCACGGCCAACAGAACGCGGGGCAAACGGATGTTCAGCCAGATATCCCGGTACTCTTGGTTAAACAGCGCGCTGAAGCTGATGTTCAGCGCCCCCTGGCTGGCGCCGAACAGCACCAGTGCGATCAGCAAGAGTGAAAGCCCCGTCAATACACTGAGGGAAGAGAGTGAATCCTTGAACACTCGAATCTCCATAACGTCATTGCGGCGCGGATGTCCGCGCCGCGAGGGGATCACACCGGCTTTAGTTCAGGCTCAACCAGACTGTAGATCTGATTGTTAAGCGCAGGCGCGCAGGCCAGTTCATGAATATGGGCGGCGACATCCGCACGCATCACAAACCCGTGGCACTCCTGTCCCTGGTAGCGCTGCGCTTTACCTGTCGCATCGCCATTCAGTAAACCGCCAGGCCGCAGGATGGCATAATCCAGCTGACTGGTTTGCAGCCAACTTTCCGCCAGCGTTTTTTCCCGCACGGCCTGGCCGAATGCGGCTTTCGCGCGAGGGGATAAAAATGCCCAACTGTCGCCGCATCCCAGCGACGTCACCAGAATCATGCGTTTGATGCCCACTTTTTCGGCTTCATCAATAACGGTTCTGTGCGCCAGATAATCCTGGTTTCCCCCCATTGATGAAATGACAAGCGCCTCCGGCCCTGCGGCATGGCAGGCGCAGGACACGACGCTTGCGTCGCAGGCATCGCCAATAAATACCTGAACGCCTTTGCTTTGCAAAAGGGCCGCGGTTTCCGGGTGACGAATCACGGCAACGACCGGGCGCTGTTGCGTCAGCGCGAGTTCAAGCGTTCTGGCACCCACGCCCGTACCGCCGGCACCGAAAAGTAACCACGGTGTCATCAGGCGTTTTCCTTCAGAGAGGAGGCCAGTGTGCGGAAGGCGTCAACCTGTTCGCCCAGTAGCTGACGATGCTCGTCGCGACCGAGGAAGACTTTAAACATGGCGCTGCCCGCCTGGTTGAGGAACAGAATAGACGCGGTGTCCATGCCCATAAATTTGCGCTCCACTAAGGCGATGTGCGTGCAGTTTTCCGCTTTGATATGGCCGGTCATGCCTTTTTTACCGCGCAGATTGAAATAACCGTGACGATGGAAGCCGGAGGGCAGTTCACCGGTAAATTCGAGAATGACATCGGCGGTGTGCACCAGGGTTGTGACTTTGCCCCATTCGCTGACGGTGTCCCAGACGGTATCGAATTTATCGCCGCTGACCAGGGTATGAGAGGGCAGGTTTTTGACTACGTCTAAAAGCGTGGTGTTGTACTGTGCGGCGATCGCTTCCAGCGTTCCGTCCGGCTCAGTGCGCAAAAAATCCTGTAAAGAGACATGGCTCATAAGTTACTCCTTTTATGGTTTATCTACCGCGATGCGCGGTGCGTTAAGTTCCTGAATCAGCTCGTCAAGAGACTGCAAAATATTGCTTGCCCAGAAGCGTCCTTCGTTGGTCAGACGCAGGCAGGTTGACGCATCGCGGGTCAGCCCCGCGTTGTGCCATTGGGTCAGTAATGGAATCAGTTGCTCCGCGTGAGGCGTCAGTTCATCAAGCGGTACGCGCGCCGTTTCAATCCCCGCCTGTAACGTATGGCGCCACTGAAAGCCGCGTTCGGCGGTACGCATCATCATCATTAACGGTTTTTTCCCGGCGGCGATAGTTTCATGCCAGGTGGAAAGGTTTCTCTCCACCATCCAGGAATAGCCGTTGACCGAACCGCCTGCGCCGGAGCCGAAGGCGAGGCAGTCAGCGCCTTGCTTGATCAGCAGGTTGTACAGGTTGCGTTCTCGAGTGGTACGCGCCCAGTGGCTGTTGCTGATGCAACGCCAGCCCGCGCTATCCATAAAATCGCAGCCCTGAAGGTAGAGGTCGCGACGCGCTGAGGGGGAAGGAACGGTCGTCCGGCCACTTTCAACCGCTTTACCGAGCGGCGTATTGGGAAGCAAATTCAGCGCATACAGATCGATCCCATCCAGCCCGATATCGCGGGCTATCGCCAGATCTTCGCCCCACAGGGCGGCATCCTGACCGGGCAGGCCGAACAGCAGATCGCACACCACGGCGGCGCGATCCCGCCGCACCAGGCCGTTCATAAAGGCGATGGCGGTTGGGCCGTCCGAGGTGCGCGCCATTTTCTTGCGGATCTTGCTGTTGAAAGACTGAATGCCGATAGAAAACCGATTGGCGCCCGCATCAAGACAGGCATCAACGCGGGCATCATCAAAGTTGAGCACCCGACCTTCGATAGTGATTTCGCAATCCGGCGCCAGCGGCAGTTTTTCACGCAGCGTGGTGATGATCCTGGCCAGATCCCTGGCCGACAGCGCAGACGGCGTTCCGCCGCCGAAATACACCGCATGAATGGGCGCTGACTGGTGCAGCGTGCTGTCGGCTTCCATCTCTATTTCACGTAGCAGGGCGTCGGTATAGCGTGCGCAGTGATCCTCTTCAAAGCGGTTCTGATAAAAACCGCAGAAAGTACAGTGGGTTGCGCAAAAAGGGATATGTAAATACACCAGTCTTTTGCGCGGTGGAACGGTCTGGCTGATGACGTTCTGCCAGGTTTGCGACAATTGCTCTTTTGCAACAGGAATCGCACCACGCCACGGCATCGTGGCCCGACGATCCTTAAAGGGCTGGTTCCCCTCCAGCGCGAAATGTGGAGTGAGATCCAGCGTGTGTTGAGTATTCATAATTGTAATGCCAAATCCATTTAATGAGGCCAGAGTTGCTGGTGCAGAGTTTCAACGGCGTCAGCGACGCGGGGACCCATCCCCAGAATCAACGCCTGATCAATGGCGACGATCCGCTGATTTTTCCAGGCGGAGGTATGGGTGATACCGGCAATGGCGCGCAGGCGATTGATGTCGCCCTCGACCATCTGTGATGTCACAACAATCACCTGCGGGTTTGCCGCAATCAGCGATTCCGCGCTGTAACTTTTATATTGCGCATGCTGGGCGACATTCTGCGCGCCTGCGAGGGTCAGAATCGCGTCAGCGACGCTGCCCTTACCGGCGATCTGCGGGGCGCTGCCCCCCGCAGAAAGAATAAACATCGCCTTAACCGGCGCGCCTTTCGCCTTCACGCTGTCCTGCACACGATCCAGCCGCTGGCGAATGTGGTTAACCAGCGCGTCGCCCTGCTCAGGAACCTGGAGTGTGTTCGCCAGGGCATGAATATTGGCATACATCTGGTCAACGGTGGCCGGAACGCGCGGCAGGGTGACAACGTTGACTTTTTGGGTGCGCAACTGCTCCAGCACAATATGCGGGCCCGCGTCCTGCCAGGTAATAAAGCTGTCCGGGCGCAGCGATAAAATGCCTTCACTGTTCAGTTGCTTCCAGTAGCCAATATGCGGCAGTGCAGCGGTTTCGGGGGGATAAGAGGTGGTTTCATCCACCCCGACAACGCGATCGCCGATGCCCATCGCAAAAATAAGCTCGCTGAGAGAACCGCCCGCCACCACCAGTCGTTCGGCCGCCTGCACGCTGAAGGCGCTAACCAGCGCCAGTAAGCCAATGACAAGTCTCTTCATCGTCAGAAATTCCACGCAAAACCAATCGCTGCGTTAAAGCCCGCCGCTGGAATGGATTCATGAGCGGTCTGGTAACGTTTATCGGTCAGGTTGTTCAGCGCCAGATTGACCTGATACTGATCCTGCGGACCAAACTCGGTATTAAAGGCGAGGTTAAGCGTCGCCCAGCCCGGATAGCGAATTTCAGTCTCTCCCGTGTTGTCTTTGGCGCTGGATGCCGCACGGATGAAGAGATCGGAAGTGATATTCGCGGCATTGAGCAGCAGCGTGTGTTTCAGACCTGCGCGGCCTGTCAGCATCGGTTCGCCGGTATCCCAGGTTTTCTGCACGTCGCCTTCATACTGACGACGAATCAGGTTGCCGCTCAGATAAGGCGATACGGCCCAGGCGTTGTATTCCGCCGTCAGCTCCATCCCCCAGGTTTTGGCGCGGTCGATATTGTCGTAGTAGTAGGATGAGGTGCTGCTGCCATTACAAATTGCTTGCCCTGAACAGGCGAGACTGGCGATATAGTCTTTGGCTTCGGAGTAGTAAATCGCCCCGTCAATCAGCCACATATTGCCTTTGTAACGCGCACCCAGTTCATAGTTATTGGAGTGCTCAGCCTTCAGGTCAGGATTGCCATAGGTGATTCTGCCGCCCGCAGACGTTTGCATAAACAACTGAACCAGCGTCGGGAAGACATATCCCTGAGCATAGGCTGCGCGTAGCTCAAGATTATCAAAACCGGAGTAACGCAGGCTGGTTGAGGTGACTAACTCATCGTCATGCGCTGACTTTCCACCGGATGACTGCCAGGTTGTGCCGCTCAGACTGTCGCTACGGTTCAGTTTAGAAGAGAGCCAGTACTGACGTGCGCCGACGGTCCAGGTCCAGTCATCGGCAAAACGCCAGTCGTTTTGCGCAAATATTGAGGCGTTACCTTGTTCAGCCTCAATATGTGACAGGGTATTGGTCTGGATATCGAAGACGCCGGTTGCCGCTGTCTGACGCGTGCTGCTATTGGTGTCCTGCTTCACTTTGTCGTGCTGATACTGCGTCCCGATAACCAGTTCGTTGTTCGCTGGCAGTGAGAAGTTGCTCTGTAACGTCACACCCTGCGTGTACTGTTTATCATTGGTGTTGGTCTGATTACTGACTGTCAGCGCCTGAATCATCGGGCTTGGGATGACCTGGGTGGTTTTTACCCGATTCTCAAATTTACGCTCAATGGTCTGGCTGTAAGCGTCGAGGTGGATTTTTTTCAGGTAATCGCCATCGGCATCATAGTCATAGAAAACGCCGACCTTTTCGCGTTCCAGTTTCGGAATTCGGACGCTGAATTCGTCATACTGGTTATCCGCATCGCTAATCCAGGTTTGGGTAGACGTTTTGTAGCGATCGAGTGATAGTCCAAATTTATGGCGATCGAGATTGTAGCCAAGCCAGACGCCCTGGCTGTTGTTGCGGAAATTGGTGTTGGGCAATCTGCCGTCAGGCGTGTCGCGGTTGCCCTGATCGGAATAACTGCCGTTAATGCGGTAGTCGAAGTTGCCGATGCTGCCCCAGGCGGCGGCCGACTCCTCCCAGCCTGCGGTCGCGGAGTTGTAAACGGCTTTGACGCTTCCGCCGAGCGGCTTATCGCCGCCTTTTTTCGTAATAAAGTTCACCACGCCGCCGATGGCCTGCGAGCCATAGAGTACCGAGTAGGGGCCTTTAACGATTTCAATACGCTCAAGCGACGATTCATCAATGAGCAAGCCGGCGCCGTAGTTTTGCCCGGCGCGCTGATAGCTGACGACCTGGCCGTCAATCAAAATTAATACGCGTGAAGAGGCTTCGCCGCGAATGCGGATCTGTTTGCGTCCTGCCAGAGAGTTATCAGTAACCTCAACGCCGGGGATGTCCTGTAGGTCGTCCGCAATCGACACGCTGGTGGAATTCTGTATGGCCTGGCGGTCGATAACCTGAATCGTGGCCGGGCTTTCCCAAAGGCTACTTTCTGAGCGGTTAGCGGTGACGATTAACGTGTCGTCATCCGATACTTTATGATGTTGTGCTGTAGTTGTCGTGGCTGCTGAAACAGCACCTGAAACGCATAATGTCAGGGCCGAAAGAATAAATGGCCGTTGGCTAATCCGTGGCAACATGTGAGAACCTTTATGAGTATGTAAATGATCATCATTATCATTCGCGTTTATATAGAAGATGTATCCACAAGTTCAAGGTTGAAAGGTGTATAATTAATGCACCTTTGATCTGTATCAATATGTTGCAAGCAAGACAGCCATAAGTGTGAGCGAGATCGCACATAACGGTAGGATTGCTAAGGATTTATTGCACAGGCGCCAGGGGCATTCCACCCCGTGATAGCATGGGGGCGATGTGGGTTATAATGAGCTTCGGCATCAACATGCTCTGCGGGGGGGAGATGTGAATATTAGCGATGTTGCGAAAAAAACAGGCTTAACCAGCAAGGCTATTCGATTTTATGAAGAGAAAGGGCTGGTGACGCCGCCGCTGCGCAGTGAAAACGGATACCGCACTTACAGCCAGCAGCATTTAAACGAGTTAACGCTGTTGCGTCAGGCGCGTCAGGTCGGTTTTAACCTGGAAGAGTGCGGTGAACTGGTGAATTTGTTTAACGATCCGGGGCGCCATAGCGCAGATGTGAAAAAACGTACGCTGGAAAAGGTCGCTGAGATTGAACGCCACATCAGCGAATTGCAGGCTATGCGCACGCAATTACTGACCCTGGCGGAGTCATGCCCGGGTGATGACAGCGCCGATTGCCCGATCATTGATAATCTTTCCGGCTGCTGTCATCACAAGGGTAAAGCCCGCCGTTGATCACACGGCCCTAATGCGCAACGTTATCCCTTCGATGGCAATCACCTCCACCTGCGTTCCGGCGCTCAGATCCGCGTCGGCGCTGACGGGCCAGGAGCTGTCGCCGACGCGCATGTGGCCGCGTCCGTTGACCAGCGCGGTTTCCAGAATAAAGCGGTGGCCTACCAGCTGTTTCCCGCGTTGATTAAGGTGACTGTCAGCCGGTTTTTGCTCACGCACGCGCCGTGCCAGCCACTTCCACCACAGCCAGGCCGCCAGCAGCGTCAATACGGCGAACATAACGCCTTGCCACTCCCAGCCGAGCGGCACCAGCCAGACCACCAGGCCAGTAATCACGGCGGCGACACCGCTCCACAGCAGGTAGCCGTTCCCTCCCAGCATCTCGGCGGCCAGCAGTAGCCCACCAAGACTCAGCCAGAAAATATGCGGGTGAACCAGAATCATCGCTATCATGATTTGTTCCGTTCGCTGGTGCTGTCCTTGATAAGTTCGGTGATCCCGGCAATGGAGCCCATCAGACTGCTGGCGTCCAGCGGCATCATGACAACCTTACTGTTGCCCGACGAACCAATCTGCTGCAACGCTTCGGTGTATTTCTGCGCCACGAAGTAGTTCACCGCCTGAATATCCCCGGCGGCGATCGCTTCAGAGACCATCTGGGTGGCGCGGGCTTCCGCTTCGGCGGAACGTTCACGCGCTTCAGCCTGTAAGAAGGCAGACTGGCGTTCGCCTTCCGCTTTCAGGATCTGCGACTGTTTTTCACCCTCAGCTTTCAGAATTTCAGCCTGGCGCACCCCTTCCGCCTCCAGAATGTAGGCGCGTTTGGTACGCTCTGCTTTCATCTGGGCGTTCATGGATGAAATCAATTCCGCCGGTGGACGAACATCGCGGATCTCAATACGCGTAACCTTGACGCCCCAGGGATTGGTGGCCTCATCGACAATGTGCAACAGGCGCGTGTTGATGCTGTCGCGCTGGGAAAGCATTTCATCCAGCTCCATTGACCCCAGTACGGTACGGATGTTGGTCATGGTGAGGTTGATAATGGCCAGCTCAAGATTGCTGACTTCATAGGCCGCGCGCGGAGCGTCGATAACCTGAATAAAGCACACTGCGTCAATGGTGACGTTGGCGTTATCTTTTGAGATAACCTCCTGCGACGGGATATCGAGTACCTGTTCCATCATATTGATCTTGCGACCAATTCTGTCCATAAACGGCACCACCAGGCTCAGGCCTGGTTGCAGGGTTTTGGTGTAACGGCCAAAACGCTCCACGGTCCACTGGTATCCCTGTGGGACAATTTTGACGCCTGCGCCGACTATCACCAACGCCACGAAAATGAGAATAGGGATAAAAATAAGCATTGATAAACCTCCTGTCGTGCTGTCCATGTAAAAAAACGGTCTTTGCGGTCTGTTTAATCAAATTATACCCGATTAATCAAAGTGAGTTCCCCTCTTATAAATTACAGGGATACACTGTTTACTTTAAAGATGTGAAAAATGGATGTGAGATGAAAGAGAGCAGCCCTTTGCTCCAGCTAAGAAAGGTGGGATACCAGGCTGGCGCCACGAAAATTCTCAATAACATCAGTTTCATGCTGAATGCCGGGGAATTTAAACTGATTACCGGCCCATCCGGGTGCGGTAAAAGCACATTGCTAAAGATTGTGGCGTCATTAATCAGCCCGGATACGGGGGATATCCTGTTCGAAGGCGAAGAGATTGCCACGCTTAAGCCCGAAACTTACCGCCAGCAGGTCTCTTATTGTGCCCAGACGCCAGTGCTGTTTGGCGATACGGTGTATGACAACCTGATTTTCCCCTGGCAGATCCGCAACAAAACGCCGGAACCGAAGGCTTTTCTCGCCGATCTGGCGCAGTTTGAGCTACCGGAAACCATTTTACAGAAAAACATTACGGCGCTTTCCGGCGGGGAAAAACAACGTATCTCATTGATCCGTAATTTACAGTTTATGCCGCAGGTTCTGCTGCTGGATGAGATCACCAGTGCGCTGGATGAGCGCAATAAAGAGAATGTGAATGACATTATTCATCGCTATGTTCGCGATAAAAATATTGCCGTGCTGTGGGTAACTCACGATAAAGATGAAATTAATCATGCGGATAATGTGATTACGCTTCAGCCTCATGCCGGAGAAATGCAGGAAGCTACCTATGAACGAGCATAATATAACGAATGAGTCGCTGGCGTTATCGATGATGCTGGTGGTTGTGGCTATTCTGATTAGCCACAAAGAGAAACTGGCACTGGAAAAAGATATTCTCTGGAGCGTTGCCCGGGCGGTAATCCAGCTTGTTATCGTCGGCTATGTTCTGAAATACATTTTTGGCGTCAATCACTCCATCCTGACATTATTGATGGTGCTGTTTATCTGTTTTAACGCGGCGTATAACGCGCAAAAACGCAGTAAATATATTGATAAAGCGTTTACCTCGTCGTTTATTGCGATTACGACCGGAGCGGGGCTGACGCTGGCGGTACTGGTATTGTCAGGATCTATCGAGTTTACGCCGATGCAGGTGATCCCAATTTCCGGCATGATTGCGGGTAACGCGATGGTGGCGGTAGGGCTGTGCTACAACAATCTGGGCCAGCGATTCAGCAGCGAGCAGCAGCAAATTCAGGAGAAGCTCAGTCTGGGCGCAACGCCGAAAACGGCGTCTGCGGGGCTTATTCGCGACAGTATTCGCGCGTCGCTGATCCCGACCATTGATTCGGCAAAAACGGTTGGGCTGGTGAGCTTACCGGGGATGATGTCCGGGTTGATTTTTGCCGGTATCGATCCGGTAAAAGCGATTAAGTATCAGATAATGGTGACTTTTATGCTGCTATCCACAGCAAGCCTGTCGACCATTATCGCCTGCTATTTAACCTACCGGAAATTCTATAATTCGCGCCACCAACTGGTGGTGACGCATTTAAAGAAGATGTGATGCCGGAGGGATCGGTATTTTTAGCGTTTGTAGGCCCGATAAGCGTAGCGCCATCGGGCAAAATGCAGCGGATTAGTACAACAGCGCGTACAGCTGGCGGCGGAATTTCGACGCCAGCGCATCGCCGGTGCCTAACGCGGCGAGGATCTCCTGGAACGTTTTTCGTGCCTGACCGTCTGCGGCGGCGAGATCTTTCTTCAAATGGCTGAACAATAACTCCAGCGCCTCTTCGTTACGCCCGACCTGATGCAGTTGCAGCGCCAGTTGCGCCGCCAGCGCCGCATCTTCTGGATTGTCCGCAACCTGCTGTTGCAGTTGCTGGATTTCCGGGGTGTCGGCCGCCTGTTTCAGTAAATCAATCTGCGCGACCAGACCCTGATAGCGGGTGTCCTGATCCTGTAACGGAATGGTTTTCAGCACGGCTTCGGCGTCTTCCGTACGGTTGAGGGCAATCTGGGTTTCCGCCAGCAGCAGGCCGATCTCGCCGTTCTGATGAGAGAGCTGCCAGGCGTCTTTCAGCAGCGGCAGCGCTTCAATGTAGTTGCCTTCCTGCATCAGTTGCATCGCCTGCTGCGCTTTCAGCTCTTCTTCACGCGGCAGCACTTTGTCGAGCAGCGCGCGAATCGCTTCTTCCGGCTGCGGCCCCTGGAAGCCGTCGACCGGCTGACCGTTCTGGAACAGATACACGGTAGGAATAGCGCGCAAGCCAAACTGGGAGGCGATCATCTGCTCGGCGTCGCAGTCAAGCTTCGCGAGGATAAACTGGCCGTTGTACTGTGCGGCAAGGCTTTCCAGCACCGGCGTCAGTTGCAGACAATGCTGGCTGCGTTCAGACCAAAAATAGAACAGAACCGGGGTGGTCATCGACTGTTCGAGGGTCTGTTGCAGGTTAGATTCGTTAATATTGACAATATTTTGTACGGACATGGAGTCACTCTCTTTATGTCTGGTTCTCTTTTACATGGGGGCTGACGCGCGCGCTTCAACTCAACCCTGCAAAATTTTGTCCATCGCGCGTCCCGGCAGCACGCGCTTCAGCAGCGTGACCGCCCACGTCACCATCGTAACCGGGTAGCGTAATTTCGGTTTGTCGCTCTCAAAAGCATGGCGGACTTTAGCGACAACGGCTTCCGGCCCGAGCGTAAAACGCGCGGCAATTCCCGGATTTTCTACCGGTTTGTCGCTCTGGGTCTGGCTGACGTTATCGGTAAACCGGGTACGAATTGGGCCGGGTTCGATCAGGCTGACCTTAATCCCCGTGTGGCGCAGCTCCATGCGCAGCGCATCAGACCAGGCTTCCAGCGCATATTTGCTGGCGGCATAGGCGCCGCGCCCTGGCGTGGAGATCAGCCCCATTACGGATGAGGTCATCACAATACGCCCTTCGCCGTACGGCAGCATAGCAGGGAGCAGGCGCATAGTGAGCTGGTGCGCGCCAAAGAAATTGGCGGAAAACTGCTGCTCCATCTGCGCGCGGCTGATAGTGGTAAGCGGGCCATACACGCCGTATCCGGCATTGTTAAAGATCCCATATAAACGATTATCGGTCAGGGCGATCACGTCGTCTGCGGCGCGATCCACGCTTTCCGGCGAGTCGAGGTCGATCAGCACGCCGGTGAATCCCATGCTGTTCATCCGCGTGACGTCATCGGGTTTACGGCAACCTGCCAGAATTTGAAAACCCTGACGTTTCAGTTCAAGAGCGCTTTCCAGACCGATTCCGCTGGAACATCCTGTAATTAAGACCGATTTTTGCATAACTTTACCTGTCAGGATCTCCGTTGATTTACGAGTCGTGGTTAACTAATGGGGTTAGTTGTTGCGCCATCCAGTCAGCAATAAACGGCTGGGCGTCGCGATTAGGATGAATACCGTCGTCCTGCATCCATTGTGGTTTCAGATAAACCTCTTCCATAAAAAAGGGCAGAAGCGGAATATCAAACTCTTTGGCAAGCCGTGGGTAGATGGCGCTAAAGGTTTCATTATAACGGCGACCATAGTTTGCGGGCAGACGAATTTGCATGAGCAACGGTTCGGCGTTTGCGGCCTTCACATCCAGCAGGATTTTACGCAGGGTTTGCTCGGTTTGCTGAGGTTGAAAACCGCGCAGGCCGTCATTGCCGCCAAGCTCGACCAGAACCCAGCGGGGCTGATGCTGCTTCAGCAGCGCAGGCAGACGCGCCAGGCCTTGCTGCGAGGTGTCGCCGCTAATGCTGGCATTGATGACCGGCGTTTTGTCCTGCCATTTGTCGTTAAGCAGCGCAGGCCAGGCCGCGCTGGCGGACATGCGGTATCCGGCGCTCAGGCTGTCACCCAGAATTAATAACGTGTCCGCTGCGGCGGCGCGGAACGTTAACAGGACCAGAAACAGGAAGGGCAAATGCCAGCGGAAAACATTGTTGAAGTTCATCGTCTTAAGAAGTCCGTCGGTCAGGGTGAGCATGAGCTTTCCATCCTTACCGGAGTTGAACTGGTTGTCAAACGCGCCGAGACTATTGCGCTGATCGGCGAGTCAGGATCGGGGAAATCGACGCTGCTGGCGATTCTGGCCGGGCTGGATGATGGCAGCAGCGGCGAGGTGAATCTGGTCGGGCAGTCTCTGCACACGATGGATGAAGAGGCGCGGGCGCAGCTGCGCGCGCAGCATGTCGGCTTTGTTTTCCAGTCTTTTATGTTGATTCCTACGCTGAATGCCCTGGAAAACGTTGAACTGCCCGCCTTGCTGCGGGGGGAGAACAGCGGGAAAAGCCGCGATGGCGCGAAAGCGTTGCTGGAACAGTTAGGCCTGGGGAAACGTCTTGATCATCTTCCGGCTCAGCTTTCCGGCGGCGAGCAGCAGCGTGTGGCGCTGGCGAGAGCGTTCAACGGGCGGCCAGACGTGCTGTTTGCCGATGAACCGACGGGAAACC
The DNA here is from genome assembly GCF_030333505.1 of Citrobacter sp. CK189. NCBI lineage: Bacteria > Pseudomonadati > Pseudomonadota > Gammaproteobacteria > Enterobacterales > Enterobacteriaceae > Citrobacter > Citrobacter sp. CK189. The sequence goes on along the minus strand of NZ_JAOWFV010000032.1, from coordinate 140,280 downwards.
TTGACCGGCAGACCGGGGATAAAATCGCCGATCTGCTGTTTTCGCTTAATCGCGAACATGGCACCACCCTGATTCTGGTGACGCACGACCCGCAGCTGGCGGCGCGTTGCGACCGGCGATTACGCCTGGTGGATGGGCAGTTGCAGGAGGAGGCATGATTGCACGCTGGTTCTGGCGCGAATGGCGCTCACCTTCCTTACTGATTGTCTGGCTGGCGCTGAGTCTGGCGGTGGCCTGCGTGCTGGCGCTGGGCAATATCAGCGACCGCATGGAAAAGGGTTTAAGTCAGCAAAGCCGTGATTTTATGGCCGGAGACCGGGCGCTGCGCAGTTCGCGCGAAGTGCCGCTGGCGTGGATCGATGAGGCGCGCAAACGCGGTCTGAAAGTGGGCGAACAGATGACCTTCGCCACCATGACCTTCGCGGACGATACGCCGCAGCTGGCCAGCGTCAAAGCGGTGGATGACGTTTATCCGATGTACGGTGAGCTGCAAACGAATCCGCCGGGGTTAAAACCGCAGCCGGGTTCCGTGTTGCTGGCGCCAAGACTGATGGCGCTCCTCAACCTGAAAACGGGTGACAGCATCGACGTCGGCGACGCCACGCTGCGTATTGCTGGCGAGGTGGTACAGGAGCCGGATTCCGGGTTTAACCCTTTCCAGATGGCGCCACGCCTGATGATGCACATTGCGGATGTTGAAAAAACGGGCGCAGTACAGCCGGGAAGTCGCGTGACGTGGCGTTATAAGTTTGGCGGTACGCCGCAGCAGCTGGACGGCTATGAAAAGTGGCTATTGCCGCAGCTTAAGCCTGAACATCGCTGGTACGGGCTGGAACAAGATGAAGGCGCGCTGGGCAAATCGCTTGAACGCTCGCAGCAGTTCCTGCTGCTGTCGGCGCTGTTAACGTTGCTGTTAGCTGTAGCGGCCGTGGCGGTGGCGATGAGCCACTACTGCCGTAGCCGCTACGATCTGATTGCGATCCTCAAAACGCTGGGGGCGGGCAGGGCGCAACTGCGCAGGCTGATCGTCGGGCAGTGGGGGATGCTACTGGCTCTTTCCGCCGTGACGGGAGGAGCCATTGGGTTGCTGTTCGAGAACGTGCTAATGGTGCTGCTTAAACCGGTGTTACCCGCCGTTCTGCCGCCAGCCAGCCTCTGGCCGTGGCTGTGGGCGCTGGGAACGATGATCATCATTTCTTTGCTGGTTGGACTGCGTCCGTATCGTCTGCTGCTGGCGACGCAGCCGTTGCGTGTGCTGCGGCGTGATGTGGTTGCGCGTGTCTGGCCGCTGAAGGTGTATCTTCCGGTGGTCACGGTTGTTGTCGTCGCGCTGCTCGCGGGGTTGATGGGCGGCAGCATGTTGCTGTGGGCGGTGCTGGCCGGTGCGGTGGTGCTGGCGCTACTTTGCGGTGTACTGGGCTGGATGCTGTTGAACGTGCTGCGCGGTATGACGTTGACATCGCTGCCTCTGCGCCTGGCCGTAAGCCGACTGCTGCGCCAGCCGTGGTCCACGTTAAGCCAGCTCTCGGCTTTTTCGCTCTCCTTTATGCTGCTGGCGCTTCTGCTGGTGCTGCGCGGCGATCTGCTGGATCGCTGGCAACAACAACTGCCGCCGGAAAGTCCGAACTATTTCCTCATCAATATCGCTTCTGAACAGGTGGTGCCGCTGAAAGCCTTCCTGTCTGAGCATCAGGTGATCCCGGAGGCATTCTTCCCGATCGTGCGGGCGCGACTGACGGAGATTAATGGTCTGCCGACCGAAGGAAATCAGGACGAAGCGCTTAACCGTGAGCTGAATCTGACGTGGCAGGATACGCGCCCGGATCATAACCCGATTACCGCCGGAAGCTGGCCGCCAAAAGCGGGAGAGGTCTCGATAGAGGAAGGGCTGGCGAAGCGGCTGAATATACAACTCGGCGATCGCGTGACCTTTATGGGCGATACCCAGGACTTTAGCGCGACGGTCAGCAGCCTGCGCAAAGTAGACTGGGAAAGTCTGCGGCCTAACTTCTTCTTTATCTTCCCCTCCGGCGCGCTGGACGGGCAGCCACAGAGCTGGCTTACCAGCTTCCGTTGGGAAAATGGCAACGGCATGCTGACGCAGCTTAATCGCGAGTTCCCGACCATCAGCCTGCTGGATATCGGCGCGATCCTGAAACAGGTCGGTCAGGTGCTGGAGCAAGTCAGCCGGGCGCTGGAGGTGATGGTGGTGCTGGTCACGGCCTGCGGCATGCTGTTGTTACTGGCGCAGGTTCAGGTCGGAATGCGTCAACGTCATCAGGAACTGGTGGTCTGGCGCACCTTAGGCGCGGGTAAAAAACTGCTGCGCACCACGCTCTGGTGTGAATTTGCCATGCTGGGTATGGTCTCCGGGCTGGTGGCGGCGATCGGCGCGGAAACTGCGCTGGCGGTGCTGCAAAGTCAGGTGTTCGATTTTCCGTGGGAACCGGACTGGCGCGTGTGGATTATTTTGCCCGTCTGCGGCGCATTATTACTTTCATTATGCGGCGGATGGCTCGGCGCGCGTCTGTTAAAAGGCAAAGCGTTATTTCGCCAATTTAATAATTAATTTATAGATGTGATGATCACACACCGGTTTTTATACCGGTGTGTAGTTTTAATAATATAATTTATATACGTGATGATTACGCACCGGTGTTTATACTGGTGTGTACTCCCTATGTGGCACGAATTGTTAACCCCTCGATTTTTAGTAGCACAAAACATTAAAAACCCGCCAACACGACAGGATTAATACCAGTTAATATTTAATTGCTAAATAGTTAGCGGGCTATGCCCGTTGTTTTTTACGTTGCCGGTATTTTGCCGGCAGTGCGAATAATGGCGGGTAAATCTATCAAGGAAAATATAATGACAATAAAAAAAACAGCGCTGGCGGCATCGATCGGCGCGGCAGTGGCATTAACGTCTTTCGCATCTCAGGCGGAAATCACTGTTCTGAAACAAGATCCACAGGCGGGTAATCCGCTGAGCCGTCTTAACTTCACCGTTGGCGGCAGTATTCGTCCTCAGTTCCAGAATATGGCTGGCGACGACGGTAAAAATGGTTACAAACGTAATGGCTTCGATGGCGGCACCCGTTTCCGTTTCGCGGCTGATTACTATCTGTTTGATGACATTAGCTGGGTCAGCTACTACGAGCTGGGCGTTAACTTCCCGGCGATGTTCAACTGGGATAATCACTACGCAGACGGCGCGAACGACACCACTCGTCGTATGCTGTACACCGGCCTGAAAAGCGATACCTGGGGTACGCTGACTTTCGGTCAACAGAACAGCGTTTATTATGATGTGGTTGGCGTGAAAACCGATATCTGGGACTATGACATGATTGGTCAGGCGCCAGGCAACGGTATCAACGGCGACTACGACGGTTCTTATCGTACCCGTAAATCCCTGAAGTATAAGAAAACAGTTGGCGACGTCGATCTCTACGCGTCTTATCTGTTCAGCGATGATTACAACCCGAACAACGGCCTGCGCTACAAGCGTAAAGGCGGCGGTTCTCTGGGTGCGGATTACCACATCACGGACGATCTGACCTGGGGTACGGCGTGGAACTATACGCGTGCGGAAATGCGCCCAGGTAACGGCGGCGACGGTAAAGACTACGATCAAAATATCGTTGGTACTGCGCTTAGCTGGACGCCGGATAACTGGACTTTCGCGCTGGGCGGCGGCTGGTATCAGAACTTCATGACCACCAAACGCGTAGACGCGCATGACTACTTTGCGGGCGACGCATGGGGTATTGAATACTTTGCCGGTTATAAATTCCCGATCAACCAGTATGCGGTGAAATCTATCCAGCCGTACTTTATGGGTGACCGTATTGAATATGTGAACGGCCGTAACTACCAGCGTATTGATAATGGCGTCGGTATTAGCTTCCAACTGGATTATGGTTTCCGCGTGGATTACGAACACGTATTCACCTCCAGCACCGACGATCTGGGCGATATGAACCTGGTTCGTCTGCGTTACGACTTCTAATTGACGCCTGCCAAACCGAATGCCCGATGGCGCTTGCGCTAATCGGGCCTACGAGTGCAGCGTAATAATAGAGCGTCCAGGCCGGATAAGGCACTTATGCCGCTATCCGGCTTTTTCATTTCTTCCCATCCCCTTTCAACGACATACTCTGCAACATCATGAAATAATTTCAAGGACAACAGGTTGTGAACTGTGTCATGTTAACAAATAGCCTTGTATTCAGGCCCAAATGAACAACGTCGCATCGCACGGCGTACTGCACTGCATCACAACATTTAAAAGGGAGAAGTTATGGGACTGCGTCAGAGTTTACGCGTTGCCGCCGGGGCGCTTTTGCTGGCCTGCGGCCTGCAATTTGCTCATGCTAGTAGCGATCCACAGACTATTGTATTCGGCGTCGCGCCGGGTCCGTATGGCGATATGGTCAAACAGGCCATCGCGCCAACGCTGAAAGAGAAAGGCTACAAGGTCGTGGTGCGCGAATTTAGCGACTATGTTCAGCCAAACATGGCGTTATCCAACGGCAGCATTGACGCTAACCTGTTCCAGCACACGCTCTATTTTGAAAAATTCACCGCCGATAAAGGGCTGAAACTGACGAAGCTGATCGTCGTGCCGACGGCCGGAATGGGGTTCTATTCCCGTAAAATCAATAGCCTGGACGAGCTGAAGAAAGGGGACATTATTACCCTGTCGAATGACCCGACCAATCTGGCGCGCGGTCTGCGTTTCCTGCAATCAATCGGTCTTATCACCATTAAAGACAATATCGACCCGACGAAAGCCTCCGAGCGTGATATCGCCAGCAACCCGAAAGGGCTGGTGTTTAAACCGCTGGAAGCGGCGCAGCTGCCGCGCACGCTGGATGGCGTGACCGGCGCGCTGGTTAACGGTAATTTCGCCGTTGCGGCGGGGCTGGATCTTTCCAGCGCGCTAAAACAAGAGCAACTGGATGAAAACCTGAAAAATATCATTGCCGTACGCAGTGAGGATGCCGACAAGCCGTTCGCGAAAGATATTGTCGATGCGGTGAAATCTCCGGCCTACCGTGCGGTCATTGACGATCCGAAGAATATTTACAGCGCCTTCCAGAAGCCGGAATGGATGACCGCAGACAAATAATCGCTGCGCAAGGGAATTAACGGGGCAGCGGCGACTGCCCTTTTCGCATTTCTGAGGTGAGCATGATTGAGATTGAAAAGGTCTGCGTGGATTTTACGGCAGGCCGTGGCGCATCGACCCGCGCGGTGGATGACGTCAGCCTGCGGATAGCGGCGGGCGAAATTTTTGGCATTGTCGGCACCAGCGGCGCGGGGAAAAGTACGCTGCTGCGTACCCTTAATGCCTTAACGCGCCCGAGTCAGGGAAGCGTGAAAGTGAACGGTGTGGCGATCTCTGCGCTGGAAGGGGCGAGTCTGCGTAAAGCCCGCCAGCGTATTGGGATGATTTTCCAGCACTTTAATCTGATGCATACCCGCACGGTGGCGCAAAACGTCGCTTTCAGCCTGAAATCCGCCGGATGGGAGCGCAGCAAGATCGCCCCGCGCGTCGCCGAAATTCTGGCGCTGGTCGGGCTGGCGGATAAGGCGAACCGCTTTCCGGTACAGCTTAGCGGCGGTCAAAAGCAGCGAGTGGGGATTGCCCGCGCGATCGCCAACCATCCAGATGTACTGCTCTGCGACGAACCGACTTCCGCGCTGGATCTGGAAACGTCAGCGACCATTCTGGCGCTGCTCAAACAGATTAACGAACAGCTGGGGATCACGATCGTGCTGATCACCCATGAGATGAATGTGATCAAGTCCATCTGCGATCGCGTGGCGGTGATGTCCGGCGGCAAAGTGGTGGAGTCGGGCGACGTGTTTGATGTTTTCGCGCATCCGCAGCACGCTTTCACACAGCAGCTGGTGTCGCACACCCTCAATCTGACGTTACCGGAACGTCTGCGCCAGCATTTGCCCGGACAGTTACTGAAAATTCTGTTTATCGGTGATTCGGCAGAGCAGCCGGTGTTGTCTGATGTGGCGGTGAAGTTCGGCGTAGCGGTGAACATTCTGCACGGCAAAATTGAATATATCGGTGAACGCGCGTTGGGGATTTTAGTGGTGCAACTGACTGCGCCGCACAACCCGTCAGCGGTGGATGCCGCGGTAGCGCATATTCGGCAACGTACTGCGCAGGTGGAGGTGATTCGTGGATGATTTACTGCCGGATTTAACGCTGGCGTTCAATGAAACCTTTCAAATGCTGAGCATTTCAACGGTGCTGGCGGTTGTCGGCGGGCTGCCGCTCGGCTTCCTTATCTTTGTCACCGACCGGAATCTGTTCTGGCAGAATCGCTTCGTGTATCTGGTGAGTTCGGTTCTGGTGAACATTATCCGCTCGGTGCCGTTCGTGATTTTGCTGGTGCTGCTGTTGCCGCTTACGCAATTTTTGCTCGGCAATACCATCGGGCCGATTGCCGCCTCCGTCCCTCTCTCTGTTGCGGCGATAGCGTTCTATGCGCGTCTGGTTGATAGCGCGCTGCGTGAGGTGGATAAAGGGATTATCGAAGCGGCAGAAGCGTTCGGCGCCAGCCCGATGCGCATTATCTGCACCGTACTGCTGCCAGAGGCCAGCGCCGGTCTGCTACGCGGGCTGACCATCACGCTGGTGAGTCTGATTGGCTATTCCGCGATGGCCGGGATTGTCGGCGGCGGCGGGGTCGGCGACCTGGCGATTCGCTACGGTTATTACCGCTACGAAACCCAGGTGATGATTGTCACCGTAGTCGCGTTGATTATTCTGGTGCAGGTTGTACAGATGCTCGGCGACTGGCTGGCGAAACGCGCCGATAAACGCGACAGACATTAGGGCATAATATTTGTAGGCCGGATAAGGCGTTAGCCGCCATCCGGCAGAATGCCAGCAATCGCTAGCTTTGAAGCCACTGTGCAACGTCCCGCCATATGCCGCGAAAGACGATTTTCGCGGCTTTCTTTTCTAGTTGATAGCGATACATCGGATCGTAGTATTCGTTGAGGAGCGGCACCAGCCAGGCCAGATGCCCGTCGGTACTGCCGCTGGCCTGCTGCATGGCCAGCGCAGCGTCTAGTTTTACCGTCAGCTCTTTAAAACGCTGCAAACCAAGGCGGCGCTGAATGGCGGAAAGCCCATGATGCAGATAGTCGCTGTACGCCTGCCAGCCATCTTCTTCTCCGCAGGCATGGGTGAAGTCGCGATGCATGCGGATAAAATACTCTTCGCGCAGCCGTTCCAGACGCAGCTCGAACGGATCGTCCACAACCGCAATGGATGCCTGCGCCATGCGTTCGCGCAGACATTCGGGCAGATGATTTGCGCCAATCATCCGGCCTTCGTCTTCCAGCACCCACATCTGCAACTCCTGACGGGCGTCGGTTTTCAACATCTCCACGGCGAGCTGGTTTTCAAAACTGGCCTGACTCAGCTGCGGCTTCAGCGTGCGGCCGAATGACGAACCGCGATGATGCGCCAGCCCTTCCAGATCCACGCCGTTCGGCTGCTGTCGAACCAGCTGTGTTTTTCCGCTGCCGGTACAGCCGCCAATTAAGATCATGGGTTTTTGTACCAGCGTGTCGGTGATGTGCATGGCCGCCTGGCGGAGCGCTTTGTAACCGCCCTGGATCAGCGGATAATCCACGCCGGACTCATGTAGCCATTGTTGTACGATATGCGAACGCTGACCGCCGCGCGCGCAGCAGAGATAACCCCGTGGATGTTGAATACAGGCTTTTCGCCAGGCCTCCAGCCGCCGTTGACGCTCGTCGCCGGCAACGAGTTTATGGCCCAACGCCAGTGCCGCTTCCGGCCCCTGGCGTTTGTAACAGGTGCCGACTGCCGCGCGTTCTTCATTATTCATTAAGGGCAGGTTAATCGCAGTGGGCATGGCGCCCTGCGTAAATTCTATCGGCGCGCGAACGTCGATTAAAGGCGTATCGGCCGCCAGAATGGCGCGATAGTCCGTCCCATCGTTCATTGTGGAATCCTGAAAAAAAACAAACGGCAATGACGGGGATTTTACGCGCTGAAGGAGGAGCCGGAAAAGGATAAGATTCCTTTCCCGGCATTTTATGTATTACTTAAGCTTACTTTGCGCCCAGATGATGCCGCTGGCGTATTCCGGCGGCAGCAAGGGAACTAAGGCTTCCAGCGTTGCGCTTAAGCGATCGGTATCGCTGTCGGTCAGGTTCAGGTGGCCCACTTTACGCCCCTCGCGAACCTCTTTGTCGTACCAGTGCAGATGCACCAGCGGCAGTTTCAGCCAGTCATAATTCAGAGCGCTGCCAATCAGGTTCACCATCACGGACGGGCTGTCCACGACCGGTGACGGTAACGGCAGGCCGGTGATCGCGCGCAGATGCAGCTCAAACTGGCTGATGCTGGCGCCGTTTTGCGTCCAGTGCCCGCTGTTGTGTACCCGCGGCGCCAGTTCGTTGATGAGCAACCCTTCCGGCGTGATAAAACACTCCATCGCCATGACGCCGACATAACCCAGTTCATGCATGATGGCGGAGAGCATGGCTTCCGCCTGTTCCTGCTGTTTCGCGTTGGCCTGCGGGAACGCTACGCTGGTGCGCAGAATCCCGTCCTGGTGCAGGTTGTGCGTCAGCGGGTAGAACACGGTGCTGCCGTCATGGGCGCGTGCGCCGACTAACGACACTTCGCCAGAGAAGTTAATGCCCTGTTCAACAATGCACTCGCCGTAACCGTCGTCCGGGAACTGAGCGGTTTCATCCGCGCGTAAACGCCACTGCCCACGGCCGTCGTAACCGCCAACGCGCCGTTTGACGATAGCCAGTTCGCCCAGACGCGCAAATACGGATGGCCACTCGTCCCGGCTTGCCAGCAACTGCCAGGGCGCCGTCGCCAGCGAGAGTTTGTCAAAAAGCTGCTTTTGCGTCAGGCGGTCGGCAATAATCGGGAAAACGTCGCGGTTGACGAAAGCCGGGTGGCGCGCCAGTTCGCGGGTCAGCGCGGTTTCCGGCCAGCGTTCGATTTCCGCTGTGATCACGCTTTGTTGAACCGGGACGGCGGTAGGTTCCGCGTCCAGCCCGACAGGCCAGACGGTGATGCCCAACGGTTCGCCCGCCTGACGCAGCATCCGTCCTAGCTGGCCGTTACCCAGTACGCAGACCTGCTTCATGCCGCACCTCGTGGGTCGGGATTCTCAAGCACCTCATCGGTCTGGGCTTTACGCCAGTCCGCCAGGCGTTGGCGCAGGTCTTTATCGTGTGTCGCCAGAATTTGCGCTGCCAGTAACGCCGCGTTCGCCGCGCCCGCTTTGCCGATCGCCAGCGTGCCGACCGGAATGCCGCGCGGCATCTGGACGATAGAGTAGAGGCTGTCCACGCCGCTCAGCGCAGCGCTTTGCACCGGTACGCCCAGTACCGGCACCAGCGTTTTTGCCGCAATCATTCCCGGCAGATGCGCCGCGCCGCCAGCACCGGCAATAATCACCAGATAACCCTTCTCTTCGGCGCTTTCGGCGAAGCTGAACAGCTTATCGGGGGTGCGGTGTGCGGAAACCACTTCAACGTGGTGTGGAACGTTCAGGATATCGAAGATTTCGGCGGCAAACTGCATGGTAGCCCAGTCGCTTTTGGACCCCATCACGATGGCGACACGCGCCGGATTATTGCGGGAAGACATGCGTCTTAAAACTCCTGTGGTGCACAACTCTCGGCTTTTGAGGGCACAGAGAATAGCACGGAAATACGCCAAGGAAAACGGTTGCGTACCTTATGACGTCGTCAATTCACGGGCGAGGTTAAAACGGGAAATGGAGAAGCTCAACGTCATCCGGCGTGACTTTTACCATCGACCCTTCGCTGTGCCAGGCGCCTAAAACAACGCGGAACGCGGGTTTGCCGTTAGCGCTCAGTTTGTGAACGTCCGGGCGATGAGTATGACCATGAATCAGCCATTGCACATGGTGTTTTTCCATTTCGGCCACCACGGCCTGTGGATTAACGTCCATGATCTCCAGTGACTTGCTGCTGTTGGCGGCTTTGCTGCCTGCGCGCATTCTGGCGGCAATACGATTGCGGATAAACAGCGGCAGGGCGAGGAACAGCGTCTGTAGCCAGGGTTTGTGAACTTTGGCGCGAAACGCCTGGTAACCGGCATCGTCGGTGCAGAGCGTGTCGCCGTGCATAATCAATACGCGACGGCCATAGAGGTCGAGCACCTTTTCCTGCGGCAATAGCGTCATTCCACTTTCACGGGCAAAGCGTTTGCCGATCAAAAAATCACGGTTACCGTGAATAAAGAAGCAGGGAACGCCGGAATCTACAACGGCTTTAATGGCTGCGGCCATTTCGCGGTGCAGCGGGTTGGGATCGTCGTCGCCTATCCAGGCTTCGAAAAGGTCGCCAAGAATGTACAGCGCATCGGCCAGGCGCGCGTCACCGGCTAAAAAACGCAGAAAACCGGCGGTGATCGCCGGTTCTTCCGTGCAGAGGTGAAGGTCTGCAATAAACAGTGTCGCCACGATTACTCGCTGACGGTCACGTTTTCGATGATAACGTCTTCTTTCGGCACGTCCTGATGCATACCGCTGCGGCCTGTTGATACGCCTTTGATTTTATCAACCACGTCCATGCCTTCCACGACTTCAGCGAATACGCAGTAGCCCCAGCCCTGCATGCTTTCGCCAGAGAAGTTCAGGAAGTCGTTGTCGGCCACGTTGATAAAGAACTGCGCCGTTGCGGAGTGTGGAGCCTGAGTACGCGCCATTGCCAGCGTGCCACGGGTGTTTTTCAGACCGTTGTTGGCTTCGTTTTTGATCGCTTCTTTGGTCGCTTTCTGCTTCATGCCAGGTTCAAAACCGCCGCCCTGAATCATGAAACCGTTAATAACACGGTGGAAAATGGTGTTGTTGTAAAAACCTTCGCGGCAGTAGTCCAGGAAGTTTTTAACTGTTTCAGGCGCTTTGTCATCAAACGTTTTGATTACGATATCGCCGTGATTAGTGTGGAAAGTAACCATTTTTGCATCCTGTTCCGATATAGTGGTGCTTCGACCCCGATAAGGGTCACATATAGGGGGGTGTTATAGCATAACCGCACGCTGCGATCACCTCGCAAAGTGTGCTGCTTCGATTACGAATAATATGTATCATACGGATATTATTACCCACACACGTCTATACGGAATCTTCGATGTTAAAAATCTTTAATACACTGACGCGCCAAAAAGAGGAATTCAAACCTATTCATGCCGGGGAAGTCGGCATGTACGTGTGTGGTATTACCGTTTACGACCTCTGTCATATCGGTCACGGGCGTACGTTTGTCGCCTTCGACGTCGTCGCGCGCTATTTGCGTTTCCTCGGTTATACGCTGAAGTACGTGCGTAACATTACCGATATCGACGACAAGATCATTAAACGGGCGAACGAAAACGGTGAAAGCTTTGTCGCGCTGGTCGATCGTATGATTGCGGAGATGCACAAAGATTTTGATGCGCTGAATATTCTGCGCCCGGATCTGGAGCCGCGTGCAACGCACCATATCGCCGAAATTATTGAGATCACCGAACAGCTGATCGCCAAAGGTCACGCTTATGTGGCGGACAATGGCGACGTGATGTTCGACGTGCCGACCGACCCGAACTACGGTCAGCTGTCGCGCCAGGATCTGGAACAGCTACAGGCGGGCGCCCGCGTTGACGTCGTTGACGTAAAACACAACCCGATGGACTTCGTGCTGTGGAAGATGTCCAAAGAGGGCGAACCGAGCTGGCCGTCGCCGTGGGGCGCGGGTCGTCCGGGTTGGCACATTGAATGTTCCGCCATGAACTGCAAACAGCTGGGCAACCATTTTGATATTCATGGCGGCGGTTCCGACTTGATGTTCCCGCACCATGAGAACGAAATCGCCCAGTCTACCTGCGCGCACGACGGCGAGTATGTGAACTACTGGATGCACTCCGGCATGGTGATGGTGGATCGTGAGAAGATGTCGAAATCGCTGGGCAACTTCTTTACCGTGCGCGATGTGCTGAAATACTACGACGCGGAAACCGTTCGTTACTTCCTGATGTCCGGCCACTATCGTAGCCAGCTCAACTACAGCGAAGAGAACCTCAAGCAGGCGCGCTCCGCCCTGGAGCGTCTGTACACCGCGCTGCGCGGAACGGACAAAACCGTTGCGCCTGCGGGCGGCGAAGCGTTTGAAGCGCGTTTTGTGGAGGCAATGAACGACGATTTCAACACGCCGGAAGCCTACTCCGTGCTGTTTGATATGGCGCGTGAGGTGAACCGTCTGAAGAGTGAGGATATGGCTGCCGCGAATGCGATGGCGTCACATCTGCGTAAAATTTCCGGCGTACTGGGGCTGCTGGAGCAGGAGCCGGAAGCGTTCCTGCAAAGCGGAGCGCAGGCGGATGACGGCGAAGTGGCTGAAATCGAAGCGTTAATTCAACAGCGTCTGGATGCGCGTAAAGCCAAAGACTGGGCGGCGGCGGATGCGGCGCGTGACCGTCTGAATGAGATGGGCATCGTGCTGGAAGATGGTCCGCAAGGGACAACCTGGCGCCGTAAATAACGTCATTGCCGAATGGCGGCTAACGCCTTATCCGGCCTACACTGGCATAACCAGTAGGCCGGATAAGACGCGATAGCGTCGCCATCCGGCACTCTGAATCAGGCGACGACGTTAACGCTTTGCCCTGCGAAGCTGATGGTTTGCCCGGCAACAATTTTGCAGCGTTTGCGGGTTTCAACCGCGCCATCAACCTTCACTAAACCTTCTGCAATGGCAATTTTCGCCTGGGCACCGCTTTCGCTCCAGCCTTCCAGTTTGAGCAGGTCGCACAACTCAACGTGCGGGTGCTTGCCTAAAGAGAATGTTGCCATGTTATTTACCTTGTGGATCGTGATATTCAACGCACGCCTGTAGCGTGTTTTCGATAAGTGTTGCGACCGTCATCGGACCGACGCCGCCCGGCACCGGGGTGATATAGGATGCGCGCGCGGCAGCGTCTTCAAAGACCACATCGCCGACCACTTTACCATTTTCCAGTCGGTTGATTCCGACATCAATCACGATGGCGCCTTCTTTAATCCACTCGCCGGGAATAAATCCGGGTTTGCCGACGGCGACAATCAGCAGATCGGCGTGTTCAACATGGCGACGCAGATCTTTGGTGAAGCGGTGAGTCACGGTCGTTGTGCAGCCTGCCAGCAGCAGTTCCATGCTCATCGGGCGACCGACGATATTCGAGGCGCCGATGACGACGGCATTCAGTCCGAAGGTATCGATGTTGTAACGCTCCAGCAGCGTGACGATGCCGCGCGGCGTACAGGGGCGCAGACGCGGCGCGCGCTGGCACAGACGGCCTACATTGTAGGGATGGAAACCGTCTACGTCTTTGTCCGGCGCAATGCGTTCCAGCACTTTGACGTTATCGATGCCCGCCGGTAACGGCAACTGCACCAGAATACCGTCGATAGTGTTGTCGGCGTTAAGCGTATCAATCAGCTCCAGCAGTTCTGCTTCGCTGGTGGTTTCGGGCAGGTCATAGGAGCGGGAGACGAATCCCACCTCTTCACAGGCTTTACGCTTACTCGCCACATAAATCTGCGAAGCCGGGTTGCTGCCTACCAATACAACGGCCAACCCTGGGGCGCGAAGTCCGGCCGCGACACGCGCCTGAACTTTTTGAGCAACCTCAGAGCGCACCTGCTGCGCAATCGTTTTACCGTCAATAATCTTTGCTGCCATCAGAGAGAGGATTCCGTCTGTTACATTAAGTCGAAGGGGATGTGGCTATTTTGTCAGAAGCGGGGCGCGCTGTCAGTTATCGTTTGCGTCTTTACGTGTGATCGGTGCAGTGACCGCTGCGATACGGGCTGCGGCGAGGGGCAAAATCCTGTGGGCAATTAATGAGCAACCTAATCAAAATTAACCTAAAAGAAACAATTCATCACCCTGCTAAAATTAGGGGGAATGCCGCGAAAAACGTGGCGTTAAGTGTGATATTGAACACTTTTATATAAAAAAGGCTTAGACCTGTCCTATATCCCAATAAGAATTTACCTGGGCTAATTAAAGAGATTGAAGGTATTTTTCACTTATTGAAATGTTTAATTTATCCCTGTGACGAATTGTCATATTCGTAAAGATTAATTAGTGAATCTAATGCTCAGGAGAGTTGGGGTAAAAAGGTTAGCTAATTCTCTTTCGATATATATCTTTACAGGATGCAGAGATAATTAGCCTGACATTATTATGTCGATAGTGATTCAAACGGTTCCCGCAGGAAACTGGAGCCGAATGTGCGTAATTCAAGGGAAATCCATGAAACTTAAATTAATGACCTCTTCCGTTATTGCTGGCCTGATGTTTGCTGCTGGTGCGGCTCATGCCGATCCGGTAAGCGTTAGCGGCGGTACGGTTCACTTTGAAGGTGAGCTGGTCAATGCAGCGTGTGCCGTTAGCACGAAATCTGCCGATCAGACCGTGACCCTGGGCCAGTATCGTACCGCCAGCTTTACCGCTGTTGGCGATACCAGCGCACAGATTCCGTTCACCATTGTACTGAATGACTGCGATCCGAGCGTAGCAGCGACCGCTGCCGTTGCGTTCTCTGGTCAGGCTGACGGTACAAACGACAGCCTGCTGGCAGTCGTGTCTGGTGACAATGGCACCACGGCAGGCGGTGTAGGGATCGAAATTCTTGATAACACCTCTTCTCCGCTGAAGCCAGACGGCGCGACCTTCTCTACGGCTCAGGCGCTGGTAGAAGGTAGCAACACGCTGCGTTTCACCGCGCGTTATAAAGCGACTGCTGCGGACACCACGCCGGGTCAGGCTAACGCCGACGCAACCTTCATCATGAAGTACGAATAAACCCACCAGGGATTCAGGGATGTGGCAAGCCTCAATGGATGAGGCGCTATCCGGGGACGATAAGTGATACAGCAGATGATTAGCAAAGGCGTGGCGCTGGTGGGGCTGATTTGCGCGATGCCCGCATTCGCGCATACGGTGATACTGGAGAGCGGTAATCTTCACCTGCGAGGCCAGCTGGTAAACGGTGCCTGCGCGGTGAATTCCGAAAGCCAGGATCTCCGTGTACAGATGGGGCAATACCGCACCAATGTCTTTTCTGGCACCGGGAGTTTCGCCCCGACCAGTATTCCTTTCTCGCTGCGATTAACCGATTGTAGTTCAGAGGTTTATAGCCATGTTGGGATCGCTTTTTCCGGTGTGACTCCCGCAGAAGATCCGCAGGTATTCCTGGCGCGCAGCGACACGGCGGCGACCTCCGGTATTGGTCTGGCATTATTTGATGAAGAACAACGGCAAATCATACCCAATTCCTTGCCGCTTCATTATGCCCCTATTTTAACGCAAGAAATGACATTTCATTTCACGGCTCGCTATCGGGCAATCTCGGAAAATATGACGCCGGGAAGTATTCATTCAGATGTGTGGTTTACGCTGGTTTACCCCTGATTTGTTTTCCGGGCGTTGATAAAACGCAAAAGGTATTTTTTGCCATGCTTAATTATATAAAATCAGGCCTTATTATTTTTATTGCCTTATTTACTTCAATGAGTGCGCAGGCGGCCGGGGGAATTGCATTAGGCGCCACCCGCGTTATTTATCCGGCGGACGCCAAACAGACCTCGCTGGCAATTAGCAACAGCGCATCGAAAGAGCGTTATCTGGTTAATTCATGGATTGAGAACAGCGCCGGCGTCAAAGAAAAATCGTTCGTTGTTACACCGCCGCTGTTTGTCAGCGAACCCAAAAGTGAAAACACGCTGCGTATTATTTATGCCGGACAACCCCTGCCTGCCGATCGGGAGTCTTTGTTCTGGATGAACGTGAAAGCGATACCGTCGGTGGATAAAAACAGCCTTGAAGGCAAAAACGTCCTGCAACTGGCGATCCTGTCGCGCATTAAGCTGTTTGTTCGCCCTGCCAATCTGCCGCAGGTGCAGGAAGACGCGCCAGGAATGCTGCAATTCTCCCGTTCCGGGAACCACCTGAAAATCACCAATCCGTCTGCTTACTATCTCACGCTGGTCAATCTCAAAGTGGGAAGTCAGAAGGTTGATAACGTCATGGTCGCGCCGAAGAACAATACCCAGATTCTGCTTCCGGCAGGCGCGCAGGGAAGTGTGACGTTCCAGACGGTAAATGATTACGGTGCGCTGACACCGGCGAAAACGGTTAGCTTGCGCTGATCGGAACGTGTGAAGCCACACTGAGAAAACGATGAAGAAGATAACGTATCTTCCCGGTTCACTGCCGGGGTATACGCCACATCTGACGGGGGTGGCGTTGTCCATACTGGCGGCGCTCTATCCGGCGATAAGTCATGGCGAAAGTTACTTTAACCCGGCTTTTTTGTCGGCAGATGCTGCGTCCGTGGCAGATTTGTCACGTTTTGAGAAAGGCAATCACCAGCCCCCGGGCATCTATCGGGTGGATATCTGGCGCAACGATGAGTTCGTCGCGACCCAGGATATTCGCTTTGAAACCTCGTCGACGAAAACCGGTGAAAAATCAGGCGGATTAATGCCCTGTTTTGATCTGGCGTGGATCAAAAGGCTGGGGGTAAATACCACCGCCTTTCCTGTGCTTGGGCAAAGTCAGGAGGAGACCTGCATCAATTTGCCAGAGGCGATTCCCGGCGCTGAAATCGCTTTTGATTTTTCCTCAATGCGTTTAAATATCAGTCTTCCGCAGGCGTCAATGCTGAACAGCGCGCGCGGGTATATCCCGCCGGAAGAGTGGGATGAGGGGATTCCCGCCGCGCTTATCAACTACAGTTTCACCGGCAGTCGCGGGACGAACAGCGACAGCTATTTTTTAAGCCTGATGAGCGGCCTGAACTATGGCCCGTGGCGGTTGCGTAACAACGGCGCGTGGAGCTATTCCAAAGGCGACGGATACCACTCGCAAAGCTGGAAAAACATCGGCACCTGGGTACAACGCGCCATCATCCCGTTGAAAAGCGAACTGGTGATGGGGGACAGCAACACCGGCAACGACGTGTTTGACAGCGTGGGCTTTCGCGGGGCGCGGCTCTACTCGTCTGACAATATGTACCCTGATAGCCTGCAAGGCTATGCGCCGACCGTGCGTGGGATCGCCCGTACCGCCGCAAAACTGACTATCCGCCAGAACGGCTATGTGATCTATCAGAGCTATGTCTCACCGGGCGCTTTCGCGATCACCGACCTCAACCCAACGTCTTCAAGCGGCGACCTGGACGTGACGGTTGATGAGAAAGACGGCAGTCAGCAGCGCTATACGGTGCCGTACTCCACCGTTCCGCTGTTGCAGCGCGAAGGACGTATGAAGTTCGACCTGGTGGCGGGGGATTTCCGCAGCGGCAATAGCCAGCAATCTTCGCCATTCTTCTTCCAGGGAACGCTGATCGCCGGTCTGCCTGAAGGGTATACCGCTTATGGCGGCACGCAACTGGCTTCGCGCTACAGCTCGGTGGTGCTGGGGGCCGGACGGAACCTGGGCGACTGGGGCGCGGTTTCGGTAGACGTCACCCACGCCCGCAGCCAACTGGCGGATGACAGCACCCACCAGGGGCAGTCGCTGCGTTTCCTGTACGCCAAGTCGTTGAACAACTACGGCACTAACTTCCAGTTACTGGGCTATCGCTATTCCACGCGCGGATTCTACACGCTTGACGATGTGGCGTATCGCAGTATGGAAGGGTACGAGTATGAATATGACAGCGAAGGTAAGCGTCATAAAGTGCCGGTAGTGCAGAGCTATCACAACCTGAACTACAGCAAAAAAGGCCGATTCCAGGTCAACATTTCACAGAATCTGGGGGATTACGGCTCGCTGTATATCTCCGGCAGTCAGCAAACATACTGGAACACGTCGGATGCCAATACCTGGTATCAACTGGGATATGCCAGCGGCTGGCAAGGGATCAGCTACTCCCTTTCCTGGTCGTGGAATGAATCCGTAGGGATTTCCGGCACCGATCGCATTCTGGCATTCAACATGTCGGTTCCGTTCAGCGTGCTCACCGGGCGACGCTACTCGCGCGACAATGCCCTGGATCGCACCTACGCCACCTTTAACGCGAACCGGAACAGCAATGGACAGAACAGCTGGCAGACCGGCATCGGCGGGACATTGTTAGACGGGCGTAACCTGAGCTACAGCGTGAACCAGGGACACAGCAGCACCAATGGCTACAGCGGCAGCGCCAGCGCGAACTGGCAGGCGGCTTACGGGACGCTCGGCGTGGGGTACAACTACGATCGAGACCAGCATGACTACAACTGGCAGCTGTCTGGCGGTGTGGTCGGTCATGCGGACGGCATCACGCTCAGTCAGCCTTTAGGCGATACCAACGTCCTGATTAAAGCGCCAGGCGCCGAAGGGGTGCATATAGAAAACCAGACCGGGGTGCAAACCGACTGGCGCGGATATGCGGTCATGCCTTACGCCACCGTATATCGCTATAACCGTGTCGCGCTGGATACCAACTCAATGGATAACCACACCGATGTGGAAAATAACGTCAGCAGCGTGGTGCCGACGCAAGGGGCGCTGGTACGCGCTGCCTTTGACACGCGAATCGGCGTGCGCGCAATTGTCACCGCAAAACAGGGCGATCGCCCGGTGCCGTTTGGCTCAATTGTGCGCGAAACCGCCAGCGGCGTCACCAGTATGGCGGGCGATGACGGGCAAATTTATCTGAGCGGACTGCCGCTGAAAGGGGAACTGCTGATTCAGTGGGGAGAGGGAGCGAACGCCCGCTGCGTGGCGCATTATTCCCTGCCTGAAGAGAGCCTGAAGCAGGCGGTGACGCTGCTTAATGCAACCTGTAAACGTCCGTCGTCATGAAAGGTAAGAAAAGATGAAAATGAAATCAGGGTTGTTGCCGGGCGCCATCGCATTATTGCTGGCGAATCCGGCATGGGCGACGGTCTGCCATAACTCGAACGGTACGCCGACCGATGTGTTTTACGATCTGTCGAATGTTTTTACCAGCAGCAATAATCAGGTAGGACAGGTGGTGACGCTGCCGGAGAAATCGGGCTGGGTTGGCGTACAGGCGACGTGTCCTGCTGGTACGAATGTGGATTATACCTTTCGAAGCTATGTGACCGAACTTCCCGTGCAAAGTACGGAAGGGGGATTCCAGTATCTCAAGCTCAATGACTACCTGCTGGGGGCGATGAGCATCACCGACAGCTATGCCGGATTATTTTATCCGCCCCGTAATTATATTCGCATGGGGACGCACCCCAATGTACCGAAACAAAAGCCCTTCGGCGTGATGGACTCTAAGCTGATCTTTAAACTCAAAGTGATACGGCCTTTTATCAACATGGTGCCGATTCCCCGCCAGACCATGTTCTCGGTGTATGTCACCACCAGCACCGGCGATGCCCTGAGCACGCCGGTTTATACCATCAGCTACAGCGGTAAAGTCGAGGTTCCGCAAAGCTGTGAAGTGAATGCCGGGCAGGTTGTGGAATTTGATTTTGGCGATATCGGCGCCGCGCTGTTCAGCAAAGCCGGGGCGGGAAATCGCCCGGAAGGGGTGACACCGCAGACAAAAACGGTCGCCATAAAATGTACGAACGTCGCGGCGCAGGCCTATTTGTCGATGCGTCTGGAGGCGGAGAAAATCTCCGGGCAGGCGATGGTCTCTGATAATCCCGACCTGGGCTTTATCGTTTCCGACAGCGGCGGCGTGCCGCTGACGCCTAACAATCTGGCCAGCAAAATTCCATTCCGTCTGGATGACAGCGCCGCCGCCAGCGTAGGGATCCGCGCATGGCCGGTAAGCATCACGGGGAGTAAACCGACGGAAGGGCCTTTTACCGCTCGTGGGTATCTGCGTGTGGATTACGACTAAGGGGAGCGCACAGCCATGAGACTTTTGCTGGCTATTTTTTGCAGCGTGTTGCTGAGCTCGCTTTGCCGGGCTGACACCGCTCTGGGCGAGATTAATATTGAACTGCGCGGTAATGTTGTGGACTTCACCTGCACCGCAGTGACCGGTGACAGTAACAAAACGGTCGAGCTGGGCACCTGGCCCACGAAGCAGTTGAAAACCAGCGGCGATACCACCCAGCCCGTGCCTTTCAGCATCAAACTTGAGGGCTGCCCGCCGGGCGCGGCGTCGATGACCTTTTCAGGAACGCCAGCGGCGGGGACGTCGCTGCTGGCGCTGGATGATGCGGTCATGGCGCAAAAAGTGGCCATTGAGATCCGCGACAGCGATCGCAGCAGATTACCGCTTGAGCAAGCCAGCCAGGCGGTAAGCGTTGATGAAAACGGTAATGCTACGCTGACGTTTTATGCGAATTACATTGCGTTGGCCGATGGCGTTCAGCCAGGAGTCGCAAAGGCGGATGCGACTTTTATGATCAATTACAACTGAAGTCCGATCCCGATAACGTACTCCCGAACGATCTCTCGTCGGGAGTCAGCCACGATCACAGCAAGTCGTGTACCTTCGCGTAATCAATAAGCTCAACAATGGTATGCAGGCCGAGTTTCGAAAATATGTTCGCTTTATGCGCGCTGATGGTTTTGTTACTCAGCAAGAGCTGCTCTGCGATTTCTTTATTCGATAAACCGTTGGCGAGATAGCGCAGTACCGTAACCTCCCTGTTTGAGAGCGGCATATCATTGTGCTCACCTTTTCGTGAACTGGTATTACTGATAAAATTTAGCGTCTCTGAAGGAAAAAAAGAATATCCTGATAAGATCATTTTCACTGCGTTATAAATATCATTGAGATCCTTTCTTTTACTGACAAATCCGTTTGCGCCTGCCCGGATAGCTCTCCCGGCATAAAAAGATTCAGATTTAGACGACAAGAAAAGAATTTTGGTATTTTCTTGTATTGATTTGATTCGTTTAAGCAGTGTAAATCCATCTGTACCCGGCAGCTCTATATCCAGGATGACCAGATCCACAGGATATGTGCGCAGATAATCTACCGCGGTACGATTGTCATCGGTTTTCAGGACAACCTGGATATTACTATTCTTTTCGAGAAGCACTTCTATCGACATTCTGACAATAGGGTGTTCGTCCATAATGATAACGGATGCAGGTTTCATTGTTGTATGCCTCAGACTGTTTGCGCGTCTTCCGTTTGCGGATAAGCGTCAGACACTATTAATTATCAAATAGCCAGAATATACCTCACGAACCTGGGAAGTAGTGAAGGTAATACCATCCTTGTTAACTGACTATTTTGCGTAAGAGCAATAAGCGTGGGGAATATCCATTTCGCACCAACAAAAAAGAAAATTCTGATTAACTAAGAATAGGGAGATTATACCTGGTCTATTTTTTCGGAAAAGGCTTACGGTACACAAATCGGTGCTGGCTGTTAGGATGTTCTGCATGTTTTAGACTGTTTAATAGCGTTTGGTTTTATTCTCTGTTGAATCAATGTTTTGTGGCTAAAAGTATTTTTTTAAATATAAAAACAACACAAAAAACCAATTGTTTAGTTTCTGTTATGTGATTTTTGGGCGAATTTTCAACGATGAGGCCGTGAGAGCCCGTCAATTGAAGGATTATAGAGAAAGAGGGATTTTCCTATGATACCAGGAATAGTTGTAAATATTAATTTTATGTAAAAAATTTACATTTAGTCAGGCGTTAAAATAAGTAATTTCTTAAAAAATCTTATAGCTTAAGAGGTTAGCGTGTTAAATTAAGTGAAGAGAAGTGACGCTAAGGCGGTGTATCAGATACAGCAAACTGTGTCGATGCGGCAAATCCAACTGAGTAATAAGTTGATTGAGTCGATAGATCACCCGGTGATAAGGCGTATTGAGTAAAAGCGCGATTTCCTTTAAAGACATACCCTGAGATAACGCGGAAATGATCTTCCAGTCAGTATGGCTAAAGGTGCCATCAGTATTTTTAACGGAGGGGGGAGATAATAAGGCGTTACGTAATGATGAGAGATTCTGGCGACGTTGCAGAATATAAAACTTACCGGCTTTTTGCATAAAACGCGTCAGACTAACATCCTTATCCGGCACCAGTAAGTAAACCTGGATATCGCTTCGCTCTCGGATAAGCAGGCGTAACCGCTCAAGCGTTTCGTAGCAGGAGACCGCCAGTCCAGCCATATCAACAATCAATTGTCTGATGCCCGTCTCTTCCAGCCTGCGTGAGGGTGATTCCAGAGAGCTGAACACCGCCGTGCGTTTTCCAGAAAATAAATAGCGATTCAGTGTATATCCGAGATAGTTATCCGTCGTGATAATAACCTGAGAGATTGTATTGTCCGGTAGGGCATAATTGAGACGTTGGGTCAGATATTCCAGACGATCAAATACCTGTGGTTCAAGGTGATGGTAGTGGTGAGTGCAATCAGTATTTCTTAAACGGCGATGTCTTTCTTTGCGAAGTGCGCTGCGCATCCTTTCCCTTTCCGTTTTTCTACTCTTTGTTTTGCAAAAGCGCGGGCCATAAGTATCCCTGGCCTAATTGGGCGCCAGAATGAAAAGCAATTTCTTTTTGCGCATGATTTTCAATACCTTCAATGAGTATGACATCTGCAATGTTATACCCCATAAAAATCACCTGGCGCAGTTTCTGAGGATGCAGAATTAGATCCCAGAACGCATTTTTATCCAGTTTCAGACCACTAAAACGCCAGCGGGCGGCAGCCACTTCTTTGATCAAATTTTCATCGACATCATCCAGCCAGACGGGAATTCCGATAGACTCAACCTGTTTTATTTTTTCATAGAGTTGGGAACGCTGGCGGCTATTAAGTGAAAAAAACGTTTCTGGGTCCTGGATTTCAAGGATCAGATTGGACGGGTAGGGGGTTACTCCTGAATTAAAAAAATCCAGGTGTAAAAATACCTTCAGCGGTAAATTAAGAAAATAATGTACGCCTTTGGGATAATGCGTAATAGTGGCGACTTGCTGATAAAAATTCGCCACTATTTTTTCTGGCGAGAGGTGGTGAAAAAAATGCTCAGTATTGACATGAAAAGGAACCTGAGTCAGAACTTCATAGCCAAAGGTACGGGCAGAAGATAAATGAACTATCGGTTCAAGCTTTAAAGGATATTCCCAACAAAAAGGACGTTCCTTTTGAGTGCGCAATGTTGCAGAGTCAAGAATATTTCCCTGTAATACCGGGCGAGTTGCCACAAAAACACTCCTGTAGGCATAAAGAATGCCGCCGAATATTTTCGGTTCCTGACGGTTGTGCAATCAGGAAATATGATAAGTGTCATTGTGGCAGTATGCGAAAAATCGCTGTAGATGACGTTACTTAATCATCTGTGAGATATTTCTCAACATGATGGATGGAAAATTGAGAATATGTCTATTCTTGCAGAAAACCCAGGTTAACTCTGATGTAATTTAAGAACTGCTGTTCATTTTTTACGTGCAGTTTCTTCATGATGCTACGGCGAATTGATTTGGTTTGTTCTTCGCTCAACGAAAGGAGTACGGCAATTTCGCTTAACCGGTGCCCGCGGGCGACCATCTTTAAAAACTGGCGTTCCAGAATGGAGAAATGGCGAGTCGTACAGTAATGGCAAACAGAAGGGGGAACGCTGCGGCGAAGTGCCCGTTTATGCAGGATAAGCACCATCTTTTTGGTTATCTCATCAACATCGTCCTCCCGGTAAATATGCGGCAGCATATAGAGACACGGCCTGAACATAAGTTTGTCTTTATCGTATTCATTACAAATAATGACTCTCTGCTGGTGCCGGGTATGTACCGGTATCTGATAACATCCGGCACTAAACCAGTCTTCATCCAGCGATAAAAATGCGATATCCGCTTTGTCTATATCATCAGCAGGTAGAAATTGAATTTTCTGATGCCACTGATGAGTCAGACGAGTCATGATGATTTTAAGACCGTGTTCGAAATGGCTATTTTGTTCTTTTATGGCGACACTCAGCATAAAAAATATCCTGAACAGCTGGGAAGTGGGGAGGAAATAGTAAGTAAACGCATTAATTTTCTAAATACATTTATCCTTAAAATGCCACTTTATGCAGGCCGAGTTCTTACCAGGTGATTTCCTGGATACTTGCGTAGCGCCAGAAAAAAAGATATTCGTACACTTCCTCAGCAACCAGAACAAAAGCCATTGACTCAGCAGGCGCTCACCGTATAATTCACGCGTTTCATCCGCATGAAGCCATCGCTTCACACAGTGCGCCCTTAGCTCAGTTGGATAGAGCAACGGCCTTCTAAGCCGTGGGTCGCAGGTTCGAATCCTGCAGGGCGCGCCAGTCTTTATTCTCGCCTTTCTGTCAGACTCCATTTCGCTGCGTCGTTATCACTGCATTTCAATCGCCATGTTTCGGCAATGTCAGAATAAAGCGCGTTGCGCGCAGATCGGACGTTACGGACACGGTTCCCTGATGGGCGATGACGATTGATTTGACAATCGCCAGCCCAATTCCGCTGCCTTCGCCCTTACGCTGTCGGGAAGGGTCAACCCGGTAGAAGCGGTCAAACAGGCGCGGTAAATGTTCTGGCGCAATGGGGGCGCCGGGGTTTTCAACGGTAATCTGCGCCTGTCTGTCCATTTCTTTGAGCCGCACGGTAACGGCTTCGCCTTTCGGGGTGTAGCGCATGGCGTTAGACAGCAAGTTGCTGAGCGCTCTGCGTAACATGATGGGATCGCCGGATACCCAACACGCGCGTCCTTCAAAATGCAAACGCACTTCGCGTTCTTCCGCCCAGGCTTCAAAAAAGTCGAACACCTTGTGGACTTCATCCGCCAGGTCGAGCGCCTTTTTCTCCGGGATGAGCTGGTTATTGTCGGCCTGAGCCAGAAACAGCATGTCGCTTACCATCTTCGACATACGGCCAAACTCTTCGAGGTTGGAGTAGAGTACGTCTTCCAGCTCTTTCTGGCTGCGGGTCTGGCTTAGCGCAATCTCTGTTTGCGTCACCAGATTCGTAATCGGGGTGCGAATTTCATGGGCGATATCCGCAGAGAAATTCGACTGGCGGGTAAAAACATCCTCAATGCGTTCAAGCATATGGTTAAACGAGAGCACCAGCCGCTCCAGCTCAATCGGAACGGCCTGCGGGTCAAGACGCACATCGAGGTCTTTCGACGTAATATTTTGAATCCGGCGGCTGACGCTGCGAATCGGTTCATGGCCTTTGTAGACGGCGAACAGCACAATAAAAATGATCATCATGCTAATCAGCGAAGCCGTCATAATCAGCTTATTTTTCAGATCGTTAATATAGTGAAGATGGAAGTCGATCGATAACGCCATATAGAGCGTGTAGGCCGGTTGCCCGTCCGCGAGTTGCCCGACCGGCAGGCGAATCATGCGCCATGCGGAATGGGTACCGTGCCCGTTAGCGTGCCTCTTGCTTTGTAAGTCCGGGCTGGACAACAAAAAGACATCGCCGTTACGCGCGCTGCTATCCGGCGTGGCTTTGGCGATAAACTGGCGAAGATCAGGTGAACCGGGAGAGTGAAAAATCGCCCGCTGGTTGGCATCTTCCAGCGAAATAATGACGTTCGAGTAACCGGCGGCAACGTTTTTTAGGATTTCCAGCCGACGCGCTTCCGGTTCGTCGGGATGTGTGAGGATTCGCTCCAGCGTCGCGCTGATCTCTTTCAGGTCATTGATATCCTGCTCGGCAAAATGCACTTTCACGGAGTGAATCATGATCCAGGCAAACGCAAAAAAAGAGGCAATGGTGGCGAGGCTGATGAAAAATGTCAGGCGCGTCGCCAGCGAGAAAGGGCGCTGAAAGCGTTTAGTCACCATCCGGTACCTCAAGCACATAGCCCACGCCGCGCACGGTCTGGATGAGTTTCGGTTCGAACTCGTTATCGATTTTCGCGCGCAGCCGTTTAACGGCAACGTCAATCGCGTTGGTATCGCTGTCAAAGTTCATATCCCAGACCTGGGAAGCGATCAGCGAGCGGGGCAAGACTTCACCCTGGTGGCGAACGAAAAACTCCAGTAGCGTAAACTCTTTACTGGTGAGCGTGATGCGCATGCCGTTGCGGGTCACTTTTCTGCTGACCAGATCGAGCGTCAAATCCGCGACCTGAAACTGACTTTCGACCATCACCGCCGCGCCGCGCCGCAGCAGCGTTCTGACGCGAGCCAGTAATTCAGCGAAAGCGAACGGTTTAACCAGATAGTCGTCAGCCCCCAGCTCCAGACCTTTTACCCGGTGTTCAATGGTGCCCAGCGCGGTAAGAAGAAGGATTGGCATGCCTTTGTTGGCGGTGCGCAGCATACGGACAATATCCCAGCCATTCACATCCGGCAGCATGATGTCGAGGATCAGCAGATCGTAATCTCCCGTCATCGCCAGGTGATACCCGTTAAGCCCGTTATCCGCCAGGTCCACCACGAAGCCCGCTTCCGTCAGACCTTTGGTCAGGTATTCACCGGTTTTTTTCTCGTCTTCGACTATCAGAATCTTCATCACGTCTTCCTTCACGCAAAGGTTGGGCGGGTTTTCAATTCTAGAGGAGCAGGATCGGATAGCAATCGGTTATTGGGAAAATGACAACTTTGTCATTTTCCTGTCACGGGCCGAACAGAGTCACTTCGTTAAGGTACAGGGCATAAATTCACATTCACTATATGGTTATCAGTCCCGTTGGGACGAGAAACGCTATGCGCAAATTTAAGCTTCTTACCCTCAGCGTGATGCTTGTTCTGACGGGCTGTTCGCTGGCGCCGGACTATCAGCGGCCCGCGTTGCCGGTGCCGCAACAATTCTCCCTGAGCCAGAATGCGCTGGTTTCTGCGCCTGCGGGGTATCAGGAGACCGGCTGGCGAACCTTTTTTGTTGATGAGCAAGTAAAGTTGCTGATCGGCGAGGCGTTACGCAATAACCGTGACTTGCGCATGGCGACGCTGAAAGTGCAGGAAGCCAGAGCGCAATACCGGGTGACGGATGCCGATCGTTATCCGCAGCTTAATTCCGATGCCAGCGGAAGCTGGGAAGGAAAATTAAAGGGTGACAGCAGCAGTACCCGCGAATATGAAGCCGGGCTGAATCTGAGTTTTGATCTGGACTTTTTTGGCCGGCTGAAAAACATGAGTGAGGCTGACCGACAGAACTATTTTGCCAGCGAAGAAGCGCGCCGGGCAGTGCATATCTTATTAA
This sequence comes from Citrobacter sp. CK189, assembly GCF_030333505.1. Taxonomy (NCBI): domain Bacteria; kingdom Pseudomonadati; phylum Pseudomonadota; class Gammaproteobacteria; order Enterobacterales; family Enterobacteriaceae; genus Citrobacter; species Citrobacter sp. CK189. The sequence goes on along the minus strand of NZ_JAOWFV010000032.1, from coordinate 113,119 downwards.
TCTCAAACGTGGCGCAAAGTTATTTTAATCAACGGCTGGCGTACGCGCAGTTGCAAATCGCACAAGAAACGCTGGAAAACTATACACGCTCTTACGCATTTGTAGAAAAGCAGTTGCTGACCGGCAGCACGACCGTGCTGGCGCTGGAACAGGCGCGGGGCGTGATTGAAAGCACCCGCAGCGATATTGCGAAACGACAGGGCGAGCTGGCGCAGGCCAATAATGCGCTGCAATTGCTGTTGGGCACTTATTCTGTGCTGCCGGATGACAGGGCGCGCGATAGCGGAGATATTAAAAACGTGACGCTCCCGCCGTCGCTTTCCTCGCAAATCTTGTTGCAGCGCCCGGATATTATGGAAGCTGAACATTCGTTGATGGCGGCGAATGCCAATATTGGCGCGGCGCGCGCGGCCTTTTTTCCCTCCATTACCCTGACCAGCGGGGTGTCCGGCAGCAGCAGCGATCTCTCCCGTTTATTTAATGCCGCGAGCGGGATGTGGAATTTTATCCCGAAAGTGGAACTGCCGATTTTTAACGCCGGACGTAATCAGGCCAACCTCGATCTGGCGGAAATTCGCCAGCAGCAATCGGTTGTGAATTATGAACAGAAGATCCAGACCGCGTTTAAAGAGGTGGCGGATGCGCTGGCTTTGCGCCAGAGCCTGACCGACCAGATAACCGCGCAACAGCGTTATCTGAGCTCGCTGCGTATTACGCTGCAACGCGCCAGAGCGCTCTATCAGCATGGCGCGGTCAGCTATATCGAAGTGCTGGATGCGGAGCGCTCTCTGTTTTCAACCCAGCAAACGTTACTCGATCTGAATTACGCCCGACAGGCTAATGAAATTACGCTGTTCACCGCGCTGGGCGGCGGTTGGGTGGAATAAAAATTTATCGTTATTTTCAGGAGAAAGCATGATGAACAATACAGTAAAAGCGGCGATTTTGGGTCTGTTCTCCGCCGTGGTATTTAGCGTTCAGGCGAATGAACATCACCACGGCGAGATGATGAATAACGCGTCAGCGGCGCAGCCGGAGCAGGTGATTCATTCAACCGGCGTGGTTAAAGCCATCGACAAAGACACGAAAAAAGTGACTATCGATCATGAACCTATTCCGGCGGTCAACTGGCCTGCGATGACGATGCGCTTTACCCTGACCCCGGAAACCCGTTCCGGTGACATTAAACCCGGCGACAAAGTGGCGTTTACTTTCGTTCAGCAGGGCAATCTCTCTTTATTACGCGATATTCAGGTCAGCCAGTAAAGCGTATTCGCTGTCTCTTTGTTCTTGCCCGGGTTTACAGAAGCGCGGGCATATCTCCCGCGTAACTGATCCAGAAAATGGATCGAATGGAAGTCACTATGGCGTCTTTAAAAATAAAAACTACCGCGCTTATTCTCGGCAGTATGATCGTCGGAGGGATTATCTCGGTCGGCGTTTACGCTTATTTTGCGTCTGCGCATCAGCCTGTCGATACTGCGCCTGCCTCCGAAAAGGAGGCCCGTAAGGTTCTGTTCTGGTATGACCCCATGTATCCGAATACGCGCTTTGATAAGCCCGGTAAATCGCCGTTTATGGATATGGATCTGGTGGCGAAATACGCTGACGAAGAGTCAGACACGACCTCTGCGCCAGGCGTGCGTATCGATCCGGTACAGACGCAGAATTTAGGGTTAAAGACGGAGGCTGTCCGCCGTGGGCCGCTGCGCTACGCGCAAACTTTTCCGGCTAACGTCAGTTTCAATGAATACCAGTTTGTGATTGTGCAGGCGCGTTCCGCAGGCTTTATCGATAAAGTCTGGCCGCTGACGGTGGGGGATAAAATTAAGAAAGGAACGCCGCTGATCGACCTGACCATTCCTGACTGGGTTGAAGCCCAGAGTGAATATTTACTGCTGCGGGAAACGGGCGGTACGGCAACGCAGGTGGAAGGCATTCTTGAACGACTGCGTCTGGCCGGGATGCCGGAAGAGGATATCCGCCGCTTAGTCTCGACCCGTAAAATTCAAACCCGCTTTACCCTGAAAGCGCCTATTGATGGGGTGATCACCGCGTTCGATCTGCGCGCCGGGATGAATATCGCCAAAGATAACGTGGTGGCGAAAATCCAGGGGATGGACCCGGTGTGGATCAGCGCGGCCGTTCCTGAATCCATCGCATGGCTGATTAAAGATGCCTCGCAGTTCGATATTACCGTGCCCGCGTGGCCGGATAAACGCTTCACCATCAGTAAATGGGCGATTCTGCCAAGCGTGGACGCCACCACCCGAACCCTCCAGTTGCGCTTACAGGTTGATAACCCGGATGAAGCGCTCAAGCCCGGAATGAATGCGTACCTGAAGCTGAAAACGCAAAGCGAACCGATGCTGCTAATCCCGTCTAAGGCATTGATTGATAACGGAACGGAACAGCGGGTGATCGCTGTCGACAACGACGGTCGCTTTGTGCCGAAACAGGTCTCGGTGTTCCATGAATCACAAGGCGTGACGGCGATTCGCGGCGGGCTTACCGAAGGTGAAAAAGTGGTCTCCAGCGGACTGTTCCTGATTGACTCCGAAGCCAATATCTCCGGCGCGCTGGATCGTATGCGGGCGCAATCTGCTGCGCCCGATCATGCGACCCATTCACATTGAGGGAATGACAAATGATTGAATGGATTATCCGCCGCTCCGTAGCGAACCGTTTTCTGGTTGTGATGGGGGCGCTGTTCCTCAGCATCTGGGGAACCTGGACCATCATTAACACGCCGGTTGATGCGCTGCCTGACCTGTCTGACGTGCAGGTGATTGTGAAAACCAGCTATCCGGGACAGGCGCCGCAGATTGTTGAAAATCAGGTGACCTATCCATTGACGACCACCATGCTGTCAGTGCCAGGCGCGAAGACGGTGCGCGGTTTCTCGCAGTTTGGCGATTCTTACGTGTACGTCATTTTTGAAGATGGCACCGATCCCTACTGGGCGCGTTCCCGCGTGCTGGAGTACCTCAATCAGGTGCAGGGGAAACTGCCTGCGGGCGTCAGCGCGGAAATGGGGCCAGACGCCACCGGCGTCGGCTGGATATTTGAATATGCGCTGGTGGATCGCAGCGGTAAACACGATCTGGCGGAACTGCGCTCTTTACAGGACTGGTTTTTAAAGTATGAGCTGAAAACCATTCCGAATGTGGCGGAAGTGGCCTCGGTCGGCGGCGTGGTGAAAGAGTACCAGGTCGTTATCGACCCGATGAAACTCACGCAGTATGGCATCAGCCTTGCGCAGGTGAAGTCGGCTCTGGACATGTCCAACCAGGAGGCGGGGGGCTCCTCCGTCGAACTGTCAGAAGCGGAATACATGGTGCGAGCCAGCGGCTATTTGCAGACCCTCGATGACTTCAACAACATTGTGCTGAAATCCGGTGAGAACGGCGTTCCGGTGTACCTTCGCGATGTCGCCCGCGTACAGATTGGCCCGGAAATGCGCCGGGGCATTGCTGAGCTGAACGGCGAAGGCGAAGTGGCGGGCGGGGTGGTGATCCTGCGTTCCGGTAAAAACGCCCGGGACGTTATTTCCGCCGTGAAGACGAAGCTGGAAACGCTGAAAAGCAGCCTGCCGGAAGGCGTTGACGTCGTGACAACCTACGATCGCAGCCAGCTGATTGACCGCGCTATTGATAACCTCAGCTACAAATTGCTCGAAGAGTTTATTGTGGTTGCGCTGGTCTGCGCGCTGTTCCTGTGGCATGTCCGCTCTGCGCTGGTGGCGATCATTTCGTTGCCGCTGGGCCTCTGTATTGCCTTTATCGTGATGCATTTTCAGGGGCTGAACGCCAATATAATGTCGCTCGGCGGGATCGCCATTGCGGTAGGGGCAATGGTGGATGCCGCGATTGTGATGATCGAAAACGCGCATAAGCGGCTGGAGGAGTGGGCGCACCAGCATCCCGGCGACCCGCTGGATAACGAAACGCGCTGGAAGGTTATCACGAACGCCTCGGTGGAAGTGGGCCCGGCGCTGTTTATCAGTCTGCTGATTATTACCCTGTCGTTCATCCCGATTTTTACCCTCGAAGGGCAGGAAGGACGCCTGTTCGGCCCGCTGGCATTCACTAAAACCTATGCGATGGCAGGGGCGGCCTTCCTGGCGATCGTGGTGATCCCGATCCTGATGGGCTACTGGATTCGCGGCAAGATCCCGGCAGAGAGCAGTAATCCGCTTAACCGCTTTTTGATCCGCATTTATCACCCGCTGCTGTTGAAAGTGCTGCACTGGCCGAAGACCACGCTGCTGGTGGCGGTACTTTCGATCCTGACGGTCATCTGGCCGCTTAATAAAGTGGGCGGGGAGTTCTTACCGCAAATTAACGAGGGCGATCTGCTGTATATGCCTTCCACGCTACCGGGGATTTCGGCGGCGCAGGCGGCGGATATGCTGCAAAAAACCGATAAGCTGATCATGACGGTGCCGGAAGTGGCGCGCGTGTTCGGCAAAACCGGCAAGGCGGAAACGGCCACCGACTCTGCGCCGCTGGAGATGGTGGAAACGACGATCCAACTGAAACCGCAGGATCAGTGGCGACCGGGAATGACGATGGACAAAATCATCGAAGAACTGGATAAAACGGTGCGCTTACCGGGGCTGGCGAATCTGTGGGTGCCGCCAATCCGTAACCGAATCGACATGTTGTCTACCGGAATAAAAAGCCCGATCGGTATTAAAGTGTCCGGCACCGTGCTGGCTGATATTGATGCCACGGCGGAGCAGATCGAAGAGGTTGCCAGAACCGTACCGGGCGTTGCATCGGCGCTGGCGGAACGGCTGGAAGGAGGCCGTTACCTCAATATCGACATTCATCGTGAAAAAGCCGCCCGTTACGGGATGACCGTCGGTGATGTACAACTGTTTATTACCTCCGCAGTCGGTGGGGCGATGGTAAGCGAAACCGTGGAAGGGATTGCGCGTTATCCCATTAATCTGCGCTACCCGCAGCGCTATCGCGACAGCCCGGAAACCTTACGTCAACTGCCGATTCTGACGCCAATGCAGCAGCAAATTACCCTGGCGGATGTGGCGGACGTGAAGATTGCGGCAGGGCCGTCGATGTTGAAAACCGAAAATGCCCGGCCTGCAAGCTGGATCTATATTGATGCGCGCGATCGTGACATGGTGTCGGTAGTTAACGACCTGAAAAAAGCGATCGCGGAAAAGGTGCAGTTGAAACCGGGAACCAGCGTGGCGTTTTCCGGGCAGTTTGAGCTGCTTGAACGCGCCAGCCATAAGCTGAAGCTGATGGTGCCGATGACGCTGATGATTATTTTCGTTCTGCTGTATCTGGCGTTTCGTCGGGTGGGGGAAGCGCTGCTGATCATTACCAGCGTTCCTTTCGCCCTGGTCGGCGGGATCTGGTTCCTGTACTGGATGGGCTTTCATTTGTCCGTTGCCACCGGAACAGGATTCATCGCGCTGGCAGGCGTCGCCGCAGAGTTTGGCGTGGTCATGCTGATGTACTTGCGTCATGCGATTGAAGCGGAGCCGTCTCTGGATAATCCACAAACCTTTACGGTAGAGAAACTTGATGAGGCGCTGTACCACGGTGCGGTTCTTCGCGTGCGGCCAAAGGCCATGACCGTGGCGGTGATTATCGCCGGTCTGTTACCTATTTTATGGGGAACCGGGGCGGGTTCAGAAGTGATGAGCCGTATTGCCGCGCCGATGATTGGCGGTATGATCACCGCGCCGCTGCTGTCGCTATTTATCATTCCGGCGGCGTATAAACTGATGTGGTTGCGCACGCATCAACATAAGCGCTCATAACGTTATACCTGCTGCGCCAGTCGTCCGGCCCGTGGAGTACGCTTCATGGGCCGGATGAGATGCCATAGCGTATTGAACGGTGAATTATGTTTATCTTTTAAAATCAAGTTATTACTGTTGCGTGGTGAATATTTTGTCTTTATCGCCGCAAAGAAAGTAAGCCTTAACAGGTTAATTTATTTTAAGTGTTTCTGCTCAGGTTCATTATTATTTTTTCCCTCCTGACGTTACATTTTTGTTCTCCAGATCTTCTTCAATATTAAAGACGATGCCGCAGTGTAAATTCCACGCATAATGAAAAAATCCGACAGTCTACTCCTTTAGTTTATATTGCAATCCCTCTTTTTTTATTTCAGAATCGCGGCGCGAGCAGCGATGTTATTCCAAATTGTTATAATTTTGAGTTAAATTTGTATTGTGTAGCACATAAGTTACGCTAACTTTAATCATTTATGAATGTTTTTATGTATCAATAAAACGGCAAAAATAGTTAAAAACTTAATTTCTCACGAATTATTTGATCTGGAATCCATTATGGTAATCAAAAGCTAGGGATGGGGGACGATTTTGCGTTTTTCACATAAACGAGAATGAGATGTATCTCGAATAAAAAATAAGGACTTGCTGATGAGTTTTGGATTGATGAAGGATAACAAGTTTGAAATTATCGCTGTTTTCCGTGAAGAGCTACTAAAGAAGACTAAACTAGAGCTTAAATATGCCAACACTAGTGTGGTCACGCAGCTGGAAAAAGTTGATTTTGAACATTTTGTTATCCCTCACCATAAGGATATTGTCACCAAAAAGATCCAAACGTTTATTCTCCATAGTGAAAATGGAATTATAAAATTTAACGCCAGAATTGATCAGGAAATGTCAGACGGCATGGAGAATGCGCTGGCGTATTTCATTCCCGAGATGGTCTTTCTTATACAACGACGCCAGCATCAGCGCTTCTCCTTCCTGAAGGGACACAGTTTCAACTGCTTTGGACGATATAAAAATGGAGAGAATTATTCTTTCAAAATTAAAAATATGTCCAGGGGGGGATGCGCATTAATTGCGCAGGATGCGAATACGCGTTTTCTCTATAAAGATGCCGTCATAAAAGGCGCGTCTCTGGATTTTGAACAATTCGGCTATTTGCAACTCGACTTAAAAGTGGTGGATGTGGTGATGGTCAATGAATTTGATTCAGAGAATAAGCTGTATTCCTGTTATCAGGTCTCCTGCCGTTTTGATTTTAAAAATTCGCGTGAAGAAGCAGAGATCGAAAGAATCATCATTAGTTTTTTAATGGGCAATAAAGTTCGACGGCTATAAAGGGTAAAGGGTGGTCATGATGATGTTGTGAGCAGCCTCCCTGACGCTCCGCCTTACCCGGCGAGGATCTCTTGTTCCGCATGTTTTACCTGAACTTCCAGCGTATCGCGAATTTCCGCTAATGCGCGCTCCTGCTCGGCAAAGTACGCTTCTTTGTCGGTTACGGATGTGGCAAGACGCCAGGCGTTCTCCGTTTCCAGCTCGCTTATCTCTTTGAGCAGGGCGTTAATTTGCGTTCTGAGTTGCTCTATCTTACTGCGCAGATGGGCAAGATTGTTCAGCCTGTCGCTCGCCATCATCGGCTCCAGACCGCTTTGCAACTGGGTAAGTAGCGAACGGATCGTGGCCAGGTCGGCATTCTGCCTGGCCTGGTTAAGTTGAACCATCATCTGGTGCGCTTTTTCTTTCAGCTCATCGGCGACCACGTCCGGGTGGCAGAGTCGGCTGGCCTGGCGCCACAGGCGTTTAAGCTCATTACGTTCATCAGCAGAGAGGCGCTGATCGCGCGCATAGCGGTGCTGCGCATCCTGATGCTGCTCCTGATATTCCTCATATTCGTGATCGGCCTCTTCACGCGCCTGCCGGGTTGCGCTGTCATCCTGACGCGAGAAATCATTCTCCAGCTCGCGAATTTCCGCCAGCAGGGAGGTGATAAGTTCCGTCTGCTGCTGAATACGCTCTCTGGTTTCCACCGCTTCCCGGGAGGTTGAGCTAAGGCTTACCCAGTGCTGTTTAAGCTTCACTAACTGATCGATAGCCTGAGAAATATACTGCTGGCAGGACTGATAGTCCTTTTCACGTCGTCTGAGTTCGGCCTCTTGCCTACGCTGCGCGCTGGCGGCCAGCTGTTTGCGCAGCTCCAGAATACGGCCCATGAGCGGGCCAAGGCGCAAGTGATACAAATCGTTGAAGTCGTCGAGGATCTGGATGCGGGCATTGCGTTTGTCGATCAGCTCGCGTAGCTGCGTTTCGAGCGCTTTCAGTTCCAGCTTGCTGGCGGCGATGCCGGGGTCCTGCCACGTCGAGACGGCGCGCTGGGACTGTAACCAGGCGGCAATTTCACGCATCGCGTCGCCGAAACGTCGCTCCTCGATCGCCAGGGCAATGGTGCCGATGGCCGCATCCAGAGAGGCGTCTTTCAGGTGCGCAAGTTGCTGATGGATGATCTCCTCATCCTCAAGTTCGATGGCGCTTTTGACGATCTCTAACCGTTTAATGATTTTATTCATGACAGCCGATGCCCGACGTGACTCAAAAACGAGTGACAGATAGTAGATCCGACTCACGCGTTTGAAAATATAGAAAAAAAATTAAAACATATTCTGTGGTGTGTGAAGCCTTTTCGTCCAGAACAATTCATGAAAATTATACGACGTGCCCTGGTATGCCCATCTGGCTTGTACTTCAAACCACCGTTTTGAAATTTCGTCTTTCGGGTGAATTATTCTTGCTTCGCTAAAGAGAATAAGTATAGTTCTCATTCTCTTTATTATTTAATGGCCTGGCGGCGAATGCGCTTACGGTTCGTAAGACTTTCCCTCTCTACACGGATGGTTCATCACGTCACTGCCGCGTGCAAAGGACGTTATCAGGCTTTTTTCACATGGTTCACATTACCCAGGTAAGGATTTCCAAAATGAAAAAGACAACATCCGCGTTGGCTCTGCTGATTGCCGTTGCATTAAGTGGTTGTGCGGCCACTTCCGGTTCTTCAACCCCCGTTGCGCCGCAGGCAACGCCGACTGCGCCAGCCGTTGCGACCGATGTTCAGAAACGTGATTTAGCCGATGGACTGTATGAAATGGCGTTAAGCCCGTCAGGCGATGCGCTTTACGTTGCCAGCGCCGAAGGTTTTAAAGATGTGCAGGGCGGGGTGGTCTACAAACTGGACCCGAAGACGCTGAAAACCATTGGCGCCAGCCACACTGACCTGAAAAACTTCGGTATGGCGATTTCGCCAGACGGTAAAACCGTCTATGTCACCAATTCGCTGGATGGCGGCGTGAGCGCGCTGAATACCGCCGACGGCAAAGTGAAAAACCGTGTGCTCTTCCCGGAACGTAACCCGGAAGGATTCCCGTACGGCGTGCGTCAGGTTCTGCTGCATAACGGCCTGCTGTATATCGGCGCCGTTGCCGATCCGGCGGTGATCTGGGTCGTCGATGCCGACACCCTGAAGCTGAAAACCCGCATCAAAAATACCGGTAAATGGATGACCGGTCTGCACTACTCTGACAGCACGCAGCGTATCTATGCCGCGAATGGCGGCGGTGAAATTCTGGTTATCAATCCTCGCACGCAGCGCGTAGAAAAACGCTGGAAACCGCTGGGTGATAAACCGGCGCTGCTGCTGAATATGGCGGAAGATACGCAAACCGGTCGCCTGTTTGTTACCGACAACTCCAAAGCGAAAACCACGCTGGTGCTGGATATCCATACGGGCAAACTCATCAAACAGTTGGATGTGGGCGATTCCTTATCGGTGAAATTCAACCCGAAACGCAATGAACTTTATATTTCTCAGCGTGAGTCCGGGAAGTTGCTCAGCCTCAACGCGACGGATTACAGCGTGAAGAAATCCTGGGATCTGCCGCCGAATCCAAACAGCCTGCTGCTGTCCGCCGATGGTCAGACGCTGTATGTCACGGTGAAACAGAAATTCAATAAAGATCACTCGACTGATGCGCCAGACAGCGTGGTGCGTATTGATCTGAACAAATAATAAATAGCGTTGCCTCGGGGCGTCAGGCAGGGATGCCTGGCGCATCCCTGAGGATTGTGCCTTGCGGCAACTATAGCGAAATGTTAAAAGGTGCCCCTTCAATAAAAACGATACAGGGGTAGGGCGTGAAAAACGCGTCAACTGCATCTGGCAACAGTTTGCCTGATGCTGCGTCGAACGGAGAGCCGACGCTTCAACGGGGGTTGCAAAACCGCCATATTCAATTGATTGCGCTGGGCGGCGCAATTGGTACAGGTCTGTTTCTGGGGATTGGCCCCGCCATTCAAATGGCTGGCCCGGCGGTTCTGCTGGGTTACGGCGTCGCCGGAATTATCGCTTTCCTCATCATGCGCCAACTGGGTGAAATGGTGGTTGAAGAACCCGTTTCCGGCTCTTTCGCGCACTTTGCATACAGATACTGGGGCCCCTTCGCCGGTTTTCTTTCCGGCTGGAACTACTGGGTCATGTTCGTACTGGTCGGGATGGCGGAACTGACCGCCGCCGGTATCTATATGCAATACTGGCTTCCCGATGTTCCAACCTGGATCTGGGCCGCCGCGTTCTTCATTATCATCAACGCCGTTAACCTCGTGAACGTGCGCCTGTACGGTGAAACGGAGTTCTGGTTTGCGCTAATCAAAGTGCTGGCGATTATCGGCATGATCGGCTTTGGCCTGTGGATGCTCTTTTCTGGTAACGGGGGAGAACATGCCAGTATCGAGAATCTCTGGCGCTACAACGGCTTTTTCGCTACCGGCTGGAACGGGCTGATCCTCTCTCTGGCGGTGATCATGTTCTCTTTTGGTGGGCTTGAGCTTATTGGGATCACCGCCGCTGAAGCGCGCGATCCGCATAAAAGCATTCCAAAAGCGGTGAATCAGGTGGTTTACCGTATTCTGCTGTTTTATATCGGTTCGCTGGTGGTGCTGTTAGCGCTTTATCCGTGGGTGGAAGTGCAATCCAACAGCAGCCCGTTCGTGATGATTTTCCATAATCTCGACAGTAACGTGGTGGCTTCTGCGCTGAACTTTGTCATTCTGGTGGCCTCGCTGTCGGTTTATAACAGCGGCGTCTATTCCAACAGCCGTATGCTGTTCGGTCTTTCCGTTCAGGGAAATGCGCCGAAGTTTTTAACCCGCGTCAGTCGCCGTGGCGTACCGGTGAACTCGTTGGTGCTCTCTGGCGCTATCACCTCGCTGGTGGTACTCATCAACTATCTGCTGCCGCAGAAAGCCTTTGGCTTACTGATGGCGCTGGTGGTCGCCACGCTGCTGCTGAACTGGATTATGATCTGCCTGGCGCACCTGCGTTTTCGCGCGGCGATGCGGCGCAAAGGTCGCGACACGCAGTTCAGGGCGTTGCTGTACCCTGCCGGGAACTACCTGTGCATTGCTTTTCTGGCGATGATTCTGGTTCTGATGTGTACCATTGACGATATGCGCATGTCGGCGATATTGCTGCCGGTATGGATACTGTTCCTGTTCGTTGCCTTTAAATTACTGCGCCGTAAAACCCGTTAATCCTGCTGCCCGGTGGCGTTGCGCTTACCGGGCCTGCACAGCCGCCACCCGCAATATCGCGCGCCGCGCCACACTTCACCTTTATCGTGACTCTCCTCGCAATTCTTATTTGATCCGCAGGATCTTTGTTTTGTAATCGATTACTTTTCATTTTGAGTTTATTTGTAATCGATTACTTTTTAAAGGTGAGGCAAAAAAATGGTGTCGACAACCGAAAGTAGTGGAAAACAGACCGTACAGTACCGGCTGCTGGTGCCGAGACTGTCGTTAATGATGTTCTTACAGTTCTTCATCTGGGGGAGCTGGTCGGTGACGCTGGGGCTGGTGATGACCCAGTACAACATGTCGCTGCTGATTGGCGATGCGTTTTCCGCCGGGCCGATCGCCTCCATCCTGTCGCCGTTTGTACTGGGGATGCTGGTGGATCGCTTCTTTGCGTCGCAAAAAGTGATGGCGGTGATGCATGTGGTGGGGGCGGCGATTCTGTGGTTTGTGCCGCAGGCGCTGGTGGCGCAAAACGGGGCATTGCTCATCGGGCTGCTGTTTGGCTATACGCTGTGCTACATGCCAACGCTGGCGCTGACCAACAACATCGCCTTTCATAGCCTGTCAGATAAAGATAAAACCTTCCCGGTTGTACGCGTGTTCGGCACGATTGGCTGGATTGTGGCCGGTATTTTTATCGGCGTGACGGGGATTTCCGACACCACCGGGATCTTCACGCTTGCCGCGCTCTGCTCTGTGATTCTGGCGCTCTACAGCCTGACGCTGCCGCACACCCCTGCGCCAGCGAAGGGGTTGCCGGTGAAGATACGCGATCTTTTTTGCGCTGATGCGTTTGCATTACTCAAGACCCGCCACTTCTTTGTGTTCTCGCTTTGCGCGACGTTAATCTCCGTGCCGCTGGGAACTTACTACGCCTATACCGCCTCGTTCCTGGCGGATGCTGGCGTGGGCGATGTCAGCACCGCGATGTCATTCGGCCAGATGTCCGAAATCGTCTTTATGCTGGTGATCCCCTTCCTGTTCCGCCGTCTGGGGGTGAAATACATGCTGCTGATCGGGATGTGCGCCTGGTTTGTCCGTTATGCCTTCTTTGCGCTCGGCATCAGCGAAGAGGGGCGCTTCCTGCTCTATCTCGGTATTTTGCTTCATGGCGTGTGCTATGACTTTTTCTTTGTGGTGGGTTTTATCTATACCGACCGCATTGCCGGAGAAAAGGTGAAAGGGCAGGCGCAAAGTATGATCGTCATGTTTACCTATGGCATCGGTATGCTGCTCGGCTCGCAGATTTCCGGCGCGCTGTACAACCGCCTGGTGGCGGGGCAGGCGGTTCCCCAGGCCTGGGTGACGTTCTGGTGGCTCCCGGCAGTGGCCGCTGCGGTGATTGCCGCGATTTTCCTTTTCGCTTTCAAGTATGACGAAAAAGAGCAGGCGTAATTTTCAGGAGGGGTTATGAGAACCATTAAGGGACCGGGTATTTTTCTGGCGCAGTTTATCGGGGGGCAACCCCCGTTTAATACGCTGGAAGGGCTGGCCGGTTGGGCGGCAGGGCTGGGTTATAAGGCCTTGCAGATCCCCTGCAATCATAAAGCGTTGTTTGATGTTGAACAGGCCGCCGTGAGCCAGACCTACTGTGATGATATTCGCGGGATGCTGGCGGATCACGGCCTGGTCATCAGTGAATTATCGACCCATCTTGAAGGTCAACTGATTGCGGTACACCCGGCCTATGATGAGGCGTTTGCCGGTTTTGCGCCGCCGTCGGTGCGCGGAAACCCGCAGGCGCGACAGGCATGGGCGACGCAGACGTTGCAACAGGCTGCCGCCGCTTCGCAAAAACTGGGGCTGACCGCACATGCCACCTTCTCAGGTTCGCTCGCCTGGCCCTATTTTTACCCCTGGCCGCCGCATAATCGTCAGCGTTTTGACGAGGCGTTCAGCGAACTGGCGCGCCGCTGGCGACCGATTCTCGACTGCTTTGATGAGCATGGCGTGGACGTGTGTTATGAGATTCACCCCAGCGAAGATTTGCACGATGGCGTCACGTTCGAGCGTTTTTTAGCACTGGTCGACGATCATCCGCGTTGCCATATTCTGTACGATCCCAGCCACCTGCTGCTGCAACAGATGGATTATCTGGGCTTTGTGGATGTGTACCACTCGCGCATTAAAGCGTTTCATGTGAAAGATGCCGAGTATCGCGCCAGCAGCCGTAGCGGCGTATACGGCGGGTATCAACCCTGGATTGAACGGGCCGGGCGGTTTCGTTCGCCGGGCGACGGACAGGTGGATTTCAAAACGCTGTTCAGCAAGTTCGCCCAATATGATTACCCCGGCTGGGCGGTACTGGAGTGGGAGTGCTGCCTGAAAGAAGCCGCCACCGGCGCGCGTGAGGGCAGTGAATTTATTCGCCGTCATATTATTCCGGTTTCGGAGCATGCGTTTGATGATTTCGCTGCGGGTGATGAGGTACGTAAATGATTCAGGTTGGCATTATCGGAACCGGGTTTATTGGCCCTGCGCATATTGAAGCCTTGCGCCGACCGGGAAACGTATCGGTGGTTGCGCTTTGCGACAGTTCGCTGGAGAAGGCGCAGGAGAAAGCCCGGGCGCTAAACGTTCCGCACGCTTACGGCAGCGTGGAGGCATTACTGGCGCATCCGGGATTGCAGGTGGTACACAACTGCACGCCAAACCACCTTCATGCCGACATCAATCGCCAGGCGTTGCGGGCGGGGTTGTCTGTGTTCTCCGAAAAACCGCTCTGCATGACGCCGGATGAAGCGCGTGAACTGGCCGCGCTGGCGGAGCAGGCGGGGGTGGTGCATGGCGTGAGTTTTGTCTACCGGCAGTTTGCGATGGTGCAGCAGGCCGCCAGCATGGTACGCGCCGGGAGCGTCGGGCGGCAGTTTTCCGTGCAGGGCAGTTATTTGCAGGACTGGATGCTGCTGGAAACCGACTATAACTGGCGCGTAGACCCTGCGCTTGGCGGGGGCTCACGCGCGGTGGCGGATATCGGTTCACACTGGTGCGACACGGTGCAGTTTGTTACCGGAAAGCGGATTGTGGAGGTGATGGCGGATCTCGCCACGGTCTGGCCAACGCGTAAGGCCAGCGTGGAAGGGAACTCGACGTTTACTCAGCCGCTCACGGAGCGCCAGTGGGTAGATAAACCGGTCAGTACGGAAGACAGAGGCGCGGTACTGGTGCGTTTTGATGACGGCAGCAAAGGCTGTTTCAGCGTTTCACAGGTGAGCGCCGGGCGGAAAAACCAGCTGACATTTGAGATTAACGGCAGTCACTGTTCGCTGGCCTGGGATCAGGAAGTGCCGCAGCAGTTGTGGATCGGCCACCGGCAGCAGGCGAATCAGATCCTGACGGACGACCCCGGATTAATGAACGCGGATGTGGCTGGCAGCGCGCACTTTCCCGGTGGGCATATTGAGGGCTGGCCGGATGCCTTTAAAAACATGATGCAGCAGTTTTATCTTGCGGTGCAGGCAGGAAAAATGCCCGCGCCGGAGGTGCGTCGTTTTGCCTCGTTCGCGGACGGTGCTGACGTGATGTATATCATTGACGCCATTGTGAAAAGCCATCAACACCAGCGGTGGGTGAGCGTGATGCGGTAAACCTTCGCCCGGTTCGCCGGAGGGCGATTTTATGGTAGCCTCAACACAAAGCGCAAACCGCAGGATGTGTCGCCGTTATGTCTATTCAAAAAATCGCCCAGCTCGCCGGTGTGTCGGTGGCGACGGTATCACGCGTGCTCAATAACAGTGATACCGTCAAAGCCAAAAACCGCGAGCGCGTGCTGCAAGCCATCAAGGAAAGTAACTATCAGCCCAACCTGCTGGCGCGCCAGCTTCGCACCGCGCGCAGTTCAATGATTCTGGTGATGGTTTCAAATATTGCGAACCCTTTTTGCGCAGAAGTGGTGAAGGGCATTGAAGAAGAGGCGGAGAAAAACGGGTATCGCATTCTGCTGTGTAATTCAGGCTCGGATATGGCGCGTTCAAAATCGGCGCTGAAACTGCTCTCGGGGAAAATTGTCGATGGCATTATCACTATGGACGCGTTTTCAAAATTACCGGAGCTGACCACCATGATCGGCGATGCGCCGTGGGTGCAGTGCGCGGAATACGCCGATAAAGGCGCGGTCTCCTGTGTGGGGATCAATGACGTTGATGCCGCACAGTCGGTCATCTCCCATCTGGTCGAAAAGGGGTATCAGCGGATTGCGCTGATCAACCATGACTTAAGCTATAAATATGCGCGTCTGAGGGAACGGGGGTATAAGGCGGCGCTTCATGCCTGGTCTCTGGATTATCAGGCGGTAGAGTATGCCAGCGAACTGAGTTCCAGCGCCGGAATGGCGGCGATGGACGTTTTGCTGGCGGCAGAAACGCGCCCGGATGCGGTTTTTGCGGTATCGGATACCCTGGCGGCAGGCGCCATGCGCGCCATTGCCAACGCCGGATTGCGCATCCCGCAGGATATCGCCGTCGTGGGTTTTGACGGTACGGAGCTGGCGGAGATGGTCTCCCCGCAACTGACCACTATCGAGCAGCCTTCCCGCGATATTGGCCGTAAAGCGGTCGGGCTGCTGCTGAACCGGATTGAACACCCGGATGCGTCAACCGAAAGGGTGATGATGGACTGGCGCTATATTTCCCGCGCCAGTACCTGATATTAGCGCTGAAACGCCCCGGACAGCGCGCGAATATCGTTTCCTGTAGGGGACTGGTGAATCCGTAAGCCAAACTCTTCGACCACGGCAAAAATGTGGTCGAAAATATCGGCCTGAATACTTTCATATTCCAGCCACACCACGGTATTGGTAAACGCGTAAATCTCAATGGGTAAACCCTGATCGTCCGGCGCAAGCTGGCGTACCATCATGGTCATATCTTTGCGGATACGCGGATGGTGGCGTAAATATTCATTCAGGTAGGCGCGGAAAGTGCCAATATTGGTCATTCGACGATGATTGAGTACGGATTCCGGCGCAGTCTGCTGTTGGTTCCATTCCTGGATTTCCTGATGACGGGTGGTTAAATAGGGCTTTAACAAATGCGCTTTATATAAACGCTGCTGCTCATCCTCATCAAGAAAATGAATGCTGGTGGCGTCGATACTGATGCTGCGTTTAATTCGGCGACCGCCAGAGGCGGACATGCCGCTCCAGTTTTTGAAAGAGTCCGAAACCAGGGACCAGGTGGGGATGGTGGTAATGGTATTATCCCAGTTGCGCACTTTCACGGTGGTTAAGCCGATATCGATCACCGCGCCGTCCGCGCCGTATTTCGGCATTTCCAGCCAGTCGCCAAGCTTCAACATATCGTTCGCTGAAAGCTGTATACCCGCGACCAGACCGAGAATGGGGTCTTTAAACACCAGCATTAAGACGGCGGCCATCGCGCCGAGACCGCTAATGAGAATGGCCGGAGACTGACCTATCAGCAGGGAGATCATCAAAATACCGATGATAATGGCGCCGATGAGTTTGATGCCCTGGAATATCCCTTTCAGCGGAAGCTGAGAGGCCGCCGGGAATTTTTGCGACAGGTTGAGAATAACATCCAGTAACGAAAAGACGGACAACAGGGCATACATCATGATCCACAGTTGTGCGCAGGTGGTTAATATCTCAGCCGCCTCAGTCCCCTTTTGTAGCCAGAGCACAGCCTGAATATTGACGATAATCCCCTGGAGCGTAAACGCCAGGCGGTGAAATAATTTATTCTGGGTAATGATTTGCAGCCACAGGCGTGAACTGGCGCTGGCGCGCTTTTCAAAGGCTCGCAGCACCACCCAATGCAAAATAATATGCACAATGATGGCAGTGAGAAAAATAATGCCAAAAATCATCACCAGCGAGGTGGTGTGATTCATTTCGATCCCGAGTTCTTCTACCTGAGATATTAATTCCTGCATAACGTCTCCTTTATAAACAGCGGTCTATGATGACCGCTGTGCGGATATTATGCAAATTGCGCGGCGCAGGTTTGCTATTTTGACGCCATACAGGGGCGGGTTGCATTGATATTCAATGCGCGGCGAAACCATAATGTCGCCAGAACCAGACTGAGCATCATGGCGGCTTCGACGGCCAGAAAACCGATCACCGACTGCGTATAATCGCCGTGACTATTGTGTTGCAGATGCAAAAATAACGCCCCCAGCACCGCCGGGCCAAGCCCCAATGTGGCTTGCTGCAACGTGCTTAAAATAGCGCTTCCAGCTCCGGCATCCTGCGTGCTGATATCGCGCATGCCGATACGATAAAAGCTGTTCACGATCAGCGCCTGTCCATAACCTATCAGGGCCGTTGCCGGCGCCAGCGCGAAGGTGGATGTTTGCATGCCCGAATGCCAGAAGGTCATCATTAACCCGGCTAAGCCGACTATCTGGATCGCCAGACCCATCAACAGAATGCGCCCCATGCTGTAGCGCGCAATCAATCGCGGTGCGTAGCAGGCCGAGATGAAATAGGCCGCGCCGAGGGCGATAAAGCTGTTACCGGATTCCCACGGCGCCATCCCCAGACCCATTTGCAGAGTCAGCGCCATACAGAACATAAAACCCGACCATGCGCTAAAAAACAGCAATGCGATCAGAATGCCGAAACGGATGCTGGTCAGCCGTAACAGGCGCGGCGGCAGAAGCGGGTGCTGGTGGCGCAGCTCCTGCCGGAGCGCATTTTTACGCATCCACCATCCCAGCGGGAGAATGGCAAATAGCGCCGCCTGAGCCTGCCAGGGCCAGCCGGTTTCTGGCCCCAGCGCCATAGGAAAAAGCAGGCAGCAGAGGATGGCGGCCAGACAGACGGTGCCCAACCAGTCGATGTCGGCGCGGGTTCCGCTGGCCGTTTCGGGAACGTAGCGGCGGCTGAATGCCAGTACCAGAAGGCAGACCGGGACATTAATAAAAAATGCGTTGCGCCAGCCAAGCCCGGCGATATCCGCCGAGACCAGCCAGCCACCGCCCATTTGGCCGACGATAAAGGCAATGCCGCCAATACCGCCATACAAACTGATGGCCTTTGCGTGCGCGCTTCCTTTTAGCGTGACGTGAAGCGTGGCGAGAATTTGCGGCACGATCAACGCTGCGCCAGCCCCCTGCAAAATACGGGCGCCCAGCAGCATGTGAATAGAGTTCGCCAGACCGCAGAACAGGGAGGCGACGCCAAAGAATGCGACTCCCCACATAAACAGGCGGCGGCGACCGTAGTTATCGCCGAGCTTGCTCCCCAGCGCCAGACAGACCGCGAACGTTATCCCATAGAGGGCGACAATTAACTCCAGTTGCGTCGTTGTCGCCTGCAAAGAGCGGGTAATGGACTCCAGGGCGACGTTGGTAATCGATGTATCAATAAGCGGCAGCATTTGGCCTGTCAGCAAGAGCGATAGCCCGGTGCGACTGAGTGAAACGACTGACGTATTCATGGTAACTCCATTGCGTCATTCAACAGATGGACGTAGCATTACTGAAGAATTAAACGGGTACCAGTTCCTGGTTATACTGGTATTGGTACTACCATGCTGGAGGTAATATGACGGTGATGACGCGACGTGAGCCCACGGTGATGCAACCCGCAGACAACCGGAAGCAGCTCGGCGCATTTTTACGCGCCCGGCGGGAAAGCCTCGATCCGCAACGTATGGGGCTGCCGCGCGTCGGTCGGCGGCGAACGCCCGGTCTGCGCCGCGAAGAGGTGGCGATGCTGGCGGAAGTTGGCGTGACCTGGTACACCTGGCTGGAACAGGGGCGGGAGGTGAATCCCTCTGAGTCGGTACTGGTTGGCGTTGCGAATGCGCTGCAATGCAGCCCGCTGGAAACCCGACACCTGTTTGTACTGGCCGGGCTGACGCCGCCGGAATCGACGCAGATCACCGTGTGCGAGGGGATCAGTGCGGGAACCCGCCGTATGCTTGATAGCCTGATGCCGCAGCCAGCCAGCATTCAGAAACCTAATTTTGATATTGTGGCGTGGAATGAGAGTTTTTGTCGGCTGATGGGCGTGGATTTTGCCACGATCCCGGATGACGATCGCAACTGTATTTACCTCTACCTCACCAACGAAACCTGGCGCAGTCGCATAGAAAACCGCGACGTGCTGCCGACGTTTGTCTCTTATTTCCGTGCGGCAATGGCGGAACACCGTGGCGATCCGAGGTGGGAAAATAAACTGGCGCGCTTTTTCGCCGCATCTTCCGAGTTTGAAGCGTTATGGCATCAGCGTTATGAAGTGCGTGGCGTGGAAAACCAGGTGAAGAATTTTCTCCATCCCCGGTTAGGGCGTTTTAGTTTGCAGCAGATGTACTGGTATTCCGCACCGCGTAACGGCTCCCGGTTGTTGGTGTATTTACCGATGGATGAGGCCGGAGAACAGGCGCTGGCGTGGCTGGATAAGCAGTAAAAGGCCCGGTGGCGCTACGCTTACCGGGCCTACAATAACACGTGCTTCGTAGGCCGGATAAGGCGCAGCCGCCATCCGGCATAACAAGAAATCAGACTTCCGTCAGCTCTGTAGGCCGGATAAGGCGCAGCCGCCATCCGGCATAACAAGAAATCAGACTTCCGTCAGGGTGGTTTCCTGCGGCAGGCGGGATTTCGGCAGCGCAGCGTTAAAATCTTCTACGCTGTGATGGCCGACAGGCACCACGACCAGGCTGGTATAACCTTTCTCTTTCAGGCCAAATTCAGCGTCAAGAACCGCGGCGTCGAAGCCTTCAATCGGTACGGCGTCCAGACCCATCGCGGCGACGCCCAGCAGGAAGTTGCCAACGTTCAGGTATACCTGTTTCGCCATCCACTGATCGTCATCTTTCAGGTCGCGGCGGTGCAGATCCGCGAAAAAGCGACGGCCTTTGTTATTTGCCGCTTTGGCTTCCGGCGTGGCAAAACGGCCATCAGCATCTTCCTGATCGACAACGCGATCCAGCCAGGCGTCGTCCATTGCGGTTTTTGCGCAAAACACGACGACATGGGAAGCATCCAGCATTTTGCGCTCGTTAAACACGAAATTACCAGCGGCGGATTTCGCAACGCGCGCTTTCCCTTCTTCGGTGCTGGCGACGATGAAATGCCACGGCTGAGAGTTGGTGCTGGAAGGGCTATATTGCAGCAATGTTTTGAGTTTTTCCGCTTCGTCTGCGGTCAGTTGTTTGCTGGGATCGAACGCCTTAGTGGAGTAGCGTTTTAAGGCGACAGAAACGATATCCATAAATACTCCTGATGTTTTTTAATACCCTGCGGGTGCGTTTTCGTGCCAGCAGGGTACAGGGTTAGCGCATAAAAGATAAGAGAGAAAAATGCGAAAACACTTATCGATATCAACGATAAATCAGGTGGGGCGCAGACGCTTTTGATCTTTTTTAGCCAGACCATCCACCACCAGATTCCAGGAGTCGCCGATCAGGTCGGCGAGCAGCGACGGCGTGATATCGTCTCCTGCGTAAACGGAAATCCAGTGTTTTTTGTTCATGTGGTAACCGGGTTCAATACTGCGATAAATCTGCTGATTTAACAGGGATTTCTGTGGATCGGACTTCAGGTTCACAAACCGACGGCCGCGTTGTTCTGAAACGATCATGAATATCTTGCCGCCGACTTTAAAGACATCAAACTCCGGGCCGAACGGCCAGCAGTGTTCGGTGAAAGGCAGTTCGAGCGCGATGCGTTTCGCACAACGATGCAGCGTCTGGCCGTCCATTATTTTTCCTCGCGGGTGAGGGCGCGCCACATCGCTTCAAAACCCAGCGAGATGTACTCATTTGCGTGGGCCGGATCGCGGGCGGCAAATTCCATCGTGGTTTCCGCCAGGGTGAGGAACAGGGCATCGCCAAAGGCGCGGTATTCGTCAGACATGAAAATGGGCAGAACCGAACGATGGCAGAGATCGCGCAGTTCCGGGAACATATCGTCTGCCAGTTGCTCGGTTTCTTTCGTGATTTTCTCACTAACCGCAAGCTGGCGGATGGTGCGGTGCCCGTTAGTGTTGTTCAGACCCCAGTTGATGTAGCTGTTCCAGATAAAGTGCGTCATGGTCCTGGTGTCGGTGATTGAGCGGTCCAGATTCGCCATCATCGACTGGCAGAGATCCTGCTTCAAATGCAGATAAAGCTCGTTGATTAAGTCATCTTTTGTCGCGAAATAGCGAAACAATGTTCCCTCAGCAACACCTGCGTTGCGAGCAATGACGGCGGTGGAGGCGGCAATGCCGGATTGCGCGATCGCTTTTGTTGCGGCTTCCAGTAACGCCAGTTTTTTGTCTTCACTCTTCGGACGAGCCACTACACTTTACCCTTAATGATGTAAAAAACATGATTGAAACACGCTCTTTGCAGCGCCGCAACGGTGAATGTCAAAGATTGAAAATCATCTTGACGAGATTCCTTCGCTTTCTATAATGAGTGCTTACTCACTCATAATCAAGTGACAGTCGCGCAAACCAGCGGAAAGGGGCGCGTTTTCGGATCAGGATATGAAGCGTCTCACAATTTGTGTGGTTGTTATTATGCTTATTGCTTCTACAGCGAGTCTGCCGTTTGTCCTTAACGCCGGGTTTGGTCAGGTGCCGCAGGGCGCTCAACTGAGCCTGGTGGAACAGTCTCCACACTATCGTGATGGACAGTTTCATAATCAATTACCCACTCCCGGTTACACCGGGGATAAGGGGATGCTCGCCGCATGGTGGGAGTTTCTGGTCGCTAAACGTGAAAACGCGCGGCCTGCCCAACCGTTGCCGCTGGTAAACACCGATCTCGCCAGCGTACCGCGCGATCGGGACACGCTCATCTGGCTGGGCCATTCCTCCTGGTATCTGCAACTGGCGGGAAAACGCATTCTGATCGACCCGGTATTCAGCAGCTATGCCGCGCCGTTTTCGTTTCTGAATAAAGCCTTTGCCGGAGACTACCCCTGGACGGCGCAAAATATGCCGGAGATCGACCTGCTGATCATCTCGCACGATCACTATGACCATCTGGACTACGCCACCATCAAAGCGCTGATGCCGAAGATTAAGCGAGTCATTACGCCGCTGGGTGTGGGATCGCATTTGCGCTACTGGGGCATGAATGGCGGGATTATCGACGAGCGCGACTGGAACCAGTCCGTCAGGATCGATGACGCGCTGCTGATCCACGTCCTGCCCGCGCGCCATTTTTCTGGTCGGGGGCTCAAACGTAACCAGACGCTGTGGGCGAGTTTTATGTTTGAGACGCCTGAACAGAAGGTTTATTACAGCGGGGACTCCGGTTACGGGCCGCATTTTAAGGCGATTGGAGAACAGTTCGGCTCAGTCGATCTGGCCATCATGGAAAACGGTCAGTACGACCGGGACTGGCGATACATTCACATGATGCCGGAAGAGACCGCGCAGGCGGCGCAGGACCTGCGCGCAAAAGCGATTTTACCCGGTCATGCCGGGCGTTTTGTCCTGGCGAAACACAGCTGGGACGATCCGTATAAACGTCTGGCGCTGGCGAGTCGTCATAAACGCTACCGTCTGCTGACGCCGACGCTGGGAGAACCGGTGATGTTGGCCGATCCGACCCAGCAGTTTACGGCCTGGTGGGAATAAGCGACCATTTTTCGGAGGGGGAGAGCACGATGACCATTTCCGCTCAGGTAATCGACACTATTGTCGAGTGGATTGATGATAATTTAAATCAACCGTTGCGCATTGATGATATTGCCCGCCACGCCGGGTACTCCAAATGGCATCTGCAACGCCTGTTTATGCAGTACAAAGGGGAGAGTCTGGGGCGCTATATCCGGGAGCGTAAGCTGCGGCTGGCGGCGCGTGATTTACGCGATACCGACCAAAGGGTGTATGACATCTGCCTGAAGTACGGTTTTGATTCGCAGCAGACCTTTACGCGGATCTTCACCCGAACCTTTAATCAGCCGCCGGGTGCCTACCGTAAAGAGAATCACAGCCGTACGCACTGAGTTTCCCCGGCAGCGCCTGGCTGCCGGGAATCTTTCTTACCAGGAATAGCTCACTGTTGCCGTAACCGTGCGACCTACGCCATAGAAGCAGGCGGTGTCGCTGGCGCAAGAGGCCACGTATTTCGTATCGGCGATATTATTGACATTAAACTGTACGGCTGCGCCTTTCAGGCTGCTGTTCAGTTCTCCCAGTTCGTAGCTCACCATCGCGTCATACAGATCCACTGCCGGCACTTTAAAGGTGTTTTTCGCATCGCCGTAGCTGGTGCCGATGTAGCGTACGCCCACGCCGGTCGTCAGGCTTTTCAGCGGGCCGCCGGGGAAGGTATAACTGGCGAAGGCGGAAGCCATGTGGGCAGGAATACGGGCAGGCGTTTTCCCTTCCGTACCCGCTACCGTAGTGTTGACGGTTTCCGCATCCGTGTAGGTATACGAACCAATCAGGTTGACGCTATCCCACAGTGAAGAGTGAATTTCCGCTTCCACGCCTTTGGAACGCACTTCCCCTGCGTTTTCGAACCAGCCCAGCGTGCTGTTGTAAGTGGACACATTGCTCTGTTTGAGATCGTATAACGCCAGCGACATCAGCGTGTTATCCACCGGCTGATACTTCACGCCCACTTCGGTTTGTTTACCGGTGGTGGGTTTAAACGGCGCGCTGCCCGGCGCGCGGTTGGTTTGCAGATTAGGCTCATACGAGGTGCTGTAGCTGATGTATGGCGAGAGGCCGAAATCAAAGGCATACAGCAAGCCGGTACGCCAGGTGAACTTGTTGTCGTTCTGCTGCGTTTTCTCACTGTTGATGTAATCGGTGGTGCGAACTTCCGTCCAGTCATAGCGCCCGGAGAGCAGCAGCTCCCAGTTGTTCCAGCTCATCTGATCCTGCAAATAGAGGCCCATCTGATCGAGGTTCTGCTGTTCGTGGCTGGCGGGGCTGAAGGTGCTTTCATCGACGTTTACGCCATAAACCGGGTGCGTCCAGTCCATATCGTACTGCGAGCCGGAACCGCGCATTAACAGTTGCTTGTCGTTGCTGGACTTGTAATCCAGCCCGCCGAGCAGCGTATGGTTCATCTGCGCGGTCGCAAACTGTGCTTCCAGTTGGTTATCAATGCCAAACTCATTGGTCGTGCGCTCCTCATGCTGGGCGCGACGGCTGAGCAGCGTGCTTTCCGGTTTGCTGTTGAAGTAAACCAGATAGCGGTATTTTTGCTTGATGCTGGCATAGCGGGCATTCTGGCGGAAGGTCATCATGTCATTGAACTGATGTTCAAACTCATAACCCACCATCGTCTGCTCACGCCATGACTGATCGTAATCAGGATCGCTGACGTTAAAATCGAGCGGAATATATTTTCCGTTAGCGCTGGTGACGGTGCCATAAGCAGGCAGGAAGTTACGGTAGCCCGCATCGGGATCTTTCTGGTAGCTGGTCAGCAGTGTGAAACGGGTCTGATCGTTTGGATACCAGGTGATAGCCGGAGCAATCGCGACGCGCGAATCTTTATAGTCTTCAACCTGGTTATGCTGAGTGCGGGCGATCCCGTTCAGGCGATACAATACCCGGCCGTCATCGCTCAGCGGGCCGCCGAAATCAAATGCGCCTTCCGCCAGATCGCGATTACCGGTGCTGAACTGAACCTTATGAATCGGTTCGCTGGTGGGGCGTTTGCTGGTCATGCTGATAAGCCCGCCGGGGTTCACCTGGCCAAACAGAACCGAAGCCGGGCCGCGTACCAGCTCTACCCGCTCCAGCAGCCACGGATCAACGGTGCCGGTTTGCGATGACGCCGTTGCGCCAAAGCTCAGACCATCAAGGAATTTAGGAACGTAGCTGAAGCCGCGTACAAACACTTCATCGTTACGGTTGGATGAGCCGCGATACTCCGTAAATGCCCCGGCGGTGTAGCGTAGCGCCTGGGAGACGGAGGTGGCGTCCAGCGCGTCCATCTGGTCGCGGGTAACGACGGAGACGGACTGCGGCGTTTTCACCAGCTCCGCGGAGGTTTTGGTTGCCGACAGGGTTTTGGTCGCCACCATTCCCTTCACCGGCGCAGTGGGTTCCTGGCTGACGCCTTGCGTCACCAGAATGGTCTCCTCCTGCGTTTTGGCAAACGTCGTCGTACTGACGGTCGCCAGACTGAGAACCCAGAGCTGCATTATCTTGTTATTTTTAAATATCATTTAGCATCCTTTTCTATGCCATACCTGAAATTGTCCGGTCGTCCTGTCAGACAAATGCCGGACTGCCATCCTCATTAAACGCGACAGATGTTATTGCAAATCATTACCATTTGCATTAGCGTTGTTAACAAATTTCATCAGGAAAGCACCGTTAATGAAGATGGCATGGAGTGGTTTGGTGATTGGGCTGGGGACGATGTCGGCTCAGGCGATGCCGTGTTCGACGCCCTCCGTTCAGGGAGAGCAGCAGGGGAAATTTGATGCCAGCGGCGAGATCTGCTTTGTGCTTCCCGCGCTGAGTGAAAATTATGTTTCGGCCACCCTGTCGGGGATTACCGATGCTCGTTTGCTGGACGGCCAGAACCGTCGCATCCGTACTTTACTGGAAGGCGGCCCGGCCGATGGCGAGCATCAGCTGTTGTTTTCTTTGCCGGTACAACAGGCCACCTCGCTGGTGTTGCACGGTAATGAGGGCGCTCGCTGGCGGTTTACATGGCAGATGAAAGAGACCACGCCGCTGCCGAAAATACAGCGCGTCGCTCCCGTCAGCCCAACCTTGCAGCAACTGGAAAAAGCGCTGGCGGCAGGAGCCGGAACCGCCCATTTCTGGCAGGATCTACAGCGCAACGGCACGCCGCTGGTGGAGCCAGTTGACGACAGCCATAAGCGGGTTACGTTTCTGTGGCGCGGTGCGAAGCAGAACGTTTTTATTCTCGGTTCTCCGGCAGGCGATCACGATCCCCTGTTCCGCCTGGGCGATTCCGACGTCTGGTTCCGCAGCTATGTGGTGCCTGCGGATACGGTAATGCAGTACAAACTGGCGCCGGATGTTCCGTTGGTGAACGGTTCGCCGCGCGATCAGCGGCGGGCGATTCTGGTCAGCGCGCAGAGAGATCCGCTTAACCCGCTGACGCTTGGCGAGAAGTATGCCGATCGCTGGAATCAGTTTTCCCTTCTCGATCTGAGTCCCGCGCGCTTTTGCTCTGCGCAAGCTACCGCGCAGCCTGTTCGTTACGGTTCGCTTACGCGCAAAACATTGTTCAGCGAACGTCTGGGCAACAGTCGTGAAATTGCGATTTATCGCCCACACAGCGCGCAACCGGCACGCTGGACGCTGATGCTGTTTGACGGCAAAACGTATCTTGATGATTACCATATCGATCGCGTGCTGGATGGGCTGATCGCGCGCCATCAACTGCCGCCGATAAACGTGGTGTTTATTGATACGCTCGATCACGCCAGACGGGCGAAAGAGCTGCCGCCGAACCCTGATTTTGCCGACTTTATGGCGCATGAATTATTGCCCTGGCTGCGTCAGCAGGGGGTGACTACGCAACGACAAAAAACGGTGCTGGCGGGCTCCAGCTATGGCGGGCTGGCGTCATCCTGGGTCGCGTTGCGCTATCCGCGTCTGTTCGGTAACGTGCTGAGTTTATCCGGTTCGTACTGGTGGGCGCCAAAAGACGAGGAGGCCAGCTGGCTGACGCGTCAGTACCAGAATTCGCCGCGTTATCCTGTCCGCTTCTGGTTGCAGGCTGGCCGCTTTGAAACCAAAGGCCCGGACGGCGGTATTTATCGCAACACGCTGGAATTTTCGCAGGTACTACGTGAAAAAGGCTATCCGGTGAGTTTTCATCCGTGGTCAAGCGGACACGATTACGCCGCGTGGTGTGAAGCGCTGGTTCACGGTATGCGGGATTTCACCGGCTTAGTCAGCCAGCGAAAACCAGCGACGCCAGATAAAGCGGATCACGAAATATTCGAGAGCGCCAAGCGTTAAAAACCACAGGCAAAACAGCAGGGTGTAAAGCTGGTTGAGATCCATTAAATGGAAGGTCGCAACCAGCTTTTGCGCCAGTACCATGCCAGGCGAGGGCACAGGCAGCAGCAGGCAGGAGAGAAAAGCCATCAGCAGGATGCCAGCAGCGGTCATCAACGATTCAAGCGGGTGTTTCATGGCATTGTTAAACTTGAGTTAAAAAGCCATTGTCCGGGATATCGCCGGGTAACGCAAATCGTCGCCTACTGACCCGCCCAGATCTCGCAATGTTTTTTCACCAGCCCAATCAGTGAACCGCCATCCGTCACAAACTCCCGCATCTGCCGCGCTTCATTCAGCCCGTTTTTCACCTGTAGGCGCAGAGCGTTAATGGCGCTGGCGGCGCCGACGTTATCTGCGGAGGAGGCGACATTCTCCAGCAGGCGCAGCGTGTCATCAGACAGCAGGTGATGGTCGCCGGTGTGGACATCGGTCAATGTTCCCTCCAGACCATACCGACAGGCCTGAAAGCGGTTGAACTTGTACAGCAGATAATCCCGCTCCTGATGCCTGAACGGGCGCTCGGTCAGCAGCCAGTGGGCCGTCGCCTGAATCAGCCCCGCGATATTGACCGCATGAGCAAGGGTCAGAGGCGTATCCATTACCCGAACTTCTACCGTGCCGAAGTGAGGGCTGGGACGGATATCCCAGTGCAGATCTTTGATGCTGTCGATCATGCTGGTGTACGCGAGGCGGCGGAACAGCCCTTCACATTCCTGCCAGTCGCTGGCCCACGGCATCGGGCCGTTATCAGGAAAGCTTGAGAAGATATTCAGCCGGGCGCTGGAAAAACGGGTATCTGACCCTTGCATATACGGCGATGCCGCCGCCAGCGCAATAAAGTGAGGAACAAAGCGCGACAGACCATGCAGGAGGTAGATAGCGTCATCACCGTTAGCGCATCCAATATGGACGTGCTGACCAAATACCGTCGCCTGCTGAATCAGATAACCGAAGTTTTCCAGCGTACGCTGGTAGCGCGCATTGTCGCACACCTCCTGGCGCTGCCATTTTTGAAAAGGGTGCGTGCCCCCGCCGCAGATTTCAAGATGATGGTCTGCGGCAGCCTGCAAAATCGCCTTCTGCATGGCGGAGAACTGCGCCGCCGCCTGGTCAATGTTGCGGCAGACTCCCGTCGCCATCTCAAGCATGCTTTCGGTGATATCGTGCTTCACTTCTCCGGCGGTGAGTTGGGATTTGACGGCGTCAATCAGGGTGGAAGAGTCCTGGCTTAAATCGTAACCCGGCGGATTGACCACCTGCATTTCCAGTTCAATTCCCAGCGTAAACGGTTCGGAAACGTGAAAATCGGGTAGCGGCATAACGTTCTCTTTTGTCAGGGCGTTGCGTTGAGTATAGATGTCAGGGAGGAGGAGGAGGGGGGCGTGGTCTTTTCCCGCTCAGCAGCAGAGCGGGAAAAAGAGGTGGGATTAACGCAGCGGCGGCTGACGCACGGGCGCATCACCTGCGACGTAATAGCTCGCGGTGCTCTTTGCCAGCGGTTCGCGGCCACGAATCGCATCGGCCATCTTCTCGCCGATCATAATGGTGGTGGCGTTCAGGTTGCCGGTGATAATTTGCGGCATAATGGAGGCGTCCACCACGCGCAGATTTTCCACGCCGTGAACCCGGCCTTCGCCGTCGACTACCGCCATTTCGTCGTAACCCATCTTGCAGGTGCCGCAAGGATGAAACGCGGTCTCCGCGTGGTCGCGCACAAACGCATCCAGCTGTTCGTCGGTCTGGCACGTAATGCCGGGGCTGATTTCGCGTCCACGGTATTTGTCCAGCGCAGGCTGGTTGATGATTTCACGCGTGATGCGTATGGCATCGCGGAACTCCTGCCAGTCCTGCCCGGTAGACATATAGTTAAACAGAATGGCCGGATGCTCGCGCGGATCGCGCGATTTAATGTGCACATGCCCACGGCTGGGTGAGCGCATCGAACCGACATGACACTGAAAACCGTGTTCTTTCACCGCATTCGAGCCGTTGTAATTAATCGCCACTGGCAGGAAGTGATACTGAATATTCGGCCAGCTAAACGCTTCGCTGCTGCGGATAAATCCACCTGCCTCAAAATGGTTGCTGGCGCCCACGCCGGTGCCGCCAAATAACCACTCAGCGCCAATTTTCGGCTGGTTCCACCATTGCAACGCCGGGTAGAGAGAGACGGGTTCTTTGCACTCATACTGTAGATACATCTCCAGATGGTCCTGCAAGTTTTCACCCACGCCCGGCAGGTGGTGCACCAGCGGAATATCAAACGCTTTCAGTAGCGATGCGTCACCCACGCCGGAGCGTTGCAGGATTTGCGGCGACGCAATGGCGCCCGCGCACAGCAACACCTCTTTACGCGCCGTCGCCCGGGTCGGGATG
Organism: Citrobacter sp. CK189; assembly: GCF_030333505.1. Lineage (NCBI taxonomy): Bacteria > Pseudomonadati > Pseudomonadota > Gammaproteobacteria > Enterobacterales > Enterobacteriaceae > Citrobacter > Citrobacter sp. CK189. The sequence continues at coordinate 83,417 of NZ_JAOWFV010000032.1, read as the reverse complement.
GTGCTGTCGCCTTCCAGCCACTCAACGCCTGACGCTTTTTTACCTTCGAATAGAATATGGTCGGTCAGCGCATGGGTGATGATGGTCAGATTCGGCCGACCTTTGGCCTGATCGAGATACCCGCGTGCCGTACTGGCGCGTCGTCCTTGCGGCGTCACGGTTCTGTCCATCGGCCCAAACCCCTCCTGCTGATAGCCGTTGAGGTCGTCGGTACGTGGATATCCCGCCTGGACGCCTGCTTCTATCATCGCATGGAACAGTGGGTTGTTATTGTGCTTTGGCGTGGCGACGCTTACCGGGCCGTCGCCGCCGTGGTAGTCGTTGGGGCCGATATCACGGGTTTCCGCCTTGCGGTAATAGGGCAGGCAGTTGAGGTAACTCCAGTGTTCGAGGCCTGGCTCCTGCGCCCAGTTGTCGAGATCCATCGCGTTGCCGCGAATGTAACACATGCCGTTAATCAGCGATGAGCCGCCCAGCCCTTTACCACGGCCGCACTCCATGCGGCGGTAGTTCATATGCGGCTCCGGTTCGGTCTCATACGCCCAGTTATAACGTTTACCCTGTAGCGGAAACGCCAGCGCGGCAGGCATCTGGGTGCGGAAATCCGCACGGTAGTCCGGGCCGCCCGCTTCCAGCAGCAACACGGTGGTGTCGCTGTCTTCAGTCAGCCGTGTTGCCAGTACGTTGCCCGCCGAACCGGCGCCAATAATGATGTAGTCAAAATGCAAACAAACCTCCTGGTTAAAATATGGATTGAAACTGACCCATCTCAACCTGGATGGACTTCACCTGGGTGTAGCTTTGCAGCGTCATGATGCCGTTCTCGCGACCAATACCGGAATGCTTGTAGCCGCCGACCGGCATTTCAGCAGGAGATTCCCCCCAGGTATTGATCCAGCAGATCCCCGCTTCAAGCTGGTGGATTGCGCGATGAGCGCGGTTGAGATCGGCTGTCACTACCCCGGCGGCCAGTCCGTAATCGGTGTTATTGGCGCGGCGGATCGCCTCTTCTTCGTTTTCGTAGGTCAGAATGGACATCACCGGGCCGAAAATTTCTTCGCGTACGATGGTCATCTCATCCCGGCAGTCGGTGAATACGGTGGGGGCGACCCAGGCGCCGTTATCAAACGCCTCGCCTTTTAATACGTCGCCGCCGCAAAGCAGCGTTGCGCCTTCCGCTTTTCCGCTGGCGATATAGCGCAGAACGTTGTCGCGATGGGGGAAGCTCACCAGTGGGCCAAAATTGGTTGCCGGGTCAGACAGATCGCCTGCGCGAATGCGGCTTACGCGCGCCAGAATTTTTTGCTCGAAGGCGCCTTTCATGTGCGCCGGAATGAATACGCGCGTGCCGTTGGTGCAGACCTGGCCGGAGCTGAAGAAGTTCGCCATCATGGCGATATCCGCCGCGAGGTCGAGGTCCGCGTCGTCAAAGATAATCAGCGGTGATTTACCGCCCAGCTCCATCGTCACCTCTTTCAGCGATGAAGCCGCTGAATTGGCCATCACTTTCTTGCCGCTGGCGACGCCGCCGGTGAAGGAGATTTTGGCGATATCAGGGTGTTCCGTCAGGAACTGCCCTGTTTCCGCGCCGGTGCCTGGCAGCACGTTGAACACGCCGTCCGGGAGACCGGCTTCGCTGTAGATTTCCGCCAGTTTTAACGCGGTTAGCGGCGTGACTTCACTGGGTTTGAAGATCATGGCATTGCCTGCCGCCAGCGCCGGAGCGGATTTCCACAGGGCGATTTGAATGGGGTAGTTCCATGCGCCGATCCCGGCCACCACGCCCAGCGGCTCGCGACGGGTGTAGACGAATGACGTCTCGCGTAGCGGGATCTGGCTGCCTTCCAGGGCAGGGATCAGCCCGGCGTAATACTCAAGCACGTCAGCGCCGGTGGCGATGTCTACGCTGGCGGTTTCGCTCAGTGGTTTACCGGTATCGAGCGTTTCCAGTTGCGCCAGCTCGTCATTGCGTTCACGCAGAATATCAACTGCCCGACGCAGGATTCGCGAGCGCGCCATTGCGCTCATCGCGGCCCACATTTTTTGCCCGCGCTGCGCGCTTTTCACGGCGCGATCGACATCGTCGCGGCCTGCGGCCTGTACGGTAGCCAGTACCTCGCCGTTAGCGGGATTGATCGTCTCAAAGGTGCGACCGCTGGTGGCGGCAGTATATGCGCCGTCAATATAAAGCTGTTGTTCTGCCATTCGGGGCATGGGTTCTCCTCGGTTAGTCAGTGGCGTTCGGCAAATGCTGACTGATGAAATGGGTGGTCAGCGCCTGAGCGAGACTGAGATTAAACGGTTTTCCGCTCAGCGCGGCGCGTAGCCACAGTCCATCGATAAGCGCCGCCAGGCCATAGCCGGCCTGTTGAGCCTGCTGGCGCGGAAGTTCGCGCCTGAATTCATACACAATGTTTGACAGTAGCCGCTTGCTGGCGACCTGTTGCAGGCGGTAGAGCATCGGCTGATGCATGCTGCTTGCCCAGAATGCGAGCCAGGCTTTCATCGCGGCCTGGCTTATCTGGCTGTCGTCAAAGTTGCCCGCTACGATGGCGCGCAAACGCAATTCAGCGCTGGCCTCTGGAAGGGCGTGCAACCGACGCAGGACGGCATAGCGAAGCTGGCTGGTGATGTCGCGCATCGTCGCTTCCAGCAATCCATTTTTATCCTTGAAATAGTGACTGATGATGCCGGTCGACACGCCTGCTCGCCGGGCTATTTGCGCAATGGTCGCGTCATGCATCCCGACTTCATTAATGGCCTCCAGGGTGGCGTCAATCAGTTGCCTGCGACGAAGGGTTTGCATCCCCACTTTGGGCATTTTTATCGCTCCAGTCATCAGTTATGGTTATGTATTAAACCGTTTTTTGATTGGACGTTCAATATAAAATGTGTCTTAATTGTTATCAATTTAGCGGTTAACAGGTAAGGGGAATGTAATGGGATATTAGATAAAATTAATAAAAACAATAGATTGAAAATATCATCATTTCTGTTAATAAGGCTATTTTTGCAAATCTGTTAAAAATGCCATCGCCTTACAGAATCTCAAAAAGTTAGCTGCTCGACAGAGTAGTCACCGTTACTTAATCAGAGGTAATCGATGACGAACCTTGCTCAGAACAGAGAAAAGGACAAAATCAATCCCGTTGTGTTTTATACGTCTGCCGGACTGATTTTGTTGTTTTCCCTGACGACCATTTTTTTTAGTGATTTCTCCGCAGTCTGGATCGGCCGCACGCTGAACTGGGTCTCCAGAACGTTTGGCTGGTACTATCTGCTGGCCGCCACGCTCTATATCGTTTTTGTCATATTCATTGCCTGCTCGCGTTTCGGTTCCGTCAAGCTCGGGCCTGAGCAGTCAAAGCCGGAATTTAGTCTGCTAAGCTGGGCGGCAATGCTTTTCGCCGCCGGGATTGGCATCGACCTGATGTTCTTCTCGGTGGCGGAGCCTGTCACCCAATATATGCAGCCGCCGGAAGGCGCAGGGCAGACCATTGAAGCCGCCCGCCAGTCGATGGTCTGGACGCTGTTTCACTACGGCCTGACCGGTTGGTCGATGTATGCGTTAATGGGGATGGCGCTTGGCTACTTTAGCTATCGCTATAACCTGCCGCTGACCATTCGCTCAGCGCTCTATCCAATCTTCGGTAAGCGCATCAACGGGCCGATTGGGCATAGCGTGGATATTGCCGCGGTTATCGGCACCATCTTTGGTATCGCCACGACGCTGGGGATTGGTGTGGTGCAGCTCAATTACGGTCTGAGCGTGCTGTTTGATATCCCGGATTCAATGGCGGCCAAAGCGGCGCTGATTGTGCTGTCGGTGGTGATCGCCACGATCTCGGTGACTTCTGGCGTGGACAAAGGCATTCGGGTTCTGTCGGAGCTGAATGTGCTGCTGGCGCTGGGGTTGATCCTCTTTGTGCTGTTTATGGGGGACACCTCATTCCTGCTCAATGCGCTGGTGCTGAATGTGGGCGACTACGTTAACCGCTTTATGGGGATGACGTTGAACAGCTTTGCGTTCGACAGGCCGGTTGAGTGGATGAACAACTGGACGCTCTTTTTCTGGGCGTGGTGGGTTGCGTGGTCGCCGTTTGTCGGGCTGTTCCTGGCGCGTATTTCGCGTGGCCGCACCATTCGCCAGTTTGTCTTCGGTACGTTGATTATCCCGTTCACTTTCACCCTGCTGTGGCTGTCGGTGTTTGGCAATAGCGCGCTGTATGAAATCATTCATGGCGATGCCGGTTTTGCCGAGGAAGCGATGGCGCACCCTGAGCGCGGCTTTTATAGCCTGCTGGCGCAGTATCCGGCCTTCACCTTCAGCGCGTCTGTCGCCACAATCACCGGTCTGTTGTTCTACGTGACATCGGCGGACTCCGGTGCGCTGGTGCTGGGCAATTTCACCTCAAAACTGAAAGACATCAACAGCGATGCGCCAGCCTGGCTGCGTGTTTTCTGGTCGGTAGCGATTGGCCTGCTGACGCTGGGGATGCTGATGACCAACGGGATTTCAGCGCTGCAAAACACGACGGTAATCATGGGGCTGCCGTTTAGTTTTGTGATCTTCTTCATTATGGCAGGATTGTATAAATCATTGAAAGTTGAAGATTATCGTCGGGAAAGCGCCAGTCGTCATACCGCGCCGCGTCCGATAGGCGTACAGGACCGGCTGAGCTGGAAAAAACGACTGTCGCGCCTGATGAACTACCCGGGAACGCGCTATACCCGCGAAATGATGGAGAAGGTATGTTTTCCGGCAATGGAAGAGGTCGCCCATGAGCTACAACTGCGCGGCGCATCGGTGGAGCTGAAAAGTATGCCGCCGCAGGAAGGGGAAAACCTTGGTCATCTGGATCTGCGGGTTCATATGGGCGATGAGCGCAACTTTATCTATCAGATCTGGCCGCAGCAGTACGCAATCCCCGGCTTTACCTACCGGGCGCGTAGCGGCAAATCGAGCTATTACCGGCTGGAAACGTTCCTGCTGGAAGGAAGCCAGGGAAATGACCTGATGGACTACAGCAAAGAGCAGGTGATTACGGACATTCTCGATCAGTATGAACGTCATCTGAACTTTATTCATCTGGATCGTGAAGCGCCTGGCAACGGGGTGTTGTTCCCGGGAATGTAAGCGGATCTCACGTTTTCTGAAAATAGTTCCGTCAACCTTGAGGCTAACAACCCGAACACGACAATTCGGCTTGTTAGTCTCTTCTTCGCATGGAGGCGATATATGCTGACGAAATACGCTTTTATGGCAATGCTTGTGCTCCGCAGTCAGCAATGGCTGCGGGCAAATTCTACAGGGCGGACGCGCAGAGCGTAATGACCTGACCGTCGTACTCACGCCACGAAATATCCACTGTGCAATCAGCAAGCTGCGGCGAAAACGCCGACGTCATTTGCATGGTTAGATGTGTTTTCGTCACTGAAACGATCCTGGCGCTGGCAAAACCCGGTAACGTTGCCGCGCGATTGGAGAACGCTTTATAGACGCTCTCTTTGGCGGAAAACGCCAGGGTTAATGCGAGCGGATAAGGGAGGGAACTGCGCTGTAAAACGCGTTGTTCATCGTTATCGACGATACTGCTGGTGAGTTCTGCCGCCGTTTGAGGCGTGAAGATTGCTTCGATATCAACCCCTACCGGAGTGAGGGAGACGACTGCCAGCGCCGTGGCGGCGCTGTGGCTGATACTGCCGAACAGACCTTCCGGCCACAAGGGCTGCCGTTTATCGCCGATAGCGGGTACGGTTTTGTGCCCATATTCAGTCAGAGCATGAAACGCGGCGAGACGTCCCGCTAAATGTTCAGCCTGACGTTTTCGCCCGGCGGGAAGCAACTGCGCATGGTGCGGCAACCAGAGCAGATCGTGTTCGTGGAAGCTATCGATATCGAACCCGATAAGATGAAGTTTGTGGCGGGAAAAAGAGAGGGGGGTGTAAATGGTTCGCATGGTTTCTCATAAAAACCCTCTCCCCGTTCAGGGAGAGGGCGGTCGTTATCAGAAGCGCGTGTTAACGCCCATGTACCATGTACGACCCGGTTCGTTGTAGGTGTAAGCACCTGCACCGTACATATAAGCGCCGGTCGCGTCGTTACCCGTGGTCTGGGCATTCCCCGCACGCCATTGACGCTTGTCGAAGACGTTATCCACGCCGCCGGTCAGGCTGACGTTTTTGGTTACGTCCCAGGTCGCGCTCAGGCCGACAATGCTGTACGGGCTGACTTCATCTTTCTCAGAGCCGGTAGCAGGCTGGCCCTTATAGTTGTATTTCTTCGGCTGCTGCTTGCCGTACCAGGTGAAGGTTGACTGCACTGACACATCCTGATGTACCTGCCAGCTCAGGGTTGAGTTCAGCGTGTACTCCGGGATGATCGACAGACGATCGCCGGTTGTTTTGTTCTTGCTCTGTAGCATGTAGGTAATGTTGTTGGTCCAGTTTATCGCATCGCTGACCGGAATATTCAACGATCCTTCCAGACCTTCTACTACGGCCTTCGGCACGTTTTCCCACTGGTAGATATCGGTTTGCACTTTACCTGAAGAGGTATGGCCGACTGGCGCATAGCCCGCTTCAATCTTATCGCGGTAGTCGTTACGGAACCAGGTCACACCGGCCTGCCAGCCGTCGTGTTTCCACTCAAGACCAATCTCTTTGTTGACGCTGGTTTCCGCTTTCAGGTCATCGTTACCCATCATGTAGCAACCGACGCCATCGGAGCTTGCATAGCAACCCTGGCCTTTGCTGTACAGCAGGTAGTTCGGGTTGGTCTGATAGAGGCTCGGTGCTTTATAGGCACGGGCGATACCCATCTTCAGGGTGAAATCATCGCCCAGCGCCTGCGACAGGTTCAGGGACGGGCTCCAGTTGTTGCCGACGATAGTGTGGTGATCAAAGCGCAGCGCCGGGGTCAGCATGGTGCTGTCAGTTATCTCCATGTTGTTCTCGGCAAACAGGGAGAAGATTTCTGCGGATGAGTACGGACTGCGGTCGTCGCTCATGCCTGGGATGGCTCCGCCCTGTTGAGCCTGAGTATTCGAGGCGGAATCCTTCATACGCTGCTGGTTCCACTCAGTACCCAGCGTCAGGTTTTGATTAACGATGAAATCAAGCGGCAGGTTAATTTCACTGTGCAACATCACGTCGGCCAGGTCGGTGTCGGTGAATTCGTCGCTGTTGAACAACCCTTCGAGACCGCCCGCCAGCCCTTCGCCCAGACGCGAGTTGCGGGTGTGTTCGTACTGTGCCCAGTTGCTGGTGGTGATACCGTTATCCCAGCCGCCGTTCCAGGTCACTGCGAAGTTCTGGCGATAAATACGGTTAGTCTCTTTACCGTAGTTTTTCTTCACCAGAGCATTGTCGTTATTGGTGTTTTGGGTGTCACCCGCGTAAAGGTTGTTCTGGCGGCTGTAGCCTGCTTCAAACTCCAGCGCCTGCATCGGTGCGAAATCCCAACGTACGACACCATTAATATCTTTGTTTTCAACCCCTTCACGACCTGCTGGCAGGGTGTTGGCGTAGGCGCCGGTACGCTCAGACTGGTGGCCCTGGTTGATGTCCCAGGCGTCGGCCTGAGTTTTATCCAGGTTGCCGTACATGCGGAAGCTGAATTCGCCGCCCAGCGGGCCGCTCAGGCTAAAGTTGGTGCGCTTGGTGGAACCTTCGTCTTTGTGTTCCGGCGCATTCAGATAGGTGTTCCACGAACCGTGCCACTGATCGTCGAATTTTTTGGTGATGATGTTTACCACGCCGCCCGCTGCGCCGTTGCCGTAACGTGCCGCCGCAGGGCCACGAATCACATCAATGCGTTCGATCATCTCTGGCGGCACCCAACCGGTATCGCCACGGGTGTCACGCTCACCGCGCCAGCCCAGACGGATGGAGTTACGGCTGGTCACCGGTTTGCCGTCGATCAGAATCAGGGTGTTTTCCGGGCCCATGCCGCGAATGTCGATCTGGCGGTTGTTGCCGCGCTGGCCGCTGGTTGAGTTACCGGTCAGGTTCACGCCCGGCATGGTGCGGATGATTTCGGCAACGTCGCGAGCGGGAGGATTTTTACGGATTTCGTCGGCGGTGATGGTCGATACGCCCGGTGCCTGGAGGTTCTGCTGGGCGGCGGTGACCACGATGGTGTCTTCATGAAGCGCTGCGCTATCAGTGGTCTCCTCCGCCATAACAGGCAGTGCGACCCCATAAATTCCCAGATTGACCAGTAAGGCCAGGGAATGAATCTTATTGTTCATTGTGTTTCCTGCTTATCTTTATTTAGCCACATGCGCCAAACTCTCGTGGTGAGGTGTTTAGCCTGATGTCGCCCACATCTGCGAAAGCCATACATTCCAGAAAAAGCACGCAGTGCAGGTTTCAGGTTGTGTTTCTCATTTGAACGTGGCGTCAATGCACGAATGAGAGACCCAGCCTGGGTGGTGAAATAATGTTCGCGCTTCCCACGGCGCGACAATACGCTATTGCAAATGAAAATAGTTATCAATAATATTATCAATATATTTCATCATTAAATAAAAAATTACACAATAAACATGGGGTTATGACGGTGACGGCGTTAACGACAGGAAGTAAGACCTGGTGGCAGTCAAAACATGGTCCCGAATGGGAGCGTGAAACAGACGAAAAATATCGGGTGACTTTCTGGTGGCGCGATCCGCAGGGGACGGAAAGCCGCTCTTCAATTCGCCGCGTATGGGTCTACATTACAGGCGTCACCGACCATCACCAGAATGCGGTTCCGCAATCCATGCAGCGTATTGCGGGCACGGATGTCTGGCGATGGAGCACGACATTAAGCGCCGACTGGCGTGGTAGTTACTGTTTCATCCCTTCTGAACGCGATGATATTTTTGCTTCTCTGGCAGTAGATGAAACGCCTGACAGAACCACGCTGCGTGAAGGCTGGCGTCAGTTATTGCCGCAGGCGATTGCCGATCCTCTTAACCCGGTGAGCTGGAAGGGGGGGCGGGGCCATGCGGTTTCCGCGCTGGAAATGCCTGGCGCGCCAGCACAACCCGGCTGGGATAAGCCTGAAAATCCGTCAGCTCCCCCGGTATGTTTGCAATGGCGCAGCGAGCGGCTGGGCAATACGCGTCGCGTGTGGGTGTTCACGACCGGCGACGCCCGACCTGAACGTCCGCTAGCGATTCTGCTCGACGGGCAGTTTTGGGCGGAAAGCATGCCCGTCTGGCCCGCGCTCACCTCACTGACCCGGCGGCGTCAGCTCCCTCCTGCGGTCTACCTGCTGATTGATGCCATTGATACCCCCCACCGTAGCCGTGAACTGCCCTGCAATGCCGATTTCTGGCTGGCGGTACAACAAGAACTCCTGCCGCTGGTGAAAACCGTTGCGCCATTCAGCGATTGTGCAAAAAGGACGGTCGTCGCCGGGCAGAGTTTTGGCGGGCTCTCCTCGCTGTATGCCGGTCTGAACTGGCCTGAGCGCTTTGGCTGCGTACTGAGCCAGTCTGGATCGTTCTGGTGGCCGCAGCGCGGCGCAGATCGGGAAGGCGAGATTATTGAACAACTGAAGGCGGGCACATTGACCGCCAGAGGATTGCGCATCGTGCTGGAGGCCGGTATCAGAGAGCCGCTTATTTTCCGGGCGAATCAGGCGCTTTACAGCCAACTACACACTACGCAGCAGTCGGTTTTCTGGCGTCAGGTTGACGGCGGACATGATGCGCTTTGCTGGCGTGGCGGATTAATGCAGGGGTTGATGACCCTCTGGCAACCGTTAACCGACACGCTGTAGCTGGCGATTTTCCACGACAGGAGTTGAGTATGGAATTCAGTAATCCCTTCGATAACCCGCAGGGACAATTTTACATTCTGCAAAACCCGCAGCGTCAATTTAGCCTCTGGCCACAGCAGTGTTCTCTCCCTGCTGGCTGGCAGGTGGTGTGCGAACCGCAATCGCAGGCGCTTTGCCAGCAGTGGCTGGATGCACACTGGACCACGCTAACTCCCGCCCATTACGCCGCTGCGCAGGAGGCTCAATGACTACGCGTTTACCGTTAGTGGCCGCCCAGCCAGGGATCTGGATGGCGGAAAAACTCTCTACGCTGCCTTCCGCCTGGAGCGTGGCGCACTATGTGGAATTACACGGCACGCTGAATGCCCCTCTGCTGGCGCAGGCGGTTGTAACCGGTATGGCGCAAGCGGATACCCTCCGTATGCGATTTACTGAAGATAACGGCGAGGTCTGGCAGTGGGTGGACCCGGCATTCACGTTTGCACAACCTGAGCTTATCGATCTGCGTGACGAGCCCGATCCGCATGCGGCGGCGCTGGCGCGGATGCAGGCCGATCTGCGACAAAATTTACGCGTTGATGGCGGCAAACCGCTGGCGTTCCACCAGTTGATTCAGGTCGATGATACCCGTTGGTACTGGTATCAGCGTTATCACCATCTACTGGTGGATGGCTTCAGTTTCCCGGCGATAACCCGTCAGATCGCGGCGATTTACCGCGCCTGGCAGTGTAACGCCCCGACGCCCGACTCGCCGTTTACGCCATTTGCTGACGTGGTGGAGGAGTATCAGCGTTACCGTGAGAGCGAGGCTTATCAACGCGATGGCGCCTTCTGGGCGGAGCAGCGTCGCCAGTTGCCGCCTCCCGCTTCGCTGTCGGCTGCGCCGCTTCCCGGGCGGGCGGCCAGCGCCGATATTTTGCGTATGAAACTGGATATGCCCGACGGTGTTTTCCGTCAGCTGGCGGCACGTATGTCTGATATTCAGCGTGCGGATTTAGCGCTGGCGCTGGTGGCGCTATGGCTGGGCCGCCTGTGCGGCCGGATGGACTATGCTGCCGGATTTATATTCATGCGGCGTATGGGATCGGCGGCGTTAACGGCGACCGGCCCGGTACTGAACGTCCTGCCGTTAGGGGTGAGCATTAATGCGGCGGAAACGCTGCCGGAACTGGCGACGCGTCTTGCCGGGCAGATGAAAAAAATGCGTCGCCATCAGCGTTATGACGCCGAACAGATCGTTCGCGACAGCGGCCGCGCGGCGGGTGAAGAGCCGCTGTTTGGCCCGGTACTGAACGTGAAGGTCTTTGATTATCAACTGGATATTCCCGGTGTACAGGCGCAAACCCATACGCTGGCGACCGGCCCGGTTAACGATCTTGAACTGGCGCTGTTCCCGGATGAAGAGGGCGGCCTGAGCATTGAAATCTTAGCCAACAAACAGCGCTATGATGAGGCGACGTTATCCTGCCATGCGTCGCGGCTGACGGCGCTGATACGCCAGTTTGCGGACAATCCGGCGCTGCGCTGCGGCGATGCCGAAATGCTCCTGCCTGCCGAATATGCGCAACTGGCGCAGATTAATGATACGGCGGTAAGCATACCGCTCACGACGCTCAGCGCGCTGGTTGACGAACAGACACGCAAAACGCCGGACGCGCCCGCGCTGGCTGATGCGCGCCATCAGCTCAGTTATCAGGAGATGCGCGAGCAGGTGATCGCCCTGGCGCACCTGCTGCGTGAACGTGGCGTTAAACCGGGCGACAGCGTCGCGGTAGCGTTGCCGCGCTCGGTTTTCCTGACGCTGGCGCTGCACGGTATTGTGGAAGCCGGAGCCGCCTGGCTGCCGTTAGATACGGGGTATCCCGACGATCGTCTGCGAATGATGCTCGAAGACGCGCAGCCGAAATTACTGATCACAACCGCAGAACAGCTGCCGCGATTTAACGATATCCCCGGCGTAGAAAGCCTGTGCTACAACGCGCTGCTGCCGACGAGCGGCGCTGAATCGCTGGCGTTGTCGTTGCCGCACCATACGGCATACATCATCTTTACATCCGGTTCGACCGGCAGACCGAAAGGGGTAATGGTCGGGCAAACCGCGATCGTGAATCGCCTGCTGTGGATGCAGGATCACTATCCGTTAACGGCAGAGGATGTGGTCGCACAAAAAACGCCGTGCAGTTTCGATGTTTCGGTGTGGGAGTTCTTCTGGCCGTTTATTGCCGGGGCGAAGCTGGTGATGGCGGAGCCGGACGCGCACCGCGATCCGATTGCCATGCAGCATTTCTTTGCGAAGTATGGTGTGACCACCACCCATTTTGTCCCGTCAATGCTGGCGGCGTTCGTCGCCTCGCTCACCCCTGAATCCGCTCATGAAAGCTGCGCTACGCTACAGCGCGTATTTTGTAGCGGCGAGGCGCTGCCCACCGGGCTGTGCCGCGAGTGGGAACAGTTGACCGGCGCGCCGCTGCACAATCTGTACGGGCCGACGGAAGCGGCGGTGGATGTCAGTTGGTATCCCGCCTGCGGCAAAGAACTGGCGGATGTCACCGGAAACAGCGTGCCGATTGGCTATCCGGTCTGGAATACCGGGCTGCGCATTCTTGATGCGATGATGCGCCCGGTGCCGCCGGGCACCGCGGGTGATTTATACCTGACCGGCATCCAGTTGGCGCAGGGGTATCTGGGGCGCCCGGATCTGACGGCGAGTCGCTTTATTGCCGATCCGTTTATGCCGGGCGAACGCATGTATCGCACCGGAGACGTGGCGCGCTGGCTGGAAAATGGCGCGGTAGAGTACCTTGGCCGCAGCGACGATCAGCTAAAAATTCGTGGTCAGCGCATTGAACTGGGCGAGATTGATCGGGTTATGCAAACGCTGCCGGACGTCGAGCACGCCGTGGCTCACGCCTGCGTGTTTAACCTGGCGGCCGCGACAGGAGGCGATGCCCGCCAACTGGTAGGCTATCTGGTGTCACAATCCGGCTTACCGCTGGATATTCCGGCGCTTCAGGAACGGTTACGCGAGACATTACCGCCGCATATGGTGCCTGTGGTTCTGCTACAGCTTGCGGAACTGCCGCTCAGCGCAAACGGGAAACTGGATCGTAAAGCGCTGCCGATGCCGCAACTGACGCAACGTACGCCGGGGCGCGCGCCATTACCAGGGACGGAAAAAACGGTGGCTGACGCCTTTGCCGGCCTGCTGGGTTGCGAGGTCAATGATGTGGAGGCCGACTTCTTTGCGCTGGGCGGGCATTCGTTACTGGCGATGAAACTCGCCGCGCAGTTGAGTCGCGCGTCCGGGCGTCAGGTGACGCCGGGGCAGGTGATGGTGGCGTCAACCGTTGGTCAGCTTAGCGCGTTGCTGGATTCCGCCGATGACGAGCAATCTCAGCGTCTGGGCTTTGAAACGCTCCTGCCGCTGCGTGAAAGCAGTGGACCAACGTTATTCTGCTTCCATCCGGCGTCCGGTTTTGCCTGGCAGTTTAGCGTGCTGGCTCGTTATCTCAGCCCACACTGGTCAATTACGGGGATTCAGTCGCCAAGGCTTGATGGACCGATGCAAACGGCCACGAATCTGGATGAGGTGTGCGAGCGTCATCTGGAAACGCTGCTGGCGCAGCAGCCGCACGGGCCTTACTACCTGCTGGGGTATTCGCTGGGCGGAACGCTGGCCCAGGGCATTGCGGCGCGCTTGCGTGCGCGTGGCGAAACGGTTGCCTTCCTCGGGCTGCTGGATACCTGGCCGCCGGAAACGCAAAACTGGCAGGAAAAAGAGGCCAATGGTCTGGACCCTGAAGTGTTAGCGGAGATCGCGCGTGAACGCGAAGCGTTCCTTGCTGCGCAACAGGGAAATGCCTCCGGGGAGTTATTCAGCACCATCGAAGGAAACTACGCCGATGCCGTGCGGCTTCTGACAACCGCGCATAGCGTACCGTTCGATGGACGCGCAACGCTGTTTGTCGCGGAGCGCACCCTGCCGGAAGGAATAAGTCCTGAACGCAGCTGGGCGCCGTGGATGGCAGAACTGGATATCTACCGCCAGGATTGCGCCCACGTCGATATTATTTCACCTGCCGCGTTTGAGAATATCGGGCCGATTATTCGCGCATTGCTCGACCAGTAAGCGAAGCGTTCTGACGCCTTTAAAAATTTAATTCTACTGATGCCCATAATAGCTACCAATTATTATGGGCTTTTTATTTGTCTTCAGCATTGATTTAACATAAGTGAAACATAATCAGACGGTTAGTGAAATTCCGAAAGTTGCATGCTACCTGTGGGAACAGGCAAAGATCGTTTCGGATAATTCTGAGATGCTGTTAGAATATTAGAAAGGATGTTTTTATTCATTGGACTCAATGTCAGGTTACACAACATGTCATCACTCAATGTTAAGCAGGAAAAAGATTCGGAATTTACTGGCTATCCGTTAGCGCCGTCAAACAGTAATGAAATTGATTTGTTAAGCCTTGTTGATGTTTTATGGCGGGCGAAAAATCGCATTATTGCGACTGTTTTTGCGTTTGCGCTGGCAGGTATTCTGCTGTCCTTTATTCTGCCGCAGAAATGGACCAGTCGGGCGATTGTCACCCCGGCAGAGGCCGTACAGTGGCAGGCGCTGGAAAAAACGCTGACCACATTGCGTGTGCTGAACCTCGACATTAATTTGCAGCGAGACGCCGTCTTTACGCTTTTCATTAAGAAGTTCAGCTCAACATCGCTGCTGGATGAATATCTTCGCGCCTCCCCGTATGTGATGGATCAATTAAAAGGGGCGGATATTGATGAAATGGAACTGCATCGGGCGATTGTTGCGCTCAGTGAAAAGATGAACGCGGTGGATACCAACGCCGGTAAGAAAAACGAGACGTCGTTATTTACCTCGTGGACATTGAGTTTTACTGCGCCAACGAAAGAAGAGGCGCAGAAGGTGCTGACCGGCTATATCCAGTATGTGTCGGACATCGTCGTGAAAGAGACGCTGGAGAATATTCGTAACCAGCTGGACACCAGAACGCATTTCGAGAAAGAAAAACTGGCGATGGACCGGGTGAGATTGCGCAACCAGCTTGATGCGAACATTCAGCGACTCAATTATTCCCTGGAGATTGCCAACGCCGCCGGGATTAAGAAGCCGGTCTACAGTAATGGTCAGGCGGTAAAAGACGACCCGGATTTCTCTATTTCTCTGGGCGCCGACGGTATTGCGCAAAAATTGCAAATTGAAAAGTCCGTCACGGACGTTGCGGAAATTAACGCTGAAATACGCAACCGTCAGTATTACGTAGAGCAACTGACCGCGATGAATATCAATGATGTGAAATTTATGCCGTTTAAATATCAGCTATCGCCTTCGCTGCCAGTGAAAAAAGACGGCCCGGGCAAAGCGTTGATCGTGATTCTGGCTGCGTTGCTGGGCGGTATGATCGCGTGCGGCGGTGTTCTGCTGCGTCATGCCATGCTGTCCCGTAAACTGGATGATGCGATTCAACTGGAAGAACGGTTAGTCTAAGCGCCATCCGGCAAATCGCCCGGTGGCGCTGTCGCTGACCGGGCCTGCATGGTTAACCCTCCGCCATTGAGATTACTTCGGGCGACCCAGCGGCACAACCAGCGGCGTTCCGGCGATCGGATCGTCGATGATCGTGCAACGTAATCCATAAATTTTCTCAATAAGATCCGCTGTCACAATCTCCTTTGGCGCTCCCTCTGCGACGATCTTGCCTTCACGTAACGCGATTAAATGCGTGGCGTACCGGCAGGCCTGGTTAAGGTCGTGCAGAACCGCAGCGAGGGTGTAACCTTTCTCGCGATTCAGCTCGCTCAACAGCTCCAGCAGATCGATCTGGTGGCTGATATCCAGCCAGGTCGTCGGTTCATCCAGCAACATGATGGACGTTTCCTGCGCCAGCACCATGGCTATCCATGCTCGCTGCCGCTGCCCGCCGGAAAGCGTGTCCACGCTTTGCGTCGCCAGGTGGGTAATCCCCGTGGCGCGCATCGCACCGGCGACGGCGTCTTCGTCTTCTTTGCGCCAGCGGGTAAACAAAGGCTGATGCGGATAGCGGCCCCGGGCAACCAGCTCCTGTACGGTGATATCGCCCGGCGTGGTGGCGTTTTGCGCCAGCAGGCCGATTCGTCGCGCCACCTCTTTACTGGCGTAGTGCTGAATATGCTCGCCGTCGAGCCAGACGTGGCCATGTACGGGCGACATCAGACGGCTTAGCGTACGCAATAATGTTGATTTGCCGCAGCCATTCGGCCCAATAATGGCAGTGAAGTGACCATCCGGGATAGAAACATTCAGATTCTCCGCGACGGTATACTTGCCATAACCCAGCGTTAACTGGTCGCCACGCAAACGGGCTACTGATTCGGTCATTTTTTGCGGGACTCCTGAATTAACAAGACGATAAGGTAAATACCGCCGAGGCTTACGGTGACGACGCCTACCGGAAGCTGGTAAGGCATAAACAGTTGTTGGGCGCACAGGTCGGCGGCCAGCAGCAATAGCGCGCCGCACAATGCGGACTGGGTTAACCCCCAGCGTGCCGTGCCGCTAAGGCGCCGCGCGATGTGCGGCGCAACCAGCGCAATGAAAGAGATCGGGCCTGCGAGCGCCGTCGCGGCGGCGGTCAGCACCACGGCGACCAGCATCATCATTAACCGGGAACGTTCAACGCTGACGCCAAGCGCGCAGGCGCTGTCATCGCCCATTTCCAGCAAGCGCAGACGGCGTACCAGCAATGCGGCACACGCCAGCATCAGAACGATCAGCGGTGCCGAGGGCCACGTTTTGGCCCAGGTCAGTCCGTTGAGCGACCCGGCGTTCCACAATCCGGCGGAGAGGGCCGTTTCTAACGACGCCTGCAACAGCAGCCAGGTGTTGAACGCCACCAGCATGGCGCGCACGCCGATGCCGATAATAATTAGCCGGAAGGTCTCAATGCCGTTGCGCCAGGCAAGCAGCCAGACGATCAGCGAGGTGAGAATCCCGCCAGCCATTGCCGCCATCGCGATCGCCGTCAGGTTCTGGCCAAACAGCACCATTGCCACCAGCACGCCGCTCCAGGCCCCGGTGTTAAAACCCATTACGTCCGGGCTACCCAGCGGGTTGCGCATCAACGACTGAAAAATCGCGCCGCTGACGCCCAACGCGGCGCCAATCAGCAGCGCCATCAGCACGCGAGGCAGACGCCATTCGGTCACCACCAGGGTAATGCTGCGCGGGGCGTCTCCCAGCAACGCATTGATGATTTGCGAGACTTCCAGCGTAACGGCGCCGCTGCGCAGGCTCCACAAGCCGACAGCGATACAGCCGAGCACCAGCAACAGACAGCTTATGATCAGGCGGCGGGAAAGGTGCATCATACGGCACCTCCGCGCTGCTTGCGCCGCACGAGGAAAATAAGCACTGGCGCGCCGAGAAAGGCGCTGACAACCGAAACGCGCAATTCACCGGGAACGATGAGTCGCCCGATAATATCGGCAAACAGCAGCAGGGTCGGGGTCGCCAGCAACGTGACCGGCAGCGACCAGCGGTGATCCGCCCCCACCAGCCAGCGGGCCATGTGCGGCATCATCAGACCGATAAACGCGATGGGGCCAACAACCGCCGTCGCGCTGCCGCATAACACGGTAATCACCAGCAGGCCGATGAGCTGGGTACGCGCCACTTTGCTGCCCAGCGCGGTGGCAGTATCGCTACCGAGACTCAGGCTGTTCAGCGCGCGGCTGAGAAACAACGCGGTAGCACCGGCAATCAGCACCGGTACGACAATAACCTTGAGCGTTTGCAGACTGCGAATGTCCAGCGAGCCGGCCTGCCAGAAACGGAGCTGATCGTACACATCCGGGTTCAGCAACGCGATACCGTTGGAAAGCCCCTCCAGCACTGCGCCGAGCGCGACACCCGCCAGCGTGAGGCGAACCGGGCTTAACTGCCCGGCGCCTTGGCTGCCGGTAAAGGCGACAATCAGCGAGGCGACCAGCGCCCCGGCAAATGCCATCAGCAACTGTTCCTGCGGAGAGGAAAAACCAAACAGCGCCGCGCCGAGTACGATCGCGAAACTGGCGCCGGAATTGACGCCGAGAATGCCCGGGTCGGCAAGCGGGTTGCGGGTGAGCGTTTGCATTAACGCCCCGGCGAGCCCCAGTGCGCCGCCAGCCAACAGGCCAGCCAGCGTGCGCGGCAATCGCGCGTCCAGCACGATGGTGCAGTCAGCGCTTTGGCAGGTGCCGGTAATTGCTTCAAGTACGACGGACGCAGGCAGTGATTTTGCGCCGATAGCCAGACTTAATGCCGTGGCGAGAATAAGTAATAACAACAAGCCGGGCACGGCGATGGCGCGTGCCACGGAAACAGAGCATGACATATCAACTTCCCTGATAATGATAGTAATTATCGTTATCGATCTTATTCGGTTATGTTAGCATGTGCAGCCATTGAATGGATATTTAAAAAAAGTTCGCATTAAGGCGTTGTAATGAATCGACAATCCTGGCTGCTGAATCTCAGCCTGTTGAAGACGCACCCTGCATTTCGCGCTGTCTTCCTCGCCCGTTTTATCTCTATTGTCTCGCTGGGTCTGCTGGGCGTAGCGGTGCCGGTACAGATCCAGATGATGACCCACTCGACGTGGCAGGTTGGTCTGTCGGTGACGCTGACCGGTAGCGCGATGTTTGTTGGCCTGATGGTCGGCGGCGTGCTGGCGGATCGTTATGAACGTAAAAAGGTGATCCTGCTGGCGCGCGGCACCTGCGGTATTGGCTTTATTGGCCTGTGTCTGAACGCGCTGTTGCCGGAACCTTCGCTGCTGGCAATCTATCTGCTCGGTCTGTGGGATGGCTTTTTTGCCTCGCTGGGGGTTACGGCGCTACTGGCGGCGACGCCTGCGCTGGTAGGGCGAGAAAACCTTATGCAGGCCGGGGCGATTACGATGCTGACGGTGCGTCTGGGATCGGTGATTTCACCGATGCTGGGCGGCGTATTGCTGGCTACCGGCGGCGTGGCCTGGAACTACGGTCTGGCGGCGGCAGGAACATTTATCACACTGCTGCCGTTGCTGAGCCTTCCGGCGCTCCCGCCGCCGCCGCAACCGCGTGAGCATCCGTTGAAATCGCTGTTGGCGGCGTTCCGTTTCTTGCTCTCCAGTCCGCTCATTGGCGGCATTGCGTTGCTTGGCGGACTTTTGACGATGGCAAGCGCGGTGCGAGTGCTTTATCCGGCGCTGGCGATTAACTGGCATATGTCCGCCGCGCAAATCGGTTTACTTTATGCTGCTATCCCGCTGGGGGCGGCTGTTGGCGCGTTAACCAGCGGGCAACTGGCGCACAGCGTTCGCCCTGGACTGTTGATGCTGGTTTCCACCGTAGGGTCGTTCCTGGCGATTGGGTTGTTTGGTCTGATGCCTGTCTGGCTGCTCGGGGTGATCTGTCTGGCGCTGTTTGGCTGGCTCAGCGCGATTAGCTCGTTACTGCAATACACCCTGTTGCAGACGCAAACGCCGGAAGCCATGCTCGGGCGAATCAACGGCCTGTGGACGGCGCAAAACGTGACCGGTGACGCCATCGGCGCAGCGCTGTTGGGCGGGCTGGGCGCCATGATGACGCCGGTTGCGTCAGCGAGCGTGAGCGGGTTTGGGTTGGTGATCGTTGGGTTGTTGTTAATGCTGCTGCTGGGCGAGTTGCGTCGTTTTCGCCAGCCGCCGCCGGTGCCAGATGGTGCACCGCTTTAAAATGCAGGCCGGACAGGGCATTGGCCGCTATCCGGCAAGTAAGTTAAAACAGCGCGGCGAGACGGTTAAGCAGTAACGTTGCGCTGTAGTAGTCCAGACGGAACGTTTCGGTGCCCAGCGCATAAACGCGCTTGTTTTGCACGGCAGGCAGGTGAGCAAGCAGTGGGTTGGCGTAAATAGCGTCGGCATCTTTGCTGTCACCGGCAAACAGGAACAGCGCTTCGCCGTTCAGACCTGCCGCCAGGTTTTCCCCGCCAAGCTGGATGATGTCATGACGTTTGCCCTGGCTTTTACTGGTTTGCAGTCCGGCAGGGAGGGGCGCCAGCGTAAAGCCTAACTGCTCCATCAGCTTGCCCTGGGCTGAATCCTGCGTCCACAGGTTGGCGCTGTGTGCGGCAGCGGTGTAGACCAGCGCGCTGACCGGTTGCGGCGGTAATGTGAGCTGTTGTTTAACGGTCGCCAGTTGTTTATCAAATTCCGCGATGCGCGCAGCGGCCTGTTTTTCCTGGCCGGTGATCTCGCCCAGTTGCGTCAGCAGAGACTGCCAGCTTTTATCGTCGTAATTGATGATAAGCGTAGGGGCAATAGTAGAAAGCTGATCGTACAGCGCCAGCGCAGAGTCGCCACCGGTTGCGCTAATCAGAATAAGGTCCGGCATTTGTGCGGCAACGGCTTCAGCGCTTGGTTCGCCGATGTACAGGCGCGCCAGCTTGCGCGCTTTCGCAACGTCGCTCCATTGACGCAGAAATCCCCGATCGTCGGCAAAGCGGTTGTTAGGGGTGGTCGCTCCGCTGGCGACAACGGGAGCATCAATCGCCAGCAGCGAGCCCGTCAGGGTCACGCTGGTAGAGACGATACGTTCAGGTTTATGGTCCAGCGTATGCGTGCCGCGGCTGTCGGTGATCTGGCGCGGCCAGTCAGCGGCATGACCTAAAGAAATTCCTGAAATGAAAAGCCCAACCAGTATCAGGGATGTTCTGCAAAGCAGGGGAAGTCTCACGAATCAGCGTCCTGTTATTAATGGAGTTAATGCTTCTCATTTTCATTGTTAGCGGGAAGGGATGCAAGTCTAAGTCGCACATTGTGCTACCCCAAGAGTTGACATGCTGTCTGTTTACTTTTAGGTTAGCGCCCGAAAATATAAATGATAATCATTATTAAAGCCTTTATCATTTTTGGAGGATGATATGGATACGTCACTGGCCGAGGAAGTTCAGCAGAAAATGGCAACGCTCACCCCCGATCGCTTTTTCTTTATGTCGCCGTATCGCAGCTTTACGACGTCAGGATGCTTCGCCCGTTTCGCTGAACCAGCGGTTGACGGGGATTCGTTAGACAGCCCCTTCCAACAAAAATTACAGCAAGCCTTTGCCGACGCCAGAGCGCAGGGTATCGCAAATCCTGTTATGGTCGGCGCTATCCCCTTTGATACCCGCCAGCCATCCTCGCTGTTCATTCCTGAGTCCTGGCAGACCTTCTCCCGACCGGCAAAGCAACAATCCTCGCGTTACTTTACCGGGCATCAGGCACTGAATGTTGTTGATCGTAAAAGTATCCCTGAACAGGAAACGTTTGAAGCGATGGTTGCGCGCGCGGCAGCGCTGACGGCGACGCCTGAAGTCGACAAAGTGGTTCTGTCACGCCTGATTGATATTACGACCGATGCCACCATTGACAGCGGCGCGCTGCTGGAGCGGCTGGTGGCGCAGAATCCGGTGAGTTACAACTTCCATGTGCCTCTGGAGGATGGCGGCGTGCTGCTTGGCGCCAGCCCGGAATTGCTGCTGCGTAAAGAGGGCGATCGCTTTAGTTCGCTGCCGTTGGCCGGGTCGGCGCGTCGCCAGCCTGATGATGTGCTGGATCGTGAAGCGGGCAACCGACTGCTGGCTTCTGAAAAAGACAGACACGAACATGAGTTGGTCACTCAGGCCATGAAGACGGTGCTGCGCGACCGCAGCAGTGAATTACAACTGCCTGCATCTCCACAATTGATCACCACCCCGACGTTATGGCATCTCGGTACGCCGTTCGAAGGTAAGGCGAATGCGGAAGAAAATGCCCTGACGCTGGCGTGTCTGCTGCATCCGACGCCTGCGTTGAGCGGTTTCCCGCATCAGGTGGCGAAAAAATTAATTGCCGAACTGGAGCCGTTCGATCGTGAACTGTTCGGCGGCATCGTCGGCTGGTGTGACGCCGAAGGAAACGGCGAGTGGGTCGTGACGATTCGTTGCGCGAAGCTGCGACAAAACCAGGTTCGCCTGTTCGCGGGCGCCGGGATTGTGCCTGCTTCGTCTCCGGTCGCGGAGTGGCGCGAGACCGGCGTTAAGCTTTCTACCATGTTGAACGTTTTTGGACTGCATTAAGGAGCGATGATGACCATTCCTTTCACCCGTTGGCCGGAGGAGTTTGCCCGCCGCTATCGTGAAAAAGGGTACTGGCAGGATCTGCCGCTGACCGATATTTTAACCCGCCACGCAGACAGCGATAAAACGGCGGTGATTGATGGCGATCGACACCTGAGCTATCGCGAACTGAACCAGGCGGCGGATAATCTGGCCTGTAGCCTGCGCCGTCAGGGGATCAAACCCGGCGAAACCGCGCTGGTGCAACTGGGCAACGTGGCGGAGCTGTATATCACTTTCTTTGCCCTGCTGAAGCTTGGCGTCGCACCGGTTCTGGCGCTGTTCAGCCATCAACGGACGGAACTTAACGCTTATGCGAAGCAAATTGAACCGGCGCTGGTGATTGCTGACCGCCAGCACGCGCTGTTCACCGGGGACGATTTCCTCAATACGTTTATTGCCGAACACAATTCCGTGCGTGTGGTGTTGTTGCTCAACGATGCGGGTGAACACAACCTGCAAACGGCGATTGACCAGCCTGCGGTTGATTTTACCGCCACGCCATCACCTGCCGATGAGGTGGCTTATTTCCAGCTTTCCGGCGGGACAACCGGAACGCCGAAGCTGATCCCGCGCACCCATAATGATTATTACTACAGCGTGCGCCGCAGCAATGAAATTTGCCACTTTACCGAAGCCACGCGTTTCTTATGCGCGATTCCGGCTGCGCATAACTACGCCATGAGTTCGCCGGGATCGCTGGGCGTCTTTCTGGCTCAGGGAACGGTGGTGCTGGCGGCTGACCCGAGCGCTACGCTCTGTTTCCCGTTAATTGAAAAGCATCAGATTAATTCAACGGCGCTGGTGCCGCCTGCGGTGAGCCTGTGGTTGCAGGCGATTCAGGAGTGGGGCAGCAACGCGCAACTGGCCTCGTTGAAACTGTTGCAGGTAGGCGGCGCGCGGCTGTCAGCGACGCTTGCCGCGCGTATTCCGGCGGAAATCGGCTGTCAGTTGCAGCAGGTATTCGGCATGGCGGAAGGACTGGTGAATTACACCCGTCTGGACGACAGCCCGGAGCGCATCATCAATACTCAGGGTTGCCCGATGTGCCCGGACGATGAGGTCTGGGTGGCTGACGCTGACGGCAATCCGCTGCCGCAGGGGGAAACGGGACGCCTGATGACGCGCGGGCCGTACACGTTTCGCGGCTATTTTAAAAGCCCGGAGCATAACGCCAGCGCGTTTGATGCCAACGGCTTTTACTGCTCCGGCGATCTGATCTCCATTGATCCAGATGGCTATATCACCGTGCAGGGACGTGAAAAAGATCAGATCAATCGCGGCGGGGAGAAGATCGCCGCGGAAGAGATTGAAAACCTGTTACTGCGCCACCCGGCCGTAATCCATGCCGCGCTGGTCAGCATGGAAGATGAGCTGATGGGGGAAAAAAGCTGCGCCTGGCTGGTGGTGAAAGAGCCGCTGCGCGCGGTACAGATACGCCGCTTCCTGCGTGAGCAGGGGGTCGCCGAATTCAAATTGCCGGATCGCGTGGAGTGCGTCGAGGCGTTGCCTCTGACCCCGGTCGGTAAAGTCGATAAAAAACAATTACGTCAGTGGCTGGCGTCACGTTCACTGACCTGAAGGAGAAAGAGAGATGGCAATTCCGAAATTGCAGGCGTACGCGCTGCCTGGCGCGCTCGATATTCCGCCCAATAAAGTGAACTGGGCCTTTGAACCTGAACGCGCTGCGTTGTTGATCCACGATATGCAGGATTATTTTGTCAGCTTCTGGGGCGACAACTGCCCGATGATGGAACAGGTGATCGCGAATATCGCCGCCCTGCGTCAGTACTGCAAAGAGCACAACATTCCGGTCTATTACACCGCTCAGCCGAAAGATCAGAGCGATGAAGATCGCGCCCTGTTGAACGATATGTGGGGGCCGGGCCTGACGCGTTCTCCCGAGCAGCAAAAGATTGTCGATGCGCTGGCGCCGGACGAGGCGGATACCGTGCTGGTGAAATGGCGTTACAGCGCGTTTCACCGTTCGCCGCTGGAGCAGATGTTAAAAGAAACCGGGCGTAATCAGCTGATTATCACGGGTGTGTATGCGCACATTGGCTGTATGACCACGGCGACCGACGCTTTCATGCGCGATATCAAGCCGTTTATGGTGGCGGATGCGCTGGCCGATTTCAGCCGTGAAGAACATGTGATGTCGCTTAACTATGTTGCCGGTCGCTCCGGTCGCGTGGTGATGACGCAGGAACTGCTGCCGACGCCGGTTCCGGCGAGCAAAGCAGAGTTGCGGGCGCTGATCCTGCCGCTGCTGGATGAATCCGACGAGCCGCTGGATGATGAAAACCTGATTGATTACGGGCTGGACTCTGTACGTATGATGGCGCTGGCGGCTCGCTGGCGTAAAGTGCATGGCGATATCGACTTCGTGATGCTGGCGAAAAACCCGACGATTGATGCCTGGTGGACGCTGCTTTCCCGTGAGGTGAAGTGATGGCCGGATTGGATTTTAACGGCAAAACCGTCTGGGTGACCGGCGCGGGAAAAGGAATTGGTTATACCACGGCGTTGGAGTTTGTTGCGGCTGGTGCGCAGGTGACGGGATTCGATCGCGAGTTCACGCAGGATGCGTATCCCTTTGCGACCGAAGTGCTGGATGTCGCAGACGCCGCGCAGGTCGCGCAGGTTTGCCAGCGCGTGCTGGCGCAAACCGAACGGCTGGATGTGCTGGTGAATGCCGCCGGGATTTTACGGATGGGGGTGACCGATGCGCTAAGCGCCGAGGACTGGCAACAGACGTTCGCCGTCAACGTCGGCGGCGCGTTTAACCTCTTCCAGCAGACGATGGCGCAATTTCGTCAGCAGCAGGGCGGGGCGATTGTTACCGTCGCGTCTGATGCGGCGCACACGCCGCGCATTGGCATGAGCGCCTATGGCGCGTCCAAAGCGGCGCTGAAAAGCCTGGCGCTGACCGTTGGGCTGGAGCTGGCGGGCAGCGGCGTTCGCTGTAACGTTGTCTCTCCGGGATCTACCGATACCGATATGCAGCGCACGCTGTGGGTGAGCGATGATGCGGAGCAACAGCGTATTCGTGGCTTTGGCGAGCAGTTTAAGCTTGGCATTCCGCTGGGAAAAATCGCGCGTCCGCAGGAAATCGCGAATACCATTTTATTCCTCGCATCCGATCTGGCCAGCCACATTACGCTACAGGACATTGTGGTTGACGGCGGTTCAACCCTGGGAGCGTAACGATGATCTGGAAACGCCATTTAACGCTTGATGAGCTGAACGCCACCAGTCTGAACACGATGGTGGCGCATCTGGCGATCGTCTATACCCGTCTGGGCGATGACGTGCTGGAGGCGGAAATGCCCGTCGACACGCGAACGCATCAGCCTTTCGGCCTGTTACACGGCGGCGCTTCGGCGGCGCTGGCGGAGACCCTGGGGTCAATGGCCGGGTATCTGATGACCCGTGACGGCCAGTGCGTGGTGGGAACCGAGCTGAATGCCACGCATCATCGCGCCGTGTCGCAGGGGAAGGTGCGCGGCGTTTGCCAGCCGCTGCATCTGGGCCGGCAAAGCCAGAGCTGGGAAATTGTGATTTTTGACGAACAGGGACGGCGTTGCTGTACCTGCCGCCTGGGGACGGCGGTGATGGGCTAGGCCCAACAAAATGCAATGATGTTGCAGCGTTGACCGACCAATGAAGTGATCCAGTTAACAATGCAATGTAAATAATCAGTTTTATAGCGTTGTCAGGTTGTTAAAACCAGCAGAGGTGTTATAGAAACAAAATGTAACATCTCTCTGGAACACAACACGCAAACGGACAACAACTATGAACAAATCAGGGAAATACCTCGTCTGGACATTGCTCTCCGTTATGGGAGCATTTGCCCTGGGATATATTGCGTTAAACCGTGGGGAACAGATCAACGCGCTATGGATCGTCGTGGCGTCAGTTTGTGTCTACCTCATTGCCTACCGTTTTTATGGTCTGTATATCGCCAAAAATGTGCTGGCGGTTGACCCGACGCGCATGACGCCTGCGGTGCGTCATAACGATGGTCTGGACTACGTACCTACCGATAAGAAAGTGCTGTTCGGTCACCATTTTGCGGCGATTGCCGGGGCAGGGCCGTTGGTTGGGCCGGTGCTGGCGGCGCAGATGGGGTATCTGCCCGGTATGATCTGGCTGCTTGCCGGGGTTGTGCTGGCAGGCGCGGTGCAGGACTTTATGGTGCTGTTTGTTTCTACCCGTCGTGACGGTCGCTCGCTGGGTGAACTGGTTAAAGAAGAGATGGGCCCAACGGCTGGTGTGATCGCGCTGGTAGCCTGTTTCATGATCATGGTGATTATCCTTGCGGTACTGGCGATGATCGTCGTGAAAGCCCTGACCCACAGCCCGTGGGGGACGTACACCGTTGCGTTCACCATTCCGTTGGCCATTTTTATGGGCGTCTACCTGCGTTACCTGCGTCCGGGACGTATTGGCGAGGTGTCTGTTATTGGCCTGGTGTTCCTTGTCTTTGCCATCATCTCCGGTGGCTGGGTGGCGGAAAGCCCAACCTGGGCGCCGTATTTTGACTTTACCGGCGTACAGTTAACCTGGATGCTGGTGGGCTACGGCTTTGTGGCGGCGGTTCTGCCGGTATGGCTGCTGCTGGCGCCGCGTGATTACCTCTCAACCTTCCTGAAGATTGGTACGATTGTCGGTCTGGCCGTCGGCATTCTGATTATGCGTCCGACGCTGACGATGCCTGCGCTGACCAAATTTGTGGATGGCACCGGCCCGGTGTGGACCGGTAACCTGTTCCCGTTCTTGTTCATCACCATTGCCTGTGGCGCGGTGTCTGGCTTCCATGCGCTGATCTCTTCCGGCACCACGCCGAAGATGCTGGCGAACGAAGGGCAGGCCTGCTTTATCGGCTACGGCGGGATGTTGATGGAATCCTTCGTGGCGATTATGGCGCTGGTTTCCGCATGTATCATCGATCCGGGCGTTTACTTCGCCATGAACAGCCCAATGGCCGTACTGGCGCCAGCCGGAACCGCTGATGTGGTTGCTTCTGCTGCGCAGGTGGTCAGTAGCTGGGGCTTTGCGATTACGCCTGATACGCTGCATCAGATTGCCAACGAAGTGGGCGAACAATCCATTATTTCTCGTGCCGGTGGCGCGCCAACGCTGGCGGTGGGGATGGCTTACATCCTGCACGGGGCGCTGGGCGGTATGATGGATGTGGCGTTCTGGTATCACTTCGCGATTCTGTTTGAAGCCCTGTTCATTCTGACGGCGGTTGATGCCGGTACGCGTGCGGCGCGCTTTATGTTGCAGGATCTGCTGGGCGTGGTCTCTCCGGGTCTGAAACGTACGGATTCACTGCCTGCGAACCTGTTAGCGACGGCGCTGTGCGTGCTGGCGTGGGGATACTTCCTGCACCAGGGCGTGGTGGACCCGTTAGGAGGGATCAACACCCTGTGGCCGTTGTTTGGTATCGCGAACCAGATGCTGGCGGGTATGGCGCTGATGCTCTGCGCGGTTGTACTGTTCAAGATGAAACGTCAGCGTTACGCATGGGTGGCGCTGGTGCCTACCGCCTGGCTGCTGATTTGTACGCTGACCGCAGGCTGGCAGAAAGCGTTTAGCCCGGATACCAAAATTGGTTTCCTGGCGATCGCCAATAAATTCCAGGCGATGATCGACAGTGGCGATATTCCTGCGCAGTACACGCAGTCTCAGCTGGCGCAGCTGGTGTTCAACAACCGTCTGGATGCCGGTCTGACCATCTTCTTCATGGTTGTGGTGGTGGTTCTGGCCCTGTTCTCAATCAAAACTGCGCTGGCTGCGCTGAAAGAGGACAAACCGACGGCGAAAGAAACGCCGTATGAAGCCATGCCGGAAAACGTTGAAGAGATTGTGGCGCAGGCGAAAGGCGCGCACTGATTTTTAAATAAGCGGCCCTCTTCTTAACGGGAGAGGGCATTTGCGTCACAGGTGGTAACGATGTTTGATACGCTTTCTAAGGCCGGGAAATATCTGGGTCAGGCGGCAAAACTGATGATTGGCGTGCCGGACTATGACAACTACGTTGAGCATATGCGCGTGACGCACCCGGATCAGACGCCAATGACTTACGAAGAATTTTTTCGTGAGCGGCAGGATGCGCGTTATGGCGGGAAAGGCGGCGCACGTTGCTGCTGATGTTTTGTGTTGCCCGGTGGCGCTGCGCTTACCGGGCCTACGCTGATGTTTTGTGTTGCCCGATGGCGCTACGTACGGGGTATTTTGTAGGCCGGATAAGGCGCAGCCGCCATCCGGCAAGCCGCCGCTAAACCGTAAACGACTCTACCTTTTCGAACGCGGCGCGTAATGTGGCTGGCGTTAACGTCACCGGCAGAAAGTGGATGGATTCAACCGGGCGCAGGGTGTGGGCAATCACGTTATCAATCTCCGCCTGGTTCTGGATATCGACATCCAGCGCCGCCAGCGTGGTGGGCAGACTAAAGCGCTGATAAGCAGCGATAAGCTGCGCCAGTACCTCATCCTGACCCAGCAATGCGCTTTGTACCAGAATGCCATAAGCCACTTTGGTGCCGTGCAGAAACTTCTCGGTTTGCGGCAATACGGTGAGCCCATTATGGACGGCGTGTGCCGCCGCAACACGGGTATAACGCTCGCCAAGGCCGCCGACCATGCCGCCCCCGGCAATAATCGCATCCACCACATCGCGAAATGCCTGGGTGAGTTCTCCACGTTCTTTGTCCGCCAGCGCCTGTTCGCTGCTCTCCAGTAGCACATCACGGATCGCCAGCGCGCCGTTAATGCCCAGACGCACGGTAAGCGGTAAGGTTTCTGGCTGTGGCGCTAATACAACGGCTTCGTACCATTTTGCCAGCGTGTCGCCGATGCCGGCCAGCAGATAGGCCTCTGGCGCGCGGAGAATGATTTCCGGTTCTACCAGCACCAGATAATTGGCGTCGTCAAAAATTTCAAAGTGCAGCGCCTGACCGGCATCGTTGTACCAGACCGACAGCGGTGTCCAGGCCGCGCAGGTGGCCGCGATAGTCGGGATCGCCACGAAGGGGAGTTGTAGCCGACGGGCAAGGGCTTTGGCGGTATCAAGCAGCGTACCGCCGCCGATACCGATCACTACGCGGCGGTCGTCGCCTGCTTTCGCGGCCAGTTGTTTCACATCGCTTTCGCTGCAATGGCCGGTAAACGGCAGGTGTCTGGCTCCCGGAAGATCAAACGCATCCGGCAGGTAAGGGCGGGCGGCGGCAATCGCACGTTCGCCATACACCCATACTGCGGCGGAGAGTTGCCCGGCGCTGAAAAAATCCTTCAGTCTGGAGAGGCTGCCGGTATGGGAAAAGTAGTTAGCCGGGCCGGTAACGACGCGGATGTCAGTGTTGCTCATGGTGTGTTGTCCTTGTGGCTGCGCTGTCCGGGAGTTGTTTTTATTTAGACGTCTAAGCGTCTTGATTGCCAAATGCTAACATCGTGTTATAGTGGTTTCAACATCGACATCACCCTCGGGCATGATAACTATGAGTAATAACCCACTGATTCCGCAAAGCAAACTGCCTAATTTAGGCACCACAATCTTTACACAAATGAGCGCCCTGGCGCAGGAGCATCAGGCGATTAACCTGTCGCAGGGATTTCCTGATTTCGATGGTCCGCGCTATCTACAGGAACGTCTGGCCTGGCATGTTGCACAAGGGGCGAATCAATATGCGCCAATGACCGGCGTGCCTGCATTACGCGAAGCCATTGCGGAAAAAACAGCGGCGTTATACGGCTATAAGGCTGATGCCGGGAGCGAGGTGACGGTAACGGCGGGGGCAACGGAAGCGTTGTATGCCGCTATCACCGCGTTGGTTCGTGCGGGAGATGAGGTGATCTGCTTCGATCCCAGCTATGACAGCTACGCGCCAGCCGTTGAACTGTCCGGCGGCGTGCTGAAACGTCTGGCGCTTCAGCCGCCGCAGTTTCGCGTTGACTGGCAGGCATTTGCTGCGTTACTGAGCGAACGTACCCGGCTGGTGATCCTCAATACGCCGCATAACCCGAGCGCGACCGTCTGGCGCAAAGCCGACTTTGAAGCGCTGTGGCAGGCGATTGGCGATCGCGAAATCTATGTATTAAGCGATGAAGTGTATGAGCATATCTGCTTTGCGCCAGAAGGCCATGCCAGCGTACTGGCGCATCCGCAGCTACGTGAGCGTGCTGTCGCGGTCTCGTCATTCGGTAAAACCTTTCATATGACCGGCTGGAAGGTGGGGTACTGCGTAGCGCCAGCGGCGATCAGCGCGGAATTGCGTAAAGTGCATCAGTATCTGACGTTCTGCGTCAACACACCGGCGCAACTGGCGCTGGCCGATATGCTGCGTGCTGAACCGGAACATTACCGCGATTTACCCGCATTTTACCGGAAGAAGCGTGACGTTCTGGTTAATGCCCTGCGTGACAGTCGTCTGGAAATCCTGCCCTGCGAAGGCACCTATTTTCTGCTGGTGGATTACAGTGCGGTATCAGACCTCAATGACGTGGATTTCTGCCAGTGGCTGACCCGGGAAATCGGCGTTGCGGCGATTCCGCTGTCGGTATTTTGCGCCGATCCTTTCCCACATAAACTTATCCGTTTATGTTTTGCCAAGCAGGAATCCACGCTGCTGGCGGCCGCAGAACGCCTGTGTAAATTGTAATTACTTTACGGTCCAGGCTTTGGAGAATCGACGGTCGGCAAAGAGTTCCTGTAGGCCGTTGATTTGTTTCAGACGCAGGACTTCATCTTTATCCATGCCCAGCTCTTTTCCGATTCGCGTCTCGTCCCAGCCCAACAGGGAGAGTTCTCGCACAATTTCCGACATCGCGTGAATCTGATGACGACCACGGGCGCGGTTGTGACGAATGGTCGCCGCAATTCGTTCATGGCGATTGCGTTCCAGACAGGTGACGGGAAGATAGCCTTTTAACTTTGAGCGTAATGTGGATTTCCCTTTACCGAGTTCGTGACGGTGAAAGCCATCCACGATTTCATATTTTTCTGCCGCTGTTTCTGCAACGACGATAGGCTGCGTGAAGCCATCTACCTCAATAGACTTTAGCAGGAGCCTTTTCTCCGGGGGCGCCACATTGTTTGGGTTGTAATCATTAGGCTCGATTTGTTCGTTTTTTACCCATTGCACGCAGTCTACCGGCTGATCGCGAAAGGGGCTGACGCGGTGGATCGCCATTCTGAATTCGTTGATTGCCGCAATTCTCTCCTCTTCGTTCAGCGTGGAGAGAAAGTCGGTTATTTGTTGGGTGAGTCGCTGTTGCATAAAATCCCCCATTCTTTGCGCTTTGCTTTCATGCGTTCATTGTAGCGCTGGTAGTGTTTAGGCTTTGTCGGGCTGAATGAGAGCGCCCGACACCAGTAATCATTGTTCAATAGCACCTTGCAGATACGTCGCCATGAGGGGATATCTTTGGAGCCGATATCGCCTTCCTGCGTTTGTGGAATGTTCTCCATTCCTTTCTTTTTATACCATTGCAGGTAGACCGCGATTTTGTTGCGGTAATGCTCGGCGCTCTGTTCCGGCATGCTGTCCAACAGCAGCATGGCGTAGCTTTGCCAGCTATGGTGCTCGGGTTTCAGTATTTTTCGATGGCCGTAAAAATGGTTATCCTGGCCTGCATATATCCCTCCGCTGCGCACGCCGCTTACCCTGGCGCACATTGCTGCCCAGCGTTCGGGTTCAATGACATGATAGAGCCACAATCCCTGACGTTGCTCCGGGCCGAAAGGTTCGCAGATGCGCATATACCGGAGCGGCACGTTGGCCTGGTACATCAGGTTATAAAGCGGGTTGCAAGGCTGCTTCGTTTTTGCGAACCATGTCCAGATGTCTGCCGTTTTCCAGTCATACATCGGGTAAATATACCAGGTGTGCCCGCCCTGAGCGGCGGTCGTCCAGGGTTTGTCGTCCGCAAAACGCTGTTTGCTCAGGGAGGCGATGGCGACAAACCGATTGTAAGACTCGTCAGCGCGGATGCCGATCAGCATCGCCGCAGGACGCTTTTCTGAAAACCACTCGGCAAAGTCGCGAACAAATTGTTCGAAGGTCATGCCTGGCTGATAAAAAGGAAAGTAAGCCGGATCGGTAATGGCGTCGGCAGGCGGTTGACGCACCCATTCGGCATTCGGGTCCCAGCATTGCCATTCGGGTTGGTATTGCGACAGCGAATTTTGTGTGGTGAGCGGCAGGGCAACCCAGTAAAAATGTTCAATGACATCGGAATATTGTTCGCGTAATGACTGAACATAGTCAATTGTGCAGGAGAATTGCACTTCCCAGTCAATAAATAATACGCAGATCTTCTTCTTTAACTTACGCGCGATTCCGGCGGTAAGGTGCAGCATCAACCCAGAGTCTTTCCCCCCGGAAAATGACACGCAAATACGCGGTAAGGTGGTGAGTGTCCATGTAATGCGCTCTTCCGCAGCTTCCAAAACATTTTGGTCAAGTGGGATTTTATAAACAGACATAATGAGTTCATACCTGAACGGAAAATGGCTATGTGTAGAATACAGAAAAATAATTATATATATTATATGATATAATCAACAGAATGTGCAAGGTTTAAAAAAGCATCCAAAACTTAAATTAATTTTATATTAATTATTTTAATTTTGAATGCTTGTGTCGGCGATGGCCCCGGATGTTTTCGTTTCAGCTATTTTCCGTCATTTTGTTAATGATACTCGTAAAACCTTTGTTATTCAGTGACGTTCGATTATATACCAGGTATAACTGAACTGAAGGTAAATCTTGATCAATATTAACCCGTTGCAGTTTAAGGGTGGAGTGAAAGAAGTCATATATGACTTCAGGAACGATGCCAATTATGTTGGTTTCAGCAATAGTATTAATGATTGCAACCATCGAGTCACTGCGAAACCCAATTTTCCGGCTGGCAAGAAGGGAGTTGACCAGCGACTGGTATTCTTTAACGCCTGGCTCCTCTCCCTGGTATGAGGTAAACGGTTCTTCGAGTACTTGCGCTAATGTACTGGCGTCACTGATTCTGGGGTGATCGGCACGACACACCAGTACGCTTTTGATTGTTTTAAAAGGCGTACAGACAACCGAATGGTTGTTCAGCGGCGTGGTGGTGATCACCATGTCCGCCTTGCGGTATGCCAGCAGGTCTTCTGCTGATTCCGCAGACATCAGGATATCATGATGCTCAATTTCAACGGAAGAATCTTCCATAATAAAATTAATCAGCTTTATTACGTTCATTGCAGTAAGTAGCTGAGGGCTGTAAATGATAAATTTTTTCTTAAGGCTGGAACTATGCATAATATTAATTGTTTGTTCCAGACTATTGAGGTTTTCCTCAAGATGATGATGCAGATTTATACCGGTGACGGTTGGCGTGATGCCTTTTCCTGAACGAATAAATAAAGGATCGTTGAATTGAGTTCGTAATCGTTGCAGAGATTGACTCACGGCTGACGGGGTGATGTACAGCGTTTCCGCCGCTTTACTAATGCTTAAATTCTGGTAGATACACTCAAAAATAATCAGCAAGTTGAGATCGAATTTTTTGAGATCGTAGAGATTAGCCATGTTTTTTTCTTCCTGTTTTGTGACTATTGTCATAACTATATTTGCTATAGTTATGCAACACATCCAATGCTTTACAATAGTGATGTTTGCTAAGCTTAAATTCTCTTTCAATAATACTAAAATAGCATAGCTCAGAATATCTTTGCGAGCGATTTATAATGGAAAAGGAGATTGACAGAAAAACAATGACAATCTCCCCCCTTTAATTTAGGTTTAATGTTCACCCATCATAATGTCCAGCTGCGCTTTTTCCGGTAACCCGACGACCTGCTGTAACATATTTTCTTTATTCATATAGTAAATGGCTGGCGTTGCATTCGCCCCCAGATCGTCCATGAGTTTCTGATGAATATTCAGCATTTTCATCTTATCTTCTGGCAGCGGTGAAGGGATCGCCAGATTGAGTTTACCGCCTGACGCTTCATAGTCATGCCAGGTTTTTGCCGGATCGCGGGTGGATAAGATAGCGGCAGCCGTTGCCGGGCTTTCGGGTTTGATCACGCCCACCAGTAGCGTCCGCAATTGTACTTTGCCGGATTCGACCCAGGGGCGCGCCTGCTGCCAGAACTGTTTGCAGTAAGGGCAGAAAGGGTCCGCAAAGACATAAAGAATCACCGGCGCCTCTTTTTTGCCGTCCAGAATCCACGACGCTTTTTCCATCCGCTGCCACATTTCTCTGCCGACCGGGGCGTAGATCTCTTTTTCTATCAGCGCATTACTGAGGTTTGCGCCTTTTTCGTCGTACATGTAGCCGGAAATCGCGTGTTTCCCGTCAGGCGTGAGGTAGATGGTCACGCCCATATCCTGGTATTTGCCCAGATAGCCTTTCATTCCGCCGGGGGCGTCAAAAGACTTCAGGATCGTAATTCCCTGTTTTTCTATCGCTTTAACCGGGGCAGGCAGTTCTTCAGCAAAGGCGATGAGCGGGAACAGCGTCAGCAGCAATGTTCGTTTTATCATTATATTTCCTTAAAAATCAGTGCAAAAGGAACATTGACGGCAAAACCTATCACAGTCATAGGTAAGGTCTGCCGTCGGAAGATTGCCCTTTCTTTGGTAGGGTGATGTAATCCTTTCGCTGTTACAGCCTTTGTTAAGGTAATGTAGAGCGCAACACATAGCCAGTTTCACTGGCGCTGAAGTTACCTACGGGTAGTTCAGGTAATGGGGCCGCCTGCAAAGGGGGCCTTTTTACTTTTTGTCGCTAAACGTTCACAACGTTGTCTTGTGTGAGTTGTTAGGTATCGCTGATTGATTTGATAATGCAAACGCATTAGCCCAATCACGGAAAGTTGGTTACTTTACATCTCAACGAAAACACGGAGGAAGTATAGATGTCCTTGATTAATACCAAAATTAAACCTTTCAAAAACCAGGCGTTCAAAAACGGTGAATTCATCGAAGTAACCGAGAAAGATACCGAAGGCCGCTGGAGCGTCTTCTTCTTCTACCCGGCTGACTTCACTTTCGTATGCCCGACCGAACTGGGCGACGTAGCAGATCATTACGATGAATTGCAGAAACTGGGCGTAGACGTTTACTCTGTTTCTACCGACACCCACTTTACTCACAAAGCATGGCACAGCAGCTCTGAAACCATCGCAAAAATCAAATATGCGATGATCGGTGACCCGACTGGCGCCCTGACCCGTAACTTCGACAACATGCGTGAAGACGAAGGTCTGGCTGACCGTGCGACTTTTGTTGTTGACCCGCAGGGTATCATCCAGGCTATCGAAGTTACCGCTGAAGGTATCGGCCGTGACGCATCTGACCTGCTGCGTAAAATCAAAGCGGCTCAGTATGTTGCTGCTCATCCAGGCGAAGTTTGCCCGGCTAAATGGAAAGAAGGCGAAGCGACTCTGGCTCCGTCCCTGGACCTGGTCGGCAAAATCTAAAATTCGCTGCGCCTTTCGCGCTACAGGTGCGTTGGCTGCGCTTTCTCACCCCGGTCACTTACTGATGTAAGCTCCCGGGGATTCATAAGCTTGCCGTCTTCCTGTAACACGAAATACTGGCGAATTAATCCTTAAGCGGGTGCGTCGCACCCGTTTTTTCCAGCACCATCATGCAAGTCGCATTCAGGCTGCCGGTATAAGGCAACTTGCATGATGATGTTTTTAGAGAGGGAAGAATAATGCTCGACACTAACATGAAAACTCAGCTCAAAGCGTATCTTGAGAAACTGACCAGGCCTGTTGAGCTGATTGCCACGCTGGACGACAGCGCTAAATCGGCAGAAATCAAGGAACTGCTGGCTGAAATCGCTGAACTGTCAGAGAAAGTCACATTTAAAGAAGATAATAGCCTGCCGGTGCGCAAGCCTTCTTTCTTGATAGCAAACCCAGGTTCTGACCAGGGGCCGCGCTTTGCGGGTTCTCCGCTGGGGCATGAATTTACCTCGCTGGTGCTGGCGCTGTTGTGGACTGGCGGCCATCCGTCGAAAGAGGCGCAGTCTCTGCTGGAGCAGATCCGCGATATCGACGGCGATTTCGAGTTTGAAACTTATTACTCGCTCTCCTGCCACAACTGCCCTGACGTCGTACAGGCGCTGAACCTGATGGCGGTGCTGAACCCGCGTATCAAACATACCGCGATTGACGGCGGCACATTCCAGAATGAAATCACCGATCGTAATGTGATGGGCGTTCCGGCTGTGTACCTGAACGGTAACGAATTCGGTCAGGGACGTATGACGCTGACGGAAATCGTCGCCAAAGTGGATACCGGCGCAGAAAAACGGGCGGCGGAAGAGCTGAATAAGCGTGACGCTTACGACGTACTGATTGTCGGTTCCGGCCCAGCGGGGGCGGCAGCGGCAGTTTACTCCGCACGTAAAGGCATTCGTACCGGTCTGATGGGCGAGCGTTTTGGCGGTCAGGTGCTGGATACCGTTGATATCGAGAACTATATTTCCGTGCCAAAAACGGAAGGGCAGAAGCTGGCTGGCGCGCTGAAAGCGCACGTTGATGATTACGATGTTGACGTGATCGACAGCCAGAGCGCGAGCAAACTGCTTCCGGCGGCAACGGAAGGGGGCCTGCATCAGATTGAGACCGCTTCCGGCGCGGTGCTGAAAGCCCGCAGCATTATCATTGCCACCGGTGCCAAATGGCGCAACATGAACGTGCCGGGCGAAGATCAGTACCGCACGAAAGGCGTAACCTATTGCCCGCACTGCGACGGCCCGCTGTTTAAAGGCAAACGCGTTGCGGTGATCGGCGGAGGGAACTCCGGCGTGGAAGCGGCGATTGACCTCGCGGGGATCGTTGAGCACGTTACGCTGCTGGAATTTGCGCCAGAAATGAAAGCCGACCAGGTTCTGCAAGATAAAGTGCGTAGCCTGAAAAACGTCGACATTATTCTGAACGCGCAGACAACGGAAGTGAAAGGCGACGGCAGTAAAGTGACGGGGCTGGAATATCGCGATCGCGTAAGCGGCGACATCCACAACGTTGCGCTGTCCGGGATCTTCGTACAGATTGGCTTGCTGCCAAACACCAACTGGCTGGAAGGCGCGATTGAGCGTAACCGTATGGGCGAAATCATCATTGATGGCCGGTGCGAAACCAGCGTGAAGGGCGTATTCGCCGCAGGCGACTGCACCACGGTTCCTTACAAACAGATCATCATCGCGACGGGCGAAGGCGCGAAAGCCTCTCTGAGCGCATTTGATTATCTGATCCGCAGTAAGACGGCATAAAAAGAAAGTAAGACTACACCTGCAATGCAAGAGGCTGCCAATGGCAGCCTCTTTTTTTACGCAACAACCGTGCGATTTACCGCACAACCAGCACCGGCAACGTAGCATGGCGGACAACGCTGGAGGCGTTAGAACCCAGCAAATGCGTGGTGATAGACGGATTGCGGGAGCCAATGACCACGACGTCCGCATTCAGCTCTTCGCCCAGTTCGTTCACCACATCCCGCACGTTACCAAAGCGGACGTGCTGCTTAATCCGGGAAGGGTCGATACTGAAATGACTCACCATCGTTTGCAGGCGAGTCTCCGCTTCGTGCTGCAAATGCTCCTCAAAACGACGAACGTCGGCGGCAAAGCGGTGCAGACTCAGGCTGGCGGAGCCCGGAAGAACATGCAACAGATGAATGACGCCATCCTGTTGCGCCAGAAACTCTGCGTGGCGCACGGCCTTGTCGCTAAGTTCCATTTCGAAAACATCAACCGGCATAATGATTGTCTTATACATACCCGTTTCTCCCTGTTAACTAATACTGAATTCATTCAAACATATAATAATATTTCTTTCTGGTATCTGCCCGGCACTTTTCATATCACAACGTTTCTTTACGACTGATTGATGCTTATGACCAGAAGCTACCAGTGTCGCTCAAGGTAAAGCACGGCCACGACGATAATCGCCATCATAATAAGAAATGCCAGCGTGATGAAAAGAGCCTCATTCATGACCGTACTCGCGGCAATGAAACGGATTAATTCTGGATGACGGGGAACGGGGGTGAACCAGGAGGAATGGGTGATTTTCGGAAAGAGGATGCAGGGAGCATCCTCTGTGTAAACGGGTGAACGCTTATCCAGATGGTTTAGCGCAGGTAGTCGCCCGCTGCTTCAGGCTGATATTCAAGCTCCAGCACTTCAAGGTGAGTGGACGCCCCGCCAGGCAGGTCCCAGTGAATGGTATCGCCGACGCGCAGGCCCAGCAATGCCGCGCCCACCGGCGCCATTACAGAAAGCTGCGTATTACTGTCGGTCATATTCGCCGGATACACCAGCGTGCGCACGCGAATCTCGCCATCGCTGAGATTGCGGAATTTCACCCGACTGTTCATGGTGACGACGTCGTGCGGCATGGCTTCCGGCGAGCACATCTGGGCGCGATCCAGCTCCGCATTTAATGCGTCAGCAATGGGTAAACCAGCAAACGCAGGCTGCTCCAACAGGCGGTCGATGCGTTCGGCGTCGAGGTCGTTGATGATAATAGTTGGTCTGGACATTTGTTACTCCATGTCGTCGATGCTGCGAGTGCCGCAGGTAAATAATCCCAAAAGAAAACCCTCACCGTCAGGCGGCGAGGGTTTAGCTTTCATGATAATACTGAGACTTCCCCCTTCTTTGAAGTGATTTAGCTCACATTCGGGGAAATCCTCAATACGGTTGTCTTTGCGTAAATTTTAGTCGCAAGCCGTGATGGTTCTCAAGTTTGTATGCCGCCTCAGTAACCCGCTTTGTCAATCACAAACCGCTTCCCGCAATTGCCCGGATGGGGTTGCGATATAAACGAGGAAGCGGAAAGCGGATCGTTAATCCTGGCGGCGTTGAGCGAGAACTGTATTTCCGTCAGATAAGCCGGGTTCCCGTGGCAACTCAGTT
Source organism: Citrobacter sp. CK189 (assembly GCF_030333505.1). NCBI lineage: Bacteria > Pseudomonadati > Pseudomonadota > Gammaproteobacteria > Enterobacterales > Enterobacteriaceae > Citrobacter > Citrobacter sp. CK189. The sequence continues at coordinate 44,568 of NZ_JAOWFV010000032.1, read as the reverse complement.
TCACCGCCTTCACGTTTTCTTTCCCCCAGCTTTGGGCGATGGCGGCGTCAAACGCGGCGCGGCTGACCCTTTTCCCGTAATTTGCAGCCAGAAAATCGCCCAGCGCGCTGTGTTTTATCTCATGGTTCAGCCGTACCATTGTGCCGAAATAAACGTCTGGATCAAATCCAAAGCAGGCACCGTGTTTGGCGTATTCATAACGTTCCAGACAGGATTTTCCACCGGCTCCGGGCATGACCGCGCTGAGTTTTGCCGCGCTCTCCAGTGAAAGGCCGGTTTCAGGCGCGGCGCATTTACGGCTGGCGCGCGCTTCCGGCAGATTGGGGATCGGACGAGTCGCGCAGCCAAACCGCATCCAGCGGCGCTCGTCCACGCCACGCGCGGCAACCGATCCCGGCAGACCTGGCCACAGACCGTGGACAGTCAGAAAATCAGCTTTGTTGGGAATCTCTTTCTGCTGACGGCACTCTTCGGGTTCCCGATGATCGCGCTCATGCTGACTTTGACAAAAACCGGTTTGCCAGGAGAGCGCCAGCACATAGCGGTCAAAATCAGCGTACTGTTTTGCCTGAAGTGGCTCAGCGTTAACGTTGAAGAGGGGAAGCAGGAATACCGCCAGGAGAGAACCATAACGCCATGTTGATTTCATGATGGATGCTGAAACTCATACAAATATTGAATATCACCTATTTAACCATAAAAAAAGCCAGTCAGGTTTATCTGACTGGCATGAGAGGGATAACGCGTTAGCCGTCATCCGGCATTATGTGCCGATGTTTAGTTCCACAGCGCCAGAATCGGCCAACCAACCACCAGCAGCATGGTGATGTAGATGACCCCAAAGATCGCGCCAAGACGCCAGTAATCTTTGGATTTTACATAGCCGCAGCCGTAGATGATGACCCCCGGCCCTGTTGCATACGGCGTCAGGCAACCCATGATACCGATGGACAGCACCAGCAGAATACAAAGTTGCTCCATCGGAACGCCTGGAATACCTTTACCTATCGCCAGAATGACCGGCAGCATGGTTGCAGTATGTGCGGACAGGCTGGCGAACAGGTAGTGAGCAAAGTAGAACACCAGTACCAGCACAATCACCGTTGCGTTAGGTGAGAAGCCTTCCAGATGAGCGCTCATTGTGGTAGCAAACCAGTCGATAAAGCCCGAACGGGTTAAACCGTTGGCCATGACAACCAGCGTCGCGAGGTTAACAAGGGTGTTCCACGCACTGTTATAACGCGTGATGTCTTTCCACGGCACAACGTGCAGCGCCAGCATCAGGGATACCGCCAGCAGGCCGACAGCGGTGGCATCAATCACTTCACCGCCAAATACCCACAGTCCGAGGCTGAGCAACACCAGACCGATCAGCGTCATCTCTTTGCGGGTCAGCGTACCCATCGTTTTTAACTCTTCACCAGCCCATGCCGCAACTTCGGCGCTGTGGGTCACTTCGGGTTTGTAGAGTACGTAAGAGAGCCACGGTGCGACGATCAGCAGAATGATCCCTACCGGTAAGAAGCCCAGGAACCACTGCAACCAGCTGATCTGAATACCGGCAATTTTGCTGACGAATTCCAGACCCAGAACGTTAGGCGCCGCGCCGGTCACGAACATGGAAGAACTGAGGCTGGTACTGATGACCATCATCCACATCAAATAACCGCCAATGCGGCGCGCGGAAGGATCGTTTGGAAACGACTTAAACAGCGGCGGCAGGTTCTTGATTACCGGGAATACCGTACCGCCGGTACGCGCGGTGTTGGACGGCGTAAACGGCGCCAGCAGAATATCGATGATGACAATGGCATAACCCAGCGTCAGGGTACGTTTACCCATGAATTTCACCAGGAAGAGCGCAATACGGCGGCCCAGACCGGTGACTTCATAGCCCAGCGCGAAAATGAATGCGCCGAACACCAGCCAGACGGTGGTGCTGGAGAAGCCCGCCAGACCCCATTTCAGCGCCTGCTTGCCCGCGTTAAAGGCCGGGTCGGCCAGCTCTGAGGCATCAAATAACAGATAGTTGCTGCCGATAACGCAAATGGTCACCGCGATAAAACTGATCGCGGTGGCCGGAATCGGCTCCAGTATCATCCCGACGATCATCGCCACGAAAACGGCGAAGTAGTGCCATGCCTGAGGGGGCATGCCGTCCGGGACGGGGATCAAAAACATGATGCCCATAACGACTAATGGGGCCAATAACTTCCATATATTATCTTTAGATAAAGACATAAGTGATTCTCCGAAAAGGATCTTTCAATAATTATGTAAATGATTAACTTGCGAAATTTGTGCTAAAAACCAGGTGACGATCAGTAAGTCGGCGCTGCCGCCAGGGCTGAGGTTGCGTGCAATGCACTGCTGATCGAACCGGTGGAGATGTTCAAGATCGGCAGGAGAACGAATGCCTCCTTGCCGTAATAATGTTGTCGCCTGCTGTTGTATCCAGCGCAGGCCTTCCGCGCCGCCGCGTGATGCGACGTTGGTGTCGCCGTTCATTGAGATCAGCAGCAGCAGGGTGTCGAGCAGCGCCAGCTCGGGGTCGCGCCCCTGCGCCAGCAATGCGCGGTAGTGTGGTAAAGCATGGCGGATCACTAACGGGTAACCCGCTTCGGCTTCGCCGCGCGCGCCAGTTAACCCCAGCTGTTGGTACAAGCGTTGACCTGCGGTGAGTTGTTGATTGTTCTGTCGCAGTTCACGCTCGGTCAGACCCCGGCAAAATGTTGCGGCGGTCGAGCAGATGTTTGCAGGTGTGATCGGGGAATGCTGCTGGTGCAGGCGTCCGATGGCGGCGCACAGCAGTCCCAGGGAAAATATGCTGCCTTTATGCGTGTTAACGCCGGCAGTGGCGCGAAACATGTCGGCTTCGCAGGCCATACCTAATGGACGTAGCCCTTTCAGTACATCGTCTGACGGCAGCTGCGCGCAACTCGCGCCATATTCGATAAAACGCGGCAGCCAGCCCTGAATGGCCAGCGCGCTGCGATGGAAATCTTCCAGCGCCATGTCTTTGTGCGCGCCGCAGTTAATGCGATCGACCAGACCCGGCTTGGGAGATAAATTGACCTCAGTCAGCATGGCGCGCCACGCCAGCAGGGCGTACGCGTCAAGCAGCGTCTGAGGAATGGCGGCGGAATCAGTTGATGTGGCTGGAATCGGCATCATGCAGCAGCGCCTCCATGCGAATAAGTAAGTCGGAAAGCGCGTGGGTTTTCCCCCGGGCGCATTCAGCGGCGCTTTGCTCGCACAACAGGCAGCGGCGGGCAGGAAGCGAAAAATGACGGCGGGACAGAATGTCGCCTTCCGGCGTCAGCACATCGATATCCCATAAACGTCCCAGCGGATGCTGATGCTCAAGCTCGATCGTGGCGAGCTTGAGATCGCGGGCCGGCGCCTCAATGGCGAGGAACCCTTCCGGCCCACTGGCTGAGGCCAGTGCAGCCTGCTCCCTGACAGACCAGCCTGCTTTTTTCGCCACGGCGAGCAGGGCGGTTACGCCGTGATTGAAGATTCGGCGAGTAAGCTCGCTGTCTTTAATCGGGCCAGGCGCCACCACGGTAAAGGAGACCAGTGGAGTGAGATGGCGCGTCAGCCAGGCGTGTTGCCGCGCTTGTCTCTCATCACGGCTGACGAGCAGCTCGGGAATGGAAACCGCATGGCGAGTGGCCTGTTCAGGGAGCAGGTGCATGGCTTATTCCTTCACCTGATGAACAACGTCAATGACCGAACCGTCGCGGTAACGCACTACGGCGATGACGCGATCGGTATATTCAATGGCGCGAGGTTGACCGGTGAGCAACTGCGCACGTTCACGCAGCCATTCAATGGAGACCACTTTCATTCCCGCTTCTTTCAGGCGTTCCGCCAGTTCCGGGCGCGCCGGGTTGACGGCGATGCCGTGGTCGGTCACCAGAATGTCGACGCTGGAGCCAGGCGTTACGCAGGTGAGCACGTTATCGACCAGCGTCGGGATGCGGCCGCGAACCAGCGGTGCGACGATGATCGACAGCGCGGCGGCAACGGCGGTATCGCAGTGACCGCCTGACGCGCCGCGCAGTACGCCATCGGAACCGGTCAGCACGTTTACGTTGAACTGGGTATCCACCTCCAGGGCGCTCAGCACCACGACATCCAGACGATCGACCGATGCGCCTTTTGAGCCCCAGTTGGCATACTGGTTGGCGCTGATTTCGATGTGATTCGGGTTGCGGGCCAGCGATTCTGCGGCGTTACGGTCGAAGCTCTGTACGTCCAGCAATTTGCGGATCAGCCCTTTTTCATGCAGGTCGACAATCGTGGCGGTAATGCCGCCCAGCGCGAAATCCGCGTGAATATCACGGCTGCGCATTTTGTCTTCCAGAAAACGGGTTACTGCCAGAGAGGCGCCGCCGGTTCCGGTTTGCAGAGAGAAGCCTTCCTGGAAATAGCCTGAGTTGGCAATCACGTCTGCCGCGCTGCGGGCAATCAACAGTTCACGCGGGTTGGTGGTCATACGGGTCGCATCTGCGCCAATTTTGTCGGCGTCGCCTACCCGTTCGATCTGCACGATGAGATCCACCTGGTCCTGGGCGATACTGGCTGGATTATGCGGATACGGCAGCAGCGCTTCCGTCAGCAGAACAACCTGGCGGGCGTTTTCGGCATCCACTTTCGCATAGCCCAGCGAACCGCAGCAGGCTTTACCGGTGTAGCCGTTGGCGTTGCCAAACGGATCGCAGGACGGCACGCCGAGGAAGGCCACATCGATATTGAGCTCACCGCTTTGCACCAGATGGACGCGACCGCCGTGGGAGTGGATTTGTACGGGCTCATCCAGCAATCCGCGGGAGATCTCTTCCGCCAGGGGGCCACGCAGACCAGACGTGTAAATTCGGCTCACGACGCCCTGGCGAATATGCCCGACCAGTGGCGCGTGGCAATCACTCAGCGAACTGGAGGCCAGCGTCAGGTTTTTAAAGCCCATGCTGGCGATGGTGTCCATCACCAGGTTGATCGTCAGGTCGCCGCCACGGAAAGCGTGGTGGAAAGAGATGGTCATTCCATCCTGTAAACCAGAACGGCGGATGGCTTCTTCAAGCGTGGCGCACAGTTTTTTATCGCGCGGTTTTTGCGCCTGTAAATTCAGTTTTGAAGTGCTCTGAAAAGCGGAAAATTCGCTTTCGGCATGGCGACTCCAGGCCGCTACCCGTTCTTGTCGTTGAAGTTGTTCGATTTTCTGCGTCATTTTTTTGCCTTATTCTTCGCGAATGCCGGAAAGTTCTGCACGGGAGAGCACCAGACGGGCGCGTTCAATCACCGGGCTGTCTACCATTTTGCCGTTCAGGGAGACGACGCCGCGGCCTTCACGGGCGGCGGCTTCCGCGGCTTCCACGACCAGACGCGCATGGGCGACTTCTTTAAGCGTCGGGGCATACAGGTTGTGCAGCAGTTCAATCTGGCGTGGGTTGATGAGGGACTTGCCGTCAAAACCCAGCTGTTTGATGTGTGACGCTTCGTGCAGGAAACCCGCTTCGTTATTGGCATCGGAATAGACGGTATCGAACGCCTGAATGCCTGCGGAGCGTGCCGCCTGTAAAATGGAGCAGCGGGCAAACAGCAGCTCGGTGCCTTCCGGGGAACGTTCGGTACGCAGATTGCGCACATAGTCTTCCGCCCCCAGCGCGATCCCGATGAGACGTTCGGAGGCGTGGGCGATTTCAACGGCGCGGGTAATGCCCAGCGGCGACTCGATTGCGGCCAGCAGTCCGGTGCTGCCGGGTTCACGACCGCAGGTTTGCTCAATGCGCAGGATCTCTTTCTCGATGTCGGTAACATCCTGAGCGGTGTCGGTTTTCGGCAAACGGACAACGTCAGCGCCGCCGCGAACCACCGCTTCAAGGTCGTTAATGCCCCATTCGGAATCCAGCGCATTAACGCGGACAATGGTTTCCACATCACGGTACAGCGGGTGTTGCAGGGCGTGATACACCAGACGGCGAGCGGTATCTTTTTCACGCAGCGCGACGGAGTCTTCCAGGTCGAACATCAGCGCATCGGCCGGGTAGATAAACGAGTTGCTGACCATCGCGGCATTTGCGCCGGGGACGAACAGCATGCTGCGGCGGGTGCGGGATTTACGTTGTTGCAGAGAAGCGGAAATCATTGGCGATCCTCCCACGGCAGAGCGGGGATGCCGCTGGCGCGAGCCAGTAACGCTTCCAGCCGAGCACGCAAAATGCAGTCCAGCGCGCCTTTGTCATCAACATTTAATTGCACGCCGCGGACGTTATAACGGGCAAGCACATCCAGAATGGTGGCGCGAATGGCGTCGCCAAACTGTTTTTCAACGCTGCTGTTGATTTGCAGGTCAATATCCTGCGTGTCGAGTGGAGCAATGCGAATCATCACATCACCGGACTCAAGTGTGCCAGCGACGGCAGCCTGGTCTATTTTCATTTTTCACCTGTTTCTAATGCGGGGGTCTTTTGGCGGACTACCGCGCTGGACGGGTTACGTTCAACCATGCCTTGCAGATAGTGCAGAGTGGGGTTGGGAACCAGCGGTGCGATAGCCGTGAGATCTTTTTTAACCAGCAGCTTGCGCACCCAGGAGGCGGAAATCGGCATCTCCTGGAAACACAGCCGCTCAATTTCCACCAGCTCGATGGGTGGGGCGGGAAGCGTTGGCGTCTCCAGCCAGTAGCGCATATCGTGGTTGTACTGGGAGGTGACGGTGCAAAACGGTTCCGTGCCGACAAAACGGTGTGTTACACCCAATGCTGGCGCCAGGTACTGGCGGAAAATCTTCAGGTCGATTTCGGTGTAACAGTGGTTAATGACGCTTTGTTCTTTGATGAAGTAGCACGGAAAGGTCGCACGCGAGATGATGTACTCGGAACCGCGATGCACAGTCAGGCGTGGAATATCCGTTGTTCCTTTGATCACCAGATCAAACCTGTCCTCGTACGGAAAACGCGACGTATCCTCTTTTACCAGGAACAGATGCAGCCAGTCGCACTGTGCGGCGGCCTGCTGGATCAGATAGCGATGCCCGTTTGTGAAGGGGTTGGCGTTCATGACGATACAGCCGATTTTTTTCCCGTCATGACGCAGTTTCGTTAAGGATTCAGCGTAGCGTTTCAGGCGCGTATTGCTGTTTTCCATGAGCACCATCACGCCAGGCACATCAGCCAGCGTTGAGAAGCCACACTGTTTAAAGAGCGCTTCGTATTCTGTTTTGGTGTAGATGAAGAGGTGCGTACAGTGCCTTTCGTAGGCGAGGTTGATTAACTCTGTAGCCAGCGTCAGCGCCAGCCCTTCGCCGCGCACGGATTGGCAGATAGCAACGCATTTAATGATATTTCCGGCAATACCGCCGCAGGCAATAAGACGATCATCGCGCGTAACGGTAATAAAAACTTCGACGGTGGTATCTACGCTTAAATCATTCTCTTTCAGAAATTGCGTGATAACCGCCATCTTTTTATTTTCTGAGCGTTTCACTTGCGTGAATACATTATTACCGAACATAGTATTGAGCGTCCTGATGATATATTTTGTTGCCAGTTTTTTGCGTATGTTGTGTGTCGTTGCAACCTGATAACGTTTTGTTTTCAATTGGAGCGGTCGTTGTTTTTATTACGACGTATTTCTTTTTCTCTCTGTTGCCTACATCGTAAGGGGTATTTTGGTGGTAAATTTTGATTTATTTCACAAACACTTAGATGGTTTTTATGTGTTTAATGGTTTTAAGTTTTTTAATTAATTTAATAGCAAATTGCGCGGTGGGTTTTATTTGTTTAATTGATTTAAGGTGGGGAATCTGTAACGATCGCTATTAAATGCACAGCAGAAAGTTAAAACATTTTTATTACATATACGGGAAATGAGACGCTTACGCCAGCGAAGGAATAACAATGCCCGACCCAAAAAATAAAAAACGGTTTCTTTTTTTTCGTCAACTCGCGTTCCCGCTGCGGATTTTTCTGCTCATTCTGGTCGTTTCTGTTTTCATCATCGCCGCGTTAGCCCGCTATTTTTCCGCCAGCTTTGAAGACTATCTGGCATCGCATGTCAGGGATATGGCGATGAACCAGGCAAAAATTATCGCCTCTAACGACAGTATCATCACGGCCGTGAAACACCGGGATTACAGGCGGCTGGCGACCATCGCGGATAAACTACAAAGCGACACCGATTTTGATTATGTGGTCATCGGCGACAAAAACTCGATTCGCCTCTACCATCCTAACCCGGAAAAAATTGGTTATCCGATGCAGTTCACGAAACCCGGCGCGCTGGAGAACGGTGAGAGCTATTTCATCACTGGCAAGGGGTCTATTGGCATGGCGATGCGCGCTAAAACGCCGATATTTGACGACAATGGCAACGTGATCGGCGTGGTTTCCATCGGTTATCTGGTCAGTAAAATTGACAGCTGGCGACTGGATTTTTTACTGCCGATGGCGGGAGTATTCGTCCTGCTGCTGGTGGTGCTTATGCTGCTTTCCTGGTTTTTCGCCGCCCACATTCGCCGCCAGATGCTGGGGATGGAGCCAAAGCAGATTGCGCGCGTTGTGCGCCAGCAGGAGGCATTATTCAGTTCAGTGTATGAAGGATTAATTGCAGTCGACCCGGAAGGGCACATTACCGCCATTAACCGCAACGCGCGAAAAATGCTGGGGCTGCGTTCGCCGGGACGGCAATGGCTGGGTAAGTCGATAGAGACGGTAGTTAATCCTGCGGACTTCTTCACACAGCAGATTGCGGAAAAACGCCAGGATGTGATGGCGAATTTCAATGGGTTGAGCGTTATTGCTAATCGTGAGGCCATTCGCTCCGGGGATGAATTACTGGGGGCGATCATCAGTTTTCGCAGCAAGGATGAAATTTCCACCCTGAACGCCCAACTGACGCAAATAAAACAGTATGTGGAGAGCCTGAGAACGCTGCGTCATGAACACCTGAACTGGATGTCGACGCTCAACGGTCTGCTCCAGATGAAAGAGTATGATCGGGTCAGGGAAATGGTGCAGGGCGAGTCGCAGGCGCAACAGCAACTGATCGATAGTCTACGCAGCGCGTTTGCCGATCGCCAGGTCGCCGGTCTGCTGTTCGGCAAAGTCCAGCGGGCGCGGGAGCTGGGGCTAAAAATGACGATCGTACCCGGAAGTCAGCTGCACCGACTCCCGGAAGGGCTTGATAGCACCGAATTTGCCGCGATTGTCGGCAATCTTCTCGATAACGCGTTTGAAGCCAGTTTGCGTACCCGGGAAGGGAATAACGTCGTTGAACTCTATTTGAGCGACGAAGGGGACGATGTGGTGATTGAAGTTGCCGATCAGGGATGCGGCGTTCCTGAATCTCTGCGCGAAAAAATATTTGAACAGGGTGTCAGCACCCGAACCGATGAACCAGGCGAACATGGCATCGGGCTGTATCTGATTGCAAGTTATGTGGGGCGCTGTGGCGGGGTGATTACGCTGGAAGATAATGATCCCTGTGGCACCTTGTTTTCTCTATTTCTTCCGAAAGTGAAAAAAAACGATGACGGAACCATTAACCCTATTGATCGTTGAGGATGAAACGCTGCTGGCGGAAATGCATGCGGAATATATCCGCCATATTCCCGGTTTCAGCCAGATATGGCTGGCGGGCAACCTGGCGCAGGCCCGTATGATGATCGAACGTTTTAAACCCGGGCTTATTCTGTTGGATAACTATCTGCCGGATGGGAAGGGCATCACGCTGCTGCATGAACTGATGCAGGCGCGCTATCCCGGCGGAATTGTGTTTACCACGGCCGCCAGTGATATGGAAACCGTCTCCGAAGCGGTGCGCTGGGGGGCGTTTGATTATCTGGTGAAGCCGATTGCCTATGAGCGCCTGGGTCAGACGCTTACGCGGTATCAGCAACGCCGGCGTATGCTGGCGGGTAACGATAGCGCCAGCCAGCGGCAGATTGACGAGATGTTTAATGCCTATGCGCGAGGGGAGCCAAAAGGTGATTTGCCGACCGGGATTGATGCTCTGACACTAAATGCAGTGCTGAAGCTGTTTAGCGACCCAGCGACGCGCCATACGGCTGAGACGGTGGCGCAGGCGCTGACGATCAGCCGTACCACATCCCGGCGGTATCTGGAGTATTGCGCCAGTCAGCATTTGATTATTGCCGAGATTATTCACGGAAAAGTGGGCAGACCGCAGCGTATTTACCACGGTTGAATTCGGGATTGACCAATCGCCCGGTGGCGCTATGCTTACCGGGCCTACGGGTAAGTTTTGTAGGCCGGGTAAGGCGTTACACCGCCATCCGGCGAATCGCCCTGTGGCGCTACGCTTACCGGGCCTACGGGGAGTTTTGTAGGCCGGATAAGGCGTTACCGCCGCCATCCGGCGAATTGTCTACAAATTAATTCGCTTAACCACCCGCCACAGCGGAAGAAGTGCCTGGCACCATCACTTCAGTTGCAATAATGACAACCAGCAGCCCGACCATAACCGGAACGGAAGTACGCTTCACCACTTCAAACGGCGAAATCTTCGCCATCCCTGCCACCGCAACGACGACGCCAGAGACCGGGGAGATCGTGCGCCCCAGATTTGAAGCCTGCAACATGGGAATGGACAGGTAAGCCGGGTTAATACCGGAAGAGTGCGCCAGTTTGGGAATCATTTCGACAAAGGCATAGAAAGGCGCGTTACCGGAACCGGTGGTCATTGCCGCGAGCATGGTCAGGATCACCAGTACCAGCATGAGGATAATACTGGCGGAGCCAAACGAGGTGGCGATAGAGATCAGACTCTGGATGAAACCGATAGTGCTCAGCCCCTGAGCGAATACCCCGGCAGCGACCAGCAGCATCACCACGCCCGCAAATGCGTCAGCCATCCCGCGGTACGCGACTTCCAGACCGGAAAAGACTTTCTGTGTATTGAATCCGCGAATGAACTCCAGCACGGCAGCGAGCAGCATACAGATGACGAGAATAGTAATAATGTGCAGTTGCGGACCCCATTTACCATCAAAAACCAGAACGCCGATAATCGGTGTGAATGGCAGAATGGCGTAAAACGCCGGGGCGGTGGTGGTAATTTCATTTACATCCAGCATTTCATGGGAGATGTTCTCTTTTTTATCCAGATAACGCTGCCAGAAAAAGTGGGCAATCGCCATGCCGATAATGGCGGCAATGGAAATCGGCAGGGTCGTTTTAAAGGCAAAATCAATCAACGGCATCTCAGCCGCTTTTGCCGCCAGAACCACGTCGCCCGAGGTCGGAGAGAGGATGATCGCTGCGGGGGAAGCGCAGATGGCGGCGGCAGCGCCACGGCTGATCCCGACGTTAACCATCACCGGGAAGAGCGTTGCCATCAACAATACGCCAAGCCCTGTTGCCGAAGAGACCGCCAGCGACATCAGGCAGGCGACAAAATAGGCGGCGATCATCAGCAGGTAAGGTGAGTTAATGTATTGCAGCGGTTTGGAGGCCAGTTTTACAACCATGTCGTTTGCGCCGATATGCGTCATGTAGGCGGCGAAACCGCACAGTATCATGATCATCATACCGAGGTCGCCACCACGGCTCATCAACAGAATCTTAATGTATTCAACGATGTCCGTCGCGGTATAGCCGGTACTGGTTTCACTGGCGGGCAGGACTTTATGCCCCATTAACGCGCTGATAATCAGCAGCACCAGGCCGCCCACAAAGAGCACGCCGGTTGCCGAATAACCTTTAATGATGTAGCGCGCTACACCCACAATAACCATAACCCCAATAAGGAGTTCAATAAACGTTAGCATTGTTTCCCCTGTCGCCTGGACGCCCAGAAAGTAAGAATAAAAAAGGAACAGAAAGTGGTGTGAAAATGTGCCGAATAAACCGCTTCCCCTTGCTGATTAAAATCAAGAAAAGGACGGATTAAACGTCCTGTGTTGTTATTTTTTCATGCAGGCAACGAATATGAAATCTCTCAGGCGAAAAATTTACGTAGAAACGTATTTGTTTTGTATTTGTTATTTTTATGGGAATGTAATGTTAATTGTGAAGTGGTGTACAGAATTATAACAGGCCAGATTCCCTTTCCTGATGATAAAAAGTTTCAGTAAACGGCGATGATCCGTATGAAATAAACGGGAAATAAGCGGGTTCGTTATTGCAAAGGGGAGTTTTCTGATTTTTCGTTACCTGTTTTTTGTTAAGATTCCATTCAGGTTCGTTTTGCTACGATCGGTATTGAACTCCAGGATGGTAATTAAGTTGTGATTGTCGCTAAAAAATATTTTCTTACTCTTTCATTTCTCTTTGTGCAATTCGCCCTTCTGCCCCAGGCCTTTTCAGCAGATAAAGGCTGGTTTGATACGCTGAAAGATAATGTGTCGGAAACCTGGCAACAACCCGAGCATTATGATTTGTACGTGCCGGCCATTACCTGGCATGCGCGGTTTGCCTACGATAAAGAAAAAACGGATCGCTACAATGAGCGCCCGTGGGGGGCAGGGTTTGGTCAGTCACGCTGGGATGATAAAGGCAACTGGCATGGGCTTTACATCATGGCGTTTAAAGACTCCTTCAATAAGTGGGAGCCTATCGGCGGTTACGGTTGGGAAAAAACCTGGCGACCTCTGGCAGATGAAAACTTCCACATGGGGCTGGGATTTACCGCTGGCGCAACGGCGCGTGATAACTGGAAGTACATTCCGGTGCCGGTTCTGTTACCGTTAGCCTCGATAGGCTACGGTCCGGCAACGTTCCAGATGACCTACATCCCCGGTACGTATAACAACGGTAACGTCTACTTTGCCTGGATGCGTTTCCAGTTTTGATGAGTGATATGCCTTGTTAGTGGTATATAAAATAGCGTTATAAAACAATAGGTAGTACAAAAAATCTAAAAAATAACGCGATATTTATCACTTTTTGGCAAAGTTGGACTGGACAAAATGCACCACAATTGATGTACTGGTACCCGACACAGCATTTGTGTCTATTTTTCATGTAAAGGTAATTTTGATGTCTAAGATTAAAGGTAACGTTAAGTGGTTTAATGAATCCAAAGGATTCGGTTTCATTACTCCGGAAGATGGCAGCAAAGACGTGTTCGTACACTTCTCTGCAATCCAGACTAATGGTTTTAAAACTCTGGCTGAAGGTCAGCGCGTAGAGTTCGAAATCACTAACGGTGCCAAAGGCCCTTCTGCTGCTAACGTAATCGCTCTGTAAGCATACGACAGCAAGAATTCCAAAACCCGCCAACTGGCGGGTTTTTTTATGCCCTTAATGCGCGGTGGATGCCGAAAACAGCCAAAACGCAAGCGCGGTCATGGCAAATGACCCGAGCAGGTTGACCAGTATATTCACCATCGCCCAGCCAAAACGTCCATCCTGGAGCAAAAAAACAACTTCCGCTGAGAAGGTGGAAAACGTGGTCAGGCCGCCGCAAAAACCGGTGGTAATCAATACCTTCCACATCGGATCAATATTCGTCATGCGACTAAATAAGGCGAAGCCCATACCGATGATGAAGGCGCCGATCAAATTCGCCGTCAGGGTGCCGAACGGAATGGACTGATGAAGCGGATTAAACCGCATACTCAACATCCATCTCGCTACGCTTCCTGTACCACCGCCAATAAAAACTGCTAAAAGGAGTTGTAACACTGAATATTCCTGCTATTTGATTGTATATGGGATGAGTGTAACGCCGAATAAACATCTTTGGCGAGTTTAACGAATCTGGTCGGAGGGGAGTATGCTCGTTGCAGCAGGACAATTTGCCGTGGCGTCGGTCTGGGAAAAGAACGCCGAAACATGCGTTTCGTTAATGTCTCAGGCGGCAGAAAATGGCGTTTCTTTACTGGTGTTGCCTGAGGCGCTGCTGGCTCGCGACGATCGCGATCCCGATCTGTCGGTTAAGTCCGCGCAGCTACTGGAGGGCGGATTTTTGCGCTGCTTACTGCGTGAGAGCGCGCGCAATACGATGACGACAATCCTGACGATTCATGTTCCTTCAACGCCGGGGCGGGCATTCAACATGCAGGTTGCGTTGTGCGGGGAAAAGATTGTTGCGCACTACGCCAAGCTGCATTTGTACGATGCCTTTTCGATTCAGGAGTCCCGCAGCGTTGATGCAGGCGACACCATTGCTCCGTTGCTGGATGTTGAGGGGATCAAAGTCGGGTTGATGACCTGCTATGACCTGCGCTTCCCGGAGCTGGCTCTGGCGCTGGCTTTGCAGGGGGCTGACATTCTGGTGCTGCCAGCCGCCTGGGTAAGAGGGGCGCTGAAAGAGCATCACTGGGCGACCTTACTGGCGGCAAGAGCGCTGGATTCAACCTGCTATATCGTTGCCGCAGGGGAGTGCGGCAACAAAAATATCGGTCAGAGCCGAATCGTCGATCCGTTTGGCGTCACAGTAGCCGCTGCGGCAGAGACTCCGGCGCTGATTATGGCCGAGGTCTCCGCCGAGCGCGTCAGGCAAGTTCGGGCGCAACTTCCCGTTTTACGTAACCGTCGTTTTGCGCCACCGCAATTATTATGATGTTTTTTTAAACTAAGCTTGATTCACCTTGTTACAGATTGCTATTGTGTGCGCGCGTCGAATGACCGTTAATATTCTCAGGTTAATATGGCGCGTTAAGCCGCCTGATTTTAAGTCAAGAAGGTATCTATGGGTGAGATTAGTATTACCAAACTGCTGGTGGTTGCCGCACTGGTCGTTCTGCTGTTTGGTACCAGGAAGTTACGTACGCTGGGCGGAGACCTGGGCACGGCAATTAAAGGTTTCAAAAAGGCGATGAATGATGAAGACGCTGGCGCGAAAAAAGAAGCGGACGGCGATATTCAGGCTGAGAAACTCTCTCATAAAGAGTGATCATGACGCGAGCAGGATGCTCCTTCATCTGACTCTGAAGAGAAAAAACCCGCGTTTAAGCGGGTTTTTTATGCGTTAAATGTAAGCGAGTATTACTCGATCACTTCACTTCCAGTCCTTTCGCCTGCATGTCTGCATGGTAAGAAGAACGAACAAACGGCCCGCAAGCGGCATGGGTAAAGCCCATCGCCATGGCTTCGGCTTTCATCTCATCGAACTCTTCCGGGCTAACATAACGCTGTACCGGCAGGTGATGGCGGCTTGGTTGTAAATACTGGCCCAGCGTCAGCATGGTGACGCCATGACGGCGCAAGTCGCGCATAACCTCAATGATTTCAGCGTTGGTTTCTCCCAGACCGACCATCAGACCCGATTTGGTTGGGATTTCCGGGTGGGCCTCTTTGAAACGCTCCAACAGCTTCAGCGACCAGTTGTAATCAGCGCCTGGGCGTACCTGACGATAGACACGCGGTACGTTTTCAAGGTTATGGTTGAAGACATCTGGCGGGGTAGCGTTAAGGATCTCCAGTGCGCGATCCATACGGCCACGGAAGTCAGGCACCAGCGTTTCAATTTTAATTGCCGGGCTTTTTTCACGAATCGCGGTAATGCAGTCAGCAAAGTGCTGAGCGCCGCCATCGCGCAGATCATCGCGGTCAACGGAGGTGATAACCACATAGCGTAACGCCATATCCGCAATCGTCTGAGCCAGTTTTAATGGTTCGTTGGTATCCGGGGCGACAGGGCGACCGTGGGCAACGTCACAGAACGGGCAACGGCGGGTACAAATCGCGCCGAGGATCATAAAGGTGGCGGTTCCGTGATTGAAACATTCCGCCAGGTTAGGGCAAGAGGCTTCCTCGCAGACAGAATGCAGGCCATTTTTGCGCATTGCCGCTTTGATGCCCTGGATACGAGTGGAGTCCGCTGGAAGCTTTATTTTCATCCATTCCGGTTTACGCAGCAGGGCTTCGCGCTCTGTTGCCACATTTTTAACCGGGATAAGGGCCATCTTATCGGCATCGCGGTATTTGACACCGCGTTCCATCACAATGGGTTTACTCATAGCGTGCGTGTTCCAGTTGCGAATAACGAAGGAAAGCGTTTCAATTCAAGGGAATGTTGTATTTATCAACTATTTTTGAATTAACTACAGGCAGTATATCATTGAAACGGGCCATAAAGCAGCCTGAGTGGTCGGCAAAATGTAAAATAGTTGTTGTTTTGTGCCATTTGCCCAACATCTCCTGTGACTAAGCAGCAACATCTCCGGTTCGAAACGCATCGCGTATTACATCAATAACATTCTCCAGCACCGGGTCACGCAAGCTTAATTTGTTGTAATGCAGCGAAAAGTCGATTCTCTCATCGCTCAGTGGCGCATAGGGAATGCGCTTGAGCGGCCAGCAACGGCTAAATAAGGTGTAGAACCGGGTAGGCATCATCCCCAGCAGGTCGCTGCTGGCGATGAGTGAGGCAATGGTGAAGATGTTGTAGCTGCTAAAGTTGATTTGTCGTTCAGGGAAGAGGTCCTGGATACGCTGACGCACCAGGCTGAAATTCTGCCCTTCGAGCATCAGCAGAGTATGGTCGACCGCTTTCAGCTTCTCTTCGGTTAGCGGGGCGGAAAGTGAAGGGTGATCCTGGCGACAAACCAGCTCAACAGTATCGGCAAACAGCACATGGTGATGAATGGCCCGACTACTGTAGATATGGGTATCGATGACCAAATCGGTCTGAAACTGGCTGAGCTGGCATTCGGCGTCGCTTACCGGAATGTTGCGTAACAGAAGCTGCGGATACCGGGATTTGATCGCCTGATAGATGGTTGGCATGACTAACGCCCCGATAGAGGGAGGCGTGCCTATCGTGATGGTGCGCTGTTTGTCGTAACTGCCGGTCAGATCCAGCGCGCCCAGAATAGATTCCAGCCCCTGGCTAATATACTCATGCAGATGGGTGGCATAGGCCGTCGGGGTCACGCCCTGGCCTTTACGGATAAATAGCGGGTCGGGAAATATAGCGCGTAATTTTTGAATAGACTGGCTAATAGCGGATGGCGTTAAATTAAGAATTTTCGCAGCATTGACGATGCCTTTATGAACGTATACCGCTTCAAAAATAGTCAAGAGATTAAGGTCAATATTTCTCAGCGTTCTGAAAATTTGAGGTTTGTCTTCTGGCCGTTGCTCGATTAGACGTCGTCCCGGCAGATTATTATCATTCACGCTCTCGCTCCGAATTTATTCACGTTATAAATAATAGTAGGGTTTATATTTATTGCATTTTTGATTTGGCTTAAATATCGCCTGAATGTCAATATCAGTAACAATTTCAACAGGGTAACAAACAGTACATTCGGATTTTAGCCACAGCGAATCCCCTCATTCTGATGGCTGATGAGGTTGCGTCATTGACGGTTTTAGCTTAGGCATAACGAAAATATAGAAACCGGGCGGAGAAGTAAAGCATTCAAGCAATATATAGTTAATGACCCATGAATTGCGTGGGTCATTATATTTTATTGATTAAGCAGGAATATATTCATGAGGTGGATTGTTTAGCAGGGCTAAAATATTGGCCAACAGGCGAGGGGCAATATTATCCGTCGTTGCGTTATTATCCCATTGCGATATTTTCGCCATTTCCATCCCGGCATAACCGCAAGGATTGATGCGTAAGAACGGAGAAAGATCCATATTGACGTTTAATGCCAGACCATGAAAAGAGCAGCCGCGACGGATTCGTAAACCCAGTGAGCAGATCTTTTTTTCTCCCACATAAACTCCGGGCGCATCGGCTCGCGGATGCGCATCAATACCCAGTTCGGCAAGCGTATTGACGACGGTTTGTTCCAGCAGCGTTACCAGCTCCCGCACGCCCAGCTTACGGCGTTTAAGATTCAGCAGAACATACATTACCTGCTGGCCGGGGCCGTGATAGGTGACTTGCCCGCCACGATCGCTCTGGATCACCGGAATATCACCGGGCATTAATACATGCTCCGCTTTACCGGCCTGACCCTGGGTGAAAACAGGAAAGTGCTCAACTAACCAGATCTCATCGGGCGTGTTTTCATCGCGGGTATCGGTGAATTCGTGCATGGCCTGGGAAACGGGTTCGTAGGGCTGAAGACCGAGCTGGCGGACAAGAATTTTATCCTGATACAAAACGGCATCTCCGTAGAGAATGAACAAAAGAGGGAGAAAAGTATATCACAGCGGGGGAGGATGTTACCCGGGCAACGCCGGGTAACGAACGGATGTATTACAGCACCATACGAACGATATCGATATTACCCAGTTCTTCGTACAGTGTTTCAACCTGCTCGATATGGGTTGCGTTGATGGTGATAGAGACCGAGTGGTAGTTACCTTTGCTGCTCGGTTTTACCGTCGGGGAGTAATCACCTGGCGCATGGCGCTGTACCACTTCAACCACCTGATCAACCAGCTCAGGCAACGCCTGCCCCATTACTTTGTAAGTAAATGGCGTAGGGAATTCAAGCAGTTCGTTAAGTTTGGTTTTCATGTCAGCTCCGGCATTACATCAAAAAATAATAACTCCCACAGCGTGTGGGAGTTATCAGGATACTCAGTATATGGGGATGGAAATCACACTTTCAAGTGCTTAATTTTTAACCAAACCAGTGATGGAACATTAATTTAATGTAATCAATGATTTTGCCGAAGAAGTTACCTTCAGGAATTTCCTGTAGTACCACCAGCGGGCGCTGCTCAATGGTTTTGCCATCCAACTGGAAGTTGATTGTGCCGACGACCTGGTTTTTCTGCAACGGGGCATGCAGTTCAGCCGTGTTCAGCACGTAGCTGGCTTTCAGATCTTTCATGCGGCCGCGAGGGATAGTCAGATAGACGTCTTTATCCACACCCAGCGAGGCGCGGTCGGTGTCGCCAAACCAGGCCGGTTCAGAGGCAAACTCTTTCCCGACTTTCAGCGGGTTCACGGTTTCAAAGAAGCGGAAGCCCCAGGTCAGCAGTTTTTTGCTTTCTGTTTCACGACCTTTGTAGGTACGTCCACCCATCACCGCAGAGATCAGGCGCATCTGGCCTTCAGTTGCCGACGCCACGAGGTTGTAGCCTGCTTTATCCGTGTGGCCGGTTTTGATCCCGTCAACGTTCAGGCTGTTGTCCCACAGCAGACCATTGCGGTTTAACTGGCGAATCCCGTTGAAGGTGAACTCTTTTTCTTTGTAGATGGAGTATTCGTTTGGCACATCGCGGATTAACGCCTGGCCGATCAGCGCCATGTCGCGCGCAGAGCTGTATTGTCCATCAGCATCCAGGCCATGAACGGTCTGGAAGTGGGTGTTTTTCAGACCCAGGGCATTCACATAGCTGTTCATCAGCCCGACGAAGGCATCCTGGCTGCCGGCGGCAAAGTCGGCCATCGCCACGCAGGCGTCGTTGCCGGATTGCAGGTTAATACCACGGATTAACTGGGAAACAGGAACTTGCATACCCGGTTTCAGGAACATCAGGGATGAGCCTTTAAATACCGGGTTGCCGGTAGCCCAGGCGTCGTTGCCGATCGTCACCAGATCGGTTTCTTTAAATTTCCCTGCTTTCATCGCCTGGCCGATGACATAGCTGGTCATCATTTTGGTCAGGCTGGCGGGATCGCGGCGCGTATCCGCATTCTGTTCCGCCAGCACTTTGCCGGAGTTGTAGTCGATCAGGATATACGACTCCGCATCGATCTGCGGAACGCCTGGGATCATGGTTTTGATATTCAGGTCATCGGCATGCGCGCTTGTGATAAAGGCGGCGCAAAGAGCCGTGGTGAGCGCCATGCGCTGCATGAAACGAGCGGAAAAAGTGGTCTTCATGGTCTGAACTACGACGTCCGTGATGGAATTAAAAAAAGTGCCCTACTATAGCAAAAGCATAACCGGCAGGCATCTGACTTTCCGCGTGACTTTGTTAATGTCATTTACAGAAATTGACAATTCAGAAGCCCTTTGCAGGCTACTGCGCGCTGGCGATAAAGGACTGTAACTGGGCTTCAGATTGCAGACGCTGCTGCAACGCGCTGGCTTCAGTTTTGCTGGCGAATGGCCCAAGCTGAATGCGCCAGACCGCGCCGTTTTGCATCACACGGCCCGGTACGCCAAACTGCTGGCTTAAACGCTGCTGGTACTGCTGCGCGCGCGTTTGATCGCTGACCGCGCCAACCTGAACCACGAAACCGCTGCTTGCGGCGGCAGGAGCTGGAGCCGGCGTCGGGGCAGCGACTGCGCCCTGAGTCGAACCAGGAGCCGTTACCGGCGCGGCGGGTGTCGCTGCGGCGGGCTGTGGCGCGGGCGTTGGTTCGCTGCCTTCGAGCACCCCGGAGGCGAGCGTGGTCGGCGCGCCAAGGAAGCCGCTGCTGTTGACCGGTGCGCCGCTCGGGTCATCGCTTTTCAGCGTCGAATTGCTTATCGCCCGGACATCGCCTTGCGGCTGTACCGATTCCGGCGCGGAAGAGACGCTGCCCATGCCGCCGCTTAAATCAGGGCGCGCGGGCAGGGCGTAGGTCTGTTTCGCCACAGTCGTGCAGGCCATGCCTGGCCCTGACAGTGAACCATCCTGCGCAACGATAATGGGATCAATGCGGACTTTGGTGTTATTCGATGTATTCAGACGATCGGCCGCCGCGCGGGAGAGTGAAATCACCCGATCGTTACCGTAAGGGCCGCGATCGTTAATGCGTACCACGATCATCCGGCCATTCGCCAGATTCGTGATTCGCGTATAGCTCGGGATCGGCAGCGTTGGATGCGCAGCGGTGAGCTGCATTGGGTCAAACGCTTCGCCTGATGCGGTTAAATTGCTGCCGGGTTCCGCATCATAAATGGCGGCAAGCCCGGCCTGGCTAAAGCGAGACGGGTCCTGGACAATTTTGTAGCTTCTACCGTCTCGTTGATAATCCTGATTTGCTGTCGGGCTCAGAGGTTCATAACGTGGCTCCGCCCCGCCGATCTCAACAATCGGCCCGTTACACACCGCAGGCTGCGGCGCGACGGCAACCTGCTGCTGACCATCATCACTCGAACACGCCGCGAGTAACATTATTCCTGCCGCGACGCAGACTCCTGGCAACTGCTTACGCATTGCGCACCCCTTACACGCTTTTCGACAACATTTTTCTGTGGGTGTGGATCGACATAACAATCCCGAACCCGGCCATCAGCACTATCAGTGCGGAGCCTCCGTAACTGACCAGCGGGAGTGGAACCCCTACAACGGGCAGAATACCGCTCACCATACCAATATTTACGAAGACATAAACGAATAATATCAACATTAAACCACCGGCCATCACGCGGCCAAAGGTGGTTTGCGCGCGGGCAGCGATCCACAGTCCGCGCATAATCAGCAGAATGTAGAGCGCCAGCAGGATTAATATTCCCACCAGGCCTAACTCTTCCGCCAGTACGGCGAAGATAAAGTCGGTGTGGCGTTCGGGTAAAAACTCAAGCTGCGACTGAGTGCCGTGCAGCCAGCCTTTACCGCGCAGGCCGCCGGAGCCAATCGCAATTTTAGACTGGATGATATGATAACCCGCGCCTAAAGGGTCGGTCTCCGGGTCGAGAAGCATCATGACGCGCTGGCGCTGATAATCATGCATCAGGAAGAACCACATGATCGGGATAAACGCGGCAATCAGCACCACCGCAATGCCGATTAAACGCCAGCTCAAACCAGACAAAAACAGCACGAACAGGCCGGAAAGGGCGACCAGAATCGAGGTGCCCAGGTCAGGCTGCGCGGCGACCAGCAGCGTCGGCATAAAAATCAATACCAGCGCGATAGCCGTGTTTTTCAGCGACGGCGGGCAGACATCACGGTTGATAAAGCGCGCCACCATCAGGGGGACGGCGATCTTGGCGATTTCAGAAGGCTGAAAACGGACGATCCCCAGATCCAGCCAGCGTTGCGCTCCTTTGGATATCGCCCCGAAGGCGTCTACCGCCACCAGCAGGATGATGCAGAAAATATAGAGATAGGGCGCCCATCCTTCGTAGACACGAGGCGGGATTTGCGCCATCACCACCATAATGACCAGACCCATCGCGATCTGACCGATTTTTCGCTCCATCATGCCAATATCCTGGCCGCTGGCGCTCCAGATGACTAATGAACTGTAAACCAGCAGCGCCAGCAGAATCAGTAACATCGTGGGATCGATATGGATTTTATCCCAGAATGTTTTTTTGTTCGGATTATCCGTCACGATTATTGGTCCTCCGCCGCTGCAACCGCCGGGTTTTCCGCAGGCAAATTGGTGTTGTTGTCGCCCAACATGATGTGGTCAAGAATCTGACGCATGATTGTACCGACAGCCGGGCCCGCGCCGCCGTTTTCCAGGATTATGGCGACAGCAACCTGGGGATTGTTATACGGCGCGAATGCCGTCATCAGTTTATGGTCGCGTAGTCGTTCAGCAATTTTGTGCGCGTTGTAGGTTTCGTTGGCTTTCAGGCCAAAGACCTGCGCCGTACCAGACTTCGCGGCGATTTTATACGGCGCGCTGGCGAAATATTTATGCGCAGTGCCGTTCGCGCGGTTTGCGACGCCGTACATGCCGTCTTTGGCGATTTCCCAGTAACCGGAGTGAATATCGCCGACAGGCGGTTCGTGCGGCTGTACCCACGGCACCTGTTTGCCATTCTCTGCCGTGCTCATCAGCAGATGCGGCACTTTTACCACCCCGTCGTTAATCAGGATCATCAGCGCTTTGCTCATCTGGATCGGGGTTGCCGTCCAGTAACCCTGGCCGATGCCCACCGGGATGGTATCGCCCTGATACCACGGCTTTT
The DNA here is from genome assembly GCF_030333505.1 of Citrobacter sp. CK189. Lineage (NCBI taxonomy): Bacteria > Pseudomonadati > Pseudomonadota > Gammaproteobacteria > Enterobacterales > Enterobacteriaceae > Citrobacter > Citrobacter sp. CK189. The sequence continues at coordinate 21,882 of NZ_JAOWFV010000032.1, read as the reverse complement.
TAAAGCGTTTTTGCTTCCATTCACGGGTTGGCATATTGCCGGAACGCTCTTCAGCCAGATCGATGCCGGTATATTCCCCGTATCCAAATTTGCTCATCCACTCGGAGAGTCGGTCTATCCCCATGTCATAGGCCACCTGGTAGAAGAAGGTATCCGCTGACTCTTCAAGGGATTTGGTGATATTCAGATGACCGTGACCCCATTTTTTCCAGTCGCGGTAACGCTTCTCAGAACCCGGCAACTGCCACCATCCGGGGTCGAACAGGCTGGTATTACGGGTGATCACCCCAGCGCTTAAAGCGGACACCGCGACATACGGTTTGACCGTTGAGGCCGGCGGGTAAACACCTTGCGTCGCCCGGTTAACCAGCGGCGTATTCGGGTCGTTGAGCAACCCTGAGTAATCTTTGCTGGAGATGCCATCCACAAACAGGTTCGGGTCGTAGCTCGGCATGGAAACCAGCGCCAGTACGCCGCCTGTCCGTGGGTCGGTTACGATCACAGCGGCGCGGCTGCCCGCCAGCAGCGTTTCAATATATTGCTGGAGTTTCAGGTCAATTGTGAGATGGATGTCATGCCCGGCCTGCGGCGGCACCTCTTTAAGCTGACGGATGACGCGGCCACGGTTGTTAACTTCAACCTCTTCATAACCCGTTTGGCCGTGCAGCACCTCTTCGTAATAGCGCTCAATCCCCAGCTTGCCGATATCGTGCGTGGCGGCGTAGTTGGCCAGCTTACCGTCTTTATCAAGGCGTTCGACGTCTTTATCGTTAATCTTCGAAACGTAGCCGATGACGTGGGTCAGCGCGGAGTTGTAAGGATAGTAGCGGCGCTTGTAGCCTTTCACTTCCACGCCAGGAAAACGGTACTGATTGACGGCAAAACGCGCGACCTGCACTTCGGTCAGGTTCGTTTTGACGGGAATAGAGGTAAAACGGTGTGAACGTGCGCGCTCTTTCTTGAACGCGGCAATGTCATCGTCGTTCAAATCGACCACGCTGCGTAACGCATCCAGCGTTTGCTGAACGTTATCGACCTTCTCCGGCATCATTTCTATCTGATAAATAGTGCGGTTGAGGGCGAGGGGGATGCCGTTACGGTCATAGATGATCCCACGGCTGGGGGCGATAGGGACCAGTTTGATGCGGTTTTCGTTCGAGCGGGTCTGGTAATCGGTAAAACGCACGATTTGCAGATTATAAAGGTTGGCGATGAGCACGCCGGTCAGCAGCAAAATACCCAAAAAAGCGACCAGCGCCCGGCGCACGAACAGCGCGGACTCAGCCGTATAGTCGCGAAAAGAATTCTGTAGTTTCATCCGCTGCTTAATCTACTCAAGGCTTAATAATCACTCACGGTGATAAGGGTGGTTGGTGGTAATACTCCACGCCCGGTACAGACTCTCTGCCACCAGCACCCGAACCAGCGGGTGAGGGAGGGTTAACGCAGAAAGTGACCAGCTTTGTTCCGCCGCCGCTTTACAGGCCGGAGACAACCCCTCAGGGCCGCCAATCAGGAGACTGACGTCGCGACCATCCAGCTTCCAGCGCTCCAGCTCAGTCGCCAGCTGCGGCGTGTCCCAGGGTTTCCCTGGGATATCAAGGGTGACGATACGGTTTTTGCCTGCGGCCGCCAGCATCTGCTCACCCTCTTTATCGAGAATACGTTTAATATCCGCGTTCTTGCCGCGTTTGCCCGCTGGAATTTCGATCAGCTCAAACGGCATGTCTTTAGGAAAACGCCGGAGATACTCCGTAAAACCGGTTTGTACCCAGTCGGGCATTTTCGTACCGACAGCGACAAGTTGAAGCTTCACGCATTAACTCCAGAGTTTTTCCAGTTCATACAGGCGACGGCTCTCTTCCTGCATGACATGGACAATCACATCACCCAGGTCAACGACAATCCAGTCGGCTACGCTTTCACCTTCAACGCCAAGCGGCAACATGCCTGCCGCGCGAGATTCCTGTACAACGTGGTCAGCAATAGACATAACGTGACGGCTGGATGTACCGGTGCAGATAATCATGCAGTCGGTGATACTGGATTTACCCTGAACATCTAAGGTGATGATGTCCTGACCTTTCAGGTCATCAATTTTGTCGATTACAAAATCCTGGAGTGCTTTACCCTGCAAGTTTTCCCCCTGGGTATTACGGATGAATATAAATAAGCCTGTCAGTATACCTGAACCCGAGGCGATGTCGGGACTAATGTCATCAACGGGCGTTTAAAAGTGGGTTATCATCCCATCCCGCACAACAGATTGCATCGCCATTTTTGTAAAACAATTTCTGCAAAGCTCTGAAGGGCGGGAGAAGTCTGGCGCGGAGGATAGCAGCCTGTCAGGGGGTGTCAATGGTCGAAACGCCCCCGAGGAGAAAAAACAGAAATATCACTCGCCGTGATGCCAGACGGCCCGACTGTTTAACACCTTCAGCGTGGCGAAATCTTCACAAAAATCAATGGCGCTCCAGCATCCTTGATCAACCCTGAAATGCCATAATGAGGCGGCGGGCATGGACAATAATCGCGCGATCATGAGACTCAGAACCCCCTGATGGCTCACGACCAACAGATTCTTATTATCTTTATAATCAGCAAGTTGTGCAATAAAACGCTCTACGCGTTGTGAGAATGCCTGGAAGCCTTCCCCATTGGTCGGGACGGCGTTCTGCCAGTCGGTACACCAGGCCGCGTAACTTGCCGCGTCTTCGCGGCTCAGATCGCGGTGATGACGCATCTCCCAGTCGCCAAAAAACATCTCGTTAAGCTCCGGGAACAGGCGCTGCGGCACGTCGCGGTCGTGAAGCACCAGCCGCGCCGTGTGGCGGGCGCGTTCCAGTTCGCTACAGAATACGTTGTCGAAGGGGACATTGCGCAGCAGGTTATTCAACGTTTGCGCCTGGGCTATCCCTTTTTCTGTCAGCGGAGTGGGGGCGTGGCCGCTGTATAATCCGGCTACATTGGCTTCGGTTTCCCCATGACGAACTAACCAGAGTCGCATGTTTTTCCTCGTGATACGTATTCGCGCAAAATATGATATTCACCCTGATTGCGCAGCGCTTTTTCACTAAAATAGACTTTTTATCGGAGGCAAGATGCCTTTACTGAAGAGTGCGCATGGCGGTAACACCCGGGAAGCCGCCGCATTGTTGGGCATCTCGCCTGAACAGTTGCTGGATTTTAGCGCAAATATTAATCCTCTGGGTATGCCAGGGCGCTTAAAACGCGCGCTTATCGACAATCTTACCTGCGCGGAGCGGTATCCTGATGTGGATTATCAGCATCTGCACCAGGCACTGGCGCAGCACCATCAGATCCCCGCGTCATGGCTCCTGGCCGGAAATGGCGAGACGGAATCCATCTTCACGCTGGTTCACGGGCTGAAGCCGCGTCATGCCATGATCGTCACGCCGGGCTTTGCCGAGTATCGCCGTGCGCTACAGTGGGGCGCGTGTGAGATACATGAATTTGCGCTTCGCGAAGCCGATGGCTGGCAACTCACGGACGCCATTCTGAATGCGCTGACCCCGGATCTGGACTGCCTGTTTCTCTGTACGCCAAATAATCCAACCGGACTCCTGCCTGCCCGCGAACTGTTACTGGCTATTGCGGAACGCTGTAAGACGCAGGGGATCGCGCTGATCCTGGATGAGGCGTTTATCGATTTTATTCCGGGTGAAGAGGGCTTTATTCCGCTGTTGCAGGGCAACCCGCATATCTGGGTGCTGCGTTCGCTCACCAAATTTTACGCCATTCCGGGGCTGCGGCTGGGCTATCTGGTGAACAGCGACGAGCAGGCGGTCGCGCAAATGAGAGCGCAACAGATGCCCTGGTCAATCAACGCGTTTGCGGCGCTGGCCGGAGAGGTTATCTTGCAGGATGCCGCCTATCACCAGGCGACCTGGCAGTGGCTGGCGGAGGAGGGACAACGCTTCCGTCAGCGGTTACATGCGTTTCCTGAGCTAACGGTTTATCCCGGTCGGGCGAATTATCTTTTATTACGCTGTGAGCGGGAAGGTCTGGATTTGCAACGCGCCTTGCTGGAGAAGCACATTCTGATCCGCAGCTGTGCTAACTATCCGGGGCTTGACGCGCGTTATTACCGGGTGGCGATTCGCAGTCAGGAAGAGAACAGCCGCCTGCTGACGGCGCTGGCGGAAGTCTTTACCGATACAACCCTTGCTGGTTGATGTAGTTCAGGACGGATTCCGGCATGAGATCGTCGCACGGTTCGCCTTTCTCCAGCCGCTCGCGGATAAGGGTGGCGGAAATATTGAACCAGGGCGTTTCAGCCAGATAAATTTTACCCGCCGGGAGCGCGTGCAGATCGTCCGGCGTATGGGTTAAATGGCGCTCCAGCCACTGCTGATGTTGCTCTTTCACCATCTCAAGCGGGTAGCCGGGGCGTCGGCAAACGATCAGGTGAGTGTTGTCCAGAATGGTTTCATAGTCGTGCCAGGTCGGGAACGTCAGTAAGGAGTCCTGGCCGATGATAAACGCCAGCGGCGCGTCCGGGCCTTGCTCTTCCCGCCACTCTTTCAGCGTTTGCGCGGTGTAAGAGGCGGTATCGCGTTTGAGTTCGCGCTCATCCAGGATAAACAGCGGTTTGTCGGCGATAGCCAGCTCAAGCATATATTTACGCTGTGCGCTGGACGCTTCAGGCTGTGGACGATGAGGCGGTACGTTATTGGGCATGATAATCACCCGCGACAGGCCAATCAGATTGGCCAGCGTTTCCACGGGCTTGAGATGACCATAATGCACGGGATCAAAGGTGCCGCCGAACAGAGCCTGTAACGATTTCATATCAACCATCAATAAAAACATCTGCCAGCGCTTTGTGGCAGAGAAGAAGAGAAAGCCCCTCCAGCTCAGCCCACACTGACTGTCCATAATCTTGTTTTAGCGTAATTTCCGTCCGCGTCAACAGTTGCACTGCCTGGCGAAGCTGGGTTTGCTGGAGGCGATTCAACGCATCGCCAATCATGCCGCGACGGTTTTGCCATACCCGATGTTTATCAAACAGCGTGCGCAGAGGCGTATGGGCGGATTGCCGTTTAAGGTTAACCAGCATCAGTAATTCGCGTTGCAGGGTGCGCAGCAGGATCACGGGCTCACTGCCCTCAAGGCGCAGTTGCTGCAAAATATGCAGGGCGCGTTTGCTTTTGCCCATCAATAACGCATCCACCCAATGGTATGGCGTGAAGTGCGCCGCGTCGTTGACGGCCTGCTCTACGCGTGGAAGCGTGAGCTTACCGTCAGGCCAGAGGAGTGAAAGCCGCTCCAGCGCCTGCGCCAGCGCCAGCAGGTTGCCTTCGTAGCAATAACACAGCAGCTGATTCGCGGCGTCATCCAGTTGCAAATTATTCTGCTTTGCTCTGGCGGCAACCCAGCGCGGTAGCTGCGCCTGCTCCGGCGTCTGACAGCTTACCTGCACGCCAGTGCCCGCCAGCGAGGTATACCAGGCGGCGTTTTCCTGGGCTTTGGTGAGCTTGTTTCCGCGCACGATCAGCAGCAGGTCGTCATGCAGCAAACCGCTGAGCGTTGCGAGCTGTTCATTGATCGCCGCATTCGGGCCATTTTCCGGTAGCAATAACAGCAGCGTTTGACGGCTGGCAAACAGGCTCATTGCCTGACACTGTGAGAACAGAGTTCCCCAGTCGGTGCTGGTGTCGATCGTAAAGGCGTGGTGTTCTTCGAACCCTTGCGCAGCGGCCGTCAGACGAATAGCGTCCTGGCTTTCCTGCAACAAGAGAGGGTCGTTGCCCAGGAGCAAATACGCCGCGCGCAGCCCTTCATTGAGCTGTGCGCGGAGTTGTTCAGGGTACAACCGGATCATCAGTTACCCAGCGTGGTGGACACGCGTGCCGGGGAAGATGCTGGCGTCGCCGTGGTATTTTCAGCGGCGTCCGCGTTTTCCTGGGATGACTGAGCATCAGCGACATGGATACTCGGCAGCTTGCGAATCAACTGTTCGGCCGCTTTGTCATACATCTCTTTGATGATCATATCCTGTTCATTATCCTTCGCCAGCGCGGTTTGCGGGTTATCAAAGAATGAACGGTACACTTTCGTGCTGATCGGATAAATATCATGACCCGGGATCAGAACGCTTGCACTGACGCTCATGACCATCTGGTATTCCGCCGTACGGCCATCCTGGAACACGGAGGCGGTATCTTTAGAGATACTGGTCCGGCCAAGGCGCAGTGACGGAACATCCTGGCGCGTTGTATCTTTTTCAAGCAATTCAATATTGTTAAGACGCAGTTGGTTACGTACCGCCCGGCTTAATGGTCCATTCGGATCGCTTGTATCAAGAATCATAGTTTTCATCGTGCTGGGTACCTGCGTAGTGCTACGCAGGTGCCAGCCGCACCCAGCGGTGACCAGCACCGCCAGGGATAACAACAATGTTGTCAGATGTCGCACGCTTCCTCCCGCGCTTAGCCAACGACCAAATTGAGGAGTTTACCCGGAACGTAAATCACTTTACGCACGGTAACGCCATCAAGATATTTTGCGACCAAATGTTCCTGGCCAGCACGTTCACGAACCTGTTCTTCAGTGGCGTTCACCGGTACGGTGATTTTGCCACGGACTTTACCGTTCACCTGAACCACAACCAACGTAGAGTCTTCTACCATTGCTTTGTCGTCAGCGACCGGCCACGGCGCGTTATCGATATCGCCTTCGCCTTTCAGCGCTTCCCACAGCGTGAAGCAGGCATGTGGGGTGAACGGGTTGAGCATACGCACGACAGCCAGCAGCGCTTCCTGCATCAGGGCGCGATCCTGCTCGCCTTCCTGCGGCGCTTTCGCCAGTTTGTTCATCAGCTCCATGATTGCGGCAATCGCGGTGTTGAAGGTCTGACGGCGGCCGATATCATCGGTCACTTTCGCGATGGTTTTGTGGACGTCGCGACGCAGCGCTTTCTGATCTTCGCTCAGCGCATCGACGTTCAGTGCCGCAACCTCGCCTTTCGCGGTGTGCTCATAGACCAGTTTCCAGACGCGTTTCAGGAAGCGGTTTGCCCCTTCCACGCCAGATTCCTGCCATTCCAGCGTCATATCGGCCGGGGAAGCAAACATCATGAACAGACGCACGGTGTCCGCGCCGTAACGCTCAACCATTACCTGCGGGTCGATGCCGTTGTTTTTGGACTTGGACATCTTGCTCATGCCGGTGTACACCAGCTCATGGCCCGCCGCGTCTTTCGCCTTAACGATGCGGCCTTTCTCGTCGCGCTCAACGATGGCATCAACCGGGGAGACCCAGTTACGCTCGCCGTTTTCGCCTACATAGTAGAACGCGTCTGCCAGCACCATACCCTGGCACAGCAGCTGTTTCGCCGGTTCGTCAGAGTTCACCATGCCTGCGTCGCGCATCAGCTTGTGGAAGAAGCGGAAGTAGAGCAGGTGCATGATCGCGTGTTCAATACCGCCGATGTAGATATCGACCGGCAGCCAGTAATTTGCTGCTTCCGGGTCCAGCATCCCTTCGTTGTACTGCGGGCAGGTGTAGCGCGCGTAGTACCAGGAGGACTCCATAAAGGTGTCAAAGGTGTCGGTTTCACGCAGCGCTGGCTGACCGTTAACGGTGGTTTTCGCCCACTCAGGATCGGCTTTGATCGGGCTGGTGATGCCGTCCATGACGACGTCTTCCGGCAGGATGACCGGCAGTTGATCTTCCGGGGTCGGCAGAACGGTGCCGTCTTCCAGAGTCACCATCGGAATCGGCGCGCCCCAGTAACGCTGACGGGAAACGCCCCAGTCGCGCAGACGGTAGTTGACTTTTCGCTCGCCGACGCCTTTTGCCGCCAGTTTATCGGCAATCGCGTTGAAGGCGTCTTCAAAGCCCAGACCGTTAAATTCGCCGGAGTTAAACAGTACGCCTTTCTCGGTCAGCGCCTGCTCGGACAGATCCGGTTCAGAGCCGTCAGCCGCCAGGATAACCGGCTTGATGGTCAGGCCATATTTGGTGGCAAATTCGTAGTCACGCTGATCGTGGCCCGGAACGGCCATGACCGCACCGGTACCGTATTCCATCAGCACGAAGTTGGCGGCCCATACCGGGATCGCTTCGCCGGTCAGCGGGTGAATGGCTTTAAAACCGGTGTCGACGCCTTTTTTCTCCATCGTCGCCATATCGGCTTCCGCCACTTTGGTGTTGCGGCATTCGTCGATAAAGGCAGCCAGTTCCGGGTTGTTGGCAGCCGCTTTCTGCGCCAGCGGATGACCTGCGGCGACCGCCAGGTAAGTGGCGCCCATGAACGTGTCTGGACGCGTGGTGTACACCGTCAGCGTATTGTCGTAGCCGTTCACGTCAAAGGTGATCTCGACGCCTTCAGAACGGCCGATCCAGTTACGCTGCATGGTTTTAACGGTGTCTGGCCAGTGATCCAGTTTATCCAGATCGTTCAGCAGTTCGTCAGCGTAGGCGGTGATCTTAATGAACCACTGCGGGATCTCTTTACGCTCAACTTTGGTGTCGCAGCGCCAGCAGCAGCCGTCGATAACCTGCTCGTTCGCCAGTACGGTCTGGTCGTTCGGGCACCAGTTCACCGCAGAGGTCTTTTTGTACACCAGGCCTTTTTTATACAGCTCGGTGAAGAATTTCTGCTCCCAACGGTAGTATTCCGGGGTGCAGGTCGCCAGCTCGCGGCTCCAGTCATAGCCGAAGCCCAGCATTTTGAGCTGGTTTTTCATATAGGCGATGTTGTCATAGGTCCACGGCGCCGGCGCCGTGTTGTTTTTCACCGCCGCGCCTTCAGCAGGCAGACCGAATGCATCCCAGCCGATGGGCTGTAGAACGTTTTTACCCAGCATGCGCTGGTAGCGGGCAATCACATCACCGATGGTGTAGTTACGCACATGGCCCATGTGTAGTCGACCAGAAGGATAGGGAAGCATCGACAGGCAGTAATACTTCTCTTTGCTCTCGTCTTCGGTTACTTCAAAGGTGCGCTTCTCGTCCCAGTGTTGCTGGACTTTTGATTCTATCTCTTCCGGGCGGTATTGCTCTTGCATGGCAGCCAGTGGTCCTGTTTTCATTACGGCTACAAACGTAGCGTTAGATGTGGTGTTTCAGATCCGCATAGCATAGCCCAAACGCCCGCGCCAAAACAGCCTTTCGCGCATTCTGCATTGAATTCCCGCCATGCTAATCCTTGCATGAATTTACACACTCTGTGGGCGGTCTTGCAAAGCGCGGCGTAAATAACGTCTATTATTATAGACAGTTAACGACCCAGGAGGCGAAGCGATGAACAAGGTTGCTCAATATTACCGTGAACTGGTGACGTCATTAAGCGAACGCCTGCGTAATGGCGAACGCGATATTGACGCGCTGGTGGAACAGGCGCGTCAGAGCGTAATGAAAGCAGGGGAGTTAACGCGAATCGAGGTGGACGAACTGACGCGCGCCGTCAGACGCGACCTGGAAGAGTTCGCCATGAGCTACGAGGAGAGCCAGGAAGAGGAGAGCGACAGCGTCTTTATGCGGGTGATTAAAGAGAGCCTCTGGCAGGAGCTGGCGGACATCACCGACAAAACGCAACTGGAGTGGCGCGAAGTGTTCCAGGATCTCAATCACCACGGGGTCTACCACAGCGGCGAGGTGGTCGGCTTAGGCAACCTTGTGTGCGAGAAGTGTCATTACCATTTAGCGGTGTATACGCCGGATGTACTGCCGCTGTGCCCGAAATGCGGCCACGACCAGTTCCAGCGCAGACCGTTTGAGCCGTAATCGGCAGTGCCGGATGGTGATGCGAAGCGTCTTATCCGGCCTACAAATTGTACGCTGATGTAGGCCGGATAAGCGTTAGCGCCATCCGGCTGGTTATGATGCGTAGAACGCCAGCCTCTCCGCCAGTAAATCCACAAAGCCCTGCCGGTCGATATCGACCATCACCGTCGCATTCGGTTTATTGCCCGTCAGGAAGTAATAATCCACGACCGTCATTCCCTGGGTGTATTTCCCCTGAGTCTCCACGCCGACCCAACGTTCAACGGTGGTGAAAAGCTCGGGTTTTAGCAGCCAGGCGATGGTGCAAGGGTCATGCAACGGCGCGCCGATAAAGCCCCACTTTTCGTCTTTGTGATATTCGAGGAAGAAATCCAGCAGCTCTGCCACGATCGTGGAAACAGGATTGCCTATCGCCCGGAAACGCTCGGTATCTTCAGCGTGAATCTGCGCCTTGTGCGTTACGTCCAGCCCGGCCATCACCATGGGAATCCCTGACTGGAAAACAATCTCTGCCGCCTCGGGGTCAACGTAAATATTGAATTCTGCCGCTGGCGTCCAGTTACCTAATCCCATCGCGCCGCCCATGATCACAATACGGGCGATTTTACGGTGCAATTCTGGATGGCTGTTCAGCAGCAAGGCGACGTTGGTTTGCGGCCCGGTGGCGACGATGGTTACCGGTTCCGGGCTTTCGCGCAGGGTTTTCGCCATCAGCTCAACGGCGGTGCAGGTCTGCGGCGCAAATGACGGCTCCGGTAGCGCCGGGCCGTCCAGTCCGCTTTCGCCGTGTACGTTATCGGCGATGATCAGATCGCGCATCAGCGGTTTTATCGCGCCGCCCGCGACAGGAATATCGGTACGCCCCAGTAGCGTCAGCATACGCAATACGTTACGCAGCGTTTTGTCAGGCGTCTGGTTACCGGCGGAAGAGGTGATCGCTTTCACATCCAGTTCAGGCGATGCGAGGGCGAGAACAATTGCGATGGCGTCGTCATGACCTGGATCGCAATCAAAAAGGACTGGAAGTGCCATTGTTGCTCCTTGTAAGTGGTACTTTGTGACAAGGGTAACGCCGGGATGAGTGCGATTCGAGATATGAAGAGATAAAGCGTGATATGGCGCGCACTCTGTCGTGCGCGCCGAAAGGATTAATGCAGGATCTTCGCCAGGAAGTCTTTGGCGCGATCCGATTTCGGGTTGGCAAAGAACTCCTCTTTCGGCGAGTCTTCGACAATTTTCCCCTCGTCCATAAAGATCACCCGATTGGCCACCTTACGGGCAAAGCCCATTTCGTGGGTGACGACCATCATGGTCATCCCTTCGTTTGCCAGCTCGACCATAACGTCCAGCACTTCGTTGATCATTTCAGGATCGAGTGCGGATGTTGGTTCATCAAACAGCATAGCGATAGGGTCCATGCACAGCGCGCGCGCGATTGCCACACGCTGTTGCTGCCCGCCGGAAAGCTGCGCCGGGAACTTATTGGCATGGGCCGAAAGTCCTACGCGCTCAAGCAACTTCTGCGCTTTTTCACGGGCGGGCGCTTTGCCGCGTTTGAGCACTTTCACCTGCGCCAGCGTCAGGTTTTCAATGATCGACAGATGTGGGAATAGTTCAAAGTGCTGGAACACCATTCCGACCCGCGAGCGGAGCTTCGCCAGATCCGTTTTTTTGTCATTCACTTTGGTGCCGTCAACGGTGATTTCACCCTGTTGCACCGGTTCCAGTCCGTTCACCGTTTTGATCAGGGTCGATTTACCGGAACCCGACGGGCCGCAGACTACCACCACTTCACCTTTTTTCACTTCCGTGGAGCAGTCGGTCAGCACCTGAAAGTGACCATACCATTTAGAAACATTTTTCAGGGTAATCATTAAACTGTCCTTTTCTTCAAATAGCTGACCAACAACGACGCGCTCAGGCTGATAACAAAGTAGACGGCACCGGCAAACAGGATCATTTCGACCTGCGTACCATCACGCTCGCCAATGGTGGTGGCGGTGCGGAAGAAATCCGCGAGGCTTAACACGTAAACCAGGGAGGTATCCTGGAACAGTACGATACCCTGGGTAAGCAGCAGCGGCACCATCGCACGGAACGCCTGCGGCAGGATGATGAGCTTCATCGACTGCCAGTGGGTCATCCCCAGCGCCAGCGCAGCGCTGGACTGCCCGCGTGAAATGCTCTGAATACCCGCACGGATAATCTCCGAGTAATACGCCGCTTCAAACATGGAAAACGCGACCATCGCTGAAATCAGGCGAATATCCGTTTTGGGCGAAATACCCAGTACGTCCTGCAACAGCCCCGGCACAATCAGGTAGAACCATAGCAGCACCATCACCAGCGGGATGGAGCGGAAAACGTTGACGTAAGCTTTCGCAAACCAGGCGACAGGGGCGAAACTTGAGAGACGCATTACCGCCAGAATAGTGCCCCAGAGAATCCCGATCACCACGGCGGTGACGGTAATTTTCAGGGTGATCACCAGCCCGGCCAGCAAGTACGGCATGGAAGGAACGATCGAACTCCAGTCAAACTCGTACATTATTTGCCTCCCATATTGCCAGGCAGGCGGACTTTACGTTCCACCAGATTCATCACCAGCATAATGACGGCATTAATCAGCACGTAGGCCAGCGTAATCGCGGTGAACGACTCCCAGGCGTGGGCGGAGTAATCCAGCAGCTTGCCCGCCTGCGCCGCCATATCCACCAGACCAATGGTCGATGCGATGGCGGAGTTTTTCACCAGGTTCATCATTTCCGAGGTCATCGGCGGGACAATCACCCGATAGGCGTTCGGTAGCAGAACATAACGATAAGCCTGAGGCAGCGTCAGCCCCATCGCCAGCGCAGCGTTTTTCTGCCCGCGAGGCAGCGACTGAATCGCGGCGCGTACCTGCTCGCAGACGCGCGCAGCGGTAAACAGCCCCAGACAGATCATTGATGAGAGGAAAAATTGAATGTTCGGGTCCAGTTCCGCCTTGAACCACATGCCGATATTTTCCGGCAACAGCTCAGGCACGACCAGATACCAGGTAAAGAACTGAACAATCAGCGGGACGTTACGAAACAGTTCCACGTAAAGCGTCCCCATTCCCGAGAGGAAGCGGTTAGGTACAGTACGTAAAATGCCGAATAACGAGCCGACGAGGAAAGCAATAATCCAGGCGGTGATGGATAACGCGACGGTGACCTGGAAGCCGCTCCAGAGCCAGCCGAGATACGTGGTGTTGCCGAACGGGGCTTGTTGTAAAAAAATCCCCCAGTTCCAGTCTATTGACATAAATCTACTCCAGAAAAAAAAGGGTAGCAGCGCTACCCTCGAAGATTGTTATCCAGCGTTTTGCGGTTTTCAGGCCTGATGGGGAACGACCATCAGGCTTATAGTCTGTCCGTGCTGAATGACAATCGAGAGGGCAAGGAGATCCCGCCCCATTTATTTTAGTTAGTTAAGTGCTTTGTCATTCGGTTCTTTGAACAGCGCCTTCATCTCGTCGGACAGTTCGAAATTCATGTTCAGGTTTTTCGGCGGGATTGGGTTTTTAAACCACTTATCAAACCATTTTTCCGCTTCGCCTGAGGTTTGCACCTGGGCAATCGTGTTATCTACCAGCGTTTTAAACTCAGGATCGTTTTTACGCAGCATACAGCCGTAGGCTTCCTGAGATTGCGGCTTACCGACGATCTCCCAGTTGTCTGGTTTTTTGGCTTTCGCACGTTCACCCGCCAGCAGGGCATCATCCATCATAAAGGCGACGGCGCGACCGCTTTCCAGCGTACGGAAGGAGTCGCCGTGGTCTTTCGCGCTGATAATGCGCATATTCATTTTTTGTTCTTCATTCAGCTTGTGCAGCAGAATTTCAGAGGTGGTACCGGAGGTGACCACGACCGCTTTTCCTTTCAGGTCCGGGAAGTCTTTAATATCGCCGTCTTTTTTCGCCAGCAGACGCGTACCGACGATGAAAATGGTGTCAGAGAACGCAGCTTGTTTCTGGCGTTCGACGTTGTTGGTGGTGGAGCCACATTCAAAGTCGAAGGTTCCGTTTTGCAACAGTGGAATACGGTTCTGGGAGGTAATTGGGATCAGCTTCACCTGCAGGTCAGGTTTGTTAAGCTTTTTCTTCACGGCTTCAACGATGGCGTTGGAGTAGTCCTGTGAATAACCGACCACTTTTTGCTGGTTGTCGTAGTAAGAGAACGGCACGGAGGACTCGCGGTGGCCAACGACGATAATGCCATTCTTCGCGATTTTATCCAGCGTACTGCCCGCCGCCGGCGCGGCGTCTTCCGCGTGTGCCAGACCGGCAGACATTCCCATGACCAGCATTGCTGTGGCTAGCTTACGTAATTGCATATCCAACTCCTTTATCGTCTGCGCCATCGACGCATTGATACCCATTGTGAGTGTTTGTGTTGTTATCGTCTGCAACTTGAGCGTGCAGTGTTATGCGTGTTTGTTAACATTTAGTTTGGCTGAATGTAAAGATTTTGCTGCTTTATTGTTTATTTTTGCGAAGTGCGCCGCACCGTTTAGAGGCAAAAATCTTTCATTGCACTGTTTGGGTGCTACCGATGATCGATATTGGTGCGACCAGGTTGCACATATAGCCAAAACAAGGTTTACCTTGTTTAACAAAGCAATAGGCGTGCCAGAATGGAGGGATATAGCCAGGCCGGGTAAGACGCATCGCGTCTTACCCGGTAATAAGGGAGATTATTTACGGCGCTGACGCAGGCTCATCACCACGGCGCCAAAGCCCATCAGCGCGGTGAGCAACCATAACGGCCAGTTGCCGGTACGGGCATAAGGCGTTAAACCACGGGTTGGCGTAACGTGGGTGGTCAACACGTCGCGGGTAAACTGCGGGATCATCGCCTGAATTTCACCCTGCGGACCAATGACTGCCGTAATGCCGTTGTTGGTGCTGCGCAACAGCGGGCGCGCCAGCTCCAGAGAACGCATTCTCGCCATCTGGAAGTGCTGCCACGGGCCGATAGATTTTCCGAACCAGGCGTCGTTAGAGATGGTCAGCAGATAGTCAGTGTCCGGGCGGAAATTGTCCCGAACCTGTTCACCCAGAATGATTTCGTAGCAAATCGCCGCCGTCAGTTTAAAGCCATGCGCATGCAGCTGTGGCTGTATGTACGGCCCACGGCTGAATGAGGACATCGGCAGGTCAAAGAACGGCGCTAACGGGCGCAGAATCGACTCCAGCGGCACGAACTCGCCAAACGGCACCAGGTGGTTTTTGTTGTAGCGATTGCTGGAATCGTAGCTGTACGGGCTGTCTTTACCCAGCGTGATAATCGTGTTGTAGGTGTCGTAGCGGTTCTGCTTGTTCAGACGCGCATCGACGATGCCGGTAATCAACGTGCTGTTTTTGGATTTCAGCAGATCGTCCATCATGCCCAGAAAACGCTGCTGATTAATCTCCAGATCGGGAATGGCGGACTCTGGCCAGATAATCAGTTGCGATTTACCCATTTCCGGTTGGGTGGCGTCGAGATAGATTTTCAGCGTATTGATAAGCTGACTCTCATCCCACTTCAGCGATTGGGGAATGTCGCCCTGAACCAGCGAGACCTGCGTGGTTTTTTCCGGCTCCAGCGTATACCACTGGATGTAACGCAGCGGGAAGGGCAGGGCAAATAACACCAGCGCGGCGACCAGAGGACGCCAGTTGCGGGTAACTGCCGCCAGCACCAGCAGGCCGCTGACCATCATCAGCAGGAAGTTGATGGCCTCAACGCCCATCACCGGCGCCAGCCCTTTTAGCGGGCCGTCAATCTGGCTATAGCCGAACTGTAGCCACGGGAAGCCGGTCAGTACCCAGCCACGCAGAAACTCGGTGATTTGCCAGACTACGGGGGCGGCGATCGCCACGCGCAGCCAGGTGGTTTTCGGCCACAGACGCGACAGAATACCGGCAAACAGGCCCGTGTAGAGGGAAAGGTATGCGGCAAGCAGCACCACAAGGAAGACGTTTATCGGGCCGGGCATACCACCGAACTGCGCGATACTAACGTAGACCCAGTTGATGCCGGAGCCAAAGAGTCCCAGCCCCCAGAAGTAGCCGATAGCAGCCGACTGGAGCGGGCGGCGGTGTAAGGTTAACGCCTGTAGGCCCATAAGCGAGATAAGCGCGGCGGGCCAGACGTCATACGGAGAAAAAGCCAGCGTTCCGCAGGCGCCGAATAATAACGCCAGCAGCAGGCGAATGCGCTGGCGTTCAATCAGTGAGGCAAATGCCATTTAGTCTTTAGTCCACTTTTGGTTTTATTCGTCCAGTTTAGGCTGGGGCGAGTCATCCGGTATTCTGACATGAACCTGAATAATACGACGGCTGTCGGCCATAGCGACTTTGAACTGGTAACCATCAATGTCAATGGTCTCACCGCGCGCAGGTAGATGACCGAACGCCTGCATCACCAGACCGCCAATGGTATCGACCTCTTCATCGCTGAAGCTGGTGCCGAAGGCTTCGTTGAAGTCTTCAATCGGTGCGAGAGCGCGAATGGTCCAGGTGTGGCGACTGAGCTGACGGAAGTCGATATCGTCTTCTTCATCATACTCGTCTTCAATTTCACCCACGATCAGTTCGAGAATGTCTTCAATGGTCACCAGACCCGACACCCCGCCAAACTCGTCGATAACGATCGCCATATGGTAACGCTGGGAGCGGAACTCTTTGAGCATGCGGTCAACGCGCTTACTCTCCGGGACAACAACGGCCTGGCGTAACACTTTTTCCATGCTGAAGGCTTCGGCATCGCTGCGCATAAACGGCAGCAGATCCTTCGCCATCAGAATCCCTTCAATGTGATCTTTGTCTTCGCTGATGACCGGGAAACGCGAGTGTGCTGACTCAATGATGACATCAAGGCACTCATCCAGCGTCTGGTTGCGTTTCAGGGTAATCATCTGGGAGCGGGGGATCATGATGTCGCGAACGCGCTGGTCCGCAATGTCCATCACCCCTTCGAGCATATCGCGCGTATCTTCATCGATAAGGTCGTTCTGCCCGGAATCACGGATCAGCGCCAGCAGTTCGTCACGGTTTTTGGGTTCACCGTGGAAAAGTTGGCTCAGTAACAGGGAAAAAAATCCCTTTTTGCTGTTTAACGTGTCACTACTGTGTGAATTGTCGTCGCTCATGGCGTCGTATGGGTTCTCATGTTGGTTAATAGGTCGCTCGTCATGCATATACTTAACGGCTGACGGCATGTTTGTTCATCGTACTTAGTCTTTCTCGGAAATGTACGGGTCCTCATAGCCCAGAGCAAGCATAATCTCTGTTTCGAGGGCTTCCATCTCTTCCGCTTCATCATCTTCGATATGGTCGTAGCCCAGCAAATGCAGGCTGCCGTGCACGACCATATGCGCCCAGTGGGCCTCCATCGGCTTATCTTGCTCTTTCGCTTCTTGCTCCACCACCTGGCGGCAGATGATCAGATCGCCCAGCAGCGGCATCTCCATACCTGGCGGCGCTTCAAACGGGAAAGAGAGCACGTTGGTTGGCTTATCTTTCCCGCGGTAGGTCAGGTTAAGATCGTGGCTTTCGGCTTCATCCACCAGGCGAATCGTCACTTCTGATTCTTCCTGAAACTGTGGGATCACCGCATTCAGCCACGTCTGAAACTGGCTCTCTTCCGGCAGGCCGGAATGGTCTTCACATGCCAGTTGTAAATCGAGGATCACCTGACTCATTTTTGTTCCTGCTCCTGCTCCTGCGCTTCACGCTTACGTTCTGCCGCCAGCGCTGCCTTGCGTTTTTGCTCCGCTTCTTCCCAGGCTTCATAGGCGTTAACGATACGGGCAACCACCGGATGGCGCACCACGTCTTCGCTGTGGAAGAAGTTAAAGCTGATCTCTTCGACTTCCGCCAGCACTTCTATCGCATGGCGCAGGCCAGACTTCGTGTTGCGCGGCAGGTCAATCTGCGTGACGTCACCGGTAATAACCGCTTTCGAATTAAAGCCGATACGCGTCAGGAACATCTTCATCTGTTCGATGGTGGTGTTCTGGCTCTCATCGAGAATAATAAAGGCGTCGTTCAGCGTACGACCGCGCATATAGGCCAGCGGCGCGACTTCAATGACGTTGCGCTCAATCAGCTTTTCTACTTTCTCGAAGCCGAGCATCTCAAACAGCGCGTCGTACAGCGGGCGAAGATACGGGTCGACCTTCTGGCTCAGGTCGCCTGGCAGAAAGCCCAGTTTTTCCCCGGCTTCCACCGCCGGACGGGTCAGCAGAATACGACGAATTTCCTGACGCTCAAGAGCGTCCACGGCAGCGGCAACGGCGAGGTAAGTTTTCCCCGTACCGGCAGGGCCAACGCCGAAAGTAATGTCGTGATCGAGAATGTTGGCGATGTACTGCGCCTGATTCGGCGTGCGCGGCTTAATCACGCCACGCTTGGTTTTAATATTTATCGCCTTGCCATAGTCAGGAACGCTCTCCGCGCTTTGTTCCAGCACGCGCGCTTCTTTAATCGCAAGGTGGATTTGTTCCGGCTCGATGTCCTGAATCTGACCGCGCATCGGGGCGGTATCGACGTACAGGCTGCGCAGGATATCTACCGCGGCGGTGACGCAAATCGGGCGACCGGTCAGCTTAAAGTGATTGTCACGACGGTTGATCTCGATGCCGAGACGGCGTTCCAGTTGTTTGATGTTGTCGTCAAACGGGCCGCAAAGGCTCAACAGACGGGCGTTGTCTGCGGGCTCAAGGGTAATTTCGCGAGTGTCTATGTTCAAACTGTTCCTCTTATGCCTGAGTCGCCGGAAAATGAAAATTCACCGGCAGATAAGGAAATTATTCACGCCACAGGATAAAGGCGCAAGCATTGCAATGAAGATGGGGGCGTAGGGGGGAATTACAAGGCCTGTCTGTTATTTGCCGGATGGCGGCACAGGTGCCTTATCCGGCCTACGAACCATATTGTGCCGTAGGCCCGATAAGTGCAGCGCCATCGGGCATTTTTTCGCTTTTCAGCAGGATTAAGGCTGGTAAAAACCGACGCCAATCTCGTTTTCTTTACGGGTACGGGCAATGACTGACTCCGGCGTTTCAGCCACGCGCAGCCCCATCTCATCTTCGGTGCGTACAACCTTGCCGCGCAGAGAGTTGGTGTAGACATCGGTGATTTCCACATCCACAAACTTACCGATCATCTCCGGGGTGCCTTCAAAGTTCACCACGCGGTTATTTTCGGTACGGCCTGACAGTTCCATAATGCTCTTACGCGAGGTGCCTTCCACCAGAATACGCTGGACGGTGCCGAGCATCCGACGGCTCCAGGCCATCGCCTGCTGGTTAATACGCTCCTGTAGAATATACAGACGCTGCTTTTTCTCTTCTTCCGGCACATCGTCAACCATATCGGCCGCCGGTGTTCCCGGACGCGCCGAGAAGATAAAGCTGTAGCTCATGTCGAAATTGACGTCGGCAATCAGCTTCATGGTCTGTTCGAAGTCCTGAGTCGTTTCGCCAGGGAAGCCAACGATGAAGTCCGAGCTGATTTGAATATCCGGGCGCGCCGCGCGCAGTTTACGGATGATCGCTTTGTACTCCAGCGCCGTGTGGGTACGCCCCATCAGATTCAGTACGCGATCCGCGCCGCTCTGTACCGGCAGGTGCAGGAAGCTCACCAGTTCCGGCGTATCACGGTAAACTTCGATGATGTCGTCGGTGAACTCGATCGGGTGGCTGGTGGTGAAGCGGATGCGATCGATCCCGTCGATGGCGGCAACCAGACGCAGCAGGTCGGCAAAGGAGCCGGTGGTGCCGTCGTAGTTTTCACCGCGCCAGGCGTTAACGTTCTGACCGAGCAGGTTGACTTCACGCACGCCCTGAGCGGCAAGCTGGGCGATCTCAAACAGGATGTCGTCAGACGGACGGCTGACCTCTTCACCACGGGTATACGGCACCACACAGTACGTGCAGTATTTATTACACCCTTCCATGATGGAGACAAACGCGGTCGGGCCTTCCGCACGCGGTTCCGGCAGGCGGTCGAACTTCTCGATTTCCGGGAAGCTGATGTCCACCACCGGGCTGCGGTCGCCACGAACGGAGTTGATCATTTCCGGTAAGCGGTGCAGCGTTTGCGGGCCAAAAATAATATCGACATAGTGCGCACGTTGACGGATGTGGTCGCCTTCCTGGGAGGCCACGCAACCGCCGACGCCGATAATCAGGTCCGGGTTCTTCTCTTTTAAGAGTTTCCAGCGGCCTAATTGATGGAAGACTTTTTCCTGAGCCTTCTCGCGGATTGAGCAGGTATTCAGCAGCAGCACATCCGCTTCTTCCGCGACCTCGGTCAGTTGATACCCGTGGGTAGCATCCAGCAGATCGGCCATCTTCGATGAATCGTACTCGTTCATCTGACAGCCCCAGGTTTTAATATGGAGTTTTTTGGTCATCGACTTGCTCTTGCGAAATAGTGGCTGAATTGCAGGGCGCATAGTGTAATGCTTTGGCGCGGTTGTGACCAGTATGACGCTTATCAGCCCTTAGAGGTAAAAAATCCTGTAAACTTGTCTTATCAACGTAACAGGATGAGTGACCATGACAAATCAACCAACGGAAATTGCCATTGTTGGCGGGGGGATGGTCGGTGGCGCGCTGGCGCTGGGACTGGCGCAGCATGGATTTACCGTCACGGTGATTGAACATGCTGAGCCTGCGCCGTTTGTGGCCGACAGCCAGCCTGATGTGCGTATTTCAGCGATCAGCGCGGCGTCGGTGTCGCTGCTTAAAGGCCTGGGCGTCTGGGATGCGGTGCAGGGGATGCGCAGCCATCCGTACCGTCGTCTGGAAACCTGGGAGTGGGAAAACGCCCATGTGGTGTTTGACGCCGCCGAGCTTAAGTTACCGCTGCTTGGCTATATGGTTGAGAATATCGTGCTGCAACAGGCGCTGTGGCAGGCGCTGGACGCGCACCCGAAAGTGACGCTGCGTGCGCCTGCTTCACTGATTGCGTTGCATCGCCACAATGATCGACATGAGCTGGAGCTGGCGGATGGTGAGCGTCTTACCGCAAAACTGGTGATCGGCGCTGACGGTGCGAACTCGCAGGTACGACAGCTGGCGGGGATTGGCATTCATGCCTGGCAGTATGCTCAGTCCTGTATGCTGATTACCGTACAGTGTGAGAACGATCCCGGTGACAGCACCTGGCAGCAATTTACGCCAGACGGCCCACGGGCCTTTTTACCGTTGTTCGACAACTGGGCATCGCTGGTGTGGTATGACTCACCGGCGCGTATTCGCCAGTTGCAAAACCTGAGTATGCCGCAGTTGCAGGCGGAAATTATGCAACATTTTCCGCCGCGTTTGGGGGCGGTCACACCGGTTGCGGCAGGCGCTTTTCCGCTGACGCGCCGCCATGCGTTGCAATACGTACAGCCTGGTCTGGCGCTGGTGGGGGATGCGGCGCATACCATTCATCCATTAGCCGGGCAGGGGGTAAACCTGGGGTATCGTGATGTGGATGCGCTGCTGGATGTGTTGATCAGCGCCCGCAGTCATGGCGAGGTCTGGGCCAGTCACCAGGTGCTGAAACGCTATCAGACGCGCCGTATGGCGGATAACTTCATTATGCAAAGCGGGATGGATCTGTTCTATGCCGGTTTCAGCAATAATCTTCAGCCGCTGCGCATCATGCGTAATATTGGATTGATGGCGGCAGAGCGCGCAGGCGTGTTGAAACGTCAGGCCCTGAAATATGCGTTAGGGTTGTAGGATGTTCTGTGCCTGATAGCGTTGCGCTTATCAGGCTTACACCGCCCCCCGGCGCGCCGAGCAGAAAAGCAAAAAGCTCGCCGAAGCGAGCTTTTTTAATGTGGCTGGGGTACGAGGATTCGAACCTCGGAATGCCGGAATCAGAATCCGGTGCCTTACCGCTTGGCGATACCCCAATGGTTGGGTTTTTGCGTTCGTCATCCGAACGTCTTTCAAATTTGGCTGGGGTACGAGGATTCGAACCTCGGAATGCCGGAATCAGAATCCGGTGCCTTACCGCTTGGCGATACCCCAAGAATTTGGTGGCTACGACGGGATTCGAACCTGTGACCCCATCATTATGAGTGATGTGCTCTAACCAACTGAGCTACGTAGCCA
>NZ_JAOWFV010000031.1:0-122988 GCF_030333505.1 Citrobacter sp. CK189 | reverse complement strand
AGGTAAGGAGGTGATCCAACCGCAGGTTCCCCTACGGTTACCTTGTTACGACTTCACCCCAGTCATGAATCACAAAGTGGTAAGCGCCCTCCCGAAGGTTAAGCTACCTACTTCTTTTGCAACCCACTCCCATGGTGTGACGGGCGGTGTGTACAAGGCCCGGGAACGTATTCACCGTGGCATTCTGATCCACGATTACTAGCGATTCCGACTTCATGGAGTCGAGTTGCAGACTCCAATCCGGACTACGACATACTTTATGAGGTCCGCTTGCTCTCGCGAGGTCGCTTCTCTTTGTATATGCCATTGTAGCACGTGTGTAGCCCTGGTCGTAAGGGCCATGATGACTTGACGTCATCCCCACCTTCCTCCAGTTTATCACTGGCAGTCTCCTTTGAGTTCCCGGCCTAACCGCTGGCAACAAAGGATAAGGGTTGCGCTCGTTGCGGGACTTAACCCAACATTTCACAACACGAGCTGACGACAGCCATGCAGCACCTGTCTCACGGTTCCCGAAGGCACAGTCTCATCTCTGAGACCTTCCGTGGATGTCAAGACCAGGTAAGGTTCTTCGCGTTGCATCGAATTAAACCACATGCTCCACCGCTTGTGCGGGCCCCCGTCAATTCATTTGAGTTTTAACCTTGCGGCCGTACTCCCCAGGCGGTCGACTTAACGCGTTAGCTCCGGAAGCCACGCCTCAAGGGCACAACCTCCAAGTCGACATCGTTTACGGCGTGGACTACCAGGGTATCTAATCCTGTTTGCTCCCCACGCTTTCGCACCTGAGCGTCAGTCTTCGTCCAGGGGGCCGCCTTCGCCACCGGTATTCCTCCAGATCTCTACGCATTTCACCGCTACACCTGGAATTCTACCCCCCTCTACGAGACTCAAGCCTGCCAGTATCAGATGCAGTTCCCAGGTTGAGCCCGGGGATTTCACATCTGACTTAACAGACCGCCTGCGTGCGCTTTACGCCCAGTAATTCCGATTAACGCTTGCACCCTCCGTATTACCGCGGCTGCTGGCACGGAGTTAGCCGGTGCTTCTTCTGCGGGTAACGTCAATTGCTGCGGTTATTAACCACAACACCTTCCTCCCCGCTGAAAGTACTTTACAACCCGAAGGCCTTCTTCATACACGCGGCATGGCTGCATCAGGCTTGCGCCCATTGTGCAATATTCCCCACTGCTGCCTCCCGTAGGAGTCTGGACCGTGTCTCAGTTCCAGTGTGGCTGGTCATCCTCTCAGACCAGCTAGGGATCGTCGCCTTGGTGAGCCGTTACCCCACCAACAAGCTAATCCCATCTGGGCACATCTGATGGCAAGAGGCCCGAAGGTCCCCCTCTTTGGTCTTGCGACGTTATGCGGTATTAGCTACCGTTTCCAGTAGTTATCCCCCTCCATCAGGCAGTTTCCCAGACATTACTCACCCGTCCGCCACTCGTCAGCAAAGCAGCAAGCTGCTTCCTGTTACCGTTCGACTTGCATGTGTTAGGCCTGCCGCCAGCGTTCAATCTGAGCCATGATCAAACTCTTCAATTTAAGTTTGATGCTCGTGAATTAAACTTCGTAATGAATTACGTGTTCACTCAGAGACTTGGTATTCATTTATTGTCCGAAGACATTAAGAATCCATGTCACTTTGAGTGCCCACACAGATTGTCTGATAAATTGTTAAAGAGCAGTGCCGCTTCGCTTTTTCTCAGCGGCGCGGGGTGTGCATAATACGCTTTCCCGCTTGAGAGTCAAGCATTTATTTTTGCTTTTTCTCTGCCGGTGTTCATCGCTGAACCCCGCTGACCCGGCGGCCTGTGAGCCGTTGTTCCGTGTCAGTGGAGGCGCATTATAGGGAGTTATTCCGGCCTGACAAGGGGAAATTAGAAAAAACTTATCAACCGTTCGTTTTTTGGACGTTTTGCATATCACCCTTTTATTTTTGCCTAGTTTTTAAACAAAAACGAGCCCGAATGGGCCCGTTTTTTATTATTTGTGACTTACTGCACTGCCACAATGCGATCGTCATTCGCCTCCAGACGAATCGCTTTACCCGGAATCAGCTCACCAGACAAGATTTGCTGCGCCAGCGGGTTTTCAATCTGCTGCTGAATTGCACGTTTCAATGGACGCGCCCCGTAAACCGGATCGTAACCATTCGCGCTCAGCAATTTCAGCGCATCATCAGAGATGTGGATTTCATACCCGCGCTCTTCCAGACGTTTGTACAGACGTTGCAACTGGATCTGTGCAATAGAAGCGATATGTTTTTCACCCAACGGATGGAATACCACGACTTCATCTATACGGTTAATGAATTCCGGGCGGAAGTTGTGGCTGACCACACCAAGCACCAGTTCTTTCATATGGCCGTAATCCAGCTCACCGAAACGCTCCTGGATCAGATCGGAACCGAGGTTTGAGGTCATAATGACAACCGTGTTGCGGAAGTCGACCGTTCTCCCTTGCCCGTCCGTCAGACGGCCATCATCCAGCACCTGCAACAGAATGTTGAATACATCAGGATGCGCTTTCTCAACTTCGTCCAGCAGTATGACGGAATAAGGACGACGACGTACCGCTTCCGTCAGATAACCGCCCTCTTCATAACCCACATATCCCGGAGGTGCGCCAACCAGACGAGACACGGAGTGTTTTTCCATGAACTCAGACATGTCGATACGCACCATCGCGTCATCGCTATCAAACATAAAGTTTGCCAGCGCCTTGCACAGTTCGGTTTTACCTACCCCGGTCGGCCCAAGGAACAGGAACGAACCAATTGGACGATTCGGGTCGGCCAGTCCCGCACGGCTACGGCGAATGGCATTCGATACCGCTTCAACGGCCTCATTCTGCCCAATCACGCGGCTGTGTAATTCCTGCTCCATACGCAGCAGCTTTTCACGTTCGCCTTCAAGCATTCTGGCAACCGGAATCCCCGTCCACCGCGCCAGCACTTCAGCTATTTCCGCATCCGTCACTTTATTGCGTAACAGACGCATGGTTTTACCTTCAGATTGAGTCGCTGCTTCCAGCTGTTTTTCCAGCTCAGGGATCTTGCCGTACTGAAGTTCAGACATCCGCGCCAGATCGCCCACACGACGCGCCTGTTCGATGGCGATTTTCGCCTGCTCCAGTTCGGCCTTAATGGTCTGCGTACCGGACAGAGAGGCTTTCTCTGCTTTCCACTCTTCTTCTAATTCAGAGTACTGGCGTTCTTTATCATCCAGTTCCTCGTTGAGCATATCGAGGCGTTTTTTGCTCGCCTCATCAGACTCTTTCATTAACGCCTGCTGTTCCAGCTTGAGCTGAATAATACGGCGATCGAGCCTGTCCAGTTCTTCCGGCTTGGAGTCAATCTGCATACGGATGCTGGATGCAGCCTCATCGATCAGGTCGATGGCTTTATCCGGCAACTGGCGATCGGAAATGTAGCGGTGAGATAAGGTTGCCGCCGCCACAATCGCCGGGTCAGTAATCTGCACATGGTGGTGCAGCTCATAACGTTCTTTAAGACCACGCAGAATAGCGATGGTATCTTCCACAGACGGTTCCGCGACAAACACTTTCTGGAAACGACGTTCCAGCGCCGCATCTTTTTCGATGTACTGGCGATATTCGTCCAGCGTCGTGGCGCCCACACAGTGCAGTTCCCCACGCGCCAGCGCCGGTTTCAGCATGTTCCCGGCATCCATTGCGCCGTCGGCTTTACCCGCGCCGACCATCGTGTGTAATTCATCGATAAACAGGATGACGTTGCCTTCCTGTTTGGCGAGATCGTTCAGCACGCCTTTCAGACGCTCTTCAAACTCACCGCGATACTTCGCCCCGGCCACCAGCGCGCCCATATCCAGCGCCAGTACGCGGCGGCCTTTCAGCCCTTCCGGCACTTCGCCATTAATGATTCGCTGCGCCAGCCCTTCGACAATCGCCGTTTTACCGACCCCCGGTTCACCAATTAATACCGGGTTGTTTTTAGTACGGCGTTGCAGTACCTGAATGGTACGGCGAATTTCTTCATCACGACCAATCACCGGATCGAGCTTGCCCTGCTCCGCACGCTCGGTCAGGTCGACGGTATATTTTTGCAAGGCCTGACGTTGGTCTTCAGCCCCTTGATCGTTCACGCTTTCACCTCCGCGCATTTGTTCAACTGCCTGAGTGATATTGGCGGTGGTCGCCCCGGCCGATTTCAGTAGATCAGTCAGCGTACCGCGAGACTCAAGCGCTGCCAGAACGAACAGTTCCGACGAAATAAAGTTGTCCCCACGTTTTTGCGCCAGCTTGTCGCAAAGATTCAGTACACGCACCAGATCCTGAGACGGCTGTACGTCGCCGCCGGTGCCTTCCACCTGCGGTAAACGGCTCAGCGCCTGATCAATACTCGTGCGTAACTGGCCAGCATTAATGCCAGCGGACGTTAATAAAGGACGTACCGATCCCCCTTCCTGATTCAGTAAGGCGCTCATTAAATGAAGAGGTTCGATGAATTGGTTGTCGTGCCCCAGTGCGAGCGACTGGGCATCGGCAAGAGCAAGCTGGAATTTATTAGTAAGACGATCCAGACGCATAACTCCTCCCATAACAGGTCAAAATTGCTACTGGAGATTAAATGAGGTCATCCCTCAATTATTCAAGGTGAATGACCTGAATTATGTGAAAAGAAAATTACACGTACCGGATCGTCTTGATTCTTTAGGTTATATCAGCCAAATAAAACTTGCCATACGACCTGTGATCTTGTCGCGACGATAAGAGAAGAAAGTCTCACTTTCGCTGTAAGTACAGCGATCGCCGCCATAGACGCTTTCAACTCCCACATTCGCCAGACGTTGATGCGCAAGCTGATAAATATCCGCCAGATATTTTTCGCCGCGCGCCTGAAATGCGCTGCTCGCCTTCGCATCTTTTGCGATAAACGCTTCACGCACTTCAGCCCCCACTTCAAAAGCAGCAGGGCCAATAGCCGGACCCAGCCAGGCGATAATGTTTTCAGGTTTATCGGCAAAGCAGGCGACCGTCTCTTCCAGCACACCTTCACATAATCCGCGCCAGCCCGCATGAGCCGCCGCCACTTCCGTTCCCGCGCGATTACAAAACAACACGGGCAAACAGTCCGCCGTCATCACCGCGCAAACGGTGCCGGGGGTATTGCTGTACGACGCATCCGCACGTTTGGATGCATAAGGCTCGCCGGTGAGTTTCAGCACGTCCTTGCCATGCACCTGTTCAAGCCAGACGGGTTTTGACGGCAAATTGCCCGCAGCAAAGAGTCTCTTGCGATTCTCTTCCACATGTTCCGGGTTATCGCCGCAATGGGCGCCCAGGTTCAGAGAATCGTAAGGCGGTAAGCTGACACCGCCTGTACGTACAGAACTACAGGCTGCAACCCCCTCCGGGATTGGCCACTGCGGAACAATTAGCTTACTCATAGCCAGTCTACATCATCCTTATGTTCTTCGAAGTCAGCGCGCATCACGTCAATCAGCTCCACCATATCCTGCGGAATCGGCGCATGCCACTCCATTTCAATACCGGAAATCGGATGGTAAAGACGCAACATCGTCGCGTGCAGCGCCTGGCGATCAAACTGACGCAACGTGGAGATAAACGCTTCCGATGCCCCCTTCGGTGGACGCGGACGACCGCCATACACCTGATCGCCCACCAGCGGATGCGTGATATGCGCCATGTGCACGCGGATCTGGTGCGTACGTCCGGTTTCCAGACGCAACCGCAGACGCGTATGCACACGGAAATGTTCCATGATGCGGTAGTGAGTCACCGCAGGTTTCCCCATTGGATGCACTGACATATGGGTTCGTTTGGTCGGATGACGGCTGATCGGTTCATCTACCGTACCGCCCGCCGTCATATGTCCAATCGCGACCGCTTCATACTCACGGGTGATTTCACGCAGCTGCAAAGACTCCACCAGTCGCGTTTGCGCCGGAACCGTTTTCGCCACCACCATCAGACCTGTGGTGTCTTTATCCAGACGATGCACAATACCCGCGCGCGGTACGTCAGCAATCGGCGGGTAGTAATGCAACAGCGCGTTCAGTACCGTACCATCGGGATTACCGGCGCCAGGGTGAACCACTAAATCGCGCGGTTTGTTGATGACAAGGATATCGTCATCTTCGTAGACGATATCCAGCGGGATATCCTGCGGCTCAAAGCGGAGCTCTTCGTCGATTTCCGCGTTAATGGAAACCTGTTCGCCGCCCAATACTTTTTCTTTCGGTTTATCGCAAAGTTTACCGTTGACCAGCACGCGCCGATCGAGAATCCATTCTTTTATGCGCGAACGTGAATAATCCGGGAACATTTCGGCCAAAGCCTGATCTAAGCGTTGACCGAGTTGGTTTTCGGATACCGTTGCGGTGAGTTGTACTCGTTGTGCCATATACAGCTTCTTCGTTTAACGTTGGGTTTTACGGCTTTGCCGTTTAATATAGTGTGCTATTGTAGCTGGTCTTAACCGGGAGCAGGAACAGAGAAT
Organism: Citrobacter sp. CK189; assembly: GCF_030333505.1. Lineage (NCBI taxonomy): Bacteria > Pseudomonadati > Pseudomonadota > Gammaproteobacteria > Enterobacterales > Enterobacteriaceae > Citrobacter > Citrobacter sp. CK189. The sequence goes on along the minus strand of NZ_JAOWFV010000031.1, from coordinate 116,483 downwards.
CTCCCGTAAAACATTTTGAGGAAAGTCAAAACGTCATGACGCGCATGAAATATCTGGTGGCAGCAGCCACGTTGAGCCTGTTTTTGGCGGGTTGCTCTGGTTCAAAGGAAGAGGTGCCCGATAATCCGCCTAACGAAATCTACGCGACTGCCCAGCAAAAGCTGCAGGACGGTAACTGGAAACAGGCAATAACGCAATTGGAAGCGTTGGATAACCGTTATCCATTTGGACCGTATTCTCAGCAGGTGCAGTTGGATCTGATCTACGCCTACTACAAAAACGCCGATCTGCCGTTAGCTCAGGCCGCCATCGATCGTTTTATTCGCCTCAATCCGACGCACCCGAATATTGATTATGTCATGTATATGCGCGGTCTGACCAATATGGCGCTGGATGACAGCGCGCTGCAAGGTTTCTTCGGCGTCGATCGTAGCGATCGCGATCCGCAGCACGCCCGAGCTGCATTCAATGATTTCTCAAAGCTGGTGCGTAGCTATCCGAACAGCCAGTACACAACCGACGCCACCAAACGTCTGGTCTTCCTGAAAGATCGTCTGGCGAAGTATGAATACTCCGTTGCCGACTACTACACCGCTCGCGGCGCATGGGTTGCCGTGGTAAACCGTGTGGAAGGTATGCTGCGCGACTTCCCGGATACGCAGGCGACGCGCGACGCTCTGCCGCTGATGGAAAACGCTTATCGTCAGATGCAGATGACGACTCAGGCTGACAAAGTGGCAAAAATTATCGCCGCCAATGGTCGCAACACCTGATTGCGTACTGAACGCAAAACGGCAGCCCGAAGGCTGCCGTTTTTTTATCCATTTTACGCTGTTGCTGAAGCGGTTTCAGTACAACGCATCCCGTCAAATATGGCTCCCTTTCGGCTATTCCTCAAGTAAAAAATCCGTTGTTCCTGCGATAACTCACAAAAAGGCTTCCTTGACAAAAAGTGACAAAATAATGTGATTTAAATCACGCTTTTTGACATTGGGAACGGTATGCTGGAATCACCAAGACGGGAAAGACAAGAGGTAAAATTTATGACAATGAACATTACCAGTAAACAAATGGAAATTACTCCGGCAATACGCCAGCATGTCGCAGACCGTCTCGCCAAACTAGAAAAATGGCAAACTCACCTGATTAATCCACATATCATTCTGTCTAAGGAGCCACAGGGTTTCATCGCTGATGCCACCATCAATACCCCGAACGGACATCTGGTCGCCAGCGCAAAACACGAAGATATGTACGCCGCCATTAACGATTTGATCAACAAGCTGGAACGGCAGCTCAATAAAGTGCAGCACAAAGGCGAAGCCCGTCGTGCCACAACTTCAGTAAAAGACGCCAACTTCGTCGAAGCAGAAGAAGAGTAGTCCCTTACATTGAGTGTATCGCCAACGCGCCTTCGGGCGCGTTTTTTGTTGACAGGATTAAAACAGTACGGGTACTTTACTGAAGTCGCTAAAGGAAACTGACATGAAACTTATCCCGTTCTTCTTCGCATTCTTTTTTACCTTCCCCTGAATGGGAGGCGTTTCGTCGTGTGAAAAAGAATGCGAAGACGAACAATAAGGCCTCCCACACGGGAGGCCTTTTTTATTGATAACAAGAAAGGCAACACTATGACATCGGAAAACCCGTTACTGGCGCTGCGAGAGAAAATAAGCGCTCTGGATGTAAAATTACTGGCCTTACTGGCGGAGCGTCGTGAACTGGCCGTTGAAGTCGGGAAAGCGAAGCTGCTTTCTCATCGCCCGGTGCGTGATATCGACCGCGAGCGCGACCTGCTGGACAGGCTGATCGCGCTTGGCAAAACCCATCATCTGGACGCGCACTATATTACTCGCCTGTTCCAGCTCATCATTGAAGACTCCGTTCTTACCCAGCAGGCGCTGTTGCAGCAACATCTGAACAAAATTAACCCGCATTCAGCGCGTATTGCCTTTCTTGGACCAAAAGGGTCGTACTCGCACCTCGCTGCGCGCCAGTATGCCGCCCGCCACTTTGAACAGTTTATTGAAAGCGGCTGCGCAAAATTCGCTGATATCTTTAATCAGGTCGAAACCGGGCAAGCGGACTACGCCGTCGTGCCGATTGAAAACACCAGTTCAGGCGCGATCAACGACGTCTACGATCTGTTGCAGCACACCAGCCTCTCTATCGTGGGCGAGATGACCATTATCATCGACCACTGCGTGCTGGTTTCAGGGACGACCGATTTAAACACCATTGAGACGGTCTACAGCCACCCGCAGCCGTTCCAGCAGTGCAGTAAATTCCTTAACCGCTATCCGCACTGGAAAATTGAGTACACTGAAAGCACCTCTGCGGCGATGGAAAAAGTGGCGCAGGCGAACTCTCCACGCGTGGCGGCACTGGGTAGCGAAGCCGGTGGCGTGCTGCATGGGCTACAGGTGCTGGAAAGAATCGAAGCCAACCAGACGCAGAATATTACCCGTTTCGTGGTGCTGGCGCGCAAAGCCGTCAATGTTTCCGACCAGGTCCCGGCGAAAACCACGCTGCTGATCGCCACGGGTCAACAGGCAGGTGCGCTGGTTGAGGCGCTGCTGGTGCTGCGCAATCACAACCTGATCATGACCAAACTGGAGTCCCGTCCGATTCACGGCAACCCGTGGGAAGAGATGTTTTATCTCGATATCCAGGCCAACCTGGAATCACCGGAGATGAAAAAAGCGCTGAAAGAGTTGGGGGAAATTACCCGCTCAATGAAGGTACTGGGCTGCTACCCCAGCGAGAACGTTGTGCCTGTCGATCCGAACTAACTGTTTGATAATGCCGGATGGCGCTACGCTTATCCGGCCTACGATTCATACAATTTTGTAGGCCGGATAAGACGCACCTGCGTCGCCATCAGGCATCTCACTTATTGTCGGCTATCGTTCGCCTGGCGTAACAGCGTGCGACTTTCGTTCTGGAAGCGTTTGGCGTAATCACCAAACCAATGCTCAACCTTGCGGAAACTGTCGATAAAGGCCTGCTTATCGCCCTGCTCCAGCAAACCAATCGCGTCGCCAAAACGTTTATAGTAGCGTTTGATCAGCGCCAGGTTATTTTCCGACGACATAATAATATCGGCATACAGCTGCGGGTCCTGCGCAAACAGTCGCCCAACCATCGCCAGTTCGAGACGGTAAATCGGTGACGACAGCGCCAGCAGTTGTTCCAGCTGGACATTCTCTTCCGCCAGGTGCAAACCGTAAGCGAACGTCGCAAAGTGACGCAGCGCCTGAATAAACGCCATATTCTGATCGTGCTCAACGGCGCTAATCCGATGCAGCCGCGCGCCCCACACCTGAATTTGCTCAAGGAACCACTGATACGCCTCCGGCTGACGGCCATCGCACCAGACAACCACCTGCTTTGCCAGACTGCCGCTGTCCGGGCCAAACATCGGGTGTAAGCCCAGTACCGGACCATCGTGCGCCGCCATCATCGCCTGTAGCGGTCCGTTTTTAATCGATGCAAGATCGACCAGAATACAGTCCGCAGGCAAACGCGGTAATTTCGCGATCACCTGCTCCGTGATATGAATCGGCACACTTACGATCACCATCCCGGCATCGGCCACGATCTCCTGCGCCCGTCCCCAGTCCTGTTGCTCAAGTATGCGTACCTGGTATCCCGACAGCGTGAGCATTTTTTCAAACAAACGGCCCATCTGACCGCCGCCGCCGACGATAACCACCGGGCGCAGAGAAGGACAAAGCGTCTTAAACCCTTTGTCATTCTCACTGGAGTAAGACTCACGCATCACCCGACGCAAGACGTCTTCAATCAGATCGGGAGGAACGCCAAGCGCTTCCGCCTCCGCACGGCGCGAAGCCAGCATAGACGCTTCACGCTCAGGCACGTAAATCGGCAGCCCAAAGCGGCTTTTCACTTCACCGACTTCGGCCACCAGCTCCAGGCGCTTAGCCAGTAAATCCAGCAGCGCCTTATCCACTTCATCTATTTGATCGCGTAACGCGGTCAACTCAGCAACCATAACCAACCTCTTATGCTACACGCGCCACCAGTTGGCCGTTCAGGTCCTGATGAATTTCACGCAGCAGTGCATCCGTGGCTTCCCAACTGATACACGCATCCGTAACAGACACGCCGTATTTCATTTCACTGCGCGGTTGCTCGGAGGACTGGTTGCCTTCGTGAATATTACTTTCAATCATCAAGCCAATAATGGAACGGTTGCCGTCTTTGATCTGCGCGACCACAGACTCTGCCACGGCAGGCTGGCGACGGTAATCTTTATTCGAGTTACCATGGCTGCAATCTACCATCAGAGACGGGCGGAGTCCTGCCTGTTCCATCTCTTTTTCACACTGCGCGACATCTGCCGGGCTGTAGTTTGGCGCTTTTCCACCGCGCAGAATGACATGGCCATCCGGGTTGCCCTGCGTTTGCAACAAAGCGACCTGCCCCGCCTGGTTGATACCGACAAAACGGTGTGACTGAGCAGCGGCACGCATGGCGTTAATCGCCGTCGCCAGGCTGCCATCCGTCCCGTTTTTAAAGCCAACGGGCATGGAAAGGCCAGAGGCCATTTCACGGTGGGTTTGGGATTCGGTCGTACGCGCGCCGATTGCCGACCAGCTAAACAGATCGCCCAGGTATTGCGGGCTGTTTGGATCTAACGCTTCCGTCGCCAGCGGCAAGCCCATGTTCACCAGTTCCACCAGAAGTTGACGCGCAATCTTCAGGCCGGTTTCCACATCAAACGAGCCATCCATATGAGGATCGTTAATCAACCCTTTCCAGCCGACAGTGGTACGGGGTTTTTCAAAATAGACGCGCATTACCAGGTAGAGGCTATCGCTGACCTCTGCGGCAAGAGTTTTAAATCGACGTGCGTATTCCAGAGCGGTTTCAGGATCGTGGATAGAACAAGGGCCGCACACCACCAGCAGACGCGGATCGCGACCGGCGATGATGTCAGAAATTGTTTTACGTGACTGGGCGATTTGCGCCTCTTGCGACAAACTCAGCGGGAACGCCGCTTTGAGTTGTTCCGGGGTCATCAGAACCTGTTCGTCGGTAATGTGTACGTTGTTCAGCGCGTCTTTTTGCATGATGGCGATCCTGTTTAGCTCGTTTGCGATAAATGATCCTCACAGAGGATGGCGTAACGATAACATAATCGGTAAAGATTTCAATCCACATTCCGTAAATTTTACTTTACACAAACCATTTATCTCGCAATTAACGCCATTCAAATCGTACATAAAAATTTACATCATTATATTTGCGCATCCACTATGCTTTGAAAAACACAGGAGAACAGGCAATGAAGCGTTTCGCAGGCGCCTTATTTGTTTTATTCATCAGCGGATGTCAGATCGATCCTTACACGCATGCTCCCACCTGGACCGCGACCGACTGGTATAGCGCCGGTATCGAAGATGCGATTTCAGGCGTTGCCGTCAAAGATAACGAAACACTGGCTGACGCCTGGAACGATCCTGACGTGGAGCGAACGCAATATCTTAAGGGCTACGCCGAAGGCCAGCGAAAAACCTGCCAGTTAAACTTTGTCCACGCCAGAGGACTGGCCGGAAAAACATTTCCCGCCAGTTGCGACACGGTTGAAAACGCCAGTCAATTGCATGATGCCTGGCAAAAAGGCGCAGACGAAGGTGTTCGCTCAATGCGGCTAAATTAATTAAGACCTTACCAATAAATAAGTATGGGATTTAACTTAAGGAAATACCATTAATCGGCATGGTGTAATGACTGACAGGCAAAATAATGTTATTTTGCTGCAAACAATCACGGATGTATTTTGATGCTTTTTGACTGACGCTGGTGGGCACCTGTTTATGAGCTTTTCTCACCGACTCATACTCCTGCTAACGCTATTACTGGCAGGATTACCACTGTATGCTCAGGGCATCACAGAAGAAGCGAAATCTGTACGCTCAATCGTTTCCGGTATCGTCAGCTATACACGCTGGCCTGCATTATCTGGCCCTCCACGGCTATGTATTTTCGCCTCGTCTCGTTTTGCCGATGTGCTGAACGACAACAGCGCCAGGTCATTACCTTATCTGCCCGTCATCATCCGCACGGAGCAGGAAGCTCTGACAGCCCGTTGCGATGGCTTTTATTTCGGCAGTGAATCTCCGGCGTACCAGGTAGAATTAACGAATAAATATCCGTCTAAGGCATTGTTATTAATTGCCGAACAAAATACTGAATGCATTATTGGCAGCGCATTTTGTCTGATCATAAACAATGATGAAGTCAGATTTTCCGTAAATCTGGATTCCCTGTCACGCAGTGGCGTAAGAGTGAACCCCGACGTATTGATGCTTGCACGGAATCAAAAGCATGGATAAGGATTTTTTCCCTACAACGCGCCCGACCTTTAAGCGCACATTACGCCGGATCAACATGATCAGCGTACTGGTCACCATGTTGCTGATCTGGCTGCTGCTTTGCGTCGCCTCTGTCCTGACGCTGAAACAATATGCGCAAAAAAATCTGGATCTGACTGCCGCGACAATGACCCATAGTCTTGAGGCCGCATTGGTGTTTTCCGATGGCGTCGCCGCGACAGAAACGCTGGCCGCGCTGGGACGCCAGGGGCAGTTCTCGGCCGCAGAGGTTCGCGATAAAAACCAGAAGGTGATCGCCTCCTGGTACTATGACGCACAAGCGTCGGACGATAAGCTCAATGGCCTGATCAGCCAGTGGCTTTTCCCGCTGCCGGTGACTCAGCCCGTCTGGCACAATGGCAAAATTATCGGCGAGGTCTGCCTGACCGCGCGCGACAGCTTGATTGGTCATTTTATCTGGCTCTCGCTGGCGGTTCTTACCGGGTGTATTTTGCTCGCATCCGGCATTGCGTTAATGCTCACGCGTTATTTGCATAATGGCGTGGTGGACGCGCTGCAAAACATCACCGATGTGGTACATGATGTACGCACGAACCGTAACTTTTCACGTCGCGTTTCTGAGGAACGCATTGAAGAGTTCCATCTTTTTGCCCAGGATTTCAACAGCCTGCTGGATGAGATGGAAGAGTGGCAACTGCGGCTACAGGCTAAAAACGCCCAGCTTTTGCGTACCGCGCTGCACGACCCCCTTACTGGTCTTGCTAATCGTGCCGCCTTTCGTAACAGCATAACCGAGTTGATGAACGACAGCTCCGCCCGTAGCTGTTCGGCGCTGCTATTTCTGGACGGCGATAATTTCAAATTCATTAACGATACATGGGGGCATGCCGCAGGAGATCGCGTTTTGATCGAGGTCGCCCGGCGACTGGCGGAGTTTGGCGGCAATCACCACCAGCCATATCGACTTGGCGGAGATGAATTCGCCATGGTGCTTTACAACGTGCATTCGGAGTACGAAGTTAAACGCATTTGTTCGGCATTATCGCAAGAATTTAATCGCCCCTTTGATCTGCATAACGGGCATCTGGCGAGTATGACGCTGAGTATTGGTTTCGCGCTGACGTGGGAACATGCTTCCGCAGAAAAATTACAAGAGTTGGCCGATCGTAATATGTATCAGGCCAAACATCAGCGTTCTGAACGTTCAATTAAATAACAGGAATAGATATATGCTAAAGCGACTTTTCTCCCCGATCATTCTGATAGCGTTGATTCTGGCGGGTTGCCAGACGCCGCAGGGGAAATTTACGCCCGAACAAGTTGCGGCAATGAAATCCTATGGGTTTACTGAATCAGCAGGCGACTGGTCTCTGGGGCTGTCTGACAACATTTTATTTGATAAAAACGACTATAAGTTACGCCCGGAAAGCCAGCAGCAAATCCGCGAGATGGCCTCCAGGCTGGCAGCCACCGGGCTGAAACATGCCCGTATGGATGGCCATACTGACAACTACGGCGAAGACAGTTATAACGAGGCATTGTCGCTCAAGCGCGCCAATGTGGTTGCTGACGCCTGGGCCGAAGGCGCCAACATCCCACGCAGCAATCTGACGACGCAGGGTTTAGGTAAAAAGCACCCGGTCGCCAGCAATCAGAGCGCGAAAGGTCGTGCTGAAAACCGCCGCGTTGCCGTCGTCATCAGCACGCCGTAATGTTAGTCAACTGGCTGCGCAAGGGCGGCGCGAGACGTGCTGAACCAGCGCAGCCAGTCGATAACGATAAATACCAGCAGACTGCCTCCCAGCACCGGCATCGCCATCCCCAGGGCGACAGCCAGCACCAGAACCCCGCACCTTCCCGGCCAACCTAACGTAAGCCAACACTGCATCAGCGTTTGTGCCGGGTTAACGCCTGACCTGGCCGGTCGGCGAATCCACCACAGACGGTAGCCGATAATAATCATCAGGCAAAGCCCGATGCCGAAGGCGATCAGCAGTAACTGATTTGGCAGACCAAACAGTATGCCCATATGGAAATCGACGCCCCAGCGCGTCAGCTTTGCCATAAGCGGAAAGTCAGCAAAATGCGTCCGGTCGATAACATGCAGGGTTGCGGCGTCTACTGATACCGCATCAACCTGTGTCGGCCAGCGGCGATCAATTTCAGTTACCGTCCAGCCATGTTGCGCATCTTTGGCCGGACGAATCTCCAGCTTTTTAGCATCAATTCCCGCCGCCTGCGCCGTATGCAGAACCGCATCAAACTGGCTGACATCCATATGCATAACCGGCATTTCCTGCCCGGCATGATGATCGGCATGTTCATCAGCAGGGTGTTCGTCGCCATAAAGCTGCGTATTCACCTGCGGCGTCAGCCAGCCAAAAGCCGCACGCATTTTATCCACGTTGCCTCCGGCCCACTGGGACCAGGTTAAACCGGTTGCCGAGAACAGCAGCATCCCCGCCAGCAATAACCACCCCAGCATTACGTGTAAACGCCGGTTATTTTGCACCCGATTATTCAGCCGACGTTTTGGTCGGGTGAAATACCAGAGCATGATGCCGCCAGTCGCCGCAACCCACATCCAGGAGGCCGCCAGCTCGCTGTAAATTCGCCCGATATCCCCCAATAGCAAAGAGCGGTGAGCATAATCAATCCACTGACGCAGGGGCAAAATGCCACTGGTGCCATAGACCGTCATATCGCCTTTCACCGCCAGCGTCACTGGATCGATGAAAATCGCCCGGTTCTCGGAAGCGGCAAGTCCGGGGTCGGCAAACATCACCCGCGTCGTTGCGCCCTCTTCAAGAGCGGGACGAACGGCATGCAGTCGTAAATGCCCTCCCGTCACCTGTTGGGCAACGGCGATTTGCGCCGCCAGCGGTTGCCGCTCTCCTTGCCCTGTGCCCTGTAGCGCCGGTGCATAGAGCGCCTCTTCCAGTTGCGGCGTCGCAACGTAGAGCGTACCGGTTAAGGCCGCCACAAAGATAAATGGCCCGACAAACAGACCTGTGTAGAAATGAAAACGTCGCAGCAGGGTTATCCATGCCGCGCGCGGAGTGCAGGTTGTCATACTTTTCCTCAGAGAAAGCACACATGTGTCGTGACGCTTATGCGCACAAACGTATTGTTAGATTCAGGAAACAGCAGACCTGCGCGGCGGTGCGCGCGTATCGGGATAAAGCCAGGGGAAGAAATGCCAGTGTTTAACAACCGGGCGTGGCGGCGTCAGCTTTTGTCTGAGCAGCATCCCGGACAACAGGATGACCAGCGCCAGCATCAGGCCAGGAACATGGGTCAGGAGGACGCAATACCCGCACGCTTCACCGTGATCGACAGGCATCGGCATTGATGAAGACTGCCCATGATGTCCAACATGTTCAGCCATCATGCTCATGTCATGATGCATACCAGGCATGGCGCTCATGGGATCTTTTTGCAACGAGACGGAGATAAGCGGCGCCACCACGATCAGCAGGATCGCAAACATCGCGAGCCATGTCGCGTTGCGTTGATACGCAGGCTGACGAAATGTACCGATAACCACTGCCCCTCCCGTAACGAACGGGCATTGTAAATGATTTATGAACTAATGGTTAATATTGTGAGCTTCATGAAGATAAAAAAAGGGCCAGCCAACTGGCCAGCCCTTTCTTACAGGATGTCGCCTGAGCGATATCTTAGTTAAGACGCTCTTTAATACGAGCAGCCTTACCAGTACGCTCACGCAGGTAGTACAGTTTAGCTTTACGAACGGCACCACGACGTTTAACAGCAATGCTGTCAACTACCGGAGAGTGAGTCTGGAAGACACGCTCAACGCCTTCGCCGTTGGAAATTTTACGAACAGTGAATGCAGAGTGCAGACCGCGGTTACGAATAGCGATAACCACGCCCTCGAATGCCTGCAGACGTTTTTTGGAACCTTCAACAACCCATACTTTCACTTCCACGGTATCACCCGGACGGAAGGAAGGTACGTCCTGCTTCATCTGCTCTTGTTCAAGTTGCTTAATAATGTTGCTCATAATTTAATCTCTTATCCTGGGTAAACTGATATTTGGGGGTCTCAGACCAGCCCATCATGTTTATGTTGCTGTTGTGCGTGTTCCGTTTTGAACTCCGCCAGCAACCTTGCTTGCTCTTCAGTCAGAGCCAGGTTTTCCAGAAGTTCAGGTCTTCTAAGCCAGGTTCGGCCCAGCGACTGTTTCAAACGCCAGCGACGTATCTCAGCATGGTTTCCTGACAGCAATACTGCCGGTACTTCCATCCCTTCCAACACTTCAGGTCGAGTATAGTGTGGACAGTCCAGTAATCCATCGGCAAAGGAATCTTCGATTGCCGAAGCCTCATGACCCAGAACCCCCGGAATGAACCGGGAAACGGAGTCAATCAGCGTCATTGCTGGTAACTCACCACCACTGAGTACGTAATCGCCGATTGACCATTCTTCGTCAATTTCGGTTTGAATCACGCGCTCATCTATTCCTTCGTAGCGACCGCACACCAGAATCAGTTTCTGATTCGTTGCCAGTTCGCTGACGCCCGCTTGATCAAGCTTGCGTCCCTGAGGTGACAGATAGATCACCTTAGCGCCTTCACCCGCCGCGCTTTTTGCTGCATGAATGGCGTCCCGCAAGGGTTGCACCATCATTAACATCCCCGGTCCGCCGCCGTAAGGACGATCGTCCACGGTACGGTGCCGGTCATGCGTGAAGTCACGAGGACTCCAGCTCTGGATGCTCAGCAGGCCATTTTTTACTGCCCGGCCAGTTACCCCGTAATCGGTAATTGCGCGGAACATTTCAGGAAACAGGCTAACGATACCTATAAACACAAGCCAATCCCCATAACGCCGACTTTTACCGTTTATCCGGTGGTTTAAAAACCAGGATCCCAATCTACTTCGATAGTACGAGTAGCGAGATCGACTTTCTTGATAACCTGCCCATCGAGGAACGGCACAAGACGTTCCTTGATACCAAACGCATCTTTCAGGTTTGCCTTGATGACGATGACGTCATTCGAACCGGTTTCCATCATATCGACGACTTTACCGAGATCGTAGCCTTCAGTGGTCACTACCTGGCAGCCCATAAGGTCTTTCCAGTAGTAGGAACCATCTTCCAGCGCAGGCAACTGCGAGGAATCCACGACAATTTCGCAATTAGTCAGTAGATTCGCCGAATCACGATCGTCAACGCCTTTCAGCTTGATGATCAGATCCTGATTGTGGTGCTTCCAGCTTTCCAACTGTACTTGCTGCCACTGACCCGCCTTCTGGATAAACCAGGGCTGATAGTCAAAAATGCTTTCGGCGTCTTCGGTGGAAGAAAACACTCTGAGCCACCCACGAATACCGTAAGACGACCCCATTTTCCCCAAAACGATGGGTTCAACGGGCGCTTGCGCAGTGAGTTGCTTGCTCATCATGACCACCGTGACAGATTAAGCTGCTTTGTTTGCTGCTTTGATCAGCGCTGCAACGCGATCAGAAATAGTCGCGCCCTGGCCAACCCAGTGAGCGATGCGATCCAGATCCAGGCGGGTGCCTTCTTCTTTTTCGCTGGCGATCGGGTTGAAGAAGCCAACGCGCTCAATGAAGCGACCGTTGCGTGCATTACGGCTGTCGGTAACAACAACCTGGTAGAACGGACGCTTTTTAGCGCCGTGACGAGCTAAACGAATAGTAACCATAACATCCTCTTGTGTGAATAAAACACCCAGGCCCCATCGAGGAACGGAGCCCGGGTGTCATATTAAAAGCCCGAAAATTTTACTGATTTCTGGGGAAAATGCAATCAGCAGTTGATAACTCTGCTATAAAAGGCCGTCGGCGGTGCAGGCAGTTCGGTGCCGGTGTGCGCGCAGCCACCGGAGCGTACACGCAGTACGTGAGGATGGCGAGCACACCCCGGTGCCGAAATGGCAAACAAGCCAGGCTGATTAACGACCCGGGAAGCCTGGCGGCATCATACCCTTCATGCCACGCATCATCTTCGCCATCCCGCCTTTCTTCATTTTCTTCATCATGCGCTGCATGTCGTCGAACTGTTTCAGAAGACGGTTAACGTCCTGTACCTGCATGCCACAACCGGCTGCGATACGGCGTTTACGGGAACCTTTGATGATTTCTGGCTTCGCGCGCTCTTTCAGCGTCATCGAGTTGATGATCGCCTCCATCCGCACCAGCACCTTGTCATCCATCTGCGATTTCACGTTGTCAGGAATCTGGCCCATGCCCGGCAGCTTGCCCATCAGGCTCGCCATACCGCCCATGTTTTTCATCTGGTTGAGCTGTTCGAGGAAATCGTTCAGATCAAAGCCGTCGCCTTTTTTCAGTTTGCTGGCTAATTTCTCAGCCTGCGCGCGGTCAACTTTGCTTTCAATATCTTCGATCAGCGACAGCACGTCGCCCATGCCGAGAATACGGGACGCGATACGATCCGGGTGGAACGGCTCCAGCGCTTCGGTTTTCTCGCCAACGCCGAGGAATTTAATCGGCTTGCCGGTGATATGACGAATAGAGAGCGCGGCACCGCCACGGGCGTCACCGTCGACTTTCGTCAGTACCACGCCGGTCAACGGCAGCGCTTCGTTAAACGCTTTCGCGGTATTCGCGGCATCCTGACCGGTCATCGCATCGACGACAAACAGGGTCTCTACCGGATTAATAGAAGCGTGGACCTGTTTGATTTCGTCCATCATCGCTTCATCGACATGCAGGCGACCGGCGGTATCCACCAGCAGCACGTCGTAGAATTTGAGTTTCGCTTCTTTCAGCGCGGCATTGACGATATCAACCGGCTTCTGACCGACGTCAGACGGGAAGAAATCGACGTCAACCTGCTGCGCCAGGGTTTCCAGCTGTTTGATCGCCGCCGGGCGATAAACGTCGGCAGAGACGACCAGCACTTTCTTCTTGTGCTTCTCGCGCAGGAATTTACCCAGCTTACCGACGCTGGTGGTTTTACCGGCGCCCTGCAAGCCCGCCATCAGCACGACGGCCGGCGGCTGCGCGGCCAGATTCAGGGTCTGGTTCTCTTCGCCCATCGCCGCAACCAGTTCGTTGCGCACAATCTTGACGAACTCCTGCCCCGGCGTCAGGCTCTTGTTAACTTCATGACCAACCGCTTTCTCTTTTACGCGATTGATAAACTCTCGCACTACAGGAAGCGCAACGTCAGCCTCCAGCAGCGCCATGCGCACTTCGCGCAGCGTCTCTTTAACGTTGTCTTCAGTAAGGCGTCCACGGCCACTGATATTGCGCAGCGTGCGCGACAAACGATCGGTTAAATTATCAAACATTGTCTCTCGCCTGGGGTGGAAACGGTTGGTCGCTAGCGCGACACATATACAGAATTTTGTCGCAGTATAACATGAAGCCGCCTTTGTTGTTATGCAACGGTTGGAGCAGCGGTCACGTAACGCTATACTGCTTCTCTCTCACTGGCCAACTGTCGACACTCCTATGCCCGTTTTTGCTTTACTCGCTCTTGTCGCCTATTCCATCAGCCTCGCGCTGATCGTTCCTGCTTTGCTGCAAAAAAACAGCGGCTGGCGGCGTATGGCTATCCTTTCTGCGGTCATCGCGCTGGTGTGCCATGCTTTTGCGCTGGAAGCCCGAATCCTGCCCGGCGGCGAAAGCGGTCAAAACCTGAGCCTGCTGAACGTCGGTTCGCTGGTCAGCCTGATGATTTGTACCGTCATGACAATTGTCGCTTCACGCAATCGCGGCTGGCTGCTGCTGCCTGTTGTCTACGCCTTTGCGTTAATTAACCTGGCCTTCGCCACGTTCATGCCGAACGAGTACATCACCCACCTCGAAGCCACGCCAGGTATGATGATACACATCGGCCTGTCGCTGTTCGCTTACGCCACATTGATCATTGCCGCGCTGTATGCGTTGCAGCTGGCATGGATCGACTATCAGCTCAAAAACAAAAAGCTGGCGTTCAGTAATGAAATGCCCCCGCTGATGAGCATTGAGCGCAAAATGTTTCACATCACGCAGATTGGCGTGGTGCTGCTGACGCTCACGCTGTGTACTGGCCTGTTTTACATGCATAACCTGTTCAGCATGGAAAATATCGACAAAGCCGTTCTCTCTATCGTGGCATGGTTTGTCTATATTGTTCTGTTGTGGGGACATTACCACGAAGGCTGGCGCGGACGTCGGGTCGTATGGTTTAACGTCGCGGGCGCAGGCATTCTGACGCTGGCCTATTTCGGCAGCCGCGTATTACAGCAGTTTGTAAGCTAAGTCTTAAAGGAGCACCCCCTGGAACATATCTCCACTACCACGCTGATCGTCACACTGATCATCATGGTGGTTATTTCAGCCTATTTTTCCGGTTCCGAAACCGGCATGATGACGCTGAACCGCTATCGTCTTCGCCACCTGGCAAAACAGGGTAACCGTCCGGCAAAGCGCGTGGAAAAACTACTGCGCAAGCCGGACCGACTGATAAGCCTGGTTCTGATCGGTAATAACCTGGTCAATATTCTCGCCTCAGCCATCGGCACCATCGTCGGTATGCGTCTGTACGGCGATGCGGGCGTGGCGATTGCCACCGGCGTACTGACGTTTGTCGTCCTCGTATTTGCGGAAGTGCTGCCGAAAACCATCGCCGCGCTGTACCCGGAAAAAGTGGCCTACCCCAGCAGTTTTCTGCTGGCGCCTTTGCAGGTGCTGATGATGCCGCTGGTCTGGTTGCTTAACACCATTACCCGGCTGCTGATGCGTATGATGGGCATTAAAACGGATATCGTCATCAGCGGCTCTCTGAGTAAAGACGAACTGCGCACGCTCGTGAATGAATCCCGCTCGCAAATCTCCCGCCGCAACCAGGACATGCTGCTCTCAGTGCTGGATCTGGAAAAGGTCAGCGTGGATGACATCATGGTGCCGCGCAACGAAATTATCGGCATTGATATCAATGACGACTGGAAGTCGATCGTCCGCCAGCTTTCTCACTCGCCGCACGGGCGCATTGTGCTTTACCGCGACTCGCTGGATGACGCCATCAGCATGCTGCGCGTGCGCGAAGCCTGGCGGTTAATGTCCGAGAAAAAAGAGTTCACTAAAGAGACCATGCTGCGCGCCGCCGATGAGATCTACTTCATCCCGGAAGGCACGCCGCTCAGCACGCAGCTGGTAAAATTTCAGCGTAATAAAAAGAAAGTCGGGCTGGTGGTCAACGAATACGGGGATATTCAGGGGCTGGTGACGGTCGAAGATATTCTGGAAGAGATTGTCGGCGACTTCACTACCTCGATGTCGCCAACGCTGGCGGAAGAGGTCACGCCGCAGAATGACGGTTCAGTGATTATCGACGGCAGCGCCAACGTGCGGGAAATCAACAAAGCCTTTAACTGGCACCTGCCGGAAGACGATGCGCGAACGGTAAACGGCGTGATTCTGGAAGCGCTGGAAGAGATCCCCATCGCCGGAACGCGCGTGCGCATTGGCCAGTACGATATCGATATTCTCGACGTCCAGGACAATATGATTAAGCAGGTTAAAGTCTTGCCGGTGAAGCCGTTGCGGGAGAGTATCTCAGAATAATGTTGTAGGCCGGGTACGGCGAATGCCGCCACCCGGCGCTACGGATGGCAAATTACGCTTTCGCCTTCGCCACCGTCACCATCGCCGCGCGAATAGTACGACCGTTCAGCGTATAGCCTTTCTGCATAATGCCCAGCACGTTACCCGGGGTAACATCCTCAGACTCCACCATCGCAATCGCCTGATGCACGTTCGGATCCAGCGGTACGTTGGTGTCAGCAATCACCTCTACGCCGAACTTACGCACGACATCCAGCATGGATTTCAGCGTCAGCTCAATGCCTTCGACCATTGACGCCATATCTGGATTCGCTTTATCCGCCACTTCCAGCGCACGATCCAGGCTATCGATAACCGGCAACAGCTCATTGACGAATTTTTCCAGCGCGAACTTATGCGCCTTTTCTACGTCCAGCTCGGTACGACGACGCAGGTTTTCCATTTCCGCTTTGATACGTAACACGCTGTCACGTTCGCGATTCTGGGCTTCAGCAAGCTGCGCTTCCAGATTCGCAATTTTTTCATCGCGCGGATCCACCTGCTCAGCAGAAGCGTCTGATTCAACCGCCTCAACTTCTTCGTGCTGATCCATGATAATTTCTTCCGGGGCTTGCCCCTCAGGCGTTTTCTGTTCTTTACTACTCATGAATTTCTCCGCGTTTTTTTTTCGCATTCATCTCGCTAACTTCGCTTATTATGGGGATCAGATTCAGGGTTTCAAGGGAAGCACTCACATTGTCATCAATCTTCGCTACAAGGACCTCGAGAAAATGAACAATCATTTCAAGTGTATTGGCATTGTGGGACATCCACGTCACCCCACTGCACTGACGACACATGAAATGCTCTACCGCTGGCTATGCACAAAAGGTTACGAGGTCATCGTGGAGCAACAGATCGCCCACGAATTACAGCTGAAAAATGTAAAAACCGGCACGCTGGCGGAAATTGGTCAACTGGCGGATCTCGCCGTCGTTGTCGGCGGGGATGGCAATATGCTCGGCGCGGCGCGCACGCTGGCGCGCTATGACATCAAAGTGATCGGCATTAACCGTGGCAATCTCGGCTTCCTGACCGACCTTGACCCGGACAACGCCCTGCAACAACTCGCGGACGTACTGGAAGGCCATTATATCGCCGAGAAACGCTTTTTACTGGAAGCTCAGGTCTGCCAGCAAAACTGCCAGAAACGCATCAGTACCGCCATCAATGAAGTCGTGCTGCACCCGGGAAAAGTGGCGCACATGATTGAATTTGAAGTGTATATCGACGAAACCTTCGCCTTTTCTCAGCGTTCCGATGGTCTGATCATCTCCACGCCGACCGGTTCCACCGCCTATTCACTCTCGGCGGGCGGCCCCATTCTGACGCCGTCGCTGGACGCCATCACGCTGGTGCCGATGTTCCCACACACCCTATCCGCACGCCCGTTGGTCATTAACGGCAGCAGCACGATTCGTTTGCGTTTCTCACACCGCCGTAGCGACCTAGAAATCAGTTGCGACAGTCAGATTGCCCTGCCCATACAGGAAGGCGAAGATGTATTGATCCGCCGCTGTGACTACCATCTGAACCTGATACACCCTAAAGATTACAGTTATTTCAACACATTAAGCACAAAACTAGGCTGGTCAAAAAAATTATTCTAATTTAACGCCGCCCTCTTTACTGTATAAAAAACCAGTTTATACTGTATGTAATTACAGTTATGGTTTTTCATACAGGAAAACAGCTATGTTGGCACAACTGACCATCAGCAATTTTGCTATCGTTCGTGAACTTGAGATCGATTTCCAGAGCGGAATGACCGTCATTACCGGTGAAACCGGCGCGGGTAAGTCTATTGCGATTGATGCGCTCGGCTTGTGTCTGGGTGGCCGTGCAGACGCCGACATGGTGCGGGTGGGAGCAACCCGCGCAGACCTGTGCGCCCGCTTCTCACTGAAAGATACGCCAGCAGCGCTGCGCTGGCTGGAAGAAAACCAACTGGAAGAAGGGCGTGAGTGCTTACTTCGCCGCGTCATTAGCAGCGACGGTCGCTCCCGCGGCTTTATCAACGGCACCGCCGTGCCTCTCTCCCAGTTACGGGAACTGGGCCAGTTGCTCATTCAAATTCACGGCCAGCATGCGCATCAGCTACTGACCAAGTCTGAACATCAAAAATCCCTGCTCGACGGCTACGCCAACGAAGCGCTTCTGATTCAGGAAATGTCCTCACGCTATCAACTGTGGCATCAAAGCTGCCGCGATCTGGCGCATCATCAACAGCAAAGCCAGGAACGCGCCGCACGTATGGAGCTGCTGCAATATCAGTTGAAAGAACTGAACGAATTTAACCCGCAGCCCGGTGAGTTTGAGCAAATTGATGAAGAATATAAACGACTGGCAAACAGCGGCCAGTTGCTGACGACCAGCCAGAATGCGCTGACGTTGCTTACTGATGGCGAAGACGTCAATCTGCAAAGCCAGCTGTACACGGCAAAACAGTTAGTCACCGAACTAACGGGCATGGACAGCAAACTGTCTGGCATTCTGGATATGCTGGAGGAGGCCACAATCCAGATAACTGAGGCCAGCGACGAACTGCGTCACTATTGCGACCGTCTGGATTTAGACCCCAATCGCCTGTTCGAACTTGAGCAGCGCATTTCTAAGCAGATTTCACTGGCGCGTAAACATCACGTCAGCCCGGAAGCGCTGCCGCAGTTTTATCAGTCACTGCTCGAAGAACAGCAGCAGCTTGACGATCAGGCCGACTCACTGGAAACCCTGACGCTGGCGGTGAACAAACATCGCCAGCAGGCGCTGGAGACGGCAAAAGCGCTGCATACTCAGCGTCAGCATGACGCGCAGGAACTGGGGCAGTTGATCACCGAAAGCATGCATGCGCTGTCGATGCCGCATGGCCAGTTCACTATTGATGTGAAATTTGATGAGCATCATCTGAGCAGCGACGGTGCCGACCGCGTAGAGTTTAAAGTCACCACAAACCCGGGTCAGCCATTGCAGCCAATCGCAAAGGTCGCTTCCGGGGGCGAACTGTCCCGTATCGCGCTGGCAATCCAGGTCATTACCGCCCGTAAAATGGAAACCCCGGCGCTCATTTTCGATGAAGTCGATGTCGGTATCAGCGGCCCTACTGCGGCCGTTGTCGGTAAACTGCTGCGCCAGTTAGGTGAGTCGACTCAGGTAATGTGCGTCACCCACCTTCCGCAAGTTGCCGGTTGTGGTCATCAGCACTTCTTTGTCAGCAAAGAAACGGACGGCGCCATGACCGAAACACATATGCAACCGCTGGATAAACGCTCGCGGTTACAGGAGCTGGCTCGTTTACTTGGCGGCAGCGAAGTGACGCGTAATACCCTCGCAAATGCGAAAGAACTGTTGGCTGCGTAAACTTTTTTGACCCTTTAAGGTCTGAGTACAAAACAAAATCGCCGTAAGACCCGACACCAAAAGGTTTTAAAGTGGTGAAAGGTCTATTATCATCGGCATATTACATATGAGCCGCGTACTGCTCGGGCCCGAAAAGGAATCAAATCACTATGCGCTGTAAAACGCTGACTGCTGCCGCAGCAGTACTACTGATGTTGACCGCAGGCTGTTCCACTCTGGAGCGAGTGGTTTACCGCCCTGACATCAACCAGGGGAACTATCTGACCGCTAACGATGTCGCCAAAGTGCGCGTCGGTATGACGCAACAGCAGGTTGCTTATGCTTTGGGTACACCGATGATGTCCGATCCTTTTGGCACTAACACATGGTTCTATGTGTTCCGTCAGCAACCGGGTCATGAAGGCGTAACGCAACAAACCTTAACGCTGACCTTTAACAGCAACGGCGTGTTGACCAACATCGACAATAAGCCAGCGTTGACCGACAACAAGTAAGATTGTTTTCTGGTGTTAAAAAAGGTGCCATTGGCACCTTTTTTAATTATTGACGAACCTGAACCCGCTTTGCCGAAAGAATGCAGGCCTGATAAGCGTTCAGGCATCCATGATTATTTATTTGCCGATTTCTCCGCTCGCTGTCTGCGCAACTCTTTCGGATCGGCAATCAGCGGTCGATAGATCTCTACCCGATCGCCGTCATGAACCACGTCGGCAAGTTTTGTCGGGCGGCTATAGATACCGACTTTGTTTTTAGCGAGATCGATATCGGTGCGCAGTTCCAGCAAACCGGAAGCACGAATCGCTTCTTCAACCGTCGCGCCTTCCTGCAACGTCACACGCTGTAAATACTGTTTCTCGGGCAGCGCATACGCCACTTCGACGACAATTTTAGCCGACACTGTAAACCTCTTTGGCCCGAACGGTAAACGCCTGCACCATATTAGAAGCCAGCTCTTTAAAGACGCGGCCAAACGCCAGTTCAATTAACTTGTTGGTGAACTCAAAATCGAGGTGGAACTCGATGCGGCACGCTTCCTGGCTGAGCGGCGTAAATTTCCACCCGCCAATCAATTTTTTGAAAGGGCCATCGACCAGATGCATCAGGATGCTCTGGTTATTCGTCAACTGGTTACGTGTCGTGAATGTTTTGCTGATCCCTGCCTTAGACACATCCACGGCCGCCGTCATCTGACCCGGCGTCGATTCCAGCACACGGCTGCCGACACATCCCGGCAAAAACTGAGGGTAGGACTGAACATCATTCACTAACTTATACATCTGTTCCGCGCTATAAGGGACTAAAGCGGTCCGGCTAATCTGAGGCATAGCAATTTCCATCAACGTAAATCGAACAAATAATACCATTTATCCCCAGGTAAAAAAAACGCTATACCTCAACAGGGCCTACGCAGGTTCATGCTAAGATAACGCCTTATCCCCCGCAGGATGAAATGGGGTGTTTTTCGATTTCAGATTACCTATACTGAGCGGCATTATGACGAAGAAAAAAGCACACAAACCTGGCTCAGCCACTATTGCGTTGAATAAGCGCGCCCGACACGAATACTTTATTGAAGAAGAGTTCGAAGCTGGACTCGCCCTGCAAGGTTGGGAAGTTAAATCCCTGCGCGCGGGCAAAGCGAATATTAGCGATAGCTATGTCCTTCTCAGGGATGGCGAAGCGTATCTGTTCGGCGCAAACTTTACGCCAATGGCCGTCGCCTCAACGCACGTCGTGTGCGACCCCACTCGCACCCGTAAACTGCTACTGAACCAGCGCGAACTCGACTCCCTGTACGGACGCGTCAATCGTGAAGGTTATACCGTCGTCGCGCTTTCACTGTACTGGAAGAACGCCTGGTGCAAAGTGAAAATCGGCGTCGCAAAAGGTAAGAAACAGCATGATAAACGCTCAGACCTGAAAGAGCGTGAGTGGCAACTGGATAAAGCCCGTATCATGAAGAATGCAGGCCGCTAAACGTTCCCTGATAACACCGCTTTCGTTGCTGGCTATTTAAGCAAATCGTTCCATCACGCGAAATGAGCGGTAAATCCTTGAAGATAAGGAAAATCGGGGGCTGGTCACGCGTGTCACAACTCTGTTATACTTAACGTAACACATTGGGGCTGATTCTGGATTCGACGGGATTTGCGAAACCCAAGGTGCATGCCGAGGGGCGGTTGGCCTCGTAAAAAGCCGCAAAAAATAGTCGCAAACGACGAAAACTACGCTTTAGCAGCTTAATAACCTGCTCTGAGCCCTCTCTCCCTAGCTTCCGCTCTTAAGACGGGGATCAAAGAGAGGTCAAACCCAAAAGAGATCGCGTGGATGCCCTGCCTGGGGTTGAAGCGTTAAAACTAATCAGGCTAGTTTGGTAGTGGCGTGTCCGTCCGCAGGTGCCAGGCGAATGTAAAGACTGACTAAGCATGTAGTACCGAGGATGTAGGAATTTCGGACGCGGGTTCAACTCCCGCCAGCTCCACCACTTTTTAGTAAAACAAAGTCTACTAAAGACTATCAAGGCCGCACCTCGCAAGGGTTGCGGCCTTTTTCATGTCTAGCGAAGTCTACTGAGAATTGCTAGAAGCTACGCATTATGGGACCCTTATATGGACCCACCGGTTGGGTCCAATAATTTGAGGGTCCAATACATGGCAAGGCAGACTAAAAAACTCACAGACACTGAAATCAAAAACACCAAGCCAGCAGACAAAGAGATCAATCTCTTCGATGGTGATGGGCTACTGCTACGAATCGCTCCTTCATCAAAAGGAGGGAAGAAGAACTGGTATCTCAGATATCCAGTACCAGTGACCAAGAAGCGCACTAAGATGAGCTTGGGAACCTACCCTCACCTCTCATTAGCAAAGGCAAGAGCTTTACGTGATGAATATCTGTCTTTGCTTGCTAATGGTATTGACCCTCAAGCCCACATCACTGAAAAAACTAACGCTCTGAAAGATGCCACGGAGCATACGCTACAAGCTGTTGCCCGAAAGTGGTTAGATGAGAAGATAAAAACCGCTGAAATAACGGAAGACTATGCAAAAGATATATGGCGTAGTCTTGAACGGAACATTTTTCCCGGCTTGGGCGACGTTCCTGTCAAAGAGATCCGCCCCAAAATGCTCAAGCAGCATCTAGACCCAATTGAGCAACGAGGTGTACTTGAAACTCTACGCCGCATCATTTCTCGCCTGAATGAAATTTTTCGCTATGCTGCCACGGAAGAGCTTATAGAGTTCAATCCTGCCGACAATCTCGCTCAGCGTTTCAGTAAGCCTAAGAAGCAAAACATGCCTGCCCTTCCACCCGATGAGCTACCACGCTTCATGGTTGCTTTATCTAACGCATCTATACGGTTAGAAACCCGTATGCTGATCGAGTGGCAATTATTGACGTGGGTAAGGCCCGGTGAAGCCGTTCGGGCAAGATGGTGTGATATTGATGAAGAGAGCGGATTTTGGAATATCCCTTCAGAATTCATGAAAATGAAACGCCCACATAAGGTTCCATTGAGTAAAGAAGCTCTTCGCATACTTGAAAACATGCGCCCTATCAGTGGTCATAGAGAATGGGTTTTCCCCAGCATCAAAGCTCCCCTCAGTCATATGCATGAGCAAACAGCAAACGCCGCCATAATCAGAATGGGATTCGGTGGTGAATTGGTAGCTCATGGTATGCGGTCTATCGCCAGAACAGCAGCAGAGGAGTCTGGTAAGTTCAGAACAGAAGTTCTCGAGGCGGCTCTTGCTCACTCGAAGAAAGATGAGATCGTAGCCGCTTATAACCGTGCCGAGTATCTAGCAGAACGAGCAACACTAATGCAATGGTGGGGTGATTATGTTCAGACGCAGAAATTTAAGGCTCTAGCGGCATGATAATGAAAATACTGCATGGATTCAGATCAACATGCCGAGATTGATTTGACGAAACTACTAACTAACCGTGTTAGAGTCATTGAAGTCACCAGTTGGCAGACAACGTCAAAGTAGCTTATCAACATAGGACTTTATGGCCTAAACTGGTGGCACTAATGGATAACTGGACCACTTGCCTTGCAAATGCCTAGCTGTCGATTTAACACCATCAATAATACACATGATCAAAGGTGCTATGACAACGATGCAGACCCCGTGGTCATTGCTTCTGCATACCCGATTGAGTCTGGATTACCGTCAGTGGACGCTGCTAAGTGCCAGATGAGCAATCAGAAGCGTAACAGTGTCGTGCTGCTTACATCAATCTTGCTGAACATCTCGATGAGCGCAGGTTGATGCTACAAAAGCAGGCATAAAATTCGAATATGATAACGCAACAAAAATACATTACCCATTGATTTTAAATGATTTTCCCACTCCACAAGGAAATGTAAATATCACATCTATATTCCCATAAGTTTAGAAAGTTGCTAAAATATCTCTTAATATTAAGGGCATAGTAAAGAATAACAGTGCCCTACCAAACGGATATTTATAGGAAAGTTATGAGCAAAGCACCCGTAGTAATAGATCTTTTTTGCGGATGTGGTGGTTTTGGACTTGGAGCCAAGTTAGCAGGCTTTGATGTCATAGCCGCTGTTGATATAGATGCTACTTTGCAGTCAGCTTATGCCCGCAATTTTCCAAATACTAAAATTATAAATGGCGATATTTCATTATTGGGAGAATCTGAATGGAACTCAATAATATTGTCAAAGAAAATTGATGGAATAATAGGTGGCCCCCCTTGTCAAGGCTACAGCCGAATGGGGCATTCTGACGTTAATGATCCACGCCGTTCACTTCTGAGACATTTTTTTAGAACAGTTAATATAATAAAACCTAAATTTTTTGTTATGGAAAATGTTGAAGGCTTAATGGATGAGAAAAACGTATATGAATTAAAATCAGCACTAAAGATATTGGATGCTGATTATCAAGTCCTAGACCCTATGATCATTGACGCTTCTGACTTTGGTGCACCAACGAGAAGACGCAGGGTTGTGGTTATAGGTTTTATTCCTGAAGAGTTTGAATGTGGATTAAATAGTGAGACGCTCAAAGCTGGTAATTATGAGAGAAATACTGTCAGGAATGCGATAAGTGATCTTCCCGCACCACTAATGAAATCAAAAAACAATGATATAACTGATTTCGGTTGGCACAAGTATAGAGATGTAAATGTAGAAAATTTATCAAAATATGCAAAAGAAATGAGATCTCTTCCACCTAAAGGCATGGGATGGAAAAATGCCATAGATAAAATGAAGATAGGTGAAATAAGTGGTTTTTTTAATACACTTCATTCTCCAAAAGTTAAAGCAAGATATTCTTCGATATTACCGGGAATGGTTGATCCTGTTAGTAAATCGAAATGCCTTTTGTGGGATGGATTATGTCCAACATTGAGGGCTGGAACTGGAAGTGATAAGGGAAGTCATCAGGCTGTACGTCCTTTACATCCAGAAGAAGGAAGAGTAATTACTGTTCGAGAAGCCGCCCGTCTTCAGGGATTTCCAGATTGGTTTGTTTTCCATCATACTAAATGGCACAGCTTTAGAATGATTGGGAACAGTGTATCCCCATTAATGTCAAAACATATCATGGGGGAAATTTATGATGCATTAAATAATATTGAAACGAATGCTATTAAGGTAGGCTAGAAACATGGAAAATAATATAATAGAACGTTTGTCAATAGACACCGGTGTTAGCGCCACTTTTTTGGAAGAAGCTCTGACAAAAGATGTGACGACCTTAGAAGCAATATTTGATTTGGTTGATAACTCTATCGATGCGGCGAGAGACTGGTTAATAGCAAATAAATGTAATAGAGGAAAAGATAATTTACCTCTAACTTATGATGGATTCTATGTTTGCATAAGGATAGATGAAGATAGTATTCGAGTTCTTGATAATTGCGCTGGTATTGATAGAGAAACTCTTACCAAAAGAGCATTATATACGAATAAACCATCTCAGCACGAGTATGGCATTGGATTATATGGAATAGGTTTAAAACGCTCATTGCTAAAAATGGGTACTGATTTTTCTTTTTATGTTGATGATGGTATTGAAGGTTTCAAGTCGAGGTTTAATAATCGAGGGATCGGAGGTGGTAAGGAAGACCCGGTCTATGCTGATGTTATTCCTACAAAGAATAGAAGGAAGTCACTATTTAACGTTTCCAACTTAAAAAACGAAATAAAAAATGATCTTCATAATAATAGATGGTTCACTAATGCCGTAAGTGAATTTTCTTTGAGGTATGCTATATATGTACGGAAAGGATTTAAAATAGTTCTTCATCATGTTAAGAATAATGTTAGAGAACCGATTAAAAGTGTAGCTCCTAGCTTAAGAACAAAATGTGAATTTCCACCAACACAAGAAGTAATAAAATTTGATGGAGTAGATGTTATTATCGAAACAGGGATTCATAATGAATATACATTCCCCGGTGAAGATAATTATAGTCTTGCAAATAATAGAAAATTAACAGATTATTTTGGTATATACTTTTCCTGCAATGACAGAGTTATAGTATCTGCGAGTACAGAGAAGTCGCATGGCTGGAAAACGAAGTGGCACTCAGAATATAACGGTTATGTTTGTTGGGTAAAATTTGTATCAAAAGACGCGGCTTTGCTACCTTGGAATACAGCTAAAACTGGATTACGTACTGATAGTTCTCTTTTTCTTGCTGTGAGAGATCGCTTACAGCCTATTGCTGATAATTATAGATCGATCATAAAACAACGATATTATAACAAGAAAAAAGATACACCTCAAAACCCAGTGAAAGGTGATAATAAAGGCATTCCCGGTGGCGAAGGAGGCGATAAAGTAACTAATGCTGGTGCTAACACCGGACCTGCTGCAGTAAGACCAATAAAGCCAATTAAACCCGTTAGGCCCAAAGCTCGGCCTGTCACTGATCTACCGCGAAACAGAGATATCTTTGTTGATTGGGGGCGAAACACAGTCGATGTTCCGAAGTATCGCAATAAGGAATATCATATTTTTGTAGAATTGTGCAATTTGAGTTCATTAGATGAACCTATAAGCTGCATTGTCATGCTGAGAGTTTTTTTGGAGACAACTTCGAAGGAAACAATGAAATGCATGAATGCTAACTGGAATAAATCACTTGCGAAAAATACAGCTTTTATCGCACAATATCTAAATAAAAATAATTTTATTACCGATAGTGTCAAACTTTTAGTTGAAAGGTATGGCAGGACTGATGAAGAAACCCTGCTATCCATTAATAATATACAATCTCTTGTTCATTCTGTTGATTTTAATACTGACAAAACTCTTGTAAATAGATACTGGGATGACTTAGAACCATTTTTATCAGGTTGTTGGCGTTTCATCAAAGAAATAGATGATAAAAAAAATTCGATGGCTAACTAATACTATTTTCAAGCCACTTCTATTCTTAGAAGTGGCTTATTTTTTGTTTTCTAGATTATTACTTTGAAAGTTTAGATTTATTAATTTATTTAAAGTCAATGAGAGGTTAAGTAATGGACTTTTTCTTGCCAGTAATCAGTAAGGATTTGTTTCATGAAAATTTCAGAAGGGTGCTATTAAAGAATGATCAACTGGCCCAAGCTCTTTTTAATCAATGGGCAAACGGATTTGTGGACAGAGATAACAAAATAATAAAAGAATTTCAAACATCATTCAACTCAACATTTTGGGAAGTCTATCTTTATGCAGTGTTGAAAAATTATGGCTTAGATGTTAACTTTAATTTCTCTACACCGGATTTCTGTATCTCTGATTCAGACTTTGTCATTGAAGCTACAACGGCAAATGCGGCAAGGGATAAAACACCTGAGTGGGAAAAAAATTATACACCAGAAGAGATGGTAAAGTTAAACCGATTTGGAGAGTTGAATAGAGAAGCTATTATAAGGCTCAGTAGTGCTATAACGCAAAAAGACAGAAAATATAATAGCAGTTATTCAAAGTTGGATCATGTCAAAGGTAAAGCATTTGTTTTGGCCGTAGCACCATTTGAACAGCCATATTTTAACTTGCAGTATGATCGTGCAATCAGAGCTGTGCTATATAGTGATTACGTAAACGAAGATGCTTATTTAGATAATCCAGAGCTATATCCTGAAGGGCCTCCAAATCAACATTTAGATTATATTACTAAAGATAATGGTACAGAAGTGCCGCTCGGTTTTTTTTGTGATAATCAGTACGAAAATATTAGCGCCATCATTTTTAATTGCAACGCAACTTGGGGTAAGGTTGTTGCATTAGCGAATAAAAATAATCCAAATGGTCAAATCAGCTCAGTTTGGGCAGTTCCACCAGAAGGTAAACCAAAGGGGATAATATGTAAGCCTTCAGAATATAATGAAAACATTCTGGACGGCTTGATGATATTTCATAATCCCTATGCAAAAAATCCACTTTCTCCACATGTTTTTAGATCTGATCGAGTAGTTCAATTCATCCCCGATCATAAAACCATGATGCTACAAGTGGAAAACTATAATAACTGCCTACACTCCAGAAGTGTAATTGTCGCCAATTTTATATAAAAACACGGTTACCTGATAAATCATAAAATATAAATAATCTAACGAGAAAAGAGCCTTTCGGCTCTTTTTTTCCCTTGAAGGAAACTACCCGTTGGGTAGAATACATATCCCCATACTTGGGGCAACTCAATCAGCCCATTGGGCTGTAAACTACTCCCCATATATGGGGCAATCAGACACTTCGTTTAAGTGAATATTCTCAAGGAATACTTAATAAATACAATATTAAATATCGATTGTCAAATATATTCCTGTATTTGGAAAATATTATCCATAGCCACCAATCACAAATAAATTTAATACTCCATAAAAAGTCTGGAGGTTCAAAAAAAACTCCTGATGCCTTATCTCTTTTATATCTTATGTTATATTTCTGAATATGAGGACAAGGTATATAACAACCACAGAGAATTTTTATAGGCTGCTATTAGCTGACACTCCTTTCCCCGTCGCTGTTTCCTATAAAAGAGCCAGAGATAGATAATAGCATTTTTATTTCTATCCTATTCACTCTGGATCGCTCGGCTCACAGCTTGCTGGGGCGCTCGGAACATCAACATAGGATAAAATACCTACCATTTTAATAAATCATTAGGTTATAAATGTCAAGATAACGCATATAATTATATAGAGGTTTCTCACGGCTATAGACACTTCATTTCTGCCTCCCAACCATATCCTCAAGAAATCTTTTTCCTCTTAATTTTACCCTTGCTTTATCTTCAATGCTAATATTCGAGGATTGTAATATCAATCCTAATATTAACTCTTTATCCACTTCTTCTACTTTGCAGCCAACAGCTTTAGCCACTTCTGCACCCAAAATGATCTTTAAGCGTGTCTCTGCGCTCTTGGATAGAGATTTTTCTTTACTCTTAAGGCGATTCAGACGCATTTGAGCTGATGCTATTTTTTGCTTAATGGTTTTTTCTGATCTCGGCTTTCTACCTTTATCATCCGTATTCATAATTACTTTTCCTTTTAGTTGTCAAAAACATGGAATACAATTAAAAAAGGAAAAGGTCAAACCATAGGCAGAAGGTTGAATACTTTTTATTCCAGATTAAATAACGCAGCGCGAGATGATTGTTCAAAACAATCACATTGCTGGAACAGGGTTCATTCCTGTTAATGATAGGATTCATCCCGAAAAATGATGTTTTGGTTTTAAAAAATTGATATCAGTAAGCTCAAAATAAAAACATGCAACACATACGAATGCAGTCACTAACATTAATTACCTGATACTCTCCGCGTTACTTATTTTATTGAATCAATGAAAACAATTTTACCTCTTGTTTTTTGACTCTGATTTCTGGTCTTAACCTGTGAATTGTGCAACACATAAAAGAATTTATAATTTTCACTTTTTATCTTAAATTCTGCTTTCCCGCCTCGCGGCGGGATACTAATTTAACTAAGTTTGCCCTTACGGGCGCTCTCTAAAACCAAAACTCTTGATATTTTTGGAATACCTCAGCCGTTCATCCGATTTCACCCTCATTTAATTTCACAGCCTGTAAAACTAGCGTTATTATTTAAGAGTAAGAAAACTTTTTACATTGTCGTTATTTTTAGCTCCTTTAGGAGATATAAAAATAAAGCAATGCCCACCTATACACTACTACGCAGTGTGTGGGGTCTACCGACGGTTGCTGCCGCAGGCTAACACCGTTTCCTTCGGAAACAAGGTCAACGTCAACACCAAAGTTTTTCTTACGAAAAACTAAAACCAGCATAGTCGCATTGGAGATTTATATTTTGGTTTGATATTTAAATTCATATTGAGGTTGTTTTTATTGTATGGCTATTTTTCATCTTGATTTTAAAATTGTGAAACGTTCTGAAGGTAGGTCTTCCGTTGCGAAAGCTGCTTACCATGCTCGTTGCAAAATCACAGATGAAAGAACGGGTGATACCTATGATTATAGCCGCCGTACCGATTTATACGGGCATTTCATATTAGCGCCAGTTAATGCTCCAGAACATATCGTAAAAGATTCTACAGCATTGTGGAATGAAGTTGAAAGGGTTGAGCGTCAGAGCAACGGACAAACAGCTCGTTATTTCGATGTCGCCATTCCTGCCGAGTTAAATAATGACGACAAGAAAAAACTTGTTCTTGAGTATTGCCAGAAAAACTTCGTTGATAAAGGCATGATTGCCGATATCGCTTTCCACGATCTTGATAGTGATAATCCTCATGCTCACGTTATGTTGACATTAAAAACCATAGGCCCTGAAGGTTTTGGTAAAAAAGAAAGAAGCTGGAACGACAGAAAAATGTCTGTGTTGTGGCGTGAATCATGGGCATCTATAGCTAACAGCTATCTTGCTGCTGCTGGTTCATCAGAACGTATTGATCATCGTTCTCTTCAGGCCCAGCACGAGGAAGCGTTAGAAAAAGCAGCAGCAGCTTTAGATAATGAAGAAAAAGCGTTATGGCTTGCTAAGGCCGCTGAAATAAATCGTCCTGCAATGAAACGTATCCACAGCGCTAAATGGCGTAGTAAGTCTGCTCAGGAGCAAAGAGCCGCAGAACAGGCTGTTCGTGATGCAGCTAAGCAGGAAGCGGTTGAAGTCTACAAAACATTCAGTGAACTTGATCTTGAAATCATTGTTGATGTCAGAAGCTTTACTGTGGCTGTTCTTGCTGAACCAGAAGAGATCGTATTACCAGAAAAGCACTCCGGCTCTTCTACTCATGAAACACAAAGGCCTGTATTGGTAGCACCAGTTCCTCATAATCGTGTGCGTAGTGTCAAATCTTACCGTGATAAATCCAAAGTCAGTAAGGTCATTGCTGGTAAGAAACCATCGGCAAGTATTTCTGATTCTGGAACAAATACTATTCTGAAAACATCCTCCTCTCAAAACCCAAACAGGGCATCCAGAAGCGCCCCTGAACATATTAAGAGGCAACAGACTACTACACATCAAGATAATGTTTTTAAACGTATCACTACCATTTTATTCGATTTTATGAGGGGTAAATTAAGATTGTCTAAAAAAGATAAATCTAAAGTTGATTTTATCAGTGAGGAACATGATAAACGTATTGCTGAAAACTACGTCTTTGACGAGGTATTAGGCCGTCATATTACTCGAACTAAATTTGAGAAAATGTCTAGTTTCAATTGTCAAAATGACGAACAACCACCTAATGAGAATCAGCGTTTTCCGGATCGTCATCTCAACCCTATACCTCCTGTAAATGATTTTGAATGCACACCAACAAGCCCGGAAGATAGGAAATCAGTATCTAAATTGAAACCACCAAGATATTGATAAGATTGTAGGTATGTATGAGGACAGCGCCTGCAATACTAATTATTTGGTGGGGAATCCTCATTAAAAATGTATTTGTTGATGAAAACAATCATTTCTTCTTTCAGCTTTACATTATTTAGAGAAACGTAATAGTGATAGGCCTATAAAATTGGATATTCACCGGCTATCGATGAATATAAGACCATAATTACTATGGCCTTATGATTTTTTCTGAATACGACACCTAGAAAACATTCACTATGATAAAATTATTTCATCCATAGTTATATTTTCAAGTTTTTTTTCTTCTTCAACATTGAATATTAAACTCTCGCACGAGATAATATATGCATTAAACATATCTTGTGGTTCAAATTTATTTATTGTATTATATCTTAAACTATAAATTAGTGTGCTATATGCACTTAGTAAATAGCTATAAAGATGATCCACTAATTGGGGCCTAATATTTCCGTAGTATGCTCTATGGGTTATTTTATTTCTTACCTTGTAAATTCTATAAAGCTGAGACTCAACATCCTTTTTAGTATCATTAAATCTATCATTTATTTTCTTTGACGTTCCGAATGATTCAAATATTTTTATTAGTCGAAAAACGGCAAACTCATCCCCCTTGGAAACTAACTCATCGAAAATTTTATGCCTGTTTTTTTCGATTTTCACTATGTCAAAGTATTCTTTTAAAGAAAGGTCTCGAAATTTAGATTTCTGATTGGCTGTAATCTCTAAAAGGCTATCTGAAATAGGCTTCAATCGGGCTTCTAATAAATCTTTAGAATATCTAATTCTAATTTCTAGACTTTGAGTGCTATAGAACGTAGGGATATGGTTAGTTATTCCAGAAATGATATTACCTGATGTGCTCTCGAAAATACATTCAAGAGCTATCCATACGCCCAGCAATTTTTGCTCAAGTGAAGTTGATTCTTTTGCAACTCTTAAATACCTTAAAGATCTTGTCAGTACATCATATCTGTCTAGTTTTATAGACTCTCGTAAGAGTACCTTGGACTCATTAGGTATATTTTCAAGAATGCTGTAATTTTTACTTGTAATGAATTGTTTCAATCTGCCTATGTTTATAGTCTGACGGTGTGTGAATCCACCATTTGAAAACTCTGTAAGACATACAGGAGAATATCTAATATTATATTCTGGCTTCTCTATTTCTAAATAATCTATGACTTTATCCAGTTTTTCATTTGCCTGCCACGCCGCGGAAACGTAGTCTGTTGTATTAACAACAATTTTGGCTAATACCGAAGATTCAACCCCTTGTGAAATTTTATTGTAGTTTTTTTCATTAATAATACCTTCTCGATTGATAAAGCTAACATCAAGGATATTATTCAATTCAATCAGATATTTAGACAAGGGGGTAATAAGAAAATAAACTGTATAATCATGAATCCTAATAGTTAATTTATCAAGGCAACTATTAAATTGAGCGGGAAAGTCTCTACTGCCATAATTTTTAATTCTCGTAAGATACTCCATTCTATTATATAAATAAGTTGGTGAATACCCCTTCCACAGGAGATAGCCAATAAAGCTTTTAGTTAATTGATAAATGGAGTCCATTAAACGGGCTTTTTTATTCAAATCAGCGTTAGACAAAATAGATGATTTTAGCTGCTTTTTAAGTTCGTGATAATAGTCACTTTCTTTGGATAATACTAATTTAACAATTGTTTTTAATTCTAAAATATAATTACTAGATATTGGGTCAGGAACAGTCTCAATTTTTTTTAACAGCGTTGCATGCAAGTTTTTAAAAGTGTCTTTTGCTATAGAGTCTTTTTTTAAATTACCTTTGTAATCTTCTATCATTGATAATAAGCTTTTTTTACTCTTATCATCTTGTATGTAATCATCAATGGCTTCGACTAACTCCTCGGCACCTGACATCGTATTAATCATTTTAGATTGATAAAATGAAGGAGTGTTGACGTACAAAATCTCCTTCCAAACTTCTATAAAAAAACGAGCCCTATAATCAGGCAGTTTAAGTCCATCCCAAACGGTATTGCTGACTATTTTCATGATATATTTCCGTCGCTTAATATTTATAGGTTTCTTAAATAAGAACTTGTTCATTATATCACAAATAAAACCTATATAGAACAGTGTGTTTTTTCCACGACTGAGGGATGACCAGTAAAGAGTAAGAAGTTTTACACAATATTTCTAAAATTAGTATTTTACTTCTACCTATTGTTCTTATGTTTTTTAAACAACCTTCCTAAATCAAGTGACTTATTCACTTTAATTATCGCAATGGCGTTTATAGGTTGGTAGATAGCTTCTGCTACTGTACATATAGATATGCAGATAAGAGAAGATAAGCCAAATATATATGCTTACTCCACTTTTCATCTAAAATATGGAAATGAAAAAGATATATACATAAAAAACATCAATTTTAAACAATAAAAACCCAATCATTTTTAATAACATTTATATCTTTTCCTTTAATTTGTAGGGAATAGATAAGTTGCTCATTTACAATTTATTTACTATAAGATTTATTGAATTATGTAAATTAAATCGATTTTTATGAAAGCCACATCTTTGATTAAAATGTGGCGTATTTATTAAAAACGATATTTACATCCTTCTCCTGAAAACAACATTATCAGAGAAAATTGCCTTACCTGCGACAAACCCTACAGCCGCAATGATTGGTAGGCTGATAGTAGCTCCCGCCATGCCTGTAGACATTCCGATCAGTATAGACAGGCCGAAGGTTAATAATATAACCACGAAAGCATACCAGCCGGGGTAGGCTCCATATAAAACAGTCGCCATGCAACCGGTGCAGACATGAACACCTCTCTGGCTTTCCTTTAAGCAAAATGGACACCTGATGGTATTGTTTTCCATAATAGTCCCCTAGTTCGCTTTCCAACCATTGCTGGTTTTAACAAGATTCATGGCACCATCAGCAGATTCATTCATCCCTTTCACTCCAGAGAACGCGCTTTTGTCCACCCATGAAGGGACATCTGCCAGCTTCCATGTATAAGATACGCGAACAACTTTCTGATTACCGTTGCCCGGTTCAGTCCATTCTTTGACTTCATCAACAACTTGGCGACCAATACAAACACCTTCTTTGGCATCCCAGATTTTGGCTTGTTTACCTTCATCTGTTATCCCAAGCGTATTGTTATCCCAGCCTTTTACAAAAGCCATTAAGCCCTGTTCTACGAGGCCGTCGAGGATCACAGACCCTGTTCCAGTGCCTGTTTCATCGAAGCGCGGTTTAGAGAGCTGGATTGGGAATGTGACATCGTTGTTTCGTAGTGAGAAACAGGTTTTCGATTGACCAATCTTGGCGTTGATCGCTTTCTCAAAATCCCCTTTTTCACCGCAGCCTGATAACAACACGGCAAGACCCGCGATGGCTAAAAATTTACGCATGGTTCTTATCCCTTTTTATGATTGATCGTGCCGTTTCTCAGAACAACCAGACGAACTGGCATATCGGCATTGTTGACGGTAGCGAATCCACGGACTTCGAAATTGTTTACCGTTCCGGTGACGCTGACTTTCTGGCCTTTCTTATAGGTAAGAACTGCATCATCAATACCAGAGTAGTAATCCAGCCATACCATTCCACCGCAGTAGCTGGTATCTGCTGTTTTGAAGAGCAGATAATAGTTAGGGGCCGATTTGGGCATTCCCGTCATCATGTCGCTGGCACTTCTGCCCTTTGTTACTTCAAGAACAGTGGCATTGGTGATAGCGATCCTTTTGCCTGTCCATTTTTTTTCTGCTGCCATCGCATTTTCTTCATAGTCTTTGCAGACAGCACCAAGGCCAGTAATGGACGTCGCTGGACCACTATCTTGACCGGAAGCTGAAACCCCCAGCGCTTTATCAACGGTGCTGTTCAATGATGACAGTGAAGAGTTAATTGCCCCATTAACGCTATTCACGCTTTCGTTGAGCTGCTGGCAGCCAGAAAGAAACACCAGAGAGACCGCCAGTGGTAAGAAGTTATGTCCTTTCATTTATTCCTCAAGGATTTAGTCAGATTCGTATACCCCAATCCCGGCGCACTGACCTATAGATCAGGAGCTATCGTCTAATCAATTGATAGAATTGAATTATTTTTAGTGTTCGTCACATCGTTTAAATCGATCGATACAAAACAAATGATAGTCACAAACTATCATAATCAATATATCGATCGATTAAATCAATTAAAAAACCGATCGATAAATCCCTTTTAATCGTTAATATCTATCAATATAAATTTATCGATCGATTTTACAGATCATTTTGCTTGAGTATGCTGGCACTGGCGACTATGCTGGGCTGAGATAAAGCAGTAAAACAGCGAGGGATGAGCATGGAAAACAACAACGAGCGAAGCTCTATGGAAATCTTCGAAAAAGATCAAAAAATCGCTTTTGTTGACTCGTTCAGCGATGCTGTTTTGTCTTACGAATACGAACAGGCGGGCTTCACCATTAATTTAATGCAACGCTCGGTTCTTCTCTTTAACCATAATATAAAGAAAAACGTAATGTCTTCGACATTGCGTAAAAATATGATCAGCACATTTATATATCCATATAGCAACATCAGGGAAATCAACTACTCGCTGCCTGATTGCAGATCCGATGATGCCGAGATCTGTATTATGACTGATGATGTATTAAATCCAGTCTGGACGTTCAGGGTTCCATCTCACGCACATTATATTTGCGAGCAATGAGTGGAAGTATTTAATAACCATATTTTCTTTGACTCATAAACAAAGTATTAAACAAAAGGAAAATAAACATCTGACTAATGATATTAATTAATAGAATTATTTGCTTTTAAGTGAATTAATGTTTAATTATATACACATAGAATAATTGATATCGAGGTATATTTATGTCTGGAAAAAATCCGTTTTGGAATTATGATTATAATGCGGCGCAACGTAATAGAGAAATTGTAGACTCTTACCAACAGGCAAATGAGGCAAGGCTGGATTCTCAACAGTCGCAGTTTGAAGCGTCTATGGCTAATGACAGGGTTAGTAGAATACAGATGCAGTTGAATAACACAATCAATAGCCATAAGAAGGTTGTCGCTGATTACGAGCAACGTCTGGAAGGGTTTAGGCTTAACTTCTTCAAAATAATGATGCAGTCGAATATTTTCTACAGAACGATAAACAGATTGCAAGAAGAATGGCCTGACCAAAAAGACCATATTCTTGATGAAATTCAACGGCAGCGAGACTACTGTAATCATCCAGAATATCGCGAAAAATGGTGGAATGCCGTATCTAAAAACAATATAGGTGAAAGTGTTTTGGCGTTTCCTTATCCGCAACGCGAGCTAAAAAAGAAACCATAAAAAGAGCTTTGGCTTCTTCATGATTTATAATTTTTTCCTATAAGATACTATTCGTTGTGTCTCCTATAGACACGTCTAAATATTAATCATCCATTTTATGGAATACTCACCATGACAACTATTTTGCATCCAAATTATGTTGTTGTATCAAAGCTAATATCTAAGTTTGACATTACACATGACAGTAGAGATGAAAATATTAATATCTTGATTTCTGTCATTTATGACTTGGATAATGGCAATACAATCGAATACTACATTAATAATCAGGAAGAGGCTGAGAAAAAATGCATTGAGAAAAACAGATTTTCAAGAAAATTTAAAAATCGCATTGATAATATATCATCTGAAGAAACACGCTCGGCTAAAGATAATCACAAACCCAAATAAAAAATTTGAACTCAGGATGGAACTAACGTCTATACCATATAATGTATTGATTTTGTGCACAGGAACGATTAAAACTATGATGTTATTGCTTGTATTCTTTACCACAAAAATTAGGGAAATCGCATGTCTGATGCTTTAAAGATCATCAACAATATTCGTACTCTCCGTGCTCAGGCTCGTGAACTGACACTCGAAACCTTGGAAGAGATGTTAGAAAAACTCACTATCGTTGTAGAAGAACGTCGTGAAGAAGAGGCCTCATTTCTAAAGCAGCAGGAAGAGAAACAGGCCAAGCTGGAAGCATTCCGTCAGAAGTTACTGGAAGATGGCATAGACCCGGCAGAGTTGCTTTCAACTGTTAACTCATCTTCTTCCAAGACCGGAGCGAAACGCGCCCCACGTCCAGCTAAGTATAAATACATCGATACCGATGGTTCTGAAAAGACATGGACAGGTCAGGGCCGAACTCCTCGTGCTATCGCTGCTGCGCTCGAAGCCGGTAAGGCGCTGGAAGATTTCGAGATCAAATAATCTTCATACCAAGTCTACCAAATCCGCTGGCCCAGCGCTGGCGGTTTTTTTAATGACTTCAATTATTTTGTTGCCTGAGTCGCTCTTGTCGCATTTGTTTTTAAATTATTCAGCATTTGCTTATCAACTGGTTGTAGTTGTTGTCCTAACAGAGCCGCAAGCAAAATATTTGTGTCTTCTGTTCTTTCGATTTGAAGCATTTGTAATCTTAAATCAAGTGCCTGCATTCTTGCCTGCTCATGCGCAGTTTCTTTTTCATCAGCACTACTGATTTTTACCTGCCAAGCGTCAGCACCTGTTGTATCTGCATAGCGTGAATAGATCTCATATCTTAACATTTCCCACTCTGAAGGATTATCCGGGAATGTTGTGCCGGGAAATAGAGTTGCATACTTGTTTTTTACGGAAGCATCTGACCAAGCAAGGTTTGCTCCCTGCGTAGAACCTAATGTGGATCCTATTTTGGCTCCTCTTGAGTTCACTGATACATTACTTGCTTTTTTCATTGCCAGTACGGAATCAATGGCGTTTGTTCCAGCAGTGCTTCTGGAGACAAAGCTCGAAAAGGCCGATAAATATTCTCGTCCTTCAGTTGTATCTTCTAATCCCTTGTTCTTTAATGGTTCAACTGGTAAGTTCCCTATCAGATTTCTTTTTGCCGCTTCAGCAACTTCAATCTGCTCAACAGAATAGGACTGATTCGAAACCTTATTAGACAATGCATCGGATTTAGATAATGGTGGTGTAGTTAGGCTTGATGCCGACTTATCTTTATCAGGATACTGACCTATAGTATTGCACCCACCTCTGTTATATTTCACATCATCTTCGGAGCAAACACTTATTGATACTCTGCCCATGATGTTTTTCTTGGCCTCATTTATTCCGGTATTTGCTTGTGTAAACATCTTAACGCTGTTTTCAGATAAAGCCTCTTTCGCTGAGCTTGTATTCGATCCTGCTGCACCACGACCACCTGCGCTCGTGACTTCTTCACAGGCATTGGCATCAGGTATTCTGTTTAAGATATTTTTCATGCGCTGTTCTTGGATTGCCTGACTGGCATTACTGACAACAGCATTCTTCTGATTCTCATTTGCTGTTATTGTTGCTTGTGCCAGCTTGTCGTTCATTGAAACTAATGTTTCAATTATTCCATTGCCCATAGATTGAGGTGAAGCCCCCATAAGATACGGTGTCAAAACCTCTTCTGTGACGGGCCAGACAGCAAAAGCTGTATTTGTATATAACACAGAAAAACACAAAGCCGAAACCACTGTTATTCTCTTTAATTTAAATTTATTGTTCCTCATTACAATACTCCCGCTAACTTATTACCTAATTTATTATTTAACTAATTAAATGTGATCTGTCAATTTTAACAGAAACATTTATTTAACATCTACCTTGAAAAGTAATATAACAGAGGACATATAAAACAAACGGAGTGAATATCATAAATGCAGCGATATTTTTATATATTTTTGCCTATGAAAAAAACATTTTATAGGAGAATAAAACCTTGCATGAGAAATGCCCATATTCAATAAAGGCTGTGGTGAGGTTCTATTTTTCACTATAGTCATTTAAATTATGCTGGTAAGCAAACATATAAAGTGAGTTCCATTCCAGATAACGAACAATTAAAAAGAGGGCGAAAGCCCTCTTTTTATATCACATTATCTGTCATTACTTTCAGTGGGTGATGAACTACCACCGGAAGATCCACCACCATTCCCTTTATCTGGAGCCGTAAAGCTTTCAATTGGTGAAGCTTGGGCTTGAAGGTTTATAGGCAGCAACGGTCTGTTATGTTCACCAAACGATACCGCTCTGTTAGCAGCCTTTTGGGCTACATTCATATAACCTGCAGCGCCTGCTGTATCACCAACAGCATCTGCTGCCTCAGCCGCATTATAAGCCGAGTTAGCACTTTCAAGAGACTGATATTCATCCTGCTGATCCAGTGGGCCAGCATTACTCATATGAGTTCTGAATGCAGATCCCGTATCATTGGCTTTATTAGCTGCCTGTGCTTTCCCCTGTTTAGCCTGTTGCTGTTGTTGAAGCTCACGTTGCTGTTCACGGTCTTTGTTGATTTGCGCATTCCTGAGCTGATTACCCATCGCATTTGAGGTGTGAGAAACCTGATCCAACACGGTTTTGGTAAACATAGCACCTTCAACACCTTTTGATGCCGACTGTGCGTAACCCGACATGCTCTGACCACCATGAACACCAAGCCACTTCATAATTTCATCAGGGATGATGTGAATCAGTGAAAGTGATTTCTTCACTACCGTGAACATCATCGCAATATAAACAGCAATGAGAGCCAGTGACTCGATGATACCTATCCCGGCATTGGCTGACATCATGCCAAACGCGCCGGAGAATGTTTCATTGACGATCCCACCAAGGATAGGGAGCATCGTATAGGCTGCTATTAATCCTGTTATCATTAGCGCTGGTCGCATGGTTAACGATAAAACCAGACCATAACCAGCGCCACCACGACCCACTACGCCATCACCGTCTGGATGTAAATGTGTTATTACCCATAATGGCGCTGCGACCATTGCTTCAAGGCACAGGATCATCCAGCCGACGCAAACACCAAACCACATGACGTAAGGCAACATAGGAATAACGACGGCTAAGGTATCACCAGCTATCCATAAAGGGATAACCAGTGGCATGACAATCCCCATAGCGCCAAATGCACCCGATACCCAGCTTGCAGTCCATGAAGTCCATGCACCAAGACCTGCGCCAACAACCGCAGAACTTCCTAATAACGTCCAGCCAGCGGCACTGATCGTATCCCCAAGCCCTTTAACGGCTAATAATGGGTTTATCGCCTGTAAATTGGCAGCAGTTGTGTCGGTTGAAAACGAAACAATTTTCCCTTGTTTTCTGCCATTGATAACGCTGGAGCTGAGAAAACCCGCCATTGCACCAGAAATGCTCTTATTGGCTTCACTCTGAAGAGAGGAAACAATTTTCCCGGCATCATCCGTTTTAGGACCTGCGCCACTTTTACCACTGGTATTGGCTTCTGTTCGGCTTTGCGCATCAATACCATTCGCATATCTTGAAGCTGTCGTTGATTTCGCCATATCCTGAGCTACTTTTGCCATAATCGCGTTCAGACTGTTATCAAATATATCTCCGTATTCCATTGTCGCTTGCCCACCTACAGGAAGATTATGAGCTGCTCCATTAATCGCATCCTGCACACGGATCAGTTTCATACTCCATGCGCCAGCCATAAACCATCCATCTTTCTGGACATTCTCTTTGAAATCATCCCACTGGTCGCCAGTGGAGAAAACTGTTCGTACTGCAGTATCAATAATGGATACATATGAGGCCGTTGCGCTGTTTATTCCGGTCTGAATATCAATATTATTATCGGCCACATACTGTTCAGCCAGCGTTTTCATACTATTATCAAGACCGATGAATGCAGTATTGTGTGCCTCAATAACATCTGAAATATTTGTCTTTATATCCTGTGGCATATAAGCCATATACATGCCCCCAGCAGCGATGGTTGCCTGAGCTTTAGCCTGTTCGTCATAAGAAGCTTTGGCCTTGGGGTCTGTAAGCGTGATGCTTCCACATGCAGCCTTGGATACCAGTAAATTTTTATTCATATCATTACCGGCATTGCTGGCTCCATAACTGTATGTGTATAAATAGGCACCTTTCTCTGGCGTCATTTCAAACGCAGGCGTGACGTGCGGGAAGGGATCGGCTGCCGCTGATTTCTTCCATAACTCACTTGCCTTCAACATACAGACGTTATTGATAAACGCAGTTTTCGCTATACGGTCAAGTTCCTGATAAGACGCTGATGTTGTGATAACTGCTCCATCTGAGGGGTTGGAGGCATAAGTATTCCAGACGGTATCCGCCAGACCGACTCCCTGATTAATCATCCACAGCACCATAACCTGAGCGGCACAGAAACCACCTGCTGCCGGAAGTATCATTGCCGTGCCTAATGCAGTTCTTACGGGCAACCACATGGAAGACCATTTCTTACCCAGCATTTCTCCGTCATGTGCCGTTGACATGGTTCCGGCAATCAGCGTGTAGGCAGCTAAAATACCACCAACCAGCAAAACGGCGCTGTTAAGGATTGTCATTGTGCTGGCTAAGGGACTTTCCGCTAAATTGTCCGGGAATAAGATATCCAGAAACCACAGCTTTGATTTGTCTGTCTCCGGAACGGTAAATAAGTCGGCGGCATAAGCTGACTGAGTTAATAACAGACTAGCTA
This sequence comes from Citrobacter sp. CK189, assembly GCF_030333505.1. Taxonomy (NCBI): domain Bacteria; kingdom Pseudomonadati; phylum Pseudomonadota; class Gammaproteobacteria; order Enterobacterales; family Enterobacteriaceae; genus Citrobacter; species Citrobacter sp. CK189. Next base: position 74,748 of record NZ_JAOWFV010000031.1, on the reverse strand, counting down.
ATATTGCTAATAGTATCGACACTTCTTTTTTCTTTATATTTATCATCATTACATTCCTTTGCCTCTTACTTCATTGAATTACTGATGCTGCTCCAGACATCGGTTCCATTGACGGTTGCTCCCGATCCTGATGAAGAGCCAGTTCCTGTAGAAACACTTCCATTTGCGATATTCCCAATCACGGGCATATCAATAGAAATGCTCTCGGATATACTTCCGGTCAGTTGAGTGACTTTTTCTCTCGCAATCGAACAGGCTTTACTTATTGCTGCTTCCTTCGTTTTTTTAATTATTGAATCCACAGATGGCAGGCTGATGCCGAGGTTTCCCACAGGCCAAGCGTCCGTACAACCAATCGTCTCAAGTGACTGATTGATGTTATCCATGAAATTCTTCGCTACCGGCTCTAACTGAGCCGCATCCTGCTTCATTGCGTTATATTGCGCTTGTTTTAATGATGAGCTGACATCCGGGCTACAGACTGCTGCGTTAGCTGTGGTTGCTGAAATTAATATTGTTGCGGGAAGGATTATTTTGAAAATGCGGACACAGACATTTGTTCGCCATTTATTTTTATTAAGTTTATTCATTTGATACTCCTTTAATTTATTACATTTTATTTACCATATTTTCTTCTTCTGATTAAATAAAAATACAATGCCTTATTAATATATATTAAATAAAATAGAATTAATCAAGAGAACGATAATTTAATTTGACAATGACTTTATTTTTGATTACTGTTTAAAAGTAAATAAATGATTACTCCAAAAAATTTATTACAATACTCTGAAGAGGCCAGTTCATCTGGCTTCTTTTAATTTAATAAGGATTTCATCTTCCACATCCCAACGTTTAAAATATGAATATATGTGTATAAAAAGTTCAGAGAAGTCGCGTTAATGGATCACTAAATATTATCCCAATCTAACGGTTCTTCTGGTGGCACAAGACTTGTGTTCTCTACAGAAGGGATTTCATTTATACTTTGACTCTTCACTAACCCTTGAGACTTTTTAGACTGCAATCTTGCGATTAACAAATCTATGTCATCTTGGTTATTAACTTCTTGTATAACTGCTTCAATGGACCTGTTTTTATCTTTAAGTGTGCTATTGCCGCCGCCATTGACAACTGTGCTTTCGGGTTGTTCTTCCATTGCTTCTTTCTTTTTTATAATCTCTGAAACAAAGCGAGCACGATCACCATTGAAGACAATAGCAGGGTTTATGAAATACCAGTTTTTCTCATTGGTTTTAGCAATAATACGTTTTTCGATGAGTTCTTTGATCCCTCTGTAAAAGATAGATTCAGACAAGACAAAGTGATCTATCTTTTCCGCAAGAGACATTGCCTTTTTACAGCTCAGGTAGAAATGATCTTTGCCTATCGCATCCTGATATATTCGTAAAAATATGAAAAACACTTTGTATGCAGTTTTCGTGAGATCAAAGTATGCTTTTATCTGAGAGGTATAGAGTTTAATGAACTCTTCTTTATCGACCTCTTGCGTATGCACGATATTGGCGAAGTAGCTTTTACCTGTATCTTTCTTTTCGATAAGTTCTGTGCCTCTTGAAACAGTTAGATTTTTCTTTCTTGTTTCAATCTTTATCTCTGTCTCAAAGCAAAAAGGGTTTAAGCCTAAATCTAAATCAACTTCTATTTCATTCATCACGTTATTACCTCTTATCATTTTATCTTTAATTAAATACCATGCACAAAATAGATATCAAGTTTTTTGCATATTTTTTTGCGAAAATATTTTAGAAATCGCAAGTATTCCAGTGACTAGAATTTAAAACACAGTCATTTTTAGTTTATAAAATGACATAGAAACTGACTACAGAGTCAGGAAAGCTCACTGTACAGTCAGGAATACTGACCACAGAGTCAGGAACACTGACCGTACAGTCAGTCACGTATTTTCGTCATAAGTCTTATACCGCAAGGGCTACAGGCCGATTTTTTCTTAATTTAATTTTGCAAGAAGTAAGAGGTAATACTTAAGAGGATTAAAAGAAACCGGGCGATTTTTATGATCGCCATACAGGGTTTCAACATTAAAAATGATTAGGTACTTATGAATGAAATTTATATTTTTATTGTAAAGCGTTCCTCTCTGTTTGATTAAAATCCTTTTTTGATAATATCCACCATCTATGAGCTGAAGCTCATGTGCTGACGCACGGCTACGCCCTGACTCTGACATTAATATATTTTTTCTTGATAAAGTAGTTCAATATTTCTAGTAAAGACGTAAAAGATCGGTTTTAGATCGTTTTATCATTCAGTTATAAAAAAATGATCCTATGTTTGAACATAGCATTACTGTGATAAAATATAACATTCTCTCTTGATCGTATAGGAAAACTATATTCATAAAAGCAGCACTTAGTGATTGTTCAAGACAATCACATTGCTGGAGCAGGGTTTATCCCTGTTAGTGATGGATTTATCCAAAAAAGATCGCGTCGAAGACGCACACAAAGTCAAAGGCAAATTAATTAATCTCTCACAATAAAAGCAGCGATTCGTGATTGTAGAAAACAATCACTCCGCTGTAATAACAGAATAAGAAAAATAAACAGATTACACCATTGGTGCCATTTTCATAAGGCACAAATAAACTTCATCGCAAAACGTTTCTGGACAGATCAATTAAGAAATATTTCAATACAATTCATCCTTCATTGCTGAAAACCTCCAACGCCATTCATAAAACAGCAGGTGCCATTCAACAGGCACACATTCCCTTTTACTATATTAAACTTATTACTATATTACAGCTGTTATTTCTCATATAAAACAATATATTACAGAATAAAGGTTATAGGTTCCTATAACTATGGTTATCGATATCTATAACTCGGATTATAGTTTACTATAACCATAGTTAGCAAAAACTATAACTATAGTTCCGCACTAAAACTATTATTCAATAACTGGCGGACATTCCACTCTAAGTAAACTTATTCCAGCCAGAAAGTAATAAGCTTTTTATCCATCATACTCAATGGATAGCTCTCCACTATTTTATAACTTTTTCCACTTATTTTTGACTTTGTTATTGACGATAGTGTTTAATCTGTTATGTATTAATAAAAAACAATAAAAGGAAATATACGATGACACAGATAGATTTTAAATCCCTTAGCAGTTTATCACCCTTTCAGCTAACACAGTATATTGATGACCATCATTTTACTACTGAACAGAAAGTGCAGATATTCGAACATTACCACAGCACACATAAAGATATTACCAATATCTATTCAAGAAAAGAAAACATCAAATCCATCAAGAAAGATGTTGATTATGTTCATATGTTCACGAAAAACTTCCAGCAGCTCGCAGAACTTGATATCTCAAAGAATGAGTTAAAAGTTATCGCAAGGATCTTAAATATCATGGAGTTTGGAAACTGCTTTCATATCTCACAGGCAAAGCTATGCCGAGAGTTAGATATTAAAAAGTCAAATATGTCCCTTGTCTTTAAAAAACTCAAAAAGAAAGGGATCATTATTGATAAAGAAGGAGATCTCTTTATGAACTCCAACATATTCCTTAAAGGACAAGCTCATTCTATTAACGCAAAACAGCGACCTAATGTCAAAAAGGCACAGGGATTTGTTGTTGATGAAAAGGAAAGATTTGAGAACGTTTATACTTTTAGAACAGATACGGATGAAAATAATGACGTAGACAGCAATAGCCAGCTATCTACGGATGATGAAGTCTTGTCTCTACAACGCCCTAAGATACCCGAATGTCTATTTAATGAAGTAGAATAATAGATATTTTATCAAGGGTATTATATTGAGCGCTTCACTGTAATTTTACACTTAATTTTCAACTCGCAATATATAATATAACAATCATTTTACAATGAGGTTTTATATGAGAAAAATAAAAACAGATAACAGTGAGTTAATCTAATATTTAGATATAGCCAATGAACTAAAAAATCAATTCCCGAAAGAAGAATACACAAACAATATGATAAACTACGTTCTGATGCCGAGACCATCATCATACATCTCCCCAAGCAGAAATTGCGCGTCGACATCATTTTGCGCAGCCGCTTTTTCGTACCATGATTTTGATTACTGATAGTCAATATCCAGTATTTCTCTATATAAATACATAAGACCCAAGGCATATTGAGCTTCTACATCTCCTTTTTCGCCTGCTGATTTCAACTTAGAAAACTGAGAGTCCCTTTGAATGGTCGTAATGTAAACAATCGAAAGAAGTATAATAAATCCTGCTATTAGCCAATATTTTATTTTTCCCATGTCACACCTAGTCCATTTAAATACTATATAGCCTCTACAGAGATCTTTACTCCAGACTGTCCCAGTCTGGGAGATTGTTAACTACCTTTCGCCACCAATGATACGCAGCCATAAGAACACCAAAGCAAATACCTGCGACTATGCTTAAGACAAATGCTGCGCCCGGTTGCATCCCTTCGTCCTTCCAAGTAAAAAACCACATACAGATCCCCCATGCCGGACCAAACCATACCCCCATCAGCAAGGTTATTTGCCAGAATGAGGCAAAAGGTAGCGGTGGTATCTTGAATCCAGCTTTCCATGCGAGGCGTAGCAAGGGAGGGGCATAATTACAACGCCACATCTTCTTGCTTTCCATAATGGCAATGGAGTGTTCCTTTTTAGCTTCAAAGCTCATACAGTTTCCTCCAGATTCACCTAACTATCGATAAAAATCATTGTAAATGATAATGATTATCGCTTCTATGTTTATGTTCTAATAAACTCAAATAGTCATTCCTTGAGATCCTCTGGTGAAACACGATCACATGTCATTTTCTCAAGTAATCTTTGTGCTTTTTTCATTCTCAACTTACGTGCTTTTTTCTCACCAATCTCCCGATAGTATTCTTCCCGGCGCTCCGCGACAACTTGGCGGAACTTCTTCAAAAACTGTTCCAGTGTTTTGATGTCGGTAGTAGCCGCTTCAACTTGGATTTTTTTGTACATATACATAACATGGAATTCATCAATCATATTGGTTATCTCCGATTCTTTACAGGATTATTTCCCTCTGCACGAGGGAATGTTCATCATACTTTAATATCAAATCACTGTGAACTTTAACTTCCAATAAATAGGATCTTGATTTTTATCTTGCTTTAGATTTCTCATAACAAGTTCAATAATGTGTTCTTGATGCCAATATAATATTGTGGCTTTTAAATCTCTTCTATCGATATCAGATATATCATTTTTGATAGAGTATTTCTTCATCTCACGAGTTATCAAAATATCATATATGACGCCAGAGAGAAACCCACCATTCAAGATATCGATTGCTGTTTCAGGATGTTTTTCATAAATAGCATAGATCTCATCACAGTATCCTTGTAAGATGTTAGCAATAAGTTCGTTTTTTTCTTTTTCTCTTTTATTAAATATAATCTCTTTCATCTTTAATCCTTTTTTCATGTTAATAGTTAGTAAAAATAATCAGTTGTTATAACCGATATTTATGATAACGGAACCATATTCCAACCCTAAATCATTAACTAGTTCGTTATTAATAAATCGATTTAACTCTTCAAGCAAGTTGCTGTCATCCATGATTTCTTCTACTGAATATCCCGTAATGGCAACAAATATTTCATAACGCTCTTGAATAGCATTCATTACTTTTGGAGTTTCTTCACAAAACATATTTACTGCGACAGATATTGTATTTGCCATTTATATTTCCCTTTTTATGTTTTGGTTTGGCCCGTTGTGGGGCAAGATTGGTTCTTATTTTCTAAAACATTCTGAATACTCAACTAACATGGCAGCGACTAGTTCAAAGTCAACTTGATTAATATCACCACTATTTCCTTCTTGGACAGTGAATCTTTCAAAGTTGTTCTGAATATGGTCAATAACATAAATAATAAATGGGCTCATAAACTCTTGATCATCCAGATAATCATTGGCATCCCCATCACCATTGACTTCCATGAACATATTCCAGCTTGCGGTAAACGACCTGCAGGCAAGATCATAGAACAGTTCAGTTGATTTATTACTAGCAATACTTTCTTTAGACATATTTATACCCTCATAGTTAAATGCTTATTTAATTCATTGTGTTTTTATTAGCCCCTTTCAGGGCCGAGTATGCTATTATTAACTCATACTAAAAAGTAATGCTTTAGTATGCACATATCTCATTTCAAACATAACTTTATCCATATCAACATAGATAAGTCTTTCTCTTTTACCAGCTTCTTCCATATGTTCATCGAAGCGTTTTGCCAGATATTCTTTAACATGCGAAATATATGATTCCGTTCTGTTGCTATCCAACATAATGGATGCTAATAACTCATGCTCTTCTTGTTCTTTATATATGCGTATTCCTGTGATATAAAGATTCTTTGCCATAGCAGTAAAAGCTTTAGTCGATGAGTCCTTAATGTTATTCAGTTCTTCAGTATTCATATGGTTACTCCTTATTTTTGAATGTATAGCCCCCTACACTTTCATGCATTATTTGAGAGCAGATTATATTTTTTGTTTTATGCTGATGCTAAGTTCGATTGTGTTTACATATGACCTCCTACTTTATATTTTTTGGTTAATAGACTAACTGGCTGTATCGAAACCATTGTGATTTTGCTTTTTATGCTACTTTATTACGTGATAAAGAAATCTTTTCATCAATCCACTTATCAATATCACTCTCTAAGAATGCTATTGCTCTTTCACCAAGTTTTACTTGGGCCGGAAATTCATTACGACTAATCAGGCGATAAATCCAAGCCTTACAAAGGCCAGTTCTATTTAATACTTCAGGTAAACGGATAAATCTTTTTCTTTCGTTCATATATTTCCTCGTCGTTGTTTTGATGAGGTTATTATTCGAATATCGCTTATGACAATCAACACCTGTTTTTTCGGAATTATTGCGTAAGTGAGTGATTTTTGTACAAATCACAAAGGAATAGATTGAATGCTGTTACAAGACGGGACTTAGAGGGCTTTAGCAAAAAGTGCTATTTTTAGAAGCGGAAAAAGGATTTTAGAAATGTATCTATTTATCAATTAATTATGATAATTCAGTTTAAATTCTGTACTGCGGAGGATACCCCTTGAACAGCGCATCCCCCTTTGCTCACTTTATCTCAATCCATCAATAACGCTTTGTGGTAGTGATAGAACTGATTTTAAACTGAGTTCAATTCGACTGATGATTGCTTCTCGTGGGCCACTACGCCAACCCGCACTCGCATAGAAATCATCAAGAATGCTTTCCATCTGTTCTTCACTTTCAAAAGCCCGTATGAGGTAGTAGCTGTCAGGATCGTGCAGAGAGTTTCCGTACGCAACCACATCGATACCGTTCCGGGTATGAAGTGGAACACTGACTTCATGCATGATCTGATGAAACTCCTCACCAGAATCTTTTTTCAGGGTGTATTGTAGTATTTCGACGATCCTATCCTTCATACCTTCTCCATCAATGACCATGAGAAACTGTTTCAATGACGCTAACGCATTCGGCTGGTTAAAGGAAGAAAAGCTGACACGGATGATCTGAGTTCAACTTCCAGTTGGTAGCTGAACTGTTGCATGTATTATCTTTCGGCATAGTTTGACGTCAAACGTTCAGCAATTTCGCTTAATGGTTCCATAATTGAACCCTCAATTGAAGAAAAACATAAAATATACATATAAATCAATATATTAAAACTGTAGTTACAGGGACGCCAGCCCACCAATCATGATTGGACAGTGCCAGGACGGCACTAGCAAAAACAGGAAGTTAGCAGTCTCGGCAAGACACCGACCAGACGGTGAGGGGACAAAAAAGGATACGCAAAGGAGCCGCGGCTCCCGAGTGACAAAAAAGCCCGCTGATGCGGGCTTTTTCGTTTTACTTCACCAGCAAGCAAACCGCCGCATCATGGCGGTATGAAGATGAGCTAAGGATAGGCTTTTGTATCAGCTCAATGTTCATATAAAAACATTTCGAACTTTGGTGCACAAAACTACATAGGGATAACTTCATGTCTCTTCGTTTCAGACAAACCTTTACTCTGTTTCCTGGCGTTAGGCTCAACATTGGTAAGCGTGGAATAAGCGCAAGCATCGGTGTACCTGGTGCAACTGTCAATGTTGGGAAAAAAGGACTCAGAGCGACCGTCGGACTACCGGGTACAGGCTTATCTTATACTACACCTACCCTGCCCTATGATGATGGGCACTCTGTTACCAATCCATTAATTCCGTCCTCCACAGAACCTCATTTTGGAATGCCGGAGGCATCCCCAAGTAACATCCCATCGAACGCTAAAATATATATGCCCATGGCTGGCATGAATGAAATTTCCAGCGCTTCGGTAGAAGTCCTGACAAGTTCCTCCCTTTTACCTTTACGAGATTTGATTGCTAAAGCGCGAGAACAAAGGGCAGAGATAAAAGCAGATCTACAAGAGGCTCTTACTGAAGAATCAAAACAAAAGAACGAGCTGGTTCGACGCAAATCAAGTCTATTCCGTTGGTTTTACAAACGACGCATCACAGAACTTGAGACAGAACTCCCCCTAACGCAAGCTGAGATATCTCGCCTGATATCCTGGGAAGGCAACACAAAAATAGCCATAACCTTCGAGAGCAGTGATACTTCACAGCGCGCATATGCAGCAATGGTCCGTGCATTCGATATATTAAAATCGAGTGTCAAAAAATGGGATATTACTGCAGATAAAGCTACAGACCAGTTTGCTGAAAGAACATTAGCAACCCGGTCTGTTAATCGTCACCCAGTTACCTTTGATTTCAGTTCAACGGATCTCATTCAATTTACAGGTCGTGCAATGCGGTTTGAAAATGTGAATGGCGACGATATTTTGCTTTATCCGGGAGTTGCAGTCATACCACGAGCTGATGGGGCGTTCGCTCTGATTGATTTACGCGAATTACAAGTCAGTTCAGAATATCGAAGATTCCATGAGGAAGAAGGTGTTCCCAGTGATTCACGCATAGATGGGCATACATGGGCGAAAACGAATAAGAATGGCTCGCCAGACCGTCGATTTAAAGACAACTACCAAATCCCTATTTGCATTTATGGAAATATTACTTTCCATTCTCAAACAGGAGTAACTGAAGAATATATGGTATCAAATGCAGATGCCGCGCAAGCCTTTGCTGAGGCAGTAAAACGCTATCAGACCTCACTCACTGAATCTGATGCGTTGGTACAAGCCTAACTTATCGCAGATATGGGGTGTCGGGGGCGGAGGTTCAAATCCTCTCATGCCGACCAAAATCCCTTAGAAAAACCAACCTCTTACGGTTGGTTTTTTTATGCCTGTTTTTTGCACGGGAAGCTTCGGGGTAAAACCGAACTCCCTGTTCCAACGCCTGAACTCAGGACATTTGCCATCGTCAGCAAAGACCTGCCTGGACATCTGGTGCTTGAGTACAAAAACAGACAGTGGGTTCCTGTACTGACCCGGCTTTTTGATGATTCAGCACATGCCATTTCAGCTATAACAAGCCTGAGCAAAAAGACGTGGCATTAATACTTAAAACACATTGATCCGTCATTCCGGGCAGATACAATCCGCGGTGGCTGGCAACCATTCTATATTCGCACGCCAGCTGTCTGCACCATGCTCTTCCATGCGACGTGGTTGCTGCTCTATTAATTCTACTGATGAGAATATTGCTGTAGATCGCATACGACCTTGCCGCTCTCACCACTTTCACAGCCTTCCTGTTACACCATATAAAGCAACTCAATTGAGAATTTCCAGTTACTGACGCAAATACGGAACATACAATCACATACACATCTTTACATTTGGTGGTTTTCATGAATACTACTAAATGATTATGTTAACACGATGAAATTCAACGGATGAAATATGAATATATTTGAACAAACTCCACCAAACCGCAGGCGTTATGGCCTGGCTGCATTTATTGGGTTAATCGCTGGTATCGTATCAGCATTTGTTAAATGGGGCGCTGAAGTACCTTTGCCACCCCGCAGTCCGACTGATATGTTCACTGCTGCATGCGGGCCGGAATCATTAATCAGGGCTGCCGGGCAAATTGACTGTTCCCGCAATTTCCTGAATCCCCCTTATATTTTCCTTCGTGACTGGATGGGGCTTGCTGATCCTAACGCTGCCGTCTACACCTTTGCCGGGCATGTGTTTAACTGGGTTGGTGTAACACACATCATCTTTTCGATTGTCTTCGCAGTGGGTTACTGTGTTGTTGCTGAAGTTTTCCCCAAAATTAAACTCTGGCAGGGTTTGCTGGCTGGTGCGCTGGCACAGCTTTTCGTCCATATGATTTCCTTCCCTCTCATGGGGCTGACTCCACCTTTGGTTGACCTTCCATGGTATGAGAATGTATCCGAAATTTTTGGACATTTAATCTGGTTCTGGTCTATCGAAATTATCCGTCGGGATCTGCGTAACAGGATTACTCATCAACCAGACCCGGAGATCCCTTTGGGAACAAGCCGGTGACAAATTCTTAATGTGGTAAAATGGCGCAAACACAGCGCCATTTTTTAGTATCCATTTACTGAACTCCTGAGTTGCCTGTTTTAATCTCTCGCTAATCCCCTCTTCCCGGCCCTGACATTCCTGTTCTGTGAAAAAGAGAATAAACCACTTTCCATCCGTGCACCCGAATGTTCTTAATATCAAGGAGGAGATTTATGTCTGGTATCTGGGTCTGTTAAATAACATGATAAAAAACCGCGCACTTCCTGCATTGCTTTCCCTGAACATTTAAGCGGATCATCGGCACCTTGCCGATTAATACCTGTAGTAGTTTAGGGATGCCCCCTCCTGGCACAAAGCGGTTTGAACGAAGGGCTATCAGGTCTGCTATGGGCGACAAACCTACAGCTTCCATTGAAAGCATCAATCAATACGCAAAACTCCCGCTCCTGACAAACTCAACCACCTCCCCCACCAAGTCACACTGCCACCAGGACAATGTTGTTGCTCCTGCCTGGAAGAGTTGTGTTGCTGCTGCCGTAACACGATGTTAGCATTTGGCAATCAAGACGCTTAGATGTCTAAAAACCCCATTCCTGACCCCGAGAGAGGCTAAAAGGAAGATGACAGATAACCTGCAACTCACACAACTGGTCGAGACCTGCCGCTGGATAGGGGCAAAAGGCTGGGCTCCCGCCACTGGCGGCAATATGTCTGTCCGCCAGGACGACGCATTTTGCTGGCTCAGCGAGTCGGGAAAAGATAAAGGCAACCTGACTACCGACGATTTTTTGCAGGTGGAAATCGCCACCAGTCACGCACCATCCGGTCGCAAACCATCGGCGGAGACCGGGCTGCATACCCTGATTTATCGCCTCTTTCCCCAGGCAAACGCGGTGTTGCACGTCCACACCGTCAACGCCACGGTGCTCTCGCGCATCGTTAAAACGCCGGAGCTATATATCAGCGGTTTTGAAATGCAAAAGTCGCTTAGCGGGCAGACCACCCATCTTGATACCGTCTGCGTGCCGGTGTTCGACAACGACCAGGATATCGACGCGCTGGCGTCACGTATTGCGCATTACGCGCAAGAGCGTTCTCTGAATTACGGTTTTCTTCTGCGCGGTCATGGCTTAACCTGCTGGGGACGCTCAGTGGAGGAGGCCCGCCGTCATCTGGAGGGGCTGGAATTTTTATTTGAATGCGAAATGCGTTTGCGACAACTGGAGAGATTATGATTCGCGCGATTGTGACGGATATTGAAGGCACCACCAGCGATATCCGTTTTGTTCACAATGTTCTGTTCCCCTATGCGCGCGAGCGGCTGGCGGCGTTTGTCACCGCCCGGCAGTATGCCGAACCGGTAAAATCAATTCTTGATAATCTGCGCAACGAGATTGCCCGGCCGGACGCCAGTACCGCAGAACTTATCGAAACGCTTTTCACCTTTATGGATGAAGATCGCAAATCGACGGCGCTAAAAGCCCTGCAAGGCATTATCTGGCACGATGGTTACGTCAATGGCGACTTCACCGGTCATCTCTACCCGGACGTTCTGCCAGCGCTGGAGAAATGGAAAGCACAAGGCATTGATCTCTATGTTTATTCCTCCGGCTCCGTCGCGGCGCAGAAACTGTTATTTGGCTATAGCGACGAAGGTGATATTACTCATCTGTTCAGCGGCTATTTTGATACCCATATCGGCGCAAAGCGAGAAACGCAGTCATACCGCAATATCGCGTCATATATCGGCGTCGCGCCGTCGCAAATCCTGTTCCTCTCCGATGTATATCAGGAGCTGGACGCCGCTGAAGAGGCGGGTCTTCGCACCCTGCAACTGATTCGTGGCGAGGGTGATGGCGCCAGCCGCCACCACCAGGTACATCAATTCGACGACATTAACCCGGAGCAGATCCTTTCATGAGCGCATTGACTATTTATTCCGATAAAGACGCCAGCCAGCCCCAGTGGCACAGTACCGACGCCGCAGAGATCGCCCAACAGCTCAACGCGAAAGGCGTCCGCTTCGAACGCTGGGTTGCAGACCGCGACTTAGGCCAGGCCCCCGCGCCAGAAACGGTGATCACCGCCTATCAACATGCGATTGATAAGCTGGTTGCCGAGAAAGGCTATCAGAGCTGGGATGTGATCAGCCTGCGCGCCGACAATCCACAAAAAGAGGCGCTGCGTGCAAAGTTTCTCAATGAACACACCCACGGCGAAGATGAAGTGCGATTCTTCGTTGAAGGCGCAGGACTGTTTTGCCTGCACATTGGCGACCAGGTTTACCAGGTGCTGTGTGAGAAAAACGATCTGATTTCAGTGCCCGCTGGTACGCCGCACTGGTTTGATATGGGCTCAGAGCCAAACTTTACCGCGATCCGTATTTTCGATAACCCGGAAGGCTGGGTGGCGCAGTTTACTGGCGACGCCATTGCGGATGCCTATCCGCGCCTGCTTTAACGATCTGGCCGGGCGACGCTATCGTACGCCAGGCCTGCTCTGCATCAGGCCGCCTCCGTCCTGAAAACCCCCTCCGCCACGTTTTCTGGCGTCACCACACCGCTATCCAGCACCCAGCCGCTAATCAGCGCTGCTGGCGTCACGTCAAACGCCGGGTTATAGACCTGCGCATTTTCCGGCGCCCACTGTACCGAGCCAAAACTGCCCGCCACGCCGGTGACTTCTCCTGCCGCGCGCTGCTCAATCGGGATTGCGTCGCCATTCGGACAGTGGGGGTCCAGCGTGGTTTGCGGCGCGGCAACGTAAAACGGAATACCGTGGAATTTCGCCAGCACCGCCAGCGAATAGGTGCCGATTTTATTCGCCACATCGCCATTTGCGGCGATACGGTCGGCTCCTACCCACACCGCGTCCACCAGCCCTTTCGCCATCAGGCTGGCAGCCATTGAGTCAGTAATCAGTTGATAGGGAACCCCCAGTTCGCCCAGTTCCCAGGCAGTGAGTCTGCCGCCCTGCAATAACGGGCGCGTTTCATCCACCCAGACGTTTTGCACGTTGCCCTGTGCATACGCGCGGGCAATCACCCCCAGCGCCGTCCCCGTGCCCGCTGTCGCCAGCCCGCCGGTGTTGCAGTGGGTCAGCAGACGGCTGCCCGGTTTCACCAGCGCACTTCCCGCACGCGCGATATCGTCACAGAGTTGTTTGTCTTCATCGATCAGACGCAGCGCTTCCGCCGCCAGCGCCGGAACAAAGTCTTCTTGCCTCAGCGCCTGCTTCATACGATCGAGATTGTTCATCAGATTGACCGCCGTCGGGCGCGCAGCGCGCAGCGTTTCCAGCGCTATCGCCAGTTCATCCCGGCGATGGCCTGACTCCGCCAGCAGCGCCAGTAGCAGACTGGCGGAAAGACCAATCAGCGGCGCACCGCGCACGCGCAGCGCGTGAATATGCCCGACCAGCGCTTCTACCGTTGAGGCATCCAGCCAGCGTTTCTCCTGCGGAAGCGCCTGCTGATCGAGAATAAATAATTGATTATCCGCCACTCGCAGGCTGGTCGTCTGTAATGTCTGCATGTCGTTAATTCTCTGTTGCGTTGTTGTATCACATTGTGTCAGGATGAATTACAGATGTATAGACGTCTACATGTCTTTATTAGTGAAATGAGTGAGGAACAGGCAATGTCGCAATACCGTACCTTTACCGCCCAGGATGCCGTGGAATACGCCCGAACGTTTGGCAGCATCGATGATCCATCCACACTGGTAGAGGCACAGGAGGTGGGCGACGGCAACCTTAATCTGGTGTTTAAGATTTTCGATACCACAGGCGTAAGCCGCATTGTCGTCAAACAGGCGCTGCCTTACGTGCGCTGCGTCGGCGAATCCTGGCCGCTGACGCTGGATCGCGCTCGTCTTGAAGCGCAAACGCTGGTGGCGCATTACCAGCACTGCCCGCAGCATACGGTGAAAATCCACCATTTCGACCCTGAACTGGCGGTGATGGTGATGGAAGATCTCTCCGACCATAACATCTGGCGCGGCGAACTGATTAAAGGCGCCTGGTATCCGCAGGCGGCACGCCAGCTCGGCGAATATCTGGCGCAAACGCTGTTTCATACCAGCGATTTTTATCTCCACCCGCATGACAAAAAAGCGCAGGTGGCGACATTTATTAACCCGGAGATGTGTGAGATCACCGAAGATCTGTTCTTCAACGATCCCTACCAGATCCACGAGCGCAACAGCTATCCTGCGGAGATCGAAGGCGACGTCGCCGCACTGCGCAGTGATGCTCAGCTTAAGCTGGCGGTGGCGGCGCTCAAACATCGTTTCTTCTCCCATGCCGAAGCGCTGCTGCACGGCGATATCCACAGCGGCTCGATCTTTGTCGCCGACGGTCGCCTGAAAGCCATCGACGCCGAGTTCGGCTACTTTGGGCCGATAGGCTTTGATGTGGGCACCGCCATCGGCAATCTGCTGCTGAACTTCTGCGGCCTGCCGGGCCATCTGGGCATTCGCGACGCCGCCGCCGCGCGCGAGCAGCGGCTGACGGATATTCAGGCGCTGTGGAACACCTTTGCTGAACGTTTTCAGGTGCTGGCGACGGAGAAAACCCGCGACGCGGCGCTACGCGCGCCGGGCTACGCGTCGGAATTTCTGAAAAAAGTCTGGGCGGACGCCATCGGCTTTTGCGGCACCGAGCTGATTCGCCGCAGCGTCGGGCTGTCGCACGTAGCGGATATCGATACCATTCAGGATGCGGAAATGCGCCATGAATGCCTGCGCCATGCCATTACCCTCGGAAAAGCGCTGATTGTGATTGCCGACCGGATTGAGAGCGTGGAAGCACTGATCGCGCGGGTGCGGCAGTACAGCTAAGTGCGGGCTGTTTGCCCGGTGGCGCTACGCTTACCGGGCCTACGATCCGAATGCAGGCCGGGTAAGGCGAAGCCACCACCCGGCAAATACTTACCCCAGATACTCAATCACTGATAACCCGCCGTTGTAATCCGTGCTGTAGATAATCCCCCGCGCATCGACAAACACATCGCAGGACTGGATCACCTGCGGGCGATTTGGCCGCGTATCCATCATCTTCTCAGGCGCCGCAGGCACCAGCGCGCCGGTTTCTACCGGACGATAAGGATTGGAAATATCATAAGCGCGCACCCCTGCGTTCTGGTAAGTGGCGAAAATCAGCGTCGAGCTAATAAAGCTGCCAGGGCGGTTTTCGTGCAGGTTATGCGGCCCGAAGTGCGCCCCTTTCGCCACGTAATCAGCCTCATCCGGCTGCGGGAAGGTGGCGATGCTCACCGGATTCGACGGCTCGCGGATATCAAACAGCCAGATCAGCTTTTCGCCGTCTTCCTGATTGTCGAGCACCGCTTCGTCCAGCACCACCAGCAGATCGCGGTCCGGCAGCGGCAGCGCAGTGTGTGTGCCGCCGCCAAACGGCGGGCTCCAGTTGCGATGGCTAATCAGTTTCGGCTGCGTACGGTCTTGCACATCCAGCAGCGTCAGACCACCGTCACGCCAGCTACCGTAGGCGGTATCGCCAGCGATAATCGCGTGATGCAACGCATAGCGTTTGCCCTCCGGCCAGTCTGGCGTCTCTCCCGCCGCCTGATTCATCCCTGGCAACCACCAGCGCCCGGCCACCTCTGGCTTACGCGGATCGGCCAGATCGATGGTCAGGAAGATGTAGTCGGTGAAACCGTCGATCAGCGCCGAGACGTAGGCCCAGCGTCCGCCGACGTACCAGATGCGGTGAATGCCGATCCCATTCAGGGAGAGAAAACCGATTTCACGCGGTTTATCCGGCGTGGAAATATCAAACACGCGCAGCCCTGCGCTCCAGCCCCGGTCCTGCACGTCGCTGATCGTCTCACCGACCTGCCGCGTGTAGTAGACCTTTTCATCGGCAAAGCGGGCATCGGCGAACAAATCGCGGGCGTTAATCACCAGCAGCAGATCGTCATGCGCCTGCAAATGCACGTTCCAGGTGCCTGGCGGTGCAGGCACATAGCCCGCCGCCCGTGGATTTTTCGGGTCACGCACGTCAACAATCGAAACCCCCTGCGACACCATATGGCCAATATAGGCAAAACCGCGATGTACCATCAGCTGTACGCCGTCCGGGCGACCGCCCTGGTCGCTATGGCCAATCAGCCGCATATTGCGGCTATAGTCGGGGCGCGGTAATTCAGTCACCTTAATCTCCTTTTGCCAAACGGCGTAACCGCCTTATCCGGCCTACAGGGAGCGCATTGTAGGCCCGGTAAGCGCAGCGCCACCGGGCATTACGCCGGATGGCGGCGTAACCGCCTTATCCGGCCTACAGAGAGTGCATTGTAGGCCCGGTAAGCGCAGCGCCAGCGGGCATTATTTGTTCTTCGCTTCAAGCGTCGCAAACCACGGCGCGATAAAGTCTTCCGTCTGGCCCCAGCCCGGAATGATTTTGCCTAATGAGGCGACGTTAACCGCCCCCGGCTGCGCTGCCAGCAGCGCCTGCGGAATGGCTGCGGCTTTAAAATCGTAAGTGGCAGGCGTAGGTTCACCGGCAATCTTATTGGCAATCAGCCGCACGTTAGTGGCGCCAATCAGTTTCGGGTCAACCGCCACGCTCACCTTCCACGGGCTGCCCGCCTCGCGCATCAGTTGCAAATCCTGGTTGGAGATGTCGATGCTGTAGAGCTTAATCTCAGTGCGGCCATTCTCTTTCAGCGCTTTGTACGCCCCCTGGCTAAAGGCGTCCCAGGTCCCCCAGATAGCGTCGATTTTCCCTTTCGGGTATTTCGCCAGCACCGCGCCCACTTTGTTGGCGGTATCGCCCTGCACGTCGGAAGAGACCGCGCCGATAGACTCCAGCTCTTTAATCCCCGGATTGTCCTTCAGCATTTGCTGATAAGCCGCCTGGCGGCGCTCCATCGGCGGGAAACCGGCGACCCACAGCTTGATAATATTGGCTTTACCGTTGAAATCTTTTACCAGTTGTCCGAAGGAGAGATGGGTCAGCGAGGCGTCATCCTGCTGAGTTACCGTCACGCCCGGGATCTCACCGTTGACGGCGGTATCAAACACCGCCACTTTGATCCCGGCATCTACCGCTTTCTTCACCAGCGCGGTGGAGTACGGATCGCGCCCCTGAGAGAGAATAATGCCGTCATACTTCTGGCTGATCGCCTGGTTAACGAAATCCTGGAATTTCGCGTCGTCGCCATTGCTTAAAAAGGTGCTGACCTTAAAGCCGAGCTTTTTCCCCTCCTGAATCGCGCCCGCAACGAACTGGGTCGTGTTGTCATCAGAGCCAAGGTTGCGGATCACCGCAATGCGAACCGGGCCATTATGCCCGGCAATGGCCGCTGGCACCGGCGTTGCCGCATAGCCCGGCAGCGAACTCAGTAATCCCAGCGCCAACAAAGAAAGTGCAGTTTTTTTCATTATCGTTTCCCGTTGTGTTGTTAACGTTTTTGTATGTAGGTGATTGCCAGCGCCGCCGCCAGCACCAGCCCTTTTATAATGTCCATTGCGTAATAGGGCACCGAGAGCATCACCAGCCCGTTGGAGAGCACGCCAAGGATCACCGCCCCCAACAGCGTGCCAAGCGCATTCGGTTTGCCGGAACCGGCCAGCGAAAAACCGATCCACGCCGCCGCGACGGCATCCATCAAATAGCCGCCCCCGGCGTTAACCTGTGAAGAGCCAATACGCGAAGCCAGCAGGATGCCCCCTAACCCCGCCAGCAACGAGGCAATGACGTAGGCCGCCACTTTATAGCGGGTGGTGCGAATACCAGAGAGGCGCGCCGCTTCCGGGTTGCCGCCAATGGCGTACATCCGTCGCCCGTGGGTGGTCAGCGACAGCGCGAGCTGCGCCGCCAGCGTCACAACCAGCATCACGACAACAATAGTCGGCACCTGCCCCAGCGCGCCGAATGCCGCAGGAATAAGCCCCTCAGCCATTTCACCGCTCGGCAGCACCATGTTTTCAGTAATAGAGCCGCCGTAGCTGTAGGTCATCGCCACCCCCTGAATCACAAACAGGCTGGCAAGCGTGGCGAGCATGTCGGGAATACGCAGTACCACAATCAGAAAAGCGTTGAACAGCCCCACCAGCGTACAGAGCGCCAGGGTAATGACAATCGCCCCGGTGGTGCCAAAGCCGTGCCAGACGAATAGCGAAATCACCAGTGCGTTCGCCAGCGACGCGGTTGAGCCAACGGAAAGATCAAAGCCGCCGACGGTAAGCGAGATGGAGACGCCAATCGCAATCACCGTGACGATCGCAATAGAGCGCAGGATGTTGATGATATTGAAGGGATCGAGGAAGTTATCCGACGCGACGCCAAAAATGGCGATCAGCGCGACAACCGTCAGCAGCATGCCCCACTTATAGAGAAAATCGAAAATCTGCTGGCGGCCAGACGCCGCTGCATTGACTGAAAGGGCCTTACTCACAACGCCGTTCCTCCGGTTGAATAATAAAGTAGTGTCTCTTCGCGGGCCTGCGCGCCCTCCACTTCCGCCACGATGCGACCGTCCCACAACACGCAGATGCGGTCGCACAGCCCCACCAGTTCGGCGAACTCACCGGAGGCGTAAATCACCCCTTTGCCTTCCCGCGCCAGGCCGTCGATCAGCGCAAACAGATCGGTTTTGGCTTTCACGTCCACGCCTTTGGTCGGCTCGTCGAAAATCAGCACGCGGGCGTCGCCGCGCAGCCATTTGCCGATCGCCACTTTCTGCTGGTTGCCGCCGGAAAGCCGACGCAACACTTGCCCCGGCCCGCGAGCGCGCACGCCGACGCGGGCAATTACCGCTTCCGCCCAGCGCCATGCCTGACGATGACCAAACAAGCTCCAGCGCGAGAAACGGTTATCGGCGGCGACCGCCAGGTTCATGGCGACGGACTCATCAATAAAAATGCCCTCTTTGCGCCGCTCCTCCGGCACCAGCGCCAGCCCGCGCGTCACCGAATCAACCGGGTCGCGCGGCGTCCACGGTTGATGATTGAGTTCGCCGCGTTCAACGCGGCTTTTCGACGCGCCGAACAGCGCCTTGCACAGCTCGGTTTTCCCGGCCCCCGCCAGCCCGGCGATACCGAGAATTTCACCTTTATGCAGGTGCAAACTGATATTTTTCAGCAGCCGTTCATCATGCAGCCCTTCCACGCGCAGCAGCGTTTCATCAGCATGCGGGGGGCGTTTTGGCGGATAGATATCGTTTAACTCATGACCCAGCATCTTCTCGACGATGGCGTCAGCGCTCAGTTCCGCCATCGGCCCGGACTCAATCAACTTGCCATCGCGCAGTACGGTTAAGGTGTCGCAAATGGCCTTTAGCTCATGAATGCGATGGGAGATAAACACCACGCCGATCCCCTGTTGTTGCAGGCGTTTCACCACGGCAAACAGCCGTTCGCTTTCATGCTGATCGAGCGGCGCGGTGGGTTCATCGAGGATCAGAAAACGACAGTGGTGCGAGAGCGCGCGGGCCAGCAGGATCTGCTGCTTTTCGGCGAGCGTGCAACCATCGATGACCCGGCGCACATCCAGATGAACATCGAGCTGAGCCAGCGCGTCACGCGCCTGCTGGCGAATAGCGCGCCAGCGGTAGCGGTGTCCCGGCTGCGCCAGCTGATCGAGCATAATATTTTCCGCAATACTCAACCCTGGGATCAGCGCAACATCCACCTCCTGCTGCACCAGATGAATGCCCAGCCGTTTGGCGTCCAGCGGTTCGCGTATCGGCACCGGCTGGTTATTAATTGCAATTTCCCCTTCGTAATGGTCGTGCGTGCCGCAGAGCACCGCCATCAGCGTGGATTTCCCCGCACCGTTCGCCCCCGTCAGCGCGTGCACGGAACCGCCCGTCAGGGTGAAATCAACGCGGGAGAGCGCCTGAAAGCCGGAAAAGGCCAGGCTGATACCGCGCATGTCGAGGCGACTGGAGAGCATCCGCTGTAAATCCTTTCTGATAATCATTTGATTTACGAAATTTTTCACAGCTCTCCCTGACTGACAACGACATAAAAAGCATAAGATAAAGCAAAATATTATTAGCCATCCAGATGTCTATAAATGACATCGGGTTAGCTCATCACAAAGGGATCGCATCATGAATAAGAATACTGACCGCAACGCGGCAACGGGCTTCGCGGAGGGGGCTAAAACCCATCAAGGAAAGCGGGCATTTATCAGCCCTGATAAATCAGCTCTTTTTATCTTTTAGATTTAGTTTAAGTCGATATATATCAATTCCAGTTTATCAACCTGCATTTATGTGTTTCATATTTATGACACGCCAGGTTTATTAAAAATAAAAATTCATTTGAAGTGCTTTCATATAAATGATGATTAGTAGAGAATGTAACACCTCAGATAAAACCGCCATTTACTATTATTTACCTGATGCACAATGGGTGAAATTTGCATTTCATATAAATAGCGTCATGGAGTTTTCATGAAAAACAACACAGCTGTCACGCAAAAAGAATATTTGCTTAACAATAAAACAACGTTATTATCAACCACAGATAAAGACAGTCATATTACCTATGCTAACTCTGCATTTATTGACGCCAGCGGATTTAATGAAACGCAGTTAATGGGTAAACCACATAATATTATTCGCCACCCGGACATGCCCTCTGCCGCTTTCGCTGACATGTGGCACACGATACTACAAGGCGATAGCTGGACCGGGCTGGTCAAAAACCGGCGACAAAACGGCGATCATTACTGGGTACGCGCAAATGTTACCCCTGTCTGGCAAAATGAAAAATTAACGGGGTATATTTCAGTACGCACCGTGCCTTCCCGGGATGAGGTTTCGCACAGCGAACAGCTTTATCAGAAAATAAATAATAATGGAATTAAAGGGTTTCGACTTTTTAAAGGCATAATTATCCGTCGCGGAGCGCTGTCCTGGCTTTCGATGTTTAAATGGCTGTCGGTTAGCCAACGCGTCAATTATGCTTTAGCCATCACCAGTCTGGCAGCCCTGTTATTTATTTTCTTACCTGTTCCTCCTGCTATTCAGGGAGGCAGCATCATCGTGTTATTTTTGCTCCTGGCTATTTACCTTAAGGTTCAAATTTGTCAGCCGGTTAATACGCTGCTGGCGCAGATGCAAAAAGTGGTTTCGGGCCGTAAACCTGATAATTGCCATTTGCAGCGCGTGGACGAAATAGGAATGCTCATGCGACTGGTGAATCAATCGGGGCTTAATCTGCGCTCCCTGGTTGATGATGTCAGCACGCAAATATCCGGTATTCAGGCTATCAGCCAGCGCGTGTCTCAGGAAGGCACGGCATTGCAGAGCCGCTCAGAAGAGACATCTGCCGACCTGCAACAAACCGCCGCAGCCATTGAAGAGATCGGTAGCGCAGTGCAACAAACCGCAGATACCGCGGCCCAGACAATGACGATGGCCGACAGTACCAGCGCCAATGCGACTGAAGGCGGCCATATCATGAAGCAAACCATCACCATGATGCAGGCTATCTCACGCGATAACAGTCAAATCGTGGACATTATCGGCGTCATTGACAGTATTGCTTTTCAGACCAACATCCTGGCGCTGAATGCAGCGGTCGAAGCGGCCCGCGCCGGTGAATCCGGGCGCGGATTTGCGGTCGTTGCCGCAGAGGTGCGTAACCTCGCCCAGCATTCTGCGTCTGCGGCAAAAGAGATCAAACAGCTTATCGAGAAAAACGTCACCAACGTCAATACGGGAGTGCAAATGGTCGAGCAGACGGAAACACACCTTACCGGAATGATCGATGACGTGTTGCAGATGTCTACCATGATCAAAGAGATAAGCCTGGCGACGCGGGAACAAACTTTAGCGCTCGAACAGATCAACAATTCAATTTCACGAATTGGTTCCATGACGGACAACAATGCGGAAATGGTGGAGCAGGTGACGGATGCCGCGGGGGATTTAACGGGACGCGCGTCACGGCTGCAACAGGCCGTACAGGTTTTTGGCGCCTCACGATAGCAGCGAAAAGTAAAAAGCCCTCAGCATACGCCAGGGGCTTTTTTATTTACCGCGTTCTCAACGCGCAGGGTAATCGCGGTTAATCCACGCGTGATCGTCTTCCCAGGTGAAAATCCATTTGCGCACCGGGCCTGCCATCACATTCAGGTAATAACTGTCATACCCGGCCATTGTCGCCACCGGATGATAGCCTTTCGGCACCATCACGACGTCACGGTTGTAGACCGCCATACACTCATCGAGCGAGCGATCGTCGGTGTATACCCGCTGCA
The DNA here is from genome assembly GCF_030333505.1 of Citrobacter sp. CK189. Lineage (NCBI taxonomy): Bacteria > Pseudomonadati > Pseudomonadota > Gammaproteobacteria > Enterobacterales > Enterobacteriaceae > Citrobacter > Citrobacter sp. CK189. Next base: position 52,010 of record NZ_JAOWFV010000031.1, on the reverse strand, counting down.
TACAAAATCCCTGTTCCGGGTTGAGGCGATGGTAATACGTCTCCTCAAGAAGGGTCTCGTAAGGCGGATTGTCAGTGTCGTGCTTGTGGCTCGGGTACGAACTGGTACAGCCTTCGTGAGTCCACACTTCCACCACCAGCAGACTATCGGCAGGTTTATCTTCCGGCAGAATGTTGTGTACATAGCGCTGGTTATGCCCCTTGCCCCTTGCCTCGCCGTCGATATCCTGCGGCGCAATCAGGCGGGTGGGATACGTTCCCTTGCCCGGTGCGGCGCATACCGCCAGCTCCAGCTTCGTTAACGCCTGTACCTGTACCGTTTCTCCGGGCGTAACGTATACCGCCCACGGCTTAATACGCTCGAACGGGCTCATCCGCTCGCCAATCTCTGAAAACTGCGCGGTTGGCGTGGTGACAGACGCCCTCCCCGCCACCAGCACCAGACAGCGCTCTTCAGCAACGGCGGGAAGATGCAACTGCTGCCCCTCTTCAAGCTCAAACGTGTCAAAACCGATGTAGCCCCAGCCTGCCCGCTCCGGGGTGACGGACTGGGTACGTCCCTGCGCGTCAGGCTGTTGCCAGCGTGACAGTAAACGTGACATAGCGCCTCCTCAGATAAGACCGGCATCCCGCGCCAGGCGGCTCAGGTTGTTATATCCCAGCCGCGCGTAAGTCAGCGGATGGGCAATCGCCGGGTCCTGCTCCGCCTCCACCACCAGCCAGCCGTGATAATCGTGCTCTTTCAGCAGTCGCATAATCGGCGGGTAATCCACGCAGCCGTCGCCCGGTACGGTAAAGACGCCGCTGAGCACCGCATCCAGAAAGCTGGTTTTACGGTTTTTCACATCCGCCAGCACGTCGGCGCGTACGTCTTTACAGTGCACATGATTAATACGGCTCGCCCAGCGTTGCGCCACCGCCAGCGGGTCGGCGCCAGCAAACGTTAAATGACCGGTATCCAGCAGCAATCCAACCTCATCGCCGGTATGGGTCATCAGATTGTCCACATCCTCAGCGGACTCAATCACCGTCCCCATATGGTGATGATAAGCAATCTGCACCCCCTGCTGCTGTGTATAGCGGGCGAACGCGGTGAGCTTCTCGCCATACTCCGCCCAGCGCGCCTGCGGGAATCGCGGACGCAGGTGAACCGGCGTCTGCTGTTCGCCGTGAATGCAATGGCTCACCTCAGCGAAAACCATCACTTTCGCCCCCAGCTCGCGCAATAACGTCAAATGCGCCTGCGCCGCCGCAATCTCTTCCTCTACGCTACGCTCCAGCAGGCGACCGGAATACCACCCCGACACCAGCTTCAGATCGTGGCGTTGCAGGATTGGCCCCAGCAGACGCGCCTCGCGTGGGAATTTATTACCGAGTTCAAAGCCCGCAAAACCAGCCTCTTTACCTTCGCTCAGACAGGTATCCAGCGGCGTTTCCGCGCCAAGAGAGGGCAAATCATCATTGGTCCATGTCAGCGGATTAATGCCTAATTGCACAGCCATAATGTTCTCCTAAAGTTATGCCTGCCCGCGCTCGCGCCACCAGGCGATCAGTTGCAGATAGTTATCCCGAATGCGCGTCACCAGTTGCGCATCGTCAATGTCATGTTTCAGCCATGCGCGGGAAGCCTCGCCAAACAGCGTGCGCCCCACCGCAAACCCTTTCACCAGCTCATGTCCGGCAGCGGCTCTGAACCCTGCGCGTAACTGTTCGGCTGGCGCATCCAGCCCAAGAATCACCACGCCACGGCAGTGCGGGTCGCGGCGTTCGATAATGTCACTCAGCGCCGTCCAGCCGTCAGAGGAGAGCGGCGGCAGTTTCCACCAGTCGGGGTAAATGCCCAGGTTGTAGAAGCGGGAGATAGCCCGCAGGTAAAGCTCATCGCTGCGCGGCATACCCACAGGTAAAATCACTTCCAGCAGCAGCTCATGCCCCGACTGACAGCAGGCGTGATACACCTCGGCGATTTTCTGCTCCTGCTCCAGGCGCAGGCCGTGGGCATCTTCCGGGTGGAAAAAGACCAGGCACTTCACCACATGTTCCTGCGGCCAACTGATAAGCTGAGTGCCAATGTTGCCGTGCTCCATCTCCAGCGGCCGTGAACCGGGAAGCTCAATCGGGCGGCCAATCCACCACCCTTCGCCGGTTATCGCATTCAGCGCATCCTGGCCAAACGTTCCGTCGCACAGCAGACCGGCTTTTCCTTCCAGCCCCGCGCTGTTCGCCGCATCGCGGCTGGCCTGTAGGATCAGCGTTTTCAGCGCCGGAATGCGCTTCAGGGAGGCGCCGCACTGTAGCGCCATCTCTTCAAGCTGACTGCGGTGATCAAACGCCATCACGCACAGTTCCGGCCAGTTCCGCCGACGCGTCGTGACGCGGTGCAGATGATTAAGCCGTGGATCAAGATCCGGGCGTGGCACCTGATGCTCGCGGGAGAGGTAGTCATCCAGCTCCACCTTACTCGGCATCGCGGGCGCACAACCGTGGCGCGAGACCACCAGCGCGCCGCAGGCGTTGGCGTAGCGGCAGGCCTGCTCCCAGCCTTCATCATTGAGATAACCGCGCAGCAACCCCGACATAAACGCATCGCCCGCGCCGAGCACATTGAGCACCTCGACGCGCACGCCGGTCACCGTCAGCCCGTCATCCAGCGATGGCGGAATCGCGTCGGTATACACCGAGCAGCCCAGCGCGCCGCGTTTACAAACCAGCGTCGCCGCGCTTACCTCACGCACCTGCGCCAGCGCCTGCACGGTATCGGTAGCGCCGCCCGCAATATGAAACTCCTCCTCGGTGCCGACGATCACATCAAACAGGTGCAACACCGCCTGCAACTGGCGAGTGACCTGCTCTGCGGCAATAAAGCGCGTTTCGCCGTCGCCCAGCGAGGTCAGCCCCCACAGCACCGGACGATAGTCGATATCCAGTACCGTGCGCACGCCGTGACGGCGGGCACAGGTCAGCGCCGTCAGCACCGCGTCGCGGGTTTGCGGATGAGAAAGATGAGTCCCGGTGATGGCGAGGCAGCGGGATGAAGCGATGTACTGCTCGTCAACATCGCTGGCGGTAATCGCCATATCCGCGCAGTTATCGCGATAAAAAATCAGTGGAAAGGTGTCCCGGTCTTTAATGCCGAGTAGCACCAGCGCCGTCAGGCGTTCTTTATCCGTTATCAGATGGCTGGTATCGCAGCCAACATGGTTAAGCTCTTCGCGCAAAAAGCGCCCCATATGTTCGTCGCCCACTCTTGCCAGCATCGACGAACGCAGCCCCTGGCGCGCGGCGCCGTAGGCGACATTCCCTGAGGAACCGCCGAGGTATTTGGCAAAACTTGAGACATCCTCCAGCCGTGCGCCAATCTGCTGGCTGTAGAGGTCAACCGCCACGCGGCCCATGCATATCACATCAAACTGCTTTTCCACGTTGATACCTCGTCAGACAATATCGTTCACATTCAGCCAGCGGCCTTCCTGATGCGAGAGCGCGATGGCGTCCAGCACGCGCGACACTTTCCAGCCCTCTTCAAAATCCGGCCACATCGGCGCATCGGCGGCAACGCCGTTCACCAGGTCGCGGATTTCCACCGTTTTCTGATCGTTAAAGCCGATGCCGTGCCCCGCCCCCATGCAAAACGCGGCATAGTCCGGGTGCGCGGGCCCCACCAGCAGGGTGCGAAATCCCTGGCGGTTAACCGGATCGTCATGCAGATAGAGCTTCAGCTCGGCCATTCGCTCCTGGGTAAAACTGATGGCGCCTTTGGTGCCGGTAATCACGTATGACAGCCCCATTTTGCGCCCGCAGGCCACGCGGGAGGTTTCGATCACCCCCTGCGCGCCGCTGGCGAATCGCACCATCGCGTGCGCCTGATCTTCGTTTTCCACGACCACCTTCTGCGCCGATCCCGCGCTGGCCGGGCGCTCCGGCACCACAATTTTCAGGTCGCCGCAGACCTCGCGAATATCGCCGACCAGGTAGTGCGCCATATTGACGATATGCGCCGCCAGATCGCCCAGCGCCCCTAACCCCGCCGTCTCCTTAAAGCAGTGCCAGTGAATGGGGGAAAGCGAGTCGGCCATATAGTCCTCGTTGTGGGTGCCGTAGAAGTGGATCACGTCGCCTATCTCCCCTCGCGCAATGATCTCTTTCGCCAGCGCCGCCGTCGGGTTCTTCATATAGTTAAAACCCACCAGCGTTTTCACCCCGGCCTGTTTTGCGGCCTCAACCATTTCGCGGGCATCGTGAGCGTTCAGCGCCAGCGGCTTTTCCGAATAGACGTGCTTACCGTGGCGAATGGCCGCCAGCGCCATCTCTTTATGCAGATGGTTGGGCGAACAGATATCCACCACATCGATATTCGGGTCTGCCACCAGTTCGCGCCAGTCACCGGTCGAACGGCGAAACCCGAATGCCTGCGCCCGTTCCGTCGCCAGCTCCGGCGTCACTTCCGCCACCATTTCGCGCACCAGTTGGCCTTGCAGGTTGAACACCGTCGGCGCCTGGGCATAGGCAATGGCGTGCGCCTTGCCGATGTATCCCGTCCCAATCAATCCAATTCGCACTTGTTTCATTATTTATCCCTCACAGCGCGCCACGACGGCTCTTGGCATAGGTATCAAACGCCACCGCCAGCACAATAATCAGCCCGGTAATAATTTGTTGGTAGTAGGCGGAGACGTTCATCAGCACCAGACCGTTTATCAGAATGCCCATAATGATCGAGCCGATAACGGTGCCGCCGATGCGACCATAGCCGCCCATCAGCGATGTCCCGCCAATGACCACCGAGGCGATAACGCGCAGCTCAAAGGAGATCCCGGCCACCGCCTCCGCGCTGCCCAGACGGGCGCTCAGCACAAACCCCGCCAGCCCGGCCAGACAGCCAATCACGACATACACGCTGACCAGCACACGTTTGACGTTGACCCCGGCAAGACGCGCCGCCTCCGGGTTGCCGCCAATGGCGTAGACGAAACGGCCCCAGCGCGTTTTGTGCAACGCCAGATAACCGCCGATCGCCACCAGCGCAAAAATCCAGATCGGGATGGAGATACCGAGCAGTTCGCCACGCCCCCACCAGCGGTAGCCCTGGTCAAAACCGGCAATGGGCGCGCCGTCGTTAATCACCAGCGTCAGGCCGCGCCAGATGGTCATCCCGCCAAGGGTGACAATGAACGGCGGCAGGCGCAGGCGGGTCACGCCCAGGCCATGCAGGAAGCCAATCGCCGTCCCCATCGCCAGGCAGATGCCAAGGCCAATCAGCCAGCTCATCCCGCCCCAGGCGCTCGGGTCTACCGTGGTGAAGTTGTCGCCTTTAATCACGTATGCTGCCGTCATGGCGCATACCGCCAGAATGGAGCCGACAGACAGATCGATTCCGGCAGTCAGAATGACGAACGTCATTCCCACGGCCATGATCCCGTAGATCGACACCTCGGTCAGGATGTTGAAAATATTGCGTTCTGACAGGAAGTTACTGTTCTGCGTCTGGAAAAAAATCAGCAGCAGGAACATAAAAATCAGTACTCCAAAGCGCTCGAAAAAAGCGATCGGATCGATACGTCCGTTACGTTTGGCAGGGGGTTGCGTTTTAGTCACTATCTGCGTCATGTGAAACTCCGTTATGCCGCGTTCAGGGCGTTATGGTTGATGGCCATCATCATCATGAGCCGCTCTTCGGTGGCGTCATCGCCGTGGATTTCACCGGTTACCCGGCCTTCGCTTAAGGTGATGATCCGGTCGGAAACCGCCATCACTTCGGGCAGATCGGAAGAGATCACAATCACCGCCACGCCCTGTTTCGCCATATCAAACAGCACCTGGTGCACCTCGGATTTGGTGCCCACATCGATGCCGCGCGTCGGTTCATCAACAATCAGCACCCGTGGATTGAGCGCCATGCAGCGCGCGAGGATCACTTTCTGCTGATTGCCGCCGGAGAGCTTGCGCACCTCCTGTTCGCTGTTGACCATCTTGATTTGCAGCGCCTGGCGGTAAGATTCGATCAGGTCATCTTCCTTGCGGGTATTGACGAAAAAGCGCCAGCGCAGCAGCGAAGAGAGACTGGAGAGCGACAGGTTGTCGCGAATAGACAGTCCCAGCACCGCCCCCTCTTTTTTGCGATCTTCCGGCACCAGCGCCACGCCCTGATCCAGCGCGTACATCGGGTCACGGGGGTGATACGCCGCGCCGTCCAGCGCGAACGTCCCGGAAGTAAAGCCGTCAGCGCCAAAAAGACAGCGCGCCACTTCGGTACGCCCGGCGCCGACCAGCCCCGCAATCCCCAGCACCTCCCCGGCGTGAACGTGAAAGCTGATGTCGTGCAGCGCAATGCCGTGCGGGTCCAGCGGCGGCTTTTCACGACACAGCCCCTTCACCGCAAGGCGAATCGGTTTGTCTTCATGGTGGGTTTCGCTGGGGGGACGACGATTAAAGGCCACGTCTCGTCCCACCATCAGGCGGATCAGCTGTTCCACGTTGGTTTCCGCGACCGCGCCGCTGCCGGTAAAACGGCCATCCTGAAACACGGTAAAGCGATCGCAGAGCTGGAAAACTTCATGCAGGCGATGGGTGACATAAATAATGCTCACGCCCCGGCCTTTAAGTTCCCGCACGACGCGGTGCAGGCTTTCCACTTCGCTGTCGCTCAGCGCGGCGGAAGGTTCATCCATAATGATGAGCTTCGCGTTCAGGGTCAGCGCGCGGGCGATCTCCACCATTTGCTGCTGCGCCACGCTCAGGCGGGCAACCGGCGTGGTCGGCGCGACATTCAGTTGCAGATAGTCCAGCACCACCTGCGCCTCCTGGTTCACGGCCTTCGCATCGACGATCACATTACGTTTACGCGGCTCGCGCCCGAGAAACATATTTTCCGCAACGGTCATGTTGGGCAGCAGATTAAATTCCTGATAGATGGTAATGATGCCTTTGTTTTGCCGCTCAACCGGCGAATCCTCCACCGGCAGCGTTTCGCCATTGAACCAGATGTCCCCACGGGTCTGCGGCTGCGCCCCTGCCAGCGCTTTCAGCAGCGTGGACTTCCCCGCGCCGTTCTCGCCAAGCAGCGCGTGAATCTCCCCCGTCCCGACGGTCAGTTGTACGTTGCTCAACGCCCAGACGCCGGAAAAACTCTTTGCCAGATCGGTAACGTTCAGTAAGGGTTGCAACATCGGTCTGCTCCTCCTTTAATGCGAGCCGCCGCAGCGACGGCGGCTCCGGGCAAATCAGTTACCGGCTTCGCCGATACGCTCGGCCTGTTGCAGGTTCTCTTTGGTGATTAACGTCGGCGGATAATCCGCACCGGTGATGGCTTTCTTCTCACGCACGTTCGCAACCAGTTGGCTCATCGCCGTCTGTACCGCGAAGCCCGGACGCTGATCCGCCGTCGCCGCCATCCAGCCGTCGCGTACCCGCGCCAGCGCTTCCGGCACTGCGTCAAATCCTGTCACCAGAATTTCGCCCGGTTTCACCCCCTGCCCCTGCAACGCTTCAATCGCGCCCAGCGCCATATCATCGTTGGCGGAGAGGATGACCTGCGGACGTTTTTTCAACGACGGCAGCACGCTTTCAACAATGCGCATTCCTTCCGAACGCATCCAGTTACCGGTCTGGTCAGCAACAATGCGGTACGTATCGCCCCCCGCCTTCAGGCTGTCGCGAATGCCTTTGGTGCGTTCAATATTGGAAGAAGAACCCGGCTGGCCGGTCAGCAGCACAATGTCCGCGCCGTCAGGAAATTTGCTTTTGACAAAGTCGCCAATGGCCTGGCCGCCCTTGTAGTTGTTCGCGCCAAAATGCGGAACCTGCTTCTGGCTATCGACGGAGCGATCGAGCGTCACCACCGGCAGCTTAGCGTCCTGAATCTCATCCACCGCGCTGGAAACTGCGTTGACATCATTCGGGGAGACGATGAATCCCTGGGCGCCACGGGTGATGGCGTTTTCCAGATCGGCAACCTGCTTCGGCGAACTTCCCTGCCCGTCCAGAACCTGTAGGCTGACGCCCATCTCTTTCGCGGCTTTCACCGCCGTGCGCTGCATGTGAACTTCAAACGGCATTGCCAGGTTCGGCGTGCTGAAAACAATTTGTTCGTTCTCGGCCATTGCCGCCCCGGCTGTCATGGCGATGAAGGCGGCTAAAATCAGCTTTTTCATTGTTATGTCTCTCTGTGTAGGGTGTGTTGTTATGGAAAATCAGAGGAGAACTTCACGCTGGCTGTGCAATGACTCCAGCGCTTTATCAGCCAGATACAGCGCACGCTCGCCGTCATCACCGCTGCACTCCGGCACTGCCTCGCCGCGTAAGATGGCGACAAAGTGCTCCCACTCGGCGGCATAGGCAGCCTGATAACGTTGCAGGAAGAAATGCTCAGGCAGCGCGCTGGTGCAGCCGTTCTGGCCAAAGTGCTGCACCTGGTTTTCGAGAATATTGCCCGCCGTAAGCAGACCTTCGGAACCGTGCAGCTCCAGACGCTGGTCATAGCCATAAGACGAGCGACGGCTGTTAACGATGGTCGCCAGCGCGCCGGAGGCATACTTGAGCACGATAAACGCGGTGTCGATATCGCCTGCCGCGCCAATTGCCGGATCGACCAGATTGCTTCCCTGGGCGTAGACCGAAACAGGCTCTTCCCCCATGATGAAACGCGCCATATCGAAATCGTGGATGGTCATATCGCGGAACATCCCGCCGGAGACGCGCACATATTCCGCAGGCGGCGGAGAAGGATCGCGGGAGATAATCAGCAATGATTCCGGCTTGCCGATGCGCCCGCTCTGCGCTTCGGTTTTAACGCGGCGGAATTGTGGGTCGAAACGACGGTTAAAGCCGATAAACAGCGGCACGTCGAACTCTTTGACCACTTTCAGGCAGTCGCGCACGCGGGCAAGATCAAGATGTACGGGCTTTTCACAGAAAATGGCTTTGCCGTGGCGGGCGGCCAGTTCAATCAAATCGGCATGGGTATCCGTGGCGGAGGCAATCAGCACGGCATGAACATCAGGATCGGTCATCGCCTCATCAAGACTTTGCTGACGGGCCTGATATTGCGTAGCCAGGCGGGAGGCAAAGGTCTCGTTCGGATCAACGACAGACCACAGGGTAGTCTCTTTGTGGGTTGCGATGTTAGCGGCATGTACCTGACCAATTCGGCCAGCTCCCAGTAAAGCAATGTTAAACATAACGGCTCCCGGTGTTGGTGAATGCGGTGAACTAACGACCCCTTAAATAAAACATTTATTTCATTTTTATAAATAGTGAAAATTATGTTTTTGCGCGCAAGTTAACATTCTTGTGATGATTGAGGTAAATTTTGTTATCAATCTCACAACACAACGATGGAGAAGATGCAGAGCCTGGCCCCCTTTCATTCAGAAAGAGGGCGAGGAATGAAAAAACAGGAAAAATGAAATGAAAATTTCGTTGTCGCAAGTTGTCGGATGGCGGCGCGAACGCCTTATCCGGCCTACGGGTTAGCGCCATCCGGCATTACTCACTCAATACTGACGCGCCTTTTTCACCTGATCGAACGTCTGCTCGGCGGCTTTTCGCACCGACGGTGAATCGGCCACCTGCGCATCGCCGGTGCGCCACCATGAGGCGTAATCGTGAGTCATCGTTTTTGGCAGCACTTTAATATCCAGCAGCGTCGGCCCCGGATGCGCGCGCGCCGCCTCCAGCGCCGTCAGCAGGCTCTGCTCATCATGTACCCGCCACGCCCGGCAGCCGTAGCTTTGCGCATTTTGGGCGAAATCAACCGCCACCAGTGGGCCGTCCAGCTGGCCGGATTGTGGTTGACGGGCGCGATTCTCGGTGCCAAAACTGCCCATCCCATGCCCCATTTGCAGGTTATTGATGCAGCCAAACCCGCCGTTATCAAACAGCAGGATGGTGATTTTTATCCCCTCCTGCACCGCCGTTTGCAGCTCGGAATGCAGCATCATGTACGAACCGTCGCCCACCATCGCATAGACCGGCTGCTGCGGCTTCGCGAGCTTCGCCCCAAGCGCGGCCGCAATTTCATACCCCATACAGGAATAGCCGTACTCCAGGTGGTAGCTGTCGGGCGTTTTCACCTGCCAGAGACGCTGCAAATCGCCCGGCAGCGATCCCGCCGCGCCGACCACAATGGCGTCATCCTCAATGTGCTGGTTGATAATCCCCAGAACGCGAGTCTGAGTCAGCCGCGTGTTCAGCGCTTCACTGTATTCCGCCAGTTGCGCATCAAGGTGCCCGGCAATTTCCGGCGCGTCATCCGGGCGCCACTGGCGAGACCACAGCCGGCGGCACTCCTCGTCCCAGGCCGATTTCGCCTGCGCCACCTCGTCTCCCCAGCCGCTGCGATAATCCTGAAGCCCTTCCGTCAGCGCCGTCAGACCGGCGCGGGCATCGGCCACCAGCGCCGTGGCGTCCAGTTTGAGGGCGTCGAACTCGGCGACATTCAGCAGGAGAAATTCTACGTCCGGGTGTGCAAACAGCGCCTTCGAACCGGTAGTGAAATCGGTCAGACGCGTGCCGACGCCGATAACCAGATCGGCCTGCGGCGCAAGCTGGTTTGCCGCCAGCCCGCCGGTAACGCCAATACCGCCCAGATTCAGCGGATGGTCGCTGACCAGCGCGCCTTTCCCGGCCTGCGTTTCCGCAAACGGCAGGTGCAGGTTTTCCACAAACTGACGAAACGCGTCATGCGCGCCGGAATAACGCACCCCGCCGCCGCAAACCACCAGCGGGCGGCGTTTACGGGCAATCAGCGCCCGCGCCTGCGCCAGCCGGTGTGGGTCCGGCGGTCGTCTTTCAATATGGTGAACGCGACGGACAAAGAAACTCTGCGGGTAATCCCAGGCTTCGCCCTGCACATCCTGCGGTAAACAGATCGTCACCGCGCCGGTATCAGCCGGATCGGTCAGGGTGCGCATGGCGTTAAGCATCGCGCTCATCAACTGTTCCGGGCGGTTGATACGATCCCAGTAGCGCGAAACCGGGCGAAAGCAGTCGTTGGTGCTGATACTTAGATCGTGGTACTGCTCGATTTGCTGTAATACCGGGTCCGGCTGGCGGCTGGCGTAGATATCGCCCGGCAACAGCAGCAGAGGAATACGGTTCGCCGTCGCCGTGGCCGCCGCCGTCACCATATTGGCCGCGCCGGGCCCTACCGAAGAGGTGACGGCGTAAATGCGCTGGCGACGGTGCTGTTTCGCGAACCCTGTCGCCATGTGCGCCATTCCCTGTTCATTACAGCCCTGATGCACCCGCAAATGCCCGGCGTCCTGCTCCAGCGCCTGCCCGATGCCGAGTACGTTGCCGTGGCCGAAGATGGTCGCCACGCCTTCAATGAACGGCATCTCCTGCCCGTCTACATCGACGTACTGTTGATTGAGAAACTTGACCAGCGCCTGCGCCATGGTCATACGTACGGTTGTCATAAGTCCCTCCGTCAGCCCAGCGTTGGCATGGAGAACGCGGCGCCGCTATCCTGCTGCATCTCCGGCCAGCGGACGGTAACGGTTTTCATGCGGGTATAAAAACGCACGCCGTCATTACCATGAACGTTAAGCGGACCAAAAATAGACCGTTTCCAGCCGCCGAAGCTGTGGAACGCCATCGGCACCGGAATCGGCACGTTAACGCCAACCATCCCGGCCTGCACCTCTTCACAGAAACGACGCGCGCAGCCGCCGTCGCGGGTAAAGATCGCCGTCCCGTTGCCATATTCGTGGCGATTAATCAGATCCACCGCGCTGGCGTAATCCTTCACCCGCACCACGGAGAGTACCGGGCCAAAGATCTCTTCTTTGTAAATCGTCATCTCAGGCGTGACGTTATCAAACAAGGTCGGCCCGACGAAAAAGCCCTGTTCGTGGCGCTTCACGCTAAAGCCGCGACCATCCACCCGCAGCCGCGCGCCCTGCGCCTCGCCGCTGTCGATATAGCCCAGCACTTTACTGCGATGTGCGGCGGAGATCAGCGGGCCCATCTCATTTTCCGGCGTTTGATCAAGCCCCGGCCCAACGCGTAACGCGGCGATCTGCGTTTCCAGCCGCGCGCAAAGTTCGTCCGCCGTGTTATCCCCCACCGCCAGCACCACGGAGAGCGCCATACAGCGCTCGCCCGCCGCACCATACGCCGCGCCCATAATCGCATTGGTTGCCATATTCATGTCGGCGTCCGGCATCAGAATGCAGTGGTTTTTCGCCCCGCCCAACGCCTGACAGCGTTTGCCGTGCGCCGACGCCGTCTGATAAATATATTCTGCAATCGGCGTCGAGCCGACAAAACTGACGGCCTGAACGCGCGGATCGGTCAGCAGAACATCCACCGCTTCTTTATCGCCCTGCACGACGTTAAAAACGCCATCCGGCAGACCGGCCTCTTTCAGCAGTTTTGCCAGCGCAAGCGGCAGCGAGGGATCTTTTTCCGACGGCTTAAGCACAAAGGTATTGCCGGTAGCCAGCGCGATGGGGAACATCCACATCGGCACCATCGCCGGGAAGTTGAACGGGGTGATCCCGGCGCACACGCCCAGGGGCTGCATCAGTGAATGGCTGTCAACGCCGGTGCCGACATTCGCCGAATGTTCGCCTTTTTGCAGGTGTGGAATGCCGCAGGCAAACTCGACCACTTCCAGACCGCGCGTCAGTTCGCCCACCGCATCAGAATACACTTTGCCATGTTCTTCACTGACCAGCCGGGCGAGCGAATCCATGTTCTGCTCCAGCAGCGCTTTAAAACGAAACAGCACTCGCGCGCGTTTCAGCGGCGACTGCCTTGACCAGGCGGCAAACGCCTGCTGCGCAGCGGCAATGGCTCGCTCCGTTTCCTGCGCCGTGCTCATCACCACCTGACGAATTTGCTCGCCCGTGGCGGGGTTGAAGATCGCCTGAATGCGCTGGCCTGAGCCTGTAACACATTCGCCGTGAATAAAATTCGCTACCGTCTCCATCCTGAACCTCTCGCTGTTAATACGTGACTGTTACCCGAACACTGTATATGAAACAAACGTTCTATTTTAAGTTGAAATAAAATAAATATTGATTATTGTGATCAGGAATGGATTTTTATGTTAACAGGCTGCATCGCCGGGCCGGATGTATCGCTAACATTTAAAATGTACGGTTTTGCGTTTAGAATCAGAAAACTAAGTATGGGGGATAACATGACGACAGCATCCAGTCTGAGCGAGCTACAGCAGCAAATTCGCGACCGTTACGATAGTCTCAGTAAACGATTGCAGCAGGTGTCCCGCTATGTGCTGGATAACACTAACAGCGTAGCGTTCGATACCGTCGCCGTCATCGCCGAGCGGGCGGACGTGCCGCCATCGACGCTTATCCGTTTCGCCAACGCGTTTGACTTCACCGGTTTCAACGAAATGAAACAACTGTTTCGTATGAACCTGGTGGAAGAAACGGCCAGCTACAGCGATCGCGCGCGGCTGTTCAGAGAGATGGAGAGCGAATCCGTACCGGAAACGCCGTTAGACATTCTGCAAGAATTTGCCCGTTCGAATGCTCAGGCGCTGCAACAGCTGGCGTCGCGTACCGATCCCGACATGCTGCAACGCGCCGTTCAATTACTGGCGGAGGCCGACACGATTTATATCGCTGGCCTGCGGCGCTCTTTTAGCGTGGCCGCCTATCTGACTTACGCGCTCAGCCACCTTGAATGCCGCCCAATACTGCTTGATGGCATGGGGGGTATGCTGCGAGAGCAAATCAGCCGAATCAAGAGTCGCGATATCGTTATCTCCATCAGCTTTTCCCCTTATGCAGAAGAGACGGTCATGGTCAGCGAAACCGCAGCCAACGTCGGCGCAAAGCAAATTGTCATTACCGACAGTCAGATAAGCCCACTGGCGACCTTCAGCGATCTCTGCTTTGTGGTCAAAGAGGCGCAGGTAGACGCTTTTCGCTCACAGTCCGCAACGCTTTGTCTGGTGCAGTCATTGGTTGTCGCTCTGGCTTACAGGCAGGGAAACAGTCATAAATAACAATAATTGGCTCCTGTAACGGAGCCAATTATTGTCAGCCATCACCGGGTTGTGGAGTGTCGTTTACCAGCGCACACTATATGAAATAAACGTACTGATATCTCCCACATCCAGACCTCATTGATTCAATTACAGTTTATTCCTAAAGCCACCGCCTTTCTGCCGTGTCATGCTTAACCACGCATATAACTGATAACGTTAAGCGAGGTTCTTATGAAAAAAACAATGATCGCCTTATCTGCACTTCTGCTGGCTTCCCCTGTTTTTGCTGCGACCACACACGCGACCGATAACGACGTTGCAGCCGCTCATGAAAGCGCAAATACCGCCAAAGAGAAACTGCACCAGGCGCAGAATCAGGGTGAAGAGCTGAAACTGAAATCTGAACATGCCGCTGAAGGTAAAAGCGACAACCTGAGCAGTAAAGTGAGTGAAGGCTCGCAGAAGGCCTGGAATAAGACCAAAGAAGGCACCGAAAAAGGCTGGAATGCCACGAAAGAAGGTGCTGAGAAAGGCTGGAACAAAACCAAAGAAGGCGCAGCAGAACTTGAGAAAAAAGTCAGCGAATAATTTTGCCTGACATGAGAAAAAAGCCGCTAATGCGGCTTTTTTTATTCCCGCGAATCACCCTTTATCCAGCCTGCGATGATGACATTTTTATTTACTGCGCCGTCGTTAAAAACCGCACCCGCACACGCAGACCGCCCAGCGTTTCACTGCGCGACAGCTGCGGATGGGTACGGTGCAGGCGGGCGATGTCGTTAACCAGCGCCAGACCGATCCCCGCCCCGCTCTCATTCCCCACGTTAGCAAGCCGATGAAACGGCATCAGCGCCTGCGGGATCTGCTCAGCGTCAATCCCTGGCCCATTGTCTTCCACCACCAGCACAACAGCCTCGCCATCCCGCAATAGCCGTGCCGTTACCGTTCCCTGCGACGGCGTATATTTCAGCGCATTATCCAGCAAATTCGCGCACAGCTCGCCGAGCAAAACGTCATCCCCTTCAATCCACACCGCCTCTTGCTCACCTTCATACCCCAGATCGATAGCCTTGCTGCGCGCCTGCGCCAGACGGCTAAAACAGCTCATCTGCACCACCTCATACAGATTAACCGGCAAGAACTGTCGCTCCCCCTGCTCTTTACGTTTCACCGCCGACAGTTGCAACAGCCGCTCCGTCAGCAAAATCGTGCTATCCAGCGTCGCGCTCATCGCCCGCAAACTTTCGTGCCACTGCTGCGGCTGTTGACTGGCTAACGCCACCGCCGCCTGCGTTTTCAACACGGCCAGCGGCGTTTTTAACTGATGGGACGCATCGGCGCTAAAGCGTTCCTGACGGGAGATCAGCGCGCGCAGGCGATCAATGTAGCGGTTAAAGGCGACGATCAGCAGCCGGGTCTCTGACCAGGGCAGCAGTTCCGGCAAGGGCGTCAGCAGGCCCGGTTCACGACGCACCATCAGCGAGGAGAGCTGGCGCATCGGCTTCAGAATACGTCGCAGCAGCCAGCCAACGAGAATCAATGTCAGCAGCACCAGCAGCCCTTGCGACACCCATGAGGAGAACAGCAGTTGCCCGGCCAGATAGCGCCGGGACTGTAGCGTCTCGGCAACGTAGATCTCCGCCATCCCGAATATCGCCCCTTCATTTACCGGCTGGAGCAGACGCGCCACGCGGATCGCCTGTCCGCGATACTGGGTGTGATAAAACCACGCCAGCGCCGGGTAGAGCCGGGTTCGCGAGGTGGAAGGCGGCATCGCGGGCAGATCGTCATAACCGGAGATCACCTTGCCGCCCGGGTCCACGACTTTGTAATAGAGACGGTCGTTCATGTTGAGTTCAAAGCTGTCGAGCACCACCCAGGGGACATTCACCTCCAGTTTGTCGTGGCGCACCACCAGCCGTTCCGCCACCGTTCTCGCAGAAGAGAGCAGCGTCCTGTCATAAGCCTGCGTCGCGGCCTGTAGCGCGCTAACGTAGCTGTTAAATGCCGACAACCCCCACAGCAGCACCAGCGGCAATCCGAGGAACAGCAACAGTTGCAGGTACAGCGACTGGGGTTTAGCCCACCTCATCGCCGCACTCCAGCACGTAACCCAGCCCACGCAGGGTGGTGATCCGCACGTTACTGCCCTGCAATTTTTTCCGCAGACGATGGATATAGAGTTCGATGCTCTCCGGGCTGACCTCATCGCTCAGGCTGAAGATCTGTTCAAACAGCTGCTGGCGCGACACCGGTCGCGTTCTGCGGTACATCAATACCGTCAGCAACGCCTGCTCACGCGGGGTCAGCGCCAGCGGCTGCGCCTGAAGCAAAAAGTAACCTTCATCGTGAAACGCCAGATCGCCAAGCTGCTGTAACTCCTGCACCTGACCTGCGCTGCGCCGCAGTAATGCCCGCAGCCGCGCATCAAGTTCTTCAATCTCAAACGGTTTTGGCAGATAGTCATCCGCTCCGACGTTCAGCCCTTTCACCCGATCCGCCACCGCGCTGCGCGCCGTCAGCAGCAGCACCGGCAGCGTTTGTCCACGCTTGCGCAGGCGCTGCACCACTTCCAGTCCGTCCAGCCCCGGCATGTTGATGTCGAGCACCGCCAGCGCATAGGTCTCAGTGTGCAGAAGATGATCGGCCGCCTGGCCATCGAATACGCAGTCCACGGCAAAACCGTTCTGCACCAGCGCTTTTTCCAGCCAGTGAGCCAGTTCACGGTTATCTTCCGCTAATAAGAGACGCATATCACATCCTGTAAAGTTTCTGCCGCATTGAAAGGGAATTGAAAGGTTATTGTTTTAACAATCACGCAACCGAACTGCTACATGTCGGCTCACATAATCACAAAAATCTTCTTCCGTATCTGAAAACTCGGACGTCCGCGTGAGGATAAACAATGAAAAAACAATTACTTCGTGCCCTTACTGCCAGCGTTTTACTGATGAGCACCGCTGTACTGGCGCAGGACGCGCCGTCGCGTACTGAGTGTATCGCCCCGGCCAAACCCGGCGGCGGGTTTGACCTCACCTGTAAGCTGATTCAGGTGAGCATGATGGAAACCGGCGCTATCGAAAAACCGATGCGCGTCACCTACATGCCGGGCGGCGTCGGCGCGGTCGCCTATAACGCTATCGTCGCCCAGCGCCCTGGCGAACCGGGGACGGTCGTCGCCTTCTCCGGCGGCTCGCTGCTTAATCTGTCGCAGGGGAAATTTGGTCGTTACGGCGTGGATGACGTGCGCTGGCTGGCGAGCGCCGGTACTGATTACGGCATGATCGCCGTGCGCGCCGACTCCCCGTGGAAGTCGCTGAAAGATCTGCTCGCCGCGATGGAGAAAAATCCTGACAGCGTGGTGATTGGCGCTGGCGCATCGATTGGCAGCCAGGACTGGATGAAGTCGGCGCTGCTGGCGCAAAAGGCCAATGTCGATCCGCACAAGATGCGCTACGTGGCGTTTGAAGGCGGCGGCGAGCCGGTCACTGCGCTGATGGGCAACCATGTGCAGGTGGTTTCCGGCGATCTCAGTGAAATGGTGCCTTACCTGAGCGGCGATAAAATTCGCGTGCTGGCGGTATTTTCTGAAGAACGCCTGCCGGGTCAGTTAGCCAACGTCCCGACCGCCAAAGAGCAAGGATACGACCTGGTCTGGCCGATCATTCGCGGCTTCTACGTGGGGCCAAAAGTCAGCGATGCCGACTACCAGTGGTGGGTAGAGACCTTCAAAAAGCTCCAGCAGACCGACGAGTTTAAAAAGCAGCGCGAGCTGCGCGGCCTGTTTGCATTCGACATGACCGGAAAGCAGCTTGACGACTACGTCAAAAAGCAGGTCGCCGATTACCGCGAGCAGGCGAAAGCCTTCGGCCTCGCGAAATAAACCTGGGGGCAATCATGAGCGATCGTATTTTTGCAGGTATCTGGCTGTTGCTCTGCGTTGCCGGGCTGTTCATCGCCTGGCAGATTCAGAGTGAATACAGCTACGAACCGGTCGGCCCTCGCCCGTTTCCGCTGGGCATTATCGGTCTGATGGCGCTCTGCGCGCTGGCGCTGTTATTGCGTCATCCCGATACCGTTAGCTGGCCTCACCACCATGTGCTGCAAAAGCTGCTCACGATGGTGATTGTCCTGCTGATGTACGCCTGGGGATTTGAGTGGCTGGGCTTCCCGGTTGCCACCGCCATTCTCACCCTGGTCATCGGCATTCTGTTCGGCGCAACAATCCCGGCTGCGGGCATTTCCGGCACGGTTCTCGGCATCCTGCTGTGGTATGCCTTCGACCGTCTGCTTGACGTCACCTTACCTCTCGGCGCCTGGCTGAGTTAACGGAGAAACGATGGATACCTGGATATATCTTTCTCAGGGTTTTGCGGTGGCAATGACGCCGGAAAACCTGGTGATCGCGCTGATCGGCTGCTTCGTCGGCACCATTGTCGGCCTGCTGCCGGGTCTTGGCCCGATTAACGGCGTGGCGATTTTACTGCCGCTGGCTTTCGCCCTGCATCTGCCTGCGGAGTCCGCGCTGATCCTGCTGGCTACGGTTTATATCGGCTGTGAATACGGCGGGCGTATTTCGTCGATTCTGCTCAACGTGCCCGGCGATGCGGCGGCGATCATGACCGCGCTCGATGGTTATCCGATGGCGCAACAGGGGCGCGGCGGCGTCGCACTTTCCATCTCGGCGGTCAGTTCATTTTTTGGATCGCTTATCGCCATCGGCGGGATCATCCTGTTCGCGCCGTTGCTGGCGCAATGGTCGCTGGCGTTTGGCCCGGCGGAATACTTTGCGCTGATGGTCTTTGCCATCGCCTGCCTCGGCAGCATGATGGCGCAAAATCCACTGAAATCATTTCTGGCAGCGCTGATCGGTCTGGGTCTGGCGACCGTCGGCGTAGACGCCAACACCGGGGTTTATCGCTTTACTTTTGACAGCGTACATCTCTCCGACGGTGTGCAGTTCATCGTGGTGGTGATCGGTTTGTTCTCTGTCTCAGAAATTCTATTAATGCTGGAACATACCAGCAGCGGCCAGAAACTGGTACGCAAAACCGGGCGCATGTTGTTTAACGCCAAAGAAGGAGCGCAGTGCGTGGGCGCAACGTTACGCTCATCGGTGATTGGCTTCTTCGTCGGCGTGCTGCCGGGCGCAGGCGCCACCATCGCCAGCGCCATCACCTACATGACCGAGAAGAAGATCAGCGGCAACAGCGACAGCTTCGGTAAAGGCGATATCCGTGGCGTGGCGGCACCGGAAGCCGCTAACAACGCGTCGGCCTGCGGTTCATTCATCCCCATGCTGACCCTCGGCGTACCGGGTTCCGGCACCACGGCGGTAATGATGGGAGCGCTGACGCTGTATAACATCACGCCAGGGCCTGCGATGTTCACCGAACAGCCGGATATCGTCTGGGGGCTGATCGCCGCGCTGCTGATCGCCAACGTGATGCTGCTGGTCATGAACATCCCGCTGATTGGCATGTTCACCCGTATGCTGACCATCCCGCTGTGGTTCCTTGTCCCGGCGATTGCCGCCGTGTCTGCGGTCGGCGTGTACGCGGTACACAGCACCACGTTCGATCTGGTGCTGATGGTGGCGCTCGGCATACTGGGCTACATTCTGCGCAAAATGCACTTCCCCATGTCGCCGCTGATCCTCGGCTTTGTGCTGGGCGAAATGCTGGAGCAGAACCTGCGCCGCGCGCTCTCTATCAGCAACGGCAATATGGCGATTTTGTGGGAGAGCGGTGTGACGAAAGCGCTGCTGACGATGGCGATAGCGGTGATTATCATCCCGCCGCTGCTGCGCCTTATTCGCAAGCGCAACAATAAGCCACAGGTGGATATCGGGTAACGGATTGCCGGATGGTGTTGCGCCATCCGGCAATCATCACTGTCGCGCCTCAATCCGTTGTAGCATATACGGGAAGAAAGGATTCGACGTCACGCGCATCAGCGTATCCAGCCCCACCGCCAGCGTGGACGTTTCCCCGCGCAGCGCGATAGTCCCGATACTGATTCCATAGCGGTTCAGTTCGTCCGGTTGCAGACCATACAGCGAATCGCTGAGCGGAAACGGCACCGCCACATGCGACAGCGAATACATCTCCTGCGGCCAGGCCAACGGTAACGGCTGAACCTGCTCCACATGCTCCCCGGCCGGGGTATCGCGCGCCACGACATTCAGCGTTTCCGGCGTCGCATTCGTGATAATTGTCGTGCGATAGTTGCGCGGCGCAGGCGGTAACAACTGAGTAATGGCGGTATACGATGAGGTGCGCAACAGCGGACGCAGACTGGCGGCCTGATTGATATCGAACAACACCAGCTCACTGCCGTTATTGCCAAGATAACGATAAAACGAATCCACCACTGCACGGGTGCTCACCGTGGAATCCATAATTGACTGGAAGGTCAACACCGGCGGCAGTTCGTTAAGGCGGGAGCTTCGCGCATCCCGCGAAATCTGCTGTTGTAATGCTTTTGTCAGCAGATAAGACTGACGCGCGGCGTTAACCGGAAACGAGTTATATTTGAACGGATTATATTCTGGCGTGACGTTCAACCACGCCGCTTTGGCAAACGCTGGAAAGAGCGCAGGTAAACCCGCCAGTCCGGCAAAACGGGCGAATGCCGTCACGCCGATCATCGGCGACAGCAGGATAAGCTGCTGAGGACGCCGCAACGTGTTGTCTTCCAGCGCGTCCAGCGTGTACTTGAGCGCCAGCGCCCCGCCGTTTGAGTAGCCCACCAGATGCAATGGCACATCTCGCCCCGCAAGCCGCGTCGCTTCCCGAACCGCCAGCCGCGAGGCGGCAAGCCACTGTTCCCACTCCACCGCCGTTAACGCGCCGGGCGCGGTGCCGTGCCCAGGCAGACGCGGCACAACGGCGATAAAGCCATGCTGCTGATAATCCTTAGCAACGTATTTCATGCTGTAGGGCGAATCCGTTAAACCATGCAGTAACACGGCGACGCCACGCGGTTTCCCCTGCGGCATGAGTACGTACGAGCGATTGCCGTTAGGCGAAAACTGCGGCGGCCAGACCCGGCTGTTATGGTAAAAACGGTTGATGGGCGTCTGCTCATCCGGCTTCAGCTTATCCGTCACCCCGGTTTTCAGATGGCTAAACAGCGCCTCTTCCCGCGCCAGGTACTGCGAAAAAGTGGCCTTATCCAGCGCGTTGGCAGACATTTCGCTACCGGTCCAGGTATGCCAGAGATGAAGATCGGGCCCGCTTTCTGTCTGGTAAACCCGCACGCCAAGAAAAACGATCAGAACCACAAGCAGCGTCAACGCCACATGCCTGATGAGCGATGCCAGTCCGGTACTCATCCATTTAAGGCGTCGGAATAGATTTTTTATCAATGGCTTAATCCCTGTCTCCCGCTCGTCTGCTATTTCACAAACAGAATCAGTTTAGGCTGCGGATGTAAATCCTGTCTCATTTCTTAATCCCCGATATTTATAATGTTAAATATTTGTTGTTTTTGATCACAAAAATTAAACAAATCGTCAGTTTTGTATGCGTTTATCAAAAATGTAGATATTTTTAGTTTATGGCTACGAAATGAGCATCGCCATGTCTCCCTGACCATTTACTGAGAGGATCGATTCTGATGAATGCACTGACCGCCGTAAAAACAAATGCTGATAGTGTCACCCGCAGCGACGCCGGATTTACCTTCGCCCCTTCCGTACAGTCGCCGCGTCTGCTGGAGCTGACCTTTAGCGCAAAAACGACGGCGCAATTTTTGCAGCAGGTGGAACAGTGGCCGGTACAGGCGCTGGAATACAAATCCTTTTTACGTTTTAAGGTCGGTCAGATCCTCGACGCCTTATGTGGCAACCAGCTACAGCCGCTGCTTATTAAAACGCTGCTGGATCGCGCCGAAGGCGCACTGCTGATCAACGCCGAAGGGATCGACAACGTAGAACAGGCTGACGAGATGGTCAAGCTGGCGACGGCGGTGGCGCACCTTATCGGGCGTTCTAATTACGATGCGATGAGCGGCCAGTACTACGCGCGCTTTGTGGTGAAGAACGTCGATAATTCAGATAGCTACCTGCGACAACCGCACCGCGTGATGGAGCTGCATAACGACGGCACCTACGTTGAGGAAGTTACCGACTACGTGCTGATGATGAAAATCGACGAACAAAATATGGCGGGCGGAAATTCACTGTTGCTACACCTTGATGACTGGGAGCATCTGGAGCGCTTTTTCAGCCACCCGCTGGCGCGTCGCTCCATGCGTTTTGCCGCGCCGCCGAGCAAAAACGTCAGCCACGATGTTTATCATCCGGTATTTGACGTTGACCAGCAGGGGCGCCCGGTCATGCGCTATATCGACCAGTTCGTCCAGCCAAAAGATTTTGAAGAGGGCGTCTGGCTCAGCGATCTCTCCGATGCGCTGGAAACCAGCAAAAACATCCTCTCTGTTCCGGTGCCGGTCGGTAAATTCCTGTTGATTAACAACCTGTTCTGGCTGCACGGGCGCGATCGTTTTACGCCACACCCGGATCTGCGCCGTGAACTGATGCGCCAGCGCGGTTATTTCGCTTATTCCACCCATTGCTACCAGACTCATCAATAAGCGCGGTCAGACGAAGGAATTGAGCGGATGTATGATTTTGTAATTATTGGCGGCGGCATTATCGGCATGTCGACCGCCATGCAGCTTATTGATGTGTATCCAGACGCCAGCATCGCCCTGCTGGAAAAAGAGTCCGAACCGGCCTGTCATCAGACGGGTCACAACAGCGGCGTGATCCATGCCGGGGTCTACTACACTCCCGGTAGCCTCAAAGCGCAGTTTTGCCTCGCCGGAAATCGCGCCACCAAAGCCTTTTGCGATCAAAACGGCATTCGCTACGACACCTGCGGGAAAATGCTGGTGGCGACATCCGAACTGGAAATGACGCGGATGCGGGCGCTGTGGGATCGCACGGCGGCAAACGGCCTGGAACGCGAGTGGTTAAGCGCGGCGGAACTGCGGGAGCGGGAGCCGAACATCACCGGTCTGGGAGGGATTTTTGTCCCCTCCAGCGGGATTGTCAGCTACCGGGACGTGACGGCGGCGATGGCGAAAATCTTCCAGGCCAAAGGCGGTGAGATTGTCTACAACGCGGAGGTCTGCGCGCTGAAGGAACATGCAGCGGGCGTGGTGATCACAACCCGGGGCGGGCAGATATACGAAGCCTCAACCCTGATTAGCTGTTCCGGGCTGATGGCCGACCGGCTGGTTAAAATGCTGGGGGTCGATCCCGGTTTTATCATCTGCCCGTTCCGTGGCGAATATTTCCGCCTGGCGTCGCAGCATAATCAAATCGTTAACCATTTGATCTACCCCATTCCCGATCCGGCGATGCCGTTTTTGGGCGTCCACCTCACCCGGATGATCGACGGCAGCGTTACCGTCGGGCCTAACGCCGTGCTGGCTTTTAAACGAGAAGGCTACCGGAAAGGCGATTTTTCATTATCCGATACGCTGGAAATTTTCGGTTCGTCCGGCATCCGCCGCGTGTTGCAAAACAATCTGCGCTCAGGGCTTGGCGAGATGAAGAACTCACTGTGCAAAAGCGGCTATCTGCGGCTGGTGCAAAAATATTGCCCCAGCCTGACCTTAAAAGATTTGCAGCCGTGGCCTGCTGGCGTACGGGCGCAGGCGGTATCGCCGGATGGCAAGCTGATCGACGATTTCCTGTTTGTTACCACGCCACGATCCATTCACACCTGCAATGCGCCCTCTCCGGCGGCCACATCAGCCATTCCCATCGGGGCGCATATCGTCAGCAAAGTGCAGACGCTGCTGGCAAGCCAGAGTCATCCCGGACGCACGCTACGTGCGGCGCGTCGCGTGGACTCATTAAACGCCGCATTCACCCGTTAACCCTTTTAAGACAGGAAGCAATCATGCAACTTAACGATCCCACCTTGTTCCGCCAGCAGGCGTTTATTGAGGGGCAATGGCGCGACGCCAGAAGCGGCGACACAATCGCCGTAACCAACCCAGCGAACGGCCAGCCGTTAGGCAGCGTACCGAAAATGGGGGCAGAAGAGACCCGCGAAGCCATTGACGCCGCTAACCGCGCGCTGCCCGCCTGGCGCGCGCTCACCGCCAAAGCGCGGGCGAATATTCTGCGTCGCTGGTTCAATTTGATGATGGAGCACCAGGACGATCTCGCCCGTCTGATGACGCTGGAACAGGGGAAGCCGCTGGCGGAAGCAAAAGGAGAAATCAGCTATGCCGCCTCCTTTATTGAATGGTTTGCCGAAGAAGGTAAGCGTATCTATGGCGACACGATTCCAGGCCACCAGGCCGATAAGCGCCTGATCGTTATCAAGCAGCCGATTGGCGTTACCGCCGCCATCACGCCGTGGAATTTCCCCTCGGCGATGATTACCCGCAAAGCCGGCCCGGCGCTGGCGGCCGGTTGTACGATGGTTCTGAAACCCGCCAGCCAGACGCCGTTTTCCGCCCTGGCGCTGGCTGAACTGGCGAACCGCGCCGGGGTTCCCGCTGGCGTCTTTAACGTCGTCACCGGTTCTGCGGGAGCGGTCGGCAATGAACTGACCAGCAACCCGCTGGTGCGCAAACTGTCGTTTACCGGCTCAACCGAAATTGGCCGTCAGCTGATGGAACAGTGTGCGAAAGACATCAAAAAGGTGTCGCTGGAGCTGGGCGGCAACGCGCCGTTCATCGTCTTTGATGACGCCGATCTGGATAACGCCGTAGAAGGCGCGCTGGCCTCTAAGTTTCGCAACGCCGGGCAGACCTGCGTCTGCGCTAACCGCCTGTATGTACAGGACGGCGTGTATGACCGCTTTGCGGAAAAACTCCAGCAGGCGGTGAGCAAGCTGCATCTCGGCGACGGCCTGCAAGCAGACGTCACCACCGGGCCACTGATTGACGAAAAAGCGGTAGCCAAAGTGCAGGAGCACATCGCCGACGCGCTGGAGAAAGGCGCAAAAGTGCTCTGCGGCGGTAAGGCGCATGCGCTCGGCGGCAACTTCTTCCAGCCCACCATCCTGGTGGACGTCCCCAATAACGCGAAAGTGGCTAAAGAAGAGACGTTCGGCCCCCTCGCCCCGCTATTCCGCTTTAAAGATGAAGCGGACGCGATCGCGCAGGCGAACGATACCGAGTTCGGTCTGGCGGCCTATTTCTACGCCCGCGATTTAAGCCGCGTGTTTCGCGTCGGCGAAGCGCTGGAGTACGGCATTGTCGGCATCAACACCGGCATTATCTCCAACGAAGTCGCGCCATTCGGCGGGATTA
The DNA here is from genome assembly GCF_030333505.1 of Citrobacter sp. CK189. Classification (NCBI taxonomy): domain Bacteria; kingdom Pseudomonadati; phylum Pseudomonadota; class Gammaproteobacteria; order Enterobacterales; family Enterobacteriaceae; genus Citrobacter; species Citrobacter sp. CK189. Next base: position 26,765 of record NZ_JAOWFV010000031.1, on the reverse strand, counting down.
AAGCCTCCGGTCTTGGCCGCGAAGGTTCTAAGTACGGCATCGAAGATTATTTAGAAATCAAATACATGTGTATCGGCCTTTAAAAAAACAATACTGGAGAACACCTGATGAGCAGCAATAAAGAATTAATGCATCGCCGCAGTAACGCCGTCCCTCGCGGCGTAGGACAGATCCACCCTATTTTTGCCGATCGCGCGGAAAACTGCCGGGTCTGGGATGTAGAAGGCCGCGAGTATCTCGATTTTGCAGGCGGTATTGCGGTGTTGAATACCGGGCACCTGCACCCGGAGATCGTCTCGGCGGTCGAAGCACAACTGAAAAAGCTGTCGCATACCTGTTTTCAGGTGCTCGCCTACGAGCCGTATCTGGAGCTGTGCGAACTCATGAACCAGAAGGTGCCAGGCGATTTCGCGAAGAAAACCCTACTGGTGACTACCGGTTCCGAAGCGGTGGAAAACGCGGTGAAAATCGCCCGTGCGGCGACAAAGCGTAGCGGCGCCATCGCTTTTAGCGGCGCTTATCATGGCCGTACCCACTACACCCTATCGCTGACCGGAAAAGTCAATCCCTACTCTGCCGGAATGGGGCTGATGCCAGGCCACGTTTACCGCGCGCTCTACCCTTGCGCCCTGCACGGCATCAGTGATGATGATGCGATTGCCAGCATCCAGCGCATCTTTAAAAACGATGCCGCGCCGGAAGATATTGCCGCCATCATCATTGAACCGGTACAAGGAGAAGGCGGTTTTTATGCGGCCTCGCCCACTTTTATGCAACGTCTGCGCGCACTCTGCGACGAACACGGGATCATGCTCATTGCCGATGAAGTGCAAAGCGGCGCGGGGCGTACCGGTACGCTTTTCGCGATGGAACAGACGGGCGTCGCCCCGGACCTCACCACCTTCGCCAAATCGATTGCCGGCGGCTTTCCGCTGGCGGGAGTGACCGGTCGCGCCGATGTGATGGACGCCATCCCGCCGGGCGGTCTGGGCGGCACCTACGCCGGTAATCCTCTCGCCTGCGCCGCCGCGCTGGCGGTACTGAACATTTTCGAGCAGGAAAACCTGCTGCAAAAAGCCAAAGACCTGGGGCAAACCCTGCGTAAAGGGCTGTTGAATATTGCTGAAACGCACCGCGAGATTGGCGACGTGCGCGGCCCGGGAGCGATGATCGCCATTGAGCTGTTTGAAAATGGCGATCGCAGCAAACCGGACGCGAAGCTGACCGCCGACATCGTCGCCCGCGCCCGTGATAAAGGGCTGATCCTGCTCTCCTGCGGGCCGTACTACAACGTGCTGCGCATTCTGGTGCCGCTGACTATCGAAGAAGCGCAAATTCAGCAAGGGCTGGACATCATCGCCCAGTGTTTTGATGAGGCGAAGCAAGGTTAGGTCGTTGTAGGCCGGATAAGGCGCTTGCGCTGCCATCCGGCAATGTTGTGATGCCCGGTGGCGCTCCGCTTACCGGGCCTACGCATCAAGAGCAGCCAACAGCTTCAATAACAATAACGGGGTAAGAAGATGGGGCAATTGTCAGAATCACATGCTTTAGGTGGCGGACTGAAATCCCGCCACGTCACCATGCTGTCTATCGCCGGCGTCATTGGCGCCAGTCTGTTTGTCGGTTCCAGCGTCGCAATTGCGCAAGCCGGGCCTGCGGTACTGCTGGCTTACCTGTTTGCCGGGTTGCTGGTCGTTATGATTATGCGAATGCTGGCCGAAATGGCCGTCGCCACGCCGGATACCGGCTCTTTCTCAACTTATGCGGATAAAGCCATCGGCCCTTGGGCGGGCTACACCATCGGCTGGCTGTACTGGTGGTTCTGGGTGCTGGTTATCCCGCTGGAGGCCAATATTGCCGCCATCATCCTGCATTCATGGATACCGGGCGTCCCCATCTGGCTGTTCTCTCTGGCGATCACCATCGCATTAACCGGCAGTAATTTGCTGAGCGTCAAAAATTACGGCGAGTTCGAATTCTGGCTGGCGCTGTGCAAAGTGATTGCCATTCTGGCGTTTATCGCGCTGGGCGCGGCGGCAATTAGCGGCTTTTATCCCTACGCAGACGTGAGCGGCGTTTCACGCCTGTGGGATCACGGCGGCTTTATGCCCAATGGCTTCGGCGCGGTACTGAGCGCGATGCTGATCACCATGTTCTCATTTATGGGCGCAGAGATTGTCACGATTGCCGCCGCCGAGTCCGACACGCCGGATAAGCATATCGTGCGCGCCACCAACTCGGTGATCTGGCGTATTTCAATCTTCTACCTGTGCTCTATTTTCGTGGTGGTCGCGCTCATCCCGTGGAACATGCCGGGACTCAAAGACGTTGGTTCCTACCGTTCGGTACTGGAATTGCTGAATATTCCTTATGCCAAAGCGATCATGGACTGCGTGATTTTATTGTCAGTCACCAGTTGCCTGAATTCCGCGCTGTATACGGCGTCGAGAATGCTCTACTCCCTCAGCCGTCGTGGCGATGCGCCCGCCGTTATGGGCAAACTCAACCGCAGCAGGACGCCGTATGTGGCGGTGCTGTTATCCACGGGGGCGGCATTTCTCACGGTGGTGGTAAATTATTACGCCCCGGCGAAAGTGTTTAAATTCCTGATCGACAGCTCCGGCGCGATCGCCCTGCTCGTCTACCTGGTGATTGCGGTTTCCCAGCTCAGAATGCGGAAAATCCTGCTGGCGGAAGGGAGCGAAATTAAGCTGAAAATGTGGCTCTATCCGTGGCTGACCTGGCTGGTTATCGCTTTTATCTGCTTTGTGCTGGTGGTGATGCTATTCCGACCGGCGCAACAGCTGGAGGTGATTTCTACCGGGCTGTTAGGACTGGGGATCATTTGTACCGTGCCGATTATGTCCCGCTGGAAAAAACTGGTATTGTGGCAAAAAACGCCGTTGCAAAATACGCGTTAGACCTGTGTCCCGGCGCGCGCCGGGATATCAGCCCAATGCTATTCAGGAGTTGTACCATGACCGCCTCTGCCCAACCGACGGCCATAGATGGATACCGATGGCTCAAAAACGATATTATTCGCGGCGTTTATCAGCCCGATGAGAAGCTGCGCATGAGTCTGTTAACATCACGCTATGAGTTAGGCGTGGGGCCGTTGCGGGAGGCGCTTTCTCAACTGGTGGCGGAACGGCTGGTCACGGTGGTGAACCAGAAAGGCTATCGTGTGGCGTCGATGTCGGAGCAGGAACTGCTCGATATTTTCGATGCCCGCGCCAATATGGAAGCCATGCTGGTGCAACTGGCTATTGCGCGTGGCGGCGATGAGTGGGAAGCCGATATTCTCGCCAGGGCGCATATGCTCAACAAACTGGAATCGAGCGATGCCAGCGAACGTATGCTGGATGAGTGGGATCAGCGCCATCAGGCATTTCATACGGCCATTGTTGCCGGTTGCGGTTCACATTATCTGCTGCAAATGCGCGAGCGACTTTTCGATCTGGCGGCACGCTACCGTTTTATCTGGCTGCGCAAAACGGTTCTGTCCGTTGAAATGCTCGAAGATAAACATATTCAGCATCGGGCGCTTATGGAGGCTATTCTGGCGCGCGATGCCGCACGCGCCAGCGAATTAATGCGCCAGCATTTACTGACGCCAATTCCGATTATTCAACAGGCGATGGCCGGTAAACTTCAGCAGGAACAGAGCTGAGTCCGGTTACTCTTCCGGGATACGTAAAACCTGCCCGGGATATATTTTATCCGGGCTTTTCAGCATCGGTTTATTCGCTTCAAAGATTTTGTTGTACAGGTTGGCATTACCGTAAACCTGTTTTGAAATAGCGCTCAACGTGTCGCCTGATTTCACCGTATAAAATTGACTCTCCGCCGCAGGCGCTGACGTTTTAACCTGATCTTCCACACTGCCGATCCCGGAAATATTCCCGATCGCAATGAGGATTTTTTCTTTCGCTTCCTGACTTAAACCGTCGCCCGTTACCGTCGCTTTACCGTCCGTCACCTGCACATTGACTTTATCGGCATCAGGAATACCGGTTTTGTTTAAGTGTTCCTGCACCTTTTTCGCCAGATCATCTTTATCATGATTTCCGGTTACGGCATCCCAGAGCTTTTCGCCCGCATCTTTCACAAAATTGAAGAGACCCATATTTACCTCGGTTGTACACAATAGACACCCAGAGAGTGTAGCAGAGGGAAGCGGCTTAACAGGGAAACGGCATGACATATTGCTGGCGCAAACTGTAAGGCGAACAAGACATTCCTCATTTACACCCTTTACGCTGCCAGGAAGCTGATTTACGCTGCTAAATACACCGTATTGTCCACCAGGAGAAACCATGACAACCGGGACGATTTCCCCGCGCGAAGCACAGGCGCTGATAGCACAAGGGGCAACGCTGATTGATATCCGTGACGCCGATGAATACCTGCGCGAACATATTCCCGACGCGCAGCTGGCGCCGCTCTCCACGCTTGAGCACGGCGCTTTTCCGGCGGCGTTACGGGCTGAACGCGTCATCTTTCACTGTCAGTCAGGCAGGCGTACCAGCGGCAATGCCGCAACGCTCCAGGCGGTCGCCGCCCCCGCAGAAGTCTGGCTGCTGGAGGGGGGAATCGAAGGCTGGAAAGCTGCGGGCCTGCCCGTGGCGGAAGATAAGTCTCAGCCGCTGCCGCTGATGCGTCAGGTGCAAATTGCCGCCGGAGGGCTGGTTCTACTGGGCGTTGCGCTGGGTTACACCGTCAGTAGCGGTTTCTTCCTGATCAGCGGCTTTGTTGGCGCCGGGTTAATGCTGGCGGGATTCACGGGTTTCTGCGGCATGGCGCGACTGCTCGAAAAGATGCCCTGGAACCGGCGAGCACATTAAGCGGTAGCGCCAGAATCGCCGCAGTCCCCGGCGGGCCGGGTGGTTTGTACTGACCAGGTTGATATCAGCCGGATAAGCACCGTCTCATCCGGCAAAATACCGCGAAATTAGATCAGAAAATCATCCAGAGATTTCCCCGCCTCCAGCGCCTGGGCAATCGGCTTAGGCGTACGCCCCTGACCAGTCCATGTTTTCGTCTCACCATCAAAATCGGTAAAACGATATTTCGCCGGGCGCGGCTGACGTTTTTTACCTGAACGCGGCGTTGCCGCCCCCATATTTAATAAGTCTTCTGGATTGATGCCGTCGGCTTTCATCATCTCCAGAAAGGTATTAATTTTCTCTTGCTGTTCAGCGCGCAGACGCTGTTGCTCTTCTTCTTCTTCGCGTCTTTCTTTAGTGACAACCCTGAATTTTTCGAGCATTTCTTCAAGAACGTCAATGGAGAATTCGCGGGCCATTGCGCGCAGTGTACGGATATTATTTAAATTCTGTAACATCAAAGTCATAACAATAAAACCTTTTAACGCAGGGGAAAACAAGTATTACGCCAGAAAGTATATTCGATTATTGATTATATTTCCAGAGAGTGGGATATACAGTAATATCCGGCCTGCACACCGCCGCTTATATTTATTCGCCTTCGCCGTTATATATCAGCCAGAATAACGTACGCCTGCAAAATTAAAAAAGCGGCCCCTCCCCGGCGTACACAACAGCAGCCGTCGATGCCCTTTCGCTCCCGCCTCGCTTGCGCAAAATGCCGAAAAAAACAATAAAAGTTAAGCCATTGATTTGGAAAACATTAGTCACGGCGGACAACGAAAATCCCGAAACGAACAAAAAACAGACACCGGCAGAGTATTTTATCGACAAAAAGGCAATAAATAAAAATTTTACACTAGTTGCTAGTTATTATATAGAGATATACGCTATACATTAGCGAAAGCACTACGCTAAATCACTACAACCACACGTTCAATGGCGATTTTTACCCTTTTACAAGGAGCATTAACATGTTCTCACCGCAGTCACGCTTGCGTCATGCAGTCGCAGACACGTTCGCGATGGTTGTTTATTGTTCTGTCGTGAACATGTTGATCGAGATATTCCTCTCTGGAATGACCTTTGAACAGTCGCTGTCTTCCCGTCTGGTCGCCATTCCGGTCAATATTCTGATCGCGTGGCCCTATGGAATGTATCGTGATGCGATTATGCGCGTTGCGCGTAAGGCGAGCCCGGCGAGTTGGGTGAAGAATCTGGCGGATGTACTGGCTTACGTCACCTTCCAGTCTCCGGTTTATGTCGCGATTTTGTTGACGGTCGGCGCAGACTGGCACCAGATTACAGCGGCAGTCAGTTCGAATATCGTGATATCCATGCTGATGGGCGCGGTTTACGGCTACTTCCTTGATTATTGCCGCCGCCTGTTCAAAGTCAGCAGCTACCACCAGGCCAAAGCCTGAGATCCGCTTTCTTCGCGACTGGCAAGGCCAGTCGCTTCATTAGTTTGAATTTGGTTTTGCTTCGCCAAACAGTCCATGCAAATAGCGCTCAAGCGCAATCCGTGAACTAAAGCCGTGCGGTATGCCGTAATGTTCGTGAATTTCTCCGCCTAAATAAAGCGGGAACTGATGATAATGATCGCAGGTTTTAATTTCCGAAGCGGGTTCTGCCAGTGAAGAACTGCGTTCTTTTAGCGTCGGATGAATCACTAATGCGGTACGCCCCATACGCGCTTCACGATTAACGTACACATAATTTTCGCCACGTCGATAACCGTATGCTTTCTGTGTTACCACATCTACGGTAAAACCCACTTTTTCAAGTACGCGCGCCACCTCATCGGGTCGTAAATACATATTTTATCCTCGTTATCCTTTACTGCGGGCTTACCTTACCCGATCCAGCATTAGCAACGCTTTCAGAAAAATCCATAAACTCGCGAATATACCGTGACGCGCCTCAGAAGATAAAAAATATGGACTACACTGAAGTTCACATCGAAATCAATGGAGGATCATATGTTTAACCGACCGAGCCGAAAAGACGCCGATGAAAATGTTCAGGATATTCAGAACGATGTCAGTCAATTAGCCGATACCCTTGAAGACGTGCTGAAATCATGGGGAAGCGATGCCAAAGATGAAGCGGAAACCGCGCGGCGCAAAGCGCAGGCATTGCTGAAAGAAACCCGTGCCCGTATGCATGGCCGCACGCGAGTAGAACAGGCGGCGCGTGATGCCGTAGGATGCGCGGATACCTTTGTGCGAGAAAAACCCTGGTGCAGCATGGGGACAGCCGCCGCTGTCGGCATCGTTGTCGGGGCGCTGTTAAGTTTACGCCGTTAACGGGGAATCTTGCCGGATGCGACGCAGAGCGTCTTATCCGGCCGACGGCGTGTCGGTTATGGCTTCCCGTAGCTGACGTGCGACCTGTTTTGCCATTTCCGCTGAAGTGATGTTGGTAAACGACAGCAGCAGTCCTCCCCTTCCTTCTGACTGAAGCCGCCAGCGGCTCAATGCCTGCACCGCCAGTCCGGCCTGATTGGCTTTCGCCGTCAGCAACCGGTCATCAGCATCCACCGCAACCACCAGCTGAATGCCGCCTTCCTGCGGGACAACGGCGAATCCCTGCTCACGCAGCGCCTCTTCCATCCAAAGCCGTCGCCTGGCGTAATGCTGGCGCATCTTTTTCAAATGCCGCCAGAAATGACCATCGCGGATAAAATCCGCCAGCGTCTGCTGCCACAGCACCGGCACGCTACAGGCCATCAGCCCCGCCAGTTGACGAAAATGCGCCACCTGATTAAGCGGAACCACCAGCCATGCGGTACGCAGCGCCGGAAACAGCGACTTGCTGAACGTTCCGGCATAGATCACCCGCTGCGGCGCATCGAGGCTTTTCAGCGGCGGAAGCGGCTTGCCGTGGTAACGAAATTCACTGTCATAATCGTCTTCGATAATCCATGCCTGCGCGCTCGCCGCCCATTCAAGTAACTGGCGGCGACGGGTTAAAGAGAGCGCCACGCCGAGCGGGCTTTGGTGGGCCGGCGTTAACAACACAAAACGCGCCTGCGGGTAATCGTGAATGCCTGCCGCCACATTCAGTCCATGATCATCGACCGGAACCGGCATCAGCCCGACATTTTCCTGGGCAATCACCGGGCGAATAAGGGGAAACCCGGGATCTTCAACCCACATGCCTTCTCCAGGTTTCGCCAGTGCGCGCAGGATAAGGGTCATTGAGGACGCATAGCCGGAAGTGATAAACACCTGTTCCGGCAGGCATTCAATACTGCGCGACACCCGCAGATAATCGACAATGGCCTCGCGCAAAACCGCTTCGCCGCAGACGTCGCCCAACGCGAGATCAAAACGGGTCTGCGTACGCAGGCGACGCCCCATCACCCGCGCCCAAATCTCACGCGGGAAAAGATCCAGCGCAGGTAATCCCATTTGAAATGGATCGGGCGTCTGGCTTTCTCCGGCGAAAACGGCAGGCGTAGCGACCGTTTTTTCTGGACGTACATGCCCGCTGACAAACGTACCGGCCTGCCCGCGCCGCTCCAGCCAGCCTTGCGCCACCAGCTCGCCGTACGCGTTTTCGACCGTCGAGCGTGAAACGCCTAACTCTTGCGACCATGTCCGGCTGGACGGCAAACGCGCCCCGGCCTTGAGTTCGCCATGCTCAATGGCGTTTTTTAACTGACGGGCGATTTGCTGATAGCGTGGCACAGGTGAACGATCCTTTATGGTCTGCTTTTTTCATAAAAATATGGCTCTCTTTAGCAGTCCATTATAGTGCTACATTGCTGACGTCTAAACGAGGAGAAGTATGATGACGACATTACGTCAGCCCTATTATGAACTTAGCCCTGAAGTCTATAGTGCGCTGGGCCAGGCTAAAAAAGCGTTGGAAAACAGCGCGCTGGACACCACGCTGATGGAACTGATTTATCTGCGTATCTCACAGATCAACGGTTGCGCATTTTGTCTGGAGATGCACAGCAAAGCCCTGCGTAAATCCGGCGTGGCGCAAAGCAAACTGGATGCGCTGGCCGGGTGGCGGGTAAGCCATCACTTCAGCGAACAGGAGCGTGCGGCGCTGGCCTGGGCGGAATCCGTCACGGATATCGCAAGAACGCATGCCGAAGATGACGCGTATCTGCCGCTACTCGAAAGTTTCAGCGCCCATGAAATCAGCGATCTGACTTTTGCTATCAGTCTGATGAACTGCTTCAACCGTCTGGCTGTTGGGATGCGGATGTAAACCCGCTATTGCCGGATGGCGGCGTAAACGCCTTATCCGGCCTACACCGTAGGCCCGATTAGCGTAAGCGCCATCGGGCGACGTTTAACCATACCCCCCCATCCCCGCTGAGCTAATCAGCAGAAGCAAATTAATCGATATTTCCCATATCTTGTGTGGTTGAAACTTTATTCATCTACATCTAGTATTCTCTCTATCAAGACACACACAACCCGACGCATATCATCGCGCCGTTCTCTCATTTTAAATGGAAATACGAATCATGCGCATTACTATTTACACTCGTAACGACTGTGTTCAGTGCCACGCCACCAAACGGGCGATGGAAAGCCGTGGATTTGACTTTGAGATGGTGAACGTCGATCTGGTTCCCGACGCGGCAGATACCCTGCGGGAAAAAGGTTTTCGCCAGCTGCCGGTGGTCATCGCGGGCGATACCAGTTGGTCAGGCTTCCGCCCGGATATGATCAACCGTCTGCATCCTGATGCGCGCGTGGCCAGCGCATGAGCCAACTCGTCTACTTTTCCAGCAGCTCCGAAAATACGCACCGCTTTATGCAGCGTCTGGGGCTGCCCGCTATTCGCATTCCGCTTAATGAACGCGAGCGAATCAGGGTAGACGAACCTTACATTCTGGTCGTCCCCTCTTACGGCGGCGGCGGTACGGCAGGCGCGGTTCCACGACAGGTGATCCGCTTTTTAAATGATGAACATAACCGGGCGTTAATTCGCGGCGTGATCGCCTCCGGCAACCGTAACTTTGGCGAGGCTTACGGTCGCGCTGGCGAGGTCATTTCACAAAAATGCGGCGTCCCCTGGCTGTACCGCTTTGAACTGATGGGAACGCAAAGCGACATCGACAACGTCCGAAAAGGAGTGAGCGAATTTTGGCAACGACAACCGCAGAACGTGTGAAGCAAGAAACGATGGATTATCACGCGCTGAATGCCATGCTGAATCTGTACGATAAAGCAGGCCATATTCAGTTCGACAAGGATCGGCAGGCGGTGGAGGTGTTCTTTGCCACCCATGTCCGCCCCAATTCCGTCTCCTTTGCCAGCCAGGACGAGCGCCTGGAGTATCTGCTTCGCGAAGGCTATTACGACGAAAGCGTTTTAACCCGCTACGATCGCGCTTTCGTGGTGAAGCTGTTTGCTCACGCCCACGCCAGCGGTTTTCGCTTCCAGACGTTCCTTGGCGCGTGGAAATATTACACCAGCTATACGCTGAAAACGTTCGACGGCAAACGCTACCTTGAAGACTTTGAAGACCGGGTGACAATGGTGGCGCTGACGCTGGCGCAGGGCAATGAAGCGCTGGCGATGCAGCTTACCGATGAAATCCTCTCCGGGCGCTTTCAGCCAGCCACGCCGACCTTCTTAAACTGCGGCAAACAACAGCGCGGCGAGCTGGTCTCCTGCTTCCTGTTACGCATTGAAGACAATATGGAGTCCATTGGTCGGGCGGTTAACTCGGCGCTACAGCTTTCCAAGCGCGGCGGCGGCGTGGCGTTTTTGCTCTCGAATCTTCGTGAAGCGGGCGCGCCGATCAAGCGTATTGAGAACCAGTCCTCAGGCGTGATCCCGGTAATGAAGATGCTGGAAGACGCCTTTTCTTACGCCAATCAGTTAGGGGCGCGTCAGGGGGCGGGCGCCGTGTATCTGCATGCGCACCACCCGGATATCCTGCGTTTTCTCGACACTAAACGCGAAAACGCCGATGAAAAGATCCGCATTAAAACGCTGTCGCTGGGCGTGGTGATCCCGGACGTAACGTTCCGTCTGGCGAAAGAAAACGCGCAGATGGCGCTGTTCTCGCCTTACGATGTCGAACGCATTTACGGCAAACCGTTCGGAGATATCGCCATTAGCGAACGGTACGATGAGCTGCTCGCCGATGAACGCGTACGCAAGCAGTACATCAACGCGCGCGAATTTTTCCAGCGGCTCGCGGAAATCCAGTTTGAGTCAGGCTATCCCTACATCATGTACGAGGATACGGTAAACCGCGCGAATCCGATTGCTGGTCGCATCAACATGAGCAACCTGTGCTCGGAGATTTTGCAGGTCAACAGCGCCTCCACCTATGATGAAAATCTGGATTACGCGCAGACCGGGCATGATATCTCCTGCAACCTCGGTTCGCTGAACATCGCCCATACGATGGACTCCCCGAATTTTGGCCGCACGGTGGAAACGGCGATTCGCGGCCTGACGGCGGTGTCGGATATGAGCCATATCCGCAGCGTACCGTCAATTGAAGCCGGAAACGCCGCGTCACACGCGATTGGCCTGGGGCAGATGAATCTGCACGGTTATCTGGCGCGAGAAGGCATTGCCTACGGCAGCCCGGAGGCGCTGGATTTCACCAACCTCTATTTCTACACCGTGACCTGGCACGCGCTGAATACCTCAATGATGATGGCGCGTGAACGCGGTAAAACCTTCGCCGGATTCAAACAATCGCGCTATGCCAGCGGCGAGTATTTCGAACAATATTTGCAGGGCGACTGGCAGCCGAAAACCGACACGGTTCGTGCGCTCTTTGCCCGTAGCGGCATTACGCTTCCGGGCCGCGAAATGTGGGCACGGCTGCGGGATGAGGTGATGCGCTACGGCATCTATAACCAGAATTTACAGGCGGTGCCGCCGACCGGTTCCATTTCCTATATCAACCACGCGACGTCAAGCATTCACCCGATCGTGTCAAAGATAGAGATCCGCAAAGAAGGAAAAACCGGACGCGTTTACTACCCGGCCCCGTTTATGACCAATGAGAACCTGGACATGTACCAGGACGCCTATGAAATCGGCCCTGAAAAAATCATTGATACCTATGCCGAAGCCACACGCCACGTTGATCAGGGACTGTCGCTGACGCTGTTCTTCCCGGATACCGCGACAACCCGCGATATCAACAAAGCCCAGATTTACGCGTGGCGAAAAGGGATCAAAACGCTGTATTACATCCGTCTGCGTCAGCTGGCGCTGGAAGGTACTGAAATAGAAGGCTGCGTATCATGCGCGCTATAAGGAGAGCAGGATGAAACTATCACGCGTGAGCGCCATCAACTGGAACAAGATTCAGGATGATAAAGACCTGGAAGTGTGGAACCGCCTGACCAGCAACTTCTGGCTGCCGGAAAAGGTGCCGCTTTCCAATGATATCCCCGCCTGGCAGACGCTGAGCGCCGCCGAGCAGCAGCTTACCATCCGCGTGTTTACCGGATTAACGCTGCTCGACACCATTCAGAATATCGCCGGGGCCCCCGCGTTGATGCAGGACGCGCTGACGCCGCATGAAGAGGCGGTGCTGTCAAACATCAGCTTTATGGAAGCGGTACATGCCCGCTCGTACAGCTCGATTTTCTCTACGCTTTGCCAGACGAAAGACGTAGACGCGGCCTATGCCTGGAGTGAGGAAAATGCGCCGCTGCAACGCAAGGCGCAGATTATCCTGCAACATTACACCGCCGACAATCCGCTGAAAAAGAAAATCGCCAGCGTATTCCTGGAATCTTTCCTGTTCTATTCCGGCTTCTGGCTGCCAATGTATTTTTCCAGCCGGGGCAAGCTGACCAACACCGCCGACCTGATTCGTCTGATTATTCGTGACGAAGCGGTACATGGGTATTACATCGGCTATAAATACCAAAAAGGGCTGGAGAAACTGTCGGAATCCGAACGCGACGAATTGAAGCATTTCGCTCTTGATTTGCTGATGGAGCTGTATGACAACGAGTCTCGCTATACGGAAGAACTGTATGCCGAAACCGGTTGGGTGGCAGACGTTAACGCCTTTCTCTGTTACAACGCCAATAAAGCGTTGATGAACCTGGGCTACGAAGCGTTATTCCCCGCAGAAATGGCGGAGGTCAATCCTGCCATACTTGCTGCGCTGTCACCGAATGCGGATGAAAACCATGATTTCTTCTCCGGTTCAGGCTCCTCCTATGTGATGGGAAAAGCCATCGAAACCGAAGACGAAGACTGGAATTTTTGACGGCGATTATCGCGGTAAATATCGATCACACTTCCGCGATAATATTTTAACGGGATCACGTTTTTATCACACAATTATTTCTGTGTGATCTACACTCAATATCTGCCACATTATTCGCCTGAATTTCAGCAATTCAGGCGCATTTTCGGTGGTCGTTACAAAAAATATCGCTCTCCCCCCACTCCCGCTCAGCCCTTATATCATGGGAAATCCCGGCAAATGGCCTCCGGCAATATTTGTGTCTGAGGGAAATTCAGGGTTGTCTCAGATTCTCAGTATGTTAGGGTAGAAAAAGGTGACTATTTCTATCAGGTATCGTATCGACATAATAAATAACAGGAATCTTTCTATTGCATGGCAATTAAATTAGAAGTTAAGAATCTCTATAAGATATTTGGTGAGCATCCGCAGCGAGCTTTCAAATATATTGAAAAAGGACTTTCGAAAGAGCAAATTCTGGATAAAACAGGGCTATCGCTTGGCGTTAAAGACGCCAGTCTGGCCATTGAAGAAGGCGAGATTTTTGTCATCATGGGATTATCCGGTTCGGGTAAATCCACAATGGTACGCCTTCTCAATCGCCTGATTGAACCCACCCGCGGGCAAGTGCTGATCGACGGCGTTGATATTGCAAAAATATCTGACGCCGAGCTTCGCGAGGTGCGCAGAAAGAAAATTGCGATGGTTTTCCAGTCATTTGCATTAATGCCGCACATGACCGTACTGGATAATACGGCATTCGGCATGGAATTAGCCGGCGTTGCCGCTGAAGAGCGCCGTGAAAAAGCGCTGGATGCCTTACGCCAGGTGGGGCTGGAGAATTATGCGCACGGCTACCCGGATGAACTCTCCGGCGGTATGCGCCAGCGTGTCGGTCTGGCCCGCGCATTAGCGATCAACCCTGACATTCTGTTAATGGATGAGGCCTTCTCGGCGCTCGATCCCTTAATTCGTACCGAGATGCAGGATGAGCTGGTAAAACTACAGGCAAAACATCAGCGTACCGTCGTTTTTATTTCCCACGATCTCGATGAAGCGATGCGTATTGGCGATCGTATTGCCATTATGCAAAACGGCGAAGTCGTTCAGGTGGGAACGCCAGATGAAATTCTGAATAACCCGGCGAATGATTATGTCCGCACCTTCTTCCGTGGGGTCGATATTAGCCAGGTGTTCAGCGCCAAAGATATTGCCCGCCGCAGCCCGGTGGGATTAATTCGTAAAACGCCAGGTTTTGGTCCGCGTTCCGCACTGAAATTATTGCAGGATGAAGACCGTGAGTTTGGTTATGTGATTGAACGCGGTAATAAGTTTGTCGGCATTGTTTCCATCGACTCATTAAAAGTGGCATTAAGCCAGGCGCAAGGTATTGAAGCAGCGCTTATTGACGAGTCACTGGCGGTGGATGCGCAAACACCTCTTAGCGAGTTGCTCTCTCATGTTGGACAGGCGCCTTGTGCGGTGCCGGTTGTCGACGAGGAACAACAGTATGTCGGCATTATTTCAAAACGCATGCTGCTACAGGCTTTAGATCGCGAGGGGGCAAACAATGGCTGAACAAACTAATCCGTGGGATACCGCGCCAGCGGCGGATAGCGCCGCGCAATCCGCCGACGCCTGGGGAACGCCTTCGGGCGCGCCTGCCGATGGCGGCGGCGCAGACTGGCTGACCAGCGCTCCCGCGCCTGCGCCAGAACATTTTAATATTATGGACCCGTTCCATAAGACGCTGATCCCGCTGGACAGCTGGGTCACTGAAGGGATCGACTGGGTCGTTACGCATTTCCGCCCCGTTTTCCAGGGCATCCGTGTACCGGTGGATTACATTCTCAATGGCTTCCAGCAGCTGTTGCTGGGTATGCCAGCTCCGGTGGCGATTATCATTTTCGCACTGATCGCCTGGCAGATCTCCGGCCTGGGGATGGGGGCCGCCACGCTGGTGTCCCTGATTGCCATCGGCGCGATTGGCGCCTGGTCACAGGCGATGATTACCCTGGCGCTGGTGCTGACCGCCCTGCTGTTCTGCGTGGTCATCGGTTTGCCGCTGGGGATATGGCTGGCGCGCAGTCCGCGTGCGGCGAAGATTGTCCGCCCGCTGCTGGATGCGATGCAAACGACGCCTGCGTTCGTCTATCTGGTGCCAATCGTGATGCTGTTCGGTATCGGTAACGTGCCGGGGGTGGTAGTGACCATTATCTTTGCCCTGCCGCCGATTGTGCGTCTGACCATTCTGGGGATTAACCAGGTTCCGGCAGATTTGATCGAAGCCTCACGCTCATTTGGCGCCAGTCCGCGTCAGATGCTGTTCAAAGTACAGCTACCGCTGGCCATGCCCACCATTATGGCGGGTGTTAACCAGACGCTCATGCTTGCCCTCTCCATGGTAGTGATCGCCTCTATGATTGCCGTCGGCGGGCTTGGTCAGATGGTGCTGCGTGGTATTGGCCGCCTCGACATGGGGCTGGCAACCGTCGGCGGGGTCGGTATTGTGATCCTCGCTATCATTCTGGACCGCCTGACCCAGGCCGTTGGTCGCGACTCGCGCAGCCGTGGCAACCGCCGCTGGTATACCACCGGTCCCGTTGGGCTTATCACTCGCCCTTTCGTTAAGTAATTCACCCGTTGCCCGGTGGCGCATTGCTTACCGGGTCTACAATTCATTAGCTTACACAAAATCGTTCAAGTTGCATCGCGGCGGCAAACGAATGTGTCCCCAGGAGCGTACACGCAGTACGTGACCGGGGTGCATGGGTGCAGCCAACAAAGAGGCAGCTTGAAAGATGAAGTGTAATAAGGAACAACGATGCGACATAACATTCTATTTGCCACAGCGTTTGCCACCCTTGTCTCTACCAGCGCATTCGCTGCCGACCTGCCGGGCAAAGGCGTTACCGTACAGCCGGTGCAGAGCACCATCACCGAAGAAACCTTCCAGACGCTGCTGGTCAGCCGCGCGCTGGAGAAACTGGGTTATACCGTCAATAAGCCAAGCGAAGTTGATTACAACGTCGGTTACACCTCCATTGCCTCTGGCGATGCAACTTTTACCGCCGTGAACTGGCAGCCGCTGCATGATGATATGTACGCCGCTGCGGGCGGAGACAAAAAGTTCTATCGCGAGGGGGTATTCGTGACGGGCGCCGCGCAGGGTTATCTGATCGACAAGAAAACCGCCGAGCAGTACAAGATCACTAACCTCGCCCAGTTGAAAGACCCGAAAATCGCCAAAATCTTTGATACCAACGGCGACGGCAAAGCTGACATGATGGGTTGTTCGCCAGGCTGGGGTTGTGAAGCGGTGATTAACCACCAGAACAAAGCGTTCGATCTGGAAAAAACCGTCGACGTCAGCCACGGTAACTATGCCGCGATGATGGCCGACACCATCACCCGCTTCAAAGAAGGCAAGCCGATTCTGTACTACACCTGGACGCCGTACTGGGTGAGCGACGTGATGAAGCCGGGTAAAGATGTTGTCTGGTTACAGGTGCCGTTCTCTTCCCTGCCGGGCGAGCAGAAAGACATTGATACCAAACTGCCGAACGGCGCGAACTATGGCTTCCCGGTGAACACCATGCACATTGTCGCCAACAAAGCCTGGGCAGAGAAAAACCCGGCGGCGGCGAAGCTGTTCGCCATCATGAAGGTACCGCTGGCGGATATCAACGCGCAGAACGCGATGATGCATGAAGGCAAATCGTCCGAGGCCGATGTTCAGGGTCACGTTGACGGCTGGATCAAAGCCCACCAGCAGCAGTTTGACGGCTGGGTAAAAGAAGCGCTGGCCGCGCAGAAATAACCCACTCGTCGGCCTTAAAGCTGCGCGCCATCAGGCGCAGTAACCACACCAATGCCGGATGGTGGCGCGATGCGCCTTATCCGGCCTATACGCCCTACCTCAACCGCACAATCCATCACTCAACAAACCACTCACATTCATAAACATCCGCTATGATTGATACCCCAGGAAATCATATCTGACTCAAAATAATGACTAAATCCACTCACGGGCTTAGCCCGGCGCTGATTGTTTTAATGTCCGTGGCAACCGGTCTGGCCGTCGCCAGTAACTATTACGCCCAGCCGCTGCTCGATACTATCGCAAACAATTTCTCGCTTTCCGCCAGTTCGGCGGGCTTTATCGTTACCGCCGCTCAGTTGGGCTATGCCGCCGGATTGCTCTTTCTGGTGCCGCTGGGCGATATGTTCGAACGCCGGACGCTCATCGTCTCCATGACGCTGCTGGCCGCAGGCGGCATGCTGATTACCGCCAGCAGTCAGTCGCTCGGCATGATGATTCTCGGCACGGCGCTCACCGGGCTGTTCTCCGTCGTGGCGCAAATCCTGGTGCCGCTGGCGGCGACGCTCGCCACGCCGGATAAGCGCGGCAAAGTGGTCGGCACCATCATGAGCGGCCTGCTGCTGGGGATTTTACTGGCGCGTACCGTTGCCGGATTGCTGGCGAATCTTGGCGGCTGGCGCACCGTCTTCTGGGTCGCTTCTGTGCTGATGGCGCTGATGGCCGTCGCGCTGTGGCGCGGTTTACCAAAGGTGAAATCAGAAACGCATCTTAACTATCCGCAGCTATTGGGTTCCGTGTTCAGCCTGTTTATCCACGACGGCCTCCTGCGCACCCGCGCGTTGTTAGGCTGCCTGACGTTCGCCAACTTCAGCATTCTCTGGACATCGATGGCCTTTTTACTGGCCGCGCCGCCGTTTAACTATTCCGAAGGGATGATTGGGCTGTTTGGTCTGGCGGGAGCCGCTGGCGCGCTGGGCGCACGTCCGGCGGGCGGTTTTGCCGATAAAGGGAAGTCTCATCTCACCACGACTTTCGGTCTGCTGTTGCTGTTGCTCTCCTGGCTGGCTATCTGGTACGGACACAGCTCCGTGCTGGCGCTGATTATTGGCATCCTGGTGCTGGATCTCACCGTGCAGGGCGTACACATCACCAATCAGACGGTGATTTACCGCGTCCACCCGGATGCGCGTAACCGGCTCACCGCCGGGTATATGACCAGCTACTTTATCGGCGGCGCCGCCGGTTCGTTGATTTCGGCATCGGCCTGGCAGCATGCCGGCTGGGCCGGCGTTTGTCTGGCCGGTACCACCGTCGCCGCACTCAATCTACTGGTCTGGTGGCGAGGTTTTCACCGACAAGAAGCCGCAAATTAAGCAGATGGCAAGCGTTTACCTTTGATTGAGCTCCCCAGGGTGTTAAGGCGTCCCCCACTCTGTTAAGGTTATATGATTCATTTATGCTGGTTATTTTAACATCGGTGACGAATCAGATAATCTTATGGAAAGCCCTGCACCCCAGTCTGAGCCCCGTCCGGCAACATTAACGGAAGGATTCAAAGACAGTTTACCGATAGTCATAAGTTATATTCCGGTGGCGTTTGCGTTTGGCCTTAACGCCACCCGTCTGGGCTTTACTCCCCTCGAAAGCGTTTTTTTCTCCTGCATTATTTACGCAGGCGCCAGCCAGTTCGTCATCACCACCATGCTCGCGGCGGGCAGCACATTATGGGTCGCCGCGCTGACCGTGATGGCGATGGACGTGCGCCATGTGCTGTACGGCCCTTCCCTGCGTAGTCGCATCAGCCAACGGCTCAGTAAACCTAAAACCGCCCTGTGGGCATTTGGTCTCACCGATGAAGTGTTTGCTGCCGCCACGGCCAAACTGGTGCGGGATAACCGTCGCTGGAGTGAAAACTGGATGATCGGCATCGCGTTCTGCTCCTGGGCATCCTGGGTGCTCGGCACGGTCATTGGCGCATTTTCCGGGAGCGGATTGCTGAAAGGCTTCCCCGCCGTTGAGGCGGCATTAGGTTTTATGCTGCCAGCCCTGTTTATGAGCTTTTTGCTCGCCTCTTTTCAACGCAAACAAACGCTGTGCGTCACGGCGGCGTTAATCGGCGCGCTGGCAGGCGTCACGCTGTTTTCCATTCCTGCGGCTATCCTGGCGGGTATCGCCAGCGGGTGTCTGACCGCCTTGATCCAGTCGTTCTGGCAAGGAGCGCCCGATGAGTTATGAGGTTTTGCTGCTGGGGCTGCTGGTCGGCTGCGCCAATTATTGTTTTCGTTATTTACCGCTTCGTCTGCGAATGGGAAACACCCGTCCCGCCAGGCGCGGCGCAACGGGCGTGTTGCTCGACACCATTGGCATCGCGTCCATCTGCGCCCTGCTGGTGGTGTCTACGGCTCCCGAAGTGATGCACGACGCCAGCCGGTTCATTCCGACGCTGGTCGGGTTTGCCGTCCTGGGCGTCAGTTTCTACAAGACGCGCAGCATCATCATCCCAACGCTACTGAGCGCTCTGGGCTATGGACTCGCCTGGAAGATAGGGGTCATTTTATAACCCAAAAGAATCATTTTAAATTAATAATACATTTACTTTATTTGTCACTGTCGTTACTATATCGGCTGAAATTAATGAGGTCATGCCCAAATGGATAGTTCGTTTACGCCCATTGAACAAATGCTAAAATTTCGCGCCAGCCGCCACGAAGAGTTTCCTTACCAGGAGATCCTTCTGACCCGCCTTTGCATGCATATGCAAGGCAAACTGCTGGAAAACCGCAATAAGATGCTGAAAGCTCAAGGGATTAACGAGACGTTGTTTATGGCGTTGATTACGCTGGAGTCTCAGGAAAACCACAGTATTCAGCCATCTGAACTGAGTTGCGCGCTGGGCTCGTCCCGTACCAACGCAACACGTATCGCAGATGAGTTAGAGAAACGCGGCTGGATCGAACGTCGTGAAAGCGATAACGACCGTCGCTGCCTGCATCTGCAACTGACTGAGAAAGGTCACGCGTTTTTGCGCGAGGTGTTACCGCCTCAGCATCACTGCCTGCACCAGCTATGGTCCTCTCTCAGCACCGCCGAAAAAGATCAACTTGAGCACATCACTCGTAAGCTCCTGACGCGTCTCGATCAGATGGATCAGGATGGCGCCGTTCTTGAGGCGCTACGCTAACGCGTCGACACGCTCAATCATCCAGATTTATAAAAGAAAAAACTGACAGGCCAGCACGTCATACTGCTGGCCTTTCTGACAAAAACGTCGGCCCAGCCGATATGAAAAATAAGATCGTGGAGAACAACATGAGCGCAAATGCGGAGACTCAAACCCCGCAGCAACCGGTTAAGAAGAATGGCAAACGTAAAAGCGCGCTAATCCTTTTAACCTTGCTCTTTATCGCAATTGCCGTGGCATATGGGATTTATTGGTTTTTAGTACTGCGTCATATCGAAGAAACGGATGATGCGTACGTGGCAGGGAACCAGGTTCAAATCATGGCGCAGGTATCAGGCAGCGTGACGAAAGTCTGGGCTGATAACACTGACTTTGTAAAACAGGGCGACGTGCTGGTCACGCTCGACCAGACGGATGCCAGACAGGCATTCGAAAAAGCGAAAACGGCGCTGGCCTCCAGCGTTCGCCAGACGCACCAGTTAATGATCAATAGCAAGCAGCTCCAGGCCAGCATTGAAGTGCAGAAAACCGCACTGGCGCAGGCACAAAGCGACTTTAATCGTCGCGTGCCGCTGGGCAATGCGAACCTGATCGGTCGCGAAGAGCTGCAACACGCGCGTGATGCCGTCGCCAGCGCGCAGGCGCAGCTGGATGTGGCTATTCAGCAATATAACGCAAACCAGGCGATGATCCTCGGCAGCAAGCTGGAAGATCAGCCTGCCGTGCAACAGGCGGCCACGGAAGTGCGCAACGCCTGGCTGGCGCTGGAGCGTACCAAAATTGTCAGCCCGATGACCGGCTACGTCTCCCGCCGCGCCGTACAGCCTGGCGCACAGATTAGCCCGACCACGCCGCTGATGGCGGTCGTGCCTGCCACCAACCTGTGGGTGGACGCGAACTTCAAAGAGACGCAGCTCGCCCATATGCGTATCGGCCAACCGGCAACGGTCATCAGCGATATTTACGGCGATGACGTGAAATACACCGGTAAGGTTGTCGGCCTGGATATGGGGACAGGCAGCGCCTTCTCCCTGCTTCCGGCGCAAAACGCGACCGGCAACTGGATCAAGGTCGTGCAGCGCTTGCCTGTACGTATTGAACTGGATGCGCAGCAACTGGCGCAGCATCCGCTGCGTATCGGTTTATCAACCCTCGTCACCGTGGATACGTCGAACCGCGACGGACAGGTGCTGGCAAGCCAGGTTCGTAGTACCCCGGTTTCTGAGAGTAACGCACGAGAAATTAATCTCGCTCCGGTCAATAAGCTGATCGAAGAGATTGTGCAGGCCAACGCGGGATAATCCTGAGGTGCGTGTAATGCAACAGCAAAAACCGCTGGAAGGCGCGCAGCTGGTCATTATGACGATTGCGCTGTCGCTGGCGACATTCATGCAGGTGCTGGACTCCACCATTGCTAACGTGGCGATCCCCACCATCGCCGGGAACCTTGGCTCATCGTTGAGCCAGGGGACATGGGTTATCACCTCATTCGGGGTGGCGAACGCGATCTCCATCCCGATTACCGGCTGGCTGGCGAAACGCGTCGGGGAAGTGAAGCTGTTCATGTGGTCAACCGTCGCCTTTGCCATTGCGTCATGGGCGTGCGGGGTCTCCAACAGTCTGAACATGCTGATCTTCTTCCGCGTGGTTCAGGGTGTCGTCGCAGGGCCGTTAATCCCGCTCTCACAGAGCCTGTTGCTGAATAACTATCCTCCCGCAAAACGTTCTATCGCGCTGGCGCTATGGTCGATGACGGTGATTGTCGCGCCGATCTGCGGCCCGATACTGGGCGGCTACATCAGCGATAACTATCACTGGGGCTGGATTTTCTTCATCAACGTGCCGATTGGGGTTGCGGTCGTGCTGATGACGCTGCAAACCCTGCGCGGTCGCGAGACCCGCACCGAGCAGCGACGTATCGACGCTATCGGCCTGGCGCTGCTGGTGATTGGTATCGGCAGTCTACAGATCATGCTTGACCGCGGGAAAGAGCTGGACTGGTTCGCCTCGCAAGAGATTATCATCCTGACCGTGGTCGCCGTCATTGCCATCAGTTTCCTGATTGTCTGGGAGCTGACCGACGATAACCCAATCGTTGACCTCTCCTTGTTCAAGTCGCGTAACTTTACGATTGGCTGTTTGTGTATCAGTCTCGCCTATATGCTCTATTTCGGCGCGATTGTGCTGTTACCGCAGCTATTGCAGGAGGTATACGGCTATACCGCGACGTGGGCCGGCCTGGCCTCAGCGCCGGTCGGGGTAATCCCGGTGATCCTGTCGCCGATTATCGGACGTTTCGCCCACAAGCTGGATATGCGCAGGCTGGTCACGTTCAGCTTTATCATGTATGCCGTCTGCTTTTACTGGCGTGCGTGGACGTTTGAACCGGGTATGGATTTCGGCGCATCGGCCTGGCCGCAGTTTATTCAGGGCTTCGCCGTAGCCTGCTTCTTTATGCCGCTCACCACCATCACGCTCTCCGGCTTGCCGCCTGAACGTCTGGCGGCGGCGTCGAGCCTGTCTAACTTTACGCGAACGCTGGCGGGGTCAATTGGTACATCAATTACCACCACCATGTGGACCAACCGTGAGGCGATGCACCATTCGCAATTGACCGAGTCGGTGAATCCGTACAACCCCAATGCCCAGGCGATGTACGATCAGCTACAGGGGCTGGGGATGACGCAGCAGCAGGCGTCAGGCTGGATCGCCCAGCAGATTACCAATCAGGGGCTGATTATTTCCGCCAATGAGATCTTCTGGATGTCGGCCGGGATCTTCCTCGTGCTGCTTGGGCTGGTCTGGTTCGCCAAACCACCTTTCGGCGCGGGCGGCGGCGGCGGAGGCGCGCATTAATGAAAAAGCCAGTTCATGATGAACTGGCTTTTTTTTGCCGGATGGCGGCTGCGCTTTATCCGGCCTACAGAACACGCACAT
Organism: Citrobacter sp. CK189; assembly: GCF_030333505.1. NCBI lineage: Bacteria > Pseudomonadati > Pseudomonadota > Gammaproteobacteria > Enterobacterales > Enterobacteriaceae > Citrobacter > Citrobacter sp. CK189. The sequence continues at coordinate 3,727 of NZ_JAOWFV010000031.1, read as the reverse complement.
TGTAGGCCCGGTAAGCATCGCGCCACCGGGCATAATGCCGGATGGCGGCTGCGCCTTATCCGGCCTACAGAACACACGTTGTAGGCCCGGTAAGCATCGCGCCACCGGGCATAACGCCGGATGGCGGCTGCGCTTTATCCGGCCTACAGAACGCGCACATTGTAGGCCCGGTAAGCATCGCGCCACCGGGCATTGCATTCGACTAGATATGCAGTTCCTGCAATTTATCTTTCGGCAGGGCCAGCTCTTCGTTGCTGTTGATGCGAACGTCGTGTTCCAGAATATGACGTGCAATATCCTGCGCTTCGCTCAGAGAGTGCATCTGATACGTACCGCACTGATAAACGTTCAGCTCCGGGATCTGATTCTGCTCCTTCACTTTCAGCACGTCAGCCATCGCGGCTTTCCAGGCGTCTGCCACACGTTGTTCGTCAGGCGTACCGATCAGGCTCATGTAGAAACCGGTACGGCAGCCCATCGGGGAGATATCGATAATCTCAACACCGTTGCCGTTCAGATGATTACGCATAAAGCCAGCGAACAGGTGCTCCAGCGTATGGATACCCTTCTCAGGCATCACTTCTTTATTCGGGATGCAGAAACGCAGGTCAAACACGGTAATGGTATCGCCATGCGGGGTGTTCATCGTTTTCGCGACCCGGACTGCTGGTGCTTCCATCCGGGTATGATCGACTGTGAAGCTATCTAACAACGGCATTTAGCCACCTCCGATAATATTTTTTAAAATAAACTGAACTCTTCGTTCCGGGGCGAGTCTGAGTATGTGAAAGACGCGCATTTGTTATCATCATCCCTGTTTTCAGAGATGAAATTTTGGCCACTCACGAGTGGCCTTTTTCTTTTCTGTCAGGCGTGCTTTTCCAGCCACGCATCAAACGGTTCGGTATCCGCCGCTTCAACCTCAAGCTGACGACGCGTTGACGCCTCACGCTCAGCAATGAAGTCCTCTTCACGCAAAATTTCCAGCGGTTCTTCGCGCAGCAGATTGCGATAAGCCTCGCCCAGCGCTTTGCCTGTGCCGCCAATCCCGGTATCAATCATCGAGCGCAGAATACGCGCTGAGAACGTCAGTTCCGGGTTGTCGAAACAGGCAACCAGTTCATCACATACCTTCTGATAATCCTCTCCCCCGTGGATGCTGTCCAGCGTTTGCGCCACACGTTTCAGGTCGCGGAACAGATCTTTACCCACTTTCGGCAGCGGGAACTGCGCGGTTTCACAGCCAATCCCTAACGTCAGCCCCGGTTTACGCCCTTCCAGAATCACCCGATTCCAGTTCGTGCGCGTACACAGCAGCTCGTCGCTGCTCATTTCCGGCGCATCGGCCAGTACGCACCAGACCATAAACAGATCCAGGAAACGCACCTGCTGCTCGTCCACGCCAATGGGCGAGAACGGGTTAATATCCAGCGAACGCACTTCGATATATTCAATCCCGCCGCGCAGAAGCGCATCTGACGGCGTTTCTCCGCTACGCGTCACGCGTTTAGGGCGGATCGGCGCATACAGCTCGTTCTCAATCTGTAGCACGTTGCTGTTGATTTGCAGGCGTTTACCGTCCTTCTCCAGACCGATCTCCGCATACTCCGTGGACGGCGTTTTGATCGCGCGCTTCAATCCTGCCACATATTCATGCAGATCGTTAAACGTAATTCCAAGATTGCTTTGCGACTTATTGGTATAACCCAGGTCGCTCAAACGCAGCGACGTTGCATACGGCAGGTAGTACATACCGCAGTCCGTTTTTTCAAACGGCAGCGTGGTGGGTTTGCCCTGCAAGAATGAGGAACAAATAGCCGGAGAGGCGCCAAACAGATACGGAATGACCCACCCAAAACGGTAATAGTTACGGATCAGGCGGAAATAGCCTGCGGAAATTTTCTCTTTCGCATCTTCCCCGTCCACGACGCCACACTTCGCCTGCCAGAATGCCATCGGCAGCGAAAAATTGTAGTGTACGCCGGAGATGGTTTGCATCAACGCGCCGTAACGGTTTTTCAACCCTTCCCGGTAAAGCGTTTTCAAACGACCAATATTTGACGTACCGTACTGCGCCAGCTCAATACCCTGCCCTTCAGCAATATAGCAAGGCATACTCAGCGGCCACATTCGCTCATCACCCAAATTTCTGGCCGTATAGCGATGCAGGTCGCGCATCAATGTGAGCATATGCTGAATATCGCCGTCTACTGGGGTAATAAACTCCAGCAGGGCTTCAGCAAAATCTGTCGTGACCCATTTGTGCGTCAGCGCCGAGCCTAACGCGTCAGGATGACCTGTGGTTGCCAGCGTGCCATCAGCGTTAACACGCAGCGTTTCGCGCTCCAGCCCGCGTTGAATCCCCTTTAGTGCCTGAGGATGCCTTTCCAGCCAGGTCAGAGCCTGTGATACGTCCGGGATCAAATTGACCTCCCGCCTGTCAAAATCGTTTTAATTAGCATAATTGTAATGGTGACGGTAAATGTCTATCCCACAATTAGTGCCACCACATAATGCCCTGAACCGTAGCGGTTGCGACGATAACGTAACGCAACGCTTTACCAAGGCATAAAAAAAAGAGCACTGGCCCCCACGAGATGCGCATCCATCCCGCTAACAGGCACAACAAATCACCGATAACCGGCGCCCAGCTTAATAATAGTGTGACTGCACCGTAGCGCTTAAGCCAGCCAGTGGCTTTTTCCTGCCAGCGCGATGTTTTGCGCAACGGAAAAAAACGCCCAAGGATAACGTTAGTTAACCCTCCAAGGCTATTACCCATTGTTGCTGTTAAGACTAAGACCCAGGGATGACTTACCCCGGAGACTAACATGGCAACTAAAACAACTTCGGAATTACCGGGCAACAGCGTGGCGCTGAGAAAACTGCTGGCAAACAGTGACAGGAGCGACAGCCCGTCACTCACAATAGTCGAACGTCCACGGCATCCATTCCCGCCGCGCGTGCTGCCTGCAAGCCGAAATCCGCATCCTCAAACACGACGCATTGCGTCGGCACAACGCCCATACGCTCCGCACACAGCAGGAACGTGTCCGGCGCGGGTTTGTGGTGCAGAACATGATCCGCAGCGACAACTGCATCAAAATAACGACGCAGCCCCAGATGGGTCAATAGCGCTTCGGCAATTGCGCTTTCGCTGCCCGTTCCCACCGACAGAGGTCGACGGCCATACCAGGCTTTGACCACCTCAACCAGCGGCAAAGGCTCTACGCTATCCAGCAACATGCTTTTCACTGCATCAGTTTTTTCTTGCGCCAGCGCATGAGGGTCAAGATCCGCGTGATTCAGTTCGATAATCGACTGCGCGATACGCCAGGTTGGAGAACCGTTAAGCGCCACCATCGCTTGCAGATCAAAGCGAAGGCCATAGCGCCCTAATACCTCGTCCCACGCCTTACGGTGCGTCGGCTCGGTATCCAGGATGGTGCCATCCATATCAAAAATCAAACCCGCATAACGTTCGTACATCGTGTTCTCACAAACCAAATGACCAGATGTTACTTTATCGTAATTGACTGATTTTGTCGCTGACAGAGAAATGAGGATTGTTCAGGGTAGAGAGGTAATGGAGGTATTCAGGAGAAGATGGTGGAGGAGAAGATGGTGGAGAAGAAGATGGTGGAGAAGAAGATGGTGCATCCGGGAGGATTCGAACCTCCGACCGCTCGGTTCGTAGCCGAGTACTCTATCCAGCTGAGCTACGGAT
>NZ_JAOWFV010000030.1:0-28501 GCF_030333505.1 Citrobacter sp. CK189 | reverse complement strand
GCATTCGACCAGATCGATAACGCGCCGGAAGAAAAAGCTCGTGGTATCACCATCAACACTTCTCACGTTGAATACGACACCCCGACTCGCCACTACGCGCACGTAGACTGCCCGGGCCACGCCGACTATGTTAAAAACATGATCACCGGTGCTGCGCAGATGGACGGCGCGATCCTGGTTGTTGCTGCGACTGACGGCCCGATGCCGCAGACCCGTGAGCACATCCTGCTGGGTCGTCAGGTAGGCGTTCCGTACATCATCGTGTTCCTGAACAAATGCGACATGGTTGATGACGAAGAGCTGCTGGAACTGGTTGAGATGGAAGTGCGTGAACTGCTGTCTCAGTACGATTTCCCGGGCGACGACACGCCGATCGTTCGTGGTTCTGCTCTGAAAGCGCTGGAAGGCGACGCAGAGTGGGAAGCGAAAATCATCGAACTGGCTGGCTACCTGGATTCTTACATCCCGGAACCAGAGCGTGCGATTGACAAGCCGTTCCTGCTGCCGATCGAAGACGTATTCTCCATCTCCGGTCGTGGTACCGTTGTTACCGGTCGTGTAGAGCGCGGTATCATCAAAGTGGGCGAAGAAGTTGAAATCGTTGGTATCAAAGAGACTGCGAAGTCTACCTGTACTGGCGTTGAAATGTTCCGCAAACTGCTGGACGAAGGCCGTGCTGGTGAGAACGTAGGTGTTCTGCTGCGTGGTATCAAACGTGAAGAAATCGAACGTGGTCAGGTACTGGCTAAGCCGGGCACCATCAAGCCGCACACCAAGTTCGAATCTGAAGTGTACATTCTGTCCAAAGATGAAGGCGGCCGTCATACTCCGTTCTTCAAAGGCTACCGTCCGCAGTTCTACTTCCGTACAACTGACGTGACTGGCACCATCGAACTGCCGGAAGGCGTAGAGATGGTAATGCCGGGCGACAACATCAAAATGGTTGTTACCCTGATCCACCCGATCGCGATGGACGACGGTCTGCGTTTCGCAATCCGTGAAGGCGGCCGTACTGTTGGCGCAGGCGTGGTTGCTAAAGTTCTCGGCTAATCGCTGATAACATTTGACGCAATGCGCAATAAAAGGGCATCATTTGATGCCCTTTTTGCACGCTTTCACATCAGAACCTGGCTCATCAGTGATTTTTTTTGTCATAATCATTGCTGAGACAGGCTCTGCTGAGGGCGTTTAGTCCGAAACGCAACACAGAGCATTTCGGTTTGGATTGCCTCGCATACGCGGGGTGAAAATGTTTGTAGAATACTTCTGACAGGTTGGTTTATGAGTGCGAATACCGAAGCTCAAGGAAGCGGGCGCGGCCTGGAAGCGATGAAGTGGGTCGTTGTTGTCGCATTGCTGCTTGTGGCTATTGTGGGCAACTACCTCTATCGCGACATGATGCTGCCGCTGCGTGCGCTGGCCGTAGTAATTCTGATTGCTGCAGCGGGTGGTGTCGCGCTGTTGACGACAAAAGGTAAAGCAACCGTTGCTTTTGCCCGTGAAGCGCGTACCGAAGTCCGTAAGGTCATTTGGCCGACTCGCCAGGAAACATTGCACACCACGCTGATTGTGGCTGCGGTTACCGCAGTAATGTCACTGATCCTGTGGGGACTGGATGGTATTCTGGTTCGCCTGGTATCCTTTATCACTGGCCTGAGGTTCTGAGATGTCTGAAGCTCCTAAAAAGCGCTGGTACGTCGTTCAGGCGTTTTCCGGTTTTGAAGGCCGCGTAGCAACATCGCTGCGTGAGCATATCAAATTACACAATATGGAAGAGTTGTTTGGTGAAGTCATGGTGCCGACCGAAGAAGTGGTCGAAATCCGTGGCGGCCAGCGTCGCAAAAGCGAGCGCAAATTCTTCCCGGGCTACGTCCTGGTTCAGATGGTGATGAACGACGCAAGCTGGCACCTGGTGCGCAGTGTTCCGCGTGTGATGGGCTTCATCGGCGGTACGTCTGACCGTCCGGCGCCAATCAGCGACAAAGAAGTTGATGCGATCATGAACCGCCTGCAACAGGTCGGTGATAAACCGCGTCCGAAAACGCTGTTTGAACCGGGTGAAATGGTTCGTGTTAACGACGGTCCGTTTGCTGACTTTAACGGCGTTGTTGAAGAAGTGGACTACGAGAAGTCCCGCCTGAAGGTGTCTGTTTCTATCTTTGGTCGTGCGACCCCGGTAGAACTGGACTTTGCCCAGGTTGAGAAAGCCTAAGCAGCGATCAAAAAAGCGGCGATTTAATCGTTGCACAAGGCGCGAGATTGGAATACAATTTCGCGCCTTTTGTTTTTATGGGCCTGGCCCGTAAAACGATTTTTTTATATCACGGGGAGCCTGTTTTCAGGCGTTATACCCAAACGAGGAAATTGCAATGGCTAAGAAAGTACAAGCCTACGTCAAGCTGCAAGTTGCAGCTGGTATGGCTAACCCGAGTCCGCCAGTAGGTCCGGCTCTGGGTCAGCAGGGCGTAAACATCATGGAATTCTGCAAAGCGTTCAACGCAAAAACTGATTCCATCGAAAAAGGTCTGCCGATTCCGGTTGTTATCACCGTTTACGCTGACCGTTCTTTCACCTTCATTACCAAAACGCCTCCGGCAGCAGTTCTGCTGAAGAAAGCGGCTGGTATTAAGTCTGGTTCCGGCAAGCCGAACAAAGACAAAGTAGGTAAAATTTCCCGCGCTCAGCTGCAGGAAATCGCGCAGACCAAAGCTGCCGACATGACTGGTGCCGACATTGAAGCGATGACTCGCTCCATCGAAGGTACTGCACGTTCCATGGGCCTGGTAGTGGAGGACTAAGAAATGGCTAAACTGACCAAGCGCATGCGTGTGATCCGTGAGAAAGTTGATGCGACCAAACAGTACGACATCAACGAAGCTATCTCTCTGCTGAAAGAACTGGCCACTGCTAAGTTCGTAGAAAGCGTAGACGTTGCCGTTAACCTCGGCATCGACGCGCGTAAATCTGACCAGAACGTACGTGGCGCAACTGTACTGCCGCACGGTACTGGCCGTTCCGTTCGCGTAGCCGTATTTACCCAGGGTGCAAACGCTGAAGCTGCTAAAGCTGCTGGCGCTGAACTGGTAGGTATGGAAGATCTGGCTGAACAGATCAAGAAAGGCGAAATGAACTTTGACGTTGTTATTGCTTCCCCGGATGCAATGCGCGTTGTTGGCCAGCTGGGCCAGGTTCTGGGTCCGCGTGGCCTGATGCCGAACCCGAAAGTGGGTACTGTAACGCCTAACGTTGCTGAAGCGGTTAAGAACGCTAAAGCTGGTCAGGTTCGTTACCGTAACGACAAAAACGGCATCATCCACACCACCATCGGTAAAGTGGATTTTGACGCTGACAAACTGAAAGAAAACCTGGAAGCTCTGCTGGTTGCGCTGAAAAAAGCAAAACCGACTCAGGCGAAAGGCGTGTACATCAAGAAAGTTAGCATCTCCACCACCATGGGTGCTGGCGTTGCCGTTGATCAGTCCGGTCTGACTGCGACTGTGGCGAACTAATATTCGCCTTTACGTGGGCGGTGATTTTGTCTACAATCTTACCCCCACGTTTCTGTTGAAATAAACAGAACTCTATGCGAGTCATTTGAATTGTAGCAGCTAACGCGGCTACGGTTCAAAGGGCGAAGTCATAGACAAGATTTGTTCGTTGGAGCCTGGCCTATCCAGGCCTCCGTCGAAGACCGCAGGTGTTTCGTAAGAAACTTAATGCCCTGCGTAGACGGTGACAGAACGCTAAGATTATTTTTTATACTCTGGCTTGTTTCTGCTCACCGTATTAAGACGCTCTTCTCGTTGAGGAGAGTGAAGTGAGTTCCAGAGCATGAGCTCTGGCAAACATCCAGGAGCAAAGCTAATGGCTTTAAATCTTCAAGACAAACAAGCGATTGTTGCTGAAGTCAGCGAAGTAGCCAAAGGCGCGCTGTCTGCAGTAGTTGCGGATTCCCGTGGCGTAACTGTAGATAAAATGACTGAACTGCGTAAAGCAGGTCGTGAAGCTGGCGTTTACATGCGTGTTGTTCGTAACACCCTGCTGCGCCGCGTCGTTGAAGGTACTCCGTTCGAGTGCCTGAAAGACACGTTTGTTGGTCCGACCCTGATTGCATACTCTATGGAACACCCGGGCGCTGCTGCTCGTCTGTTCAAAGAGTTCGCGAAAGCGAATGCAAAATTTGAGGTCAAAGCCGCTGCCTTTGAAGGTGAGCTGATCCCGGCGTCTCAGATCGACCGCCTGGCAACTCTGCCGACCTACGAAGAAGCAATTGCACGCCTGATGGCAACCATGAAAGAAGCTTCGGCTGGCAAACTGGTTCGTACTCTGGCTGCTGTACGCGATGCGAAAGAAGCTGCTTAATCGCAGTTATCTTTGTAACGCATCCGCTTACGTATAAACTTATTCTGATATTCAGGAACAATTTAAATGTCTATCACTAAAGATCAAATCATTGAAGCAGTATCCGCTATGTCCGTAATGGACGTTGTAGAACTGATCTCTGCAATGGAAGAAAAATTCGGTGTTTCCGCTGCTGCTGCTGTTGCTGTAGCTGCTGGCCCGGTTGAAGCTGCTGAAGAAAAAACTGAATTCGACGTAATTCTGAAAGCTGCTGGCGCTAACAAAGTTGCTGTTATCAAAGCAGTACGTGGCGCAACTGGCCTGGGTCTGAAAGAAGCTAAAGACCTGGTAGAATCTGCTCCGGCCGCTCTGAAAGAAGGCGTGAGCAAAGATGACGCTGAAGCTCTGAAAAAATCTCTGGAAGAAGCTGGCGCTGAAGTTGAAGTTAAATAAGCCAACCCTTCCGGTTGCAGCCTAAGAAATTAGGCTGATGGCTGGTGACTTTTTAGTCACCAGCCTTTTTGCGCTGTAAGGCGCCAGTAGCGTTTCACACTGTTTGACTACTGGTTGTCCTGACAATGCTTGTTTCTATCGACGACTTAATATACTGCGACAGAACGCCCGTTCTGTGTAAATCGCAATGAAATGGTTTAAGCGTGATAGCAACAGGCATTGCGGAAAGTATTCCATTTTCCGGTCAACAAAATAGTGTTGCACAAACTGTCCCTCCGCAGGACAGATGGGTCGACTTGTCAGCGAGCTGAGGAACCCTATGGTTTACTCCTATACCGAGAAAAAACGTATTCGTAAGGATTTTGGTAAACGTCCACAAGTTCTGGATGTACCTTATCTCCTTTCTATCCAGCTTGACTCGTTTCAGAAGTTTATCGAGCAAGATCCTGAAGGGCAGTACGGTCTGGAAGCTGCATTCCGTTCCGTGTTCCCGATTCAGAGCTACAGCGGTAATTCCGAGCTGCAATACGTCAGCTACCGCCTTGGCGAACCGGTGTTTGACGTTCAGGAATGTCAGATCCGTGGCGTGACCTATTCCGCACCGCTGCGCGTAAAACTGCGTCTGGTGATCTACGAGCGCGAAGCGCCGGAAGGCACCGTAAAAGATATTAAAGAACAAGAAGTCTACATGGGCGAAATTCCGCTCATGACCGACAACGGTACTTTCGTTATCAACGGTACTGAGCGTGTTATCGTTTCCCAGCTGCATCGTAGCCCGGGTGTCTTCTTCGACAGCGATAAAGGTAAAACTCACTCTTCCGGTAAAGTACTGTATAACGCGCGCATCATTCCTTACCGTGGTTCATGGCTGGACTTCGAGTTCGATCCGAAAGACAACCTGTTTGTCCGTATCGACCGTCGTCGTAAACTGCCTGCGACCATCATTCTGCGTGCACTGCAATACACCACTGAACAGATCCTGGACCTGTTCTTTGAGAAAGTGATCTTCGAGATCCGCGACAACAAGTTGCAGATGGAACTGGTGCCGGAACGCCTGCGTGGTGAAACCGCCTCCTTTGACATCGAAGCCAACGGCAAAGTGTACGTCGAAAAAGGTCGTCGCATTACTGCGCGCCACATTCGCCAGCTGGAAAAAGACGATATCAAACATATCGAAGTTCCGGTTGAGTACATCGCGGGTAAAGTGGCGTCTAAAGACTACGTTGACGAATCAACTGGCGAGCTGATCTGCGCAGCGAACATGGAGCTGAGCCTGGATCTGCTGGCGAAGCTGAGCCAGTCTGGCCACAAGCGTATCGAAACGCTGTTCACCAACGATCTGGATCACGGCCCGTACATTTCTGAAACGGTACGCATCGACCCGACCAACGATCGTCTGAGCGCGCTGGTAGAAATCTACCGCATGATGCGCCCGGGTGAGCCGCCGACTCGTGAAGCGGCTGAAAGCCTGTTTGAGAACCTGTTCTTCTCCGAAGACCGCTATGACCTGTCTGCGGTTGGTCGTATGAAGTTCAACCGTTCTCTGCTGCGCGACGAAATTGAAGGTTCCGGTATCCTGAGCAAAGACGACATCATTGACGTGATGAAGAAGCTCATTGATATCCGTAACGGTAAAGGCGAAGTCGATGATATCGACCACCTCGGCAACCGTCGTATCCGTTCCGTAGGCGAAATGGCGGAAAACCAATTCCGCGTTGGCCTGGTGCGTGTTGAGCGTGCGGTGAAAGAGCGTCTGTCTCTGGGCGATCTGGATACCCTGATGCCTCAGGACATGATCAACGCCAAACCGATTTCTGCGGCAGTGAAAGAGTTCTTCGGTTCCAGCCAGCTGTCTCAGTTTATGGACCAGAACAACCCGCTGTCTGAGATTACGCACAAACGTCGTATCTCCGCACTCGGCCCAGGCGGTCTGACCCGTGAACGCGCAGGCTTCGAAGTTCGAGACGTACACCCGACCCACTACGGTCGCGTATGTCCTATCGAAACGCCTGAAGGTCCGAACATCGGTCTGATCAACTCCCTGTCCGTGTACGCACAGACTAACGAATACGGTTTCCTTGAGACTCCGTATCGTAAAGTCACCGACGGCGTGGTGACTGACGAAATTCATTACCTGTCTGCTATCGAAGAAGGTAACTACGTTATCGCTCAGGCGAACTCCAACCTGGATGACGAAGGCCACTTTGTAGAAGATCTGGTTACCTGCCGTAGCAAAGGCGAATCCAGCTTGTTCAGCCGCGACCAGGTCGACTACATGGACGTTTCCACTCAGCAGGTGGTTTCCGTCGGTGCGTCCCTGATCCCGTTCCTGGAACACGATGACGCCAACCGTGCATTGATGGGTGCGAACATGCAACGTCAGGCGGTTCCGACTCTGCGCGCTGATAAGCCGCTGGTTGGTACCGGTATGGAACGTGCTGTTGCCGTTGACTCCGGTGTAACTGCGGTTGCTAAACGTGGCGGTACTGTTCAGTACGTGGATGCGTCCCGTATCGTTATCAAAGTTAACGAAGACGAGATGTACCCGGGCGAAGCAGGCATCGACATCTACAACCTGACCAAATACACCCGCTCTAACCAGAACACCTGTATCAACCAGATGCCGTGTGTTTCTCTGGGTGAGCCGGTTGAGCGCGGCGACGTGCTGGCTGACGGTCCGTCCACCGATCTCGGTGAACTGGCGCTGGGCCAGAACATGCGCGTAGCGTTCATGCCGTGGAACGGCTACAACTTCGAAGACTCCATCCTCGTTTCCGAGCGTGTTGTCCAGGAAGACCGTTTCACCACCATCCACATTCAGGAACTGGCCTGTGTGTCCCGTGACACCAAGCTGGGGCCGGAAGAGATCACCGCTGATATCCCGAACGTGGGTGAAGCTGCGCTCTCTAAACTGGATGAATCCGGTATCGTTTACATCGGTGCGGAAGTGACCGGCGGCGACATTCTGGTTGGTAAGGTAACGCCGAAAGGTGAAACCCAGCTGACGCCAGAAGAGAAACTGCTGCGTGCGATCTTCGGTGAGAAAGCGTCTGACGTTAAAGACTCTTCTCTGCGCGTACCAAACGGTGTTTCCGGTACGGTTATCGACGTTCAGGTCTTTACTCGCGATGGCGTAGAAAAAGACAAACGTGCGCTGGAAATCGAAGAGATGCAGCTGAAGCAGGCGAAGAAAGACCTGTCTGAAGAATTGCAGATCCTCGAAGCTGGCCTGTTTAGCCGTATCCACGCTGTGCTGGTTTCCGGTGGCGTTGAAGCTGAGAAGCTCGACAAGCTGCCGCGCGATCGCTGGCTGGAACTGGGCCTGACCGACGAAGAGAAACAAAATCAGCTGGAGCAACTGGCTGAGCAGTACGATGAACTGAAACACGAGTTCGAGAAAAAACTCGAAGCGAAACGCCGCAAAATCACTCAGGGCGACGATCTGGCACCGGGCGTGCTGAAGATTGTTAAGGTATATCTGGCGGTTAAACGCCGTATCCAGCCTGGTGACAAGATGGCAGGTCGTCACGGTAACAAGGGTGTAATTTCTAAGATCAACCCGATCGAAGATATGCCTTACGATGAAAACGGCACGCCGGTAGACATCGTACTGAACCCGCTGGGCGTACCGTCTCGTATGAACATCGGTCAGATTCTGGAAACCCACCTGGGTATGGCTGCGAAAGGTATCGGCGATAAGATCAACGCCATGCTGAAACAGCAGCAGGAAGTCGCGAAACTGCGCGAATTCATCCAGCGTGCGTACGATCTGGGCGCTGACGTTCGTCAGAAAGTTGACCTGAATACCTTCAGCGATGAAGAAGTTCTGCGTCTGGCTGAAAACCTGCGCAAAGGTATGCCGATCGCAACGCCGGTGTTCGACGGTGCGAAAGAAGCGGAAATTAAAGAGCTGCTGAAACTGGGTGACCTGCCGACTTCCGGCCAGATCACGCTGTTTGACGGCCGTACCGGTGAACAGTTCGAGCGTTCAGTAACCGTAGGTTACATGTACATGCTGAAACTGAACCACCTGGTCGACGACAAAATGCACGCTCGTTCCACCGGTTCCTACAGCCTGGTTACTCAGCAGCCGCTGGGTGGTAAGGCGCAGTTCGGTGGTCAGCGCTTCGGGGAGATGGAAGTGTGGGCGCTGGAAGCATACGGCGCAGCATACACCTTGCAGGAAATGCTCACCGTTAAGTCTGATGACGTGAATGGCCGTACTAAGATGTATAAGAACATCGTGGACGGCAACCATCAGATGGAACCGGGCATGCCAGAATCCTTCAACGTATTGTTGAAAGAGATTCGTTCGCTGGGTATCAACATCGAACTGGAAGACGAGTAATTCTCGCTCAAACAGGTCACTGCTGCCGGGGTAATACCCGGCAGCGGAATGTGCTAACTCCGACGGGAGCAAATCCGTGAAAGACTTATTAAAGTTTCTGAAAGCGCAAACTAAAACCGAAGAGTTTGATGCGATCAAAATTGCTCTGGCTTCGCCAGACATGATCCGTTCATGGTCTTTCGGTGAAGTTAAAAAGCCGGAAACCATCAACTACCGTACGTTCAAGCCTGAGCGTGACGGCCTTTTCTGCGCCCGTATCTTCGGGCCGGTAAAAGATTACGAGTGCCTGTGCGGTAAGTACAAGCGCCTGAAACACCGTGGTGTGATCTGTGAGAAGTGCGGCGTTGAAGTGACCCAAACTAAAGTACGCCGTGAGCGTATGGGCCACATCGAGCTGGCGTCCCCGACTGCTCACATCTGGTTCCTGAAATCTCTGCCGTCTCGTATCGGCCTGCTGCTCGATATGCCGCTGCGCGATATCGAACGCGTGCTGTACTTCGAATCCTATGTGGTTATCGAAGGCGGTATGACCAATCTGGAACGCCAGCAGATCCTGACTGAAGAACAGTATCTGGACGCGCTGGAAGAGTTCGGTGACGAATTCGACGCGAAGATGGGTGCGGAAGCTATTCAGGCCCTGCTGAAGAGCATGGATCTGGAGCAAGAGTGTGAAACTCTGCGCGAAGAGCTGAACGAAACCAACTCCGAAACCAAGCGTAAAAAGCTGACCAAGCGTATCAAACTGCTGGAAGCGTTCGTTCAGTCTGGTAACAAACCAGAGTGGATGATCCTGACCGTTCTGCCGGTTCTGCCGCCAGATCTGCGTCCGCTGGTTCCGCTGGATGGTGGTCGTTTCGCAACGTCGGATCTAAACGATCTGTATCGTCGCGTGATCAACCGTAACAACCGTCTGAAACGTCTGCTGGATCTGGCTGCGCCGGACATCATCGTACGTAACGAAAAACGTATGTTGCAGGAAGCGGTTGACGCCCTGCTGGATAACGGTCGTCGCGGTCGTGCGATCACCGGTTCTAACAAACGTCCTCTGAAATCTTTGGCCGACATGATCAAAGGTAAACAGGGTCGTTTCCGTCAGAACCTGCTCGGTAAGCGTGTTGACTACTCCGGTCGTTCTGTTATTACCGTAGGTCCATACCTGCGTCTGCATCAGTGCGGTCTGCCGAAGAAAATGGCGCTGGAGCTGTTCAAACCGTTCATCTACGGCAAGCTGGAACTGCGTGGCCTCGCCACCACCATCAAAGCCGCGAAGAAAATGGTTGAGCGTGAAGAAGCTGTCGTTTGGGATATCCTGGACGAAGTTATCCGCGAACACCCGGTACTGCTGAACCGTGCGCCAACACTGCACCGTTTGGGTATCCAGGCATTTGAACCGGTACTGATCGAAGGTAAAGCTATCCAGCTGCACCCGCTGGTTTGTGCGGCATATAACGCCGACTTCGATGGTGACCAGATGGCTGTTCACGTACCGCTGACGCTGGAAGCCCAGCTGGAAGCGCGTGCGCTGATGATGTCTACCAACAACATCCTGTCCCCGGCGAACGGCGAACCTATCATCGTTCCGTCTCAGGACGTTGTATTGGGTCTGTACTACATGACCCGTGACTGTGTTAACGCCAAAGGCGAAGGCATGGTGCTGACTGGCCCGAAAGAAGCTGAGCGTATTTATCGCGCTGGCCTGGCCTCTCTGCATGCGCGCGTTAAAGTGCGTATCACCGAATACGAAAAAGATGCTAACGGCGAATTCGTGGCGAAAACCAGCCTGAAAGACACGACCATCGGCCGTGCCATTCTGTGGATGATCGTACCGAAAGGTCTGCCTTTCTCCATCGTCAACCAGGCGCTGGGTAAGAAAGCCATCTCTAAAATGCTGAACACCTGCTACCGTATTCTGGGCCTGAAACCGACCGTTATTTTTGCGGACCAGACGATGTACACCGGCTTTGCTTATGCAGCGCGTTCAGGTGCATCCGTTGGTATCGACGATATGGTTATCCCGGAGAAGAAACACGAGATCATCTCCGAAGCGGAAGCCGAAGTTGCTGAGATCCAGGAACAGTTCCAGTCTGGTCTGGTAACAGCGGGCGAACGCTATAACAAAGTTATCGATATCTGGGCTGCGGCGAACGATCGTGTATCCAAGGCGATGATGGATAACCTACAGACCGAAACCGTGATTAACCGTGACGGTCAGGAAGAGCAGCAGGTTTCCTTCAACAGCATCTACATGATGGCCGACTCCGGTGCGCGTGGTTCTGCGGCACAGATTCGTCAGCTTGCTGGTATGCGTGGTCTGATGGCGAAGCCAGATGGCTCCATCATCGAAACGCCAATCACCGCGAACTTCCGTGAAGGTCTGAACGTACTCCAGTACTTCATCTCCACTCACGGTGCGCGTAAAGGTCTGGCGGATACCGCACTGAAAACAGCGAACTCCGGTTACCTGACTCGTCGTCTGGTTGACGTTGCGCAGGATCTGGTGGTGACTGAAGACGACTGCGGCACTCACGAAGGTATCCTGATGACTCCGGTTATCGAGGGTGGCGACGTTAAAGAGCCGCTGCGCGATCGCGTACTGGGTCGTGTGACTGCTGAAGACGTACTGAAGCCGGGCACCGCAGATATTCTGGTTCCGCGCAACACGCTGCTGCACGAACAGTGGTGTGACCTGCTGGAAGAGAACTCTGTTGACGCCGTTAAAGTGCGTTCCGTTGTATCCTGTGACACCGACTTTGGTGTATGTGCGCACTGCTACGGTCGTGACCTGGCGCGTGGCCACATCATCAACAAAGGTGAAGCTATCGGCGTTATCGCGGCACAGTCCATCGGTGAGCCGGGTACACAGCTGACGATGCGTACGTTCCACATCGGTGGTGCGGCATCTCGTGCGGCTGCTGAATCCAGCATCCAGGTGAAAAACAAAGGTAGCATCCGTCTGAGCAATGCGAAGTCGGTTGTGAACTCCAGCGGTAAACTGGTTATCACCTCCCGTAACACCGAGCTGAAACTGATCGACGAATTTGGTCGTACCAAAGAGAGCTATAAAGTGCCTTACGGCTCTGTTATGGCGAAAGGTGATGGCGAGCAGGTTGCCGGCGGCGAAACCGTTGCAAACTGGGACCCGCACACCATGCCGGTTATCACCGAAGTAAGTGGTTTCGTCCGCTTTACTGACATGATCGACGGCCAGACCATTACTCGTCAGACTGACGAGCTGACCGGTCTGTCTTCTCTGGTGGTTCTGGATTCCGCAGAGCGTACTACGGGTGGTAAAGACCTGCGTCCGGCGCTGAAAATCGTTGATGCTCAGGGTAACGACGTTCTGATCCCTGGCACCGATATGCCTGCGCAGTACTTCCTGCCGGGTAAAGCGATTGTTCAGCTGGAAGATGGCGTACAGATCAGTTCTGGTGACACCCTGGCGCGTGTTCCGCAGGAATCCGGCGGTACCAAGGATATTACCGGTGGTCTGCCGCGCGTTGCTGACCTGTTCGAAGCGCGTCGTCCGAAAGAGCCGGCAATCCTGGCTGAAATCAGCGGCATCATTTCCTTCGGTAAAGAAACCAAAGGTAAACGTCGTCTGGTTATCACCCCGGTAGACGGTAGCGAGCCGTACGAAGAGATGATTCCGAAATGGCGTCAGCTCAACGTGTTCGAAGGTGAACGTGTAGAACGTGGTGACGTGGTTTCCGATGGCCCGGAAGCGCCGCACGACATTCTGCGTCTGCGTGGTGTTCATGCTGTTACTCGTTACATCGTTAACGAAGTACAGGACGTATACCGTTTGCAGGGCGTTAAGATTAACGATAAACACATCGAAGTTATCGTTCGTCAGATGCTGCGTAAAGCCACCATCGAAAACGCAGGTAGCTCCGACTTCCTGGAAGGCGAGCAGGTTGAATACTCCCGCGTCAAGATCGCTAACCGCGACCTGGAAGCGAACGGCAAAGTGGGTGCAACGTTCTCCCGCGATCTGCTGGGTATCACCAAAGCGTCTCTGGCAACCGAGTCCTTCATCTCTGCGGCATCGTTCCAGGAGACCACGCGTGTCCTGACCGAAGCAGCCGTTGCGGGTAAACGCGACGAACTGCGTGGCCTGAAAGAGAACGTTATCGTGGGTCGTCTGATCCCGGCAGGTACCGGTTATGCGTACCACCAGGATCGTATGCGCCGCCGTGCTGCGGGTGAACTCCCGGCTGCACCGCAGGTGACTGCTGAAGATGCGTCTGCCAGCCTGGCAGAACTGCTGAACGCAGGCCTGGGCGGTTCTGATAACGATTAATCGTTGCTGACCATAATAAAAAACCCGCTTCGGCGGGTTTTTTTATGCCTGATGGCGCTTTGCTTATCAGGCCTACGGACACGGGGTGGACTTGTAGGCCGCCTGATGGCGCTTTGCTTATCAGGCCTACGGATTACGGGGTGAACTTGTAGGCCGGATAAGGCGTAGCCGCCATCCGGCAACGGGTCTTAATTCACCAGCGGCAACCGACGATAAAGCTCAATCATATCGCCTGCCAAATCCTGAATAACCATCGCGTTCATCAGATGATCCTGGGAATGAACGGTGATCAGATTAACAGGCAGTTTTCCGGTTCCTTCATCAATCCCAATCAGCTTTGTCTGGATGCCGTGTGCCAGTTTGACAAACTCGCGCGACTCTTCCATCGCTTTCTCGGCGCCAGCAAAATCGCCTTTTCGCGCCAGTTGCAACGCGGTCAGTGCCGAACTACGGGCTGCGCCTGCGTTGACCAGCAGCTCCATGATGATCGTCTCTAACTCTTCCATGCTATTACTCCATGAGCTTGAGGGCTTTTTCCAGCACGGCATCGCCTTTCATCATGCCGTAATCCATCATGTCGATAACCGCGACCTTTTTACCTAAGGGGTCGGCAAGCGCCTGTAATTTCGCCTGTTCATACTTGACCTGAGGGCCAAGCAAAACAATATCCGCAGTGGCGATGTTTTCTTTAAATTCAGCCACCGGAACAGCTTTGATACTGACTTCAACCCCTTTCTTCTGAGCGGCGTCTTTCATCCGTTGCACCAGCATGCTGGTGGACATCCCGGCGGCACAGCATAAAACGATATTCTTCATAATCGGCTCTCACGGTTCCCTTGGTTCTTCATCTTTAGCCTGTGGCCGGGGGGAGAACAACCGTCTTAAAGTGAATGTGTGTAAAACATCACACAAAAACTGAAACCGGTTGCAGTAATCCGATGGGGTCTGCAAAGACCGTCTGACCAGATGTGAAGGCAGGGCGAAATGAGGAAGGAATTTTTCGCCCTGGTCAGCGTCCGCTGCCGACCACGACAACATAAAAAAACGGGAGCCTGACGACAATCTCCCGTTTTTTGTATTACGCACCGGCGCGCAAAAAAATTACGCCGTGTCACGTTCGTGCATTATGTTTGCGAAGCTCGCCCCAGATAACTATCCCAGTCTTTCCAGACGGGCTGTAACCCCTGTGCGGTCAGTGCATTAGCAACGGCTTCTGGTCGGCGATCGTCATGAGGAGAAAATTGCTCCAGCTCGGGATGATTATCGGCATAGCCGCCTGGCTGCGTTTTTGAAAATGCGCTGACGTTATTAATCGCCAAAGGAATAACGTGATCGCGAAACCACGGCGATTCGCGCGTTGAGAGCGACAGCTCAATCTCTGGCGCCAGCAGACGAAATGCGCAAATGGTTTGCACCAACTGGCGCTCATCCATGATGGAGGCGGGTTCGACGCCGCCAGTACACGGGCGCAGGCGAGGGAAGGAGATAGAGTAGCGGCTCTGCCAGTAATGCTTCTGCATCCAGAGCAGATGCTCGGCTACCATGTAGCAGTCCACACGCCAGCTATCAGACAGCCCAATCAACGCGCCGAGACCAATTTTGTCGATACCTGCCCGACCCAGCCTGTCCGGGGTTTCCAGCCGCCAGAAGAAATCCTGCTTTTTCCCTTTCAGATGGTGCTGTGCGTAAATCGCCTCATGGTAGGTCTCCTGGTAGACCATCACGCCGTCAAGCCCCAGCGTTTTTAACTCGCTATACTCTTCTTCCGCCAGCGGCTGCACTTCCATCTGGAGTGAAGAAAACTGGCGACGGATAGTGGGCAAATGACGACGAAAATAGTCCATGCCGACTTTGGCCTGGTGCTCGCCAGTGACCAGCAGGAGATGCTCAAAACCCAGCTCGCGAATCGCCTCACATTCACGGCCTATTTCTGTTTCATCCAGCGTCTTGCGCTTAATGCGGTTACTCATTGAAAAGCCGCAGTAAGTGCAGTCGTTGGCGCACAGATTAGAGAGATACAGCGGCACATAAAAGCTGACGGTATTGCCAAAGCGCTGACGGGTAAGGCGCTGCGCACGTTGGGCCAACGGCTCCAGATAGTCGCTGGCGGCGGGTGAAAGCAGCGCCATCATGTCGTCGCGACTAAGTTGCGTGGCGTTAAGCGCCCGTTCCACATCGGCGGCGGTTTTACTGTTGATGCGCAGGCGAATATCGTCCCAGTCCAGCTGTTGCCAGCGGTCGGTGAACGTTTTCATGCCGAAGCCTCCAGAAATCCGGTGAGCGGGCTGGTGGCCTGAGCGTAACTGCTGCGCGTTCCGGGTACGGCCCGACGCGCCATAACTCCGGCTTCAACCGCCAGGCGAAAAGCCTGCGCCATCATCACCGGATCATCCGCTACCGCAATCGCCGTATTCACCAGTACCGCGTCGGCGCCCATTTCCAGCGCCTGTGTGGCGTGGCTGGGAACGCCGATACCGGCATCGACCACCACCGGAACGGTGGCCTGTTGGATGATGATCTCCAGCATCGCGCGCGTCTCCAGCCCCTGATTTGAACCAATAGGCGCACCGAGCGGCATGACGGCGGCGCAGCCAACCTCCTCAAGACGTTTGCACAACACCGGGTCGGCGCCGCAGTAGGGCAGCACGACGAATCCCTGTTTTACCAGCGCTTCTGCGGCTTTCAGCGTTTCGACAGGGTCCGGTAGCAGCCAGCGCGCGTCGGGGTGAATCTCCAGTTTCAGCCAGTGTGTGCCCAGGGCTTCCCGCGCCAGTTGCGCGGCGAAGATGGCTTCTTCCGCTGTTTTCGCACCGGAAGTATTGGGAAGCAGCGTTACCCCGGCATCAATAAGCGGCGCCAGAATCGCGTCATTGTGCTGGCGTAAATCCACGCGTTTCATCGCCAGCGTGACCAACTGGCTGCCGGAAGCGCGAATCGCCTCGACCATCAGCTGTGAAGAGGCAAATTTCCCCGTGCCGGTGAACAGATGTGAATCAAACGTTTTATCTGCAATACGTAACATATCAACCCCCTGCAATAACCTGAAAAAGCAGGATCTGGTCGCCTTCCTGCACGATTTGCTGTTCCCACTGTTCACGCGGCAGGATCTGTTGATTCAGCGCCAGCGCCGCCCCTGGTTTCAGTTGGTTAAGCTGAGTGAGCAGATCGATAACGGACAGGCCGTCAGCGCACTGCATAGGTTCATCATTGAACTGAATCTGCATGACGCCCTCCGCATACCGGACAACCGCTGGCGCGATGCAATGCCAGACTGCGCCACTGGCTGGTTTTGGCATCGAATAACCGCAACTCGCCGCCGGGGATGTCCATCCCGCTCAGTAACTTGATGGCTTCCAGCGCCTGCAATGTTCCCATCACGCCGACAACGGGGCCGACGATCCCTGCCGTGCGGCAGTTGCGTTCCGGTTCTTCATCATCCGGCCACAGGCAGCGGTAGCAGCCCTGTTCCCAGGGCGGCGTCAGCACCATCAACTGGCCGCCAAAGCCGACGGCGCTGGCGGTAATGAGTGGAGTATCCAGCGCGACGCAGGCGGCGTTGATCTCCTGACGGGTCGCCATGTTGTCGGTACAGTCGAGCACCACATCGGCGCGCTCAACCGCATGGCGGAGCGCATCGCCAGTGAGGCGCTGCTGTAACGCCAGCAGTTCAATATCCGGGTTCAGCCGTGCCAGCCGCTGCTTTGTCACCTGTGATTTAGGGCGGGCAATATCATCTGTGGTGAACAGGATTTGCCGTTGCAGATTGCTCAGATGCACTTCGTCATCGTCGGCTAAAACCAGCGTACCGATGCCAGCGCCCGCCAGATAGAGCGCCGCAGGGGAACCCAAACCGCCCAGCCCGACAATCAGAACCCGGCTGGCAAGCAATTTTTGCTGCCCTTCAATGGCGATATCGCCGAGCAAAATTTGTCGGCTGTAGCGCATAAAGTCGCGATCATTCATCGCCAGCCCCCGCGATTGCCAGTAACTGCGCCGTTGCTTCGCGCCAGTCTTCCGCCTGGGTAATGGCGCTGACGACGGCAATACTGCCCACACCGGTTTCCAGCACCGGCGAGGCGCGTTCGAGGCTGATCCCGCCGATGGCAACGGTGGGGTAATCGCCAAGACGTTCAATATGGCGCGCCAACTGCTCCAGTCCTTGCGGCGCGGACGGCATCTGTTTGGTTTGCGTCGGGAATACGTGGCCGAGTGCGATATAAGACGGTCTGGCCGCCAGCGCTATGTCGATTTCCATGTCATCGTGGGTGGAAACGCCTAAGCGCAGCCCGGCAGCCTGAATCGCCTTCAGGTCGGTGGTTTCCAGATCTTCCTGACCGAGATGCACCCCGTAAGCGTTGTGCTTGATCGCCAGTCGCCAGTAGTCATTGATGAACAGGCGGGCATTGTAGCGGCGGCCCAGCGAGATAGCGGCTGATACGTCGTCCTCCACCTCTTCGTCGCGCTTGTCTTTGATACGTAGCTGGAGGGTGCGGACACCCGCTTCCAGCAAGCGTTCGATCCATTGCACGCTATCAACGACCGGATAAAGCCCCAGGCGGAAAGGCACCGCCGGGAAATCGGGCTGATACATTATGCTTCCTCCTTCCTGAGATAGATTTCACCGCCTTTGGCGTGGAAGTTTTCTGACATATCCGCCATTCCTACCTCGATGGTCTGCGCCGCCGCGTAGTCGCGGACTTCCTGGCTGATCTTCATTGAACAGAATTTGGGGCCGCACATGGAGCAGAAGTGCGCCACTTTACCGGACTCCTGCGGCAGGGTTTCGTCGTGGTAGGCGTGGGCGGTGAACGGATCAAGCGCCAGGTTAAACTGGTCTTCCCAACGGAATTCAAAGCGGGCTTTCGACATGGCGTTATCGCGGATTTGCGCGCCAGGATGGCCTTTTGCCAGGTCGGCGGCATGCGCCGCGATTTTGTAGGTGATCAGCCCCTGTTTCACATCCTCTTTGTTCGGCAGGCCGAGGTGCTCTTTTGGCGTTACGTAGCAGAGCATGGCGCAGCCAAACCAGCCAATCATTGCCGCGCCAATACCGGAGGTGAAGTGGTCGTAGCCCGGCGCAATATCGGTGGTCAGTGGCCCTAAGGTGTAGAACGGCGCTTCGTGGCAGTGTTCCAGCTCTTCGGTCATGTTACGGCGGATCATCTGCATCGGTACGTGGCCAGGGCCTTCAATCATCACCTGCACGTCGTACTCCCAGGCAATTTTGGTCAGCTCGCCCAGCGTGTGCAGCTCGGCAAACTGTGCTTCGTCGTTCGCATCCTGAATCGATCCCGGACGCAGGCCGTCGCCCAGCGACAGCGAGACATCGTAAGCGGCGCAGATTTCGCAGATTTCGTGGAAGTGCTCGTAGAGGAAGTTTTCTTGATGGTGAGAGAGGCACCATTTCGCCATGATCGAACCGCCGCGCGAGACGATACCGGTCAGACGTTTTGCGGTCATTGGCACATAGCGCAGTAGCACGCCCGCGTGGATGGTGAAGTAGTCTACCCCTTGCTCGGCCTGCTCCAGCAGCGTGTCGCGGAAGGCTTCCCAGGTGAGATCTTCGGCGATCCCGTTTACTTTCTCCAGCGCCTGATAGATCGGCACGGTGCCGATCGGTACCGGGCTGTTACGCAGGATCCACTCGCGAGTTTCGTGAATATAGCGACCGGTTGAGAGGTCCATCACCGTATCTGCGCCCCAGCGCGTCGACCACACCAGTTTTTCCACCTCTTCTTCAATGGAGGAAGTGACCGCTGAGTTGCCGATATTGGCGTTGACCTTCACCAGGAAGTTGCGTCCGATGATCATCGGTTCGGATTCCGGGTGGTTGATGTTGGCCGGGATAATCGCGCGACCGGCGGCCACTTCGTCACGAACAAATTCCGGCGTGATGTTTTCCGGCAGGCGCGCGCCAAACCCAACGCCCGGATGCTGCTGGCGTAACACATCGCCGCGAATGCGCTCACGCCCCATGTTTTCACGAATAGCGATGAACTCCATTTCCGGGGTTACAATCCCCTGACGCGCATAATGCAGTTGCGTTACGCATTTGCCCGCTTTGGCGCGCTTCGGCGTGAGCAGCCCCGTAAAACGCAGCTCGTCCAGTCCATCATCGGCCAGACGTTCTTTGGTGTACGCCGAGCTACGGTCGGTCAATTCTTCGCTGTCTGTACGAGCCTCAATCCAGGGCTGACGTAGTTTTGCCAGACCCTGCTGAACGTTAATGGCGACATCAGGATCGCCATAGGGGCCAGAGGTGTCATAGACCGGGATGGCTTCGTTCTCTTCGTATTGCGGATTATCTTTGCTGCCGCCGATGAGCGTGGGGCTTAGCTGGATTTCACGCATCGGAATGCGGATGTCCGGTTGTGAGCCGGTAATATAAATACGTTTTGAGTTCGGAAAGGCGGTGCCTTCCAGGGTGTCGATAAAGTGTTGGGCCTGGGCGCGTTGTTCGCGGCGAGTCAATTTTGTTGCAGACATAGCTCATTCCAAAAAGTGAAGGACGTGGCTTGTCAGACGACGGATGGAGTAATGGATGCGCGTTGCCCGTACAGGCTGACGCATAAAGCAGTTTACTCTTGTTCCCTTCGCAGGTATTAGCCTGATCAGGTTCCGCGGATCCCGAATTAACGGTCTCAGCCTGTGTTTTCACACACGGCACTCCGACAAGATGTAACCCCGGCGACGGGGCAATGGATGTAAATTACTCGTTACTGATTCATAACTCAAGCAGGCCGTGCAATTCCGCTTTCATCCTGGGCATTAAGCGTTAGATTATTGTCGAAGGCCAGCAGGATGAGTTTATCTTCCAGCGTAAACCGCGCTTCCAGCGCTTCGCCGATGTCGGAGAGCACTTGCTGAAACTCCGCATAATTATCGTGATCGATCGCGTTCTCCAGGCTGGAGTCGTAATATTCCATGATCTGTTGAGTATTGGCTTCCAGCAATGAATGGAGGCGCGTTGCGGTCGAACGCGGGTTTCCCTCTTCCATTTCTCGGATAATGTGTTCATAAATACTGAAGTGTCCGGCGGAAAGGTAGTCGACCAGGCCCTGACAAAAATCATCCAGCGCTTTTTCATTCAGCCGCATGTACGATTCTTTGCCAGGCTTAATGCCAACCAGATTGTAGTAAGCCACGAGCAGGTGCTTACGTACATGTAGCCAGCGATCAACCAGTTTATTACTTCCTTCGACGTGTTCCGTCAGGCTTTCCAGCTGGTTTAGCATGATTGACTCCGCAAGTTTAGATTTAAAACTGCTCACCTGAAAAATGTAAATATAATGTTAACAACATGCCAGTGAAGCAAAGGTAGTGCAAGAGCTATGGATCGTATTATTGAAAAATTAGATCACGGTTGGTGGATCGTCAGTCACGAGCAAAAATTATGGTTGCCTCGTGGAGAATTGCCATATGGCGAAGCGACAAATTTCGATCTTGTGGGGCAGCGCGCACTCCTGATTGGCGAGTGGGAAGGGGAGCCTGTCTGGCTGGTGTTACAGCATCGTCGGCATGATATGGGGTCGGTACGGCAGATCATTGATCGGGACGTTGGCCTGTTTCAACTGGCGGGGCGGGGCGTGCAGCTGGCGGAATTTTACCGTTCGCACAAATTCTGCGGTTACTGCGGCCACCCCATGTACCCGAGCAAGACCGAATGGGCGATGCTGTGCAGCCACTGCCGCGAGCGTTACTATCCGCAGATTGCTCCCTGCATTATTGTCGCCATCCGGCGTGCCGATTCCATTTTACTGGCCCAGCATACGCGCCATCGTAACGGTGTTCATACGGTGCTGGCCGGGTTTGTGGAAGTGGGGGAGACCTTAGAGCAGGCGGTCGCGCGCGAGGTGATGGAAGAGAGCGGCATCAAAGTGAAAAATTTGCGTTACGTGACCTCACAGCCCTGGCCGTTCCCGCAATCGCTGATGACGGCGTTTATGGCGGAGTATGACAGCGGCGAGATTGTCATCGACCCGAAAGAGCTGCTGGAGGCGGGCTGGTATCGCTATGACGATCTTCCGTTATTGCCGCCGCCGGGCACGGTGGCGCGTCGTTTGATCGAAGATACTGTGGCAATGTGTCGGGCTGAGTATGAGTGATGGTACACTGGCACCCTGACGCAATGAAGGAACTGCAAAATGACCGAACTGAAGAACGATCGTTATCTGCGTGCGCTGCTGCGCCAGCCCGTTGATGTTACCCCGGTATGGATGATGCGCCAGGCAGGCCGCTATCTGCCGGAGTACAAAGCCACCCGCGCACAAGCAGGCGATTTTATGTCGCTGTGCAAAAATGCTGAGCTGGCGTGCGAAGTTACGCTACAACCGCTGCGGCGCTACCCGCTTGATGCGGCGATCCTCTTCTCGGACATTCTGACCATCCCGGATGCGATGGGGCTGGGACTCTATTTTGAGGCCGGGGAAGGCCCGCGCTTTACTTCGCCAGTCGCCTGTAAAGCGGATGTCGATAAGCTACCGATTCCTGACCCGGAAGACGAACTGGGCTACGTGATGAACGCGGTGCGTACGATTCGCCGCGAGTTGAAAGGTGACGTTCCGCTGATCGGTTTTTCCGGCAGCCCGTGGACGCTGGCGACTTACATGGTGGAAGGTGGCAGCAGCAAAGCCTTTACCGTCATCAAAAAAATGATGTATGCCGATCCGCAGGCGCTGCATGCGCTGCTCGATAAGCTGGCGAAAAGCGTCACTCTGTATCTCAACGCGCAGATTAAAGCGGGCGCGCAGTCGGTCATGATTTTCGACACCTGGGGCGGCGTGCTGACGGGGCGCGATTACCAGCAGTTCTCGCTGTATTACATGCATAAAATCGTTGATGGTCTGCTGCGGGAAAACGACGGTCGCCGTGTACCGGTCACGTTATTCACTAAAGGTGGCGGCCAGTGGCTGGAGGCGATGGCGGAAACCGGGTGTGATGCGTTAGGCCTCGACTGGACAACCGATATTGCCGACGCGCGCCGTCGCGTGGGCCATAAAGTGGCGCTACAGGGCAATATGGACCCGTCCATGCTCTATGCGCCACCGGCGCGCATTGAAGAGGAAGTGGCGACGATTCTCGCCGGATTCGGCCAGGGTGAAGGCCACGTCTTTAATCTTGGACACGGCATCCACCAGGATGTGCCGCCGGAGCACGCGGGCGCATTTGTTGATGCGGTACACCGCTTGTCCGAACAGTACCACCGCTAAGGAGTCATTATGGATCTCGCGTCGCTACGCGCTCAACAAATTGAACTCGCCTCGTCGGTGATCCGCGAGGATCGTCTTGATAACGATCCGCCGGATCTGATCGCCGGGGCGGATGTTGGGTTCGAGCAGGGCGGTGAAGTGACGCGAGCGGCGATGGTGCTGTTGACGTATCCAGCGCTTGAACTGGTGGAATACAAAGTGGCGCGTATCGCCACTACCATGCCGTATATCCCCGGCTTCCTCTCCTTTCGCGAGTATCCTGCGCTGTTGGCTGCGTGGGAACAGCTGTCGCAAAAACCGGATTTAGTCTTTGTCGATGGGCACGGTATCTCCCACCCGCGTCGTCTGGGGGTGGCAAGCCACTTTGGATTGATGATGGATGTACCCACCATTGGCGTAGCGAAAAAACGGCTGTGCGGCAAGTTTGAGCCACTTTCCGCCGAACCTGGCGCGCTGGCTCCGCTGATGGACAAAGGCGAGCAGTTAGCCTGGGTCTGGCGCAGTAAAGCGCGCTGTAACCCGCTGTTTATCGCGACCGGACATCGCGTGAGTACCGACAGCGCGTTGGCGTGGGTGCAGCGCTGTATGCAAGGCTACCGTCTGCCGGAACCGACGCGCTGGGCGGATGCGGTGGCATCAGAGCGTCCGGCGTTTGTGCGCTGGCAAGCAAATCACCGCTGATTCAGGTACACTGCGGCTCATTTCTGATTTCGAGAATTCAACATGTTACAAAACCCGATTCATCTGCGTCTGGAACGCCTGGAAAGCTGGCAGCACGTCACCTTTATGGCTTGTTTGTGCGAGCGTATGTATCCGAACTATGCCATGTTCTGTCAGCAGACGGGTTTTGGCGATGGGCAGGTGTACCGCCGAATCCTGGATCTCATCTGGGAAACGCTGACGGTGAAAGATGCAAAGGTCAATTTTGACAGCCAGCTGGAAAAGTTTGAGGAAGCGATTCCGGCTGCTGACGATTTTGATCTGTACGGCGTTTACCCGGCGATTGATGCCTGCGTTGCATTAAGCGAGTTAATGCATTCTCGTCTCAGTGGCGAAACGCTGGAACATGCCATTGAGGTCAGTAAGACATCCATTACCACGGTTGCGATGCTGGAAATGACTCAGGCTGGTCGAGAAATGACCGATGAAGAGCTCAAAGAAAACCCGGCTGTTGAACAGGAATGGGACATTCAGTGGGAAATATTCCGACTTTTGGCCGACTGCGAAGAACGCGATATTGAGCTGATAAAAGGGCTTCGGGCAGACCTGCGCGAGGCCGGTGAGAGCAATATCGGTATAAATTTTGAGCAATGACACCAGAAAACGTGATTTAACGCCTGATTTGTCGTGCCTGGAGGCTTCCCTTCCGCCCCCCGTCTGGTCTACATTTGGGGGGCGAAAAAAAGTGGCTATCGGTGCGTGTATGCAGGAGAGTGCTTTTCTGGCATTTCCGTCGCACTCGATGCTTAGCAAGCGATAAACACATTGTAAGGATAACTTATGAACAAGACTCAACTGATTGATGTAATTGCAGACAAAGCAGAACTGTCCAAAACCCAGGCTAAAGCTGCTCTGGAATCCACTCTGGCTGCTATTACTGAGTCTCTGAAAGAAGGCGATGCTGTACAACTGGTTGGTTTCGGTACCTTCAAAGTGAACCACCGCGCTGAGCGTACTGGCCGCAACCCGCAGACCGGTAAAGAAATCAAAATCGCTGCAGCGAATGTACCGGCGTTTGTTTCTGGTAAAGCACTGAAAGACGCAGTTAAGTAATTCGCGTGGCAGTGAACAGTTTTAATGAAGGGGCGCTCTCGCCCCTTTTGTCTGTCTGGCGTCGTATGCTGACGTTGGCAGGCGCGCTGTTGCTGTCCGCTTGTAGCCATAACACGACGCTTCCACCGTTTACGGCCAGCGGTTATGTTGACGACCAGGGTGCGGTACGCATCTGGCGTAAAGATTCCAGCGATGGCGTCCATCTGCTCTCGGTCTTTAGCCCGTGGCGTAACGGCAGCACCACAACCAGCGAATACCGCTGGCAGGGCGACATGCTCTCCCTGATTGAACTCAATATTTACAGCAAACCTTCTGAACATATTCGCGCACGCTTCGACGATCATGGCGAGCTCAGTTTTATGCAGCATGAAGTCGACGGGCAGAAGCAGCAGCTTTCCAGCGACCAGATCGCCTTATACCGCTATCGCGCCAATCAGATCCGCCAGACCAGTGACGCATTGCGTCAGGGACGCGTCGTGCTGCGTCAGGGACGCTGGCATGCAGACCGTACGGTAACTACCTGCGAAGGCGAAACGTTGAAACCAGACCTGGATGCGTGGGCTATCAGCCACATAGAGCGACGTCAGCAGCGTTCATCGATAGAGGTGAGTGTGGCATGGCTGGAGGCGCCTGATGGCTCTCAGCTGCTGCTGGTGGCCAATGAAGACTTCTGCCACTGGCAACCTATAGAGAAGACGTTCTGATGATTGCCGGATGGCGGCTTGCGTCTTATCCGGCCTACAGTTGTTCTCCATAGGCCGGATAAGAGGTGTCAGCGTTAGTTTTGCTCGCGTTCGATCGCGCGCCAGCCGATATCTTTGCGGCTAAAGCAGTTATCCCAGTGGATATCTGCCATCAGCGCGTAGGCACGCTGCTGTGCTTCGGCAACGGTATGGCCTAGCGCAGTGGCGCACAGTACGCGACCGCCGCTTGTAACGACCCGGTCATCTTCCGCCAGTTTGGTTCCGGCGTGGAATACCTTACCGTCCGCCACCTCTTCCAGCGGCAGACCGTGGATCACATCGCCTGTGCGGTAGTCGCCCGGATAACCGCCAGCCGCCATCACCACGCCGAGCGATGCGCGCTCATCCCACTCAGACGTTTTCTCGTCCAGCTTACCGTCGCAGGCAGCCAGACAAAGTTCAACCAGATCGGATTTCATACGCAGCATGATTGGCTGGGTTTCCGGGTCGCCAAAGCGGCAGTTGAATTCGATAACTTTCGGGTTGTCCTGTTTATCGATCATCAGCCCAGCGTACAGGAAGCCGGTATAAGTATTGCCTTCCGCCGCCATGCCTTTTACGGTTGGCCAAATGATGCGCTCCATCGTGCGCTGATGAACCTCGTCGGTCACCACCGGCGCCGGGGAGTAAGCGCCCATACCGCCGGTATTCAGCCCGGTATCGCCATCGCCGACGCGTTTGTGATCCTGGCTGGTGGCCATTGGCAACACATGCTCGCCATCGACCATCACGATGAAGCTCGCTTCTTCACCGTCGAGGAACTCTTCGATCACGATACGGTGTCCCGCGTCGCCAAACGCGTTACCTGCCAGCATGTCATGAACGGCGGCTTCGGCCTCGCTCAGCGTCATCGCCACAATCACGCCTTTCCCGGCAGCCAGTCCGTCGGCTTTAATGACGATCGGCGCGCCTTTCTCACGCAGGTAAGCCAGCGCGGGTTCGATCTCCGTGAAGTTCTGGTATTCCGCCGTCGGAATCTGGTGACGAGCGAGGAAATCCTTGGTGAAGGCTTTGGAGCCTTCCAGCTGTGCGGCGCCTTCGGTTGGGCCAAAGATTTTCAGGCCAGCGGCGCGGAAAGTATCCACCACGCCTTTCACCAGCGGCGCTTCCGGGCCGACGATGGTCAGATCGATCTTCTCGTTCTGGGCAAAGCTCAGCAGTGCCGGAATATCCGTGACGCCAA
The DNA here is from genome assembly GCF_030333505.1 of Citrobacter sp. CK189. Classification (NCBI taxonomy): domain Bacteria; kingdom Pseudomonadati; phylum Pseudomonadota; class Gammaproteobacteria; order Enterobacterales; family Enterobacteriaceae; genus Citrobacter; species Citrobacter sp. CK189. The sequence continues at coordinate 2,151 of NZ_JAOWFV010000030.1, read as the reverse complement.
TAGCGACGTTTTGCAGCGCCGGTTCCAGCGCTGTTCCGGCGTTACCTGGCGCGACATACACGGTTTCAACCTGCGGTGATTGCGCCGCTTTCCACGCCAGGGCGTGTTCGCGCCCGCCGTTGCCGATTACTAATACTTTCATTGTCTGCTCCGTGAATTAATGGCGGAAGTGACGCATGTCGGTGAAGATCATCGCGATGCCGTGTTCGTCAGCGGCGGCAATGACTTCATCATCACGGATGGAGCCACCGGGCTGGATCACGCAGCTCACGCCAACGGCGGCCGCAGCATCAATACCGTCGCGGAACGGGAAGAACGCGTCAGAGGCCATTGCGGAACCTTTTACTTCCAGTCCTTCATCGCCCGCTTTAATACCGGCGATCTTCGCGGAATAAACGCGGCTCATCTGGCCCGCGCCAATACCGATAGTCATATTCTCTTTCGCGTACACAATCGCGTTGGATTTCACAAACTTCGCTACTTTCCAGCAGAACAGCGCGTCACGCAGTTCCTGCTCGCTCGGCTGACGTTTGGTTACCACGCGCAGTTCGCCTGCCGTTACCATACCCAGGTCACGATCCTGAACCAGCAGGCCGCCGTTAACGCGTTTGAAGTCCAGGCCCGGCACACGCTGTGCCCACTGGCCACAGGTCAGTACGCGCACGTTCTGTTTGGCAGCGGTAATCTTCAGGGCGTCTTCAGATGCGGAAGGCGCAATGATCACTTCGACGAACTGACGGGAGATGATGGCCTGTGCCGTTTCGGCATCCAGTTCGCGGTTAAACGCGATGATGCCGCCGAATGCGGAGGTCGGGTCAGTCTTGTATGCGCGATCGTAGGCGTCGAGAATAGAAGTGCTTACCGCCACGCCACACGGGTTAGCGTGCTTCACGATGACGCAGGCGGGCTCGCTGAACTCTTTCACACACTCCAGCGCCGCGTCGGTATCGGCGATGTTGTTGTAGGAAAGCGCTTTGCCCTGTACCTGCTGCGCGGTCGCAACAGATGCTTCTTGCACATTCTCTTCTATATAGAAGGCTGCCTGCTGGTGGCTGTTTTCGCCGTAGCGCATATCCTGCTTCTTAATGAAGTTCAGATTCAGGGTACGCGGGAAGCGGCCAGCGGCCTCTTTGCTTTCACTGTGATATGCCGGAACCATGCTGCCGAAGTAGTTGGCAATCATGCTGTCGTAGGCGGCGGTGTGTTCGAAGGCTTTAATGGCGAGATCGAAGCGGGTATCAAGGGTCAGTGAACCGTCGTTGCTATCCATCTCTTTAATAATGGCGTCGTAGTCGCTGCTCTTTACAACGATAGCGACATCTTTATGGTTCTTGGCAGCGGAGCGCACCATGGTCGGGCCGCCGATATCAATGTTCTCTACGGCATCTTCCAGCGAGCAACCTTCACGAGCGACGGTCTGGGCGAATGGGTACAGGTTAACAACAACCATATCGATTGGCGCGATACCGTGTTGTTCCATAATTCCGTCATCCTGACCACGGCGACCGAGAATACCGCCGTGTACTTTCGGATGCAGGGTCTTCACGCGTCCATCCATCATTTCCGGGAAACCGGTGTAATCGGAAACTTCGGTCACCGGCAGACCTTTATCTGCTAACAGACGGGCAGTGCCCCCTGTAGACAGCAGCTCCACACCGCGTGCGGAAAGTGCCTGGGCGAATTCGACGATACCGGCCTTGTCAGAAACACTGAGCAGAGCGCGGCGGACTGGACGACGTTGTTGCATGGTAAATCCCCTGGATTTGACTATTACAGAGAGCGTTAGCTGAATTTTTCGTGAAAAACTCAGCTAACGCCCCTTACGGGGCATCCTTGTTTTGCGGTGGCATTGTAACGAAAACGTTTGCGCAACGCTCGCGAATTTTTCTTTTTCCATTCGATACCCTTTTATTCCTGTATTGAGCGCGTCTTTATTAAGGAGAGATTCAGGAAATGATCGCCAGGATTGTGGATAACTCTGTGTGTAAAAGGGTATAAGGCGGGGTTTTGCTGGGGAATGCAGCAGTCAGTCATTTTTCTGTCATTTTTCTATTGCGGCCTGCGGAGAACTCCCTATAATGCGCCTCCATCGACACGGCGGATGTGAATCACTTCACACAAACAGCCAGTTGATTAAAGAGAAAAATCCTG
>NZ_JAOWFV010000029.1:0-366 GCF_030333505.1 Citrobacter sp. CK189 | reverse complement strand
GATGGCTACGTAGCTCAGTTGGTTAGAGCACATCACTCATAATGATGGGGTCACAGGTTCGAATCCCGTCGTAGCCACCATCTTTTTTGCGGGAGTGGCGAAATTGGTAGACGCACCAGATTTAGGTTCTGGCGCCGCAAGGTGTGCGAGTTCAAGTCTCGCCTCCCGCACCATTCACCAGTACGCGTTGCACGGATGGGGTATCGCCAAGCGGTAAGGCACCGGTTTTTGATACCGGCATTCCCTGGTTCGAATCCAGGTACCCCAGCCATCGAAGAAAACAATCTGGCTACGTAGCTCAGTTGGTTAGAGCACATCACTCATAATGATGGGGTCACAGGTTCGAATCCCGTCGTAGCCACCAAA
>NZ_JAOWFV010000028.1:0-236 GCF_030333505.1 Citrobacter sp. CK189 | reverse complement strand
TGCGCCTCCACTGACACGGAACAACGGCACACAGGCCGCCGGGTCAGCGGGGTTCAGCGATGAACGCCGGCAGAGAAAAGTGAAAATAAGCACTTGACTCTGAATGAGGAAAACGTATTATACGTCACCTCGCAACGGTGAGCTGAAAGCCGCGTTGCAACTGCTCTTTAACAATTTATCAGACAATCTGTGTGGGCACTCAAAGTGACATGGATTCTTAATGTCTTCGGACAATA
>NZ_JAOWFV010000027.1:0-212 GCF_030333505.1 Citrobacter sp. CK189 | reverse complement strand
CAGGGAGGATAACGTTGCTTCAGCAACGGCCCGTAGGGAGAGGCGCAGCCGAGTAATCCTCCCGGATGCACCATCTCTTACTTGATATGGCTTTTGTAGCGGTATCAATATCGGCAGTAAATAAGTTTCCCAATGCATCCGTAGCTCAGCTGGATAGAGTACTCGGCTACGAACCGAGCGGTCGGAGGTTCGAATCCTCCCGGATGCACCAT
>NZ_JAOWFV010000026.1:0-210 GCF_030333505.1 Citrobacter sp. CK189 | reverse complement strand
TTTCGTGTTACCTGATGCTTAGAGGCTTTTCCTGGAAGCAGGGCATTTGTCACTTCAGCACCGTAGTGCCTCGTCATCACACCTCAGCGTTTAATAAGGTACCGGATTTACCTGGAACCTCCGCCTACATGCTTAAACCGGGACAACCGTCGCCCGGCCGACATAGCCTTCTCCGTCCCCCCTTCGCAGTAACACCAAGTACAGGAATAT
>NZ_JAOWFV010000025.1:0-408 GCF_030333505.1 Citrobacter sp. CK189 | reverse complement strand
TGCTGATATGGCTCAGTTGGTAGAGCGCACCCTTGGTAAGGGTGAGGTCCCCAGTTCGACTCTGGGTATCAGCACCACTTCACTTCTCCTTCCCGTTTCTCTCTGTATAAACTTAAATATTCAACAATTCAGGCATATCGCCTGGTTGATGTGGTGATATCACCGATTTATCCGTGTCTTAGAGGGACAATCGATGTCTAAAGAAAAGTTTGAACGTACAAAACCGCACGTCAACGTCGGTACTATCGGCCACGTTGACCATGGTAAAACAACGCTGACCGCTGCAATCACTACCGTACTGGCTAAAACCTACGGCGGTGCTGCTCGCGCATTCGACCAGATCGATAACGCGCCGGAAGAAAAAGCTCGTGGTATCACCATCAACACTTCTCACGTTGAATACGACAC
>NZ_JAOWFV010000024.1:0-265 GCF_030333505.1 Citrobacter sp. CK189 | reverse complement strand
TACAGGCTTGTAGCTCAGGTGGTTAGAGCGCACCCCTGATAAGGGTGAGGTCGGTGGTTCAAGTCCACTCAGGCCTACCAAATTCGCTCCCGTGCTTTGTTGTGGCAAAGCTCGCATACTTCAGTATGCTTCGCTTCACCACGCCGCGCCCGGAAACGAATTGGGGATGAGGTTTAACTACATCATATGGGGCTATAGCTCAGCTGGGAGAGCGCCTGCTTTGCACGCAGGAGGTCTGCGGTTCGATCCCGCATAGCTCCACCAT
>NZ_JAOWFV010000023.1:0-206 GCF_030333505.1 Citrobacter sp. CK189 | reverse complement strand
GGAAACGAGACTCGAACTCGCGACCCCGACCTTGGCAAGGTCGTGCTCTACCAACTGAGCTATTCCCGCTTAATCTTCGTCTTTCAGACCGTTGCCTGAAATCCTGCGATTGGGTATCTGGTGTTGCTTTCAAATTTTGGAGCGGGAAACGAGACTCGAACTCGCGACCCCGACCTTGGCAAGGTCGTGCTCTACCAACTGAGCTA
>NZ_JAOWFV010000022.1:0-201 GCF_030333505.1 Citrobacter sp. CK189 | reverse complement strand
CTGGATAGAGTACTCGGCTACGAACCGAGCGGTCGGAGGTTCGAATCCTCCCGGATGCACCATCTTCCCCGATATAACAGTTACGCTGTTGTTTCATGGTCTGCGAAGTTATCGCAAGCACCAGGGAGGATAACGTTGCTTCAGCAACGGCCCGTAGGGAGAGGCGCAGCCGAGTAATCCTCCCGGATGCACCATCTCTTA
>NZ_JAOWFV010000021.1:0-221 GCF_030333505.1 Citrobacter sp. CK189 | reverse complement strand
TGAGAGACTCATACACACTTTACGTGTGTCGTTTCAATTTTCAGCTTGATCCAGATTTTTAAAGAGCAAATATCTCAAACGTCACCCGAAGATGAGTTTTGAGATATTAAGGCAGGTGACTTTCACTCACGAACCAGCAAGTGGCGTCCCCTAGGGGATTCGAACCCCTGTTACCGCCGTGAAAGGGCGGTGTCCTGGGCCTCTAGACGAAGGGGACACTG
>NZ_JAOWFV010000020.1:0-125085 GCF_030333505.1 Citrobacter sp. CK189 | reverse complement strand
GCATTATAGGGAGTTATTCCGGCCTGACAAGGGGAAATTTAAAATTATTTTCCGACTGCTTTCTTTTTAAGCAAAACCACCTCAAACCGCCAGTTTTTCGAGCGTTTCGAAACCGTAACGCTGTAAAACGGGTATTAATTGCTCGGTATCTGGCGTCATTGCCATGCAGAAAGCAATATTAGCCTCCGCTGATTTGGCATCCGGTGCTTCATGCTCTAACAACCAGGCCGTGCGACGCGCAATCGCCGCCCCGGAATCCACCAGCCTTGTCCCTTCAGGAAGGACCTGCAACAGTTCTTCCTGTAATAGAGGGAAATGGGTACATCCCAGAACAACCGTGTCGGGCGGTTCCGGCATCCGCAGCCAGGGTCTCAGGATACGGCGTAGTTCCTCCAGCGATACGGGTTCACCGTGCAGTTTGGCTTCCGCCAGTTCCACCAGTTCTGCCGATCCCAACATCGCTATCTGACATTCATTCGCGAATCGCGCTATCAACTCATGGGTATAAGGGCGTTTTACCGTGCCACGCGTTGCCAGCAACCCGACGATGCCGTTGGCGGTCAGCCTCGCTGCGGGTTTAATCGCAGGTACGACGCCCACAACCGGGAACGCGAATTTTTCACGCAATGCAGGAAGAGAAACCGTGCTGGCCGTATTACAGGCGATTACCGCAAGTGAGAGAGGATAACGCTGCTGCACTGCGGTAACGATCTCGACAACGCGCTCGACAATAAACGCTTCGCTCTTTTCCCCGTAAGGAAACGCGACGTTATCGAAAGCATATATATAGTGGAGATTCGGCAGGAGATGCCGAATCTCATCGTAGACCGACAACCCACCGACGCCGGAATCAAACACCAGCACGGTGGGACGTGGATCAGAAGGTGTAGCTGCCAGACAAGTAGTACTCTCGTCCTGCAGTTTGGTAGCCATAAGCTGTCTCGTAATCTTTATCGAACAGGTTGGCGATTTTACCACGAACTGTCAGGCGATCGGTGATCGGATACGATGCAGAAACATCAACAGTGCTATAGCTCGGCAAGATTTGCTGGGTGTTATTGTACTGGGAGGTGTTGTTATCGTAACGCTTGCCGTAATACTGCCACGATACATCCATATCGACGTTAAACATCGTCCAGTCCAGTTGATACTTCGCCTGGCGCTTCGAGCGTCGGGCTAACACTTCACCGTTGTCGTCATTACGCGGATCGACATATTGCAACGTAACACGATGGCTAAAGATGCCGGTATCAAAGCTGCCCGTCCATTCCACGCCTTTAATGGTTGCCGCATCAATATTGTCATACTCACCCTGGTAGGTGTTTGGATCAAAGTAGTAGGTGATCAGGTTAGTAATCTTGTAATGGTAGGCAGACAGGCGCCAGTCCAGCGGACCAGTGAGCCCTTCCAGCCCGGCCTCCCACTGTTTAGACTCTTCCGGTTTCAGGTTAGGATTCGCGTTGATGCCAAAACGGGTAGAACCAAACTGCTGCCCCAGAGATGGAGACAGGAACCCGGTACCATAGCCGATAGTTACTCGATAGTTGTCGATAAACTCCCATCCAGCCGTCGTCTGCCAGGTGCCATGCCAGCCAAACTGTTCATCATGATCTTCACGCCCTGAAGCCTCCAGCGTTACATCGCCGAATTGTTGCTGACCGGTCAGGTATAAACCGGTGTTATCGCGTTTATATGTGTCCGAAAGCGCGGTATCGGATGAGGTCAAACGCTGCTGCTGCCAGTCTACGCCAGCGCTAACGGAACCGTGCCCCACGATAAGGTTATTACCCCATTGCAGGTTACGCTGAGTCATGCGATCGAGCGTCGTACCGTCATGATAGCGACCATAAATACTGCTGTAGTTATAGTCCTTCACCTTCTGGTAACTGGCGAGAAGTTGTGAAGAGTAAATCCCGGAGTTGAATTTCAGACCGGCATCCCAGCTCTGATTGTAGAGTTGCGATTCATCAGCACTGTAGGCCGGAATCGACGGCGGGCTTCCCAGATCGTAATCAGAGTTGTTGGTATAACTGTGACCACGGAAAAAACCATCGAAATTATCATTAAATTTATGTTCGAGGCTGCCCCAAAATGCCTTGCTGCGAAAACCATCGCGGTCGCGATCGTGATCCCAGGTTGAGCCGGGCTGTACGTTAAAGCCTTTATTGCCCTCATAAGAACCCGCTACCGTGGCGACAGTGTCGCCAAAGCGATGGCGCAACGTACCGTCATATTGCTGATAACCTTTTGAACCAACGCCCGCGGTAATTTTTGACTGTTCTTGATCGGAGTGCGTAATAACGTTAATGACCCCACCCATTGCGCCGGAACCATAAATCGCCGAGCGTGGTCCACGAATGTATTCCACGCGTTGCACCAGCGATATTGGAATCTGATTCAGATCGGGGTTATTCGTAATGCCAGGGCGGGTCATGGGAACACCATCGACCAGAACCAATACCTGTTTGGCTTCCGTACCACGAATAAATAAAGAAGAAGACTGCCCCATGCCGCCGTTTTGATTGATATCAACGCCTGGCAGGCGGCGCATCACATCATTCAAATTCTTCGCTTGCCAGCGGTCGATATCCTCACGCGTCACAACATCAGCAGGCGCCAGTACGGTATTAACAGGTTGTTGAAAACGATTTGCGGTGACGATCAGGGTGTCTGGGTTGGTATCCTGCGCCCAACCAGAAAATGCCGTGACGGAGAGCGCCGTCAGCAGCGAAGATTTTTTAATCATTGTAAAGCATCCACAATATAAGAAGGATGCCGCAGGCTTCATCGATAGTACGCGATGATGAACACCAGATGCGACGTTAGCCGGCAGGTCTTCGGGCTTGGAAGGTTATCCTCAGGATACAAGAGATGATGACTTCCCGCCGGGTGGCAGTGTCTGCTTATGCTCTCATCTCACCTTTCCTTACCGCTGCGCGTCAGCTCCAGATTCGCACTGGATTCCCTATTAACTCACAGGACCGGCTCACGGATGCTACATTCTGTAACAATCTACGTCCAGACCGCATATCACAATATCGGAAATCATCAATGACTGGACATCTGATGAGCAATCCCTACAATCCCCGCGTACTTTTATTTTTCAGGATGCATCATGACCCCCGAACACCTTCCGACAGAACAGTATGACGCGCAGCTAGCCGAAAAAGTGGTGCGCTTGCAGAGTATGATGGCGCCGTTTTCTGACCTGGTCCCGGAAGTGTTTCGCTCGCCAGTCAGCCATTATCGGATGCGCGCCGAATTTCGCCTGTGGCATGACGGCGACGACCTGTATCACATCATTTTTGATCAGCAGACGAAAAGCCGTATCCGCGTCGACAGCTTCCCGGCGGCCAGCGAGCTGATTAACCAGCTGATGACGGCGATGATTGAAGGCGTGCGCCATAATCGCGTCCTGCGCCATAAGCTGTTCCAGATTGATTACCTCACCACGATGAGCAATCAGGCGGTGGTTTCGCTGCTGTACCATAAAAAGCTGGATGATGAGTGGCGCCAGGAAGCGGAAACGCTGCGGGATGCGCTGCGAGCGCAGAACCTGAATGTGCATTTGATTGGCCGGGCGACCAAAACCAAAATCGAGCTGGATCAGGATTACATTGACGAACGTCTGCCCGTGGCGGGAAAAGAGATGATCTACCGTCAGGTAGAGAACAGCTTCACGCAGCCTAATGCCGCAATGAATATTCAGATGCTGGAGTGGGCGCTGGATGCAACCAAAGCGTCGAAAGGCGACCTGCTTGAACTGTACTGTGGCAACGGCAACTTCTCATTGGCTCTGGCGCGTAACTTTGACCGGGTGCTGGCAACGGAAATCGCCAAACCGTCAGTCGCCGCAGCGCAGTACAACATTGCCGCTAACCATATTGATAACGTGCAGATTATCCGTATGGCCGCCGAAGAGTTTACGCAAGCGATGAACGGAGTACGTGAGTTTAACCGTTTGCAGGGCATCGACCTGAAGAGCTATCAGTGTGAAACGATTTTTGTCGATCCGCCGCGTAGCGGGCTGGACAGTGAAACCGAGAAAATGGTGCAGGCGTATCCGCGTATTTTGTACATCTCCTGCAACCCGGAAACACTGTGTAAGAACCTGGAAACATTAAGCCAGACGCACAATGTGTCACGTCTGGCTCTGTTCGATCAGTTCCCGTATACGCACCATATGGAATGCGGCGTGTTACTCACTGCCAGGTAAAACGTAGGCCAGATAAAGTGGTTACGCCGCCATCCGGCGATATGCCCGGTGGCGCTGCGCTTGCCGGGCCTACAAATCATCGTAGGCAGGATAAGGCGTTTACGCCGCCATCCGGCGATATGCCCGGTGGCGCTGCGCTTACCGGGCCTACAAATCATCGTAGGCCGGATAAGGCGTTTACGCCGCCATCCGGCATTATTCCGCGACTTCCTGCTTGCGGTTACGCATCTTAAAGCCAATCCAGAACACCAGAATCACCGACAGCACCGCCGGGAAGAAGTTAGAACCGATATCCGGGTATTCCGCACGTACCACGGTGCTGTACAACAGCACGCCGAGGATAAAACAGGCAGCAGCCAGCCCCGGTAAGCCGACAGGCATGGTGCGGTTTTGATAACGTTGATGCAGGCAATAAACCGCCAGCACCAGCGCGATAATCGGGAATACAGAAAACGGCACGATGGAGCTAAACAGCGCCGCGAATGTGCCATTGATCGATAAGCCAGCGACCAGCGCCAGCAACAGCGTACCTTTATCTTGACCTGACTGTTTCATTGCTCGTCCTTCACGTTACTCGGAGTGATGTGCCATCTTCTCTTGTTCACGGCGGTACCAGTAATATGCCCCTTTCGCAATCATGCGCAGTTGCAGTACCAGCCGCTCTTCCAGCTGTCGGCGTTGTTCCGCACCAACATCCAGCGCCTCGGCACCTGCACTAAACACAATCGTCACCATCGCTTCGGCTTGCGCTTCAGTGAACGCGCGCGGCATATGGTTTTCGAGTTCCAGATAGTCCGCAAGTTCCGCGATGAAATGCTGAATCTCACGCGCGACTGCGGCGCGAAACGCGGCCGAGGTGCCGGAACGTTCACGCAATAATAAACGGAAGGCGTTAGGATTGTTGCCGATGAACTCCATAAATGTGGAGACCGAGGTACGGATCACACTGCCGCCTTTGGCAATACGCTGACGCGCCTGGCGCATCAGCTGGCGCAGCATTAAACCGCTCTCATCCACCATCGTCAGGCCAAGCTCATCCACATCGCGGAAATGGCGATAAAATGAGGTTGGCGCAATGCCCGCTTCACGCGCTACTTCGCGTAAACTGAGACTGGCGAAACTCCGTTCGGCGCTCAGTTGACTGAATGCGGCTTCTACCAGCGAACGCCGGGTTTTTTCTTTTTGTTGCGCTCTAACGCCCATCACGATGTCTGAATCCTTCCATATGCCTTATCTGGCACTATACCAGAGAACAAACTTAATCTGTTTGTTCAGCTTTGTGAATGATTGTTTACAGGCTGTTTGTGCTCCAGCTCCACAAAAAAGCACAACGATAATTGGGTTAAAGGCGCGCGAATGTTATCATCGTGTTTATTTTATGTATAAAAACAGGTGAGTAATACCATGCCACATTCCTGGGATTATGATGCAATCGTCATAGGTTCAGGCCCCGGCGGCGAAGGCGCTGCAATGGGTCTGGTTAAGCAAGGAGCGCGCGTCGCCGTTATTGAGCGTTATCACAACGTTGGCGGCGGTTGTACCCACTGGGGCACCATCCCGTCGAAAGCGCTCCGCCATGCCGTCAGCCGTATCATCGAATTCAACCAGAACCCCCTCTACAGCGACCACTCCCGACTACTTCGTTCTTCCTTTGCCGATATTCTCAACCATGCCGATAACGTCATTAATCAACAAACGCGCATGCGGCAGGGCTTTTATGAGCGCAACCACTGTGAAATATTGCAGGGTAATGCGCATTTTGTTGACGAAAACACCCTCGCGCTGGAGTGCCACGACGGCACGGTCGAAACCCTGACGGCGGAGAAATTCGTGATTGCCTGCGGGTCGCGTCCTTATCACCCGGCCGACGTTGATTTCGCGCATCCACGTATTTACGACAGCGACTCAATCCTTAGCCTGCATCACGAACCTCGTCACGTCATCATCTATGGCGCCGGGGTGATCGGCTGCGAATATGCGTCAATCTTCCGGGGAATGGACGTCAAAGTTGATTTGATTAACACCCGCGACCGTCTGCTGGCGTTTCTTGATCAGGAGATGTCCGACTCTCTCTCTTACCACTTCTGGAACAGCGGCGTGGTTATTCGCCATAACGAAGAGTACGAGAAGATTGAAGGCTGCGACGACGGCGTCATTATGCACCTGAAATCCGGTAAAAAGCTGAAGGCCGACTGTCTGCTGTACGCCAACGGACGCACCGGTAACACCGATTCACTGGCGCTGGGAAATATCGGTCTGGAAACCGACAGCCGTGGGCAACTCAAGGTCAACAGCATGTACCAGACCGCACTGCCGCACATTTACGCGGTGGGCGATGTGATTGGCTATCCGAGTCTGGCTTCCGCCGCTTACGACCAGGGTCGAATTGCCGCGCAGGCGCTGGTGAAAGGCGAAGCGACCGCCCATCTTATTGAAGATATCCCTACCGGGATTTACACCATCCCGGAAATCAGCTCCGTCGGCAAAACCGAGCAGCAATTGACGGCGATGAAAGTGCCTTACGAAGTCGGACGTGCGCAGTTTAAGCACCTGGCGCGCGCGCAAATCGTCGGGATGAACGTGGGAACGCTGAAGATCCTGTTCCATCGGGAAACAAAAGAGATTCTGGGGATTCACTGCTTTGGCGAACGCGCGGCCGAAATTATTCACATCGGCCAGGCGATTATGGAACAGAAAGGCGGCGGTAACACCATTGAGTACTTCGTTAACACCACCTTTAACTACCCGACAATGGCGGAAGCCTATCGGGTAGCGGCGCTAAACGGCTTAAACCGCCTGTTTTAACGCTTTGTCGAAATGGCCATCCATCTCCGCACGGATGGCCTCCGCCAGTTGCTCATAGCGACTGCGCAGCGGCGATCCCGGACGATAAACCAACCCAACCGTACGCTTAGGCTCCGGCTTAATGCACGGCAGGTAGACTACGCCATCACGCTTACGCTCCTGCGGAACCGCCAGCGCAGGCAGTAAGGTAATACCGCTCCCCGCCGCAACCATGTTGCGCAGCGTTTCCAGACTGGTCGCCCGGAAATGGGTGTCTTCATCCGCGCCCGCCTCGAAGCAGAAGCCCATCGCCTGATCGCGCAGGCAGTGCCCGTCTTCCAGCATCAGCAGTTTTTCACCCGCCAGATCGGACATCGGCACACGATCGCGATTCGCCCACGGGTGATCCTCATAGATCGCCAGCATCATGGGTTCATCAAACAGCGGCACTTCGATAAACGCCTCGCTCTCTTTCACCAGCGCCAGGATCACGCAGTCAAGCTTGCCGCTGTCCAGTTGCGCCAGCAGCTGGTGCGTCTGCGCTTCATGCAGATACATTTCCAGCTTCGGGAAGGTCTGATGCAGCATCGGAATAATATGCGGCAGCAGGTAAGGGCCAACCGTTGGGATCAGGCCGATATGCAATGGGCCAGACATCGTCTCACCTTGCTGGCTTGCCATCTCCTTGAGCACTTTGACCTCACGCAGCACGGTGCGCGCCTGATCCACCAGCAGTAAACCCGCCTGGGTGAACAGAACTTTACGACTCGTACGCTCCAGCAGCATTACGCCCAGTTCATCTTCCAGCTTACGGATTTGCCCGCTGAGCGTCGGCTGGCTGACGTGACAGGAGTCCGCCGCACGCCGGAAATGGCGGTGTTCGGCTAATGCCACCAGGTATTCAAGATCACGAATATTCATTATTCATCCTCCGTCGCCACGATAGTTCATGGCGATAGGTAGCATAGCAACGAACGATTATCCCTATCAAGCTTTCTGTCTAATAATACATCACAGAAACGGAGCGGTACCTCTTTAACCCTTGAAGTCACCGCCCGTTCAAAGAGTTTTTCTCAACTCGAAATAACTAAAGCCAACGTGAACTTTTGCGGACCCTATGGTCCGCTTTTTTTTTGCATAAATAAAATAAGCCCGACGTGATGCCAGGCTCTGATGACTGTTGCCGGATGGCGACGGTTCACAATTTTTTGTAGGCCGGATAAGGCATCAGCCGCCATCCGGCACAACGCCAGTTACGCCAGACGCGCCTTCGCGTAGTCGATCGCCTGCGCAACCTGCTGCGGTGAAACACCGCCTTTCGCCGCACGTTTATCCAGGCATGATTGCAGCGACAGAATCGGATACACATCATCGCCAATCACAGCGCTAAATTTTTGCAGGTCAGCTAGCGACAGATCTTCCAGCGGTTTTCCCTGTCGAATCGCTTCCACCACCGTTTCACCCACAATATGGTGCGCTTCACGGAACGGCACGCCTTTGGCAACCAGATAATCCGCCAGCTCAGTCGCATTCGCATAGCCCTGCTGCGCCGCTTCCTGGCAGCGCGGACGTTTTACCTGAATGCCGTCCAGCACCAGCGCCGCCATGTGCAGGCAGTCCAGCCAGGTATCGAGCGCATCAAACAGCCCTTCTTTGTCTTCCTGCATGTCTTTGTTGTACGCCAGCGGCAGGCCTTTCAGCGTCATCATCATCGCCGTTAACGCCCCCTGCACACGGCCGCACTTGCCACGGATCAGTTCCAGCGCATCCGGGTTTTTCTTCTGCGGCATCAGCGATGAACCCGACGTCACGCGATCGGAGAGTTCCACGAAGCCCGCTTCACCGGTATTAAAGAAAATCAGGTCTTCCGCAAAGCGCGACAGGTGAACCATGCCGATAGACGCGTCGGACAGCAGTTCCAGCACATGGTCGCGATCGGACACGCTGTCCAGACTGTTACGCGTCGCCGAGGCAAAGCCCAGCCAGCCGGCCAGCTGTTCACGGTCGATTTCATACGCCGTGCCCGCCAGCGCGCCGCAGCCTAACGGGCTGACGTCCAGACGCTTGAGCGCATCCTGCAAGCGGCTCTCATCACGCGCCAGCATTTCCACATACGCCAGGCACCAGTGGGCAAACGTCACCGGCTGCGCGCGTTGCAGATGGGTGTACCCCGGCATGACGGCATCCTGATTATTCTGCGCCGTCTCTACCAGCGCGCTTTGTAACTGACGGTTAGCAGACAGCAACTCGGTGACCGTATCTTTGCACCATAGCTTCAGGTCGGTCGCAACCTGGTCGTTACGACTGCGCCCGGTGTGCAGCTTTTTACCCAACTGGCCGACTTTATCGATCAGTTTGCCTTCCACCCAGCTGTGAATATCTTCCGCGTCGCTTTCCAGAATCTGCTGCGGATTCACCCGAACCTCTTCCAGCAGCGCGTTCAGCGCCTCTTCCAGTTGCAGTTGCTCATCCGCAGTCAACACCCCAACCGTGACCAGAGCTTTGGACCAGGCCACAGAGCCGACGATATCCTGCTCGGCCAGGCGGTAATCAAAGCGCAATGAGTCATTAAACTGTTTGAACCGTTGATCCGCTGCCTGTGTAAAACGCCCACCCCAAAGTGCCATAACATGCTTCCTTAATATCTTGAATTTCAATGCCGGATGGCGCTTAGCTTATCCGGCCTACAGGTTCGGTTCACCCAGGCCCGATAAGGCGTGGCCGCCATCGGGCACAAAATAGTTTAAGCCAGAATACGCGTACCGATCGGCGTACCGTTAAACAACGCCGGAAGCTGCTCGGCATGACGCCAGGAGGCGATATCCACCGGGCGCCCCAGCGTGCGGGCGGCGTCCAGCGCCGCGTTCACCTTCACAATCATGCCGTCGGTAATGATGCCCTGATCGATCAGCTGTTCCGCTTTGGCCGCCGTCATCTCGGCAATGCGCTGACCTTTGCCATCCAGAATACCGCTTACATCAGAAAGCAGGATCAGATCCGCCCCCAGCGTTGCCGCCAGCGCCGTCGCCGCCTGATCGGCATTGACGTTCATCAGTTGCCCTTCTTCGGTCACGCCAATGGAACTGACCACCGGCAAGAAGCCGCCTTCCAGCAGCATGTTAATCAGCTTAGGCGAATCCGGCTGCGCCAGTCCAACGTGGCCCAGTGCTTCATCGAGCTGAGTCACTTTTACGCTATCACCGTCGCCGAGATACAGGCCAACGGACGCGATATGGTGTTTTTTCGCCCACGCCAGCAAGGTTTTATTGGCAGTTCCCGCCAGCGCGCCGGTGATGATGTCAATCTGATCGGCGGGCGTCACGCGCAGGCCATTTTTCTTTTTCACCGGCAAATTTAATTGTTTCATCAGTTCATCCACAACGCAGCCGCCGCCGTGCACGATAATCAGCGGACGCTGATGCGACTCGCGGTAATTGACCAGCGCAGTAAACAGACGCTCCAGCGCCTCTTCGCTATCCAGTAATACGCCGCCCAGCTTGATAATTAATGGATTCATCATTGCACCCTTAAATAAGAGACTGCGTTTCAGCAAAGCCGAAACGGATATTTGCGCACTGCACAGCCTGCGCCGCTGCGCCTTTCAACAGGTTATCTTCGGTCGCCACCACGATCAGGTGCTCGCCCTGAACGGCAAAGCCAATATCGCAGAACGGCAGCCCGACCACATTCTTCAGCGCCGGAACGCCCTTGTCATATAGCCGCACCAGCGGCTTGTCGCCATACGCCTGCTGCAACGCCTGCGCCACCTGAGTATGGGTAACGCCAGCTTTCAGGCGGCAGGTGATCGTTTCCAGAATCCCGCGCGGGAAGTTCCCCAGATGCGGCGTGAAAATAACCTCAGCCCCCAGATGGGTGGCGATTTCCGGCTGATGACGATGGGTAAAGACGCCATACGGTTGCAGGCTGACTTCACAGAAACTGTTCGAAAGCGCCGCTTTACGCCCGGCGCCGCTCACGCCGCTGGTTGCGTTAATGACCGGCCACTGGTTGAGATCCAGCAGGCCTGCGTCAATCAGCGGTTTTAACGACAATTGCGCCGCCGTCGGATAGCATCCCGGCACCGCAATCAGATTCGCTTCTTTTAGCTTGTCCGCGCTCCACTCCGCCAGGCCATACACCGCCTGTTCCAGCAGCTCAGGGTGCTGATGGGTAAAGCCATAATATTTTTCGTAGAAGGCGCTATCATTAACCCGGAACGCACCGGAGAGATCAAACACAACGCAGCCCGCATTCAGGAACTGCGGGGCCAGGTCGTGGCTCACTTCATGCGCGGTGGCGAGAAACACCACATCCACCCCGCCGCTGAACTCGCTAATATCAGACATTGGCTGCAATGGCAGATCGACAATGCCTTTTAACTGCGGATGTAAATCAGAGATTAGCTTTCCTGCATCATTGCTTTGCGCTGAGACGGTTAAAGCGGTTATGGTCATATCAGGATGACGATTTACATAGGTCACAAGCTCTGCGCCAGCGTAACCGCTGGCACCCACAATCAGCGTATTCAACATCGGGGCTGTTCACCTTCTTATGTCTGGTTGCCTGGTTAAGCCGTAACAACTTCACCTTACAGTTGGTGGGTTTTCTTACGCTCAACGTTAATGTATTTTTATTCACAAATAATGCATGAATATTGATACTATCATGACCCGAGGTGTGTCAACAATGAAAAACACTTTACCGCCATTTATCGAGATTTACCGCGCTCTGATTGCCACACCATCGATTAGCGCTACCGAAGAAGCGCTCGATCAAAGTAATGCGTCTTTAATCACTCTGCTGGCAGACTGGTTTAAAGATCTGGGCTTCAAGGTTGAGGTTCAGGCAGTCCCCGGTACGCGCAATAAATTCAATATGCTGGCAAGCACCGGACAGGGTGCTGGCGGTTTGTTGCTGGCGGGCCATACCGATACCGTTCCCTTTGACGACGGACGCTGGACGCGCGATCCGTTCACGCTGACCGAGCACGATAACAAGCTCTACGGGCTGGGTACGGCGGACATGAAAGGCTTCTTTGCTTTTATCCTCGATGCCCTGCGTGACGTGGATGTGACGACGCTGAAAAAACCGCTGTATATTCTGGCTACCGCCGATGAAGAGACCAGCATGGCGGGCGCGCGCTATTTTGCTGAAACCACCGCCCTGCGCCCGGACTGCGCGATCATCGGTGAACCAACGTCCCTGCAACCGGTGCGCGCGCACAAAGGCCACATTTCAAACGCCATCCGCATTCTGGGGCAATCGGGCCACTCCAGCGATCCGGCGCGCGGGGTTAACGCCATTGAGCTGATGCACGACGCCATTAGCCGCATCATGCAGCTGCGCGATGACCTGAAAGAACGTTATCACTACGCGGCGTTTACCGTTCCTTATCCGACATTAAACCTGGGCCACATTCACGGTGGCGACGCCGCGAACCGTATCTGCGCCTGTTGCGAGTTGCATATGGATATTCGCCCGCTGCCGGGCATGACGCTGAACGATCTCAACGGATTGCTCAACGATGCGCTGGCGCCCGTGAGCGAGCGCTGGCCGGGCCGTCTGACGGTGTCCGAACTGCATCCGCCGATTCCCGGCTACGAATGCCCGCCTGACCATCAACTGGTGGAAGTGGTCGAGAAACTGCTGGGCGCGCAAACCGAAGTGGTGAACTACTGCACCGAAGCGCCGTTTATCCAGACCTTGTGCCCAACGCTGGTGCTTGGCCCGGGTTCGATTAATCAGGCGCACCAGCCGGATGAATATCTGGAAACGCGTTTTATCAAGCCAACCCGCGAGCTGATTACGCAGGTTGTCCATCATTTCTGCTGGCATTAACTGCTTATCACCTCGCTAACCCTTTAGTGGTAAGTGAGGTGATTTATTAACATTTCCATAAGCAACGCTTATTTGATTCGATGTGAATTAAATTACGTAAATTCCCGTCATTTATTCGTTTGCTGAACCGATTTCGCAGCAATTGACGTCAGGTGTTTTACGTGGCTTTATAAAGATAAGAAGTGATGTAAAAAATTAAAGTCCGAAAGATTTCACGTTGCAGCCAACGCCGCTGTGACGCGAAAGATACAGGACATATTCAAAACAGATGGGGTGTCTGGGATCATATGAACGAACAATATTCCGCGTTGCGTAGTAATGTCAGTATGCTCGGCAAAGTGCTGGGAGAGACCATCAAGGATGCGCTGGGAGAGAACATTCTTGATCGCGTAGAAACAATCCGTAAGCTGTCTAAATCATCTCGCGCTGGCAATGAAGCGAATCGCCAGGAGTTGCTCACCACGCTACAGAATCTGTCCAACGACGAGCTGCTGCCTGTTGCCCGCGCGTTTAGTCAGTTCCTGAACCTGGCCAATACCGCCGAGCAGTACCACAGCATTTCGCCGCAGGGCGAAGCTGCCAGCAACCCGGAAGTGATTGCCCGCACCCTGCGTAAACTGAAAGATCAACCCAATCTCGACGAAGCCACCATCAAAAACGCGGTGGAGTCGTTATCTCTGGAACTGGTACTGACCGCACACCCTACCGAGATCACTCGCCGCACGCTGATTCACAAAATGGGCGAAGTCAACGCCTGTCTGAAGCAGCTTGATAACAAAGAGATCGCGGATTACGAACGTAATCAGCTCATGCGCCGTCTGCGCCAGCTGATCGCCCAGTCCTGGCATACGGATGAAATCCGTAAAAACCGCCCAAGTCCGGTCGACGAAGCCAAATGGGGCTTTGCGGTGGTTGAAAACAGCCTGTGGGAAGGGGTGCCAAATTATCTACGTGAGTTGAACGAACAACTGGAAGAACATCTGGGCTACAAACTGCCGGTGGATTTTGTTCCGGTGCGTTTCACCTCCTGGATGGGCGGCGACCGTGACGGCAACCCGAACGTAACGGCTGATGTCACCCGCCACGTTCTCCTGTTGAGCCGCTGGAAAGCCACCGATCTGTTCCTGAAAGATATTCAGGTTCTGATTTCTGAGCTGTCGATGGTCGACGCCACGCCGGAACTGCTGGCGCTGGTCGGCGAAGAAGGCGCATCAGAACCTTACCGCTACCTGATGAAAAGCCTGCGTTCCCGCCTGATGGCAACGCAAGCCTGGCTGGAAGCGCGTCTGAAAGGCGAGAAACTGCCGAAACCCGCTGGCCTGCTGACGCAAAACGAGCAGCTGTGGGAGCCGCTGTACGCCTGTTATCAGTCTCTGCAAGCGTGCGGCATGGGCATTATCGCCAATGGCGAACTGCTTGATACCCTGCGCCGGGTGAAATGCTTTGGCGTGCCGCTGGTGCGCATCGATATTCGCCAGGAGAGCACCCGCCATACCGAAGCGCTGGGCGAACTGACGCGTTATCTGGGCATCGGCGATTATGAAAGCTGGTCCGAAGCCGATAAACAGGCTTTCCTGATCCGCGAACTCAACTCCAAGCGTCCGCTGCTGCCTCGTCAGTGGGAACCGAGCGACGACACCCGCGAAGTGCTTGAGACCTGTCAAGTGATTGCCGAAGCGCCGCTGGGTTCCATCGCCGCTTACGTTATCTCTATGGCGAAAACGCCGTCCGACGTGCTGGCCGTGCATCTGTTGTTGAAAGAAGCCGGAATTAGCTTTGCCATGCCTGTTGCGCCGCTGTTCGAAACGCTGGACGACCTGAACAACGCCGACGCGGTAATGACTCAGTTGCTGAATATCGACTGGTATCGCGGCTTTATTCAGGGCAAACAGATGGTCATGATTGGCTACTCTGACTCGGCGAAAGACGCAGGCGTAATGGCCGCCTCCTGGGCGCAGTATCAGGCTCAGGACGCGCTGATCAAAACCTGTGAAAAAGCCGGAATTGAACTGACGCTGTTCCACGGTCGCGGCGGTTCCATTGGCCGTGGCGGCGCGCCTGCTCATGCCGCACTGCTTTCCCAACCGCCGGGCAGCCTGAAAGGCGGCCTGCGCGTGACCGAACAGGGTGAGATGATCCGCTTTAAGTACGGCCTGCCTGAAGTCACCATCAGCAGCCTGTCCCTGTACACCGGCGCGATTCTGGAAGCCAACCTGCTGCCGCCGCCGGAGCCGAAAAATTCGTGGCGTCATATCATGGACGAGCTGTCCGTGATCTCCTGCGACCTGTATCGCGGCTATGTCCGTGAGAATAAAGACTTCGTCCCGTACTTCCGTTCCGCAACGCCAGAACAGGAACTGGGCAAATTGCCGCTCGGTTCGCGCCCGGCAAAACGTCGCCCGACAGGCGGGGTTGAATCCCTGCGCGCCATTCCCTGGATCTTCGCCTGGACGCAAAACCGCCTGATGCTCCCGGCCTGGCTGGGTGCGGGCACTGCGCTGCAAAAAGTCGTTGAAGATGGCAAGCAAAGCGAACTGGAAGCCATGTGCCGCGACTGGCCGTTCTTCTCCACGCGCCTCGGCATGCTGGAGATGGTGTTCTCTAAAGCCGACCTGTGGCTGGCGGAATACTACGATCAACGCCTGGTCAAAAAAGCGCTGTGGCCACTGGGTGAAGAGTTACGCAACCTGCTGGCAGAGGACATCAAAGTGGTGCTGGCGATTGCCAACGATTCCCATCTGATGGCCGACCTGCCGTGGATTGCCGAGTCTATCCAGTTAAGGAATGTGTATACCGACCCGCTGAACGTATTGCAGGCGGAGCTTTTACACCGTTCCCGTCTTGCAGAAGAGCAAGGCAAAGATCCAGACCCGCGCGTCGAGCAGGCGCTGATGGTCACGATTGCGGGCGTGGCTGCGGGGATGCGTAATACCGGCTAACCCACACGCATCGTCATATCCCCTCTCGCCCGCCCGGGCGAGAGGGCTTTGAAATATTTCTGTAATAATCGCCTGTTTTTCAATATATTCCTGCCTGCGTTTTGTTCACTCTGCTGAATACGCCATCAACAAGAATAGGTCACTGGCATCGCCATACTTAAGGTTCTCTTAATGATTTGTCGCTACGTTGGCGACTCGAATAAAAACAGGCTTCATATATGTTCTTCACACACACATCTGCTAAACCTTCGTTTAGCTGGAAAGCCCTTGGCTGGGCGCTACTCTATTTTTGGTTCTTCTCTACATTACTTCAGGCCGTTATTTGCATCAGCGGCTATAGCGGCACCAACGGGCTGCGTGATTCACTGCTTTTCAGTTCGCTCTGGCTGATCCCGGTATTTTTATTTCCCCGTCATACCCGCGCGATTGCCGCCGCTATTGGCGTTGTACTCTGGGCCTCTTCGCTGGCGGCGCTCAGTTATTATGTCATTTACGGGCAGGAATTCTCGCAAAGCGTTCTGTATGTCATGTTTGAAACAAACGCGAACGAAGCCAGCGAGTACTTGAGCCAGTATTTCAGTCTGAAGATTATCCTTATCGCTCTGGCCTATACCGCTGTGGCAATCCTGCTGTGGACGCGTTTAAAGCCCATATATATTCCCGCGCCGTGGCGCTGGTTAGTCTCCTTTGCATTGTTATACGGCCTTATTCTGCATCCGATCGCCGTCGGGACGTTTATCAAACATAAGCCGTTTGAGCAGACATTAGGCGGCCTCGCCTCGCGTATGGAACCCGCTGCGCCGTGGCAGTTTATCAATGGCTATTATCAATATAATCAGCAACTCACGTCGCTGAATAGCCTGCTTAACGAGAACAACGCACTGCCTCCGTTAACGAATTTTAAAGATAACTCCGGTGATGCGCCGCGTACGTTAGTGCTGGTTATCGGCGAGTCAACCCAGCGTGGTCGCATGAGTCTGTACGGTTACCCGCGTGAAACCACGCCAGAGCTGGACGCGTTGCATAAAAGCGACCCGGATCTGACCGTATTCAATAACGTCGTCACCTCCCGGCCATACACGATTGAAATTCTGCAACAGGCGCTGACCTTCGCCAATGAAAAGAACCCGGATCTGTATCTGACGAAACCGTCGCTGATGAACATGATGAAACAGGCAGGTTATAAGACGTTCTGGATCACCAATCAGCAGACGATGACCGCGCGTAATACGATGCTGACCGTATTCTCGAAACAGACCGACAAGCAGTTTTATATGAATCAGCAGCGTACTCAAAGCGCGCGGGAATATGACACCAACGTTCTGGCGCCCTTTAAAGACGTGATGGCCGACCCGGCACCGAAGAAATTTATTATCGTTCACCTGCTGGGAACACATATCAAATACAAATTCCGCTACCCGGAGAATCAGGGAAAATTTGACGGTCAAACCGATCATATCCCTGCGGGCGTGAGCGAAGACGAACAGGATATTTATAACGATTACGATAACGCGAATCTGTATAACGACCATGTCGTCGCCAGCCTGATTAAGGACTATAAAGCGACTGACCCGAACGGTTTTCTGCTCTACTTCTCCGATCACGGTGAAGAAGTGTATGACACGCCGCCGCACAAAACGCAGGGACGTAACGAAGACAACCCTACGCGTCATATGTATACGGTGCCGTTCCTGTTATGGACGTCAGAAAAGTGGCAGGCCGCACACCCGCGCGATCTCTCGGCGTATGTTGACCGCAAGTACAGCAGCTCTGAACTTATCCATACCTGGTCCGACTTAGCGGGGCTGACCTACGACGGGTTCGACCCGACGCGCTCCATCACCAGCCCGCAGTTTAAGGCGATCACGCGCTGGATTGGCAACCCGTATAAGAAAAACGCGTTGATTGATTACGATACCCTGCCTTACGGGGATCGTGTCGGGAATCAGTAACGGCATCGCCGGATAACGCTGACGCTTATCCGGCCTACAAAATGCATAACCCGTGTACCGCCATCCGGCAATTATCGCTTGAGGCGGTTTACGTTCAACGTTACTGTTTCCTCTGTCTGCGCTCTGCAAGGTATCAACATGTATCACGACGTCAGCCACCTTCTCTCCCGTCTGATTAACGGCCCTATGGCGCTGCGGCAGGTTTTTTTCGCCAATACCAGCGGTACGGCGCCCGAACTGGCGTATCAGGTTGATTTTCCACGCCTGGAGATGGTGCTGGAGGGAGAGTTCACCGATACAGGCATCCCGGCCGCGCCCGTGACACTCATCGCTGGCGACGTTCTGTATGTTCCGGCAGGCAGCTGGAACTTCCCGCAGTGGCAAACGCCCGTCACCACGCTCAGCATCCTGTTCGGCAAGCAGCAATTAGGTTTCAGCGTTGTTCACTGGGACGGCAAACAATATCAGAATCTTGCAAAGCAGCATGTCGCACGTCGAGGCCCACGTATTGGCTCCTTCCTGCTGCAAACGCTCAATGAAATGCAGATGCAGCCGCAGGAACAGCAGACGGCCCGATTAATTGTCGCCAGCCTGTTGAGCCACTGCCGCGACCTGCTGGGTAGCCAAATCCAGACGGCGTCACGGAGTCAGGCGCTTTTTGAAGCGATTCGCAGCTATATCGATGAGCGTTACGCTTCCCCGCTCACCCGCGAATCGGTGGCGCAGGCGTTTTATATTTCGCCAAACTACCTTTCTCATCTGTTTCAAAAAACAGGCGCTATCGGCTTTAACGAATATCTGAATCACACTCGGCTGGAACACGCGAAAACGCTGCTGAAGGGTTACGATCTGAAAGTCAAAGAAGTGGCTCACACCTGTGGATTTGTCGACAGCAACTATTTCTGCCGCCTGTTTCGTAAAAATACGGAGCGTTCGCCGTCAGAATATCGTCGGCAGTACCACAGCCAGTTGACGGAAAAGAAGGCTACTCCAGAATAAGATGCGTATGCTGCGGCGCGGTGAGCAGTTTACGCACGGCGCTCATCACCCGCTGAGGTTCGCGAAGAAAGGCGTTAATTCCTGACTGAACATACCGACTCTGAACAAAACGCTCCGCGCCCGCCAGTTCAATATCCGTAATCAGCAACACAACATCCGCCCGGTTAATATCCTCCTCCGTTAAGCGATTTTCCGTGCCCAGCGCCCCCTGGGTTTCAATTTTAATGTTCCATTTTTCCTGCTGGCAGAGCTTCTCCAGGCGTTCGGCAGCCATATAGGTATGCGCCACGCCGCTGACGCAGGCGGTAACGGCAACCAGATAGCGTACAGTTGAGACTGTCATATTAACCTCCCACAGTGACCAGAAACCCGGCTCGCTCTGCCAACGCCTGCATTTCCGCCACCTCTTGCGGCGAGGGTACAGGCACATCTTTCATTGCCCACGCCTGCCCAAGCAGACGGTATTTCGCTTCACCATACTGATGAAACGGTAGCAGGTGCACCTGATTAATCCCTGACGATAGCAACACTGCCAACGCACGCTGCATATTCTCAACGTTGAGCGTGTAGCCCGGAATCAACGGCAAACGGGGGATGACCGTAATCCCCTCGTTTACCAGTAAACGCAGGTTATCCAGCACGCGTGGTAAATTCATTTTGACCACCTCATGCGCCTGGCGCGGCTCCATAATCTTTAAATCAAACAGCACTTCATCGCACACTTTAGCCAGCGGTAGCAACCGGCTGGCAGGCGCATCGCCTGCGGTTTCAATCGCGCAGGAAATGCCGAAACGTCGCAGACGTTGCAAAAACCGCGTGGCAAACGCCGCCTGCATTAATACTTCACCGCCAGAAAGCGTGACGCCACCGCCGGAGGTGCGAAAAAAGAGTTCGTCTTTCATCACCTCGCGTTCCAGTTCATCCAGCGTAATATCGCGCCCGATACGTTCAAACGCCCCGGAAGGGCATTCATCCGCATCACGCAAGCAGGGCGAGCAATGCAGACATTTACTCTCCCGCCGTACCGTTTCGATGCGTGGCGAAATAGACTCTGGATTGGCGCACCACGGACAGGTATGCGGGCAGCCTTTAAAAAAGACCACCGTACGAATTCCCTGCCCGTCATTCAACGAATAACGCTGAATGTTGAAAATACGTGCGACATCATCAGCGCTCGTTTCCAGATTCTTACAGCTGATGCGCGGTGCGGCGAATGATGTCATCCTGGATCTCCTTCGACAGCTCGACAAAGAAGGCACTGTAACCCGCCACGCGCACCACCAGCCCGGCGAAATCCTGCGGGCGCAATTGCGCTTCACGCAATGTATCCGCATTCAACACGTTAAACTGAATATGCTGTAGCTTAAGCTGGGTAAAGGCGCGCAGAAAATCCGCCAGTTTGCGCAAGCCGGCCTCACCTTCCAGCGTCGCGGGCGTAAACTTCACGTTGAGCAGCGTACCGTTAGAAAGCAGCGTGTTATCCAGTTTACTTACTGATTTCAGCACCGCCGTCGGCCCCTGCATATCCTGGCCGAGCATTGGCGACAACCCGCCGTCTGCCAGCTGTTCCCCGGCAAAACGGCCATCCGGCGTCGCCCCCACCACCGAACCCAGCGGCACATGCGCGGAGACAGTGTATGAACCCGGTGTAAATTGCCCACCGCGCGGGTTCTGGTATTTCTCCACCTCTTTACAGTAATGGCGCAGCAGTTCAGCGCTGATGTTATCCACATCATCAATATCATTACCGTATTTCTCGAAGCGGTTAATCAGCCGGGCACGAATTCGCTCACCTTCCGGCGTCGCAAAGTTCGCCTTTAACACCGCCAGCAGCTCATCGAAACGTAAACGTTGCTGATCAAATACCAGCCCTTTTAACGCGTGCAGGGAGTCGCTCAGATTAGCAATGCCAATCCCCTGTACGCCAGAGAAGTTATAACGCGCGCCGCCATCGGTAATATCACGGCCTTTATCCAGGCAGTCGCTGATAAACGAGGAAAGCAGCGGCACTGGCGCCCAGTCACGGTGGCCGATATCGCAAATATTACTGCCTTCCACCATCAGCGTAATGTAATGGCTGATTTTGGCGCGAATATGCGCCAACAGATCTTCGTACGTCAGCGCGTGGTTTCCTTCATTCTCATACAGGCTGATTTCCATCACTTTCAGCAGGTTGAACATGGCGATGTCGTGCAGACCGTAGGTCCTGCCCGGAATCGACAGCTCCACACACCCCACTACCGCGTAATCACGGGCGTCCTCCAGCGAAACACCCCGGTTCAGGAACGCAGGCACAACCACTTCATCATTAAAGATCTGCGGAATACCGGTGCCGAGGCGAATCGTCTCCGCCGTTTTCATCAGGAAGGGCGTGTCAATCAGCGCATTGGTGCGCACGCCAAGGTTCGGCTGCGGCAGTTGCACATTCTGGTACGCATCAAGACAGAGAAAAGAGAGCACGTTCACCGCACTGCGTCCGTTCTCCGTCAATCCCCCAAGCAATGCGGTGTAACCGGTCGGGAATCCGGCGAAATAGCGTGCGCTGCTGGTCGAACGTAACAGCACGATGTCGTTACATTTTACCCACAGCGATTCGAGGAGTTCTTTTAAAAATGCCGGGTCTTCGCCCTGGCTCAGCGATGCCTGATAAAACGGCAGCATATACTGGTCAAAACGCCCCAGCGAGAGCGAGCTGGCGTTAGACTCATATTGCAGAATGATGTTCATGTACCAGAACAGCTGGCACGCTTGCCAGAAGGTTTGCGGCTTGTACTGCATGTTATGTCGGGAGTTCGCGGCAATGGTGAGCAACTCCTGACGCCGACGCGCATCCAGGCAGCTTTCCGCCATTTTCTCCGCCAGCATCGCGTAACGCAGAATGTGGCCTTGCGAAGCCTCCAGCAGCAGCAACGCCGCCTGGTAAAAGTGATTGTCCGGCTGCTGCTGGCAGTGTTGCCGCACTTGCGCCACCAGTTCGCCCAGACCGTGATTCAACAGCCGCGGGTAATCAATAATAATGTGCCCCTGCCCTTTATCCGTCTGGTTAACGCTAAAAATCTGCGTGCTGACGGCGGCTTTCACGTCATCGGTCATCTGACCGTTGATGAAATCCTTCATCGACCGTTTTTCCCAGTACGGGAACAGCACCTCGCGGTAGAGGCGCTTATCGTCCTCGCTGATGTCAAAACGGTCCTGTGGACGCGTCGGGAACTGATCTAACTCGTTAAGTAACCAGTACGGGTCCATTTCCGGCGACATAATCCCCGCCCGCGGTTTCACCGTACGGTTCCCGGCAATCAACTCCTCATCACGAATCGAAATTTCAACATGCTCAAGGATATACGCCGTCGCTTTAGCGCGACGCAATATGACCGGCTCTCCCTCTGTCTGCTGATAGCTGGTGGTATACAGCTGCGCGCGCTCAAGCGAAATTTCACGGTTATTCTGGAAAAGTGCGGCTTTAAGGCGCTGGGTACGATTCGTCATGAGGAACTCCTGTAGGCAAGCTTGTTGCCGGATGGCGGCGTGATCGCCTTATCCGGCCTACGGGGATTAACATCGTAGGCCCGATAAGCTTGCGCCATCGGGCATTCTAACGTTAAGCGATTTGCGAAAGATGCGCGTCAATTTTGTTCATAATGGCATCGGCGCGTTTTACCGCATCGCTGATGTTGACGCGGACAATGGTTTTACCCGCAAAGCGTTCCTCGAACTTGATGCCGATATCTTTGGTCAGAATCACCATATCCGCATCCGCCACATCCGCCGCAGTCAGTTCGTTTTCCAGACCAATCGAGCCCTGGGTCTCGACTTTGACTTCCCAGCCTTTCGCTTTGGCCGCGCTTTCCAGCGCTTCGGCCGCCATATAAGTGTGTGCGACACCAGAAGGACATGCTGTTACTGCGATAATCTTCGTCATGGCTCATTCCTCACTTAATTCATCTCAAACTCTAAATCCAGGTCGTCTTCTTTCTCATCAACCTGAGACACTTTCTTACGCGCCAGACTTTTCAGCACGTTAACGCAGATTGCCGTCACTACCGCCCCGACAGCGACTGCCGCGATATAACCCAGCTTGCCTTCCACAACCGGTAGAACAATCAGCCCGCCCCAGCCGGCATAACACTGCGCGCCAAACAGCGCAGCCGTTACCGCACCACAGGCAGAGCCAACCATAATGGACGGGATCACGCGCAGCGGATCGGCGGCGGCGAAGGGAATCGCGCCTTCCGTGACCCCAACGCAGCCCATTACCAGCGCGGCTTTACCGGCTTCACGTTCTTCAGAAGAGAAGTTTTTACGGCCAACCAGCGTTGCCAGGCCCAGACCCAGCGGCGGAACGCAGATACCCACCGCAGCAATCGCCACCACGCTGTATACGCCCTGCGCCACGCAAATCAGCATGAAGGCGTAGGCCACTTTATTAATCGGGCCGCCCATATCGAAGGCCAGCATCAGCCCCATGATGACCGCCAGCAGCACGATGCTGCCCTGCTGCATTCCTTGCAGCCATTGGGTCAGGCTGGTGGTTAACGCGCCAACCGGTTCGCCCAGCCCCCACATCATGATGCCTGCGGTAATGAAGGTGCCGACGATAGGGATAACGAAGATAGGCATCACCGAGCGCAATACCTTATGCACCGGGATTTTCTTCAGATAATGCACGACGATACCGCCGATAATCCCGGCAATGAGCGCGCCAAAGAACCCGGCGCCAAAGCTGTTGCCCACCCAGGCGCCGATCGCGCAAGGCGCCAGCGCGGAACGTTCAGCAATGGAGTAACCGATATAGGCGGCAAGAAAAGGCACCATCAGCGTCAGTCCTGCGACGCCAATATCAAAAAGCTTCTTGAGATTAGGATCGGTCGCGGCATCGGGAACAGCGCCTTTGCCATACAGCATGACGGAAACCGCCAGCAAGATCCCACCCGCTACGACGAAGGGGATCATATGCGAAACACCGGTCATCAGATGTTGACGGGTGTTTTTCAGGATCTGCACCAACTCTTTCATAAGTCGCTCCCGGGCCACTTCAGGCCCCTATCCATAACGTTGTTGTGGCAAACAATAGGCAATCCAACGCGGCGCAGACAGTGGATAAAAAGGCCATTTACTGGATTTTTGTAATATCAGTCAAAAAATGCGATCCGCCTCATAACTTATTAAACCTCAGGAATAAGATGCCGTACTTCGACTTGTGAAGTGTCTCGCAATTTGACGTGTATGTTACATTTGTCCAGCGTTTGGCAGTTTTGTCACATGGCACTATGCGGCAACGCCCTTTTATCCTGTAGCCAGAAAATCGTTATGGGAGAAAGGCAATGGCCCTGATTGTGGAATTTACCTGTGAGCTGCCCAATGGCGTACACGCCCGCCCGGCAAGCCACGTTGAGACGCTGTGCAATACCTTTACCTCACACATTGAGTGGCATAACCTGCGCACCGACCGTAAAGGCAACGCCAAAAGCGCGCTGGCGCTGATTGGCACCGACACGCTGGCAGGCGACGCCTGTCAGTTATTGATTTCGGGTACGGACGAACAGGATGCCCACCAGCGCCTGAGCCAATGGCTGCGCGATGAATTCCCCCTTTGCGATGCGCCTCTGGCGGAGATCAAAAACAGTGAGCTGGAGCCGCTTCCGGCATCGCTGACAAACCTGAACCCGCTGTTTTTTCGCGCCCACGCCGTCTGCACCGGCAGCGCGGGCGGCGTTCTGACGCAGCTCTCCTCGCTGGATCTCAATACGCTCGGCGAACTTCCTGCTGCCAGTGATATAGAGACCGAACAATCTGCGCTGGATAACGGCTTAACGCTGCTGATAAAGAATATTGCGTTCCGCCAGCTCGACAGCGACGGCGCCACCAGCGCTATTCTGGAAGCCCACCGTTCGCTGGCTGGCGACACCTCCCTGCGCCAACATTTGCTGGCAGGCGTTGCGCGCGGTTTAAGCTGTGCGCAGGCGATAGTCGAAAGCGCCGGACACTTTTGTGATGAGTTTGCCCGTTCCAGCAGCCGCTATTTACAGGAACGCGCGCTGGACGTACGCGACGTCTGTTTCCAGCTCCTGCAACAAATTTATGGCGAACAACGCTTCCCGGCGCCAGGCAAACTGATCCAACCCACCGTCTGTATGGCCGATGAACTCACCCCAAGCCAGTTCCTCGAACTGGATAAAACGTTCCTCAAAGGCTTGTTGTTAAAAAGCGGCGGTACGACTTCGCACACGGTTATTCTTGCCCGCTCATTCAACATTCCCACGCTGGTTGGCGTGGATATTGAGGCACTAACACCGTGGCTGCACCAGACGGTCTATATCGACGGCAACGCCGGTGCGATTGTCGTTGCGCCAGATGAACCCGTCACCCGTTACTACCAACAGGAAGCCCGCGTGCAGGACGCTTTACGCGAGCAACAGCGTATCTGGCTGACCCAACAAGCGCGCACTGCCGACGGTATCCGTATGGAAGTGGCCGCCAACATTGCGCACTCCGTCGAAGCGCAAGCGGCATTCGGCAACGGCGCGGAAGCGGTTGGTCTGTTCCGTACAGAAATGCTGTATATGGACAGAACCAGCGCACCTTGCGAGAACGAGCTGTACAACATTTTTTGCCAGGCGCTGGAGTCCGCACAGGGCCGTAGCATTATTGTGCGCACGATGGATATCGGCGGTGACAAGCCCGTTGATTATCTGAACATTCCTGCGGAAGCCAACCCGTTCCTCGGCTATCGCGCCGTACGTATATATGAAGAGTACGCCACGCTGTTTACCACGCAGTTGCGATCGATCCTCCGCGCTTCCGCACACGGCAGCCTGAAAATCATGATCCCGATGATCTCCTCAATGGAAGAGATCCTGTGGGTCAAAGAGAAGCTGGCGGAGGCTAAACAGCAGTTACGCAACGAGCACGTCCCGTTTGATGAGAAGATCCCCCTCGGCATCATGCTGGAAGTGCCATCGGTGATGTTCATCATCGACCAGTGCTGTGAAGAGATCGATTTCTTCAGTATTGGCAGCAATGACCTGACGCAATATCTGCTGGCGGTCGATCGCGACAACGCCAAAGTCACCCGTCACTACAACAGCCTGAATCCGGCCTTCCTGCGCGCGCTGGATTTCGCCGTACAGGCGGTACATCGTCAGGGGAAATGGATTGGCCTGTGCGGCGAACTCGGCGCGAAAGGGTCAGTGTTGCCGCTGCTGGTCGGACTGGGGCTGGACGAGATCAGCATGAGCGCCC
Organism: Citrobacter sp. CK189; assembly: GCF_030333505.1. Lineage (NCBI taxonomy): Bacteria > Pseudomonadati > Pseudomonadota > Gammaproteobacteria > Enterobacterales > Enterobacteriaceae > Citrobacter > Citrobacter sp. CK189. Next base: position 99,118 of record NZ_JAOWFV010000020.1, on the reverse strand, counting down.
CGTCAATTCCTGCCGCCAAAGCGCGGATGGCGCAGCTCGACAGTCGTGCCTGCCGCCAGTTGCTGAATCAGGCGATGGCCTGTCGCACCTCGCTGGAAGTGGAGCATCTGCTGGCGCAATTCCGCATGACCCAGCAGGACGCGCCGCTGGTCACCGCCCAGTGCATCACGCTTGATAGCGACTGGCGCAGCAAAGAAGAGGTGATCAAGGGGATGACCGACAACCTGCTGCTGGCAAGCCGCTGTCGCTACCCGCGCAAGCTGGAGGCCGACCTGTGGGCGCGTGAAGCCGTGTTCTCCACCGGGTTAGGGTTTAGCTTCGCCATTCCACACAGCAAATCTGAACACATTGAGCAGTCCACCATCAGCGTAGCGCGTCTGAAAGCGCCGGTACGCTGGGGCGATGACGATGCGCAGTTCATCATCATGCTGACACTCAACAAACACGCCGCAGGCGACCAGCATATGCGCATTTTCTCACGCCTGGCCCGCCGCATTATGCACGAAGAATTCCGCAACGCGCTGGTCAACGCCGCATCTGCCGAGGCAATTGCCAGCCTGTTGCAACATGAACTTGAACTCTAAGAGGGAGCAAAATGGAACTCTATCTGGATACCGCGAACGTCGCGGAAGTCGAACGTCTGGCGCGCATCTTCCCTGTTGCTGGCGTCACCACCAACCCAAGCATTGTGGCGGCGAGTAAAGAATCCATCTGGGATGTACTGCCTCGCCTGCAAAAAGCCATCGGCGAAGAGGGAACGCTATTTGCCCAGACGATGAGCCGCGATGCGCAAGGAATGGTGGAAGAAGCCAAACGCCTGAGCAATGCCATTCCCGGTATTGTGGTGAAGATTCCGGTCACTGCCGAAGGTCTCGCGGCGATCAAACAGCTCAAAAAAGAAGGTATTACGACGCTGGGAACGGCTGTCTACAGCGCAGCGCAGGGCTTACTGGCGGCGCTGGCAGGCGCAAAATACGTCGCCCCGTATGTCAATCGGGTTGATGCCCAGGGCGGCGACGGCATCCGTATGGTGCAGGAACTGCAAACCTTGCTGGAGATGCATGCGCCGGGCAGCATGGTACTGGCCGCCAGCTTTAAAACGCCGCGTCAGGCGCTGGATTGCTTACTCGCAGGATGCGAAGCAATCACCCTTCCTTTAGATGTAGCTCAACAAATGCTCAATACCCCTGCGGTAGAGTCAGCTATAGGGAAGTTTGAGCAAGACTGGAATAACGCATTTGGCCACATCAACCTGTGAGGGAAATAAAGTATGGACCACATTATTCAATCTCCTGGTAAATACATCCAGGGTGCAGATGTCATCACACGTCTTGGAGAATATCTCAAACCCCTGGCCGAACGCTGGCTGGTGGTCGGAGACAAGTTTGTCTTAAATTTTGCCCAGTCCGCGCTGGAGAAAAGTTTCCAGGATGCCGGACTGGCTCTGGAAATCGCGCCATTTGGCGGCGAATGTTCGCAAAATGAAATCGATCGTCTGCGTATCGTCGCAGATAAAGCGCAGTGCGGCGCCGTTCTCGGCATCGGCGGCGGCAAAACGCTGGATACCGCGAAAGCGCTGGCCCACTTTATGGATGTCCCGGTCGCTATCGCGCCGACCATCGCCTCTACCGATGCCCCCTGTAGCGCGCTTTCCGTGATCTACACCGATGCAGGCGAGTTTGAACGCTATCTGATGCTGCCGCGTAACCCGAATATGGTGATTGTTGATACCAAAATCGTTGCGGGCGCGCCCGCGCGTCTGCTGGCTGCCGGTATCGGCGATGCGCTGGCGACCTGGTTTGAAGCGCGCGCCTGTTCACGCAGCGGCGCGACCACGATGGCGGGCGGCAAGTGTACACAGGCGGCGCTCGCGCTGGCGGAGTTGTGCTATAACACGCTGATCGAAGAGGGTGAAAAGGCCATGCTGGCGGCTGAGCAGCATGTCGTCACGCCGGCGCTGGAACGCGTGATTGAAGCCAACACTTACCTGAGCGGCGTCGGTTTTGAAAGCGGCGGTCTGGCGGCGGCGCATGCCATACATAACGGCCTGACGGCGATTCCAGACGCGCATCACTACTATCACGGTGAGAAAGTGGCGTTCGGCACGCTGACGCAACTGGTACTGGAAAACGCGCCGGTTGAAGAGATTGAAACCGCTGCGGCGTTGTGCCATTCCGTTGGCCTGCCGATCACGCTGGCGCAACTGGATATTAAGCAGGATATTCCGGCGAAGATGCGCACGGTGGCGGAAGCCTCCTGCGCGGAAGGCGAAACCATTCACAACATGCCTGGCGGCGCCACGCCGGATCAGGTTTACGCCGCCCTGCTGGTTGCCGACCAGTACGGTCAGCGTTTCCTGCAAGAGTGGGAATAACGGTCAGGAGAGACAAAAAGCCTGCAGATCGTGCGGGCTTTTTTTATTTGCCGGATGGCGCTGACGCTCATCCGGCCTACACATTTTACTGAGATGGCTTACAGCAGATCGAAACGATCCAGGTTCATCACTTTCACCCATGCCGCGACGAAATCCTTCACGAATTTCTCACGCGCATCGCTGCTGGCGTAAACTTCCGCCAGGGCACGCAGTACCGAGTTAGAACCGAATACCAGGTCTGCGCGGGTCGCCGTGAATTTCACCTCACCGCTCAGGCGATCGCGGCCTTCGAACAGCTCTTTCGATTCGTCCGCCGCTTTCCACTCGTTACGCATATCCAGCAGATTCACAAAGAAATCATTGCTGAGTACGCCCGGGCGGTCGGTAAACACGCCATTCTGGCTGCCATCAAAGTTAGCGCCCAGAACGCGCATCCCACCCACCAGCGCCGTCATCTCCGGCGCGGTCAGCGTCAGCTGCTGCGCTTTATCAATCAGCAGTGACTCGGTGGTCGACACATCAAGCCGTGCGCGATAGTTACGGAAGCCGTCTGCGATCGGTTCGAGAAGCTCAAACATCTCGATATCCGTCTGATCCTGACGAGCATCCACACGGCCTGGCGCGAACGGCACGCTGATGCTGACACCCGCCGCACTTGCTGCCTGCTCCACACCGACAACGCCCGCAAGGACGATGATATCGGCCAGAGACGCCTTCCCGGACGATTTCTGAATCTCTTCCAGAACCGGCAGAACGCGCGCCGCAGCGGCGTTCACATCCCAGTCTCGCTGCGGTGCTAAAGCCAGGCGAGCGCCGTTGGCGCCGCCACGTTTATCGCCGCCACGGAAGGTTGACGCAGATGCCCATGCAACCGACACCAGTTCGCTGACGGAAAGCCCGGACGCGGCAATCGCGGCCTTCAGGTTGACGATGTCTTCCTGGCTCGGATTAAATACCGGCTGCGGCAGCGGGTCCTGCCAAATCAGATCTTCTTTCGGTACTTCCGGCCCGATATAGCGCGCTTTTGGCCCCATATCCCTGTGCGTCAGTTTGAACCATGCGCGGGCGAATGCTTCGTTAAACGCCTGCGGATCGTTGAGGAAACGACGGGAAATTTTCTCGAATTCTGGATCGAAACGCAGCGTCAGGTCAGTCACCAGCATGGTGGGTTTACGTTTCTTCGACGGATCGAACGGATCGGGAATGATTTCTGGCGCATCAACCGCTTCGAACTGGATCGCGCCCGCCGGGCTGCGCGTCTGCACCCACTCGTATTTGAACAGGTTTTCGAAGAAGTAATTACTCCACTGGGTCGGCGTCTGCGACCAGACCACTTCCAGACCCGAGGTAATCGCATCGCCGCCTGCGCCGCTGCCGTAGTCACTGCTCCAGCCCAGCCCCTGCAATTCAATCGGCGCGGCTTCTGGATCAACGCCAACATGGGACGCCGCCGCCGCACCGTGGGTTTTACCCAGCGTGTGACCGCCGCCAATCAGCGCCACGGTTTCTTCGTCGTTCATGCCCATATTGCCGAACGTCGCGCGGATAGCCGCAGCGGCGGAAAGCGGTTCACCGCTGTGATCCGGCCCTTCCGGGTTAACGTAGATAAGCCCCATTTCGGTAGCGCCTAACGGCGCTTTCGCCAGCGCTTCGGGATGACGGTGCGTCAGCCAGGCTTTCTCATCCCCCCAGTTCACATCAAGATCCGGTTCCCACACATCTTCACGCCCGGCGCCAAAACCGAACGTACGGAAACCGGAGTTCTCCAGCGCCACGTTACCCGCCAGAATAAACAGGTCGGCCCAAGAGATTTTCTGGCCATATTTCTGCTTGATAGGCCACAGCAGACGACGCGCCTTATCCAGGCTGACGTTGTCCGGCCAGGAGTTCAGCGGTGCAAAACGCTGCTGCCCGCGTCCGGCGCCGCCGCGCCCGTCGACGGAACGATAAGTGCCCGCGCCATGCCATGCCATACGAATAAACAGACCGGCATAGCTGCCCCAGTCCGCAGGCCACCACGGCTGAGAATCGGACAGGAGAGCTTTAAGGTCCCCTTTCAGGGCGGAATAGTCGAGTTTGCTAAATTCTTTGCGGTAGTCGAAGTCCTCACCCAGCGGGTTCGAACGGTTGGAGTGCTGATTCAAAAGATCTACACGGAGTTGGTTAGGCCACCAGTCGTGGCTGCTGGTGCCAGCACCCGCGCTACGGTCGTGGCTGCCCTGATGGAAAGGGCACTTCCCGGTAGACAATGAATTATGGGTATCGTCAGACATGCTCATCTATATGCTCCCTCTACAGTGTTATCGTTACGATATACATCACCAACGATAAGATATAGTTGAAATAACCCACAGATTCGATAGCTAATATCTTTTAAATTTATGTATCAGGCGTCAGATCAAAATGTGCATAAAAAAGCCCTCCGAAGAGGGCTAATCATGTTACAGGCCGGGCCGCACACCCAACGTGTGGCAAATGGCGTAACTCATTTCAGCGCGGTTCAGGGTGTAGAAGTGGAAATCTTTCACGCCTTCACGGCTTAAGATCTTCACCATGTCCATCGCGATATTCGCCCCGACCAGCTTGCGGGTTTCCGCATCGTCATCCAGGCCGTCAAACATCTGTGACATCCACGCCGGAATACGCACGTTAGTCATATCAGCGAATTTCTTCGCCTGCTTAAAGTTGGAGACCGGCAGAATGCCCGGAATAATTTCGACATCAATACCCGCAGAGACGCAGCGATCGCGAAAACGCAGGTAGCTTTCCACATCGAAGAAAAACTGGGTAATTGCGCGGTTAGCGCCAGCATCGACTTTGCGTTTCAGGTTGAGCAGATCCGCCTGCGCGCTTTTCGCTTCCGGGTGGACTTCCGGGTAAGCGGCGACGGAGATATCAAAATCGGCAACCTCTTTCAGTAAGCTGACCAGGTCAGCGGCATACATATCCGGCTTGCCGCTCCCCGGCGGCAGGTCGCCGCGCAGGGCAACAATATGGCGGATACCGTTATTCCAGTAATCCTGGGCAATGGTACGCAGTTCATCGCGGGTGGCGTCGATGCAGGTCAGGTGCGGCGCGGCTTCCAGGCCCGTACGCTCTTTAATGCCTTTGATGATGCTGTGCGTACGGTCGCGCTCACCGGAGTTGGCGCCGTAGGTCACGGAGACAAACTTCGGTTTCAGGCTGCTCAGTCGATCGATAGAGTTCCACAAGGTTTGCTCCATTTCACTGGTGCGCGGCGGGAAAAACTCGAACGAAACATTAATCTGACCCTGAACTTCCGCCAGGCTCTGATTCAGGGCTTCCCGCTGGTTGGCGTGAAAAAAGCTCATACCTTACCTCATCAATCGCATGTCATTATATGTTGTGTTGTGAACATCTATCCGTTTAGACGTCTGGATGTAAAAATGACCGAAAAGTGGGATGCCGTCAACAGAAAAATCACTGTTAAAGGTGAGGAATACTCAGACAACGTGAAAAAAATTCAAATCAGTCCGAAATAATGAAGGATTGCATCGCAAGCGTATTTAACCACCGCAACCGTACAGCGTTCTCAGGCAGCATCACCAGCCCGGCACGAATACGTAATTCAGTGTCGCTAAGTACGCGGAATATCACGCCCTGGCGCTGAATAGCGGCAAACGAGCCCGGGAGCAAACTCAGGCCATCGCCGTGGGCGATTCGCGCGAGCAGCACATCATGTTCCAGCGGTTCTTCAAGGCAGGAGGGGGCGTAACCAGCGCGACGGAAAATGTGTCGGGTGTAGTCAAAAAAGGCCGGATTACGTTCCCGTTTGAACCAGAACAGCGGGCGGTGGTTAAGCGCAGCTAAGGAGAGCGACGTCAGGCTCGCTTCCGGCCAGACGGAGGGTAATGCGGCAATCAACGGTTCTTGCCAGTCGAGCGGCGTGACGGTTAACCCTGTGGCCTCAAGCGGCAGCGCCACCAGCGCCGCATCCAGTTTCCCCCGACGCGCCTGGCGTACCAGTTCAGGCGAACCATGACGCACAATATGCAGCCTCTCCACACGCGTATTCAGCTGCGCCTCCAGGGGGGCAAAAATCCCCTGCTCAAACGCGGTGCTCAGCCCTAAACGCAGCGATTGCGCGCCGGTTTGCGCCAGTTGATTCAGCGCAGCATACGTTTTGTCCTGCTGCGCCAGCAGCGGGCGGACGATTTCCAGCGCGCGCAGACCCTCATCCGTCAGCGTGAGTCCACGAGTATGACGGACAAAAAGCGTCACCCCCAGGCGTTCTTCAAGCTGGCGAATATGGCGGCTCAGCGGCGGTTGCGACATAAACAGTCGCTGTGCCGCGCGGCTCATATTGTTCTCTTCCGCCACCACGGCAAAGTAGCGTAGCAGGCGGATATCCAGAGAGTGCAAAGGGGATGTTGTCATACCGAAAAGGTATCACGGAAACGGTATTATCCAAATCATTCCGCGCCCCCTATCCTCACGCCACAGACTCCAGACAAACGAGGAATACACTATGCATTCAGAACGCTTTATTACCGGTCAGAAAATGCTGCAACAGGTGGATGGCAAGGGTGGCGATGCGGTGATCGAAAGTTTGCAAGACATTGCGCCAGATTTTGCCCGCTATCTGATCGAATTTCCGTTTGGCGATATCTATTCCCGGCCAGGGCTGGATTTACGCAGTCGGGAAATCGCAACCGTCGCCGCGTTAACCGCGCTGGGCAACGCCACGCCGCAGTTGAAGGTACATATTGCCGCCGCGCGACATGTGGGGTTAACGCAGGAGGAAATTATCGAAGTGATAATGCAGATGGCGGTTTATGCCGGTTTTCCGGCTGCGCTGAACGGTCTGTTCGCCGCAAAAGAGGTGTTTGCGACTCGGTGAAGCGCCGGGTGGCGGCGTTGCCTTATCCGACCTACATGTTCCGTAGGCCGGATAAGCGCAGCGCCATCCGGCAACAAACACTACAGCAGCTGCGCCAGGCGGTTGATATCCGACTGAATCGCCCCGGCGGTGACGTCACGACCGGCCCCCGGCCCGCGGATCACCAGCGGATTGTCGCGATACCAGCGGCTTTCGATGGCAAAGACGTTATCGCACGGCAGCAGCGCCGCCAGCGGATGTTCCGGGCGCACCGCTTCGACGCCAACGCGCGCTTTACCGTTGGCGTCGAAACGCGCCACGTAGCGCAGCACCAGCCCCATTTCACGAGCGGCTTCCAGACGCTGTACCATCTGCTCATTCAGCTCATCGCCATTTTCAAAGAAGTGATCGACAGACCCCTCTTCGCAGTGTGCGGGCACCAGCGATTCAACGCGCACCTGGTCCGGCTCGATGTCATAACCCGCTTCACGCGCCAGAATCACCAGCTTGCGCATCACATCTTTACCAGAAAGGTCAACGCGCGGGTCCGGCTCGGTCAGCCCCTGCTGCCAGGCCTGATCCACCAGATCGGTAAACGGTATGGAACCGTCAAATTGCAGGAACAGCCACGACAGCGTGCCGGAGAAGATCCCGCTGATCGACAGAATGGCATCGCCGCTGTCAATCAGATCGCGCACCGTATAGTTGATCGGCAGGCCCGCGCCGACGGTCGCGTTATACAGCCAGTGACGCCCGGTTTTTTCGAACGCGTCGTGGATCTGGCGATATTTATCGCTGGTGCTCGCCCCCGCCAGTTTATTGGCGCTGATGACGTGGAAGCCGTGGCTGGCGAAATCAAGATACTGATCGGCCAGTTGCTCGCTGGCGGTGACATCCAGCACCACCAGATCGTCATACGGGTGAGCGCGCATCCACAGGAACAGCGACTCTTCATCCTGCTCAATCGCTTCGTCGTTGAAGAACGCCAGCGCACGGCTGGCATCCAGCCCTTCGTAGTTCAGCAGGCTGCGACGGCTATCCACCACGCCCGCCAGGACAAATTCAAACCCGGTACGCGCAGAGAGCGTGCTCTGCTCGCGGGCAAACAGTTCCAGCCAGCGGGAACCGATGTTGCCTTTGCCGAACAGCACCAGGCCGATGCGTTTTTCCGCGCGGAAAATAGACTGGTGCAGCCCCTGAATCAGGCTTTCAGTCGGGCCGGTGCGCAGTACGGCCACCAGGCTGATCCCCTCTTCCGACTGCCAGGTAAATTCAACCGGCTGGCCTTTCAGCTGTTGCCAGAAGCGGTGGCAGTGCAGCGGGTTACGGGTGACGCCAGCGCCAACCATCGCGACCAGCGCCAGCCCCTGACGCAGGCGCAATTCGCCCGGCAGGCCCGCTTCATCAAGAATTTTTAATGCGCTATCAGCGACTTCAGAGGTGTAGCAGAATTGCAGCAGATGGCGATCGTTATGCACGCCAACCGCCAGCGGACGCACCTGCGCCCGTTTCAGAATCTGGTCGACGTCTCTCCAGGCCAGTTTAAAGTCCTGGCTGGCGGGCACCTGAAACTCAATCAGGCAAACGTCATCATGACTGGTGACGATACGCGCCCCGGTGCCGGACGCCAGCACGCGTTCAATGCGCGTGGACCCCTGATCCGGCGTGTAGCTACAGCGCAACTGCAAATCGATATCGCTGCCGGAAACCGGCTGTAGGGTACGGGCGTGCAGAACCGGCGCGGCCAGACGCGCCAGCTCGCTGGCTTCATCCAGACGCAGCAGCGGCAGCAGGCAGGCATCTTTCACTTTACGCGGGTCGGCGCTGTAAACCCCGGCCACATCGCTCCAGATGGTGACGCGGGAAACCCCCGCCAGCGCGCCAATTTGCGTGGCGGAATAGTCAGAACCGTTACGGCCCAGTAGCACCGTTTCGCCCGCATTGCTGCGACTGATAAAACCGGTAACGACCAGACGTTTGCCCGGATGCTGCACCAGCAGCTGTTGCAGTAACGGGTAAGAGAGACCTTCATCTACCTGCGGCTGCGCGGCGCGTTCAGCGCGTAAAAACTCACGCGCGTCCAGCCATGCCGACGCCAGTCCTTGCTCATTCAGCACTGCGGACATCAGACGCGCAGACCAGATCTCGCCGTGCCCGACGACTTCGGCATAAACGGCATCGGTCACGCCACTGTCGAGCAGCGCGGCAAGACGCTCCAGATCGCTAATGAAAGCGCTGATCAGGCCATCCGCAACGTCGGCGGGAAGCAGCCCGCTGATCAGATCGCTCTGATAGCGGCGTAACGTCTGTTGCACCTGATGCGCGGAGAGGCGGTCGGTCTGGCTTAACTTCAGCCAGCTAATCAACTGGTTGGTGGTACTACCGGCGGCGGAAACAACCATCATATCGTCAGGCTGCGAGTACTCCGCCATAATGCCTGCGACACGCAGATAACATTTCACGTCTGCCAGACTACTGCCACCAAATTTATGCAGTTGACGACCCTTCGCCCCTGCCTGCGCAATCACACTCATGTTTACCCCTTGTTTGCAGCCCGGAAGCCATTTTCCAGGTCGGCAATTAAATCTTCGCCATCTTCAATACCGGTGGAGATACGCAGCAGCGTCTCTGAAATTCCGGCGGCAGCACGCGCTTCTGGCGCCATGCCTGCATGTGTCATCGTTGCGGCGTGGGAGATCAGGCTTTCAACACCCCCTAAGGATTCCGCCAGCGTAAACAACGACAGCCCGCCCAGGAAACGACGCAGCGTCTGCTCATCGCCATCCAGTTCAAAACTCAACATTGCGCCAAAACCTTTTTGCTGGCGCGCGGCAATCTCGTGCCCTTGATTATCCGGCAGCGACGGATGATACAGTTTTTTCACCAGCGGCTGGGTTTGCAGATAGTCCACAATGGCCTGGGCATTGCGCTGAGCCACGTCCATTCGCGGCGCCAGAGTACGCAGCCCACGTAGCAGCAGATAGCTATCAAACGCGCCGCCGGTGACGCCAATATTATTGGCCCACCATGCCAGTTCGGTGACAATCTCTGGATCTTTCGCAATCACCACGCCAGCCACCACATCCGAATGGCCGTTTAAATATTTCGTGCATGAATGCAACACCAGATCGGCGCCCAACGCCAGCGGATTTTGCAGCGCAGGGCTTAAAAACGTGTTGTCCACAACGCTCACCGCGCCCGCTTCTCGCGACAGCTGGCAGATTTTCGCAATATCCACCACGCGTAACAACGGATTACTGGGGCTTTCCACCAGCACCAGCTTCGGTTTTTCCGCCAGCGCCGCTTTCAGCGCCTGCTCATCGCCTTGATCGACAAACAGCACGCGATAACAGCCCCGCTTCGCCAGGCTGTCAAACAGGCGATAGCTGCCGCCGTAGCAGTCGTGCGGCGCCACCAGCAGATCGCCCGGCTTCAGGAACACGGTCGTCACCAGCAGAATGGCCGACATCCCGGTATTGGTCAGCACCGCGCCCGTACCGCCCTCCAGCTCCGCCAGCGCGCGCTGAACTACATCACGCGTCGGATTTCCACGTCGCGAATAGTCATGGGCGCGAGGTTCATTAAAACCAGTGAAGTTATAGGTGCTGGAAAGGTGAATCGGCGGGACAACGCAACCGTACTGCTCGTCGTCATTTAACCCGCTACGCACTGCGATGGTGGCCTGTTTACGCGTCATGTTGAGAAGTTCCTGGGCTGAATCGGTGAAAAGTCAGGCACCAGAGTAAACATTGTTACAATAGACGTCAATACATCTGGACATCTAAACTTCTTTGCGTATAGATTGAGCAAACTGGAAATAGCCGTTAAAATTATATGCATTAGCGCACATCTACAGACGCTTAACCCGTGTCACGATATCGCCTGTACGGTAAACTATGCGGGATTACGGCCAGGCACGACGATTCTGGCCCTTAACTAATGACGAGAAGATTAAAGGTATCTCATGGCTGAATGGAGCGGCGAATATATCAGCCCATACGCTGAGCACGGTAAGAAGAGTGAGCAAGTCAAAAAGATTACGGTTTCCATTCCTCTGAAGGTGTTAAAAATCCTCACCGATGAACGCACGCGTCGTCAGGTGAACAACCTGCGTCACGCCACCAACAGCGAACTGCTGTGTGAAGCGTTTCTGCATGCCTTTACCGGGCAACCATTGCCGAACGATGAAGACTTGCGTAAAGAGCGCAGTGATGAAATACCGGAAGAGGCCAAAATCATCATGCGTGAACTGGGGATCGACCCGGATACGTGGGAGTATTGATTTTTTTGCCGGATAGCAGCGGAAGGATTCAGTACCGCAGGTACTGATAAGCGTCAACGCCATCAGGCAAAGACAAAAAAAGCGCCTTTCGGCGCTTTTTTCTTTGACAGCAATAACTTATTTGCTGCCCGGGATGCTGAAACGCTTGTTGAAGCGGTCAACACGGCCACCGGTAGCAACATCACGCTGTTTGCCAGTGTAGAACGGGTGGCATTTACCGCACACGTCCAGGTTCAGGTCGTGACCTGCAGTAGAGCGGATTTTGATGACATTACCGCAAGAGCAGTTTGCAGTAATTTCTTCGTATTTCGGGTGAATATCTTTTTTCATGGGGAAACCTCGGTTTAAGGCCGCGTCGCTCTTCCAGCCCTAACGCCAGACACCACGCGATGTTGATAGTATAGGTCGATGATACAAATGTGTATCAAAGGCGGCGAATCATACAGAATTTGACCAGCGTATGCAAACTGATCCGCGCTCCCTCATCACAATGTGTATACTAACCCGCCAGAATTCAAGTCAGCCAGGATGATTACATGCCCGTCGCGCACGTTGCCTTGCCCGTTCCGCTACCCCGCACCTTTGACTATCTCTTGCCAGAAGGCATGACCGTCAAAGCCGGGTGTCGGGTGCGCGTGCCGTTTGGCAAACAGCAGGAACGCGTCGGGATTGTGGTGTCGGTCAGCGAGCAAAGCGAACTGCCGCTTAACGAACTGAAAGCGGTCGTTGAGGTACTGGACAGCGAGCCGGTCTTTTCCCCCTCCGTCTGGCGTTTGCTGCTTTGGGCGGCGGATTACTACCACCATCCAATGGGTGACGTTCTGTTTCACGCTCTGCCGATTTTGCTGCGCCAGGGGAAACCCGCCAGCAACGCGCCGATGTGGTACTGGTTCGCCACCGAAGACGGCCACGCTATCGATCTCAATAGCCTGAAGCGCTCGCCTAAACAGCAACAGGCGCTGGCCGCGCTGCGGCAGGGGAGAATCTGGCGCGACCAGGTGGCGGATCTTGAATTTAATGACGCGGCGCTCCAGGCGCTGCGTAAAAAAGGACTGTGCGAGCTGGCGAGCGAAACGCCCGGCTTTAGCGACTGGCGCACCCATTACGCCGTCTGTGGCGATCGGCTGCGTCTCAATACCGAACAGGCCACCGCCGTTGGCGCCATCCACAGCGCGTCGGACAGCTTTTCTGCCTGGCTGCTGGCGGGCGTTACGGGTTCCGGTAAAACAGAGGTCTATCTCAGCGTACTGGAAAACGTCCTCGCTCAGGGCAAACAGGCGCTGGTGATGGTGCCGGAAATTGGCCTGACGCCGCAAACCATCGCCCGCTTTCGCGAGCGCTTCAACGCCCCCGTCGAAGTTCTGCACTCCGGTTTAAATGACAGCGAACGTCTCTCAGCCTGGCTGAAAGCCAAAAACGGCGAGGCGGCGATTGTCATCGGCACCCGCTCATCGTTGTTTACGCCGTTTAAAAACCTCGGCGTCATTGTGATCGACGAAGAGCATGACAGCTCCTATAAGCAGCAGGAAGGCTGGCGTTACCACGCCCGCGACCTGGCGGTATACCGCGCTCACAGCGAACAAATCCCGATTATTCTCGGCTCGGCAACACCGGCGCTGGAGACGTTATGCAACGTGCGACAAAAAAAGTACCGCATGCTGCGCCTGACGCGCCGGGCAGGCAACGCACGCCCTGCCCTCCAGCATGTGCTGGATTTAAAAGGCCAGAAGATCCAGGCCGGGCTGGCTCCCGCACTTATCGCCCGTATGCATCAGCACCTGCAGGCAGATAACCAGGTCATTCTCTTCCTTAACCGCCGGGGATTTGCTCCTGCGCTGTTATGCCACGACTGCGGCTGGATTGCCGAATGTCCGCGCTGCGATCACTATTACACGTTGCACCAGGCGCAACACCACCTGCGCTGTCACCATTGCGACAGCCAGCGCCCGATACCGCGTCAGTGCCCTTCCTGCGGCTCCACGCATATGGTGCCGGTTGGGTTAGGGACAGAACAGCTTGAGCAGGCGTTGGCGCCCTTCTTTCCCGGCGTGCCGGTCTCGCGCATCGACCGCGACACCACCAGCCGTAAAGGCGCGCTGGAGCAGCATCTGGCGGAAGTCCATCGCGGCGGCGCGCGCATTTTGATCGGCACGCAAATGCTGGCGAAAGGGCACCATTTCCCGGACGTCACCCTGGTAGCGCTGCTGGACGTTGACGGCGCGCTGTTCTCGGCGGATTTCCGTTCGGCGGAACGTTTTGCTCAGCTTTACACTCAGGTTTCCGGCCGCGCCGGACGCGCCGGAAAACAGGGCGAGGTGGTATTGCAGACCCACCATCCAGAGCACCCTTTGCTGCAAACCTTGCTGCACAAAGGCTATGACGCTTTTGCTGAACAGGCGCTGGCCGAGCGGCAAACGCTGCAACTTCCGCCGTGGACCAGCCATGTGATTGTACGGGCGGAAGATCATAACAACCAGCAGGCGCCGGTGTTCCTGCAACAGCTGCGTAATCTGATTCAGGCCAGCCCGCTTGCGGATGACAAGCTCTGGGTATTAGGCCCGGTGCCTGCGCTCGCGCCAAAACGCGGCGGCCGCTACCGTTGGCAAATTTTGTTGCAGCATCCGTCGCGAATTCGTCTGCAACATATCGTCAGCGGCACGCTGGCGCTCATCAATACGCTACCCGAATCCCGCAAGGTTAAATGGGTGCTGGATGTCGATCCCATTGAGGGATAACGGGTCACGATGCGAGGCGGATCGTAAAATTAAATATCCATCACACTTTTTATGAAAATTCTGTAACCGCTTCCATTAACTATCTGATAAAAATGTTTTCGATGTGAGTTAAACAAGGATAGTTCTGCGCCTGATTTCCCAGGCGAGGAGAGAGTGTGAAACCGAAGAAACAGGTTGCTGCCGCTACAATGAAAGATGTTGCTATGAAGGCGAAAGTCTCAACAGCAACCGTGTCCCGTGCGTTAATGAACCCGGATAAAGTCTCCCAGTCGACCCGTAACCGGGTTGAACAGGCGGCGATGGAGGTGGGATATTTACCGCAATCAATGGGGCGAAATAGCAAACGGAATGAATCACGCACCATCCTGGTGATCGTCCCGGATATTTGTGATCCCTTTTTCAGTGAAATCATCCGGGGCATTGAGGTTACCGCCGCAAGCCACGGATATCTGGTGTTGATTGGTGACTGCGCGCACCAGAATCAGCAAGAGAAGACCTTTATCAATTTGATCATCACCAAACAAATTGATGGCATGTTATTGCTCGGTTCACGCCTGCCGTTCGACGCCAGCATTGAAGAGCAACGAAATCTGCCGCCGATGGTGATGGCCAACGAATTCGCGCCGGAGCTGGAGCTGCCTACCGTTCATATTGATAACCTGACTGCGGCCTTTAACGCCGTAAATTATCTGCATGAACAGGGGCACCAGCGTATCGGATGCATTGCCGGGCCGGAGGAGATGCCGCTGTGCCACTACCGTCTGCAAGGCTATGTGCAGGCGCTGCGTCGCTGCGGCATTACCGTCGACCCGCATTATATCGCCCGGGGCGATTTCACCTACGAGGCGGGCGGTCACGCGCTGCAACAGCTGCTTGCGCTTCCGCAGCCTCCGACCGCCGTGTTCTGTCACAGCGACGTTATGGCGCTCGGCGCGCTCTCCTGGGCCAAGCGTCATGGTCTGAAAGTCCCTGACGATCTGTCCATCATTGGCTTTGATAACATTGCGCTGGCGGAATTTTGCGACCCGCCTCTGACGACGGTTTCACAGCCGCGCTTCGATATCGGGCGCGAAGCAATGCTGCTCTTGCTCGACCAGTTACAGGGGCAAAATGTCAGCAGCGGCTCGCGCTTGCTGGACTGCGAGTTAATTATTCGTGGTTCGACGCGAGCCTTAACTTAAACCTTTAAGACTCACGTATCTGGTCAAAAGCCCGCCGCTTAAGTAACATGGCGGGCTGACGAACGAATAAATACAGCGAAACGATAGTGGCACAACGAGATTATGTACGTCGCGGTCAACCGGCACCTTCGCGGCGCAAAAAGAGCACCTCACGGAAAAAGCAACGCAACACGCCTGCGGTTTCACCCGCAATGGTCGCTATTGCGGCGGCTGTCCTTGTGGCCTTTATCGGGGGTCTGTACTTCATTACTCATCACAAAAAAGAAGAGTCCGAAACGCTGCAAAGCCAGAAAGTGACCGGCAACGGGCTGCCGCCGAAGCCGGAAGAGCGCTGGCGCTACATTAAAGAACTGGAAAGCCGCCAGCCGGGCGTGCGTGCGCCAACCGAGCCTTCTGCGGGCGGCGAAGTGATGAACCCGGAGCAGCTCACCAGCGAGCAGCGTCAGCTACTGGCGCAAATGCAGGCGGATATGCGCCAGCAGCCGACCCAACTTAACGAAGTGCCGTGGAACGAACAGACGCCTGAACAGCGTCAGCAGACATTGCAGCGCCAGCGTCAGGCACAGCAGCAGGTACAACAGCAGCAGTGGGCTAACACCCAGCCGGTTCAACAGCCGCGTACGCAGCCACGCGTGACGGAGCAACCGTACCAACAGCCACAGCAGCAACCGCGTACGGCGCAGACTGCACCTGCACAGCAGCCACGCCAGACGCAGCAGCCGAAACAGACGACATCCCAGCAGCCTTATCAGGACCTGTTGCAGACGCCTGCGCACACCACGACTTCTCAGCCTAAAACGCAGCAGGCCGCGCCGATCGCGCGTGAACCTGAAGCGCCAAAACAGACGGCAGAGAAGAAAGATGAACGTCGCTGGATGGTGCAATGCGGCTCCTTCAAAGGCGCCGAGCAAGCGGAAACCGTGCGCGCCCAGTTGGCTTTTGAAGGCTTTGACTCCAAAATCACCACCAACAACGGGTGGAATCGTGTGGTCATCGGCCCAGTCAAAGGCAAAGAGAATGCAGACAGCACCCTTAACCGCCTGAAGATGGCGGGTCACACAAACTGCATTCGACTCGCCTCCGGGGGTTGAAACCCCCAAAATCCCCCCCATTTATATTTGCATTATGCCCCGTACCGCGTGCGGGGCCTGTATTCTGCATTTGTAACCAAGGGGTCTGCTCGTGACAACAATAGTAAGCGTACGCCGTAACGGCCATGTGGTAATCGCCGGTGATGGTCAGGCCACACTGGGCAATACCGTAATGAAAGGCAACGTGAAGAAAGTTCGCCGTCTGTACAACGATAAAGTCATTGCGGGCTTTGCAGGGGGAACGGCAGACGCATTCACGCTGTTCGAACTGTTTGAGCGTAAACTGGAAATGCATCAGGGCCACCTGGTCAAAGCCGCCGTTGAACTGGCAAAAGACTGGCGTACCGACCGCATGCTACGCAAGCTCGAAGCGCTGCTGGCCGTCGCAGATGAAACCGCTTCACTGATCATCACGGGTAATGGCGATGTCATACAGCCGGAAAATGATCTGATTGCTATCGGCTCCGGTGGTCCCTACGCCCAGGCTGCGGCACGCGCACTGCTAGAAAATACCGAACTGGGCGCCCGCGAAATTGCTGAAAAGGCGTTGGATATTGCAGGCGATATCTGCATTTACACCAACCACTTCCACACCATTGAAGAATTACCGTCTAAAGCGTAAGGATCTCCCATGTCTGAAATGACCCCACGCGAAATCGTCAGCGAACTGAACAAGCACATCATTGGCCAGGACAACGCCAAGCGTTCCGTGGCGATTGCACTGCGTAACCGCTGGCGCCGCATGCAGCTCAACGAAGAGCTGCGCCATGAAGTGACGCCAAAAAATATTCTGATGATCGGCCCGACCGGCGTAGGTAAAACCGAAATCGCGCGTCGCCTGGCAAAACTGGCCAACGCGCCGTTCATCAAAGTTGAAGCGACAAAATTCACCGAAGTCGGTTATGTGGGTAAAGAAGTGGATTCCATTATCCGCGACCTGACCGACTCCGCGATCAAGATGGTGCGCGTTCAGTCTATTGAGAAAAACCGCTACCGCGCGGAAGAAATGGCGGAAGAGCGTATTCTCGACGCGCTGATCCCTCCGGCGAAAAATAACTGGGGTCAGGCTGAGCAACAGCAAGAGCCGTCCGCCGCGCGCCAGGCATTCCGCAAAAAACTGCGTGAAGGCCAACTCGACGATAAAGAAATTGAGATCAATCTCGCAGCCGCACCGATGGGCGTTGAAATTATGGCGCCTCCGGGAATGGAAGAGATGACCAGCCAGTTGCAGTCCATGTTCCAGAACCTGGGCGGCCAGAAACAAAAACCGCGTAAGCTGAAAATCAAAGACGCGATGAAGCTGTTGATTGAAGAAGAAGCGGCCAAACTGGTGAACCCGGAAGAGCTGAAACAGGAAGCCATCGACGCCGTTGAACAGCACGGGATCGTGTTTATCGACGAAATCGACAAAATCTGTAAACGCGGCGAATCCTCTGGCCCGGACGTTTCCCGCGAAGGCGTACAGCGCGACCTGCTGCCGCTGGTAGAAGGCTGCACCGTCTCTACCAAGCACGGTATGGTGAAAACCGACCACATCCTGTTTATCGCCTCCGGCGCGTTCCAGGTGGCGAAACCGTCTGATCTGATCCCCGAGTTGCAGGGGCGTCTGCCGATTCGCGTTGAGCTGAAAGCGCTGACGACGGAAGATTTCGAACGCATTCTCACCGAGCCGAACGCGTCCGTTACCGTTCAGTACAAAGCGCTGATGGCGACCGAAGGCGTGGACATCGAGTTTACCGAATCCGGCATCAAACGCATTGCCGAAGCGGCATGGCAGGTAAACGAAACCACCGAAAACATCGGTGCGCGTCGTCTGCATACCGTTCTGGAACGTCTGATGGAAGATATCTCCTATGACGCCAGCGATCTGAATGGTCAGAGCATAACAATTGATGCGGAATATGTGAGCAAACATCTGGATGCGCTGGTCGCAGATGAAGATCTGAGTCGTTTTATCCTATAATCGCGTTCAATGCATTTTCATCACTGTTGATGGGGCTGAAAAGCCCCATTTTTATTGGCGCTAAATATGACTGAACAACAACAAATTAGCCGCTCCCAGGCCTGGCTGGAAAGTTTACGACCGAAAACTCTGCCGCTCGCGTTTGCGGCAATCATCGTCGGTACAGCGCTGGCATGGTGGCAAGGGTACTTCGATCCCCTGGTTGCGCTGCTGGCGTTGATCACCGCCGGGCTGCTGCAAATCTTATCGAACCTTGCCAACGATTATGGCGACGCCGTCAAAGGCAGTGATAAGCCTGACCGCATCGGGCCGCTGCGCGGGATGCAAAAAGGGGTGATCACCCGGCAGGAGATGAAGCGGGCGCTGATCATTACCGTGGCGCTGATTTGCCTCTCCGGTCTGGCGCTGGTGGCTGTCGCATGTCATACGCTGGCGGATTTTGTCGGATTCCTGGTGCTGGGCGGCCTGTCGATTATCGCCGCGATTACCTACACCGTCGGGAACCGTCCTTACGGCTATATTGGTCTGGGCGACATTTCCGTGCTGGTGTTCTTCGGCTGGCTCAGCGTAATGGGCAGTTGGTATCTACAGGCGCATACGCTCATTCCTGCGCTTATCTTACCTGCTACCGCCTGCGGACTGCTGGCGACCGCCGTGCTCAACATCAACAATCTGCGCGATATCAACAGCGATAAAGAAAACGGTAAAAACACGCTGGTGGTACGTTTAGGCGCGGTTAACGCACGTCGTTATCACGCCTGCCTGTTGATGGGTTCACTGGTCTGCCTGGCGCTGTTTAACCTGATTTCACTGCAAAGCCTGTGGGGATGGCTGTTCATCCTGGCCGCACCGTTACTGATTAAACAGGCGCGTTATGTGATGCGTGAAATGGAACCCGCTGCGATGCGCCCGATGCTGGAACGTACCGTTAAAGCCGCGCTGTTGACTAACCTGCTGTTTGTCGTCGGGATTTTCTTAAGCCAGTGGGCGGTTTAACTGACAAATATCAATGAACAATTGATGATTTTGCAAACAGTACGCATAGCGCGATATACTAAAAATTCTCGCAGCAACTGAACGTTAAGCCTATGAAATACGATACTTCCGAGCTTTGTGACATCTACCAGGAAGATGTCAACGTCGTGGAACCACTGTTCTCTAACTTTGGAGGGCGGTCGTCGTTTGGCGGACAAATCATCACGGTAAAATGTTTCGAGGACAACGGGTTGCTCTACGATCTGCTCGAACAGAATGGCCGTGGTCGCATTCTGCTGGTCGATGGCGGTGGTTCTGTCCGTCGCGCGCTGGTCGACGCCGAACTGGCGCGTCTGGCTACGCAGAATGAATGGGAAGGGCTGGTCATCTACGGCGCGGTGCGTCAGGTAGACGATCTGGAAGAGCTGGATATCGGCATCCAGGCGCTTGCCGCGATTCCGGTAGGCGCCGCAGGTGAAGGAATTGGGGAAAGCGACGTCCGCGTCAATTTTGGCGGCGTGACCTTCTTCTCCGGCGATCATCTCTACGCCGACAATACCGGGATAATCCTCTCCGAAGACCCACTTGATATCGAGTGATCAAAAAAGGCACCGTAAGGTGCCTTTTTTATTGCGTTGCCGCTCATAAACGATGCCGACTGTAGGCCTGATAAGCGTAGCGCCATCAGGCGATATTGCAGTGCCGGATGGCGGCTTACGCCTTATCCGGCCTACAACGCTGAGCGCAGCCAACACTGCTACGGCTCAGACTTCTTCCATACGACCCAGCAGCGCCTGCAAACGATCCTGCCACCCGCTCTGCTGTTCTTTCAGATGGTTGTTCTCACGCTCCAGCTCTTCACGCTGATGCTGAGCAGACTGTACATCCTGCGCCAGGCTGTTGTTCTTTTCTTTCAGCTCTTCGATTTCCATCTGCAAAAGCGTAATGGTATCAATCGCCTGCTGTACTTTTGCTTCCAGTTTCTCAAACACTTCTAATGACATGGCCATACCTCTCCTGAATTGCAAGGCGACGCTTCACGTAAACGCGCACAATATATAGTGCCGATTGTATGAAGCCGCGCCATCCCTGTCCAGCGACATACCGCGTAGATTGCGGTTTGCAACACTTTTCATCCTTGTCCTGGTGACATAACTCACATAACTCTAAAGTGTTAACATATTGGTTAATGAAATGATTCAGCTCACACTCCTGGTTTGTCGTAAAACGCGCTTCATGGCGCGATAACGCTCATTTTATTGACGCAGTACACACATTTTGATTTCGATATTTCTCGTTTTTGCTCGTTAACGATAAATTAACAGTATGCCTACAGGCATCGAAGGCGTCAGTGACCTCTTCGCAAACAATAAACATTAAACTCTCTTCAGGATCCGATTATGAGTCAAACATCAACCTTAAAAGGCCAGTGCATTGCTGAATTTCTCGGTACTGGGTTGTTGATTTTCTTCGGTGTGGGTTGTGTCGCTGCTCTTAAAGTAGCAGGTGCTACTTTCGGTCAGTGGGAAATCAGTATCATCTGGGGTCTGGGGGTGGCGATGGCTATCTACCTGACAGCAGGTGTCTCCGGCGCACATTTAAATCCAGCCGTAACAATCGCACTGTGGCTGTTTGCCTGTTTCGACAAACGCAAAGTTGTTCCTTTTATCATTTCTCAAGTTGCCGGCGCGTTTTGCGCAGCGGCATTAGTTTACGGGCTTTACTACAATCTTTTCGCTGATTTTGAACAAACGCACCACATCGTCCGTGGCAGTATCGAAAGTGTTGATCTGGCTGGCACTTTCTCAACATATCCAAATCCACATATCAATTTTGTGCAAGCCTTCGCGGTTGAGATGGTAATTACCGCTATTCTGATGGGGCTTATTCTGGCGCTGACCGATGATGGTAACGGCGTACCGCGCGGCCCACTGGCTCCTCTGCTCATTGGTTTACTGATCGCAGTAATTGGCGCTTCTATGGGGCCGCTGACCGGGTTTGCGATGAACCCGGCGCGTGACTTCGGCCCGAAACTGTTCGCCTGGCTCGCTGGCTGGGGGAACGTTGCCTTGACTGGCGGTAAGGATATTCCTTACTTCCTGGTGCCGATGTTCGGCCCGATTGCGGGCGCCATTCTGGGCGCATTCGCCTATCGTAAACTGATTGGCCGCCATTTGCCGTGTGATACTTGCGTGGTTGAAGAGAAGGACACCACCACTACCGCACAACAAAAAGCTTCGCTGTAATGTGACTACGGGACAAAAAAATTATGACTGAGAAAAAATATATCGTTGCGCTCGACCAGGGCACCACCAGCTCCCGCGCCGTCGTGATGGATCACGATGCGAATATCGTTAGCGTGTCGCAACGTGAATTTGAGCAAATCTACCCGAAAGCAGGCTGGGTAGAACACGACCCAATGGAAATCTGGGCCACCCAAAGCTCAACGCTGGTTGAAGTGCTGGCGAAAGCAGACATCAGTTCCGATCAGATCGCAGCAATCGGTATTACTAACCAGCGTGAAACCACCATCGTCTGGGAACGTGAAACCGGCAAACCGATTTATAACGCGATTGTCTGGCAGTGCCGCCGTACCGCCGAAATCTGCGAACGCCTGAAGCGTGACGGCATGGAAGATTACATCCGCAACAACACCGGTCTGGTGATTGACCCGTACTTCTCCGGCACCAAAGTGAAGTGGATTCTCGATCACGTAGAAGGCTCCCGTGAGCGCGCACGTCGCGGTGAACTGCTGTTCGGTACGGTGGATACCTGGCTTATCTGGAAAATGACGCAGGGACGCGTACACGTCACGGATTACACCAACGCTTCACGTACCATGCTGTTCAACATCCATACCCTGGACTGGGATGACAAAATGCTGGATGCGCTGGATATCCCGCGCGCCATGCTGCCGGAAGTGCGTCGTTCTTCTGAAGTGTACGGCCAGACGAACATCGGGGGTAAAGGCGGCACGCGTATTCCAATCGCCGGGATCGCCGGTGACCAGCAGGCGGCGCTGTTCGGCCAGCTGTGCGTCAAAGAGGGGATGGCGAAAAACACTTACGGCACCGGCTGCTTTATGCTGATGAACACCGGCGAGAAAGCGGTTAAGTCCGAAAACGGACTTTTGACCACCATCGCCTGTGGCCCGACCGGCGAAGTGAACTACGCGCTGGAAGGGGCGGTGTTTATGGCTGGCGCATCCATTCAGTGGCTGCGTGATGAGATGAAACTCATCAGCGACGCATTCGACTCTGAATATTTCGCCACCAAAGTGAAAGACACCAACGGCGTATACGTTGTTCCGGCCTTTACCGGTCTGGGCGCGCCGTACTGGGACCCGTATGCGCGCGGCGCCATCTTCGGTCTGACCCGTGGCGTAAACTCCAACCACATCATCCGTGCAACGCTGGAATCGATCGCTTACCAGACGCGTGACGTGCTGGAAGCGATGCAGGCGGACTCCGGTATTCGCCTGCACGCCCTGCGCGTTGACGGCGGCGCGGTTGCCAACAACTTCCTGATGCAGTTCCAGTCAGACATTCTTGGTACGCGCGTTGAGCGCCCGGAAGTGCGCGAAGTAACGGCGCTGGGTGCGGCGTATCTGGCAGGTCTGGCGGTGGGTTACTGGCAGAACCTGGATGAGTTGCAGGAAAAAGCGGTCATCGAGCGTGAATTCCGTCCTGGCATCGAAACCACCGAGCGTAACTTCCGTTACAGCGGCTGGAAAAAAGCGGTCAAACGCGCCCTGGCGTGGGAAGACCACGAAGAGTAATACTGACATGCCGGATGGCGGCTTCGCTTATCCGGCCTACAGGTACTTATTATAATTTGATTACCATAGAGTAATACCACTCCAAAAGAGCGGTATTAC
Source organism: Citrobacter sp. CK189 (assembly GCF_030333505.1). Lineage (NCBI taxonomy): Bacteria > Pseudomonadati > Pseudomonadota > Gammaproteobacteria > Enterobacterales > Enterobacteriaceae > Citrobacter > Citrobacter sp. CK189. The sequence continues at coordinate 75,800 of NZ_JAOWFV010000020.1, read as the reverse complement.
TCGAATGTAAGACATGGTTTAAAGAAACCACTCTGGCTTCACACCGAAACGAGCAGAGAGTGCCTTAATGTGAGCGATAGTCAGAGAGCGCTGACCAGATAAGATCTGACTCACCAGCGACTTTGAACCGATCTCCTCTTTCAGGTCTGAGTAGGACAGCTTGTACTGGTCAATCAGAGTACGTAGCAGCGCCACGCCAACCGGCATTTCAGCGATATCTTTATTGAACTCAGCGAAACGGTCGCTGTTATCCTCATAATCGGCAATTTTGCTCGCCAGGAAGTCAATGAGCGGGTTCTCATCGTCGTTCTCGATCAGATAATCCACCAGAGACAGCGCTTCACGGTAATCGCTCTCTGAAGAGCTGCCTCCCAGGAAAGGAACAGCAGCGACGAGTTGTTTGGTTGCTTCAATGGCTTTTGCAGTGTCGGTATTCATTATTTGTTCTCCCTGTAATAGCGGGTCAACTTGTCATATTCAGCGTGGGTGCTGATGTGCTTCACATAGAAGCGTTTATTCACAAAATTGATGTAGGCGATAACCCTCAAGTTGTTGCCTCCCACATCCAGAACCCACCATTTGTTCCGGTACTTAAAATTGTCCAGGCTCGGTATCAGAGTTCTCATCTCAGTCGGAGAAGAGAAGTCAGTTTCACGCATTAAGCGATACAGCGCCCGTATGGCTAACGAATCGTTGGGATATCGCTTTGCCGCTTCCTCAAAAGGTTCTTTTGAAATGACGTGCATCTTGCGTTCGTTCCATCCGTTTACATTATGTGAACACCATAGCATGGTATTTTACTGTTTACAATATGTGAACACTTCCTTCAGATTGCCCCCTCCCCTGTGCTACACTTCGCGCCATTCCTTTCTGCTACGAGTTTGCTATGAGACGAGAACTTGCCATCGAATTTTCCCGCGTAACGGAAGCGGCGGCGCTGGCTGGCTATAAATGGCTGGGACGCGGCGACAAAAATACCGCTGACGGCGCGGCGGTAAACGCCATGCGTATTATGCTCAACCAGGTCAATATTGACGGCACCATTGTCATCGGCGAAGGCGAGATTGATGAAGCGCCCATGCTGTTTATCGGTGAGAAAGTCGGCACCGGCCGTGGCGATGCGGTAGATATCGCCGTCGACCCTATCGAAGGCACCCGTATGACGGCGATGGGCCAGGCGAACGCGCTGGCAGTTCTGGCGGTCGGCGACAAAGGCTGTTTCCTCAACGCGCCGGATATGTACATGGAAAAACTGATCGTCGGGCCGGGCGCTAAAGGATCTATCGACCTGAATCTGCCGCTGGCGGACAACCTGCGCAACATCGCAGCCACCCTCAGCAAACCACTCAGCGAACTGACGGTTACGATTCTGGCCAAACCGCGTCATGACGCGGTGATTGCAGAGATGCAGCAGCTTGGCGTGCGCGTATTCGCCATTCCTGATGGCGACGTGGCGGCCTCTATTCTGACCTGTATGCCAGACAGTGAAGTGGATGTGCTGTACGGCATTGGCGGCGCGCCGGAAGGCGTTGTCTCCGCAGCGGTAATCCGTGCGCTGGATGGCGACATGCAGGGCCGTCTGCTGGCGCGTCACGACGTCAAAGGCGACAGCGAAGAGAACCGCCGCATTGGCGAGCAGGAGCTGGCACGCTGTAAAGCTATGGGCATTGACGCCGGTAAAGCGCTGCGTCTGGACGAAATGGCGCGCAGCGATAACGTCATCTTCTCCGCCACCGGGATCACCAAAGGCGATCTGCTGGAGGGGATTAGCCGCAAAGGCAATATCGCTACCACCGAAACGCTGCTGATTCGCGGCAAATCGCGCACTATCCGCCGTATTCAGTCCATCCACTATCTGGATCGCAAAGACCCGGATGTGCAGGCGCATATCCTGTAACTGATTTGTTCGATTGAGCCTTCCGGCCCTTCGGGGCTGGAAATCTTTCGTTCAACGAACGAAGATAAGGGTATTGCAGCAGACAGGAGAAGATCATGGCAGATTGGGTAACAGGAAAAGTCACGAAGGTACAGTACTGGACCGACGCCCTGTTTAGTCTGACCGTTCACGCCCCCGTTCATCCCTTCACCGCAGGCCAGTTTACCAAGCTCGGACTGGAGATCGACGGCGAACGCGTACAACGCGCCTATTCCTATGTGAATGCGCCCGATAATCCCGATTTAGAGTTTTACCTGGTGACGGTTCCCGAAGGCAAACTCAGCCCACATCTGGCGGTGCTTAAACCTGGCGATGAAGTACAGGTGGTGAGTGAAGCGGCGGGGTTCTTTGTTCTGGATGAAGTGCCTGACTGCGACACCCTGTGGATGCTGGCGACCGGAACGGCCATTGGCCCTTATTTGTCGATTCTGCAACTCGGTAAGGACCTGGAGCGCTTTAACAACCTGGTACTGGTGCATGCCGCGCGTTACGCCGCTGATTTAAGTTACCTGCCGTTAATGCTGGAATTGCAAAAGCGCTACGAAGGCAAGCTGCGCATTCAAACTGTCGTCAGTCGGGAAACCATCGCAGGCTCGCTTACCGGGCGTGTCCCCGCGCTGATTGAAAGCGGCGCGCTGGAAGCGGCGGTCGGTTTACCGATGGACACCGAGACCAGCCATGTGATGCTGTGCGGAAATCCGCAGATGGTGCGTGATACGCAACAGCTGCTGAAGGAGACCCGGCACATGACCAAACACCTGCGTCGTCGTCCTGGGCACATGACCGCTGAGCACTACTGGTAAGCACGGTTGCAGGCCCGGTAAGCGCCAGCGCCACCGGGCGATCTGCCGGATAGCGGCATAAACGCCTTATCCGGCCTACGGTTTATCGCCTGCCTGAGGCTCTGCTTTAAACTTCACATCCTGCGTTTCTTTGCCGAACTTATTCTCGCCCTGAGTGCCGACAAACGCCCCCAGATCGATAAACATCATGACCAGAATGAGCGTCGGGACAAAGCGCCCCACGACCCACTGCCACATTCCCGGCAACATCACCCAATTTCCGGCCAGCAGCATCCACGCCAGAATCATCAATAACGCCCACAGGCCGGAGCGCCCCCGGTCATGCAGACGCTTAACCATGACCGCCGCCGTGGGCCAGAGCAGACACACCAGACAAAATGCCGCCGTCTGGATATCGAGTAAATTCTTGCTCGCCAGCGAAAACAGCACCAGCATGCCGACAAACCAGAGACCGAGCCAGATCCAGAAATCACGGCGTCCAATACGCCCTTTAAATGAGAATAACCACTGCTGTATGGTCATGTAAGTTCCTTTATTATTGCCTTCGCTGTCAGTTTACCCTTTTGACAAGCCCGACAGTTATCGTTTTAATCGTGAGCAGTCCTAACGAAAGGTAAGATTGATGAAGCCAGGGTGTACACTGTTTTTATTATTGTTTTCCGCCATAACTGCGAGCACAACGGTGCTGGCGGAGGCATCGCCGTCTGCGACGACCGCGCCCTACCTGCTGGCTGGCGCGCCGACGTTTGATCTCTCCATCAGCCAGTTTCGCGAAAACTTTAATCAGCAAAATCCCCGGCTTCCACTGAACGAATTTCGTGCTATCGACAGCAGCCGCGACAGGGCGAACCTGACCCGCGCCGCCAGCAAGATCAATGAAAATCTGTACGCCTCAACGGCGCTGGAGCGCGGTACGTTAAAAATCAAAAGTATGCAGATTACCTGGCTTCCCATTCAGGGGCCCGAGCAAAAAGCCGCCAAAGTCAAAGCGCAGGAATACATGGCGGCGGTGATCCGCACCGTCGCCCCGCTTCTGACAAAAGAGCAAAGCCAGCAAAAACTGCAAAAATTACTCACAGCGGGCAAGAATAAGCACTACTACGCCGAAACGGAAGGCGCGATTCGCTATGTTGTCGCAGACAACGGGGAAAAAGGGCTGACCTTCGCTGTTGAACCGATTAAGCTAGCGCTATCGGAGAATCTGGAAGGGCTGAATTAAGTGACAAAAAGCAAAGCCTTTCGAGGGAGGGATCTCTATACTGTTTCACAGACCATGCCGTCCCTGAAGGGCGGCCATCTTCCTTAATTCGCTGACAAAGCGTGGAGAAATGAAATGCGACATCCTTTAGTGATGGGTAACTGGAAACTGAACGGCAGCCGCCACATGGTAAACGAGCTGGTGGCTAACCTGCGTAAAGAACTGGCTGGCGTTGCTGGCTGTGCAGTTGCGATTGCACCGCCGGAAATGTATATCGACATGGCGAAACACGCCGCTGCCGGTAGCCACATCATTCTGGGCGCGCAGAACGTTGACCTGAACCTGTCTGGCGCATTCACCGGTGAAACTTCTGCTGAAATGCTGAAGGATATCGGCGCGCAGTACATCATCATCGGCCACTCTGAGCGTCGTACTTACCACAAAGAGTCTGACGAGCTGATCGCGAAGAAATTCGCCGTGCTGAAAGAGCAGGGTCTGACTCCGGTTCTGTGCATCGGTGAAACCGAAGCAGAAAACGAAGCCGGCAAAACTGAAGAAGTCTGTGCTCGTCAGATCGATGCGGTACTGAAAACTCAGGGCGCTGCGGCGTTTGAAGGCGTGGTTATCGCTTACGAACCTGTATGGGCGATCGGTACTGGCAAATCCGCCACTCCGGCGCAGGCGCAAGCTGTTCACAAATTCATCCGTGACCACATCGCCAAAGCTGACGCGAAAATCGCTGAGCAAGTGATCATCCAGTACGGCGGTTCCGTAAACGCAGCTAACGCGGCAGAACTGTTCGCTCAGCCGGACATCGACGGCGCGCTGGTTGGCGGTGCTTCCCTGAAAGCTGACGCGTTCGCGGTGATCGTTAAAGCAGCGGAAGCGGCTAAACAAGCTTAATGCTGTTGTGGCGGGTGGCGCGTGCGCTTACCCGCCACACAAAATCACAGGCCCGGTAAGCGTTAACGCCACCGGGCTTTTTTTACAAACGCCCCAGTAAACTAAACCACACGTAATCCAGCGGCAACAGCACCAGATACGTTGCCAGCGCCAGTGCCAGACACAGCGTCATACCTGGTTTTGCCGGGACTTTCCCTAATGCCATCGCCACCACAATCGGCGACGCCTGATACGGCAACAGCGGCGTGGAGTACCCCAATACCTGAATCATAATCACCGACAGCAGCGGAAAACCGGTTGCGTCGGAAAAACTCTGCGCCAGCGTGGTATACAGCGCCGGAACGCCGTTCGCCGTCATAATAAAATTCAGCGCGGTGGTAATGCCGGTCAGCGCCAGGAAACTGGTGAAGGGCTTTTCCGGGTCCAGCGGCATGACATGCAGCAGCGCCTCGCCCACCGCATTGCCAATGCCGGTTTGCGTCACGGTGATCGCCAGCCCCAGAATGCCTGCCACATAAATACAGGTGCGGATATTCACGCCGCTGGAAAACTCTTCCCCGTTGATAAACCCCACGCGCGGCAACAGCGTGATCACCGCCGCCGCCAGCCCGGTCCACGCCGGGCCAATACCGTGCCAGCTTTCGCTGACCCACATCGCCAGCACCACCGCCAGCATCCACGCCAGCCGTTTCTCCGCACGGCTCATCGGCGCAGGCGGCGTCAGGTCGCGAGGCGCATGCGGTTTACCGGGAAACAGCCAACAAATCAGGACGATTAACAGCGCACCTTTCAACCAGCCCAGAACAGGCGTATGCAGCAGAAGATACGGCAGATAGTTCAGGTGGATGCCATACGAACCTTCCGCCGCCCCGCTCATCACCAGGTTAGGTACATTAGCAGGCAGGATGGTCGCGGAGAGCTGGAAGGTTCCAAAGCCCACCGCAAGCGCCAGTCCGTACCAGGCGCGCGTGCCATCGGCAATCCCGGCACGTTTCGCCATCGCCGCGACAATGGGCATCAGCAGCGCGATACGCCCCATATTGGACGGCATCACAAACGCCAGCGCATAGCTGAGCAGCACCACGCTCGCCACCATCAGCGGCCATGAGTCGGTCAGTCTGGCGGATAAGGCGCGCGCCGCCCTGTCTGCCAGCCCTGTTTTGCGAATCGCCACCCCCAGCACAAAACCGCTAAAGACCAGCCAGAAAGCCGACGAGGCAAAACCGCCAAAAATGACGTCCGGTGGCGCGATCTTCGCCACCATCGCCACGGTAAAGAACAGCAGCGCGGTAATAAACTCCGGCAACAGCGAGGTTGCCCAGAGCAGAATGGTCACGCCGACCACCAGCGAAGGAATGAACAGAGGGTGTGTAAGCCAGAGCGACATGCCTGTCTCCTGTTGTTTTTTTCAACAAGAATACGGAGACAGGCAGGTGGAGTAAACGCCAGATTAGGTGGGGTTACTGCAAAATCTCACATTGATGATCCTGAATTTCCTCAGCGGAAGCGAGGTTAAACGCCAGCAGGTTGCGCTGCGTCGCCAGCAAAACAAAAGAGTCGTCGCTCTGGCGCACCACCGCCAGTGCATAGCTGCCCATGTGCTCACGCGCATCCGGCACTTCTTCCGCCAGCATCATGAACGGGCTGCGTTGCGCCAGCTCGCTTTCCGTCACCCGACGCGCCAGATATTCATTCCCGCGCAATCCGCCCGGCAGCGGCAGCCATCGGGTACTCACTTTCGCCAGATTATCATCCAGTTTCGCTCGCACATCAGGGCGCAGGCAGGAGATGTGGATATGAAAGTGGTTTTGCGTCCGCCCGGAGCGTGAGTTAATCGCCAGCGAAATGGCGCTATCTGGAATATCTTTGCCGTACTTTTGGCTCATAAAGCTGCGCGCCTGCCAGGCTAGCCAGAAGAAGTTCGGCGTGTAGGGCTCCACCAGCAGCGGGCTTTCCGTACCGTTGATGCGGTACGTCGGCATCAGCAGATACTGCAACGGGCCGTTACGATCTTTAAACACGACATACCCGGCATCCGGTTTCACTTCAGCGCATGGCGCAGGATTTTGCTGTTGCAGTTGGTTCGGTACGCATTGTTGCAGAACAATATCCCGCAATGCGTTCGGATTAGCGGCCAGCTTCCAGTAGCCAATGCCCGCGACGGCGGCAACAATCACAACCGCCAGCAAAAAATAACCTGTTTTTTTCATTACTCATTCCCTGTCTCTTATTGACGTGCAAGAGTAACGCAAAATGATGACAAATAAAAAAGCCCGGTCGCACGATGCCACCGGGCTGGAAAAGCCATTTACATTAGCGTTTGCTGATTTGGTCGAACGTACCGCCATTAGAGAAATGCTCTTTCTGCGCTTTCGTCCACCCGCCAAACTCCTCGTCAATGGTGAAGAGTTTCAGCTTCGGAAATGCATTTTCATATTTCTTCGCCACTTCAGGGTCGCGTGGGCGATAGAAGTTTTTCGCCGCAATTTCCTGCCCTTCCGGCGAGTAGAGATACTTCAGATAGGCTTCCGCCACGACTTGCGTCCCTTTTTTCTCCACGACTTTATCCACCACGGAGACGGTCGGTTCTGCGAGAATCGATTCGCTCGGCGTCACGATTTCAAATTTATCTTTGCCCAGTTCATTCGTCGCCAACAGCGCTTCGTTCTCCCAGGCGATCAGCACGTCACCAATCCCACGCTCAACAAAGGTGTTGGTTGAACCGCGCGCGCCAGAATCCAGCACTTCCACGTTCTTAAATAACGCTTTTACGAAGTCCTGCGCTTTGGCCTGATCGTTGTTGTTGTGGTGCAGGGCGTATCCCCACGCAGCCAGATAGTTCCAGCGTGCGCCGCCAGAGCTTTTCGGATTCGGCGTAATCACCGACACGCCCGGTTTTACCAGGTCGTTCCAGTCATGGATTTGCTTCGGATTGCCTTTACGCACCAGGAAGACGATGGTGGACGTGTACGGCGCGGAGTTGTCCGGCAGACGTTTGATCCAGTTTTTGTCGATACGGCCGCGCTCTGCAATGGCATCAACGTCATAAGCCAGCGCCAGCGTCACCACATCGGCCTCAATACCGTTAATGACTGACGTCGCCTGCTTACCGGAACCGCCATGTGACTGACGGATCACCACATTGTCGCCCGTTTCTTGTTTCCAGTGCGCGCTAAACGCTTTGTTGTACTGATCGTACAGCTCGCGCGTTGGATCGTAAGACACGTTAAGTAACTGAATATCCTTCGCCAGAACGCTGGTCGATGCCAGCAATAATGTTAACCCCACGCCCCATTTATTCATCGCCCAGCTCTCTTATGTAGTGTTGTGATGAGTAAAGCGTGCCAGAAAGGAATCCAAACATTAAAGAATAAAAAAAGATTGGCTATAACTTGAGGGAATAAATGAAGGATATTGCCGGATGCTGGCTAACGCCTTATCCGGCCTACAGGCCGTACTGTTGTAGGCCGGGTAAGGCGTTAGCCGCCACCCGGCACAATACACACAACGATCAGTACAGCTTTTTAGCGCAATCCAGCCAGTCACCTTTGAACGGACGCTTCATGTTTTCGATAGCGTCGATGATGTCATGGTGAACCAGTTGTTCGTTCTGGATGCCCACACAACGTCCGCCAAAGCCTTCCAGCAGCAGTTCAATGGCATATGAGCCCATACGGGAAGCCAGAATACGGTCGTAAGGCACCGGAGAGCCGCCACGCTGGATGTGACCCAGTACGGTCGCACGCGTTTCACGGCCAGTCTCTTTCTCGATGTAGTGCGCCAGTTCATCAACGTCACACATATGTTCGGTGATCGCGACAATCGCGTGTTTTTTACCTTTCGCGATGCCCGCTTTGATTTCCGCAACCAGATCGTCACGGCTGAATTCCACTTCCGGCACCACAACAAACTCACAGCCCCCAGCGATAGCCGCCGCCAGGGTCAGGTCGCCGCAGTAACGCCCCATCACTTCAACGATGGAAATACGCTGGTGAGAGGAAGAGGTGTCACGCAGACGGTCAATCGCTTCCACTACCGTACCCAGTGCGGTGAAATAACCGATGGTGTAGTCAGTGCCTTTGATGTCGTTGTCGATCGTGCCCGGCAGACCGATGCACGGGAAGCCCATTTCAGTCAGACGTTTTGCACCCATATAGGAACCGTCACCGCCGATAACAACCAGCGCGTCGATGCCACGTTTTTTCAGGTTTTCGATAGCCACTGCGCGAACATTTTCATCGCGGAATTCCGGGAAGCGCGCGGAACCGAGGAAAGTACCGCCACGGTTGATCATGTCGGACACGCTGTAACGGTCGAGCTGAACCATACGGTCTTCATACAGACCCAGGTAGCCATCATAAATACCCATTACTTCCAGTCCTTCCGTCAACGCTGCGCGTACAACACCACGGATTGCTGCGTTCATGCCAGGCGCATCACCGCCGCTTGTCAACACACCGATTTTCTTAATCATGACTACCTCTGAACTTTGGAATGCAAAATGAAATCTGTTGCCGGAAGCCGATACTGTTACTGCACATCGGGACGATCCAACGAATATGCAGATAGTATAACAACCGCTTCCTGCTGAATTGATTCAGGTCAGGCCAAACGGCGGTAATTTATACACAAAATGCTGGCCTTGCTCACTTTTTTACAACGAATTACGAAAGCTCAAACCTCTTGCCTTCCCTGGGTACGACTGAACAGGGGTCCTGGTGGATAATGACATCCGAACCCGGAAAACGCCGCAAAATCGCCTGCTCTACCTGTTCAGCCACCAGATGCGCCTGAACGAGCGGCAGATTATCTTCCATTTCCAAATGAATCTGAATAAAGCGGGTCGGCCCTGACTGCCGCGTGCGAAGATCGTGAGCACCGTTGACGCCCGGCCACGATGTCACGATATCAATAATTTCCTGACGTTCCTCATCGGGCAGCGCGCGATCCAGTAACGACTGCACTGCCTCATACCCCATACGTAGTGCGCTGTATAGAATATAGATGCCGATTCCCAACGCAAACAAGGCGTCCGCGCGATGCCAGCCATACCAGGCCAGCCCAAGCGCAACGAGAATCGCTCCGTTCATCATAACATCAGACTGATAATGAAGCATATCTGCCCGTACTGCCTGACTTTGCGTCTTGCGCACAACCCAACGCTGAAACGTGACCAGAATGATCGTACAAACCAGGGCGATAAGCGTCACCACGACCCCGACGCCCGGTTCGTTCATTGGCGTAGGGGTAATCAGATGCTGAATACCGGTCAAAAACAGAAACAGCGCCGAGCCGGAAATAAACATGCTCTGCGCCAGCGCCGCCAGCGACTCTGCTTTGCCGTGTCCAAAGGTGTGTTCATCATCCGCCGGTTGCAGCGAATAGCGCACCACTAACAGGTTAGTCAGCGACGCGGCAATATCCACCAGCGAGTCAACCAACGCAGCCAGAATACTCACCGACCCGGTGTACCACCACGCAAAAATTTTGATCAAAAGTAACAGTGACGCCATCACTGTCGCGGCAATTGCCGCCCGGCTGACCAGTCGCCCATAGGTTTGATTCATAAACACTCCTGCCTTTCCATGCCGGTAGTATAACGGATGGAGTAAAACAGTAAGGCAATAACCGGATGACAAATTTTGGACAAAAAAAACCCCTCCATCATGGAGGGGAAGACAGGGATGGTGTCTATGGCAAGGAAAACAGGGTTTGTTACTGGGAACGTGAGTTGCTACTACTCAATAACTTCAACGAGGAGCCGTTTTGCCATTGCGCCACATCGCGCAGTTGCTCCATTCGTTGTTGATGCTTCTCATTTAAAACCGCTTGCTGCTCCGGCGTTAACAGGCGATACATCTGGTTGCGAACCCTGGCCATTTCGACTTGGCGGGCAACCTGTTCTTGCGCCATTTTTTCTGCCTGAGCGCGCACAGCGTTTTCATCAAATTTTTCTGCGATGACAAGGCGATGCATTGTCTCCATTTCGCTAACATTAACAGGAGGCTGTTCGTGTCTTGCCTGCTGCATCAGATCTCGCATCTGTTGACGCTGATGTTCGGTTAAACTTATGCCGTCGAACATATGGCTCTGCGTACTGCGCTGCGTAAGTCCTTCACCTTGATGCCAGTTATCGCCTGTAACGACTTCAGCAGCGTGGCTTAAAGGACTGAGTGCCAGCGTTGAGGCCATGACGGCAGCGGTAACTTTGCGCATCACTTGCTCCCAAAATCTTTTCTGTCGCGATTCAACGAGAGACAGTTTACGATTCGGGCTGCAAACATGCGTCAGGGGGTGTAAAACAACGTAAAGTCATGGATTAGCGACGCCTGATGACGTAATTTCTGCCTCGGAGGTACTTAAACAATGAATAAAATCCTGTTAGTTGATGATGACCGAGAGCTAACTTCCCTGTTAAAGGAGCTGCTCGAAATGGAAGGCTTCAATGTGCTGGTTGCCCATGACGGGGAGCAGGCACTTGAGCTTCTGGACGACAGCATTGATTTACTTTTGCTCGATGTCATGATGCCGAAGAAAAACGGTATTGATACGTTGAAAGCGCTTCGCCAGACACACCAGACCCCTGTCATTATGCTGACCGCGCGCGGCAGCGAACTGGATCGCGTACTCGGCCTTGAGCTGGGCGCGGATGATTATTTACCTAAACCGTTTAACGACCGTGAACTGGTCGCGCGTATCCGTGCGATTCTGCGCCGCTCTCACTGGAGCGAACAGCAGCAGAACAACGACAACGGCTCGCCGACGCTGGAAGTGGATGCGTTAAGCCTCAATCCGGGTCGCCAGGAGGCCAGCTTCGATGGTCAAACCCTGGAGTTAACCGGCACCGAATTTACCCTGCTCTATTTGCTGGCGCAGCATCTCGGCCAGGTGGTTTCGCGTGAACATTTGAGCCAGGAAGTGCTGGGTAAACGCCTGACGCCGTTCGACCGCGCAATCGACATGCATATCTCCAACCTGCGTCGTAAGCTGCCGGAGCGTAAAGACGGGCACCCGTGGTTTAAAACCCTGCGTGGTCGCGGTTATTTGATGGTTTCCGCTTCATGATAGGCAGTTTAACCGCGCGCATCTTTGCCATCTTCTGGTTGACGCTGGCGCTGGTGCTGATGTTGGTATTGATGTTACCCAAGCTCGACTCACGCCAGATGACCGAGCTACTGGACAGCGAACAGCGCCAGGGGTTGATGATTGAGCAACATGTAGAAGCTGAACTCGCGAACGATCCACCCAACGATTTAATGTGGTGGCGTCGCCTGTTCCGTGCGATCGACAAGTGGGCGCCGCCAGGACAGCGGTTATTGCTTGTGACCACTGAAGGACGCGTGATCGGCGCAGAACGCAGCGAAATGCAGATCATTCGTAACTTTATTGGTCAGGCGGATAACGCCGATCATCCGCAGAAGAAGAAATATGGCCGCGTTGAGATGGTAGGCCCGTTCTCTGTCAGAGACGGGGAAGATAACTACCAGCTTTATCTGATTCGACCGGCCAGCAGTTCCCAATCCGATTTTATTAATCTGCTGTTTGACCGCCCGCTCTTGTTGCTGATCGTCACCATGCTGGTCAGTTCGCCTCTGTTGCTTTGGCTGGCCTGGAGCCTGGCGAAACCGGCGCGTAAGTTGAAAAACGCGGCGGACGAAGTGGCTCAGGGTAATCTGCGACAACATCCAGAACTGGAAGCAGGCCCGCAGGAATTTCTTGCGGCTGGTGCCAGCTTTAACCAGATGGTAACTGCGCTGGAACGTATGATGACCACGCAGCAGCGTCTGCTGTCGGATATCTCGCACGAGCTACGCACTCCGCTTACGCGTCTGCAACTGGGCACCGCGCTGCTGCGTCGCCGTAGCGGCGAGAGTAAAGAGCTGGAGCGCATCGAGACCGAAGCGCAGCGGCTGGACAGCATGATCAACGACCTGCTGGTGATGTCGCGTAATCAACAGAAAAACGCGCTGGTCAGCGAAACGATGAAAGCCAATCATCTGTGGGGAGACGTGCTGGATAACGCCGCCTTCGAAGCCGAGCAGATGGGCAAATCGTTAACGGTGAACTTCCCGCCGGGGCCGTGGCCGTTATACGGCAACCCTAACACCCTGGAAAGCGCGCTGGAGAACATTGTCCGTAACGCCCTGCGCTATTCGCACACGAAGATTGAAGTCGGCTTCGCGGTGGATAAAGACGGCATTACGATAACGGTTGATGACGATGGCCCGGGCGTTAGCCCTGAAGACCGTGAACAGATCTTCCGCCCGTTTTATCGTACCGATGAAGCGCGCGATCGGGAGTCCGGTGGAACAGGGTTGGGGCTGGCCATCGTTGAGACCGCGATCCAGCAGCATCGCGGTTGGGTGAAAGCCGAAGACAGCCCGCTGGGCGGCTTACGGCTGGTGATCTGGCTGCCGTTGTATAAGCGTTCTTAAGTCTCGCTGTGGTGCCGGATGGCGGCGTGAACGCCCTTATCCGGCCTACGGAACCGTACGTTGTAGGACCGATAAGCGTAGCGCCATCGGGCGTTACATCATCCACGTAAACGTCGTGACTGATCTTCAATTTTGCCGCTCAAACGGCGCTTCTGCATCGTTCTGGTCCAGCTTTTCGATAACCCCGCCGCCGACAGCAAACGATGATACTGGCCGTCGTCAAACGGCATATGCCAGGCTATCGCAATCGCCTCCTGTACGCTCACATCACTGACGCGCGACGCCAGAATTAACGGCGCATCCGCCGATACCTGCCCCGGCGCGATAACGCTGTACAGCCAGCCGGTTTTCCCGGCGTTCTGCATCTGCGTCGCCATATCGCTAATGCCGAAATGGAAGTTGAGCTTAAAGCACGGCGAACGTGGCTGAGTCACCTGAATCAGCGCCTCTCCCCACTGAAAAATATCGCCGATAAAAACATTTTGCTCGGTCAGACCGTCGGTCGAAAGGTTTTCGCCAAACGCGGGCGCGACAAACAGATCCGCCTGCGCCGGGAATTGACGCGCCCAGTGCAGATAGTGTTCACGGGGATAATGGCACAGCGCGCGATCGGGCCCACCGTGAATTTTTGTCTCTGCCTGCTCATCACCGGCAAGGCCCAGATCGCTAAGCATCAGCTCGCCATCAACCTGGATTTTCGCAATGGCGCTGGGACGATTTCCCGCATAGTCCCGAATTTTGCCCGTAAACACCTCGACCGGATATCGCATCAGCTTCCCTCTCCCGACAAATAATCCTCATTAGAGCATATTTATTTTGTCTCAGCCGCTCAAAATGAGAGCCGGGTTCACATGATGCGCCAGCAGACGTGCTATCAATTAAAGTGATTTTGAAACGCCATTTCATAATAAGGAGTCAACAACGTGACAGTACAATCGCAGTTTGCTGGCGTCTGGTGTCCTTCCATTACGCCGATGGACAATGACGGAAAAGTCGATCTCAACGGCCTGAGCCAGCATCTCAAACGCCTTACCGAGGCCAACATTGATGTTATTTTGCTGATGGGCAGCATTGGCGAATTTGCGTCTTTCACGCTGGAAGAGCGGCTGATGCTGATCCGCGAGGCCCACGCGATGAGTTCGCTGAAGATGGTTGCCAATGTCTCCTCCACCTGCACCAGCGACATCCTGCTTATGGCGCAGGAAGCGTACCGCGTCGGGTACGATGCGGTGATGATTCTGCCGCCGTATTACTACGGGCAGACGTCGAAGCAGCTTCTGAGCTACTTCCGCCAGCTTGGTAACGCCCTGAGCGGCAAATGGTTTGCCTACAATTTCCCGGCACGTACCGGCTGCGATTTAACGCCGGATCTGGTGGCGACCCTTGCCGCCGAATTCCCGAATTTTGCCGGGATTAAAGATACCGTCGACTGCCAGTCCCATACCCGCAGCATGATTCAGACCACCCGCGCGGTACGCGACGATTTTGCCGTGCTCTCCGGCTATGACGAGTATTACATTCCCAACCTGCTGGCGGGCGGCGCAGGCATTATTTCCGGCTTAAACAACGTGATGCCGGAGCTGTTTGTCAGCGCGCGGGAGGCGTTTAAGCAGGGTGATTTGCAAACGTTGCGCGATATCCAGGAGAAAATCGGCACGTTTATGTCCATTTACGCGATTGGCGAGGATTTTGTAACCACGATTAAAACCGTGGTATCGCGTAAGTTCGGCTATTGTACCGGCGTGTCGCGTAATGCGGGAGGAGAACTGAACGAGCACGAGCGTCGCACAATTGATGAGGTGTTTGGCCGTTAATTCTGACCGGAAGCGCCGGATGAGGCATAAGCCGTCATCCGGCAAAACGGGTTTATTTCACCGTACCGCGAATATCGATTTCCGCCGCTCTGGCCTTCACCTTCCGCGACCAGACTGAGGTAATGATCGGCACCAGAATCGAAGTTACGATAACCGATGTGGCAACCAGCGAGGTCGCGGCGGGCGCCATCGGTTTAAACGCCGGAACCATCTCTGCGATCAGCACGGGCGTGGCTACTGCGGCGCCAGCAGAACTTGAGGCGGCAATACCTGCCGTACCGTCACCGCCGCCGATAAACTTGTCAGCGATAATTAACGGGATACCGGTGATAATAATGACCGCCACACCCAGTAGAATCCCCAGCACGCCCGTCTGTGCAATCACGCTCAAATCAATGGTGTTGCCCAGCGCGAAGGCGAAGAACGGGATCAGCGTCTGTACCGCTTTGCTGAAGAATTCCCGCAGTTCCGGGTCGAGATTCCCCAGCGCGAAACCAATCAGGAACGGTAATACCGCCCCCACAAATACATGCGGTTCAAACGAGGCAATCCCGGCGGTTCCCAGAATAACCATCGTCATCAGCGGCCCTGACTCCAGCGACATCAGGACAAATGCCCCGGCCTCTTCTTTGGTGCCGTACTGCTGCATGATGGAGGCGTACAGCCCGCCGTTGGTCATGTCCATAGAAGCCACCAGCGCCAACGTAGACAGCCCGGCGAAGAAGCCCGCTTCCACCCCATGTTCCGGGATAACGCGTGACGCAATAGCGGCCACCACCCAGGCAACCGCAATTTTGGTCACCACCAGCGTCCCGGATTTACGCAGTACGGTGCCTGTGGCGCTCAGTTTGATCGACGCGCCCATACAAAAGAACCAGACCGCCAGAATCGGCACCGTACCGGTGATCATACCGTTTGTGAATGAGCCGAAGTATTTCCCTGCACCTGGCGCGAAGGTGTGGCATAGCGCGCCGAGGAACAACGGAACGAGCATCATGCCACCCGGGACTTTTTCTATCGTGCGTTTAATCTGCATTTCCTTCACCTGTAGACATAAAAACGGGCAATTTTTATGGGCGAATGCGCCTTACTTTGAGGCACACCCGCGTTGATGAAGAAACGATAGACATTCATTCGAACAATAAAAGTGATCCCAACCACATAACAAAACTATGTTTCATTTTTTATGGATTGATGTTTTTAATTTGACGTAAGTCACACCAGGCAAGCCCAAAAGCGCCTAAAAGAAAGCCCCCGCAGGTTATGCCTGCGGGGGCTGAATTCAATGCCGGATGGCGGCTAACGCCTTATCCGGCCTACAAATTGACAAATCCTCTTCGTAGGCCTGATAAGCGCAGCGCCATCAGGCAAAAAGACTTATTTTTTCGCCGCGAAACGCGCAGCAGCTTCGTCCCAGTTCACCACGTTCCAGAACTCTTTGATGTAGTCCGGGCGACGGTTCTGGAATTTCAGGTAGTAAGCGTGTTCCCATACGTCCAGACCCAGGATTGGGAAACCGGAAACGCCGGAAATGGCCTCGCCCATCAGCGGGGAGTCCTGGTTAGCGGTAGAGACAACCGCCAGTTTGTCGCCCTGCAACACCAGCCAGGCCCAACCGGAACCGAAACGCGTTGCCGCCGCTTTTTCAAACTCCGCTTTGAAGTTATCAACGGAACCGAAATCACGCTCGATAGCCGCTTTCAGGTCGCCCTGCAAAGCGGTGCCTTTTTTCAGGCCTTTCCAGAACAGGCTGTGGTTAGCGTGGCCGCCCGCGTTATTGCGCAGTACGGTTTTTTTGTCCGCCGGAAGCTGATCCAGTTTGGTGATCAGTTCTTCAACCGGCAGGTTCGCGAATTCAGGCAGGTTTTCCAGCGCCGCGTTAGCGTTGTTGACATAAGTTTGATGGTGTTTGGTATGGTGGATTTCCATCGTCTGCTTATCGAAGTGCGGTTCCAGCGCATCATAAGCGTACGGCAGGGATGGCAGTGTATAACTCATAATCATCTCCATTATTGTCGAGCGGCTGAAGTGTTAATGCCGCGTAAGCAGTTGGTTCATTATAGTTAATTAAATGATATTGAAAATGCTTATCAATGCCGTAGTTTTAATAAGGATATAACTTTTCATTATGTTCTTGAATATGTGAGCCAAATCACCCGTATAACGTGCTGGTTGCCAGGAAGGAAGAAATGTCGGCAATCCTCAAAAGGTTAATCAACTGCGCAATTTTTACACTCATCAGGTCGGGAGGGTCACACCGGCAATAAAAACGATGAGGATTAAGTCATGAGTAACGCGATTACGATGGGTATCTTTTGGCATTTGATAGGTGCGGCCAGTGCAGCCTGTTTTTATGCCCCGTTCAAACAAGTTAAACAATGGTCCTGGGAAACCATGTGGTCAATCGGTGGGATTGTCTCCTGGCTTATCCTGCCCTGGACCATCAGCGCCCTGCTGCTCCCGGATTTCTGGGCCTATTACAGTTCCTTCAACCTCTCCACCCTGTTGCCCGTATTTCTGTTCGGCGCAATGTGGGGCATCGGTAATATTAACTACGGCCTGACCATGCGCTATCTCGGCATGTCGATGGGGATCGGCATCGCGATTGGTATTACGCTGATCGTCGGCACCCTGATGACCCCCATCATCAATGGAAACTTTGATGTGCTGATCAATACCGAAGGAGGACGAATGACGCTGCTGGGCGTCCTGGTGGCGCTGATCGGCGTTGGCATCGTCACCCGCGCCGGGCAGTTAAAAGAACGCAAAATGGGGATCACCGCCGAGGAGTTCAACCTGAAAAAAGGTCTGCTGCTGGCGGTGATGTGCGGTATTTTCTCCGCCGGGATGTCCTTTGCGATGAACGCCGCCAAACCGATGCATGAAGCCGCTGCCGCGCTCGGCGTCGATCCGCTGTATGTCGCTCTGCCAAGCTACGTGGTCATCATGGGCGGCGGCGCGCTGATCAACCTGGGTTTCTGTTTCGTTCGTCTGGCAAAAGTGAAAAACTTGTCGATAAAAGCCGACTTCTCGCTGGCAAAATCGATGATCATCACCAATATCCTGCTGTCCGCGCTGGGTGGCCTGATGTGGTATTTGCAGTTCTTTTTCTACGCCTGGGGCCACGCTCGCATTCCACCGCAGTATGACTACATCAGCTGGATGCTGCACATGAGCTTCTACGTGCTGTGCGGTGGGATTGTGGGTCTGGTGCTAAAAGAGTGGAAAAACGCGGGTCGTCGTCCTGTCAGCGTTCTCAGTCTGGGTTGTGTGGTCATTATTATTGCCGCCAACATCGTCGGCATGGGAATGGCAAGCTAATCGTTTTGCGTACTGTGATGACGCCACTGGCTGGGCGTCATCCCGGTTTCCCGCGTAAACACCACCGAAAAGTAGTTACTGTCCTCAAAGCCGCACTGCATTGAAATCTCACTGATCATCAGGCGGCTGTGCTGAAGCAAATACTGCGCATGGCAGATGCGGATCTGGCGAAGATACTGGTTGATGGTCATCCCGGTCTGTGAGCGAAACTGCTGTCGCAGCACCCGCTCGCTGCACTGCTCCTGGTCGCAAAACGCATCCAACGCAAAGGGGCGCTCCAGGCTGCCGGCCAGCGCGGTAATCAATTTATCCAGCAATGTTTCGCTCGCCCTGGTCGGGAGATCATCGGTAGCATAGCGGTGTCTTTTCAGCGTCATCACCAGCTGACCAAATAGCAGCTCCGCCATCTCATTCGCCAGCGGATCGCCCTGATTGCTCTCATGTTCAAGCTGGCTGATAACCTGCCGCGCCTGATTCATCCCCACGCTGCCCAGCCGCCAGTGCGGGCGCCGTTCACTGCCGTTAAAGCCCGGAATGGCGCTTTCCCAGCCAAGATTCAGGGTCAACCGCTCCGGGCAGTAAATAATATTCTGCAAAACCAAATCGTTAACGGAGGTGTAGGAGTGTCTGTCCTCGGCGCGAATATAAAACAGATCGCCACGCGTGATGCGGTAAGGGCGATCGTTGAGCACATGCAAACCGTTGCCGCGCCAGACCAACACCAGTTCACAAAACTCGTGTGTATGTTCCGCGAACACATTTTGCGGATAGCGATCGGCAACCGCGACAGCCTGGCCGTCATTCGCAAAAAAGTCTTTTTTCAGAAGGACTAACTGATTTGCCACCGCAGCACCTCACGTTGAATGCTTGCCGGATGGCGCTACGCTTATCTGGCCTACAGATCGCCGCCGTAGGCCGGATAAGACGAAGCCGCCATCCGGCATTGAAGGGGACGATTATCAGCAAATTGGCGACAAAAAACGGTGATAGCTTTCGCGTTACTGTAGCAATGCGTCCCGCCCCTGGCGAATATCCCTGGGCGACCAGTCAAATTCCCGGCGAAACAGCGTCGAAAAATGGTTACTGTCGCCAAAACCGCAGCGATACGCGATATCTGTGACGCTTTCATCACTGTGACGCAGCAGGTGGCGAGCCTTGATAAGCCGCAGACGGTTAAGATAGCGCTGCGGCGTCAGGCCGGTCTGTTGTTTGAGCTGACGATGCAGCGTGCGCAGCGAGAGCGAAAACTTGTCGGCTATCGATTCCCAGCACACCTCTTCAGCAAAATGATCCTCCAGCCAGGCCAGCAACTGATTCAGCCGCGCATCGTTATTGGCCGCCCCTTCCATCAGGCTGCTTTTACGCAGCAGCACCAGCAACTGCATAAACAGAATTTCACGGTTGGCGACCGCAGGTGTGTCCATCTCGTCTCCGGCGTTTTCCATCTGCGCCACCAGTTGCCGCACCTGCTGCAACGCGCTCTGATTCACGCGCCAGTGTGACGGATACTGCCCATCCTGTTCCTGCGGCAAGAGCTGGTTCAGCCCTGCCAGAAACTGAAACGCGTCCGGCGAGCGATAGAGCACATTCGTCAGACACAGGTTGTCGGTGTGTTCATACAGATGTCTGTCGTGATCGCGAACAAAGCAGACCGTACCGCCACTAATGGTGTAGGGCTGCCCATTGAACACATGAATGCCAGTGCCATGTTCAACAATCACAATCTCGTGAAAATCATGATGATGTTCAGGAAAAGCAGACTGAGGAAGCCGGGGTTCAATGGCCACGGGCGCTTTACCTGACGGAAAAAAATCCACGCTATGCAGTACGGTCATGATGGCTTCCTGATATGAGAAACATGTCAGAAATAGTAATTAAGGGTTACTACCCTCACCTTAAATTTTTAACGCCAAAGCGCGCAAACCCGGTCGTTTTTTCAAGAAAGGACGGGAAAGATCAGGAAATGCGGACGCCGTCACATCCGGCCAATTCACGCTGATAAACGGAAATTGTGAACGCTATCACGTTCACCTTTGCCTCCTTGCCAGCGGCCAATTTAACCTGTCAGTAACAGGAAGGTACGCCTTCCTGGGGGTTCTTAGACTGAGTGCAATGAAACTCAGAAGGACTTCACCATGACTTTTCGCCATTGTGTCGCTGTCGATCTCGGGGCATCCAGTGGGCGCGTAATGCTGGCGCGTTACGACAGTGAACAACACGCCCTGACACTGCGTGAAATCCACCGCTTCGCGAACTGTTTGCAAAAAACAGACGGGTTCGACGCCTGGGATATCGACAGCCTGGAAAATGAAATTCGCCTTGGACTGGAGAAAGTCTGCGATGAAGGTATCCGTATTGACAGCATCGGCATTGATACCTGGGGCGTGGACTATGTGCTGCTCGACAAGCACGGCCAGCGCGTCGGTCTGCCCGTATCTTATCGCGACAACCGTACCACGGGGGTGATGCAGCAGGCGCTGGCGCAGCTCGGCAAGCATGATATCTATCGCCGCAGCGGCATTCAGTTTCTGCCGTTCAATACGCTGTATCAGCTCCGCGCGCTGGTTGAACAACAGCCTGAACTTATCCCGCAGGTGGCGCATGCCCTGCTGATCCCCGACTATTTCAGTTTCCGCCTGACGGGCGAAATGAACTGGGAATACACCAACGCCACCACCACGCAGCTCGTCAATATCAACAGCGATGACTGGGACGATACCCTGCTGGACTGGACCGGCGCCAACAAAGCCTGGTTTGGCAGGCCCACCCATCCGGGCAACGTGATCGGCTACTGGATCTGCCCACAGAAAAATCAGATTCCGGTGGTCGCCGTCGCCAGTCACGACACCGCCAGCGCGGTGATCGCCTCTCCGCTGGCCGATAAAAACAGCGCTTATCTCTCTTCCGGCACCTGGTCGTTGATGGGCTTCGAGAGCAGAACGCCTTACACCGATGACGCGGCGCTGGCGGCGAACATCACCAATGAAGGCGGCGCAGAAGGCCGCTACCGGGTGCTGAAAAACATCATGGGGCTCTGGCTGCTTCAGCGCGTACTGAAAGAGCGCCAGATTACCGACCTGCCCGCGCTGATCGCCGAGACCCAGTCGCTTCCGGCCTGCCGTTTCCTGATAAACCCGAATGACGATCGCTTTATCAACCCCGCCGATATGAGCGCGGAGATTCAGGCGGCCTGCCGTGAATCCGGCCAGCCGGAACCCACCCGTAACGCCGAACTGGCACGCTGCATTTTCGACAGTCTGGCGCTGCTGTATGCCGATGTGTTGCAGGAGCTGGCGAACCTGCGTGGTGAAGCCTTTAGCCAGCTGCACATCGTTGGAGGAGGTTGCCAGAACGCCCTGCTGAACCAGCTGTGCGCCGATGCCTGCGGCATTCGCGTGATGGCCGGGCCGATTGAGGCTTCCACCCTCGGCAATATCGGCATCCAGCTCATGACGCTGGACGAACTGAACAACGTTGACGACTTCCGTCAGGTGGTGAGAACCAACTACGACCTGACGACCTTTACCCCAAATCCTGACAGTGAAATTGCCCGCCACGTTGCGCAGTTTCAATCAAAACGACAGACAAAGGAGCTTTGCGCATGACCACTCAACTTGAACAAGCCTGGGAACTGGCGAAACAACGTTTTGCTGCGGTAGGTATTGATGTCGAGGAGGCGTTACGCCAGCTCGATCGTCTGCCGGTATCGATGCACTGCTGGCAGGGCGACGACGTCGCCGGATTCGAAAACCCGGAAGGATCGCTCACCGGCGGTATTCAGGCCACCGGTAACTATCCCGGTAAAGCGCGCAGCGCCAGCGAGCTGCGCGCCGACCTGGAACAGGCGCTAAGCCTGATCCCGGGGCCAAAACGCCTGAACTTACACGCAATCTATCTGGAGTCTGACACGCCGGTGTCCCGCGACCAGATCAAACCGGAGCACTTCAAAAACTGGGTGGAATGGGCAAAAGCGAACCAGTTAGGGCTGGACTTCAACCCCTCCTGCTTTTCTCACCCGCTGAGCGCTGACGGCTTCACCCTGGCGCACGCGGACGACAACATTCGCCAGTTCTGGATTGACCACTGCAAGGCCAGCCGCCGCGTATCCGCGTACTTCGGTGAGCAACTGGGCACGCCGTCGGTGATGAACATCTGGATCCCGGATGGCATGAAAGACATCACCGTTGACCGCTTAGCGCCGCGCCAACGCCTGCTGGAGGCGCTGGACGAGGTGATCAGCGAAAAACTGAACCCAGCGCATCACATCGACGCCGTGGAAAGCAAACTGTTCGGTATTGGCGCGGAAAGCTATACCGTCGGCTCCAACGAGTTCTACATGGGCTACGCCACCAGCCGCCAGACCGCGCTGTGCCTCGACGCGGGCCACTTCCATCCGACCGAAGTGATTTCCGACAAGATTTCCGCCGCCATGCTGTATGTGCCGCGCCTGCTGCTGCACGTCAGCCGCCCGGTGCGCTGGGACAGCGACCACGTCGTGCTGCTGGATGATGAAACCCAGGCAATTGCCAGCGAAATCGTGCGTCACAACCTGTTTGACCGCGTGCATATCGGCCTCGATTTCTTCGATGCCTCCATCAACCGTATCGCCGCGTGGGTTATCGGCACGCGCAATATGAAGAAAGCGCTGCTGCGCGCGCTGCTGGAACCAACCGGGCAACTGCGTCAGTTAGAAGCCAGCGGCGATTACACCGCCCGCCTGGCGCTGCTGGAAGAGCAGAAATCCCTGCCGTGGCAAGCCGTCTGGGAAATGTATTGCCAGCGTCACGACACGCCAGCCGGCAGCCAGTGGCTGGAAAGCGTCCGTGCCTATGAAAAAGAGATTCTGAGCAAACGTAGCTAACCGCGACGCCTGACTTGTAGGCCGGATAAGACGTTCCGCGTCGCCATCCGGCAATAAATGAAACACGATTGCCGGATGGCGCTGCGCTTATCCGGCCTACGTAAGACCCGATAACGTTCGGGCAATAAATGGGAACACCGAACATGCAGAACATTACCCACTCCTGGTTTGTCCAGGGAATGATCAAAGCCACCTCCGACGCCTGGCTGAAGGGCTGGGACGAACGTAACGGCGGCAACCTGACGCTGCGTCTGGATGAGGCGGATATCGCGCCGTTTACCGACGATTTCCACCAGGAGCCGCGCTATATCGCGCTGAGTCAGCCAATGCCGCTGCTGGCGAACACGCCGTTTATCGTCACCGGCTCCGGCAAATTCTTCCGCAACGTACAGCTCGATCCGGCAGCGAATTTAGGCGTGGTGAAAGTGGACAGCGACGGCGCGGGCTACCACATTCTGTGGGGGCTGAATCATGAGGCGGTTCCAACCTCCGAGCTGCCGGCCCACTTCCTCTCCCACTGCGAGCGCATTAACGCCACCGACGGCAAAGACCGCGTGATTATGCATTGCCACGCCACCAACCTGATCGCGCTGACCTACGTGCTGGAAAACAACACGCCGCTTTTCACCCGCAAACTGTGGGAAGGCAGCACCGAGTGCCTGGTGGTGTTCCCGGACGGCGTCGGCATTCTGCCGTGGATGGTGCCGGGCACTGATGAGATCGGTCAGGCCACCGCGCAGGAAATGCAGAAGCATTCGCTGGTGCTGTGGCCCTTCCACGGCGTGTTCGGCAGCGGCCCGACGCTGGATGAAACATTCGGCCTGATCGATACCGCCGAGAAGTCTGCGGAGGTGCTGGTCAAAATCTATTCAATGGGCGGTATGAAGCAAACCATCACGCGTGAAGAACTGGTAGCGCTTGGCAAACGCTTTGGCGTGACTCCGCTTGCCAGCGCATTAGCGTTGTACTGATTCTTTCCGCAATCCAATGCCGGATGGCGGCTTCGCCTTATCCGGCCTACGCCGTAGGCCCGATAAGCGCAGCGTCATCGGGCAATAGGGTAACGGTCAATCTTAAGGAGAATATTCATGAGCTTCATGTTGGCACTTCCCAAAATTAGCCTGCATGGCGCAGGCGCAATCGGCGATATGGTTAACCTCGTCGCGAATAAGCAATGGGGTAAAGCGCTGGTCGTCACTGACGGGCAACTGGTAAAACTGGGCCTGCTGGACAGCCTGTTTGCCGCGCTTGACGCGCATCAGATGTCGTACCACCTTTTCGACGAGGTTTTCCCGAACCCCACTGAAGAACTGGTGCAAAAAGGGTATGCGGCATATCAGGACGCGCAGTGTGATTACATCATCGCCTTCGGCGGCGGCAGCCCGATCGATACCGCCAAAGCGGTCAAAATTCTGACGGCGAATCCTGGCCCCTCTACCGCCTATTCAGGCGTCGGCAAAGTCAAAAACGCGGGCGTTCCACTGGTAGCGATAAATACCACCGCCGGTACGGCAGCGGAAATGACCAGCAATGCCGTCATTATCGACTCCGCGCGCCAGGTCAAAGAGGTCATCATCGACCCGAATATCATCCCTGATATCGCGGTGGACGACGCCAGCGTTATGCTGGACATCCCGCCATCCGTCACTGCCGCCACCGGCATGGATGCGCTGACCCACGCCATTGAGGCCTATGTCTCGGTTGGCGCGCATCCGCTTACCGACGCCAATGCGCTGGAAGCCATTCGGCTGATTAACCTATGGTTGCCGAAAGCGGTTGATGACGGCCACAACCTCGAAGCGCGTGAGCAGATGGCGTTTGGCCAGTATCTGGCGGGTATGGCGTTCAACAGCGCTGGCCTTGGTCTGGTACACGCGCTGGCGCATCAGCCAGGCGCCACGCACAACCTGCCGCACGGCGTCTGTAACGCCATCCTGCTGCCGATCATTGAGAACTTTAACCGCCCGAACGCGGTCGCGCGTTTTGCCCGCGTCGCCCAGGCGATGGGCGTCGATACTCAAGGTATGAGCATTGAGGCGGCGAGTATGGAAGCGATCAATGCAATCCGCGCATTGAGCAAACGCGTCGGCATTCCTGAAGGTTTCAGCACACTGGGCGTCACGAAAGACGATATTGAAGGCTGGCTGGACAAAGCACTGGCAGATCCGTGTGCGCCATGCAATCCACGCACCGCCAGCCGCGATGACGTCCGCGAGTTGTATCTGGAGGCGCTATGATCCGCAAAGCGTTTGTGATGCAGGTGAATGCCGACGCACACGAGGAGTATCAGCGTCGCCATAATCCCATCTGGCCGGAGCTGGAAAGCGTATTGAAAGCGCATGGCGCGCATCACTATGCGATTTACCTCGATAAAGAACGCAACCTGTTGTTCGCGACCGTCGAGATCGAATCGGAAGAGCGCTGGAATGCCATCGCCAGTACCGACGTGTGCCAGCGTTGGTGGAAGCATATGCGCGACGTGATGCCTGCCAACCCGGATAACAGCCCGGTGAGCGCAGAACTGAAAGCAGTGTTTTACCTGGCATAGGCTGTCTGAAGCCGGATGACTCAACGCCGGATGGCGACGCTAATGCGTCTTATCCGGCCTACAGGTAGCAAACGGCACGAAATTGTAGGCCGGATAAGCGTCAGCGCCATCCGGCATCATAAACCTCATCGCGCGGAATTAATTTTGCTCGGCCACCAGGATCGCCTGCGTATCCGCTTCCAGCGCTTTAAAAATGTGCTCCTGATCGGCGGGATAACAAATATAATCGCCCTCGCCTAACTCTTCCGGCGCCTCTGTCAGCCCGACAAGCGCTTTCCCCTGCGTCACAATAATATGCTCTACCGATCCCGGCGGATGTGGATGTGAAATACGATCCGCCCCCGGCTGCGTCAGCAGCAGGTAGATATCGCGCCGCGCCCCTGGCGGACAGGCAGCCAGTAAAATAGCCTGATAGTGGGCCTGTTCCGCCACCACTTTTGTCCCTTCTCCGCGACGAATCACCTGCGTTTTTTGCGCCTGCGGCTCCAGCAGACGTGCAAAGGGAATATCCAGGGCCACGCAAAGCGCCCAGAGCGTTTCCAGGCTAGGATTTCCATTGCCCGCTTCCAGTTGCGACAGGGTAGATTTCGCAATCCCCGCACGCCGGGCGATTTCCGCCAGCGACAGGCCGGTACGCTGACGTTCGCGCACCAGGCTTTTCGCGATCACGCTAATGGGCTGTGTCATTCACGACTCCGCGTTCTTTATATCGAACGAATCGTTCGAGTTGTAAATCAATTCTGTTGCGTTCATTATAATGGAAATTCGTTCGATATGGCTAAAATAGTATGAAACATCACCTCTCATGTCTCAGCGGAGACACGATAAAAGCGATATTTTTAGTGTGCCTGGCCGTTGGCGTCGTCGGGATGTCCTACGGATCGCTGGCGATGGCCTACGGCTTCCCGATTTGGGTACCGTTTGTACTCTCCATTTTTGTCCTGGCGGGGGCGTCCGAATTTATGTTTATCGGCATTGTCGCCAGCGGCGGGAACCCACTGGCCGCCGCCGCTGCCGGTTTGCTGGTGAATGCCCGCCACATTCCATTCGGCGTAACGGTACGTGAACTGGTAGGCACCCGCGCCGCCAGCTTTCTGGGCTGCCATATCATGAATGATGAAAGCGTCGTCTTTGGTCTGTCGCAAAAAACACGGCAACAGCGCAAAGCCGCCTACTGGCTGTGCGGCGCGGGCGTCGCAATTTTTTGGCCGCTGGGCGCACTGCTTGGCGCGATGGTCGGCAAACTGCTCCCGGCACCGGAAACCATCGGTCTGGACGCGGTATTTCCCGCCATTTTATTGGCGTTAGTGATCCCGGCGTTCAGGAATCGCACCACGCTGATCCGCGCCTGTAGCGGCGCCGGGCTGTCGCTTGCCGCCGTCCCCTTCGCACCGGTCGGATTGCCGGTACTGCTCTCTCTGCTTGGCTTACTGACGAGGAAAAAATAATGGGCAACATGACGCTGTTTATCGTCGGTATTGCTGTGTTATCGGCAGGCACCTATCTGATGCGTCTTGGCGGAGCAAAGCTCGGCAACCGGCTGGCGCTCTCCGAACGTTCTCAGGCGCTATTGTCGGATGCGGCAACGGTATTGCTGTTTTCAGTGGCACTGGCAACCACGTTTTATGAAGGCGAACATTTTGCCGGAATGGCGCGGGTACTGGGCGTCGCGTTCGCTGTTTTCCTGGCGTGGCGCAAAATGCCGCTGATTGTGGTGATTATCGCTGCGGCGGTGGTGACAGCGCTGCTAAGGCTGGCGGGTATGCACTAAATATGAGGCATTTATCGGAATAGTAAAACAGTAAACGCAGAAACGAAAAAAGCGCCCTGAAGGCGCTCTTTCGACAGTTTTGAATCACTTATTTCAGCAGTTCAGCGGTCATATGCACGCGGTTACCGGAGTATGCGGAAGTGATTTTGTAATCACTGGCGCCAGCCTGCTGAGCCTGAGCGGCAATTTTTGCTTCTGCGCTTTCCAGAGTAGAGCCCGTCGCAGTAACAGACTGAGCGGCGAAAGAACCGAAAGAAGTAGCGAGAGCGATAACTGCGACAAAAGTTTTGATGCTTTTCATGATATAAACCCTTTAACTTAGTTGTTTGAGTAAGGCACCGTGCCTTGATGTGATAAATAATAGGCCGGTATTCGAACAACTAAA
Source organism: Citrobacter sp. CK189 (assembly GCF_030333505.1). Lineage (NCBI taxonomy): Bacteria > Pseudomonadati > Pseudomonadota > Gammaproteobacteria > Enterobacterales > Enterobacteriaceae > Citrobacter > Citrobacter sp. CK189. The sequence continues at coordinate 47,825 of NZ_JAOWFV010000020.1, read as the reverse complement.
AGCGGAAGGATTTGCTATTCTTTTTCAAATTTACTGAATAAAACTCAACCTGTCATCAAACGCCGTGGATGCGTATAAATTGTCGCCTTGCCCGGCTTGCAAAAGCCCACCAGCGTCAGGTTACAGCGCTCAGCCACGTCAACCGCTAACGTGGTGGCAGCGGAGACGGCAAACAGGATTTCAACGCCGCACATCGCCGATTTCTGCACCATTTCATAGCTGGCGCGACTGGAGACCAGCACCGCGCCCTGCTGCCAGATTTCGCCTTCCGTCGCCCGGTGCCCCAGCAGTTTATCCAGCGCGACATGGCGACCGACATCTTCATGCCCGCCCGCTAATTCACCGGACGGCATCGCCCACGCCGCCGCATGAGTACAGCCGGTAAGCTGACCAACCGGTTGAAAATCAGACAGATGCTTCAGCGCGCGATCAAGATTCGCCAGGTTAAAGGTTTGGGTAAACGGGAGCGGCGTAATGGGTTTGCCGATGTCATTCAGCTGCTCCACGCCGCAAACGCCACAGCCGGTACGCCCGGCCAGGGCGCGACGACGTTCTTTCAGCCCCATAAAACGGCGGCTGGAAAGCTCAATCTGCACTTCAAGGCCGTTGCAGGAAGGAACGACGTCCATGCCATAAATATCCTGCGGACATTCAATAATGCCTTCCGACAGTGAAAAACCGATCGCGAATTGTTCCAGATCTTTCGGCGTGGTCATCATCACTACATGGGAAATGCCGTTATAGACCAGCGCGACAGGAACTTCCGTCGCCAGCATATCCGGTTTTGATTGCGTCAGGCACCCGCGCGTCCAGACGGCATGAGAAACAGCGCCCTCCGGGGATGAATTTTGATGGTCAGACAAAGCAGCTTCCTGGTATGGACTCACGATAAGAGAGATTGCGTTCAGGCAGGATGAGAGCGCCTTTGCGCATTTAACTGCGGTTATTGTCCTCCATTATTTTTGTGAGGTCAAAACCGGGGCAAAACCGCCCCGGTCGGCAGGATGAGAACGCTAGTTAGCCGCGAGAGCGTCAAACGACACGGTGTAGGTTTCTTCCAGATCCTGCGTATTGCTGGTCTGGAAAGCTTTATCGGCAAGATAAGTGGTGATCATCAGTGTTGCAACCCACTGTTTTCCTGCCACTTCCTGACCGTTTACCGCAGCAGCGGACATATCCGGCAACAGCGTCATTTCCGCAGCGCCGCCCGATACCTGCGCCGCGCCGCGGGGAACCGAAGCCAACTGAACGGGAGCGTTATCGACTCTGGCATTTTTCATTTTAATCGACATCGCGCCGTTGTCAGAAAACTGCCAGGCCTGCCCCTGCCGGGCGGGGCCATCCACAAAGAGCCGAATTTTATGTTCATCAGTACAGATGACGGAGACCTGTAACTCCCGGGTGACGGAGGCATAACCGTGATACATATTCCCGGCGTATTCGGTGCTCCCCTCCCTCATATCCTCCCTGCGGAACCGCCCATAGTCGACCTGTTTTGTCGAAGATAAAATCTGACAGTCGCCTTCTTCCGCCAGCGCGGATGGCGCATTCCCACACAAGAAACCCGCCAGTAATACAGGCATAAAAACGCTAAGATGTTTCATGGAGCCAGCTCCCTGTTTCATTAGAGACATTTCCCTTTTATCTCCTCGTAGAATTTCTGCGGATCGGCTTCCGGCAGGGTGTAGTTCAGTTTGCATCGTCCACCGTCCACCTTCGCATACAGCTGATGGCTTGCTGAGATATCATTCAGGAAGATCAAACCGTCCTCTGGCGCGGAAGTGATATATTCCCCGGCGTCGTTGACAATGGAGACGCCTTTCGGCAACGGAGTACCGTCTGCACGCATGACAGAGAGCAGCACGCGCCGCTGACTCAGCGTGGTGAATTGCCATTTCGCGACCGCCCCGTGCGACGCTTTAATCGCCGTCCGGCCATTATTGACGTCAAGATTGCCCGGAAGACTTTGGGTATTGAGTTCCAGCGTACTTTCATGGAACGGCGTCAATGACGGGACAACGGCCTGACCCCATTTATCGGTCCAGACGGGCCCGCGCGACGTCACGATTTCGATACCGGCAACAGGCTTGTCCAGTTGGGTAATGGCATACGTGTCCGCCACCGGATACGGTGAGAAGGTCACGCCATCGTCATGCGCCACAATGCCGCCACTCAATGCGGCAGAGTAGTTCGTATTGCTGTCGTTATCGCCGCCAGCCGCCACGGACAGCGTGGTATAGTGAAGATTGCTGTTGAGCGAGCTATCCCAGTCGGTAACACTTTCGTCCTGATCGCGAGACACGCCGACCGTGTATTGGTTGTCGTCATTCAGCGACCCCATCGCCCGCGTGCCATAAGAGCTTCTTCCTTCACTCTCGCGATACCACGAGTTCGTTGAAACACCGGTACGGCCTAACGGAACAGAAACGTTCACGTAGAACATATCGCGATCGCTCTCATCCCCACGACTGATATCCGATTCCCAGTTCACGCTGACGCTGAAATATTTATAGGTTTGCGACCAGGAAGAAATAATGCGGCGGCTATTATAGTCGCTGTCCCAGGCCTCATTACGGTAATAGCCGAGCGAAAAACGCCCCAGAAGCGTATCCGACCAACTGACCGCGACGTTCGTATCGTATTTCGTTGGGGAGTAATCATCGTCGTCGCTATACAGTTCCTGCATTTCGCGATAGTCCGCCGTGCCGTAGCTGCCGCCCAGCGAAATCCCCATCCCCCAGGGCAAGGAATACCCAAGATCCAGCGTGGTTTTGTGCCCATCAGTCTGGCTACGGTTATCGATCGACCCAAGAAACCCGAGCGAGGCATATAAATTCTGTACGGGAACGGTATCCACATTGGCAGAGAAACCGTAATAGTGGTTATCCGCCATTACCATTCCGGCCATGAGATTCATACGATTATTCACTGACCAGCCATCAGACGCCGACACAATCCAGGGCTGCTCAAAATTCGTGTCCATATCTTCCGCACGCCCCACGGCCAGAGAAAAGCCCGGCGCCCTGCCGACATGGTTGCTACGAAACGTGCTCGCCGATACGGTAAAATGGCTTTCGCTTCCATCGGTCTCCGTCACCGTGACATTCAGGTCGGTGTTGAGGTTGGCAATGGGCACATCGGTTAAGGTAAAGGGGCCAGCGGGAACAAGCGTTGAATAGATGATCTGCCCGCCCTGGCGAATATCCACGCGCGCCTGAGAATATCTGGCGATCCCCGTCACCTCGATGCCGCTCCCCTCGTTCGGCAGCAGGGTATTATCCGGCATGACTTGCACACCGTAGACCGATGGAATACTAAAGCGGCTGTTGGCAATGTTGATTTGCCCGCCCTGCACCATCACGCCATAGTCGGCGAAAGTGCGTTGCGCGTAGGTATAATACGAGTCGGTTTCTAATTCCTGGTCGCTGCCGTCGCTGACGAATTGCGTGCTGCGCACAATCCAGTCACCCGCATTAAAACCAAGTTCAAACGTTGACTGAAAGCGGTCTGAATTATCGCCGTCATATTTATAATGCGTGCCAAACATGGAGTAATTCAGCATTGCGGCATGACCACCGCGAACGTCCGCGACCTGTCGGTTATTATCTGGATCAATCGCTTCCTGCGGAACAACCAGCGACATTTCTTCTGTTTCAGGCGTAGCGCTAACGGTTGCCGTAGACCAGTATTGATGGATCAGCGGGCAGGTTTCTCTTTTTATTTTCGTGACGAGTCCTGCGCTTTCCAGAAATGCTTTATCAATACAGGGCTGCCCTTCCTCATTAAACTTAACCGACATGACACTGTGTTTCTTGCCATTAATAATAACGGTCACATTATGGACACCAGGAGTGAACCGGGACGCTAAGGAATAATAATCAGCAATCACAGGATCGAGACCATTAGATTCTAATGCATCAGTATCAAATACCGCTCTCGCCAACTCCATCGTTCCAGTAGAGGTCGGCATTATTTCCGCCCGTATACTGAAAGCGATTGCCGTCAGACAAAACACAATAATTCCTTTTTTAGCGGAACCGCGAATCATAACCACTCCATGTGTTTTACAATAAACTGAGATTAATTATTTTATTTCTGCGACAAAACTCTTCGCCTTATAGCCATAGCGCGTAGCAGGATACATTTCGATATTTTTATCCAGTGCGGATAATGTGGTCGAGGCATGGGCACTTATTGTTTCACCCGGCAGAATATAAGCCTTTGGTAAATCAGCGTGCGCGCCTGATGGCAATAATTTTACTTTCTGCTCCAGACGGATAACATAAGGCGTTTTATTTTCTACACTGAGTTTTCCGCCGCGCATATGCCACTGGAGATCTTTCCACGGCTCCATATTCACGTCTAAACCAGAAGGATGAATAATGACGGGAAGGTTTTGGCTAAAGACCACTTTAACTTTGTTTTTATCCCGTTGCGGGATGGTCGTAAAAATAACGCGCTTCAAATGCTCAACTTTTAACGGCTCCGCGCTATTTTTAAGAACGAATCGCACACGTTGCGTCTTACCGGCATCAACACGCGTAACGGGTTGCGTGACAATCAGACCAGGCTGCGGATCGTCTGGAAGATTGACGATTTTGGTATACAAGAGCTGGGCATCAGCATCGGTGTTTTTGACATCCATACTGCCGCCTTGCTCTTCTTCATTAATCAGCAGCAGCGACGTGTCGGGCACCATCCCGGCAGCCAGACAGTTAAATGACGCCAATAAACAGGCGCAGATTAATGTTTTCTTGAAGGAAAGCATAATATTAGTCCATTAATATTCATAACTGCTCCCCATAGTAATATGGGGAGCATCTACGATACGTGCAGTGTAATTACAGGTATACCAGCTCTACGGTGGTTAAGCCGTCAAGCGTCGCTTCATCGGTAATTTGCAGATCGTCTGTCGGGTTGATAATCGCGGACACACCGACGTTAAAGTTGACTTTTGTTTGCGGTTCTGGCGCATCAGCCGAGCTTTTACCAAAGCTGTAAACCTCGCTGTTATTATTTATAATCTGCATATAGCTGTTGCCTGCTTTTGTTCCCCAGGTAGTGCCGTCATTTGCTGAGAAATAGGCAATCAGGTTATCGCCATTGCCGTTAGTCAGCGTTCCTGAATCAATCTGAATACCCAGCGCATATGCCCCAATTTTCTGGCTACCGTACAGCCCCAGGCCAAAAAGATAATTAGCAGAAGAAATGAAATCAGTCGATGCGAAATTAATGGCATAACCGGTGGTCGGTACAGAAGCGCTATGCATATCAGTAAAAGAAACGCCGACACGCGTATCTTCTTCACAGGTAATGGCGACTGGCACGGTTTTAATGTCAGGCAGCGCGGTTGGCGCAGTTGAATTTAATGACGCCACTTTGATGGTGCCAAAATCAGCGATACCGCCGCCGCTTGGGAATGACGGAATACAGGAAGCAGGAACAATTTTCCCTGATACTTTAATATCAACGCTCGGTGCCGCCATAACGGAAGAAGCCGTCAGCGCCAGCACAGACACCATCAGGCTTTTTTAAAAAAAACATTCATTTTTATTTCCTTATAAAAGAAGCCACTTTATATAATGATGACCTCTGCATATTTCAAAAAATTGACATGACACCAACATACAATATTGGTTGGCGAAATTTATCATTTGTCAAAAAACCATACAATCGAAAGATTATTTTTAAGAATTTATTCCAGGAAAATCCTCAAAGGAAATCCTTATATACATTCATCAGACATATATAAAGATTCATATAAAAGATTAAATCCCGTTATTGTATAAATAATAAATATTATCTACCGCCAGAAAAGCCGATCCATCCAGAACTACCGATAAAGAATGCTGATACCTCATCTCTATTTCGAACAACAACACAATTATTTAACATAGTGATGATTACGCAGCGAAATTTATTAACTCTAAAGTATTAGTTCCTTCTTTTTCGGTTGCAAAGCTCGTCATTCATTATGCCCCAATGTGATAAGCATCACATTTTCATGTTGCCATCATGAAAACTCATTCACTTTTATTTAACCGCAACAGAACACACCTACCAACATTATGGTATCCTGAGTTATATCCCTCCCGGAACTGAGGGAATGCGCAAATTCTTCCCTTTGCGGCCGGTTTCATTGTGGTCCGCAAAGTAAAACTACATAGCAATGTCGAAACAAGGAGCAAACCATGCAGGTCAGCAGAAGGCAGTTCTTTAAGATCTGCGCTGGCGGTATGGCAGGCACCACGGCGGCGGCACTGGGTTTCGCACCCAGCGTAGCGCTAGCGGAAACACGGCAATATAAATTGCTGCGCACCCGCGAAACCCGTAACACCTGCACTTACTGTTCCGTTGGTTGTGGGCTGTTAATGTACAGCCTCGGCGACGGTGCAAAAAACGCCAAAGCATCTATCTTCCACATCGAGGGCGATCCGGATCATCCGGTCAGCCGTGGCGCGCTTTGCCCGAAAGGGGCCGGTCTGGTGGACTTCATTCACTCCGAAAGCCGCCTGAAATACCCGGAATACCGCGCGCCAGGTTCAGATAAATGGCAGCAAATCAGTTGGGATGAGGCATTCGACCGCATCGCTAAACTGATGAAAGAGGACCGCGACGCCAACTACGTTGCACAGAACGCCGAAGGCGTGACCGTTAACCGCTGGCTCTCCACCGGGATGCTGTGCGCTTCCGCATCCAGTAACGAAACCGGCTATTTAACGCAAAAATTCTCCCGCGCGCTCGGTATGCTCGCGGTCGACAACCAGGCGCGTGTCTGACACGGACCAACGGTAGCAAGTCTTGCTCCAACATTTGGTCGCGGTGCGATGACCAACCACTGGGTCGACATGAAGAACGCCAACCTCATCGTGGTGATGGGCGGTAACGCCGCTGAAGCCCACCCGGTAGGGTTCCGTTGGGCGATGGAAGCTAAAATTCACAACGGCGCGAAGCTGATTGTGATTGATCCTCGCTTCACGCGTACGGCGTCGGTGGCCGATTTCTATGCCCCTATCCGTTCCGGTACTGACATTGCCTTCCTGTCAGGCGTACTGCTGTACCTGCTGAACAACGAAAAATACAACCGCGAATACACCGAAGCCTATACCAACGCCAGCCTGATCGTGCGTGAAGATTTTGGCTTCGAAGATGGCCTGTTTACGGGCTATGACGCGGATAAACGCAAGTACGACAAAACCAGTTGGGCCTACGAACTGGATGAAAATGGCTTCGCTAAACGCGACACCACGCTGCAACATCCTCGCTGCGTGTGGAACCTGCTCAAGCAGCACGTTTCCCGCTATACGCCGGATGTGGTGGAAAATATCTGCGGCACGCCGAAAGCCGATTTCCTGAAAGTATGCGAATACATTGCGGAAACCAGCGTCAAAGATAAAACCGCGTCGTTCCTGTATGCCCTCGGCTGGACGCAGCACTCCATCGGCGCGCAAAACATCCGCACGATGGCGATGATCCAACTGTTGCTCGGCAACATGGGGATGGCTGGCGGCGGCGTCAACGCGCTGCGCGGTCACTCCAACATTCAGGGGCTGACTGACTTAGGGTTGCTGTCGCAAAGCCTGACGGGTTACATGACGCTGCCCAGCGAAAAACAGACCGACCTGCAAACCTACCTTGCCGCCAACACGCCAAAACCGCTGCTGGAAGGTCAGGTCAACTACTGGAGCAACTACCCGAAATTCTTCGTTTCTATGATGAAAGCCTTCTTTGGCGATAACGCAACGAAGGAAAACGACTGGGGCTTCGACTGGCTGCCGAAGTGGGACAAAGGATACGACGTCCTGCAATACTTCGAGATGATGAACGAAGGCAAGGTCAATGGCTATCTCTGCCAGGGCTTTAACCCGGTCGCCTCATTCCCGAACAAAAACAAAGTGGTTGCGTCACTCTCTAAACTGAAGTTCCTGGTGACTATCGACCCGCTCAATACCGAAACGTCCACCTTCTGGCAAAACCACGGTGAGTCGAACGATGTTGATCCGTCGAAAATCCAGACCGAAGTGTTCCGTCTGCCGTCAACCTGCTTCGCCGAAGAGAACGGCTCTATCGTCAACTCTGGCCGCTGGCTGCAATGGCACTGGAAAGGCGCGGACGCCCCCGGCGACGCCGTAACCGACGGCGAGATCCTGGCCGGTATCTTCTTACGCCTGCGTAAGATGTACGCCGAGCAAGGCGGCGCAAACCCGGAACAGGTGCTGAATATGACCTGGAACTACTCCACGCCGCATGAACCGTCTTCGGAAGAAGTGGCGATGGAAAGTAACGGTAAGGCGCTGGCCGATCTTATCGACCCGGCAACGGGGGCGGTGATCGTGAAGAAAGGCCAACAGCTCAGCTCGTTCGCCCAGCTGCGTGACGATGGCACCACTTCCAGCGGATGCTGGATTTTCGCCGGTAGCTGGACGCCGGAAGGCAACCAGATGGCGCGCCGCGATAACTCCGATCCGTCAGGCCTCGGCAATACGCTGGGGTGGGCATGGGCATGGCCGCTGAACCGCCGCATTCTGTATAACCGCGCCTCCGCCGATCCACAGGGCAACCCGTGGGATCCGAAGCGCCAAATCCTGAAATGGGACGGCGCGAAATGGGGCGGGATGGATATCCCGGACTACAGCGCCGCTGCGCCGGGTAGCAACGTCGGGCCGTTCATCATGCAGCCGGAAGGGATGGGTCGCCTGTTCGCGCTCGACAAGATGGCGGAAGGGCCGTTCCCGGAACACTACGAGCCGTTTGAAACGCCGCTGGGGACGAACCCGCTGCACCCGAACGTTATCTCCAACCCTGCCGCCCGTATCTTTAAAGGCGACGCCGAGGCGTTGGGTAAAGCCGATAAGTTCCCTTACGTCGGAACAACTTACCGTCTGACCGAGCACTTCCACTACTGGACCAAACACGCGCTGCTTAACGCTATCGCGCAGCCGGAACAGTTTGTGGAGATCGGCGAGAAGCTGGCGAACAAGCTCGGCATCGCACATGGCGATACTGTAAAAGTCTCCTCCAACCGTGGCTATATCAAAGCCAAGGCAGTAGTGACCAAGCGCATTCGCACGCTGAAAGCAGACGGCAAGGATATCGATACCATCGGTATTCCTATTCATTGGGGCTACGAAGGGGTGGCGAAAAAAGGCTTTATCGCCAATACGCTCACGCCATTCGTCGGTGATGCGAACACGCAGACGCCGGAGTTCAAGTCCTTCCTGGTGAATGTGGAAAAGGTGTAACGGAGACGACCTATGGCTTATCAATCGCAAGACATCGTTCGTCGTTCCGCGACTAACGGTTTCACTCCCGCGCCACAGGCGCGGGATCACCAGCAAGAGGTGGCGAAGCTTATCGACGTCACCACCTGTATTGGCTGTAAAGCCTGTCAGGTGGCCTGTTCGGAATGGAACGATATTCGTGATGAAGTGGGCAGCAACATCGGGGTGTACGACAACCCGGCTGATCTGACCGCAAAATCCTGGACGGTGATGCGCTTCTCGGAAGTGGAGCAAGACGACAAACTGGAATGGCTTATCCGTAAGGATGGCTGTATGCACTGCGCCGATCCGGGCTGCCTGAAGGCATGTCCGGCAGAAGGGGCTATTATTCAGTATGCCAACGGCATTGTCGACTTCCAGTCTGAGCAGTGCATCGGCTGCGGCTACTGCATCGCCGGTTGTCCGTTCGATGTGCCGCGCCTCAACCCGGACGACAACCGCGTTTATAAATGTACGCTGTGCGTTGACCGCGTGGTGGTGGGGCAAGAACCGGCCTGCGTGAAGACTTGCCCGACTGGCGCTATCCACTTTGGTTCCAAAGAGGCGATGAAAACGCTGGCAGGCGAACGTGTGGCTGAGCTGAAAACCCGTGGTTACGACAATGCAGGTCTGTACGATCCGGCAGGCGTCGGCGGTACTCACGTCATGTACGTGCTGCACCATGCCGACAAACCGAATCTGTACCACGGTCTGCCGGAAAACCCGGAAATCAGCGCGACGGTGAAATTCTGGAAAGGCATCTGGAAACCTCTCGCAGCGGTCGGCTTTGCCGCGACCTTTGCGGCCAGCATCTTCCACTATGTCGGTGTCGGCCCGAACCGTGCAGATGAGGAAGAAGACAATCTGCATGAAGAGAAAGACGAGGTGCGCAAATGAAACGACGTGACACCATCGTGCGCTATACAGCGCCGGAACGCATCAACCACTGGGTAACCGCCTTCTGTTTCGTACTGGCGGCGGTGAGCGGACTGGGCTTTTTGTTCCCGTCCTTCAACTGGCTGATGCATATCATGGGCACCCCACAGCTGGCACGCATTGTGCACCCGTTCGTGGGCGTGATCATGTTCGCCTCATTCATCATCATGTTTTTCCGTTACTGGCACCACAATCTAATCAATCGGGATGATATCTTTTGGGCGAAGAATATTCGTAAGATCGTCGTCAACGAGGAAGTCGGCGACACCGGACGTTATAACTTCGGCCAGAAATGCGTATTCTGGGCGGCGATTATTTTCCTGGTCCTGTTGCTGGTCAGCGGAGTGATCATCTGGCGTCCGTATTTTGCGCCTGCTTTCTCAATCCCGGTGATCCGATTCGCGTTAATGCTGCATTCATTTGCCGCAGTAGCGTTAATTGTGGTTATCATGGTGCACATTTACGCCGCCCTCTGGGTGAAAGGCACCATTACCGCGATGGTGGAGGGATGGGTAACCCGGTCATGGGCGAAGAAACATCACCCGCGCTGGTACCGTGAAGTCCGCCAGAAACAGGAAAAGTCATCTGAATGAGTATTCGCATAATCCCGCAAGATGAGCTGGAGAAGAGCGAGAAACGTACGGCGGATATGATTCCGCCGTTATTGTTCCCCCGGCTCAAAAATTTGTATAACCGCCGCGCCGAGCGTCTGCGCGAGCTGGCCGAAAATAACCCGTTGGGCGATTACCTGCGCTTTGCCGCGCTGATCGCACATGCCCAGGAAGTGGTGTTGTACGACCATCCGCTGGAGATAGATCTGACCGCGCGCATCAAAGAAGCGAACGCGCAGGGCAAACCGCCGCTGGATATTCACGTTTTACCGCGCGATAAGCACTGGCAGAAACTGCTGCATTCGCTGATTGCTGAGCTGAAACCGGAGATGAGCGGCCCCGCGCTGGCGGTAATCGAAAATCTGGAGAAGGCTTCGGAACAGGAACTGGAGCAAATGGCGAGCGCGCTGTTTGAATCCGATTTTGCCTCCGTCAGCAGTGATAAGGCCCCGTTTATCTGGGCGGCGCTGTCGCTCTATTGGGCGCAAATGGCCAGCCTGATTCCCGGTAAAGCCCGTGCGGAGTACGGCGAGCAGCGTCAGTATTGCCCGGTATGCGGCTCAATGCCGGTTTCCAGCATGGTGCAAATCGGCACCACGCAGGGTCTGCGTTACCTGCACTGCAACCTGTGCGAAACCGAGTGGCATGTGGTACGCGTCAAATGCAGCAACTGCGAGCAGAGTCGCGATCTGCACTACTGGTCGCTGGATAACGAACAGGCGTCGATTAAAGCAGAAAGCTGTGGCGACTGCGGTACTTACCTGAAGATTCTGTATCAGGAAAAAGACCCGAAAGTGGAAGCCGTCGCCGACGATCTCGCCTCACTGGTGCTCGACGCGCGCATGGAGCAAGAGGGCTTTGCCCGCAGCTCCATCAACCCGTTCCTGTTCCCGGGCGAAGGGGAGTAATTCTGACGTCAGGTCGGGTGGCGCGTGCCGCCCGGCTTATAAATGATAAGGCGTAATGACTCCCGGAATCCCCGCGAAGTCCTTTGTATTGCGCGTCACGAGCGCAAAACGATGAATGTGCGCTGTAGCCAGAATAACCGCATCCGGCAACTTCATCCCATATTCCTGCCTGAGACTGACACTTCTTTCGGCAATATCCTGTGAAACGCCGATAACGTTAAAAGCGCTCAATGCTATACGTGTGCGGGATTCCTGATGGTACTTTTTTGCCCCTACCATCACTTCCATCCAGGTAATGAGACTAATGGCATTCTGGGGTGAGTAAGCTTCGAGAGCCTTCTTCGCTTCATCACGCCCGCTAAATAAATCAATGAGAATATTGGTGTCAAACAACACCGGACCTTTAATCATCACCACTCCTCGCGAAGTTTCCTTTCGTATTCAACGCCATCTTCTTCGCAACCTTGCCAGAGCCCCAGCGCATCGGAAATAGTGGTTTCGGCTTGTCCCTGCCTTTCCAGGTATTGTTCAACTGCTTCGCGTAATAGCTCTGCTCGCGGAAGATTACGCTGTTGTTTGAGGTCATCAAGCCGCTTGATAACCTCATCTGATAAATCAAGTAATATTCTGCCCATTTCCATCCCAGCCATCATACTCATATATACCTCCAGTATATCATTGGCGATTAATTTTCAAACAACATACACCGATGAAAGACCAGAAAAAAGACTTTATGAGCGCGATTTTTGCTTTTACGAGCCGCTTTCCAGAATTGCAACCTCGTCAACACTCCCCGTTCCTTTTCGCTAAAAACCAGGTTATAACGCTGTATATCCATACAGATTAAGGGAGTAAAAATGGCACTGGAAAGCGGTATTGCACAGCTGGTTGAGGCGTTTATCGCTGCGGGTCGCCCCTCTTCACGGGAGCAAAATATTGGATAAAGGAGGATGACCCCCTTTATCCTACTCTTCCTCGTTGCCGCCCTCTTCATAGGGGCCAAACGGTTTTGCCGGCAATACGATATAAATACCTTCAAAAACTGCGCCTGACGTCTCGTCGCCAAACAACTCCACTTGCAGTTGCACGCGTGCTTTACGGCCTCGCGCCAGCCTGTCCAGATCGCCGCTCAACGACCCCAGATCGGCAATTGCGCTGGGTTTGCCGCTGATGGGTCTGCTGTAGCGAATATGCGCATCGGCGAGAATAATCGTACCGCCCAGATGACGCTCGCGCAGCATGAGCCAGATCAGCCCCCAGCCGGTAAGCGTTGCCAGTGAAAACAAACTCCCGGCAAACAACGTGTGGTGCGGATTCTGATTGCCCGTTTCAGGCATGGTCGTAATAAATTTCTGACCAGTGTACTGCTGAATGCGCACCCCCATTTTTTCACTTAACGGGATGTGCTCATACCAGGCCTGCTGAAGCTGCCCACACCAGTCGCCACGGTGCAGAATGTCATCCAGCGTTGCGACCGGTTTAATCATCAGAAAATGGCGAACCGGCGTGGTTTGCGGGGTCGTGATTTCCCCTTGATTCACAAAGCCAAGTTTGGCGAAGAACGCTACCGCATCTTCACGGGCGCTACAGGTGACGCGTTTTACCCCTTCCTGGCGCGCCACGGACTCCAGGGTCATCGCCATCAACGTTCCCAGCCCTTTATCCTGAACAGACGGTTCAACGGCCATGAAACGAATAGAGGCTTCGTTATCCGCATTGATATACAAACGCCCTACCGCAACCAGGTTCCCCTCTTCATCCACCACCATTTGATGATGTGCCATCGCATCCCAGGCATCGCGTTCGGAACCTTTCGGCTGGTGGAGCGGTTTGCGCAGCATTTCCCAGCGAAACTGGTAGTAACGCGCTAATTCTTCTTCTGTTTGCGGTACTCGAAGGTGATACATAGCTGTACTCTCTCTTGTTACCCGCGGCCACGCCGGAAGCTGGCTCATACCTGTAGCCAGAACGTTACGGGGCCATCATTGACCAGCGAGACCTGCATATCAGCAGCGAAACGTCCGGTTTGCGTGTTCATTTCCTGTTGGCGGCAGCGCTCAACAAAGTATTCATACAGCGCTTCAGCGCGATCCGGCGCGGCGCCTCTTGAGAAGCCCGGTCGCATACCGCGTTCGGTATCGGCGGCCAGCGTAAATTGCGACACCACCAGCACGCTTCCCCCCGCCTGTTGCACGTTGAGATTCATTTTGCCTTCGGCATCGCTAAAAATTCGATAACCGAGCACGCGCTCGCACAGGCGATTCGCTTTCTGTTCGTCATCATCCCTTTCGACACCTAATAACACTAAAAGTCCCTGGCCGATTTCACCCGTCACCTCGCCCTCCACGGTGACGCTGGCACGGGTTACGCGCTGAATTAATGCAATCATGATTGGTCTGCTTCTTCTTGTTCTGCGGCTTGTTTGAGTTTGCGGTATTCCCCGAGAGTGACAGTTATTTCGGCACCAAGCAAGACGATACACCATGTCCAGTACACCCAGACAAACAAAATGGGGATAACCGCCAGCACGCCGTAAATCAACTGATATGACGGGAACATGGTGATATAAAGCGCGAATCCTTTCTTTCCTGCTTCGAACAGTACCGCTGCGACAAAAGCGCCGACAACGGCATCGCGGTTTGGTACGCGCGTGGTCGGCACAATGCTGTACAGCAGCCAGAACGAAATCCAGGAGAGAATCAGAGGGAATACCCTCAGGACGTTATCGATAACCGTGTTGAGCTCGCTGGCCCAGCGCAGAGAAAGCAGATAGGAGCTGATCGCCAGGCTGGCACCCGCCAGCAGTGGCCCCAGGGTCAGAATCATCCAGTAAACGGCAAAGGAATACACCTTTGGACGCGTGCGTTTGCTACGCCAGATGGTGTTCAGGGCGCTGTCGATGGCATACATCAGCAACAGCGCCGTGACGATCAGTCCACAAGCGCCTACCGCCGTCATTTTGTTGGAATTTGCGACGAACTGCTCAATATAACGCTGAATAACATCTCCCGTCGCCGGGATGAAGTTAGCAAAAATAAAATGGCGTAACTGGAGGCTGACATCGGAAAACATGGGAAAGGCGGCGAAAAGCGCAAAAACGACGGCGATCAACGGCACTAACGAGAGCAACGAGACATAGGCCAGGTTCCCCGCCAGGGTGGTCATATTGTCCTCGTCAATGCGCTGCCACAACAGTTTAAGCCAGGCCCTGACTGGACGCGTATGATGCCTGGCTTTTTGATGCACGTTTTTTAGCATAACAACTTCGCGAAATAATCCGGGATGGTCGTTTTATCCGTCACCAGAATACTGGTGATCCCCAACTGGTTAGCCCCTTCTATATTATCGGCGTTGTCGTCAAAAAAGACCGTATCGGCAGCGGAAAAACCTTCTGTCTGCAAAACATGCTGGTAAATCCGCACCTCAGGTTTACGCATGCCCAATTCCTGGGACAGATAAAGATGATCGGCAGCCTGGCGAACTTCAGGGTATTCATCCGGCCAGAAGGTCGTATGCAGACGGTTGGTATTAGACAATACGACGACACGATGCCCCTGCTCGCGAAGCTTATGCATGATGTCGATAACCTCGGGCCGTAATGCGACAAATACCGCCTGCCAGCCGTGGGAAAATTGCTCATAGCTCAGCGGTAACGCCATCTCATGGCACAGCGCTTCTGCGAAGGCTTCATCAGTGATCTCCCCCCGCTCATGCTGATGAAACGCCTCTCCCATCGTAAAACTTTGCTTCAACGAAGCCAGCGGGACACGGCTCAGGTCACTCCATGCACCTAACACGCGGTTGAAGTCGATATCGACAATCACATTACCTAAATCAAAGATATAGAGCATGATCCTCTCCTTGCAAGCCGTGGATGAATAACTGTAGCGGGAAAGCAGGAGTTTGACTATGCGCCGGACAGGGAAAAAATCGACTAACGTAACCGGAAAAAAGGCGATGCATTGCATCGCCTTAACTCTTTTCGCCGGATGGCGGCTTTGCCTTATCCGGCCTACAAAATAGCCCGTAGGCCCGGTAAGCGGTAGCGCCACCGGGCGCCTGCCGGATGGCGGCTGTGTCTTATCCGGCCTACAAAATAGTCCGTAGGCCCGGTAAGCGGTAGCGCCACCGGGCGACCTGCCGGATGGCGGCTTTGCCTTATCCGGCCTACAAAACAGTCCGTAGGCCCGGTAAGCTATCCGCCGTTATGGTTCAGAAGCTGTATTTCACCCCCAACATCGCTGCGGTATCGCTGTAACTGTTGTCGCCTACCTGCTGAGCTACATTCCCCCACACCTGCAAACGCGGGTTAATTTGCCCTTCCACACCAACTTTTAGCTCACCAATATTTTTGGTGCCGCTGATTTCATCCCGGATCGCCCCCATCTGGACGCTCTGGTTATGGGTATTGTGGAGCCAGTTTGCTTCAACAAACGGCTGAAACTCGCGGTCTTTGCCGTCATCAATGGCGTTATGGCCTTTCAGGTATGCACGCACACCGAGTCGGGTCATCAGGTTGCCGTCAGTTTTGTCTTTCACCTGAGTGCCGTTGCTTTCACGGTGCGAGTCAGCCTGCACGTCCATCCAGATCACCTGGGCTTTTGGCTGGAGCCAGTAACTCGTACGCTCGCTTTCGCCTATCAGGAAGGTGTATCCCCCTTCGATGGATGCCGTGATACCGTCAGATTTGTATTTTTCACTGGCAAGATGGTCACCCTGCACGGTGTTATCAAACCAGTTATAGAGCACCCAGCTATCCAGATACGTCCCGGTTTTATCCGCTTCATTCGCATACCACGTCGCATACACCCCCGCGCTGTAGCCGTTCACATGACCGCGTGAAGCGTAGCCATTATGGGTGTTATGCGTTTTACTTTTCTGATTGGCGTAACCCGCCATCACCCCCAGATGCCAACGGTCGAGACCATCGCTGCTCCACTGCGCCAGGTCGCCGCCAATCTGCAATACATAGCGATTAGCCTGCGTTTTCAGCTGCTTGCTGCCATCAGTAAAGCGCATATGACCACCTACGTTACGCATCCACATGCTGGTCACTTTCTGCTCGCCCGTTAATATGTCGGTGTACTGGGTTTCACCCAGGCGATCGTGCAGACGGGTGATAAACAGCGTATTGGCGGCATAGTTGTTCGCCAGATAGCTACCAAATTCAGGGCGGTATTGATGTTCACCAGGTTCAGGCGCTGGCGGCAGCGGTGGCTCTGGTGGCGCAGGGGGATCAACAGGATCGACCGGCCCTGGCGGCGTTGGTGGATCCACGGGATCAACCGGCCCTGGTGGTGCCGGCGGGTCCACCGGGTCAACCGGTCCCGGCGGTGTTGGTGGATCGACCGGGTCCGGGTTTTCTGGTTCCGGTTCCGGCTCAGGTTCTGGTTCTGGCTCCACCGGGCTTAGCTGGCTGGTGAGATACCAGTTGCTGGCATTTTTCACCACGTCATAGTCATAGCCGCCCGCGACAATACGTCCGGCTTTGGTGAACGTTCCGTCGGAAACGCCCTCAACGTCCACAATCTCAATGCCGTTAAGGGTCAGATCGCCCACACCGCCGATGTTATTGATGCCTACGTTGGTATTGCCGGAGGTATCCCCTTTGACGATCAGTTTATCGGTAAAAGAGTCATCGCCTTCAAGCACGGTGTTCAACACCAGTAACGCATCTGTGCCGGTGTAGTTGCCCATCACGGTCAGGGTTTTAAAGGTACTTTCGTCATCGCGGGACACGCCATCTGCGCTATAACTCAATGTGGCCTGGTTCAGCGTCAGAGTAGAGACCACAGAGTTACCGGTCATCGTCCATTCGCTGTTTGCACCGTTTATATCCAGATCCAGCGTACCATGGTAGTTCGCGTTACTATTTTGTTGTGAAGAATCCGTTTGCCCCACAAAACGGCTCCCCTCTTCCATCCGCAGATCCATCGTACCGCCGTAATATGCGCGTAAATTTCCTTCAATGTCGTATACGCCAGAGCCAGCACTATCGGTAACATAATCCCACGAGCGAACCAACGCCTGTGAACCATAGGCGTAAATGGCATAAGCGCCGCTATCAGTAACCTGAATTTTACTATCACCGCTAAGGTTCACCGTTGCAGAATCAGTAGATGAATACGCATAAACGCCATGTGCGCCCACGCCGGAGGTTTTCAAATCCACATTATTAAGGTTTATTAACCCCTTACGGGCCACATATACCGAATGAGCACTACGCCCTGACGTCGCGACTGATGCGGTGCCATTAACCGTAATACTCGCATCGCCTTTTGCTGTACCTGTAAATTGCGCGGGATCTCTACCTGCATAGATCCCGTATCCCGTATTCGCGCCACCAGGACCACGGGTAACAATATCAGTATCACCATGGATAATTATTGATGACTGGGCGTTGTCTTTATTCGCAGACGCGTTGGCGCGTAGCCCCATTCCATTTTCAGCATCAACCGTTACATCACCATTGACTTCAACAATTGAATAATCAGCCTGTAATTCGCGACCAATATTTATTCCATCAGCACTACTTCCTGTTGCGGTAATATAGATATTATCTGCGACCAGTTTACCGCCTGCATTTTTAGAGTGGATTCCATCTGCTGCGGTGCCTGTTGTATTGATAACCAAATTTTTAAATTTATAGCCAATGTTATCAATATAGACACCCCAGCCAGTTAATCCTGAAGTGGTTCCTTCTGAGGTGGTATCAATACGGACTTCATCAAATCCACTGTAATCCCTTGCAGCTCCTCCGAGCGGATTACCATAGTGATATATAGTTGTATTGTCACAAAATAGTTGTGCGGTAGACGTGTAACTACATCCTGCTACAGCCTGCCCGCTCAACGCCAGCGCACTGGCGATACAGAGCGCAAGCTTTGCCGGGATCGGCGTTTTTTGAATAAGACGAGAAGATTTCATGAGAGCCACCTTTTCCGTAAGGCTTTTTTATTCGGATAAAAGCATCAAAGACGCGTGCATAAGATATTTATAAAAGGCGAAATCCATCCGCTCATCTTTAAATAGTTAAAGAGTCAGAATTCAAAGGCGTAATGAATTGTCACCTTAGCAGAATAAATACAAGTATTCATTTAATCTGTCAATGTACGGCAGAGGCTCATGAGATAACAGTAAATAAAATGCACCTTATTTATTTGCATTATTCTTAATAACTATTTTTATAAAATAAAAGCATCTCCGGCAGGAGAATAAACGCCTTATAAAACAACAGCTATCAGGGTAACAATAAGCAGGCGGTTTTTATTTTAAGATTTTTATATCACCACCAGGATGATTATATATTTAGCAAAAAGGTGAAAAAGAACCGTCTAAAAAGACGGTTCTGTTTATAACCCCTTCAGACTGACGTTGCGTCATCCTGGCCTGGGCTAACCTGGACAATCTCAACCTGCTGTGACTGAAGCAGGTTATGCAATGCCGGGCCAGGGTACTCATCAGTAAACAGCGCCGTTACCTGCGACACGTTGCCAATCTCTACCGCTGCGGAAGCATGGTATTTCGTATGATCGGCAGCAAGGAGAATATGCCGGGAGTGAGCCATCATGGTTTTCACCACGCTGGCTTCATTGACGTCAAACTCCAGCAACGCGCCATCGCTTTCTATCGCGCCGACGCTGGTGACAAGATAGTCCGCACGAAACCCCGCCACAAACGCAGTCGCAGAAGGGCCGATAATGCCGCTGTTATGCGGGCGAAGCGTTCCGCCGGGCACCATCACTTCAAAACGCGGATTATTGTACAGAATATGCGCCACACGCAGGCTGTTAGTGATAATGCGCAGATGATTGTGGTTTAACAGCGCCCGCGCTACCTGCTCAACGGTCGTACCAATGGTGATAAAGACCGTGGAGCCGTCTGGAATATAGTCCGCCACCGCTTCCGCGATGGCTTTTTTCTCTTCCGTCCAGGAGACTTCTCGCTGCTCAAAGGCGGTATTCACAACGCTGGAAGCCCGTCCCGCGCCACCGTGATGACGCGTAATCAATCCCTGATCGCTCAGTTTGCGGATATCGCGACGCACGGTCTGCGTGGACACATCCAGCAGGCCAGCCAGTTCGTCAATATTCATGTAACCGCGCTCGCCAATCAGCGCCAGCAACTGATCATGCCGTGGGTTACCGGTCAGTTCAGTAAGACTCATGCAAATTCCTCGAAAAACCATTGCCTTACATTTTATACAAAAAGTGACAGAAAAGATCGGGTTTGATCACAGTCAGGGATTCCGGCACGCCCGCCAGGTCGGGTGCATTTCAGTGCGGCCACACCGCTGGCAAACCTGACGGCCTCTTCGACTGGCGTTCCACTTGCCAGGCTAAAGGCGAGCGCACCGTGAAAAACATCCCCCGCGCCGGTGGTGTCGACCACCTCTACCGGGAATCCGGGTTGATGCCGAAAGACATTATCGTCTAACCAGTCGCATCCTTCACCGCCGCGCGTGACATAGACATGTCCATTTGTGATCATTTGTGATTTTTTTAACGCGCTTACGGTATCCTGTATTCCCGTCAGGCGCGCCAGGCCCGGTTCAGAGAAGGCGGCATGATCGCTTAACGCCACCAGCTCGCTGATGTCCTGTGGCGTCACATCGCCATCCAGAACCGTCATGACTCCGGCCCGGCGCGCCAGCGTGAACGCCCGTTTCGCCCCTTCATGCCAGCGAACATCCGCCAGCACCACATCCCATTGAGAAAAGTCGATCTCATTAAGCCAGTCAGCGTCATGCAATAAATCCGGGCTGGGATAATTGATGATAATCCGCTCCCCTTTCGCATCGACGATGACCGCAGACTGTGAGGACTTCGCCCCCGCGTAACGCCGGGTATAGCGGGTATTTACCCCCAGGGATTCCAGCTCCGCCAGCAGGCTGTTTCCGGTGTCGTCATCTCCCACACGCCCAATAAAGTCCACCTGCGCCCCCAGTTTCGCCGCAGCCACTGCGGCAGTTGCAGCAGGCCCGCCGCCCACTTCCGTATAACGTTTCGCCACATATTTACCTCCTTCAGTCGGTAAACCTTCAACGTAATAGATGCGATCCATCACGGTGATACCCACACAAGCAACACGAATCATGGTCATTCCTTAAGCATTTCGGGATGCGATTATTTTAATTTCGCAAAATGTTTAAAAAGTGACGGCTGTCAATTTTTTGACCATAAATTACAAATACGATCAAAAACAGACAAAATCAGCGTCACACAAGTGACAAAAAATGACATTCACGTTTCAGGAGAACGATATGGCAGTGATTGCATTTGTCGGATTAGGCCAGATGGGTTCGCCCATGGCGAGTAATTTGCTCAAGCAGGGCCATCAGCTCAGCGTCTTTGATGTGAACCCCGACGCCATACAGACCCTGGTGGAAAAAGGCGCTCGTCCGGCCAGCAGCCCGGCGCAGGCGGCGAAAGAGGCCGAGTTTGTCATCACAATGCTGCCTAATGGCGATCTCGTTCGCAGCGTGTTATTCGGCGATCAAGGCGTTTGCGAAGGCTTGTCACAGGACGCGCTGGTGATCGATATGTCCACCATCCATCCGCTACAGACGGACAAACTTATCGCAGATATGCGCGCCAGAGGGTTCAGCATGATGGATGTCCCGGTCGGTCGAACATCCGATCACGCCATTGCGGGGACGTTGCTATTACTGGCAGGCGGCAGCGCAGAACAGGTGGAGCGCGCAACGCCGGTACTGATGGCGATGGGCAATGAATTGATTAACGCTGGCGGCCCCGGCATGGGGATTCGCGTAAAGCTTATCAATAACTATATGAGCATCGCGCTGAATGCGCTTTCTGCCGAAGCCGCCGCGTTATGCGAAGCGCTGGGCCTCTCCTTCGACGTCGCGTTAAAAGTGATGAGCGGAACCCCGGCAGGCAAAGGCCACTTCACCACCTCCTGGCCGAACAAAGTGCTGAAAGGCGACCTTTCTCCCTCCTTCATGATCGATCTGGCGCACAAAGATCTGGGGATTGCGCTGGATGTTGCCAACCAACTGCATGTGCCGATGCCGCTCGGCGCCGCATCCCGTGAAGTTTATAACCAGGCTCGCGCCGCCGGTCGTGGCCGGGAAGACTGGACAGCCATTCTCGAACAGGTGCGTAACAGCGCCGGATTACCGAACAAATTCAAAATGTAACGACTGAATAAAGGAAAACTGAATGAACAACTACACCATCAAAGACATTACGCGCGCATCCGGCGGCTTTGCCATGCTGGCGGTCGATCAGCGTGAAGCGATGCGCTTAATGTTTGCAGCTGCTGGTGCGAAGTCTCCTGTTGCCGACAGCGTACTGACGGATTTCAAAGTGAATGCCGCAAAAGCGCTGTCTCCTTATGCCTCCGCCATTCTGATTGACCAGCAGTTCTGTTACCGCCAGGTGGTGGAGCAAAACGCGATTGCGAAAAACTGCGCCATGATCGTCGCCGCCGATGCGTTCATTCCCGGCAATGGCATTCCTGTCGATAGCGTCGTCATTGATAAAAAAATCAATCCACAAGCGATAAAGCAAGACGGCGGTAAAGCGCTAAAACTGCTGGTGCTCTGGCGCAGCGATGAAGACGCCCAACAGCGTCTTGATATGGTCAAAGAATTTAATGAGATGTGCCACAGCAATGGTCTGGTGAGCATTATCGAACCGGTTGTGCGCCCACCTCGCCGTGGCGATAAGTTCGACCGTGAACAGGCCATCATTGATGCCGCGAAAGAGTTGGGCGACAGCGGCGCGGATCTCTACAAAGTTGAAATGCCGCTGTACGGCAAAGGCGCACAGCACGACCTTCTCGCCGCGTCACAGCGCCTGAACGAGCATATCAATATGCCGTGGGTCATCCTCTCCTCCGGTATTGATGAAAAATTGTTCCCTCGGGCGGTCAGAGTCGCAATGACTGCGGGCGCATCCGGTTTTCTGGCGGGTCGCGCCGTCTGGTCATCGGTGATTGGCCTGCCGGATACCGAACTGATGCTGCGTGATATTTCTGTGCCTAAGTTGCAGCGTTTGGGTGAGATCGTCGACGAAATGATGGCCCGTCGTCGTTAATGTGAGGATGAAAGCATGAAATGGTTTAACACGTTGAGCCACAACCGCTGGCTGGAGCAAGAAACCGATCGCATTTTTGACTTTGGGAAAAAATCCGCAGTACCTACCGGTTTCGGCTGGCTGGGAAACCAGGGGCAGATCAGAGCGGAGATGGGTACGCACCTGTGGATTACCGCCCGTATGCTGCACGTTTATTCCGTTGCTGCATCAATGGGCCGTCCGGGCGCATATCAGTTAGTCGACCATGGTATTAACGCGTTGAACGGCGCGTTACGCGATCGGCGCTACGGCGGCTGGTATGCCTGTGTGAACGATGAAGGCGTGATGGACGCCTCCAAACAGGGATATCAGCATTTCTTCGTCCTGTTAGGGGCGGCAAGCGCCGTCACCACGGGCCATCCACAGGCCAGAAAACTGCTGGATGACGCGATCGAGGTCATCGAAAAATACTTCTGGAGCGAAGAGGAGCAGATGTGCCTGGAGTCCTGGGACGAAGCCTTCAGCCAGACCGAAGATTACCGTGGCGGCAACGCCAACATGCATGCCGTAGAGGCTTTTTTGATCGTGTACGACGTGACCCATGATCGTAAATGGCTCGACCGCGCGCTGCGCATCGCCTCCGTCATTATTCACGATGTGGCCCGCAACGGCGACTACCGCGTCAACGAGCACTTCGATGCGCAGTGGAACCCCATCCGCGATTACAACAAAGATAACCCTGCCCACCGTTTCCGCGCTTACGGCGGCACGCCGGGGCATTGGATCGAGTGGGGTCGCCTGATGCTGCACCTGCATGCGGCCCTGGAAGCGCGTTTTGAAACTCCCCCCGCCTGGCTGCTGGAAGATGCCAAAGGGTTATTCCACGCCACCCTTCGCGACGCCTGGGCGCCCGATGGCGCAGACGGCTTCGTCTACTCCGTGGACTGGGACGGCAAACCGATTGTACGTGAAAGAGTGCGCTGGCCGATTGTGGAAGCAATGGGCACCGCTTACGCCCTGTATACCCTCACCGGCGATAGCCAATACGAAGCCTGGTATCAGAAGTGGTGGGATTACTGCATCACTTATCTGATGGACTACGAGAACGGTTCGTGGTGGCAGGAGCTGGATACCAATAACCAGGTGACCACCAAAGTGTGGGACGGCAAGCAGGATATTTACCACCTGCTGCACTGCCTGGTGATCCCGCGCCTGCCGCTGGCGCCGGGGCTGGCACCCGCCGTTGCTGCGGGCCTGCTGGATAGCAACGCGAAATAACAATATGACATGCCGGATGGCGACGTTAAGGCGTCTTATCCGGCCGACGAGCGCCATGCTAACCGTAGGCAAGAGCGCTGCCGTCCGGCAACATTGAGGATAGAAAACTTATGCATACCCTACACAATATCACCCTGACAACAACCGATGGCGGCTTCACCCTGAGCTGGCAAGATCGTCTGCTGCTATCCCACAGCGCAGAAAATCCCTGCCTGTGGATTGGCGCCGGCGTCGCCGATATCGACATGTTTCGCGGTAATTTCAGCATAAAAGATAAGCTGAATGAGAAAATCGCGCTGACTGACGCAACGATAAGCCAGTCCCCGGATGGCTGGTTGATCCATTTCAATCGCGGCGATGCCATCAGCGCAGCGTTACACATCGCCACCGATGAGGCGGGCCGCCTGACGCTGAAACTGCAAAACAGCGATCTTACCCATAACCGCATCTGGTTACGCCTGGCCGCCCAGCCAGAAGATCACATCTATGGCTGCGGCGAACAGTTCTCTTATTTCGATTTGCGCGGCAAGCCTTTCCCGCTCTGGACCAGCGAACAAGGCGTCGGGCGCAACAAAAACAGCTATGTCACCTGGCAGGCGGACTGCAAAGAAAACGCGGGCGGGGATTACTACTGGACCTTTTTCCCACAGCCCACTTTTGTCAGCACGCAAAAGTACTACTGCCACGTCGATAACAGCTGCTACATGAATTTCGACTTTAGCGCGCCGGAATACCATGAGCTGGCGCTATGGGAAGACAACGCCACCCTGCGTTTTGAATGCGCCGACAGCTACATCGCCCTGCTGGAAAAATTGACGGCGCTGTTAGGCCGCCAGCCGGTGTTGCCGGACTGGGTTTACGACGGCGTGACGCTCGGCATTCAGGGCGGCACCGACGTCTGCCAGCAGAAGCTGGACACCATGCGCAACGCAGGCGTGAAGGTGAATGGCATCTGGGCGCAGGACTGGTCCGGCATCCGCATGACCTCTTTCGGCAAACGCGTGATGTGGAACTGGAAGTGGAACAGCGACAACTATCCGCAGCTGGATACCCGTATCAAACAATGGCAAGAAGAAGGCGTGCAGTTCCTCTCCTACATCAATCCTTACGTCGCCAGCGATAAAGATCTTTGTGCCGAAGCGGCCAGACACGGTTATCTGGCAAAAGACGCTGCGGGCGATGACTATCTGGTTGAGTTCGGCGAGTTTTATGGCGGCGTCGTGGATTTGACCAATCCTGAAGCCTATGACTGGTTCAAGAATGTCATCAAGAAAAATATGATTGAGCTGGGTTGCGGCGGCTGGATGGCGGATTTCGGGGAATACCTGCCAACCGACACTTACCTGCATAACGGCGTCAGCGCGGAAATTATGCATAACGCCTGGCCGGCGCTGTGGGCGAAATGTAACTACGAAGCGCTACAAGAGACCGGCAAGCTGGGCGAGATCCTGTTCTTTATGCGTGCGGGTTATACCGGCAGCCAGAAATACTCCACCATGATGTGGGCGGGCGATCAGAACGTCGACTGGAGTCTGGACGACGGTCTCGCCTCCGTGGTGCCTGCCGCATTGTCGCTGGCGATGACGGGTCACGGTCTGCATCACAGCGATATTGGCGGTTATACCACCCTGTTCGACATGAAGCGCAGTAAAGAGCTGCTGCTGCGCTGGTGTGACTTCAGCGCCTTCACCCCGATGATGCGTACCCACGAAGGGAACCGCCCCGGCGATAACTGGCAGTTTGATGGCGACGCGGAAACTATCGCCCACTTTGCCCGTATGACAACCGTCTTTACCACCCTGAAACCGTATCTCAAACAGGCGGTGGCGCAGAACGCCAGAACCGGTCTGCCGGTCATGCGCCCGCTGTTCCTGCACTACGAGGACGATGCGCAGACCTACACCCTGAAGTATCAGTATCTGCTGGGTCGCGACCTGCTGGTTGCGCCGGTCCACGAACAAGGACGCCGCGACTGGACGCTATATCTACCTGAGGATAACTGGATCAACGCGTGGACGGGCGAAACGCTTCGCGGCGGCGAGATTACCGTGGACGCGCCGCTCGGCAAGCCTCCGGTCTTTTACCGTGCAGAGAGCGAGTGGGCATCTCTGTTTGCCTCTTTACGCACTATCTAATACGGCTCGCCCGTGGGGAAACTCACGGGCATATGGAGAAAAATAATGAGTCAAACGTCATCAAATCCGGCGACCCTACGCTTGCCGTTTAAAGAAAAACTTGCCTATGGGATGGGTGATTTAGGCTCCAATATCCTGCTGGATATTGGTACGCTTTATTTACTTAAGTTTTATACCGATGTGCTGGGTCTACCGGGCACGTATGGCGGTATTATTTTCCTGATCGCCAAATTCTTTACCGCCTTCACCGATATGGGCACCGGGATTATGCTCGACTCGCGGCGTAAAATCGGCCCAAAAGGCAAGTTCCGTCCGTTCGTGCTCTATGCCGCGTTTCCGGTGACCCTGCTGGCCATCGCCAACTTTGTCGGCACGCCGTTTGAAATCACCGGTAAGACGGTGATGGCGACGGTGCTGTTTATGCTGTACGGCCTGTTCTTCAGCATGATGAACTGTTCGTATGGCGCGATGGTGCCCGCCATTACCAAAAACCCGGATGAGCGCGCCTCTCTTGCCGCCTGGCGTCAGGGCGGCGCCACGCTCGGCCTGCTGCTGTGCACCGTCGGTTTTGTTCCGGTGATGAATCTGATCGAAGGGAACGCACAGCTAAGCTATATTTTCGCCGCCACGCTGTTCTCACTGTTTGGCCTGCTGTTTATGTGGCTCTGCTACGCAGGCGTCAAAGAGCGTTATGTGGAGGTAAAACCGGTTGAAGCGACCGAAAAACCGGGGCTGCTCCAGTCGTTTCGCGCCATTGCCGGGAACCGTCCGCTGTTCATTTTATGTATCGCGAATCTCTGCACCCTGGGCGCTTTCAACGTTAAGCTGGCGATCCAGGTGTATTACACCCAGTACGTACTGAATGACCCGATCCTTCTCTCCTGGATGGGCTTTTTCAGCATGGGCTGCATTTTCATCGGCGTCTTTTTAATGCCCGGCGCGGTAAGACGCTTCGGCAAGAAAAAGGTCTACATCGGCGGCCTGCTGGTTTGGGTTATCGGCGATCTTCTCAACTACTTCTTTGGCGGCGGCTCGGTCAGTTTTGTCGCGTTTTCCTGCCTGGCGTTTTTCGGTTCAGCGTTTGTGAACAGCCTGAACTGGGCGCTGGTCTCCGACACGGTGGAATACGGTGAATGGCGCACCGGCGTGCGTTCAGAAGGAACGGTATACACCGGTTTTACCTTCTTCCGTAAGGTGTCTCAGGCGCTGGCGGGCTTCTTCCCCGGTTGGATGCTGACCCAAATCGGCTACGTGCCCAATGTGGTGCAATCGGCAGGCACTGTCGAAGGTTTGCGGCAGCTGATCTTCATTTATCCGTGCGCGCTGGCGGTGATAACCATCATTGCAATGGGGTGTTTCTACAACCTCAACGAGAAGATGTATGTCCGCATCGTTGAAGAGATAGAAGCCCGTAAACAAACGGCTTAACAATGATAATAAAGGCGCCCTTCGGGGCGTTATTGAGGAGCGATTATGTCTGACCATGATCCGCTGACGCTAAAACTGAGCCTACGGGAAAAATATGCCTATGGCATGGGTGACTTCGGCTCAAATTTGATGCTGTGTATCGGTACGCTGTATCTGCTTAAGTTTTATACCGATGAACTGGGGATGCCCGCATATTACGGTGGAATTATCTTTCTGGTGGCGAAGTTCTTTACCGCGTTCACCGATATGTTGACGGGGGTGCTGCTGGATTCCCGTCGTCATATTGGCGCTAAAGGTAAGTTTCGCCCTTTCATTCTGTATGCATCATTTCCTGTCGCGCTGGTTGCCAGCGCGCAGTTTCTCGCCACCGATTTTACACTGACGGTCAAAACAGCGCTGGCAACCGTACTGTTCATGCTGTTTGGCCTGTTTTACAGCCTGATGAATTGCTCATACGGGGCGATGGTGCCCGCTATCACCAGAAACCCGCATGAGCGCGCCCAACTCGCAGCATGGCGTCAGGGCGGCGCAACGCTCGGTCTGTTGCTGTGTACCGTTGGCTTTATGCCGATTCAGGCGCTCTTCACCCAGTCATCTTCTCTGGGTTATCTGGTAGCCGCGTTGATTTTCTCCGTTTGCGGCCTGTTCAGTATGTGGTGGTGTTTCAGCGGGGTGAAAGAACGGTATATCGATATCGTTCCGGCCCACCATAAGCCCAGCATTCTTAAATCCTTCTGTGCGATTTTCCGCAATCCGCCGCTGCTGGTGCTCTGCGTGGCCAACTTATGTACGCTGGCCGCGTTTAACATCAAACTGGCGATTCAGGTCTATTACACCCAGTACGTGCTGAACGACATCCATTTGCTGTCATGGATGGGATTTTTCAGTATGGGGTGCATTCTGGTCGGCGTACTGCTGGTGCCCGTAACCGTAAAACGGTTTGGGAAAAAGCAGGTCTATCTCGGCGGCCTGACGCTGTGGGCTATCGGCGATGTGCTGAACTTTCTCTGGGGTGGAACCTCTTTCCTGTTCGTGATCTTCTCCTGCATGGCGTTTTTCGGCACCGCGTTCGTTAACAGCCTGAACTGGGCGCTGGTTCCTGATACGGTCGATTACGGCGAATGGAAAACAGGCATTCGTGCGGAAGGGTCGGTCTATACCGGTTATACCTTCTCACGAAAAATTTCTGCGGCGCTGGCGGGTTTCTTGCCCGGCATTATGCTGACGCAAATTGGCTACGTGCCGAACATAGCGCAAAGCGCGGAGACGTTACTTGGCCTGCGTCAGCTGATATTTCTCTGGCCATGCGGCCTGGCGATTATCGCCGCACTCACAATGGGCTTTTTTTATAAGCTCAATGAAAAACGCTTTGCTTTTATTATTGAGGAAATTAGCCAACGAAAGAAACAATCGATACAAACCGGCGTTGTAAGCCATTAAAAAACCTCTGTTCTAATTAAATAAAATAATTGCCGCTCTATCCATTTCGATGGATAGCGGCTCCCTACGCTTAAAAAATGGATTTACTATGAAAACGTTGAACACAATAATGCTGTTATCCTCTGTTATCTCCACTTCTGTTTTTGCGGGCGCTTATGTGGAAAACCGCGAGGCCTATAATCTGGCATCCGATCAAATGGAATTCATGCTGCGCGTTGGCTACAACTCCGATATGGGGGCTGGAATTATGTTGACCAACACCTATACGCTACAGCGTGATGATGAATTAAAGCATGGTTATAATGAAATTGAGGGTTGGTATCCGTTATTTAAACCGACGGACCGGTTAACCATTCAACCCGGTGGTCTGATAAACGATAAAAGCATCGGTTCTGGCGGCGCTGTTTATCTGGACGTCAATTATAAATTCACACCGTGGTTTAATCTGACGGTTCGTAACCGTTACAACCATAATAACTACAGTTCTACTGATTTAAATGGTGAATTAGATAATAACGATAGCTATGAAATCGGCAACTACTGGAATTTCATCATTACTGATAAATTTTCTTATACCTTTGAGCCACACTATTTTTATAATGTGAATGATTTTAACAGCAGCAACGGAACCAAACACCACTGGGAAATTACCAATACTTTCAGATATCGGATTAACCAGAACTGGCTGCCGTACTTAGAGTTACGTTGGTTGGATCGCAATGTGGAGCCCTACCATCGGGAGCAAAACCAGATTCGTGTCGGGGTAAAATATTTCTTCTGAACAGGATAATAAAAAAGCCGCTGAAATCAGCGGCTTTTTGTTGCCGGATGGCGGCTAACGCCTTATCCGGCCTACGAATCGGAGTTATCAGGCCGATTTTGTAAGCCCGTATTACTCTTCTTTCGCGCCGCGCATTGCACGACGACGATCGTTTTCCGTCAGGTGACGTTTACGAATACGGATAGAGGTTGGAGTCACTTCTACCAGTTCGTCGTCATCGATGAACTCCAGAGCCTGCTCCAGGGTCATCTTGATCGGCGGAACCAGAACCGTTGCTTCGTCAGTACCAGACGCACGCATGTTGGTCAGTTTCTTACCGGTCAGGCAGTTTACGGTCAGGTCGTTAGAACGGCTGTGAATACCGATGATCTGGCCTTCGTAAACTTCCGCGCCGTGACCCAGGAACAGCTTACCGCGATCCTGCAAACCGAACAGTGCGAACGCAACCGCTTTACCCTGACCGTTGGAGATCAGTACGCCATTCTGACGCTGGCCCACTTCGCCCGGACGGATATCGTCGTAGTGGCTGAAGGTGGAGTACAGCAGACCCGTACCGGAGGTCATGGTCATGAACTCTGAACGGAAACCGATCAGACCTCGGCTTGGGATCACGTAGTCAAGACGTACGCGGCCTTTGCCATCTGGATTCATGTTTTTCAGGTCGCCTTTACGCTCGCCCAGCGCCTGCATCACAGAACCCTGGTGCTGCTCTTCGACGTCCAGCGTGACGTTTTCGTACGGCTCTTGTTTACGGCCGTCGATTTCGCGGAAGATAACTTTCGGACGGGAAACCGCCATCTCGAAACCTTCACGACGCATGTTTTCAATCAGAACGGACAGGTGCAGTTCACCACGACCGGATACACGGAACGCGTCCGCATCTTCGGTTTCTTCAACGCGCAGCGCAACGTTGTGTACCAGTTCTTTGTTCAGACGCTCAAGGATCTGACGAGAGGTCACGTATTTACCTTCTTTACCGCAGAACGGAGAGGTGTTTACGCAGAAGAACATAGAAACGGTCGGCTCATCAACAGACAGCGCTGGCAGCGCTTCAACATTCTGCGGATCGCAGATGGTGTCGGAGATGTTCAGCTCGCCCAGACCGGTGATTGCAATGATATCACCCGCTTCCGCCAGGTCGCTATCAATACGCTCCAGACCCAGGTGAGTCAGCACTTTGCCCACTTTACCGTTACGGGTTTTGCCTTCGCTATCGATGATAGTGATCTGCTGGTTCGGCTTCACTTTACCGCGTTTGATACGACCAATGCCGATAACGCCAACATAGTTGTTGTAGTCCAGCTGAGAGATCTGCATCTGGAGCGGGCCGTCCAGGTCAACGTCCGGTGCCGGTACGTGGTCAACGATCGCCTGATACAGCGGGGTCATGTCTTCCGCCATATCTTCGTGATCCAGACCTGCGATACCGTTCAGCGCCGAAGCGTAGATGATCGGGAAGTCCAGCTGTTCGTCGGTCGCGTCGAGGTTAACGAACAGGTCGAATACCTGGTCTACAACCCAGTCAGGGCGCGCGCCAGGGCGGTCAACTTTGTTGATAACAACAATCGGCTTCAGGCCATGAGCAAAGGCTTTTTTGGTCACGAAGCGCGTCTGCGGCATCGGGCCGTCAAATGCGTCAACCACCAGCAGCACGGAGTCTACCATGGACATTACACGTTCAACTTCACCACCGAAGTCGGCGTGTCCTGGGGTATCAACGATGTTGATACGGTAATCATTCCATTTGATAGCAGTGTTTTTAGCGAGGATGGTAATCCCACGCTCTTTCTCCAAATCGTTGGAGTCCATCACACGCTCTTGAGTTTCGGCACGCGCATCAAACGTACCGGATTGCTGTAGCAGCTTATCGACCAGGGTAGTTTTACCGTGGTCAACGTGCGCGATGATGGCGATGTTACGCAAATTTTCGATCACAACTTTGCCTCAGGCATTAGAAATAGCGCGTTATTGTACACGGATTAATCGCACTACAAAACAGGATCACAGAGATCCTCCGCAAACAAGTATTGCAGAGTTTCTTTGTGATCGCTTTCACGGAGCGTTAAAAGGGTCACTCACTGTCCATTGCACCAACATGGTGCTTAATGTTCACATTAAAGCACTATATTGGTGCAACATATCCACTATGGTGCGGCCCTTTTGCACGATGGTGCGCATGATAACGCCTTTTAGGGGCAATTTAAAAGTTGGCACAGATTTCGCTTTGTATTTTTTACGGCGACACGGCCAATTTTTGCAGAATTGAAGACTTCGTTACCACGACGACAATGACCAATCCGGGAGAGTTAAGTATGTCCGCTGAACACGTTTTGACGATGCTGAATGAGCATGAAGTGAAGTTTGTTGATTTGCGCTTCACCGATACCAAAGGTAAAGAACAGCACGTCACGATTCCTGCTCATCAGGTGAATGCCGAATTCTTTGAAGAAGGCAAAATGTTTGACGGCTCCTCGATCGGTGGCTGGAAAGGTATCAACGAATCCGACATGGTTCTGATGCCGGACGCATCCACTGCGGTCATTGACCCGTTCTACGCTGATTCTACGCTGATTATTCGTTGCGACATCCTGGAGCCAGGCACCCTGCAAGGTTACGATCGCGACCCGCGTTCCATCGCCAAGCGCGCGGAAGAGTACCTGCGCTCTACCGGCATCGCAGACACCGTTCTGTTCGGGCCAGAGCCAGAGTTCTTCCTGTTTGACGATATCCGCTTCGGTTCTTCTATCTCCGGTTCCCACGTCGCTATCGACGATATCGAAGGCGCATGGAACTCCTCCACCCAGTACGAAGGTGGCAACAAAGGTCACCGTCCGGCAGTAAAAGGCGGTTACTTCCCGGTTCCGCCGGTAGACTCTTCTCAGGACATCCGTTCTGAAATGTGTTCCGTTATGGAGCAAATGGGTCTGGTTGTAGAAGCACACCACCACGAAGTGGCAACCGCAGGTCAGAACGAAGTGGCAACCCGCTTCAACACCATGACCAAAAAAGCGGACGAAATTCAGATCTACAAATACGTTGTGCACAACGTCGCTCACCGTTTCGGTAAAACTGCGACCTTTATGCCAAAACCGATGTTCGGCGATAACGGTTCCGGTATGCACTGCCACATGTCCCTGTCCAAAAACGGGACTAACCTGTTCTCCGGCGACAAATATGCGGGTCTGTCTGAGCAGGCGCTGTACTACATCGGCGGCGTAATCAAACATGCGAAAGCGATCAACGCCCTAGCGAACCCGACCACTAACTCCTACAAACGTCTGGTTCCGGGTTATGAAGCACCGGTCATGCTGGCCTACTCCGCCCGTAACCGTTCTGCCTCTATCCGTATTCCGGTTGTTGCCTCTCCGAAAGCGCGTCGTATCGAAGTGCGCTTCCCGGACCCGGCTGCGAACCCGTACCTGTGCTTTGCCGCTCTGCTGATGGCGGGTCTTGACGGTATTAAGAACAAGATCCACCCAGGCGAAGCGATGGACAAAAACCTGTATGACCTGCCGCCGGAAGAAGCGAAAGAGATCCCACAGGTTGCAGGCTCTCTGGAAGAAGCGCTCAACGAGCTGGATATTGACCGTGAATTCCTGAAAGCAGGCGGCGTGTTCACTGATGAAGCGATCGACGCGTACATCGCCCTGCGCATTGAAGAAAATGACCGCGTGCGCATGACGCCGCACCCGGTAGAGTTTGAGCTGTACTACAGCGTTTAATCGTTGAGTTGCCGTGGAACTTTTAGCCTGTTCAGGCAGGTTTGAGATTGATGGCGAATGATAAGACGCCTGATGGCGCAAGCTTATCAGGCCTACCGGTAACATCACCTTGTAGGCCGGATAAGGCAAAGCCGCCATCCGGCACAACGTTTGCCACTCATCTGTAGCCCATCACACGATGGGCTTTTTTCTCCACCAACGTTCTGATCCCACGCGCTTTTTACACGTAAAAAGCTATAATGCACTAAATTGGTGCAAACTATTCCAGGAGACTGCTAAATGGCAACAGGCACGCAGCCCGATGCTGGGCAGATCCTCAATTCTTTAATCAACAGCATCTTACTGGTCGACGACGAGCTGGCGGTGCATTACGCCAACCCGGCCGCACAACAGCTGCTCGCCCAAAGCGCCCGCAAGCTGTTTGGTACGCCGCTGCCTGAGCTGTTGAGCTATTTTTCATTAAATATTGGGCTGATGCGCGAAAGCCTGGAAGCGGGTCAGGGATTTACGGACAACGAAGTCACGCTGGTGATCGACGGACGCTCTCATATTCTCTCGCTAACCGCCCAGCGCCTGCCGGATAACTTCATCCTGCTGGAAATGGCGCCGATGGATAACCAGCGTCGCCTGAGCCAGGAACAGCTTCAGCATGCCCAGCAAATCGCCGCCCGCGACCTGGTGCGCGGTCTGGCGCATGAGATCAAAAACCCGCTTGGTGGTTTACGCGGCGCGGCCCAGCTTCTCAGTAAAGCCCTGCCTGACCCGGCGTTGCTGGAGTACACCAAAGTCATTATTGAGCAGGCCGACAGGCTGCGTAATCTGGTTGACCGACTGCTGGGGCCGCAACAGCCAGGTATGCACGTCACGGAGAGTATCCACAAAGTCGCAGAACGCGTCGTCGCACTGGTGTCGATGGAGCTGCCGGAGAACGTCACGCTGATTCGTGATTACGACCCCAGTCTGCCGGAACTGCCTCACGACCCGGACCAGATTGAACAGGTCCTGCTGAACATCGTGCGTAACGCTTTACAGGCGTTAGGGCCGGAAGGCGGTGAAATCATTCTGCGTACCCGTACCGCATTCCAGCTGACGCTGCATGGCGTGCGTTATCGCCTGGCGGCGCGCATCGACGTTGAGGACAACGGGCCGGGTATTCCGTCCCATTTACAGGACACGCTGTTTTACCCGATGGTCAGCGGCCGCGAAGGCGGCACCGGGCTGGGCTTATCCATTGCCCGTAATTTGATTGATCAGCATTCCGGCAAAATTGAATTTACCAGTTGGCCGGGTCATACCGAGTTCTCGGTTTACCTGCCTATCAGGAAATAAAGGTGACGTTTATGCAACGAGGGATAGTCTGGGTAGTCGATGACGATAGTTCCATCCGTTGGGTGCTTGAACGTGCGCTCGCCGGGGCGGGATTACATTGCACCACATTTGAAAGCGGCAACGAAGTGCTGGATGCGCTGGCGAGTAAAACGCCGGATGTCCTGCTGTCGGATATCCGTATGCCGGGAATGGACGGACTGGCGCTGTTAAAACAGATCAAACAGCGTCACCCCATGCTTCCGGTCATCATAATGACGGCGCATTCCGATCTCGATGCCGCCGTCAGCGCTTATCAACAAGGCGCGTTTGATTATCTGCCAAAGCCTTTTGATATTGACGAAGCGGTCGCGCTGGTTGAACGCGCGATCAGCCATTATCAGGAGCAGCAACAGCCGCGCAATGTCCAGATCAACGGCCCGACAACCGATATCATCGGCGAAGCGCCCGCGATGCAGGATGTCTTTCGCATTATTGGCCGCCTCTCACGCTCGTCTATCAGCGTGCTGATCAACGGCGAGTCCGGGACCGGTAAAGAGCTGGTCGCCCATGCGCTGCATCGCCATAGCCCACGCGTAAAAGCTCCCTTTATCGCCCTGAATATGGCGGCTATTCCGAAGGATTTGATCGAGTCCGAACTGTTTGGTCATGAAAAAGGGGCGTTCACCGGGGCGAATACCATTCGTCAGGGGCGCTTTGAGCAGGCCGACGGCGGCACGCTGTTTCTCGATGAGATCGGCGATATGCCGCTGGATGTGCAGACGCGTTTGCTACGCGTCTTAGCCGATGGGCAGTTTTACCGCGTTGGTGGCTATGCGCCGGTGAAGGTTGATGTGCGGATTATCGCCGCCACCCATCAGAACCTGGAATTACGCGTACAGGAAGGTAAGTTCCGTGAAGATCTGTTCCACCGCCTGAACGTGATTCGCGTACATTTACCGCCGCTGCGCGAGCGCCGGGAAGATATTCCACGCCTGGCGCGGCATTTCCTGCAAGTGGCTGCTCGCGAGCTGGGCGTCGAAGCCAAATTGCTCCACCCGGAAACCGAAGCGGCGCTGACGCGTCTGGCCTGGCCTGGCAACGTGCGTCAACTGGAGAATACCTGCCGTTGGTTAACAGTGATGGCCGCCGGACAGGAGGTTCTGATTCAGGACTTACCCGGCGAGCTGTTTGAAGCCACGGTGCCAGACAGCCAGTCGCACATACAGTCAGACAGTTGGGCCACATTGCTGGCGCAGTGGGCGGATCGCGCGTTGCGTTCCGGTCATCAAAACCTGCTTTCTGAAGCGCAGCCTGAGCTGGAGCGTACGCTGTTAACCACCGCGCTGCGTCATACCCAGGGGCATAAACAGGAAGCGGCACGGCTGCTGGGATGGGGTCGTAACACCCTGACTCGCAAGCTAAAAGAGCTGGGTATGGAGTGACGATTCGTCGTTGTGTAAAGATTAATATTTAAGCGCAAATTGCCGTTATTTTGCGCTTTACTGTTCCGATGAGTTGAGTATGATCATGCCCGGCAAACAGGGGGAATCATCATGCTGGAATCATTAATCAATCTGGTATCGAGCGGAGCGGTCGACAGCCACACGCCACAAACTGCGGTTGCCGCAGTGCTGTGTGCAGCGCTGGTTGGGCTGTTTAGCTAAATGCGTGCCGGATGGCGCTAACGCTTATCCGACCTACGGTTGATGTTAACTTGTAGGCCCGGTAAGCGGTAG
Source organism: Citrobacter sp. CK189 (assembly GCF_030333505.1). Lineage (NCBI taxonomy): Bacteria > Pseudomonadati > Pseudomonadota > Gammaproteobacteria > Enterobacterales > Enterobacteriaceae > Citrobacter > Citrobacter sp. CK189. The sequence continues at coordinate 11,243 of NZ_JAOWFV010000020.1, read as the reverse complement.
CGCCACCGGGCAACGCCACTAAATCACCCGTGAGAACTGCTGCATCCGCGCTTTCTGGCGCAGATAAGCATCAAAGCACATACAGATGTTACGGATCAGCAGACGGCCTTTCGGCGTAACCTGAATCCCCTTATCATCCACATCCACCAGCCCATCTTTCGCCAGCGGCGCCAGCAGCGCTAAATCTTCCGCAAAGTACGCCGCGAAGTTGAGATCCCACTGCTGTTCAACCGCTGCGTAATCGAGACGGAAGTTGCAGATCAGCGACTTAATAATATCCCGACGAATGCAGTCATCGCGGGTCAGCACAATGCCGCGCCATAACGCATTCCCCAGCTCATCCACCTGCTGATAGTAGCGCTTCAGCTCTTTTTGGTTCTGCGCGTAGCTGTCGCCAATCATACTGATGGCGGAAACGCCCAACCCCAGCAGGTCCGTATCGCCCTGAGTGGTATAGCCCTGGAAGTTACGATGCAGAACGCCCTCACGCTGGGCAACGGCCAGCTCGTCATCCGGGCGGGCAAAGTGATCCATCCCGATGAACTGATAGCCCGTCTCCGTCAGCGATGAGATGGTCTCTTGCAGGATATCGAGTTTTTGCTGCGCGCTGGGCAGGTCAGCCTCTTTGATTTTGCGCTGAGCGGCGAATAACGTGGGCAAATGAGCGTAGTTAAAGACGCTCAGGCGATCGGGGCTCAGCTCTGCCACGCGTCTGAGCGTAAAGGCGAAGCTTTCCGGCGTTTGCTTTGGCAGCCCGTAAATCAGATCGATATTCGTCGAGGTGAAGCCTATCTCGCGCGCATGATTGAGCAGCGAGAAGATAAACTCTTCATCCTGCTCGCGGTTAACCAGACGCTGAACGTCTTTATTGAAGTCCTGCACCCCCATACTCAGGCGGTTAAACCCTTGCGCGCGTAAATGATCGAGCACATCCAGCTCAATTTCACGGGGATCGACTTCGATCGAGATTTCGACGTCGTCGTTAAAATGAAAGTTTCCACGCAGAAGCGTCATTAACCGACTGATTTGCGCTTTATTCAGGTACGTTGGCGTTCCGCCGCCCCAGTGCAGTTGACTAACGCGACGTCCGGCAAACAGCGGCGCGCGATGAATAATTTCTTGTTCAAGCGCATCGAGATATTGGTCGGCCTTATGCTGCTGGCGGGTCACAATCTTGTTGCAACCGCAGAAGTAGCACAATTTATGGCAAAACGGGATATGAACGTACAGAGACAGCGGACGTTCAGGGTAACGCGCCACAGCGTGCTGAAATGCCTCTTCGCCGTAGTCTTCCGAAAACTCCAGCGCTGTGGGATACGAGGTATATCGTGGCCCGGAATAGTTATATTTCTGGATCAGGGCCAGATCCCAGTCTATCAACTGTTCAGACATGCTCACTCCTTCCGATGGCGTCGCTGGCGGGTACGGCGTACCGGCTTTACCCCACTACGGGTAATAAACCGGTTGCGCAGCCACTTCTGTCGCCGCGACAACCGCTGTAGTTTAACGAATAACCACACCAGATAACATACAACCGGAAGGGTTATAAGCAGGACGGGAAGGCCCACGGTGTAAACCCGTTAGTTGCCGCCCCGGAGCAGGCGCATCATATCTTCCTGCTTTTCGTCCTCTTCCTCTTCTTCATCGTCATCATAAGAGAGGCCCAACTTCTGCATCAGCTCATCAATACGATCCAGTTTGGCATCTACCCAGGTTTGGTCTTCCGCACTCAGGGTTTCGCCTGCTTCCAGACGTTCCAGCAGCGCATCCAGGCGCTCATCCGTTTCCAGTAAATCCAACTCAGCCTGCGGTGAAAGCATAGGTTTCTCACTCTTCGGTTTGTGCTGTTTGGTGACTTTTTCAGTCACACCCAGGGGAATGGGGGTTTTACTGCCAATTCGTGGATCTTTCTGCTTGTTCTGGTTTTTACCGCCTGAAGCCGCGTTGTCACCTGTCGCACGGCTCCCCGCCGCATGACCACGGTGTTTTTTCTGACGCTTACGGTCGCGCGCTTCCTGATTCAGCTCTTCGCGTGTTTTACGACGCGCTTTTGCGGGACCTTTACCGCGTGGTGTAGAAGTTGATTTCATAGTGATTCGTCTTTGGCTGTTTTAGTCAGTATATACTCTAAATAATTCGAGTTGCAGGAAGTCAACGCACATGCAACCTGAAGTATGACGAGTTTCATTTGCCGCGGAATCTAGCAGAAACCCTATAAAGAAAAAAGGCGACAGAGTAATCTGTCGCCTTTTTTGCTGTCTAACAACCCTAACGGGCTCTACGATCCCTGTTGGCTACCAACACGCCCTGTTTTTCCCTTAGCCTGAAACATTCCGTGTTGTTTCCATTTCCTTTTACTAACGTCTCCGAACGTTTGTCTTCCTGACAAATCCTGCGTCTTCGCCTCCTGGCGCTCCTGACCCTCATCCTGAGTCGTAATCCTGACAGCTTCCTCGCTATGGATGCTACTTTACTCTTCTGGCATAAACGCACAAGTAATCGAAACGCGAATGTCCACTTTTCAGAATATTGCCTGAAACATAACGTTATGATTTTATTATTTTATCTTAATTTTCGACCTGCGCTTACTCTGAAATTTCGCATAAGAACAATCGGCAATGTCTCACAAAGAGCATGGTTTTAGCTTACACACATCCCCATGCTGAAAAATCCGTCTTTTGCCGCTGTTCAGGTATAATCGCTGCAAAGCTTTGACTGACGGAGACGACCGCTTTGACTAATTTGAATTATCAACAGACGCACTTTGTGATGAGTGCGCCTGATATTCGCCATTTACCTTCCGATACCGGAATCGAAGTGGCTTTTGCTGGCCGTTCCAATGCAGGCAAATCCAGCGCGCTGAACACGCTTACGAATCAGAAGAGTCTGGCGCGTACATCCAAAACACCGGGCCGTACTCAGCTCATCAACCTGTTTGAGGTGGTTGAAGGCAAACGTCTGGTTGACCTGCCCGGCTATGGCTATGCAGAAGTCCCGGAAGAGATGAAGCGTAAGTGGCAACGCGCGCTGGGCGAATACCTGGAAAAACGTCAGAGCCTGCAAGGCCTGGTGATACTGATGGATATCCGTCACCCGTTAAAAGATCTCGACCAGCAGATGATCCAGTGGGCCGTAGAGAGCAACATTCAGGTTCTGGTTTTACTCACCAAAGCGGACAAACTGGCCAGCGGCGCACGTAAAGCGCAGCTGAATATGGTGCGTGAAGCGGTACTGGCCTTTAACGGCGATGTGCAGGTAGAAACGTTTTCTTCCCTGAAGAAGCAAGGCGTGGATAAATTACGTCAGAAACTGGATAGCTGGTTTAACGATCTGGCTCCCGTGGAAGAGACGCAGGACGGGGAATAACCCACCGATATGCCGGATGGCGCCGCTGCGCGTCTTATCCGGCCTACAGTTCTTTATTCTTGCTCTAAGGCGGCAACACAGCAAATCCCCAGGAGCTTACATAAGTAAGTGACTGGGGTGAGCGACAAATCTGTCTGGAACAGATTTGAACGCCGCGAAGCGGCGGCCCGTAAGGGTGAGGCTCATGGATGAGCCGAATAATTCGAAGCCAACGCGTATGCAGCTTGAAGTATGACGAGCAAAATAAAAAACGCCCCAGTCATTACTGACTGGGGCGGCTAAAATATTCAGCCAAATCCGATTACGTGAAGTAAAAGGTCTGAAAGATAGAACATCTTACCTCTGTACCCTACGCGAATAACTTTACTCTTTTTTGAGCAGCTCAGAAAGCACTTTTTGTAATTTTTTTTCATTCTTTACATAGGGAATTCTAATGATCATCACAAAACGTTCTATCTTATGTTGCTTAGTTACGAAAAAAGCGCGTTATTCAGTAAAGCCTTAGTGCGCCTGATCCCAGTTTTCGCCGCTACCCACTTCCACCAGCAACGGCACATCAATACGCGTGCAGTTTTCCATCAGTTGATGGATCTTTTTCGATACCACGTCGAGATCATCTTTATGCACTTCGAACACCAGTTCATCGTGTACCTGCATGATCATACGCACGCGCGGCTGTTCATCTTGCAGCCATTTATCGACGGCAATCATAGCGCGCTTGATGATGTCTGCTGCCGTCCCCTGCATCGGAGCGTTGATGGCGGCACGTTCCGCACCGGCACGACGTGCAGCATTGCTGGATTTAATATCCGGCAAGTAGAGACGACGCCCTTCCAGCGTTTCAACATAACCTCGCTCTTTTGCCTGAGCGCGCGTGCGTTCCATATATTCCAGTACGCCAGGGTAGCGTTCGAAGTAGAGATCCATGTACTTCTGCGCCTCTTTGCGCGGAATATTGAGCTGACGCGCCAGACCGAATGCGCTCATGCCGTAGATCAGACCAAAGTTAATCGCTTTGGCGCTGCGGCGCTGTTCAGCCGTAACGCTCTCCAGCGGCAGTCCAAACACTTCAGCAGCCGTCGCCCGGTGGATATCTTTTCCTTCGGCAAAGGCGGTTAACAAACCTTTATCGCGGGAAAGGTGCGCCATAATACGCAGCTCAATCTGCGAGTAGTCCGCTGATGCGATGACGTAATCTTGCGGAGCGATAAACGCCTGACGAATACGGCGTCCTTCCTCGTTACGTACCGGAATATTTTGCAGGTTAGGATCGGTAGACGATAAACGCCCCGTCGCGGTCACCGCCTGATGATAAGAGGTATGCACTCGCCCGGTTTTCGGGTTGATCATTAGCGGGAGTTTATCGGTGTAGGTCGATTTCAGCTTCGCCAGCCCGCGATATTCCAGAATCACCTTCGGCAGCGGATAGTCCAGCGCCAGCTCTTCCAGCACCTCTTCCGAGGTGGACGGCGCACCGCCCGGCGTTTTCTTCAGCGGCTTAATACCCTGTTTTTCAAACAGAATGGTTTGCAACTGTTTGGTAGAAGAGAGGTTAAATTCTTCTCCGGCGATCTCATGCGCCTTCTTCTCCAGCTCCGCCAGACGCAACGTGATCTCCTCTGAATGCTTATGCAGCACGGCAGGGTCGATTTTTACACCGTTACGCTCTACGCGGGAAAGCACCGGCACCAGCGGCATTTCGATATTCTCGAAGACATTCAGCGGCCCTTTGTACTGCTGTAGCTCTGGCCACATTTTCAAATGCAGCTGTAACGTAACGTCCGCATCTTCTGCGGCATAACGTCCGGCCTCTTCCAGGGCAATCTGGTTAAAGGTCAGCTGATTTTTGCCTTTACCGGCAATCTCTTCAAAAGTGATGGTCTTATGCTTCAACCAGCGTTCGGACAGGCTGTCCATATCATGGCGGCCAGCAACGCTGTTCAGGATGTAGGATTCGAGCATAGTGTCAAAAGCAATACCACGCAGCTCAATGTCGTAGTTCTGCAATACGCCGCGATCGTACTTCAGGTTTTGCCCAACCTTACGCGCCTTCTCATCTTCCAGCAGCGGCTTCAATAGCTCCAGCGCTCGCTCGCGGGAAATCTGATCGGGTGCATCCAGGTAGTCATGCGCCACAGGAACGTAGGCCGCCACGCCCGGTTCAATAGCAAAAGAGAGACCGACCAGATTCGCCGCATGGTTATCCAGGCTGTCCGTTTCGGTATCAAATGCAAAAACGGGCGCCTTTTTCAGCGTCTCAATCCAGCTTTCCAGCGTCGCTTCATCCAGGATGGTGACGTAGTTATCGTAAGAAAGCGCGGTCGCAGGCACGTCTGGCGTTTCATCAATAACAATGGTTTCCTGCGGTTTTGCTGCGGGCTTCGCACCTTTCGCCTGTAGCCATTTACCCGCTTCCACATCAGTGGTCCAGCGCTTAAATTCATATTTCTTAAACAGGCCAAGCAACTCTTCAGCCGCTGGCTGTTGTACTTCAAGCTGATCGCAGCTTAGCTCCAGTTCGACATCCGTTTTAATGGTAGCCAGTTGATAAGAGAGGTAAGCCACCTCTTTATTCTGCTCAAGCTTCCCGGCCATGGTTTTCGCGCCACGGAAGGTTAAGCCCGCAATTTTATCTGATTCGGCATACAGGGTATCCAGTCCGCCTAACCCCTGAAGGAGCGCCTGGGCGGTTTTTTCACCCACGCCCGGCACGCCAGGAATGTTATCGGAAGAGTCGCCCATCAGCGCCAGGAAATCGATGATCAATTCGGGTGGAACACCGTACTTGTTCACGACCTCATCCGGGCCCAGAATCGTATTGGTCATGGTATTAATCAGCGTGATATTTGGCGTCACCAGCTGGGCCATATCTTTGTCGCCGGTGCTGATCAGCACCGGACGGCCCACCTTCTCGGCTTCACGCGCCAGCGTACCGATAACGTCGTCCGCTTCCACGCCCGAAACAGCCAGCAGCGGCAGACCCATCGCTTTTACCATCGCATGCAGCGGTTCAATCTGCGCACGCAGGTCATCAGGCATCGGCGGGCGATGCGATTTGTAATGTTCAAATAACTCATCACGGAAGGTTTTACCCTTGGCATCAAATACCACTGCGGCATGCGTCGGCTGATACTGCATAATCAGGCTGCGCAGCATGTTGAGAACACCGTACATCGCCCCTGTAGGCTCCCCTGCGCTGTTCGTCAGAGGAGGAAAGGCGTGATACGCGCGATAGAGATAAGATGAGCCATCTACAAGGATAAGTGGGTTTTCTGGGATCTGAACCATAATGTCCGTGCCTGTTTATCAGATTATGGGTAAAGGATGCCACAGACAGGATGAAAACATGAGTTTTTCGCCGCATTTGTCGAAAAAGTTTTGTAGATCTTCTGGATCGCTCGCAAAGCGAGCTGTGGATAACTTTGTGCATAAATTATTACATTTCATTTAATTTCATCCTGATGATTTAATTTTCATTAAACTTGTTCTTATTTTTCAATATATTAATTAAATCACCAGAACTTTATCCCATTATTTAGCGTTATCTCAGTGTGTGGATAGATATCAATATTTTTTCTGTTTCGCTAAGACCCGTCATTTGATGCGTTTTCTGATAAAATCAGCCCCTTGCGTCTCTTTCGCGCACTATTTATGGCTAACCCGTTGAATAATTTAATTATGACAAGAATACTCGCTGCGATAACGCTGTTGCTGAGTATCGTATTGACCATTTTGGTCACTATTTTTTGTTCTGTGCCGATCATCCTTGCCGGGATCGTGAAGCTCCTTTTGCCCATTCCTGTCGTCTGGCGCAAGGTATCCGTTTTTTGTAATTTCATGATGTACTGCTGGTGTGAAGGGTTGGCGCTGCTGCTACATCTCAATCCGTGGCTTAAATGGGACGTGGAAGGGCTGGAAGGCCTGAACAAGAAAAACTGGTATCTGCTTATTTGTAACCATCACAGTTGGGCCGATATCGTGGTGCTTTGCGTTCTGTTCCGTAAGCACATTCCAATGAATAAATACTTTCTTAAGCAGCAGTTAGCCTGGGTGCCGTTTATCGGCCTGGCCTGCTGGGCGCTGGATATGCCGTTTATGAAACGCTACTCGCGCGCTTATTTGCTCCGTCATCCCGAACAACGCGGTAAAGATGTAGAAACAACCCGCCGTTCTTGCGAGAAATTTCGCGCGCATCCCACAACGATCGTAAATTTTGTCGAAGGTTCGCGTTTTACCGAAGAGAAACGTCGGCAAACTCGCTCGCCATATAAAAACCTTCTCCCACCAAAAGCGGCGGGGATCGCGATGGCGCTAAACGTCTTAGGGTCTCAGTTTGATAAGCTGCTCAACGTTACCCTCTGCTACCCGGAAAACGATCGGAAACCATTCTACGATATGTTGAGCGGTAAACTGACGCGCATCGTGGTACGTATCGATCTGGAGCCGATTAAAGAAGAGCTGCACGGTGACTATGTGAACGACAAAGGATTCAAACGCCGTTTCCAGCTTTGGTTGAATGCACTCTGGAATGAAAAAGACGAACAGATAGAAAAGATTAAAGCGGAAAACAAAAACGCCGGTCAATGACCGGCGATTTTTTTATTTCTTTTCAACCAGATGTTTCACGGTATCGGCGTACTGTTGTACGAAGATATCCATGCTGCTGGTATCCATCCCTTGCGGGTTAACCTGATATTTGCCGTTTACAAACATCGCCGGTACACCCTGAAGCTGGAGATCAGCGGCCGCTTTTTCTTGCTGCGCAACCAGTGATTTCACCACGAAGCTGTTCCATGCCGCATCGTAGTCTTCACCTTTCACACCCGCATCAACGAATACTTTGCGAATATCGGCAGCAGACTGAACGGTCTGGTTTTTCTGTACTGCTTCAAACATCGGCGCAGTGATTTTATCTTCCACGCCCAGTGCCATCGCCACAGCCCATGCCTGCGTCAGGTCCTTACCCAATGGGCCCAGGAACTCAACGTGGTATTTGGTCATTTTGGTGCCTTCAGGCAGCTTCTTCTTCACGTTATCAGAAACGTGCAGCACTTCTTCAAACTGATAACAGTGCGGGCAGTAGAAGGAGAAAAACTCCAGAACCTGAGGCTCGCCAGCAACGGGCTTATCCAGTGTGATGTATTGCTTACCATCACTGAACTGCGCTGCCGATGCGCTAAAAGCTAAAATCATACCAGCCAGCGCCAGCCAAATCTTTTTCATGATCAACTCTCTCCTGATGTGTCCGTTTAATACATTGGCGTTAATTGTAAAGGGGGTTCTTGCAGCACTTTTGCCTGCTCAAGAAATGTCGCAGTCTGCCGTTGCCAGTAATCTTCCCCGGTTAACCACGGGAAATTTTTAGGAAACGCAGGATCAGCCCAGCGACGCATCAGCCAGGCAAGATAATAAACCAAACGCATCGCGCGTAAAGGCTCAATAAGTTCTATTTCAGCAATATCAAACTCGCTAACTTCTTCATAAGCCTCGATAATCGTTTCAAGCTGCATCCGCTGCTCGGCTTTATCGCCATTCAGCAGCATCCACAGATCCTGAACGGCAGGGCCATTGCGGGCATCATCTAAATCGACAAACATCGGGCCATCACGCCAGAGGATATTTCCGGCATGGCAATCCCCGTGTAAACGCAGCGTCTCAAAACGGGTATGCCAACGTTCGGTAACGGCGGCAATAAGAGTGTCCGTCGCGTTCAGGAAAGCCGCTTTTTGCCCCGAGGGAATCAGTGATGCGCCTTCGAAAAGTTTGCGAGGTTCAATGAGATACTCTTCCAGGCCCATTGTCGGCCGGAAGGCAAAAGGGTGTTTACGCCCGGTCTGATGCAGGCGACTCAGATAGCGTCCTACCGCTTCCATCTGATCGATATTATCTGCTTCGAACTGCCGCCCGCCGACGCTTGGGAAAATCGCGTAGTGGAATCCCTGGTGGTTCAGTAGCGTCTGCCCATTGAGGACAAGCGGCGCCGCGACCGGCACCTCATCTTTTACCAGTTCCAGTGCAAACTGATGCTCTTCCCGTATTTGATCGGCAGACCAACGCTCAGGGCGATAAAACTTAACGACGAAGCGCCGACGGTCTTCGTCCTGAAACTGATAGACGCGGTTTTCATAGCTGTTGAGCGGGGTAAGACCGGAATCCACCCGGATTCCCTGTTCAAACAGCGCATCCATGATGGTATCCGGGTGTAATGTCTGGAAAGTAAAAGCGTTATCGTTCATCCCATCATCCGGAAAATACTACGAATGATTCAGGATATCATTTTGTGGCGATTTCGGTGGCGCCGCTTACAAGGTTTTACTCTTTAATCACGCCGCGTGCGCGTAATAGCGCCGTTTTGAAATCTTCTTCATAATCTTTCTGAATGCCAGGGATCACCGCATCTTTTGCGGAGTCACGCATTTTCAGGTGATAGATCAGAATGTCGTCGGTTAAATCCGCCAGTTCGCCGTCAAAACCTGACTCTTTCGCCAGTTTCTGTAAAAATTGCAGCAGATTAAGATCGGGCTCTTTCTGCCAGGCTGGTTGCAGGAGTTCAATGACTTCATTCAGGCGTTTACATTTCATGGCTGTGCTCCTTAATTTGATGTAGATACGTTAGCAGGGTCAATCCCACAATAAAAGAGGCGATATCAGTGAATCTGGAGAGTGCAATAACGGGGGTTGTGCTGGCAGGCGGTAAAGCCAGGCGAATGGGGGGGGCAGATAAGGGTCTGCTTGAGCTGGATGGCAAACCACTCTGGAAGCATGTTGCTGATACGCTGGCATCTCAGCTTGAAACCGTCGTGATTAACGCGAATCGCCATCAGGATATTTATCAACAAAGCGGTCTGAAAGTGATCCCCGATTCACTGGCCGATTTTCCGGGGCCTCTGGCGGGTATGTTGTCTGTTTTACAGCAAGAGAAGGGAGACTGGTTTCTGTTTTGCCCTTGCGACACGCCTTACATTCCCCGCGATCTGGTTGCACGTTTAAAAGCTCAGCGTAATAACGCGCCTGTCGTATGGGTTCACGACGGCGAGCGGGACCACCCGACAATTGCACTGGTTAATCGCTCCGTAGCACCTTTCTTACAGGAATATCTCCGGTCAGGTGAACGGCGGGTCATGGTCTTTATGCGCCAGGCCGGTGGTCATGCTGTTGATTTCAGTGATTTTAAGCAGGCATTTGTGAATGTGAATACGCCGGAAGAACTCGCCAGATGGCAGGAGAAATCATGATCCCACTACTCGGCATAGCCGCATGGAGCGGCACCGGTAAGACTACGCTGCTCAAGAAATTGATTCCAGCGTTATGCGCCAGAGGGGTTCGCCCAGGATTAATTAAGCATACCCATCACAATATGGACGTAGATAAGCCCGGCAAAGACAGTTACGAGTTACGCAAGGCAGGCGCAGCACAAACGCTTGTCGCCAGTCAGCAACGTTGGGCGCTGATGACAGAAACACCGGAAGAACCTGAGCTGGATTTAACGTATCTGGTGAGTCGAATGGATGCTTCTAAGCTGGATATAGTGCTTGTTGAAGGTTTTAAGCACGAAGCGGTGGCGAAGATCTTATTATTCCGACAGGGGTGTGGGCATGAAGTGGATGAGCTGACCATTGATGAACATGTGATCGCCGTCGCCAGCGACATTCCGCTTTCCCTGGATGTCCCGCTATTAGATATCAATGATATACCACAGATCGCTACATTTGTTTTGCGTTGGCTGGGACGATAGTACGTGGGCAGCACCCGGACGCATAAACGCAAAAAGGCCATCCCTCAGGATGGCCTCTTCACTTAATTAATGCCTGGCAGTTCCCTACTCTCGCATGGGGAGACCCCACACTACCATCGGCGCTACGGCGTTTCACTTCTGA
>NZ_JAOWFV010000001.1:0-221 GCF_030333505.1 Citrobacter sp. CK189 | reverse complement strand
ACTGGGGTGAAGTCGTAACAAGGTAACCGTAGGGGAACCTGCGGTTGGATCACCTCCTTACCTTAAAGAACCTGCCTTTGCAGTGCCCACACAGATTGTCTGATGAAAAGAAAGAAGCAAGGCGTCTTGCGATTGAGACTTCAGTGTCCCCTTCGTCTAGAGGCCCAGGACACCGCCCTTTCACGGCGGTAACAGGGGTTCGAATCCCCTAGGGGACGCCA
>NZ_JAOWFV010000019.1:0-270 GCF_030333505.1 Citrobacter sp. CK189 | reverse complement strand
TACAGGCTTGTAGCTCAGGTGGTTAGAGCGCACCCCTGATAAGGGTGAGGTCGGTGGTTCAAGTCCACTCAGGCCTACCAGATTTTCCCTGAATACTGCGTTGTGAAATGACTCACATACTTTAAGTATGCTTCGTCATTCCACGCCTTGTCTCAGGAAAAATCATCGGTAAGAGGTTCTGACTGTACTGTATGGGGCTATAGCTCAGCTGGGAGAGCGCCTGCTTTGCACGCAGGAGGTCTGCGGTTCGATCCCGCATAGCTCCACCAT
>NZ_JAOWFV010000018.1:0-213 GCF_030333505.1 Citrobacter sp. CK189 | reverse complement strand
TAGCTCAGTTGGTAGAGCACGACCTTGCCAAGGTCGGGGTCGCGAGTTCGAGTCTCGTTTCCCGCTCCAAAATTTGAAAGTATCAGCAGATACGCACCACCCAATCGCAGGATTTCAGGCAGCGGCCTGGAATACGAAGATTAAGCGGGAATAGCTCAGTTGGTAGAGCACGACCTTGCCAAGGTCGGGGTCGCGAGTTCGAGTCTCGTTTCC
>NZ_JAOWFV010000017.1:0-242 GCF_030333505.1 Citrobacter sp. CK189 | reverse complement strand
GCTTAAACCGGGACAACCGTCGCCCGGCCGACATAGCCTTCTCCGTCCCCCCTTCGCAGTAACACCAAGTACAGGAATATTAACCTGTTTCCCATCGACTACGCCTTTCGGCCTCGCCTTAGGGGTCGACTCACCCTGCCCCGATTAACGTTGGACAGGAACCCTTGGTCTTCCGGCGAGCGGGCTTTTCACCCGCTTTATCGTTACTTATGTCAGCATTCGCACTTCTGATACCTCCAGCA